>NZ_JAAGLT010000006.1 GCF_010548275.1 Streptomyces sp. SID12488
CGTCAGGACGGTCGCACCAACATCGCCGCCGCCCTCCGCTACACCGCCCGCGACTGTCGCAGATCCCTGACCGCCCTCGGCCTCACCGGATGAATCCGGACAGATCTTGATCATGCAAGGGACCCTGACCACGAATCTCGTGCACAACGCGATCGTTCACAACCTGCCCGGACAGGGCACCGTGTGGGTCAATAGCAGTGTCCGTCCCAAGACTGTGGTGCTCACTGTCGAGAACACGGGCGAGAAGCTCACGCCCGAGCTGGCCTCGACACTCACAGAAGCATTCCAGCGCGGCACCGAGCGCGTACGCGCCGACCACGCAGGTGTCGGCCTCGGCCTGGCAATCGTCAAAACCATCACCCACGCCCACGACGGAACACTCACCCTCACGCCGCGCTCTGCCGGCGGGATCCGCATTACTGTGGAGCTACCAGCGATAGCCCCACACACCAACAGGTAGTGAATCGGGGAACTGATGCGGCGCCACTATTGTGAGCGTCCGGTCACTGACCGATTCAGGGGCTGCGCATGTGAGTAGATCCGCGTGGACGGTGCACTTCGGGAGCGGCGAATTACCCGCGCCCACAACCAGCAGCAGTCGTCTCTTGGCGTCATGCCCTGGAAGACCTTGCCCGATGGGAGCACGGCGTGATCGAGTTGCGGTCAGGGCTGCGGCGAGCCTCGGGCGAATTACGTGGCCGCGTGCGCCTGGCAGGTCGTCAGCGACGTTGCCGTCTTCGCGCGCAACCTCCTCGACCACTCAGTGCTCCAGGCGGATGACCGATACGGCAGCCGTGGGCGTCGGCGGACCGAATCCGGCTTGTTCGGGCAGGGGTCGTGGAGGGGCAGATCGGCGAATCCGTCGGTCAGCGGCAGGAGTCGTTCAGGGCAGCGTGGCCGTGTCGACCTGCCGGCCCCACCCCGCAGAGGCCCCGCGCGCCCAAGGGCAGTAGGCCACGGTCGGTGAGCGGGCGACGACGGTGCGCAGCTCCGTACCAGCAGGCGGCACGCGATGCAGCCGGGTCCGCCGGCCGCATCGCCGTATGCGATCACGGCGAGCTACGGACCCGGCGGACGCTTGAACAGCCGACTGCCCGAGCGCACAACCGGCAACTGTCCGATGTGGCCCGCGCGTTCATCGGCGGCTCCGGATCAACTTCCCGGCCTTGTGGCCTGACCACCTTGGCGCGGGCTGTCGCCCCCGCTGCCGTTGCCGGAGCGGCGCTGGCAGCGGCTCGGGGCGGCGTTCACAGCCGACGCCAGCGGGCCGAAGCGAAGGAGAAGACGCCGAAGAGGATCAGCCCGATCGCGACGGCGACCAGGAGCCACGGTCCCGCCGATGTCTGCGCGAAGCTCCGGAGCGTCGCGTCCACGCCCTTGGCCTCGTCCGGGTCGAAGCGGACGGCTGCCACCAGGATGAAGACCCCGGCCGCGGCGAACACGATGCCCCGCGCCACGCCTCCGCCAACGCCCAGAGCGGTGACGACCTGCTTCGTACGACGGCTCATGGCGGCGGTGTCCAGCTGCCGCAGGAAGCTACGCATGGCTGCCCGGACGGCGAGTACCGCGCCGATGCCGATCAGGAGACAGCCCGCGGCCCCCACCAACACCTGACCGTACGAAAGTTCGAGCGCCGATGCCGTCCAGTCCTGCGACTGCTCGTTGCTGCTGGAACCCTGGCCGCCGCCGGCGGCGTACACCGCCGTGGCCCAGCAGACGGAGGCGTAGAAGACCGCCCGGCCGCCGTCGAGGAGTCGCGCACCCGCCTTCCGCCGGGGCCCCCTGCTCAGCACGGCGCGGGATCCCCGCCAGAGAGCCATGGACCCGAAGCCGACCACCAGGGCCCACAGCATCGCCTTCCCGAAGGGCTGCGTCGCGATCTCGCGCAGCGCGCCCTGCCGGTCCGCCTGGCCGCCGCCGCTCCCGACCGCGATCCGGATGGACAGCAGCCCGATCAGTACGTACACGATGCCGCGCGCGACAAAGCCCGCCCGCCCTGCGGCGGTCAGCGTCTCGCGCTCCGTGGAACGAGCCGCGGACTTCGCCGCCCGGCCGCGCCCCTGTGTGTTGGACGACGTCACGATGTCCTCCCCATGGTGCGGGCGCTCGATATGCGCCCACAGCCCCAAGTGCCCGGGGCCGGGAAGTTGATGCGCGCACTCGGCGAGCGACGGCCGAGCGGGACTGGCTGGATCATCGGTCATCGTCCGGGACCTCACCGGCGTGGGCTGTCCCGGCACCCTGCCCGCCTTCGGCGAGCCCGCTGTCTCGGTGGATGACATTGGCGTGCCGGTCACAGCGGGATTCCGCACGGCACCACGCCCTCGTTCCCCGCGCAGCGGGTGCGGCAGGCAGCTCGATGGGCCATGGTGCGGCGAAAACGCGGGATGTGAAGTGGCGGTGTGGCCCTGCACCTCCTGTGCGTACTCGGGGCAACTACTGCGGTAGTCCGTGGCGGGGGCCCAAGAGCTTTGTCGCCTGCCGGAGAGCGTTTCCGGGCGTTGCTGCCCGGGTGCATGGAAAGTCAGCTGGAGGAGCCGCTGCTTCCCGCCCAACCATGGGGTGAACTGCGCCTGCAACCAGGGTGGTCGTCGGTGTACCACCTGGGTTGTAGTTGGGGTGGAAAGCGGGGTGGAGCGATCGCTCGGGGCCTACGCTCGGACGATGTTCGCGCAGCGCACGTGGAGCCCGGCGGTTCGCAGGGCCTTCCCGCAGGCGGCAGATACCGTCTACGCGGTGGTGTCGGTCTGGCTCTCGAGCACCGCGCTGCGCAACCTGCCCGACCCGCACGGCTATTGGCGGCAAACCGATGTATGGGCCTACGTGTTGATCGCCCTGGTCTATCTTCCACTGGCCGTGCGCCGCCGGGCTCCCCTGACCGTGCTCATCGGCACGGCGGCCTGCGTGCTGTGTTACTTCACCCTGGCTTACTACCACGTGGTCGTTGTCAGCGGACTGGGCCTGGCGCTCTACACCGTCGCGGCGCAGTGCCCGCGCAGGGTCGCTGCGAAGTGCGCGGCGGGCTCGCTGCTCGTGCTGCTGTGGGGTGCGCGGCTCGCCGAGCCCGACAACGGCCCGTTCAGTGTGGCCTTCGTGAGCGTGATGGTCGCCGTCGCCTGGGTGACCGGCGACCGGTCGCGCCGGCTCGCGGAGCGCGGCGAGCGGCTCGCGGTGCTCACCGAGCAACTCCGCCTGGAGCAGGAGGAGAAGGCTCAGCGGGCCGTCATGGCCGAGCGCATGAAGATAGCCCGTGAACTGCACGACGTCATCGCCCACCACGTGTCCGTGATCTCCGTGCAGACCGGCCTGGCCGGATACGTCTTCACCTCCGACCCGAAGACGGCCCGCGAGGCACTGAACACCATCGCCGGCAGCGCCCGCGAGGCCATGGCGGAGATGCGCCGCATGCTGGTCGTGCTCAGAGAAGGGACCGAGCGCACCCAGGAAGGGGCACAAGACCACAACGCGGCCCCGGGACTCGGGCGGCTGGCCCAGCTGGCCCGGCGCGTGGAGGCCGCGGGCGTCCCGGTCGACGTCCGGATCACAGGCGCCCCGTTCGCGCTGCCGCCGGGCGCCGACCTGTGCGTCTACCGAGTGATCCAGGAAGCTCTCACCAACGTCATGAAGCACGCGCCGACGGCGAACGCGAGCGTCACGGTGCACTACGACGAGGCCGCGGTCCGCGTCCGCGTGACCGACGACGGACAGGAACCAGTTCTCGCCGGCACCACCGCGGGGCCCACTGGCCACGGTTTGATCGGCATGCGCGAGCGGGCCGGTATCTACGGCGGGACGGTGACCGCCGGCCCCGGCCCGCAGGGCGGATTCGAAGTCGCACTGACCATTCCAGTGCCTCGCGACAGGTGAACAGGCGTCTCGGCTCCCGGCCGGGCAACCGCAGAGAAAGGCGACACCACGCATGCCCACAGTGCTCGTTGCTTTGCGCGGAGATCCGGAACCACTAGTCGCCCAAGCTGACCTCCGGCAAGTGAAGCGCGCACTTCAGCCTTCGCCGTGACGGTCGACAGCTCCAGGAAGGCCGCCCAGTCGCCCAGCGAATGCCGGGAGCCCGCCCGGACCGGTTGCCGGTCTACAACCCGGGGGTGCAACTGGGGTGGAAAGCGGGGTGGAGCGATCGCTTGGCGTCTACGCTCGGACGATGTTCGCGCAGCGCACGTGGGGCGGGACGGTTCGCCAGGCCTTCCCGCAGGTGGCCGACATCGCCTACTCGGTGGTGTCGCTCGGCATCATGGGCACGATGCTGCACAACTGGCCGAACTCGCACGGCTATTGGCGGCAAACCGATGTGTGGGCGTACGTGCTGCTCGTCCTGGTCTATCTGCCGCTGGCCGTGCGCCGCCGGGCTCCCCTGACCGTGCTCGCCACCACGGCGGCCTGCACGCTGTGCTATATGACCCTGGCCTACTACCACCCGGCCGTCGTCCCCGGACTGGGCCTGGCGTTCTACAGCGTCGCGGCGCGGTGCCCGCGCAGGGTCGTGGCGAAGTGCGCCGCGGGGTCGCTGCTCGTGCTGCTGTGGGGTACGCGGCTCGCCGAGCCCGGGATCGGCCTGCTCAGCGTGGTCTTCGTGACCGTGACGGTCGCCGTCCTGTGGGTGACCGGCGACCGGTCCTGCCGGCTCGCTGAGCGCGGCGAACGGCTCGCCGTGCTCAGCGAGCAACTGCGCCTGGAGCAGGAGGAGAAGGCCCAGCGGGCCGTCATGGCCGAGCGCATGAGCATCGCCCGTGAACTGCATGACGTGGTCGCCCACCACGTGTCTGCGATCTCCGTGCAGACCGGCCTGGCCGGATACGTCTTCACCTCCGACCCGAAGACGGCCCGCGACGCGCTGGAGACCATCGAGGGCAGCGCCCACGAGGCCATGGCGGAGATGCGCCGCATGCTGGTCGTGCTCAGAGAAGGCAACGAGCGTGCCCAGGAGGGGGCGGGCGACCGCAGCGCCTCCCCCGGTCTCGGGCGGCTGGACCAACTGGCCCGGCGCGTGGAGGCCGCGGGCGTCCCGGTCGACGTCCGGATCACAGGCGCCCCGTTCGCGCTGCCGCCGGGCGCCGACCTGTGCGTCTACCGAGTGATCCAGGAAGCTCTCACCAACGTCATGAAGCACGCGCCGACGGCCAAGGCGAGCGTCACGGTGCACTACGACGAGGCCGCGGTCCGCGTCCGCGTGACCGACGACGGACACGACACAATTCGCGTCGGCACCACCGCGGGGCCCGTCGGCCATGGTTTGATCGGCATGCGTGAACGGGCCGGTATCTACGGCGGGACGGTGACCGCCGGCCCCGGCCCGCAGGGCGGATTCGAAGTCGCACTGACCATTCCAGTGGCCCGCGCCAGGTGAACAAGCGTCTCGGCTCCCGGCCGGGCAGCCACGAGGAAGGCGGAAACCACGCATGCCCACAGTGCTCGTCGTGGACGACCAGTTCCTCATCCGCTCGGGGCTTGTCGCACTCCTGCGGGCCGCACCTGGAATCAAGGTCATCGGCGAGGCGCAGGACGGCCATGAGGCCATCGAGATCGCCACGCGGACCAGACCCGACGTCATTCTGATGGACATCCGGATGCCGGGCATCAGCGGGATCACCGCCGCCGAGCGCATCCTGGCCCAGGCTGCGTCCCCGCTCCCCAAGATCCTCGTCCTGACCACCTTCGACCTCGACGAGTACGTCTACGGCGCGCTCAAGGTCGGCGCCTGCGGCTTCCTGCTCAAAGACACTCCGCCGGACCGGCTGCTCGCCGCCATCGACACCGTGCACGCCGGCGACATGCTGTTCAGCGCCCCAGTGATCAGAGGACTCATCGAGGCCTACACCCCCCGCCCGGCCGCCCCCGAGCCGCACCCCGGGCTGGACACGCTGACCCCCAGGGAGTTGGAAGTCCTCGGGCTGGTCGGGGCTGGCATGTCCAACTCCGACATCGCCCAGCGACTCGTGCTCAGCACGGCGACCATCAAGACACACGTCCACCGCTGCATGAGCAAGCTCACGCTGAACAGCCGGGCCCAAGCGGTCGTCTTCGCGTACGAGACGGGACTGATCTCCCGTGGCCTCGCAGCCGGGGGCACGGACCACACCTGAGGTGTGGGAACCGCCGTGCCGTCAAAGGCGACCGGGAGCGTCAAAGGAGCGCGACCTCCGACGGGGCCCTCACGGCCTGGCGCGGTGAGTGGGAGATGATCCTCTCGCATCGAAGCACGGGCCCGACGCCGTCTCATGAACGACCTCGCCTACGGCAGCACCCCCTCCCGGCATTCGAGCTGCCGGGAAGGGGTACTTCACCTTCTCCCTGGCCAGGGCTCCAGCAGAGCTCCGGCCCTCCCCGTCCGTCAGCGCCGGGCGGCGTCCGACGCACGGGCCGGCACGCGGGCCGCTTCCCTACTGTTGCTACGCCTGATACGGGGAGTAGACACGAGGGCTGGCGAGTGAGGAGTTGTAGCTCGTGCAGTATGCGTAGGACGTCGTCCCTGAAGCCGCGACGGCGCCTTGTGCAGTTGTGCCGTTCTTGCACCTCGCGGCCACGAAGAAGGGTGAGCCGGTGCACTTCAACCCGAGTGTGTTGCCGTCGTCGAACACCTTCGCGCACGTGAGCGCGGACGCGGCGGCGGAGGCGCTGTTCGCCGTGACCGCGAGGCCGGAGCCGGCCAAGGTCAGGATGGCGAACGTACTCATGAGCTGTCGCTTCATTCCTATGTCCCTTCAGTTCCCGAATGCAGGGGAGCCCGTCCCCCAGCGGTGGTGCCGTCTCCCGCCCGAGGCGATGTTGCCCGGACACATGGAAAGCTAGTGGGACGGACCGTCCCCTCTCGCCCAACCACGGGTTGAACTGCGCCTGCAACCAGGGTGGTTGCTGGTGTACCACCAGGGGTGTAGCTGTGCTGCGAGCCAGGTGGAGTTGGTGGACGTTCCGGTTGGAGAGAGGACAGTTCATGGGGTGCGCCAAGTAGTGGGCGTTCCCTGGATCGCTCGATTCACAAGGTTGGAGATCAAGCATCAACTGCCGCAAAGGTCTGCATGGATGACGCGAACGCCCCCGCAGAGCCTGTGCCACGCAAGGGAGCTCCTCCTGCGGCACGGCCTCGGCGTGCTCCTGAAGGAGCGCGTTGAACGCTCCGGCGGCCTGTCCACCACGGCATGCGAGAGCCGGAACAACAGCAGGGGCTTCTAAGATGTGCAGGATTCTGCTTGTTTCACGACCATAAAAATCCAATCAAACACTGTGGTTTCATGGAGGTGCGCACGGTGTGGCGCACACCATCGACAGAGAGTTGTGAGACATGGCGGCACCACAGGCCCGGTGGAGCGCGCTGCTGGAGATGCTGACGCGCGACGGGCGGATCGAAGTAGAGGGGGCCGCCACGGAGTTGGGGGTCTCGGCCGCGACGATCAGGCGCGACCTCGACGAGCTGGCCCGCCAGCAGATGGTCACCCGCACGCACGGCGGAGCCGCACTCAACGCGATCGCCTATGACCTGCCCCTGCGTTACAAGGCCGCGCGCAACGCTCCGGAGAAGGAGCGGATCGCGCACGCCGCCGCAGGACTCGTGAAGGCCGGCGCCGTGGTGGGGCTGAACGGCGGCACCACGACCACCGAGGTGGCGCGGGCCCTGGCCACCCGCGCCGACCTGGGTTCCGGTGGCTCGGAGACGGCGCTCACCGTGGTGACCAACGCGCTGAACATCGCAAACGAGTTGGTCGTGCGGCGCCACGTCAAGCTCGTGGTGACCGGTGGAGTGGCCCGGCCTGCGTCCTACGAGCTGATCGGGCCGCTGGCCACCGAACTGCTCGCGGAGATCGCACTGGACCAGGTGTTCATAGGGGTCGATGCCATCGACGTGGCCCACGGGGCCACCGCCCATCACGAGGGCGAGGCCAGCATCAACCGGGCGCTGGCCCACCGCGCGCAGCAGGTCGTCGCAGTTGCCGACTCCACCAAGCTGGACCGGCGGGCCTTCGCCCGCATCTGCCCGGTGGAGGACATCGACGTCCTGGTGACCGACAAGGCCGCCTCGGACGAGCTGACCAAGTCGTTCACGGCAGCCGGCGTGGAGGTCATCCGCGCCTGAGTGCGCAGGCCCGTCCCGACCGGGCATCGCGAGCGCGAACACGACACGGGTGAGGGTGCCCGACAGTCCGGTGCCGTCGAGCCTGGCAGCCTCCTCCGGTTTCTTTGGAAGGCTCGCGAAGTACCCGTTGAGGATCCACACGCGGAGCTGACCGTCTCCCGGAGATGCCGACCAGCAGCGCGGTCGGCGCGAACATCCGCGTGACAAGTACGAGCAGCAGGAAAGCGTCCGCCCTGGGAAGCGATGCCGGGCGGCGTAGTATGCGGCGGGCAGTCCGGCAGCCAGGGCGAGCAGCGTCGCCGCTCCTGCGCCGTACAGCGAGAGCAGCAGCACGTCCGCTACGCGCAGGCCGGTGACGCGCAGGTCGGCCGAGCGACCAGATGTGCGCGAAGTTCGACCACTCGGTCAGCTGCATTCGCGCGTAGGGCGCGCGAAGGGCCGACGCCACCAGCCGTCCGATAGCGCCGAGCCCTATGCCAACTCCCGCAACAGGGGCACTCGGAACTGGACGAACCGCTACCGGCCGGGGCGGCCGGGGCCGAGCAGTTCACCTTCCTGGGACAGGGCCGGGGGTACGGGATCGCCCAGGAGGCGGCGCTGAAGGCACGCAAGGCGAGACCTGGCGACCCTGCCGTCCGGCCCGAGATCGCCCCCACCGGTAGGCAGTTGGCGGCACTCGGCCGGGGCTCCCTGACCGGCCTCCACCGTCGCCTCGGCACGTGGCCTCGACCCGGACAATCCGAGCCATCTGACCCGTTCCATGGTCCTCGCTCGAGGAAATTTACCCGTCCGTTACGAACGGCTTCCGGGCTCGCCGAGGCCTCTCAGCGGGACCGGGGACCGACCGCCACCAGGTACGAGAGCTGCTCCACGAGGACCCCCCTGCCCCTTGAGGAGCCGCATGTCCCGCCTGTTGACAGGTGGCGGCATCCGCAAGAACATGAGCGAAATCGCTTGAATCTTGCATCTGCACGCAGAATCAAGCAGACCGCATGTCATCGGAACCCCGTTTCACAGCTCCTGAGTCACCGTCACCGTCCTGTCCGACAGGAGGACACGAGTGCACGCCCGACTGAGCAGTCCCGGCGGTCTGTTAATCGCTGCCGCCCTGACCGGCGCCATGCTGATGGCGCCCGTCACCGGCACTGCCGCGGCAACGGCCGCCACCCGCCCCACCACCCACGTCGCCAAGGACGAGCCGAAGGTGGCCCGCAGCGCACACGGCGTCACGGTCTCCGTACCTGCCTCCTCCGACGCCCCCGGCTACACCCTCGACGTGGCCACCGCCGAACTCGCCCTGACCACACGCCGCGCCGGGAAAACCGTGCTCGCCACCGCCTCCGGCGACACCGGCGCCCTGCGCTTCACCGCGGCGGACGGCACCTGGCAGCACGCGACCGGAGTGACCGGCTGGACGTGGAAGGACGGCGTCCTGACCGTCACCGCCGACAGCACCCTCGACAGTGCCACGGTGGAGGCCCGGATCACCCCACGGGCCGACCGCTACCAGCTCGACTGGGACGTCCACGGCGGCACACCGAAGCAGCTGAGCCTCGCCTACGACCTGTCATCGGCGGGCCACTGGTACGGCCACGGCGAGGCGGAGACCCCGCAGGGCGGTCCCGGCGTCAACCAGCCCTGGCCGCTCGACGCCGGCGAGGTCGACCACAAGACCTTCGGCCCGGCGTCGTACAACATGATCGACCCGTTCTGGTACACCGCCAGGTCGACCGGTCTGCGCGTCGACACCGGCAACGTCATGGACGTGGCGCTCAACAAGGGCAAGGACGGTCTCGGCACCTTCACCATCGACTCGCCCGACACCTACAAAGCCACCGTGTTCGTCGAGTCGACGCCGCTGGCGGTCTACCGCGACTACACAGGCATCGTCGGCAAACCGCTTCAGAGCGACGCCCCGTACGAGCAGTTCGCCAAGCCGCTGTGGAACTCCTGGGCGCAGTTCTACACCAAGGTCGACCAGGAGAAGCTGCTCGACTACGCCACCGACCTCCACGACAACGGTCTGGACGGGCACACCATCCAGCTCGACGACAAGTGGGAGTCGAACTACGGCAATCTGACCTGGGATCCCAAGACCTTCCCCGATCCCAAGGGCCTCTCCAAGAAGATCCACGACATGGGCTTCGACTTCGGTATCTGGGTCACCCTGTGGATCAACCTGGACTCCGACAACTACCAGTACGCGGTCGACCACGACTATCTGCTCAAGGACGCCAAGGACACGAGCAAGCCGTGTGAAGTGACCTGGTGGAACGGCCAGGCCGGGATCATCGACCTGGCCAACTCCGACGCCAAGGCCTGGTACGAGGGCAACCTCAAGAAGCTGATGGACACGTACGACATCGACGGCCTGAAGTTCGACACCCGATTCTTCGACGAGAAGTGCGCCCCGCGCGAGGGCCACCAGGCCACGGACTACCAGAAGCTCGGCACCCAGCTCGCCGACGAGTTCGATCTCCAGGGCGCCGGCATCCGGGTGCACTGGAACCGGACGGCCCACGAGGCCGGTTTCGTCACCCGCCAGGTCGACAAGGGCACCGGCTGGGACTCCCTGCGCGCCTCCGCCACCCAGAACCTGGCCATCTCCACCATCGGCTACCCGTTCGTCGAGTCCGACATGATCGGCGGCTCCGGCGGCCAGCCGGCACCGTCGAAGGACGTACTGGTGCGGTGGGCGCAGTCCGCCTCGCTGATGCCGCTGATGTACGCCTCGACGTCGCCGGTCGGCACCTTCGACACCACCACCGGCCAGAAGGTGGACTACGACCAGGAGACGGTCGACCTCTACCGGCAGTCGATCAGGACGCACGAGAAGCTCGCCCCCTACATCTGGGACCAGGTGCAGAGCACCCTGAAGACCGGCGATCCGATCATGCGGCCACTGTTCTTCGACTTCCCGAAGGACGCGGCGAGTTACACGGTCACCGATGAGTGGATGCTCGGCCCGGCCGTACTGGCCGCGCCCAAGCTGAGCACCGGCGCCACCCGCTCCGTCCATCTGCCGCCGGGCACCTGGTACGACGTCAACCAGGGCACGGTGATCCGCGGCCCCAGGACCCTCAAGGGGTACGCGGCGCCGCTCGGTGTCACCCCGGCCTTCGTGAACCTGAAGGCCAAGGGCGCGGGCAAGGCCGTCAAGGCGCTCAAGCGCGACGACGCTCCGGCCGCGTCCGTCCTGATCAGCCCGGACGCCCC
Organism: Streptomyces sp. SID12488; assembly: GCF_010548275.1. Lineage (GTDB taxonomy): Bacteria > Actinomycetota > Actinomycetes > Streptomycetales > Streptomycetaceae > Streptomyces. Next base: position 11,300 of record NZ_JAAGLT010000006.1, read on the forward strand.
GTCCACCGACTCCGGTACGCCGTTCGAGGTGACGACTGAGGTGACCAACTGGAGCACCCGGACCCTCAGGAACGCCAAGGCGGCACTGGACGTGCCCGACGGCTGGAGCGCCGAGGCGACGACCGGCCCGACCGCCGCGAAGTCCCTCAGGAACGGCGCCACCCTCACCACCACCTGGACGGTGACCCCGGCCGACGACGCCCGTTGGGGCAGCCACGACCTCACCGGCACCGCCACCTACAACGCGTACAACGGGTCACAGAAGGTGTCCGGCACCGTGCAGACGCAGGTGAAGGCCGCTCCGGGCAGTGTGCAGGAGCCCTACCTGACGGCCGACACCACCTCCGGGGGTGCCCAATACGCCCAAGGCGGCGACCAGTTCGCCATCTGGGCGGGTGGCCAGGACCTGTCCGGCTGGAAGGACGAGAAGGGTCTCGTCTACCGCGACGACGCAGCCGGGGAAACGGCCACCGTGCAGGCCCAGTTGGTCTCCCAGAGCAGCACCTCGCCGGTCGGCAAGGCAGGGATCGCCCTCGCCAACGACCTGACAGCGCCGGAGAAGGGCGGCTACGCGGTGCTGGTCATGACCCAGAGTTACGGCCTGGAGTTCATGACCGACAGCGACGGCGACGGCCGGCTCGACACCTGGGCGGGCGGTGGCTCCACCTACCACCCGGCGTATCTCAGGCTGACCCGGGACGGCGCCGCCTACACCGCGTACGCCAGCAGGGACGGCGAGACCTGGTCGCAGGTCGGCACCGCCCAGGTGCCGTCGGCCACCGGTACCGGCGACGCCGGGATGGTCGCCAGCGCGGCCAACGTGAACTACCCCGGCGAGAACATCGAAGCCGTCTTCAGCGGATTCTCCGTCACCTCCTGACACCGCAGGCGCCACTGATCCCCAAGAGAGGGACCCAGCCCCATGGCACGTACGTCCTCAGCTGTCGCCGGCTTCGTCGCGGGCGTGGTCGTGGCCGCGAGCACCACCGCGATCGCCGTCACCGGTACGACGACCACCGGCACCGACCTCAACTCCAAGGCCACCACCACCTGGTTGACCGTCAAGGTCGCCGACGCCATGGGTTCCAGGGACACCATCACCTGGGTTCCCACCGGTTCCTTCGCCGGCTCCGCGGAGGAGCGGGTCCCGCGCTACCCGATGACCGCCATCCAGGGCAAGGACACCAAGGAACTGAGGCTCTCCGCCGTCCGCAACGAGCAGGTCTCGGCGCAGCTGGCGATCGCCTCGGGCCGGAACCTCGACGACGTCGAGGCCGTGGTCGGCGACCTCACCGGGCCCGGCGGCGCGAAGTTGTCCGGTGCCGACGCCCAGGTCCGGTTCGTCAGTTACGTGCCGGTGCAGCGTTCCAAGAGCGAGGTCGACTGGTCCGCGACCATCGACCAGGTCAGCTCCGCCAAGGAGGTGTCCGGCGACCGAAATCCCGACGTGGTCGGCGACGCGCTCGAGGAGCGGGACTCCGTGGACGTACCCGCGTACGCCGCGCAGCCGCTGTGGTTCACCTTCCACATCCCCGAGAAGGCCAGGCCTGGCACCTACACAGGCACGGTGAAGGTCAACGCCGACGGGCGCACCCAGGCCGGCTATCCGCTGACCATCGAGGTGGCGGACGCGAGGGTGCCCGACCCCGAGGACTACGACTTCTTCCTCGACGTGTGGGCCCAGCCGGAGACGATCGCCAAGAACCACGGCGTCAGGCTCTGGTCCGACCAGCACTGGAAGCTGATCGAGAAGTACAACCGCGACCTGGCCTCGCGCGGCCAGAAGGTCATCAACACCACCATCGTCGACAACCCGTGGCATCACCAGTGGTCGCTCGGCACCCGGGAGTCCCAGACCGCCACGCCGTACACCAGCATGGTGGGCTGGAAGTGGAACGGAAAGTCGTTCGTCTTCGACTTCGGCCGCCTGGACAAGTACGTCCAGACCGCCAGACGTTCCGGTCTCGGGCCCGACATCGGCGCCTTCTCCATGCTGGCGTTCCAGGACCAGGAGCACCTCACCTACACCGACACCAGCACCGGCAGGACCGTCTACGAGAACGTCGATCTGGGCGGCAGCCGCTGGCGGGAGGCCTGGGGAGCGTTTCTGCCCGCCTTCGAGAAGCACCTGAAGGCGAAGGGCTGGCTGGAGGACACCTGGTTGTCCTTCGACGAGCGTCCCGTCAACACCATGACGGTCGTCAAGAACTTCGTCCACGAGGTCGCGCCGGTCTTCGACGACCGTATCTCCGTGGCGGGTTCGATCAGCACCGAGGGCGTCGCGTCCAACCTGTCCGTCGACTGGGGCGGCATCGACGCGATGACGAAGGAGAAGGTGGCCGAGCGGCGCAAGGCCGGAAAGATCACGACCTTCTACGTGTACGGGGCGCCGGCCCACCCCAACACCCTGTCGTTCTCTCCCGCCGTCGAGTCGCGGATGCTGCCGTGGATCTCCGCCCAGCGGAATCTGGACGGCTTCCTGCGCTGGTCGTACAACAGCTGGACCAGCGACCCCTTCAAGCAGCCGGTGCACATCTTCACGCAAGGCGACGAGTACCTGGTCTACCCGGGCAAGGACGGCCCGATGTCCAGCATCCGCTGGGAGCAGCTGAAGGAGGGCATCGAGGACTACGAACTCATCACCGAACTGCGGAAGAAGGACGGCGGCACCGACAGCGCCGCACTGACCGAGGCCCTCACCACCGCGACGCGGAACGTCGACGGCCGGACGAAGGACGTGGGCGACATCGAGACCGCGCGCGCGGCGGTCGTGAAGGGGCTGACGTCATGAAGGTGAGGTGGAAGTCCCTGCTGCTCGCCACGGCCCTGACTGTCATGCCCCTGACCAGCATGCATGCCGTCGCGGCACCGGTCCACGCGGAGCCCATCGGCGCCCCGCACACCGTCACCTACGACCAGTACTCCGTGCAGGTCGACGGCAGGCCCCTCTACCTGTGGGGCGCCGAGTTCCACTACTTCCGGCTGCCCAGCCCCGACGCGTGGCGCGACATACTCCAGAAGATCAAGGCGGGCGGATTCAACGCGGTCTCGCTCTACTTCGACTGGGGCTACCACTCCCCCAAACCCGGCTCGTACGACTTCTCCGGTATCCGCGATGTGGAGCGGCTGCTCGACGAGGCCGAGCGCGCGGGCCTGTATGTGATCGCCCGCCCGGGCCCGTACATCAACGCGGAGGTCTCCGGCGGCGGCATGCCCGCCTGGCGGTCGACACAGGCCGGTGTGAACCGCACCTCCGAGCCGGAGTACATGCAGGCGGCCCGGGAGTGGATGAGCCGGATCAACCCGATCATCGCACGCCACCAACTCACGCGCGGCACAGGCAATGTGATCCTCTATCAGGTCGAGAACGAGTACCAGGGTGGCCGGCACGACGCCGACTACATGCAGACCCTCATCGACTGGGCGAAGGAAGACGGCATCGACGTGCCGACCTTCGTCAACGACGGCGGTGCCAACAAGAACTGGGTGAGCGGCAAGGGCGCCCCCGACATCTACGGCTTCGACGCCTACCCGCAGGGCTTCGACTGCAAGGACCCCGACGTCTGGAAAAACCTGCCGGACTATTCATACGTCAACGACTGGAAGCCCGAGTCCCCGCTGCTCATCCCGGAGGCACAGGGCGGCGCCTTCGACCCCTGGGGCGGCACCGGCTACCAGGACTGCGCGAAACTCACCGGTACCGACTTCACCCGGGTGTTCAGCAAGATGAACATCGCCGCCGGGGTCAGCGGCCAGTCCTTCTACATGACGTACGGGGGCACCAACTGGGGCTGGCTCGCCGACCCCAACGCGGTCTACACGTCGTACGACTACGGCGCCCCGATCAACGAGTCCCGCCAACTGACCGACAAGTACCAGGAGTTCAAGCGCCTCGGGTACATGGTCAACTCGGTGACCTCGCTCGCGCGCACCGACAAGGCCCAGGCGCCGACCTCGTCCGACGACGCCCTGCGCATCGACCGGCGCGTCAACCCCGACGACGGCACCCAGTTCTTCACCGTCCGGCATGCCGACACCCGGGTGAAGGACAAGGACGAGACCACGCTGTCGCTGAAGGGCGCGGACGGTGACTATCCGCGTGTGCCGCAGCAGGGGGCCATCACCGTGGACGGCCGGGACGCCAAACTCCTCGTGGCCGGTTACGACTTGAGCGAGGACCAGCGACTCGTCTACTCCACCTCGGAGATCATGACGCACGCCCGCATCGGCGACCGGGACGTGGCGCTGCTCTACGGGCGGGCGGGCGAGGCCGGGGAGACCGTGTTGCGCTACGCCGAGCGGCCCGAAGTCACCGTCCTGGACGGTGATGTCACCACCACCTGGGACGCCGAACGCGGCGACCTGCGCCTGAACTACACGCACAAGGGCCTGGCCCGGGTACTGGTGAACGGCCTGGAGCTGCTGATCGCGGACACCGCCGAGACCGCCCACTGGTGGCGGCAGGACACCGCCGGGGGCCCGGTCCTCGTACGCGGCCCGTCCCTCGTCCGTACGGCCGAACTGGCGCACGGCACCCTGAAGTTGACCGGCGACTCCACCAAGGCCGAGAAGATCGAGGTCATCGCGGTCGCCAGGAGGGTGACCTGGAACGGCAGCAAGGTCGCCGTCACCCAGGTTCCGCGTCCGGTCCGGCTGCCCGCGCTGACGACGTGGAGGTACAAGGAGGAGGCCCCGGAGTCCGCCCCCGGCTTCGACGACTCCGCCTGGACCACCGCCGACCACCTCACCGCCGCCAACCCGGATCTGGCGGGGTCGTTGCCCGTCCTGGCGATGGACGAGTACGGCTACCACCACGGCAACGTCTGGTACCGGGGCCGGTTCAGGACGACCGGCCGCGCGACCGCGCTCGCACTCGACGCCAGGACGGGTGCGACCGGCCGGTACGCGGTCTGGCTGGGCGGCCACTATCTGGGCAGCTCCGGCAACGGCGCGCACACCTTCGACATCCCGGCGGACACGCTGAAGGCCGCCGGATCCGGCGGGGGCAACGTCCTGTCCGTCCTCGTGGAGAACGCCGGTCACAACGAGGAATGGGGCCACGACTACTCCAAGGAGCCGCGCGGTCTGCTCGGCGCCGAGGTAATCGGCGGGGCCTCCACCCTCACCTGGAAGATCCAGGGCAACCGCGGCGGCGAGAACCCGGTCGACACCGCCCGCGGCCCGTACAACAACGGCGGGCTGTACGGGGAGCGGGCCGGCTGGTCGCTGCCGGGATACTCCGACGGCAGCTGGAAATCCACCTCCCTGTCCCGGCAGACCGGGAAGAGCGGGCCCGGCGTGCGCTGGTACCGCACCTCCGCCCGGCTGGACCTGCCGAAAGGCCAGGACACGGCGATTGCGCTCGACCTGGCTGAAGCCGCGGGCGGCAGCACCGGCTACCGCGCCCAGATCTTCGTCAACGGCTGGCTGATCGGCCGCTGTCTGCCGGACACCGGACCCCAGACACGATTCGTCGTCCCCAAGGGGATCCTGCGCGAGCAGGGCAGCAACACCGTCGCCCTGGCGGTGTGGTCCACCGAGGCCGGTGCGGGCCCGGGGTCGGTGAAACTCGTCGACGTCGGCGCCTCGGCGGGCGGGATCAAGGTCGGTACGGTGGCCGCGCCGTCGTACGACGCCAAGACGTACGCCATGACGGCCTCCGGCGCCCGTGTCGAGGTCGAAGCCGAACCGTTCCTGAGCACCTCCACCGCCGCCACGGTCCCCGTCACGCTCAGTGTGCCGAAGGACGCGCCGACCGCCCGGAACGCCGAGCTGGCGCTCACGGTCCCGGACGGCTGGACCGCGACCACCGACGACCGTATCCGTTTCGACCGGGTCCGGCCGGGCGGCAGGGTGACCGCCGTCTACACCGTCACCCCGCCCGGCGAGCCGGTTCACTACGCCGTGCTGTCCGCGACCGCCAAGCTCACCCAGTCCGGCCGTCCGGGCACCGTCACCGGGATACGGGCCGTGCAGGTACCACCGCCGGGACTGTCCACCGACGCCTTCCTCAGCGACCTGACCCTGGTCAAGGCGGTCAACGGCTGGGGGCCGGCGGAGAGGGACACCTCCAACGGGGAGTCCGCGGCCGGCGACGGGCGCCCCCTGAGCATCGGCGGGGTTACGTACACCAAGGGCCTCGGCGTCCACGCGAACAGCCAGGTCCGGGTCTATCTCGGCGGCGGCTGCACCCGCTTCACCGCGACCGCCGGGCTGGACGACGAGGTCGGCGACAGCGGCAGTGTCTCCTTCCAGGTGATCGCCGACGGCCGCTCCCTCACCACAACACCGGTGGTGCGCGGCTCCGACGGCGGCACCCGCATCGACGTGGACGTGACCCGCGCACGCTGGCTCGACCTGCTGGTCGACGGGGACGGCGACGTCTCCTCGGACCACGCCGACTGGGCCGGCGCCAAGTTGAGCTGCACGGGCGGTGCCTGATGCCTCGGCCGGGGAAATTCGCTGCCCGGGCCACGGTGGCCGTGGCGGCCCTCCTGGCGGCCCTGCTTCCGGCGGGTGCTGCCGAAGCGGGGGCCGAACAGCAAGGCTGGACGGGGACTTGGGCGACCGCGCAGCACGCGTCGTACGACCCGGGTACCTCTGAGGTGACCGTACGGATCCCGGTGCACGTCAGTGCGGGCGGAACGAGCGTCCGGATCCGGCTGACCAATGCGTTCACCGACCAGCCGGTGACGATCGGACACGCGACCGTGGGCCGGCGCACGAGCGGCTCGTCCGTGTCCGGCCCGCGCGAGCTGACGTTCGGCGGTAAGGGGGAGGTGACGATCCCGGCCGGCGGGCAGGCGGCGAGTGACGGGGTGCGGATTCCCGTGGCCGCCCGCAGTGACCTGGTGGTGAGCCTGTACTTCCCCGGTCGGCTCACCCACGTCAGCCAGCACTGGATGGGCCTCCAGACCGTCTACTGGACGCCGGACGGCGGCGGCGACCATGCCGGGGATGCCGGTGGTGACGCGTTCACCACGACCGACTCCACCTTCCCCTTCCTCACCGGTGTCGACGTGCGGGGCGGGCCTGCGCGGGGCTCAGTGGTCGCGCTCGGTGACTCCATCACCGACGGGGCCTCCTCCACATCGAGCGCCAACCGGCGCTGGCCCGACTATCTGGCGGCCCGGCTGTCGGACTGCACGACCCCCGCCGGAGTGCTGAACGCGGGCATCAGCGGCAACCGCATCACGGCCGGCACCGACGGCAACCCGTCGGCACCGGAGCGGCTGGAGCGCGATGTGCTGTCCCAGCCCGGCGCCCGGACGGTGATCCTCTTCGAAGGCGTCAACGACCTCAGCTGGGGCGGCGCCACCGGTGACCAGGTGATCGACGGGATGAGGGAGATCGCGCGGCGGGCCCACGCCCACGGGCTGCGGGTGATCGGCGCGACCGTCGTGCCATATCGCGGCTGGGGCGACTGGTGGACCGAGGCCAAGGAGGCCGACCGGCAGAAGGTCAACACCTTCGTCCGCGACGGCGGCGTGTTCGACGGCTACGCCGACTTCGACAAGGCGGTACGGGACCCGGACGACCCCACCCGCTACGCCGCCGCGTTCGACTCCGGTGACCATCTGCACCCCAACGACACCGGGATGAAGGCGTTCGCCGACGCGGTCGACCTGGCCGGTCTCGGTGCCGCCCGCGGCTGCCCCTCGGCCCGCGTCCGGCTCACCCCGTACCACCCGGGCCTCCCGGCAGGCCGCGCCACGGAGATCACCACGACCGTCACCAACACCGGCCCCAAAGCGGTCACCCGGGTCACGACGGCGCTGCGCCTGCCGACCGGCTGGACCTCCGAGGCGGAGGGGAAGACGGGCGTCGACTCCCTTGCCCCCGGCGGGAGTTCCGGCGTCACCTGGCGCGTCACCCCGGCCTCCGACGCGGCATGGGGGCCGTACGACATAGGCGTACGCGCCTCCTACCGACAGGCCGGACGGACGCGCCACGACACCGACAGCGTGGGCGCCGACGTCACCCCGGTCCCGACCGCCGTCCGGCTCCCGTACCGGACGTTCACCACTGCAGCCGACGCCCAATACGCCCAGAACGACGGCCAGTTCGCGATCTGGGCAGGTGGTCAGGACCTGGCCGGCTGGAAGGACGAGAAGGCCTGGCCGCCATCCACCTGCCGGACGCCGTACCCGCCTCGGGCGGCCTCACCGCGCGCCTCGTCGGCCAGACCGGCAGCGGACCCTCCGCCAAGGCCGGGATCGCCGTCGCGAACGATCTGACCGCCCCGGAGAAGGGCGGCTACGCGGTGCTGACCATGTCCAAGTCGTACGGCGTGGAGTTCATGACCGACAGCGACGGCGACGGCCGGCTCGACACCTGGGCGGGCGGCGGCTCCTCGTACCACCCGGCCTGGCTCAGACTCACCCGCGACGGCGCCACCTGTACCGCGTACGCCAGTTCCGACGGCGCCTCCTGGCAGCGGATCGGGACCGCGACCGTGCCGTCCGCGACCGACGGCGGCCTCGACGCAGGGATGGTCGCCAGCGCCGTCAACCTCGACCACCCCGGCCAGAACACCACAGCCGTCTTCGACTCCTTCTCGACCACCGGCTGAGGACCACCGATCCCCTGCGCGACCATCGACTGAGAGGCCTTTCGTGAACGTCAGCCGTAGGCGCTTCCTGACCACGGCCACTGCTCTCGGCTCAGCAGTGCTCCTGGCCCCACCCGGTGCCGCCCAGGCGATCAGCGGCGGCATCCCCGACTACCAGCCCACCAGGGCGTCCCTCGACACGCATCCCGTGCCACGCTGGTACAAGGACGCCAAGTTCGGCATCTTCGTCCACTGGGGCGTCTACTCGGTCCCAGCCGGCTCCGCCCGGCAGATGGCCTCCGAGTGGTACCTCTGGTACCAGAGCTACAACACCGACCCCACCTGGAAGTACCACCGCGACACCTACGGCCAGGACTTCCTCTACGACGACTTCATCCCGCAGTTCACCGCCGAGAACTACGACCCGGACGCCTGGGTCCGGCTGTTCGAGCAGGCGGGGGCCGAGTACTTCGCCCTGACCAGCAAGCACCATGACGGATTCGCCCTGTGGCCCAGCGAGGTGACGGACCGTCACGCCGGAAAGTACGGCCCGAAACGCGACCTGGTCGGCGAGCTGATGACCGCCGCCCGCCGACGCGGCAAGGTACGGCCCGGCCTGTACTACTCGCTCGGCGAGTACTTCAACCCGGCGCTCGGCCGGCCGATGAAGAACTTCTACACCGGTGAAGAGGTCCCGATGACCGGCTACCGGCCGGTCGACGACTACATCGGGGACTACGAACTGAAACAGCTGAACGAGATCATCGACCGCTACGACCCGGAACTGCTGTGGGCGGACGGCCAGTGGTTCCGGCCGCCCGGCGAACCGCCGTGGCGTAGCGAGGAGCCCATCTCCCACTACTACAACCAGGCCAAGAACCGCAGAAGGCCGAAGGGTGTCGTGGTCAACGACCGCTTCGACACGCACTTCGACTTCGCCACCTACGAGCAGCGCACCAACCCTACGATGGATCCCCAGAAGTGGGAGTGCTGCATCACGATGGGCTACTCCTGGGGCTACAACAAGTTCGAGATCGAGGAGGACTACAAGACCTCCGAGTTCCTCGTCCGTCTGCTCGCCGACGTCACCAGCAAGAACGGCAACCTGCTGCTGAACATCGGACCGAAGCCGGACGGCACGATCCCGGACGTGATGCAGCGGCGGCTGCGGGACATCGGCGCCTGGCTGGACATCAACGGGCCCGCGATCTACGGCTCGACGCCCTGGGTGCGGGCCGAGGAGGAGGGCAGCCCGCTCGGCATCCGGTACACCGTCAGCCCGGGCAAGTTCAACATCATCGTGCTGGGTTCCCCCAGCGGCATCCTCTCCGTGCCGACGGACATCCCCCTGTCCGCGACATCGCGGATCCGGCTGCTCGGCCACAACGGGTCGCTGAAATGGACCCGTTCCGACGGCAAGGTCCACATCAGCGTCCCCGAGACGCTGCCCAGCGAGCTCGCCAACACCTTCACCGTCGACTGGGAGCGACGGTGAACGGCCTGCAGAGCGTGAGCACCCGTACCGACACCCTCGGTCCCACTCTCACCGTCACCACCGAACCCGCCGAGCCAACAGGCGGCGACGCGGTCACCGCCACCGCGGTCCTCGTCAACGACTGCCCGTTCCCGCTGCGCGGCGCCGTCCTCTACCTGGTGGACCCGGGCAGGACGACCGCCACCCGCACCATCCCGCTCGGTGATCTGCGCCGCGGCGCGAAGACCACCCGAAGCTGGCGCACGTCGATGCCGGCCGACGTCGCCGGGGACGTCGCGTTCACCGCGCACGTCCTCTTCGACGTGGACGGACGCAGCGCCGACTGCGCGCGGGCCGCCAAGACCGTCAGCGTGCCCTACGAGGCGAACGGGGTGCGGGAGCCCTACAGAACGTTCGCCACCACCGACGACGCCCAATTCGGCCAGTACGGAAGCCAGTTGGTGATCTGGGCGGGCGGCGGCGACCTGTCGGGCGGCCGTGACGAGAAGGGCGGCATCCTTCTGCCCGGTTCCGCCGCCACAGCGAGTGTCGTGCAGGTCAAAACGGTCGGTCTCACGGGGAGCGACAACCCCACCGCCAAGTACGGGATCGCCGTCGCCAACGACCTCACCGCGCCGGAGGAGGGCGGCTACGCGGTGCTGACCATGTCCAAGTCGTACGGCGTGGAGTTCATGACCGACAGCGACAGCGACGGACACCTCGACACCTGGGCCGGCGGCGGCGTCTCCACCCACCCCGCTCTGCTGCGGCTGGTCCGCGCCGGCACCACCTACACCGCGTACAGCAGCACCAACAACGGCCTCGCGTGGAACGAGATCGCGAGCGTGACCGTGCCCTCCGCGGCCGGCTCGCTGGACGCCGGCGTGGTGGCGAGCGCCGTGAACCTCAACTTTCCCGGCACGACGGTCCGGGCCGTGTTCGACCACTTCAGCGTGGAGGCGTCATGAACACCCACGGCACCAAGAACGCGTACCGCCCCGAGGAGGACTTCCTCCCGCCACCGGTCTCGCTCACCGTCACCCCGCCCGCACCCGAACCGGGCAAGGCCGTGACCCTCACCGCCACGCTCACCAACACCACCGGCATCGCGCTGCGCGCCGCCGTTCTCTACCTCGCCGTGGACGACACCGGGAAACCGAGCAACCTGGGCACCCTCGCCCCCGGACGGTCGGTGACCCGCACCTGGCGGACCCGGCTGGCCGACGACGCCGAGGGCCGGATCGTGTTCACCGCGCACGCCCTCTTCGACGTGCACCGCCACGGCTCCGACTGCACCCGCGCCAGCTCCTCCGTCACGATGCCGTCCCGCTCACTTCCCGGGGCGTTCGACAACGCGGGGATCGCGTCCGACGACGCCCTCACCGTCGCGAACATCGACGGCTCGAACTCCAGTCTGTCCGCCGAGGCGTTGGCGTCGGTGGGCCTGACCCCGGGCGCCACGGTCACGTACGACGGGGTGCCTTTCACCTGGCCGGACACCCGGCCCGGGAGCAAGGACAACGTGGTCTCCTCCGGCCAGAGTGTGCTGATGTCCGGCTCCGGTTCCCGGCTGTCCTTCCTCGGCACCAGCACCTGGGGCGAAGGCAAGGGCGACGGCAAGGTCGTCTACGCCGACGGCACCGAGCAGGCGTTCTCGGTCGCCGTCCCCGACTGGTACGGGGCGAGTTCCTCCGCCGCGGTGGTGCTGCCATGCCGCCACATCGCCACCGGCCGGGACGACAACCCCGTCAGTCTCTTCACCTTCGGCATCGATCTGGCGGCCGGCAAGGAGCTGCGCTCCCTGGTCCTGCCCAAAGTCAGCGACGGCCTCCAGGCGGGCACCCCCGCCCTGCACGTCTTCGCCATGACGATCACGACGACCAGCACGCCCAACACGACCAACTGAGCTCTGCCGGAAGGACGTTCATGCACGACGACCGAGGCGATCTCGGCATCATCGGCAGCACAGGTGTCACCCGCAGACGTGTCCTCACGGGTACGGTCGCGCTGGGCGGCGCCGCGCTGCTGGCCCGTCCGCAGGGCGCGTACGCGGCCGACGGCGCCCTGTTCCACACCGCTTCCGCCGCAGCCGCGCTGAAGCGGCTGCTCCCCGACCACCACCGGCAGGTCACCCTTCGGGCCGTCGACGGAGACGCCGACTGCTTCCGGGTCACCGGCCGGGCCGGGCACATCACCGTGGAGGGCACCAGCCCCGCCGTGCTGCTCACCGGTCTCCACACCTACCTGCGGCGGACCGCGCACGCCTCCGTCTCCTGGACCGGCGAGCAGCTGAACCTGCCACGCAGACTCCCCGCGCCCGACGAGCAGATCACGGGAACGGCCGACGTACCGCACCGCTTCGCCTTCAACGACACCAACGAGGGCTACACCGGCGCCTACCGCGACTGGGACGCCTGGCAGCACGAGCTGGATGTGCTGGCCGCGCACGGGATAAACCGGGTCCTCGTCTACATCGGCGGCGACGCCGTCTACTACGACACGTTCCGCCGCTTCGGGTACTCCGACGCCGAGATGCGTGCCTGGATCCCGGCCCCCGCCCACCAGCCCTGGTGGCTGCTGCAGAACATGTCGGGCTTCGGCGGGCCGGTCTCCCGGCAGCTCATCGAGCGACGCGCCGCGCTCGCCGAGAAGATCATCGACCGGATACGTGACCTGGGCATGACTCCGGTTTTGCCGGGCTACTACGGCAGTGTCCCGGACGACTTCCCCGCCAAGCACGGCGGGGACGCGGCAGTGGTGGCGCAGGGCGACTGGGGCGCCTTCAAACGCCCCGACTGGCTCGACCCGCGCACCCCGGCCTTCGACGACGTGGCCGCCACCTTCTACCGGGCCCAGACGCAGCGGTTCGGCGACAGCACGATGTACAAGATGGACCTGCTGCACGAGGGCGGCAACCCCGGGGACGTACCGGTGGGCGAGGCCGCGCGGGCCGTCGAGGCGGCGCTGCAGAAGGCCCACCCGGGGGCCGTCTGGGCGATCCTCGGCTGGCAGACCAACCCGTCCAGGGCGCTGCTCGACGGCGTCGACAAGAGCCGCATGCTGATCGTGGACGGCCTGTCGGACCGCTACACCACGGTCACCGACCGGGAGAGCGACTGGGACGGCACTCCCTACGCCTTCGGCAGCATCTGGAACTTCGGCGGCCACACCCCGATGGGCGCCAACGCCCCGGACTGGGTGGAGCAGTACCCCAAGTGGCGTGACAAAGAGGGCAGTTCGCTCGCCGGTATCGCGGCGATGCCGGAGGCCGCCGACAACAACGCACCCGCTCTCGCCCTCCTCACCGACCTGGCGTGGACGCCCGGCACCATCGACCTGGACGACTGGTTCGCCGCGTACGCCCTCTCCCGCTACGGCGGCCCCGACCGGCATGCCGCCGCGGCCTGGCAGACGATCCGCGACACCGCGTACAACATGTCCCGCGCGGATTCCTGGAGCGAGGCGCCCGACGGTCTGTTCGGCGCCCGCCCGAGCCTGACAGCGAACAAGGCCGCTGCCTGGGGCCCCGAGAAGGACCGCTACGACACCACGGTCTTCGACACCGCGCTCACCGAACTTCTCGCTGTGCGCGCCGAGTTGAGAAACAGTTCGGCCTACCGCTACGACATCGTCGACGTGGCCCGGCAGGTTCTGTCCAACCGCAGCCGTGTCCTGCTGCCGCAGATCAAGGCCGCGTACGACGCCGGGGAGAAGGCCCCGTTCGGCAAGTTGACCAGGACCTGGTTGGACTGGATGGACCTCCTCGACGAACTGCTGGCGGCCTCCGGCCCGCACCTGCTCGGACGATGGCTCGCCGACGCCCGCTCCTGGGGTGCCGACCGGGCCGAGAAGGACCGCCTGGAATACGATGTCCGCTCCCTCGTCACCACCTGGGGCGGACGCGCCAGCAGCGAGGAAGGCCTCCACGACTACGCGAACCGGGAGTGGGCGGGGCTGGTCGGCGGCCTGTACCGGACCCGTTGGAGGACGTACTTCGAAGCGCTCGCCAGGAGTCTCGCCACGGGCGAGGCCCCGGCGACGATCGACTGGTTCGCCCTGGAGGACCGCTGGGCGCACGCGCACGAGAAGCACCCGACCGAGCCCCACGGCTCCCCGTACGCCCTGGCCCGGCGAGTGCGTGACCTGCTCGCCGCCGCTCCCCATCAGGCGGCCCTCAGCGCGGGGGCCGACCGGGGAGCCGTGGCCGAGGGCAGGCCCGCGACGGTGACGGTCACCTTCACCAACAGGAACGGCTTCGCGGCGGCACGCGACGTGACCCTCTCCGTCACCGCCCCCGAGGGCCTGGCGGTGAAGCCGCTCGATCCGGTGCGTACGGTGTCGGTGGCGTCCGGCGAGACGGTCACCGCTCGCTTCGAGGTCTCACTGGCGAGTACGCCGGCGCAGCTGGTCGGCCGGGTCGTCGCGGCGGCGTCCTACGCGGGCGGCGGGAAGGCGGTGGCGCCGGTACGGCTGGTGGCAGCGGCCGGGGTCGGTGACCCGTACCGCACGGTCTCCTACAACGACGCCGTGTTCGGCCAGGCCGGTGACGAGATCGCCGTCGAGGGTGCCGGGGCCGACCTGTGGGGCGCCACCAACGAGTTCGGCGCGGTGTACCGGGCAGGCGCGTACGGTGACGCAGCCGTTGCCGAGGTGACGGTCACGTCCCAGGACGCGACCGGGGGCTGGGCACGGGCGGGCCTCGTCGTCCGCAACGACCTGGGCACTCACGGAAGCGCGGGCTATGTGAACCTGGCGGTCACGCCGTCCAACGGCTGCGCGCTGAGCTGGGACGCCGACGGTGACGGTCGTTTCGACTCGATCGCGCTGTCGGGCTCCTTCACCGCGCCGGTGCGGTTGCGGCTGACCAGGGCCGACGCCTCGTACCGCGGGGAGGTCAGCGGGGACGGCGTCACCTGGACGACGGTGGGCACGGCCACGCCGGCGGGCGCGGGCGCCGTACAGGACGTCGGGGTCTTCATGACCGCGGCCAACGGCTGGACCGGGACCCGGGGCATCGCCACGTTCGACGGGTTCACGGTGGTGTAATGTCATAGCACTTGAAGTAAAAACGTGTGGTCACTGCTGGGCATCGACGCCGGTTGATGGAGCAGGGGCCACACGCGCATACGTGGTTCGGACGAGCCGCCACTTCTTCACATCGAAGGAGTGCGCGTGAATGTCCGCCGTAGTGAGGCTGTCGACAAAGTCGACTCCCCGATCGAAACGCCTGGTTCGCCGAACTCCCTCCGCGAAGCCGGGGTAGCCCTCGCAGGGCTGTCGGCGGTGTTTCTGTTCGAGATGCTCGACAACTCGATCCTCAATGTCGCCCTGCCGACCATCGGCCGCGAGCTGTCGGCGTCGACGACTGTGCTGCAGTGGGTCACGGGCGTGTATGCCGTCGTGTTCGGCGGGCTGATGCTGGCCCTCGGCGCGCTGGCCGACCGGGTCGGCCGCCGCAAGGTCATGCTGATCGGGCTGGTATTGCTGGGCGTGGCAAGCCTGGCGACCGCGTTCGTCACCACAGCGGAGCAGCTCATCGCGATCCGCGCGGCGATGGGCGTCGCCGCCGCGATGACGACGCCTGGTTCTCTCGCCCTGGCGTTCCGCCTGTTCGACGACGACGTGCTCCGCGTCCGTGCGACGACGTTGATCTCGACCGTGGGCCTGGTCGGACTCGGGGCAGGGCCCATGGCTGGTGGCTTCGTACTCGCGTTCGCGCCGTGGCAGGTGCTGCTGCTGGTGAACGTGCCGATCGCCGCACTCGCGTTCATCGGCATTCGACGCGGCATCCCCGCCGACAGGGCGGACGAGCTGCACCGCGACCCGATCGACGGCGCGGGTGCCCTGCTCGGCACGGCCACGATCGTGCTCGCGCTGGTCGCACCGACGCTGTTCGTCGACTCGGGCGCCACATCGCCTCTCCCATGGCTGACCACGGCAGCGGCCGTCGTTACGGCAGTGCTGTTCGTCGTCCGTGAGCGTTCTGCCCGCCATCCACTGCTCGACCTCGGACTCGTCGCTCGCCCACTCGTGTCGAGCGGCCTGGCGTTCAAAGCCGCCGCAGGCCTTGCGACCGCCGGCCTCGGCTATCTCGTGACCCTGCAGCTCCAGCTCGACTGGGGCTGGACGCCCGCGCAGGCGGCCATGGGAATGCTGCCGCAGGTCGTCGTGCTCGTCGCCGGTGGTGCTCTCATCGGTCCGCTGGTCAGGCGCGTCGGTCTCGACAAGGCCGCCTGGCTCAGCGCCGGAGCCGTTGTGTGCGGGCTCGCCGTCTACGGGCTGCTGGGCCGCTTCGGGTACGTGTGGGTCGCCCTCGCGCTCGTGCTCGTCGCCGCCGGTATGCGCGTTGTGGGTGTCGTCGCCGGGACCAACGTGATGCGCGGCCTCCCGGCCAACCGCACCACCGTCGGAGCGGCGCTGGTGGACACCGCAAGCGAGGTCACCACCGGAATCGGCATCGCTGTCGGCGGGACCATCCTCGCGGCGCTCTTCACCGGCGATATCGCCACATCGAGCTGGAGCACTCACCAGACCACGGAGTTCCGCGACGCGGTCACCTGGGCCGGCCTCACGCTCACGGTCCTGGCTGCGGCGCTGGTGGGGTGGGGCATCACCCGCGCCCGGGCCGACCGTGGAGGATCCGCGTATTCCGTCGGCACCGTGATGCCGACGGAATCGAAGCGGTTGGAGTGAGACGGATTCGAGGCGTGGGCCGACTGCGGTGCCGCCGGACAGGACCAGTGATCGGATCCGCTCGCGTGCCGTTGCCCCGGCGTTCGCCTCAGTCGGCTGCGTACGTTGCCTCTCCTGCGGTCCTTTCCCCCGCCCCTTCCCCGGCCCCTTCCCCGGTCGCTTCCGCAAGGTACGAGGACTCGATCGCGTCCAGGTTTCCGCGCAGTTCCTTCGGGGTGCCCGTCATTGTGATGCGGCCTCGGTGCAGGACGTACACGCGGTCCGCGATGTCCAGCGCCTTGCGCACGTGCTGTTCGACCAGCAGCGCGCCCAGACCGTGGTCGGCCGCCTCCCGGACGGCGCGCAGGAGACGGTCGACCACGAGCGGGGCGAGGCCGAGCGAGAGTTCGTCCGCGAGGAGCAGCTTGGGGGCCCGGCACAGGGCGCGGGCCAGCGACAGCATCTGCTGCTCACCGCCGGACAGCATGCCCACGCCGACCTTCAGACGTTTCTCGAGTTCCGGGAAGAGCTCGATCGCCCGGTCCGGCGTCACCCGGCCGACCCGCAGGTTGTCGGTCGTGTCGAGTCGGGTGAAGACGGCCCGTTCACCGACGTATGCGAGGCCCTCGCGGGCGCGCCGGTGCAGAGGCGCGTGGCCGGGGGTGCCCAGCCAGCTCACCTCTCCGCTCATCGGGGCCAGGTCGCCGGACAGCGCCCTGAGTGTCGTGGTCTTGCCCGCGCCGTTGGGGCCGAGCAGGGCGACGACCTCACCGGGACGAACCTGTATGTCGAGGTCTCGTACGACGGGCCGGGTGCCGTATCCGGCAGACAGGGCGCGGGTCTCGATCAGGGGCACGTCGATGTCGTGCACGGGCTATCTCCTCAGCCGGATGAGCTCGGTCAACAGGATCAGCCGGATCAGCCGGACGACATGGCTGTCAGCATCTTCCGGACGTCGACGAAGGTCGATCCGGGCTTGGCCCACTCGATCTTGCCGTCGCGGATGGTCAGTTCGGTGGCCGTGGCGTTGTGGATGCGGTCGAGGCCCTTGATGGGCAGAGCGGTCGACGCACTCCAGGTCAACGGCGGGGTCAGACCGCCGGTGTCGATGCCCGTGGTGGTGTCGAGTTCCCGCACCAGTGCCTTGGCCGAGATGTCCGGGAGCTTCTTGACCGCCTCGGTGAAGACCTTGAACGCCACCCAGGTCGTGCCGTTGGCGCCGTTGGTGGGGTCGATGTCCTTGTTGCCCTTGATGGCTGCGAGGAAGTCCTTCCAGGCGGGGTCGGAGGTCGACGGGTAGTAGCCGGTGATCGCGGAGCCCTCCAGCGGGCTGTTCGCACCGCCGGTGCTCTCGGCCAGCTGCGGGGTGAGATTGCCGACGACGCTGCCGAGCTTCGTCTTCGCGCCGGACTGGACGTACGACGTCACGAACAGGTCAGAGTGCGTGCCCAGGATGACGTCCACGCAGTCGCTGCCCTTGGTCGCCGCGGCGACCTGCGGCGCGAGGTCGGTCGAGGTGACCGGCACCTTGAGGTCCTTGGGCGGTGTCCCTCCGGCGGAGACCGCACCGAGGGTGAGGAACTGCGAGACGATCGCCGCGGCGGCGACGTCGTAGCGTACGCCGGAGATCTTCTTGCACCCCTCCTGCACCAACTGCTGCCCGTGTGCCGCGAACACGACCGGGGTGCCGCCGTTCACCGGGAACGACAGCGGGTTGGAGAACTCCGCGGCTGAGACGCCGGTCCCGCCGAGGTAGGGGATGCCGGCCTTCTGCAGGATGGGCATGTAGCGGTCGCCCGCGAGGCTGTACGAGCCGACGACCGCGACCACCTTCTCGGCGACCGCCTGCTGGGCGCACTTCTCGGCCTCGTCGGGGTCGTTCTTCTCGTTGCAGGTGAGGACCTTGAGCGGGCCGCCCTTGATGCCGCCGTTGGCGTTGATCCACTTCTCGTAGGCCTGGGCGGTGAGGCGGACCCCGGGCTGTGCGCTGCCCTGGGTGTCCTCCGGTGTCCAGACCATCACCTTGACCGGTGCGCCCTTCAGGGAGGTGCTCTCCGTGGAGCTGCCGGCGGCCTCTCCCCCGCAGCCCGCTGCGAGCAGGACTCCGGTCACCGCGAGACAGCTCGCTGCGGCTGTTCTGCGTCGGCGTGAGTCGTTCATGGTTCCTCCGCGGTGCTCGTCGTCGAGATGCGAACAGCATGGGGTGCGTTTTCGAGTTAGTGAAGTACTCTCGGCACAATTATTTAACTGAATGTGCTGTCTCGTCCGTTGCCCTGTCTGCTGTCCCGTACTGCCCCTGGGAGGTTCCCCGATGGACGACATCCTCAGGTTCGCCCTGCTCGGCCTGGGTCTGGGCGCGCTCTACACGCTCACCGCGCACGGCATCGTGCTGGTCTACCGAGGGTCCGGCGTCCTCAACTTCGCGCACGGCTCGATCGGGATGGCCGGCGCCTACGTCCAGTGGGAGCTGGCCGGCCGGCACGGTGTGCCGTACTGGCCGGCCATGGCCTGCGGGGTGCTCGCCTCCGCGCTGCTGGGAGTGCTCACCCATCTGCTGGTGCTCCGCCCGCTGCGCCGTGCGTCCACGCTGGCCCGGCTCGTCGGCACCCTGGCGGTGTTCATCGTGCTCACCGCGATCGCCGTCAAGCGCTACGGCGACAGCCTGCAGCTCGTGCCCGGCAAGCTTCCGACCCGGCTGCTGACGATCGCCGGGGCGACGGTGACCGAGGACCGCGTCTGGCTGCTCGCCATCGCGGTCGTCGTGACCGCCGTCCTCCATCTCCTCTACAAGCACACCCTGTTCGGTCTGGGCACCACCGCGGTCGCGGAGAACGAGGGCGCCGCCGCCTCGCTCGGCTGGTCCCCGGACCTGATCGCCACCGGCAACTGGGCGCTGGGCTCGGCGCTCGCGGGGCTCACGGGCATCCTGATCGTGCCGGTCATCGGGCTGTCGGTGACCGGGCTGACCACCCTGCTGCTGAGCGCTCTCGCCGCCGCCCTGGTCGGCAGGTTCTCCTCGTTCCCCGTCACCCTGGCGGGTGGTCTCGTCATCGGCGTCGTCCAGTCCGAACTGACCCGCTTCGGCTCCGACGTCACCGGGCTCGCCTCGTCGGTGCCGTTCCTCTTCATCGCGCTGGTGCTGGTCGCGCGTGGCAAGGCACTGCCGTTGCGCGGCACGTTCCTGGACCGGCTGCCCGCCCTGGGCTCCGGCCGGGTCCGCCCGGTGCCGCTGGCTCTCGCCGTCGCCTTGGGGCTGCTGCTGGTGAGCCTGTCGACTCCGCTGTGGGCCGACGCGATCACCACCACCCTGGTGATGGCGTTGATCATCCTGTCGATCGTCGTGGTCACCGGCTACGCGGGACAGGTCTCCCTCGCCGCCTACGCCCTCGCCGGGACCGGCGCCTTCATCGCCGGGCACGCGGCGGCCGACTGGGGCTGGCCCTTCGAACTCGCCCTGCTGGCAGGCGTGTTGGGCACGGTGCCGATCGGCCTGCTGTTCGCGCTCCCGGCGGTCCGCACCCGTGGCGTCAACCTCGCGATCATCACGCTCGGGCTCGGCACCACCCTGGAGGCGATGGTCTTCCAGAACACCGACCTGTCGACGACCCCCGGCAGCGACGGCATCGCCGTGGGCAAGCAGACCCTCTTCGGGATCAGCATCTCGGGGGTCGACCATCCGCAGCGGTACGCCACCGTGGTGCTCGTGATGTTCGTCGCCGCCACCCTCGTGGTCGCCAACGTGCGGCGCAGCCGGTCCGGCCGCCGTCTGATCGCCGTACGGGCGAACGAGCGTGCCGCCGCCGCCCTCGGCATCGACGTCCGCGCCGCCAAGCTCTACGCCTTCGGCCTCTCCGCCGCCATCGCCGCGCTCGCCGGGGTCCTCACCGGTTTCCGCTCGACCTCGGTGGTCTTCTCCGACTTCGCCAGCTTCGAGTCCATCACCGCGCTCGGGCTCGCGGTCATCGGCGGGGTCGGCTTCCTCGTCGGCCCGCTGTTCGGCGCGACCTTCGCGGCGGGCACGGTGGGTGCCCGGTTCGGGGACCTGGTGCTGCCCGGACTGAGCGAGTGGATGCCGCTGATCGGCGGGATCATCCTGGTGCTGACACTGGTGGGCAACCAGGACGGTATCGGCAGAGAACTCGGCAGACAGGCGGCGGGCGTGCAACACAGGCTGTCCGCCAGGCGCGTCGCGAGCGCGCCGGAGACCGTGCGCGGGGAGGCGTCGGAAACGGTGCGCCGCGCGCCGCCACTCCCCCTCCACATACGGGATCTGACCGTGCGTTACGGCGGTGTCGTCGCCGTCGACGGGTTGTCGCTGGACGTGGAGCCGGGCCGGGTCGTCGGTCTCATCGGGCCCAACGGCGCCGGCAAGACCTCCGCGATCGACGCCGTCACCGGGTTCACCAGGGCCGCGTCCGGCAGCGTACGCCTCGGCGACCGCGACGCGACCCGCCTGCCGGTGCACCGCCGGGCCGCCGCCGGACTCAGCCGGTCCTTCCAGTCGCTGGAGCTGTTCGAGGACATGACCGTCCTGGACAACCTGTACGCGGCCTGCGACCGGCCCGGCCGGTGGACGTACCTCACGGACCTGATCCGCCCCGGCAGCCGTCCACTGCCCGCCCATGTACTGGTCGCCGTAAGGGAGTTCGGCCTCCAGGAGAGTCTGGACCGGCCGGTGGGCGACCTGTCGTACGGGGAGCGGCGGCTGCTGGCCATCGCCCGCGCGGTGGCTGCCTCGCCGTCCGTACTGCTCCTCGACGAACCGGCGGCGGGGCTGTCCGACGACGAGACGCGGGAGCTGGCTCACCTGGTTCGGCGGCTCGCCGAGGAATGGGGCATGGGGGTGCTGCTCGTCGAGCACGACGTCGACATGGTGATGAGCGTCTGCGACCAGGTCGTCGTCCTGGACTTCGGCCGCCGGATCTGCGCCGGTACGCCGGAGGAGGTGCGCCAGGATCCGGCGGTCCGGGCAGCCTACCTCGGCGACCTGGAGCCGGAGACAGCGGTCTGAAGCGAGGCCGGAGGCGCTTCCCGTACGGGAAGCGCCTCCGGCCTCGCTTCTTCAGGCGTCCCGCAGATCCGCGACGTACGGCTGATGTGACAGCAGTCCGCCGTCCACGCGCAGGGTGTGCCCGGTGATGAAGGCGGACTCGTCGGAGGCGAGGAAGACGACCGCCGAGGCGACGTCCTCCGGGCGTCCCAGGCGCGGTGTGAGGTGATGGCGCAGCATCGCCTCCCGGATCGCCCCGTGCGCCGAGCCGGAGCTGGCCGGCGTGACGATGAACCCCGGTGCGATGGCGTTGCAGCGCACGCCCTGTTTGCCGTACTGGGTGGCCACGTACTGCGTGAGGTTGATGAGGGCGGCCTTGGAGGCGCCGTACGCCGGGTTGCGCAGATCGCCCGCGAGGCCGGCCCCGGACGACGTGTTGACGATCGAGCCACCGCCCCGCGCGATCATGTGCGGTACGGCGGCCTGGATGGCGACCATGGTCCCCCGTAGGTTGATGCGCATCGTGTCGTCCCAGACCGCCGGGTCGGCCTCCAGGACGGCGAGGTCCAGGCGGGCGGCCAGGTGGGTGGCCGCCGCGTTGTTGTGCAGGACGTCGAGGCCGCCGTATGTGTCGACGGCCGTGGCCACCATGGCCCGTACGCTCGCCACGTCACCCAGGTCGACCGGGACCGCCGTCGCGGAGCCCCCGGCGGCGCGGATCTCCTCCGTCACCGCCTTGGCGCCGTCGAGGTTCAGGTCGGCGACCACCGTGTGCGCGCCCTCTGCCGCCAGGCGGCGGGCGGTGGCCGCACCGATGCCGGACGCGGCGCCGGTGACGATCGCTACCTTGTCTTCGAGTCGTCCCATGACCGAATCGCCTTTCTTAGTCGGTGAGTCGGCTGCCGACAACGGACACGAAGGAGACGCATTCGCCAGGTCCGCCGCCAAGGTTGTGCGTGAGGGCGAGCGAGCGCCCCTCTGTCACGGATCTGGCCGTCCGCTCGGGTGGCGCCTCGCCGCGCAGTTGGAGCCAGGCCTCGAACATCATGCGCAGGCCCGAGGCGCCGATGGGGTGGCCGAAGGCCTTCAGGCCGCCGTCCGGGTTGACCGGCAGTGAGCCGTCCAGGTCGAACGCTCCGCTGGTGACGTCCTTCCAGCCCTGTCCGCGCTCGGAGAAGCCCAGGTCCTCCATCAGCACCAACTCGGTCGGCGTGAAGCAGTCGTGCACCTCGGCGAGGGCGAGTTCGGCGCGCGGGTCGGTGATGCCCGCCTGCCGGTAGGCCTCCTGGGCGGACGCGACGACCTCGGGGAAGGTCGTGAAGTCGTAGGCCGGGTCGAGGAGTCCGTCCGCCGGACCGGCGACGAAGGACAGCGCCTTCACGAAGATCGGCTTGTCGGTGTACCTGTAGGCGTCCTCGGCGCGTACGACGATCGCCGCCGCCGAGCCGTCCGAGACACCCGAGCAGTCGAACACGCCGAGCATGCCCGCGATGATCGGGGCGGACCGGATGCGTTCCAGCGGCACTTCCTTGCGGAACTGGGCGCGGGGGTTGCGGGCGCCGTTGACGTGGTTCTTCCAGGCGATGCGGGTGATGACGTCCTTCAACTCCTCCTCTGCCAGGCCGTACTTGGCGGCGTAGGCGGGGGCGAGGAGGGAGAAGTTGGCGGGGGCGGTGATCTCACCGCGGCTGTCGTCGCCCGCGCCCGGGATGGCGGTGCCGGACAGCCCGGACATGCCGGAGTCCTTGAGCTTCTCCACGCCGACCGCCATGGCCATGTCGTACGCGCCGGAGGCGACGGCGTAGCAGGCGTTGCGCAGGGCCTCGGAGCCGGTCGCGCACATGTTCTCGACGCGAGTGACCGGCTTGTTGGGCAGGTGGAGCGCCCGGCTCAGGGTCAGCCCGGACACGCCGGAGGCCTGGGTGCCGAACCAGAACGCGTCGATGTCGTCGAGGGTGACGCCGGCCGAGGTGACCGCCTCACCGACGGCGTCGATCAGGAGATCGTCCGCCGAGCGGGTCCAGTGCTCGCCGAAGGACGTGCAGCCCATGCCGACGATCGCGACCCGGTCCCGGATTCCGTGCGAGCTCATCCGCGTGTCTCCTCGGTGTCGTCGGTGTTGTCAATGTCGTCGGTCTCATCGGGCTCGCCCGTGCGTACCGGCCGGGCCTTCCAGAAGTAGTTGTGGATCCCGGCGGCGGTGACCGTGCGGCGGAACGTCATCTCCACCCGGGCGCCGATGACGGCGTCCGCCTCCGTCGCGTCGGTGAGCTGGCAGCGGAACCGGCCGCCGCCGTCGTAGTCGACGACCACGACGAGCATCGGCGGACTCGGTGTGTGGGCCAGCCGGTCCACCGTGAACGTGGCGACCGTGCCGCGTACGTGTTCCATCGGCTCGTCGGCCATGGCGTCGACACTCCGGCAGGAGGTGCACACCCGGTCGGGCGGCAGATGCCGGGTGCCGCACTTCTCGCAACGGGAGGCGACGAAGCCGTACTTCCAGGCGGTACGGCGGTGTGCGGGCGGGGCGTAGGGCGGCTCGGGGTCCGGGCGGCGGGGTGGTTCGCGGTCGAGGAGGCCGCGCCAGGTGAGGTAGGTGGCGTACGGGATGGGGGCACTGCCCTCGGCGATCTGTGCGGCGACCGGGCGGGTGCTGCGGTGTGCCGGGAGCGCGTCGGTGGCGCGCAGGAGGAGGACTCCGGCGCCGTCACCGAGGACGACCAGCGCGATGACCTCGCCGGGGCGGGCACGGTCGAGGACGTCGGCGAGGAGCAGGCCGGGCTGGGCGGTGCCGGCGTTGCCGATCGCCGCGGCGAGGTCCGGGGTCGCCGCCTCGGGTCGTACGCCCGCTGTACGCCGTACCGTCGCGCAAGCGCGTGCGTGCAGGCCCGAGACGACGAAGTGGTCGATCGCTCCGATGTCGAGGGCAGCGTGGTCGAGGGCGGCGGTGAGCGCCTTGTCGGCCAGGGACACGTAGATCTCCTCGGCGAAGCGCTCCTCCCAGACGCGGGAGGTGGGTGCGCCGGGGAGGCGCCAGCGGTCGAGGAGTTCGTCGCTGACCGTGTCGTGGGCGAGCAGTTCGGCGATGACGGGGGCTCCGTTGCGGTGTCCGCCGAAGGCGAAGGCCGCCGCGCCGTCGCCGCCTGCGGTCTCGTCGGCGCCGCCGGGCAGGCCGGTGCGCAGGTCGGACAGGACCGCGAGCGTCGGGACCGGCGAGCGGGCGGCGGTGACCAGCGCGCCGAGGACGGAGCGGACCGAACCGGCCATGTCGGCGGCGAGGACGTGCTCGTCGAGGCCCAGCGCCGCGTGGACGGCGGTCGCGTTCGTCTTGTCGAGGTAGGCCGGTGCGGCGGTGGCCAGGAAGAGCTGGCCGATGCGGGCGCGCAGGCCGTCGCGGGCCAGGGCGACGCGGGACGCCTCGACGGCGAGGGAGGTGGTGTCCTCGTCGTAGCCCGCGACCGCGCGGGTCCCCTTGCCCCCTCCGGTGCCGAGTACGGCGGCCACGTCCGCGCGGGCGAGGCGGTGGTACGGCACGTAGGCCCCGTAGGCGATCAGTCCGGCCATGTCAGCGTCCTCCAGGGGTGTTCGTGAGGTCGGTCGGCCGTTCGAAGACGGCGGCCAGGCCCTGGCCGCCGCCGAGGCACATGGTCTCCAGGCCGTAGCGGGCCTGGCGGCGGTCCAGTTCGCGCAGCAGGGTGGCGAGGATGCGACCTCCGGTGGCGCCGACGGGGTGACCGAGCGAGATGCCGGAACCGTTGACGTTGAACCGCTCGAAGTCGGTCTCGGTCAGGCCCCATTCGCGGGTGCAGGCCAGTACCTGGGCGGCGAAGGCCTCGTTGAGTTCGATCAGGTCGATGTCGGCGAGTTTCAGCCCGGCCCGTTCCAGGGCCCTGGCGGTGGCGGGCACCGGCCCGATACCCATCGTCTCGGGCGGCACGCCGACGACGGCCCAGGAGACCAGGCGGCCCAGCGGGCGCAGGCCGAGTTCGGCGGCGCGCTCGGGGTGGGTCACGATGCAGAGAGCGGCGCCGTCGTTCTGTCCGCTGGCGTTGCCCGCCGTGACGGTCGCGTCGGGGTCGTGGCGGCCGAGGACGGGGCGCAGCCTTCCCAGCTTCTCCAACGAGGAGTCTGAGCGCGGGTGTTCGTCGGTGTCGATGACCGTCTCGCCCTTCCGCGTACGCACGGTGACGGGCACGATCTCGTCGGCGAACCGGCCCTCCCGTTGCGCCGCGAGGGCCTTCTCGTGCGAGCGCAGGGCGAGTCGGTCCTGTTCCTCGCGGGGGATGCCGTACGCGCGCCGCAGGTTCTCGGCGGTCTCCAACATGCCCCCGGCGACCGGGTGGTTGACCCCGCCGGACGTGACGCGGCCACGGGCCAGCCGGTCGTGCAGCGTGGTGCCGGCGCCTCGCACTCCCCAGCGCACGTCGGTCGTGTAGAACTCGGCCTGGCTCATGGACTCGACGCCCCCGGCCAGGACGAGGTCGCTCGCGCCGGTCTGCACCTGCATCGCCGCGGTGATGATCGCCTGGAGTCCGGAGCCGCAGCGGCGATCGATCTGGAGTCCCGGAACCTCCACGGGCAGTCCGGCGTCCAGGGCGGCGACGCGGCCGATGGCGGGGGCCTCGCCGTTGGGGTAGCACTGGCCCAGGAGGATGTCGTCGACAGCGGCGGGCGGTATGCCGGTGCGGTCCAGTACGGCGCGTACGACCGTGGCGGCGAGCTCGGTCGCCGGCACATCGCGGAAGACGCCTCCGTAGCCACCGACAGGTGTACGCACGGGTTCGCAGATCACCGCGTCACGCAGGAGGGCGGGCATCAGGCATGCCTTTCGTGAGTGGTCACATGTACCGGCCGCCGGTCACCTCGACCACGGCTCCGGTGACGTAACCGGCCAGGTCGGAGGCGAGGAAGAGGACGACATTGGCGACCTCGGCGGGTTCGCCGGCGCGGCCCATGGGGATCTCCGCGAGCTTGGCGTCCCAGGCGGCCGGGGGCATCGCCTCGGTCATGGCGGTGCGGATCAGGCCGGGCTGTACGGCGTTGACGCGGATGCCCGCCTTCGCGAGCTCCTTGGCGGAGGCCTTGGTGAGGCCGACGAGTCCGGCCTTGGCGGCGCTGTAGTTCGTCTGGCCGAAGTTGCCGACCTTGCCGGCGATGGAGGAGATGTTGACGATGCTGCCGCCATGTCCGTGCGCGCGCATCGCCTCGGCGGCGTACCGGGTGCCGTTCCAGGCGCCGGTGAGATGGACGTCGACGACGGCACGGAAATCGGCGAGGGCCATCTTGCGCAGGGTCGCGTCCCGGGTGATCCCGGCGTTGTTGACCATGACACCGACGGGTCCGAAGGTGTCGGTGCAGTGCGCGACGAGGGCGGCGACCTCGTCCTCGTCTGTGACGTCGCAGCGCAGCGAGGTGGCGGCCACGCCGTGCTTGACCAGGCGTTCGGCGGCCTCTGCCACCGCGTCCTCGTTGATGTCGCCCAGGACGACGGACGCGCCCTCGGCGCCGAGTACTCCGGCGATCTCGAAGCCGATGCCCTGTGCGCCGCCGGTGATCACCGCGTTGCGGCCGTCCAGCAGTCCCATGTCAGCCCGCCCCTGGCTCGACGCTATTCCTCTCAAATAGATAACCTATTATGCTGAAACAATCAATACAGCGATGAGCTGTGCGAGCGGGGCCGGACGAGGAGTGACGCCAGGTGGACATCAGCTATCCCCCGGAGGCCGAGGCGTTCCGTACCGAGGTCAGGGAGTTCCTCGCCGAGACGCTGCCGCCGGACTGGCAGGGCATCGGCGCCCTGGCCGAGGAACCAGCCTGGGCCTTCGCCCGGGACTGGCGCCGACTGCTCGCCGAGCGCGGGTATCTCTCCCTCACCTGGCCCGAGCAGTACGGCGGACGCGGCCTGTCCAAGCTCCACCAGGTCGTCCTGATGGAGGAACTCGCCCTGGCCGGTGTGCCGTTCGGGCTGCCGCAGGACACCTTCGGCGTGAAGATGCTGGCGAACACGCTGCTGCGCTGGGGCACGGAGGAGCAGAAGGCCCACTTCCTCCCCCGCATCCTCAGCGGCGAGGACACCTGGTGCCAGGGGTACTCGGAGCCGGACGCCGGCTCGGACCTGGCGTCGCTCACGACCCGCGCCGTACGGGAGGGCGACGAGTGGGTGATCGACGGCCAGAAGGTGTGGACGTCCGGTGCCCACCACAGCGACTGGATCTTCGTCCTGGCCCGCACCGACCGGGACGCGTCCAGGCACCGCGGTATCTCCTTCCTCCTCGTCCCGCTCGACCAGCCGGGCGTCGAGGTGCGGCC
Source organism: Streptomyces sp. SID12488 (assembly GCF_010548275.1). Lineage (GTDB taxonomy): Bacteria > Actinomycetota > Actinomycetes > Streptomycetales > Streptomycetaceae > Streptomyces. Next base: position 39,296 of record NZ_JAAGLT010000006.1, read on the forward strand.
GTTCCGCATGATGAGCGGGCAGCTGCACTTCAACGAGGTGTTCCTCAGCGGCGCCCGGACCCGCGCCGATCTCGTCGTCGGCAGCGTCGACAACGGCTGGACCGTCGCCCAGAGCCTGCTGGGGGTCGAGCGCGGGGAGGAGGCGGCGACGAATCCTGTCCTCTTCAAGGCGGAGGTGGAACGTCTCGTCGAGCTGGCCCGCCTGTACGGCAAGGACACCGACCCGGTGATCCGCCAGCGGATCGCCTGGTGCTGGTCCAAGGTCGAGATCATGCGCTATCTCGGCTACCGGATCCTCACCGGCTGGCTCAAGGGCGCCGAGCCGGGCCCCGAGTCGTCGATCGCCAAGTTGTACTGGAGCGAGTACCACACCAAGGTCACCGACCTGGCGATGGACATCATGGGCCTGCACGGCCAGGTACCGGTGGGCCGGCCGCCTCTGCGCACCTACCGCGCCGACGACCCGGGCGCCGCGAACTCCTCGGCGTCCTGGTCGACGACGTATCTGATCGCCCGCTCGGGCACGATCTACGCGGGGACCTCGCAGGTGCAGCGGAACATTCTCGCGGAGAAGGTGCTGGGGCTGCCGCGCGAGCCGCGACCCTGATCACCGGCCGTCGGCCGCCGGACACGCCTTGCCGCCGTCAGCGCAGGGCCCCCTTGGTGGCGTCGGCGATGAACCCGCGGGCGAAGAAGGTGAACACCAGCACCAGCGGGATGACCGACAGCAGCACCCCGGACATCACCATGCTGTAGTCGGTGGAGTGACCGGCGTACAGCTGGGCCAGCGCCACCTGGAGGGTGAGGCGGTCCGGGTTGACCAGCATCACCAACGGCAGGATGTAGTCGTTCCAGGCGGCGATGAAGGTGTAGATGCCGAGGAACGCCAGGGCCGGGCGGACGCACGGCAGCACCACGTGCCAGTACAGCCGGAAGAAGCCGGCGCCCTCGATACGGGCGGCGTCCAGCAGTTCGTCGGGGACGCTGGTGGTGGTGTACTGGCGCATCCAGAAGATGCCGAAGGCGTTCGCGGCGGCCGGCACGATGAGCGCCTTGAGGGTGCCCAGCCAGCCGAGCTGCACCATGATCTCGTACTGCGGGATGATCGCCAGCTGGGTCGGCAGAAGGTACATCGACAGCAGCACGCCGAAGAAGAACTTCTTGCCGGGGAAGTCGTACTTGGCGAAGGCGAAGGCAGCCAGCGAGTCGAAGAACAGCACCAGTACCGTCGTGCCGACCGCGACGATCACCGTGTTGAACAGTGACCCGAAGAAGTCCATCTTGTCGAACAGGTGCTGGATGTTGGTCAGCAGGTTGCCGCCGAACCACAGCTTCGGCGGGTAGCTGTAGATGTCCTGCGAGGTGTTCGTCGCCATGACGACGATCCAGTAGAACGGGAACACCGAGATGACCACGCCGAGCATCAGGATCACATGGACGCTCAGCCCACGGACGCGCTTGCGGTTCATGCCGTTCACGGCCGTCGCTCCTTACGCTGCACCAGACGCCAGTTGACGAGGACGATGAGCAGGATCACCAGGAAGAAGGCCCAGACGATGGCGGCGCCGTAGCCGAAGTCGTTGTTGTCGAAGGCCTGGTGGTAGAAGTACAGCAGCGTGGTCAGACCGGCCTGGCCCGGGCCGCCGGAGTTGGGGTTGGTGGCCGCCTCGCTGCCGAACAGCACCTGGGGTTCGGTGAAGCTCTGCAGACCGGTGACGGTGGAGACCACCACGGTGAACAGGATGATGGGCCGCAGCAGCGGGATCGTGATGGAGAAGAAGATCCGGGCCGGGCCGGCCCCGTCCATCCGAGCCGCCTCGTAGACCTCCGAGGGGATCGCCTGGAGGCCGGCGAGATAGATGATCGCGTTGTAGCCGGTCCACTGCCAGGTCATCAGCGCGGCGATCACCAGCTTGATCGTCCACTCGTTGCTCAACCAGGGCACGGCCGACACGTGCAGCGATGTGAGGATGGCGTTGATCAGACCGAAGTTGTTGCTGAAGATCGCGCCGAAGAAGATCGCGATGGCCACCAGCGACGTGATGCTCGGGATGAACAGGGCGACCCGGTAGAAAGCCGTGAAGCGCTTGGTGGAGTTCACCAGCACCGCGAGCACCAGCGCGAGGCAGAGCATGGGCACGGTCGACAGCACCCAGATGACGAGGGTGTTGCGCACGGACAGCCAGAAGATCGGGTCGTCCCACAGGAAGCGGAACTGCTGGAACCCGACGAACTGCATGTCCCCGATACCGTCCCACTTCTGGAACGCGAGGAACACGGTGTAGAGCACCGGGAAGAGCATGAAGACCGAGAAGATCAGGTAGTACGGCGAGATGGCCAGGTACTGCGGCCAGTGCCTGGCGACCCGCCGTCGCGACCCGGGCCTGGTCCCGGCCGACACCGGCCGGATCCGGCGGCCGGGCCGGCCCGGACCGCCGCGCAGGCGGTCCGGAGCCGGTCGGCCGACGCGGCCGGTATCGGATCCGGAGGCCGGTCCGGTGGGCGCCGGGCCGGCTACCGGGGTTGACGACATGTCACTTCACTCCCTGACGCTCGGCGATCTGCTTGGCCTGGCTCACCGCGTCCTTCCAGGCCTCGTCGGGGTCCTTGCCCTTGGCCTCGATGCTGGTCAGCTCGCTGAAGAAGGGCGCGGAGACCGCCGAGTCGGCCGGTGCCTCGTAGGCCGTGGGGATCCTCTCGGCCGCCGGACCGAAGATCTCGATGGTCTTCTGGCCGCCGAAGAAGGCGTCCCCGCCGGTCAGCGCGGGCAGTTTGTACGCGGCCGGGGCGGTCGGGAACAGGGCGGCATCGGTGAAGCCGCGGGCCTGGTTCTCCGGGCTGAGGATCCAGCTGATGATTTTGAAGGCCTCTTCGGGGTTGCCGCTGGTCGCGGGGATCGCCAGGAAGGACCCGCCGAGGTTGGACGGCCCTCCCGGCAGGCTCGCCACCCGCCAGTTGCCCTTGGTGCCCGGGGCCGCGTTGCTGATGTCCAGCGCGTGCCAGGCGGCCCCGATCTCGGTGCCCAGGGCTCCGTTGCTGATCGCGGCGTTCCAGGTGTTGTCGTTGATCTTGGCGTCGATGCCGAGGGTGTAGGGCTTCACGGCGGTGGTCCAGGCGGTGCGGATGTGGTCCTGGTCTCCGATGAACTTGTTGTCCTCGTCGATGAACCGCTGGGTGCCCTGCCCGATGATCATCGAGAACACCGAGCCGATGTTGTTGATCAGAAAAGTCTTCGGTATCGCCTTGTGCAGTTCGACGCCGGCCTTGAAGTAGTCGTCCCAGGTGGACAGTTCGGCGGAGACCTTGGCCGGGTCGGTGGGCAGGCCCGCCTGCGCGAAGAGGTCCTCGCGGTAGAACGTGGCGCACGGGCCGATGTCGATCGGGAAGCCGATGAGCTTGCCGTCCTGCGTGGTGGCCTGCTTCAGCTTCCACGACAGGTACTGCGGGACCAGTTTGTCCGCGCCGACGGTCTTCAGGTCGATGAAGCGGTCCGCGTTGGGCAGGAAGGAGGCGATGTCCTCGCCCTTGATGCCTGTGATGTCCGGGGCGGACTGGGCGGCCCGCAGACCGGTCAGCAGCTTGGTCTTGAAGTCGCCGCCGACCTCGGAGGTCTTGAGGGTGATGTCCGAGAAGTGGGTCTTGGCATCCGCGACGACCTTGTCGCTCAGGCCGCCCGACCAGTACCAGAGGGCCAGGTCCTTGCTGTCCTTGCTGCCGCTCGATCCGGAGCCGCCGCCGCACGCTGCGGTGGCTCCGGCAGCGGCGGCCGTCAGTACGGCGGCCTGAAGGAACCGTCTGCGGGAAAGGTCCACGTTCTTCTCCTGGATTTCGGTGGGTTCGGCGAGTTCGACATGTCCGGCAGGACCTGTGAGGAGTGGGCCGCGGAGGGGCGCGGCAGGAGGCCGGGTGGCTGAAGAGCATCGGCGTAGGTGGGAACCCTTCAGCCACCCGGGGTCGTGCGACCCGGTCCTCTCAGACGGTGCCGACGCGTCCGTGACGGCGGAATATGCCGTTCATCCGCTTCGGCCGACCGGAGTGGGGTCCGGACCTGGGCTCTGAATTACGCAAGAGAGTGCACCCGGTGCGCGAGTTTGACAAGGGTCAAGCGAGTATCGAGACATTCATGCGCGACTTTGCTTGAGTTTGGAGAGTTCGCGAGTATGGTCTGCCGCATGCTCCCTGACCGAAGACATCAGCTGATCCTGCGCGTCCTGCGCACGGACGGGCCCACGTCGGTGGTCGCCCTGGCCGGGAAGGTCGGGGCGAGTGAGGCCACGACCAGGCGCGACCTCGCGCAACTCGAGGACGAGGGACTGCTCAAGAGGGTCTACGGAGGTGCCGCCCCCGTCGTGGGCGAGGACGACCCGTTCGCCGACGTGGCCGGCGAACGGGTCGAGGCGAAGGACGCCCTGGCCGCCTGGTGCGCAAACCTCGTCAGGGACGGCGAGGCCGTGCTGCTCGACATTGGCACCACCGCCCATCGGGTGGCCCGCCATCTGCACGGCCGGTCCCTGACCGTGATCACCAGCAACCTGGCCGTCTACGAGGAGCTCCAGGACGACAAGGACGTGCAGTTGATCCTGCTGGGCGGCGTGGTGCGGCGCGACTACCGTTCGCTGGTCGGATTCCTCACCGAGGACAATCTGCGTCAGGTCCACGCCGACCGGCTGTTCCTCGGCACCAGCGGAATCCGCCCCGACGGTCAGGTGCTGGACACCACCGCCGTCGAGGTGCCCGTCAAGCGGGCGATGATCGCGGCCAGCGCCCAGGTCGTCCTGGTCGCGGACGCGGGCAAGTTCCCCGGCACCGGAATGGCCCGGGTGTGCGGCCCGGAGGAACTCGACATCGTGGTGACCAACGCCCCGGGGGACGAGAAGACCTGCGATCGACTGCGTGAAGCGGGAGTCGAGGTGGTCGAAGTGTGAGCTCACGGTCCTGGACGGCGGGCGCTTCCGGGTCCGGCCGGCCTACCGCGCGCTGCTGGGCGGCCACGGCGAAGGGCGCGGCGGCCGGACGTCCGGCGCGTCACCGACGTGACCCCGTACGACCCGCACGCCTCCCGGCTGCCGACATCCACGAGTTCCCGGCGGACCAGGCGGCCGGGCATCCTTGCCCGTCGGCCGCCGGCCGCCACCGCCAGCGATCGCGATCGCGCGCACGCCTTCAGGGCTTTGGCCATCCGCCCGCTGATCGACTCGTACGCCGCCGCCAAGTGCCTGCTGGACACCCCCAGCAGCGCTTCCCCGACCTCGCCTACCTTGGCCGCTGACGTTCGAGGACCTCCAGCGGCGGGACCGGACGCGGCCCTGTTCCCGGGCGCCAGCCCGCGTCGAGTTTGCGCAGGCCCACCCCGTCCGGTGCCCAGATGTGGCAGCTGTTCAGCACGCCCGCGGTGGGGCTCGGGCCGACGGTGGGGTCACCACCGTCCCTGCGTCGTACGTAGGCGGAGAGAGACGCCTGGACGACCGCGGGGCCGAGCACGCGTGCCAGTTCGTACAGGTGGGTGCACCCGGAGATGCCCCGGAACCGTTCCTGGATCGCCCGGTTGTACCCGGCGGCCACGCAGAGCCCGACGAGACCGTCGAAGACCGGCGTGATGAGCGGGCACTCGGCGTGCGGAAAGCTCCGCATGTCCGCGTCGGCGGCCACGATCACCATGTCCGGGAGGCGCACGCGCACCGCCAGCACCATCCGGTGCACCACGGCGACCGACGGCTTCGCCCACGGCCGCTCGTCGCACAGCTCCGCCTCGACCGAGATCTCGTCGCCGCCTTCCTCCGCGTAGGCGTTGACGGTGACGGTGCGGCGGTGCAGCGGGAGTTCGGTGCGGGTCATGACGAGGACTCCTCCAGCTTCGGCAGGGCCTCGCCCAGCCCGGCGAACGCGGGCTGTCGGCGCTCGATGAAGCTGAGTACGCCCTCGCGGTAGTCCGGGGCGCGCTTTGCCGTGGCCAGGAGGGCGGCAGCGTGGTCGCGGCTGTCGGTGAAGGTTCTCGCCTGGTCGTCGGCGAGCTGCCGCTTGATGAGGGAGATCGCGTACGGGCTGGCCGAGCGAGCCAGTTCGGTCGCGTACGCGAGGGCCGCGGGCAGCAGGTCCTCCGGCTCGACCAGGCGGTTGACCAGGCCCATCGACAGGGCCTCCGTCCCGGTGATCCGGCGCGACGAGAGCAGCAGATCGGCGGCGTTGCCGTAGCCGACCAGCCGGGGCAGGAGCCAGGACACGCCGTCCTCGGCCACCAGGCCGCGCGCGCTGAAGGCGGCGGCGAACTTGGCGCCCGGCACGGCGAACCGGACATCGCACATCAGCGCCTGGTTGAACCCGATGCCCGCGCACGCCCCGTTGACGGCCGCCACGACGGGCTTCGGGAAGAACATGGGACGCGTACGCGGAGGCAGCTGGTCCGTCGGCCACGGACGGGCTCCGGACGACGCCCCGTCCAGCACGCTCATGTCCATCCCCGGGCAGAAGCCGCGTCCAGCGCCGGTGAGCACCACGGCCCGGACCCGTGGGTCCTTCTCCGCCCGGTCGAACAGCTCGTTGTAGAGCAGCTCCATCTCCAGCGTCCAGGCGTTGTGCCGCTCGGGCCGGTTCAGAGTGAGCAGCATGACTCCGTCGTCGGTGAGCTCGGTGAGGATCACCGGGGTCGGATTCTCGGTCATCGAGGTCGCTCCCACAGGCCTGTTGGCCTCACAGCCAAGCTTTATAGATAGATGAATCATCTATATACCAAGGACGCCTGGGGCACCAGATCGGCCGCCTCGAAGGGAAGATCATCCAACCCTTGACCTGGTACCCTCGATACACTAAGACGATTCATTTGGCTATATCCCGGAGAAGGAGTGCTCATCGTGGCCGAGGCAGCCCGTGCAGCAGAAGCGGCGACCGCGCCCGCCCAGTCCCGCCACCGCGTCGGACGCCAGGTGCGAGTCCCGAAGACCGCCGAACTGGTCGCCGCGCACCTGCGCCGCCAGATCGTACGGGGCGAGATCAACCCCGGTGACGCGCTGCCGCCGGAGTCGGGCCTGATGGAGCAGTTCGGCATCTCGCGGCCCACCCTGCGCGAGGCGTTCCGCGTACTGGAGTCGGAGTCCCTCATCACGGTGCGCCGCGGCGCCCACGGCGGAGCCCGGGTGAGCGCGCCGGACTCCGACGTCGCGGCCCGCTACGCCGGCCTGATCCTCGAGTACCGCGGCGCCACCCTGGGCGACGTCTACGGCGCGGCGGCCCTCATCGAGCCGCCCTGCGCCCGTCAGCTCGCCACCAAGCACACGGCGGACGACATCACTCGACTGCGTGACGCCGTGGCGGCCGAGAAGGCCGCACTGGACGACCCGCTCGCCCTGGTCGACGCACAGGACGCCTTCCACGCGCTCCTGATCGAGCTCACCGGCAACCAGACCCTGATCCTGCTGTGCAGCATGCTCCGCAACATCATCGACCGGGCCAACGCCGCGTACACCGTGGGCGCCACCGACGCCAAGGCCCAGAAGGCCCAGGCCGTCAAGGGACACCGGGCGCACGTGCGCCTCGTCGGCCTGATCGAGTCCGGCAAGGCGGACGAGGCCGAGAAGCTCTGGCAGCGGCACATCGCCGGCGCCGACGACGTCGTCAACGCCGCCGGACCCAAGACGGTCCTCGAACTCATCGACTGACCAGCGGTCCCGTCATCATTCCTGGCTACCCCTTGCCTCCTGGAAACAGTTAGATAATTATAGGAGGCGTACTGAATAGATCCTGGGGTCCGGAGGCGACGGCCATGGCCGAACAGCGCAAGCGCATCTTCGACTGCGACCAGCACATGTACGAGGAGCGGGACTCCTTCACCCGCTACCTCCCGAAGGAGTTTCTCGGCACGGCAGTCGCGCCGGTGACGCTGCCGGACGGGCGCGAGGTGATCCTCGCCGGGGACCGCATCGTCGTATGCCTGGAACCGGAGTTCGGGCAGGTCTACCGTCCCGGCTCGCTGAAGGAGATGCTCAAGGCGATGGCCTCGGGCAATCCGGACGAGACCTACCAGTTCGAGCCGATGCACGAGTCGTACCAGAACCGTGACGCCCGGCTGCGGGTCATGGACGAGCAGGGCCTGGACCAGACGATCATGTATCCGGGCGGCTGGGCACTGGTCGCCGAGGAGTACGTGAAGGGCGTCGAGCCGCTCTACGCCAACTACCACTCGTTCAACCGCTACATGAACGAGGTGTGGGGCTTCGACCACCAGGGCCGCATCTACGCCCCCGCACTGCTCTCGCTGCGCGATCTGCCCAGCGCGGTCAAGGAGTTGGAGTACGTCCTGGAGCAGGGCGCCCGCTTCATCCTGCTGCCCACGGGACCCGTGTACGGCCGCTCACCGGGCGACCCCTACTTCGACCCGTTCTGGAAACTGGTCAACGAGGCCAAGGCGAGCGTCTGTTACCACATCAGCGAGTTCTACTACAACTCGCAGGTGGCGCCGTCCTGGGGCTTCGACCCCAACCCCATCCACTTCCGGATGTCGGCCTGGCAGTGGCAGAACACCTACGGCCAGCGGCCTGTCGAGGAGACGCTGTCCGCGCTGATCTTCGACAACCTCTTCGGCCGCTTCCCCGACATCAACGTCCTGGTGTCCGAGTTCGGCGCCGAGTGGGTGCCGCACTTCGTGCGCCACATGGACAAGAGCCGGGGCATGGGCCGCAACGGCCCCTGGATCGGCGGGCAGTTGGACGAGCGTCCCAGCCAGGTCTTCCGCAAGCACGTCCGCGTGGTGCCCTACCCCGAGGACGACACCGTGGCCCTCGTCAAGCGCCTCGGCCACCACGAGTCCATCGTCATGGGCTCCGACTTCCCGCACGCGGAGGGCCTGGCCAACCCGGCCGACTTCCGCAAGCTCATCTCGGAGCTCGACGAGTCCGTCCAGGACGACATCATGTTCAACAACGCTCAGCAGTTGATCAGCCGCTGAGCGTCGCACCCCGCCTGGCGGCGGGCCCGGTCAGTGGACCAGGCCCGCCGCCAGGTTCGCGATGTCGGTGAGCAGGGCCGTCCCGCGCACGGAGTGGTCGTAGCCGGCGAGCGGGTAACCGTTGCTCAGGCAGGCGAAGGACAGGCCCGACTCCGGGTCCATGAAACCCAGTTGGTAGGCGGCTCCGGCGCTGCCGAAGAGCGCGGGTGAACCGGTGGACGGCAGGTTGCTGCCCGCGTCGGGGCCGGCCACGGTGACGAACAGCCCCATGCTGGTACGGCGTTCGCCGCCACCGCCGTAGATCTGCTCGCCGTACGGCTGGTCCGTGAACCGGATCCGGGTGCCCTCCGCCACCGCGCCCGGCTTCCACAGGCCCGAGTGCTCCAGCGCCTGGAAGTAGAGCGCGACGTCGGCGGCGGTGGCGACCAGGGCGTGGCTGGGCTCGCCGGCCGCCAGGACCTCTGGGTCCGACAGGTACCAAGGCCCCCACGGGTCGGGTTCCTGCCCGTCGCTGGTGCGGTCGGTGGCGAGCATCGGGGCGACGCTGCCCGCCTGACGGTCCACCGGCACCCCGAGTTCGATCGAGGACAGTCCCAGCGGCCCCGCGACCTTCTCGTGCAGATAGTCGGCGAAGGCCAGGCCCGTGCGGCGCTCGACGATCTCGGCGATCAGCCAGGCGGCCGAGGTGAGGTGGTACTGGAAGCGGCTGCCCGGCGGGTAGTCCAGCCGCCAGCGGCCGAACGCGGCGAGTCGCTGCTCGCGGTCCAGCATCTTGGGGTGGCCGAGGGGCGCGAAGGGGAACCCGGCGGTGTGGGTGAGCACCTGTTCGACCGTCACCGCTTCCTTCCCGTTCGGCGCGAACTCCGGGATGATCGCGGCGACTTGCTCGCCGATGTCCAGGAGCCCCTCACCGATCAGCTTCCACACCACGCCCGCGACGATCGACCGTCCGACGGACTGCAGTACGTACCGGGTGTCGGGCCCGGCGTCACCGTAGGTCTCGAAAGCCAGCAGCCGGCCGCCCCTCGCGACGGCGACCTGCGCGGACGGCAGGGGGCCGTGTTCGACCTCCCGGCGGATCCGGCGCAGGAGGACGTCGAGTCGCCGCGGGTCCACTTCGTCGACGTGGTCAGGCACTTGTTCCTCCTTCGTACGGTTCCCGAAGCCGGCGGCGTAGGACCTTGCCGTTCGCGTTGCGCGGCAGGCCGTCCACGAACCACCAGCGGACGGGGACCTTGAACCCGGACAGCCGGGCGCGGGTGTAGTGCCGGAGCGCCTCCGGCCGGGGTGGAGCGGCGGGGTCGGCCGGCACGACGAAGGCGACGACGGTCTGGCCGAGCCGCTCGTCCGGAACACCGGTCACCGCCACGTCCGCCACGCCGGGGTGGGCTGCGAGGAGCGTCTCGACCTCCAGCGGGTGGACGTTCTCGCCACCCCGGATGATCATGTCGCTGTGCCGGCCGAGGAGGTAGAGATAGCCGTCCTCCGCCTCCCGCCCCAGGTCGCCGCTGTGCAGCCAGCCTTCGGCGTCGATCCTGAAGAAATGGTCGGCGCGGGCCTGGATCTCACCGATGCCGTCCGGGCCCGCACCGTGGACCCTGACCTCGACCCCGGGGGCGGGGCGCCCCACCGACCGCAGCAGCTCGGCGCGTCCCGCGACCGCCTCCCGGTGGTCCTCGGGGGTGAGCACACTGATCGGCGAGCCCTCGGTCTGGCCGAACATGTTGAGCATGCGGACGCCGGGCATCGCCTCGTACGTCCGGCGCAGGGTGCCGGGGCGGACGGGTGCGCCGCCGTACTGGAGGGTGCGCAGGGTTTCGTGACGGGCCTGTCCGGCGGCCAGCAGGGTCTCCAGCATCGCCGGGACCATGCTGGTGTGCGTGGTGCCGAGGTCCCGCAGCAGGGTCCAGCCGTCCACGGTGAAGCGGGGCAGTCCGGTGACCAGCGCGCCCGCAGCCAGGGCGACAGCGATGTTGCCGAGGCCGGCGATGTGGTGGAAGGGCGCGCTGCCGCCGTAGAAGCTGTCGGGGTCGAGCGCGCACAGCCGCCCGTTGACGCGCGCCCGGGCGGCCAGGCGTTGTTGGGTCATGGAGACGGGTTTGGGCAGGCCGGTGGTCCCGGAGGTGTGGAGGACCGCCGCGAGTTGATCGGGTGCGGCGGTCAACTCCCGTGTGCTGTTGTGCGGTTCGGGGACGATGGCCACCCGTCGGCCGGACAGTGCGGCGACCTGCCTGCCGAGGTCGGCGAACTCCGGCTGCGCCAACAGGACTTCGGAGCTCGTGGCCCGTACCACCGCCGCGATCTCGTGCGCGGTCATCCGGACGCCTAGCGGCGCGAGCGGATGCGCGGACCCGGCACCGCCGATCACCAGCGCGAGCGCGTCGGCGGAGGTGGCGGCCAACGCGGGAACCGGTGTGCCTGGTTCGAGGCCGAGCGTGTCCAGCCAGTCGGCGGCACCGGCCGCCCGGTCGAGGAGTTCACGTCCGGTCCAGGTCAGGTCGCCGAACCGGACGGCGGGGCGGGCATGGTCGTAGGCGCGGCTCACCATGGCGGTCCAGGTGGCCGCCTGCGCCCGTTCCTGCGTGGCGGCCATCCGCTCAGGGCTCCAGGCGGGCCGCTGCGGTGCCGGTGACCACCTCGGCGCCGTCCTGGTTGAGGGTGCGCAGCGAGAAGTGTGCGACCGGGCCGCCCGGTGTCTCCTCGATCGACTCGACGGTGGCCGTGGTGGTGAGGGTGTCGCCGGGCCAGACCTGGGCCTTGAAGCGCACGCCGAAGCGGAGCAGGGATTCGGTCCCGACCCAGTCGGTCAGGACCCGGCCGGTCATGCCCATCGTCAGCATCCCGTGGGCGAAGACTCCGGGATATCCGGCGGCGTCGACGGCGAACCGCTCGTCGGTGTGCAGCGGGTTGAAGTCCCCGGACGCGCCCGCGTACTGGACGATCCGGGTGCGCTTGAGGTCGTCGACGAGGAAGCTCTCGCGGGTCTCGCCCATCTTGATGTCGTCCGTGCTCAGGCTCATCGGGCGTCCTCCTTGCGGGTGGCGGGACCCTCGGGTACGACCGCGACGGTCTTGGCGCTGACGACCGGTTCGCCGTCCGCGTCCCGGTACTCGGTGATGCGCTCGCTGAAGAGCAGACGGCCGCTGCGGCCCTGCTTCTCCCAGCTGCGGCCGAGGACGCTGTGCGCGTAGAGGGTCTCGCCGGCGCGGACCGGGCGGTGGTACTCGAAGTGCTGCTCGGCGTGCAGCCCGCCGGCGCCCTCGGCCATCTCGCCGGGGCCCGCGCCGGACCCGAACCACTCCTCACCGGGCTTGGGCCGCAGGTGGTAGTCGGGGTCGTAATGGGCGCTCGCCATGGTGAAGGTGGGCGGTGCGAGCGCGGTCTCACCCTGGTAGGCGGAGTTCTCGTCGCCGATGGCGCGGGCGAACATCATGATGTGCCCGGCCTCTACGGGGAACGGCTGCCCTGTCATGTTCGTGTGCTCCTCGGTCGGTCAGTACGGCAGGAACGCGTCGCGGGTGGCCTCGTCCGGGTCGAAGTCCGGCGGGAGTCCCTCGAACTTCGGCTCCCGCTTCTCCACGAAGCTCGCCACGCCCTCACGGAAGTCCGGGGAGCCCGCGAAGAACTCCATGGCGGAGTAGGAGCGGGCGAGGGCGTCGGTGAAGGTGCGGTCGAGATCGCCGTACACCTGGTGGCGTACGACGGCCATGGCGCGCGGGGAACAGTTGCGGGCGATGTCCCGGGCGTAGGCGCGGGCGGTGTCGAGCAGGTCCTCCGGTTCGACGACGCGGCTGACCAGGCCGAGGTCCTTCGCCTCGTCGGCGTCGAAGACACGGCCGGACAGCAGCAGGTCGAGCGCGTTCTCCAGGCCGATGACGCGCGGCAGCACGTACGGGAGGTTGTACTCGCCGGCCAGGCCGCGGCGGGTGAAGGCGGTGGTGAAGCGGGCCCCGCGGGCGGCGAATCGGATGTCGCAGATGAGCGCCTGGACCAGGCCGATGCCCGCGCAGGCGCCGTTCACGGCGGCGATCATCGGCTTGGGCATGTCGCGCCTGCTGTACATGGGCACGCGGGCCTGGAGGTTGAGGGACTGGCCGGGCTGGGCGTTCTGCTCCAGGCGCTGGACGTCCATTCCGGGGCAGAAGGCCCGGCCCGCAGCCGTGACGATCACGACACGGACGGCCGGATCGTGCGCGGCCTCGTCGAGGAGCGCGAAGAAGCGACGCTCCATGGGGAGGCTCCAGGCGTTCTTGCGCTCGGGCCGGTTCAGGGTGACGGTGGCGACACCGTCCTCGTCGACCTCGTACAGCACCAGATCCAGATCCAGGTCCGGGTCCGGGTCCGGATCCAGGTCCTGCGGAGGGACCACGGGCTCCTCGGGCATCACGTCACTCCTCGTCCAGCGGTTCGATGGGGTCGCCGACGCCCGGCCGCTCCCCGGAGATGGTCACCACCACCTGCCCCCGCGCGCAGATGCGGCCGTCGGTCATCACGTCGACATCGGCGAAGTGCAGCCTGCCCCCACGCCGTACACAGCGTGCGTAGGCGACGGCCTCGCGGCCTCGGGCGGGGGCCAGGTACTGCACCGACATCGACACGGTGCTGAGCAGACTCCCCTTCGTGAAGTCGTGCCCTGCGATCACGGCGCCGGCGCCCGCGGTGTCGATGAGCGCCGAGATGACTCCGCCGTGGAAGACGCCCTCGTGCGCGGAGAGGGTCTCCGCATAGGGGAGTTCGATCTCGACGGCGTCCGGGTCCCAGCGCGTCACACGGATGCGGCAGAGGCGGTTGAAGGCGACCCCGCGCTCCCAGCGAGCCCTGAACCACTTCCTGCGTTCACGCTGCTCCTGGTCGGTGAGGGGTCTCGCCGCGACGGTCATCAGCACGCCCTCCGGTCTCGGCCTGTCAGCCGATCGATATAGTTACATGAATCAGCTAGTTCGGGCAATCATACGGACCGGAGAGGAGCGGTAGATGTATTATTTATCTAACTCATTCCACTGTTAGTTGCACAGAGAGGCGCCTCGATGCCGTCGACCGCACTGGCCGGGATCCGTGTCCTCGATCTGTCCCGCATCCTCGCCGCGCCGCTGGCCACCCAGATGCTGGCCGACCTGGGCGCCGAGGTGATCAAGGTCGAGCGCCCCGGAACCGGGGACGACTCACGGACGTACGGTCCGCCCTTCGCGCCCGGGCCCGAGGGCGAGGGCGACCGCACGGACACCGCCGCCTTCTACCTCGCCTGCAACCGCAACAAGCGGTCGGTCACGGTCAATCACGCCACCGCCGAGGGGCAGGAACTGATCCGCGCGCTCGCCGCCCGGTCGGACGTTGTGGTCGAGAACTTCCGGGCGGGAACACTGGCGAAGTACGGGCTGGACCAGGAGAGCCTGCGGGAGCTCAACCCGAGGCTGGTGTACCTGTCGGTGACCGGCTTCGGCCAGACCGGGCCGTACGCCGCACGCCCCGGCTATGACGGCATCTTCCAGGCCATGTCCGGGATGATGAGCGTCTCCGGGCATCCCGAGGAACCGATGAAGGTCGGCGTCAGCATGGTCGACATCCTCACGGGGCTCTACGCCTCCACGGCCGTGCTCGCGGCCCTGCGGCACCGGGACGCCACCGGCGAGGGCCAGTACATCGACCTGTCCCTGCTGGACTGCGGTCTGGCCTCGCTGTCGCACTTCGCGATGAACTACCTGGTCTCCGGGGAGGTTCCGGAGCGGCGCGGCAACGGTGGGTACGGCGGGGTTCCGTCCCAGGCGTTCCAGTGCGCGGACAAGCCGCTCTTCCTTGTCGCGGGGAACGACAAGCAGTTCGCCGCGTTCTGTGCGGCGGCCGGTCGCACCGATCTGCTGCAGGATCCGCGGTTCGCCACGACCTCCGCGCGGATCACGCACCGCGAGGAGATTCTGCCGGTGCTGGCGGCTGTCATGCGGACCCGGACGCGGGACGAATGGCTCGCCGTGCTGGACGAACACGACGTTCCCGCGGGCCCGTTCAACGAGCTGCCCGAGGTTTTCGCCGACCCGCAGATACGGCATCGGGGGATGCTGGTCGAGGTCGAGGATCCGGTGTCGGGGCGGCTGCCGATGCTGGCGAATCCGATTCGGTTCGCGGCGACTCCCGTTGGGGGTTATGCCGCGCCGCCCGCGCTGGGTGAGCACACGGCCGAGGTCCTTCTCGGGTTGGCCGGGGTGACGGAGGAGCAGTTGACGGGGCTTCGGGGTCGAGGGGTGGTGTGAGTTTCTCGCCCCCGTCAGATACGCCATGTCGTCGCTGACGAGCGCGGCCACCGCACGGCCGATGTCCGCCTCCGGATCACCCATCCGCCCCAGCGGAATACCCGCGAGCACGCTCGCCGCCTTCTCCGGGTGATCGGCGAAGTACGCCTCCGCCGCCGGACTCAGCGCCGCCGGGCAGACGACGTTCACGCGGATCCCGTACGCCCCCCACTCCCGCGCGGCCACCCTCGTCAGCCCCCGGACGGCCTCCTTGGCCATCGCGTACGCCGCGAAACTCACCTCGCCCTGCACCGCGGCCGACGAGCCGAGGTTCACGACACTCCCCCGGCTCGCCTTCAGGTACGGCAGGGCCGCCTGCATCGTGTGGAACGCGGCCAACGGGCCGCTGCGGTAGGTGAGTTCGACGTCGTCGTACGACGTCTGCTCCAGCCGGCGCTGCACGGAGGACTGCGCGTTGTTGACAAGTACGTCCAGGCCGCCGAACTCCCGTACCGTCTCGGCGACCATGCGGTCGACGTCGGCCCGCTCCCCCACGTCCCCGACGACGATGTGTGCCCGTCCGCCACGCCCGGTGATCTCGCCGGCCGTGGCCTTCAGTTTGTTCTCGGTGCGGCCGGTGATCACCACGGACGCGCCCTCGGCGGCCAGTGCGAGCGCGATACCGCGCCCCACACCCTGCCCTCCCCCGGTGACCAGCGCCGTCTTCCCGGACAACCGTGTCATCACGTGTGTCATCACGTCTCCTTCCAGAAGGACTCCCAGGAAGGGAAGGCGTCGGGCAGCGCCGGCTCTCCGGATCCCTCCCAGCCGTTGAAGCCCACCGCCTGGGGGCGCTCCGTCACATCCGCCGCGTACCAGTGCTGCTCACGGCGCCGCGAGAAGTACCACTCGCCGTCCACGCGCGCGTAGTCGTCCCGGTAGCAGATCGCCATCACGATCCACCGGTCCCCCACCTCGTGCTCGGCCCGGCAGTAGACCGCGCCGGTCGCCGTGTCACGGCCGGTGAACTCGATACGGTGGCCGCAGATCTGGTGGACGGAGCGGTGGAAGCCTCGGACCAGGGGATCGATGTGCCGGCGCAGGACCTGTCGGCCGCGACCGTGTCGGCCCATGTCCACGTCGGGGCGAAAGCACCCGACCCAGGCGTCCAGGTCCCGGGCGTCGACGGCGAGCGCGTAGCGGATGGGCAGTTGCTGGATCGCCAGCTGCGACTCGATGCGCTCGATGCGCTCCTCGATCGGCGGCGTCATGGGCGGGGTTCCTTCGGCAGGCCGAGGAGCTGTTCGCCGATGATGTTGCGCTGGATCTCGCTCGACCCGCCGTAGATCGTCTCCGCGAGGGAGAGCAGGAAGGACCGCTGCCGGGTGTCCAGGCCGTAGTCCTCGCCGACGATCTGGCCTGCGGGCCCCGCCAACTCCATGGCCAGGTGGCCGAGTTTCTGGTGCCGGGTCGAGGCGTACAGCTTCGCGGTCGTGGCCTGCGCGCCCGGGGTCCGGCCGGTGGTCAGTTCGGCGAGGGTCCGCAGGTTGGTGTTGCGCATGATGCGTACGGAGATCCAGGCGTCCACGATCCGGCGGCGCAGCATGGGGTCGTCGAGCGCGCCCCGTTCGCGAGCCAGGTCGATCAGCGCGTCGGCCTCCCGCTCGAAGGTGAGTTGCTGGGGCAGGAGCGTGGTGCCGCGTTCGATACCGAGGGTGGCCATCGCGGTGCGCCAGCCCTGGCCGACCTCGCCCACCGCCATGTCGGCTCCGGTGCGCGCGTCGGAGAGGAACACCTCGGCGAACTCGTCCTGGCCGGCGAGGTTGCGGATGGGCCGGATCTCGACGCCCGGCTGGTCCGTGGGCAGGAGGAGCAGGGTCAGGCCCTTGTGGCGGACGGATTCGGGGTCGGTCCGGGTGAGGACGTACAGCCAGTCGGCGTGGACGCCGAACGAGGTCCACACCTTCTGTCCGCTGACCACCCACTGGTCGCCGTCCCGTTCGGCGCGGGTGCGTATCGAAGCGAGGTCGGAGCCCGCGCCCGGCTCGCTGAAGCCCTGGCCCCACATCTCCTCGACGGCGAGGATCGGTGGCAGGAAGCGTTTCCGCTGTGCCTCGCTGCCCATCTTGAGCAGCATCGGGCCGAGCAGGTCGAGGGCGTTGACGGTCGCGCGGTAGGGGGCGTTCGCGCGGGCGTACTCGTACTCGAAGACGATCTCCTCAAGGAGTCCGAGCCCCCGGCCCCCGTACTCCTGCGGCCAGCCGACGCCCAGCCACCGCCCGGCGGACAGCTCGCGGTCCCAGGCCAGGCGGACCTCCCAGGCCTCGCCGTCGGTGGGTCCGCCCACGCCCCGATGCTCGGCGAACTCCCCCACGAGGTGTGCGGCGAGCCAGTCCCGCAGTTCGTCGCGGAAGTCGCGTACCGCGGGCCCGAAGTCCAGCTCCATGTCTGCTTCTCCCTCTCTCCCCGTTCTCCGTGGGGTCTCAGATGCCGAGTCGGGCGGCGAGCAGTTCCCGGTGGTACGACGGTGGACCGAGCAGCACTTCGCAGCTCTTGGCACGCTTGAGGTACAGGTGCGCGGGGTGCTCCCAGGTGAAGCCGATCCCGCCGTGGACCTGGATGTTGTCGCCGGCCACCCTGGTGAACGTCTCCGAGCAGAAGGTCTGCGCGAGGGCCGCCGTGATCGCGATCTCCGTCTCGTCGCCGCCGTCCAGGGCCCACAGTCCGCCGTACGCGGCCGAGCGGGCGGACTCGATCTCCATGAGCATGTCGGCGCACTTGTGCTTGATCCCCTGGAACGAGCCGATGGGACGCCCGTACTGCTCGCGGATCTTCGCGTACTCCACGGCTGCGTCCAGGGCGGCCGAGGCTCCCCCGACCTGTTCGGCGGCCAGCAGGACGGAGGCCGTGGCAAGGGTGCGTTCGAGGCTCGGCCATGCCGCGCCCTCGGTGCCCAGTAGACGGGCCGGGGTGTCCGCGAACTCCACCCTGGCCTGTTTGCGGGTCTCGTCGAGAGTGGGGAGGGCGGTGCGGCTGAGGCCCTGCGCGTCGGCGGCAGTGACTGCGAAGAGGCTGATGCCGGAGGCGGTGCGGGCGGCGACCAGTAGCAGGTCGGCGAGGTGTCCGTCCGGGACGTATGTCTTCGCGCCGGTCAGCTGCCACCCGTCCGGCGTCTCGCCTGCGGTGAGCCGGACGCCCTGTTCGTCCCAACGACCGCCGTCCTCGGTGAGTGCGAGCGTGGCCACGGTTTCACCCGAGGCGATGCCCGGCAGGAGATCGGTGCGGGCGGCCTCGTCGTCGCAGCGCAGCAGTGCCTCGGCGGCCAGCGCGACGGTGGCGAAGTACGGCCCGCACAGCAGCGCGCGGCCCGTCTCCTCGAAGACGATGCCCAGGTCGGCGTAGCCGAAGCCGGAGCCGCCGTACTCCTCCGGCACGGCGAGCCCCTGCAGTCCGAGCTCGCCGGCCATCCGCCGCCAGACGACAGGGTCGTGGCCCCGCGGGTCGGCGGCGAGGCGGCGCACCGCCGCCTCGTCGGAGTGCTTGGCGAGGAACGACCGTACGACCTTGCGCAGTTCGTCCTGTTCCTCGCTGAAGGTGAGATCCATGCCGAGCTTCCCGTCCTCGGTGCAGTGTTCCTCGGTGCCGCGTTTCTCGGTGCCATGTCACGTGCGGCCTGCTTGCCGCCCACCCTTCGATACCGTTAGATAATTATAGTATCCGCACTGAATGCACCAGGAGCGCGACGTGACCGATCTCTACGCCCCGTTCACGAGCCTGACCTTCGAGCGGCCCGCGCCCGGCGTGCTCCGGATCGTGCTCGACGCCCCGAACCTCAACGCCGTGGATCCACGGACGCACGGCGAGCTGGCCGACATCTGGCCGGTCGTCGACCGGGACGAGCACACCCGTGCGGTGGTGGTCCAGGGGGCGGGCCGGGCGTTCTCGGCCGGCGGCACCTTCGACTCCATCGAGGCCATGACCGAGGACTACACGGTGCGCGCCCGGGTGATGCGCGAGGCCCGGGACATGGTCTACGGCGTGATCAACTGTTCCAAGCCGGTGGTCTCCGCGATCCATGGCCCGGCGGTGGGCGCGGGGCTGGTCATCGGCATACTGGCGGACATCTCCATCGCCGCCCGCACGGCGAAGATCGTCGACGGGCACACCCGTCTCGGGGTCGCAGCCGGTGACCATGCCGCCATCTGCTGGCCGCTGCTGTGCGGCATGGCCAAGGCCAAGTACTACCTGCTCACCTGCGAGACGCTCACCGGCGAGGAGGCCGAGCGGATCGGGCTGGTCTCGAAGTGCGTGGACGACGAGAACGTACACACCGAAGCCCTGCGGGTGGCGACCGCCCTGGCGGCCGGGCCGACCAGCGCCATCAGCTGGACCAAGCGGTCCCTCAACCACTGGTACCGCACCGCGCAGCCGCTCTTCGAGGCCTCGCTCGGGCTGGAGTTCTTCGGGTTCGGGGGACATGAGGTCGTCGAGGGGCTGGCGGCTCACCGCGAAAAGCGCGCCCCGGACTTCGCGGGCGTGGCCGACAAGCACCCGCTCGACCTGTAGCTACGTACGACCAACTGCGAATACCTGCGCACAGTTGGGACCATCCGTGACCGCCGTACGAGAGGAACCGAACATGGCGCCGCAGCAGACCGCCACCGAAGTACCCCCACTGGTAAGGGGGTTGACCTACGAGGAGATGCCGGTGGGCCAGGTCTTCCGGACCGCCCGCCGTACCGTCACGGAGACCGATCTCGTCAACTTCGTCACCTGGGGCGGCTTCAACGAGCCCCTCTTCTGGGACGCCTCGCACGCCGCGGACGGCGGCTACAGCGGGCGACTGGTCCCGGGGGCGCTGACGTACTGCCTCGCCGAAGGTCTCGTCCTGCAGACGAACGTGCTGCACGGCACGGGCCTTGCCTTCCTGCACATGGAACTCACGGTCCAGGGGCCGGTGTACGTCGGCGACACCCTGTACGCCGTCGTCGAGACCACGGGATCGCGCCCCTCCAGCAAGCCCGGCCGGGGCGTGGTGACCAGCCGGATCACCGTACGCAACCAGCGGGACGAGGACGTGCTCGTCTACACCCCGGTCCGGCTGATCCGCGGCAAGGACTACGAGGCTCCGGCTCCCTGAGCCCGCGGCTCGGCCGGCACCAGCCGCAGCCCGGCCGCGCGGCCCGCTTCGGGTACGGCCGCGTCGGCGAAGACGCCCCGGTGCAGCCAGTCGGCGGGGATCGGGGGGCGCGGCGCGGGTTCGTGGTCCGGGACCGCCATCGCGTAGAGGCGGGTGTAGCGGAATTTGGCCTCCAGGTTGTCGAGGACCGACCAGTACTCGTAGCCGCAGACGTCCACACCGGCCGCGACGAGTCCCGCCAGCCAGGAGAGGCGGGCGCGCAGCAGGGCCCGGCGCCGGGTGTCGTCGCTGTGTCCGGTGTCGTCGACCAGGTCCAGATCGCCCATGCCGTTGTCCACGACGGACAGCGGTGGCAGCAGTTCCCCGTACAGCTCGTACAGGCCGGCGACTGCGTCGGCGAGGCCTTCGGGGATGATCGGCCAGCCGAAGGCGGTGGTCTGCACGTCCTCGAAGGGGACGATCGCGAAGCCGAGGCCCACGAGGAGGCGGTTGACCTCGTTGAGGGCGCTCTGGCAGTGCGCGGTCGGCAGCACGCGGGGCAGGTTCTCCGGGGCAGTGACGCGGAACGGGGTGTGCCAGGACAGGCAGAGCAGGTCCTGGGCGGTGGCGATGGTCTCCAGATCGCCCGGGCGTACGCAGCCGATGGCCTCCACCGGTGAGACGTCGTCCTCGGTCACCATGTGCTCGCCGAGCAGCAGGGGGTCGAGGAAGAGGCGGTTGGTCCAGCTCTCCAGGCGTTCCAGGGCGAGGCGGTCATAGGGGTCGTCGGTGGCCGCGTAGCCGCCGACGAGGGTGACCGTGGTGCCGATCCGGCCGCCTGCGCCGACGGCCCTGATGGCCTGGGTCGCGAGAGCGTTGGCGAGCAGGATGTGGTGGACGGCGGGCAGTCCGGCCCGGCCGGTGCCCCGGCCCGGTGAGTACATTCCGGCCACGTGGTCGGCGAGTGTGGGACCGGCCAGATCGGTCGAGGTGATCCAGCGCTCCACCCGGTCGCCGAAGCGCCGGCCCAACTCGGCGGCGTACTCGGCGAAGCGCTCAGCTGTGTCGCGGGCGAGCCAGCCCCCTGCCGCGTCCAGCCATGGCGGCAGTGAGCGGTCGAAGAGGGTGAGGCTCGGGCGCGTCCCGTGCGCGAGCAGGGAGTCGAGAGCCCGGTCGCAGCGGTCCAGGGCAGCCTGGTCCCAGTCGGCGGGGCCGTCCGGCTGGAGCTGCGGCCATCCGGCGACCATGCGGCGCGTGTTCGCGGTCACGCCGGTCAGCTGCCGGAGGTCGTCGGTCCACTGCCGGAAGTGCCCGCCGCGCTCGGGCGGGGGCGGCAGCGGAGCCGCTACGGTGTCAGCGGTGGCGACCCCCCAGTCGACACCACGGAGGGATTCGTGCAGGAAACCATCGCTCATGGTTACCGCCCAGCGGTGAAATGGTTTAGCGCATTCAACTGAATGCCCGCCGACCGGACGCTAACACTTCGCGGAAACTACGACAATGTTTCGGCCAGATCTCCTCACCTACGACCCCAGCGGCCGGAACTCCTCCTCCTGCCACCAGGGATAGAGGGGCGGCATGTTCTCGCTGACCCGGCCCGGGAAGGCGGGCGGCCTCTTGGCGAGGAACGACTCGACGCCCTCCACGGGGTCGGGGCCACCGCCGATCTGGCTCATGATCCGCGAGTCGAGGCGGTGTGCGGTCATCGGGTGGGGCTCGCCGAGCATCCGCCACATCATCTGACGGGAGAGGGCGACCGAGATCGCCGAGGTGTTCTCGGCGATCTCCCTGGCGAGCGTGTACGCGGCCGGCAGCAGCTCCTCCGGCGGGTGGACGGAGCGGACCAGTCCGGCTGCCAGCGCCTCGTCGGGGCCGAAGACACGGCCGGTCGCCACCCATTCCATGGCCCGCTGGATGCCCACGGCACGCGGTAGGAACCAGCTCGCCGCGGACTCCGGCACGATGCCGCGGCGCGCGAAGACGAAGCCGAACTTCGCCGAGGTCGATGCCAGCCGGATATCCATGGGCAGGGTCATGCTGGCCCCGACACCCGCCGCCGGGCCGTTGACCGCCGCGATGACCGGTTTGGTGGAGGAGAAGATCCGCAGCGCGACCCGGCCACCGGTGTCCCGGTGCCACTCCCCCGCCTTGCGATGGTCGAAGGACGAGCCGCCGGAGCTGACGTCGGCCCCCGCGCAGAACCCGCGCCCGGCACCGGTCACCACGATCACCCGTACCTCGTCGTCGACGTCTGCCGCGTCCAGGACGTCGAGCAGGTCGGCCATCATCCTGGGGTTGAAGGCGTTCAGCTTCTCGGGCCGGTTCAGTGTGACGGTGAGGATCCGGTCCGCCAACTCGGCCCGCACGGTCTCGTACTCCTGCTCCGGCATACGTGCCCTCCGTCAGTCTCGCCGCATCCGCGAGCGGCTTCCCGTAAGCGTTCCCCGCAAGCTTAATTAGTTATACCATTCAACTCTACTGACTCTTTCTGGGCTGCGGCGATGGGAGTGGACATGGCGGATCTGGTGGTGACGTCCCGTGGACCGGTCCGGCTGATCGAGCTCAACCGGCCCGACCAGCTGAACTCGATGAGCGAGGAGCTGCACTCCGGTCTCGCGTCGGTGTGGGAGGAGGTCGCCGACGATCCCGGGGCGCGGGTGGTCGTGCTCACCGGGCGCGGCCGGGCGTTCAGCGCGGGGGGCAACTTCGACATCATGAACCGGGTCCAGCGCGACCGTGCCTTCCGGCAGCAGAACGTCGACGAGGCCCGGCGGATCATCACCGGCATGCTCCACTGCCCACTGCCGGTGATCGCTGCCGTGAACGGCCCCGCCGTCGGCCTCGGCTGCAGCCTGGCCCTGCTCAGCGACCTCGTACTGATCGCCGACGACGCCTACGTGGCCGATCCGCACGTCCAGGTCGGGCTCGTCGCGGGCGACGGCGGGGCTCTCGTGCTGCCCCTGCTGGTCGGTCTGACGCGGGCGAAGGAACTGCTGTTCCTCGGTGACCGGGTGAGCGCCGAGGAGGCGGTCCGGCTGGGCATCGCCAATCGCGCCGTACCGAAGGACAAGCTCCTGGACGAGGCCATGAACCTCGCCGGACGGCTGGCCGCCCTGCCCGCCCAGGCACTGCGCGAGACCAAGCGCGTGGTGAACCTGCATCTGGAGCAGGCGCTGGCGACGGTGCTTGAACCCGCCCTGCTCGCCGAACGGGACAGCATGCGCTCACCGGACCACATCGCCCTCGTCGAGAAGATCATCGCGTCCCGCGAGAGCCGCCGAGCCGGTGGGGAGGGCTGAGGCGTGGACTTCGCGTTCAGTGAGGAGCAGAAGGAACTGGGGCGCACGGTAAGGGCGTTCCTGGCGGACACCTCGCCGGAGAGCGAGGTGCGGCGGCTGATGGAGACCCCTGGGGGCTTCGACCCGGCGCTGTGGCGCAGGATGGGCTCGGAGCTGGGTCTTCAGGGGCTGGCCGTTCCGGAGGAGTACGGCGGTGCCGGGTACGGGCCCGTCGAAGTGGGCGTGGTCATGGAGGAGATGGGCCGCGCGCTGCTGTGCGCGCCGTTCCTGTCCTCGGCCGTGCTCGCGACGACCACG
Organism: Streptomyces sp. SID12488; assembly: GCF_010548275.1. GTDB lineage: Bacteria > Actinomycetota > Actinomycetes > Streptomycetales > Streptomycetaceae > Streptomyces. The sequence continues at coordinate 63,173 of NZ_JAAGLT010000006.1, forward strand.
CTGCTGCGCAGCGCCGACGAGGACGCGCGCAAAAGCCTGTTGCCGGGCCTCGCCTCCGGCGAACTCGTCGGAACGCTCGCCCTCACCGAGGAATCCGCCCGCTGGGACGCGGCGGGGGTCCACCTCACCGCCCGGGAAAGCAACGGGAGTTGGCTGCTGACCGGGCACAAGATGTTCGTCCTCGACGGCGCCACCGCCGATGTCGTCCTCACCGTCGCCCGTACCGACGACGGCATCGGCGTCTTCTGCGTGGACGGCGACGCGGCCGGCCTGACCCGTGAACCGCTGCCCACGATGGACCCGACCCGCAGGCAGGCACGCCTCGACTACCACAACGTGCCGGCCAACCGGCTGCGCACGCACACCGGCGGCTGGGACCTGGTGGCCGAGGTAGTCGACCGGGCCGCGGTGGCACTCGCCGCCGAGCAGGTCGGTGTGGCCTCCCGGACGCTCGACATGGCGGTCGAGTACGCCAAGGTGCGGCACCAGTTCGGGCGGCCGATCGGCTCCTTCCAGGCCATGAAGCACCTGCTGGCCGATGTCCTGCTGGAGGTGGAGTCGGCGCGCGCCGGCGCCCACTACGCACTGCTCGCAGCCGAGAACGAGGACCCGGAACTGCCCGCCGCCGCGAGCCTGGCCAAGGCGTTCTGCTCCGACGCCTGCGTGCAGGCGACGGAGCAGAACATCCAGGTCCACGGCGGTATCGGCTTCACCTGGGAGCACCCGGCCCACCTGTATCTGAAGCGGGCCAAGACATCACAACTGCTGTTCGGTGATCCGGCACATCACCGAGAACTGCTGGCGCGACGCATCGGCATGGCATCGGCATGAGCGCGGGAGAAGGAGCGGCATGAAGATCGACGGCAAGCTCAGTGTCTGGGGCACCGCCGAGGTGGTCGAGGAGGCACGGCACCACGAGAAGGCCGGCTACGACGGCCTGTGGGCGTCGGAGTCCAAGCACGACCCCTTCCTCCCGCTGATGCTCGCGGCCGAGCACACCGAACGTCTGGAGGTCGGCACGGCCATCGCGGTGGCCTTCGCCCGCTCCCCCATGCAACTCGCTTACACCGCACACGACTTGCAGACCTACGCCGAGGGACGGTTCTCGCTCGGCCTCGGCAGTCAGATCAAACCGCACATCGAGCGGCGCTTCGACATGCCGTGGAGTCGGCCCGCGGCCCGTATGCGGGAGTACGTGAGCGCGCTGCACGCCATCTGGGCGGCCTGGAACGAGGGCGAGAGGCTCAACTTCCGGGGCGACTTCTACTCGCACACGCTGATGTCCCCGTTCTTCTCTCCCCCGCCCGCCCCCGGCGGCGCGCCCAAGGTGTTCGTGGCCGCGGTCGGGGCGGCGATGACCCGGGTGGCGGGCGAGGTCGCCGACGGGCTCCTCGCGCACGGCTTCACCACCGAGAGGTACCTGCGGGAGGTGACCCTGCCGACCGTCGAGGCGGGACTGACCGCCTCCGGCCGCACGCGCGGCGACTTCTCCGTTTCCCATCTCCTCCTGACCGCGACCGGACGCACGGAGGAGGAGATGATCCGCGCGATCGACGGCACCCGTGCCCAGATCGCCTTCTACGGCAGTACGCCCGCCTATCGCGGGGTGCTGGAGCTGCACGGCTGGGGTGAACTCGGCGACGAACTGCACGCGTTGTCGACCTCCCGGCGCGAGGACAAGTGGGAGGCGATGAGCGGACTCGTCGACGACGAGGTGCTGCACACCTTCGCGGTGGTGGCGGAGCCGGACCAGGTCGCGGGCGAGATCCGGCGCAGGTACGGGTCACTGGTCGACCGGGTGTCCTTCTACACCGCGTACGAGATCGACGCCGAGGTGTGGGAGCCGATCGTGCGGGAGCTGCGCGACAGCTGATTCCGCGTGCGGCCTCATGCGGGCCCCTACAGCCTCATACAAGCCCATGCGGGCTCAACGGCCTTGTGAATTGCCTGCGTTCCTCGGCGATCTCCGTCGTACGCTGACATCCGACGTCCGCCGAGGAAGGACCACGCATGGGGATCCGAAGCCTGACCCGTACCGAAGCCGAACGCCGGGCCGGGCTGTTGGCGGTCGAGCGGTACGACGTGGACATCGACCTCACCCGTCTGTCCGAAGGGCCGGAGGTCCGGTGCGTGTCCACGGTGACGTTCACGTGTCGTGAGCCGGGCGCGGAGACCTTCGTGGACTGCGCGGCCGATATCCACAGCGCCACGCTGAACGGCGTCGCCCTCGCCTCCACCGGAGAGGGCGGCCGTATCCACCTGCCCGGCCTGGCCGAGCACAATGTGCTGCGTGTGGAGAGCGTCCAGGCCGACACGGCCACGGGCGAGGGCGTGCACAAGGCGATCGACCCCGCGGACGGCGAGGTCTACGTGTGGATGAGCTTCGAACCGGACGAGGCCCGGTTCGTGTGGGCGTGCTTCGACCAGCCCGACCTGAAGGCCCCGCACGCCTTCACCGTCACGGCCCCGACCGCGTGGACCGTCACCAGCAACTCCGGCGACGCGCACATCGAGGAGCTGGACTCGGCCCGCCGCTGGACCTTCCCGGACACCCCGCCCCTGTCGGTGTACAACACCGTCGTCAACGCGGGCCCCTTCCACGAGATCCGCCGCGAGGCCGACGGGCACGACCTCGGCCTGTACGCCCGCCGTTCGCTGGCCGAGGTCCTCGACCGCGACGCCGACGAGATCTTCACCCTCACCCGCCAGGGCCTCGCCTTCTACGGCGAGGTCTTCGTGATGCCGTTCCCGCAGCGCCGGTACGACCAGGTGTTCATGCCCGAGTTCGGCGGGGCGATGGAGAACTACGGCTGCGTGACCTGGTCGGACGCCTACCTGCGGCGGCCCGTACCGACGCCCGCCGAGCGCGAGCTGTTCGCCAAGGTGCTGCTGCACGAGATGGCGCACATGTGGTTCGGCAACATCGTCACGATGCGCTGGTGGGACGACCTCTGGCTGAACGAGGCGTTCGCGGAGTTCGCCTGCCACTGGGCGGCCGAGCGCGCCACGCGGTACACCGACGCCTGGGCGGGCCATCTCGTGGGCAACAAGCTCACGGCGTACCTGTCCGACCAGGGCCCTGTCTCCCACCCGATCCACCAGCCCATCCACGATGTCGCCCAGGCCGCGTCGATCTTCGACAACATCACCTACCCCAAGGGCGCCTCCGTCCTCCAGCAGCTCATGACGTACGTCGGCGAGGAGAGTTTCAGGGCCGGCATGGCCGCCTACTTCGCCCGCCACGCATGGGGCAACACCACGCTCCAGGACCTGATCGTGGCGCTCTCCGAGGCCAGTGGGCGCGACCTGGACGCCTGGCGGACGGCCTGGCTGGAGACTGCGGGCACCGACCGCTTCCTGCTGGAGCGTGACGGCGAGTCGGTCACACTGGTGGCGGTCGGCACGCCCCGTCCGCAGGTGCTGGCGGTGGGGGCGTACGACAGGAACGGCGAGGCGCTGGAACGCAGCGCCCTGGTGCGGGTCGAGGTGACACAGGCCCGCACCCCGGTCGTCGGCCTCCCGCCGACGGCGGACCTCCTGCTGGTGAACGACGACGACCTGACCTTCGCCACGACCCGGCCGGATCCCACGACCAGGGACGCGCTGCTGCGTGCGGCCGCGGAGCTGCCCACGGCCATCTCGCGGGGCGCGGCGGCGGCCACTGTGTGGGACATGCTGACGACCCACGAGGCCACCGCGGCTGAAGCCGGGCGGTGCATGACCGCGGTCCTGGCGGCGGAGACGTCCGACGCCGTCATCGAGCCGTATCTGAACCTCGCCGGGAACATCGCCGAACTGTGGGCGCCGCCCGCCGAACGCGCCGGTCTGACGGCCGCGGTGGCGACGGTCTGCCGGGGTCTCGCCGCGGATCCCGGCCGCCGTCAGGTCGCGCTGCGCGGTCTGGCCCGCACCGCGACGGACGCGGACGACCTGGCCTGGCTCCGTGAACAGGCGGGCGATGACGTGGATCTGCGCTGGCGTGCGCTGGTCCGTGAGGCGGAACTGGGCGGGGATGTATCGGCCGAGGCCGCCGGACTGCTCGAGAGCGACCCGGACCCGGACGCCTGGGTCCGCGCCCTCACCGTACGGGCCGCTCTGCCCGACCCCGCGGCGAAGGCGGAGGTCTGGCAGCGGCTGGCCGTGGACCGCGCCGTCCCCGTCAGCTGGGTGCACCAGGTGGCGGCGGCCTTCTGGCGCCCTGCCCAGGACACCCTGCTGGCGCCCTACGCACAGGAATACCTGGGGTTGATCGCCCAACTGGACCGGGGCGGAATGATCCAGGCGATGGTGTACGCCAAGCACCTCTTCCCACCGCACGCCATCGACCAGACGTACGTCGAGACGGCCCAGAAGGTGTCCCAGGAGGCGGCCCCGGTGGTCCGCACCACGTTGCTGGAACGCTCGGACGCGGTCAGCCGCATGCTCCGCGCCCGCACCCGGAGCTCCTGACCGGCAGCCGAGGGACGAGGCATCGGCTCAGCCGAGCAGGTCCAGGACGGTGGTCATGGACCTGTTCTGCAGCAGGTAGTCCTCGGCCTCCTGGAGGTGGAGGCGCCAGAGTTCCTCGGCGGCCTCGGTCCGGCGCGCGGCCACCAGGTCGACGAGTGCGCCGTGTGCGCGGAAACCCCGGCGGTTGGCCCGTATGTTCTCGGGGCTGCCGGCGTCGAGGTCGACGTGGGACCAGTTCGCCTGGTCGATGATGTGCCGGACCATGCCGTTGAGGACGCTGAGCGTCTCGTTGCCGGCCAGTTCGACGACGAGGGCGTGGAACTCCATGTGGGCGCGGATGAACGCCGACGGGTCGTCCATGAGCGCCTCGGCCTCGGCGACGGCTGCCCGCAGCCGCTCCAGGTCCTCGTCCGTGCGCCGCCGGGCCAGCAGACCGGCGCACGGTGCCTCGATCACCGTGCGGGCGTCGTACACGTCCTTGAGGGTCGTGCCCCGGTATTCGAGGACCACTCCTGCGTAGCGGGCCGCGACCGTGCCTTCCGGGGTCTGCACCCGCGCCCCGCCCCGGGCGCCCCTGCGCACGCTGATCAGCGACTCCGACTCCAGGACGCGGAACGCCTCGCGCAGTGTCGGCCGGGACACGGCGAACTCCGCCATCAGCGCGGTCTCGGCCGGCAGCGCCTCCCCCTCGGCCAGTTCCCCTCGTACGATCTTGCGGCGCAGCTGTGCCGCCACCAGCTCGGCCATCTTGGGGACCCGTACCGGTGTGTTCGCCACGGCGTCCATCTCCTTCAGTCGCCCGCGTCCGGTACGAAGTACGGCAGTGTGATCTCGTCGGTGAGCGTCCGGAAGTCCACTCGGACCCGCAGGCCGATGGCCACGCTGTCCGGTTCACCCGCGTCGACGTGGGAGAGCAGAGTGGCTCCGTCGTCCAGATCGATCACCGCCAGCGCGAAAGGCGTGTCGAACCCGGGGCCCGGCGCACGGTGGACCACGGTCACCGAGTAGACGGTTCCCCGGCCCGCGCTCGGCACATAGCGCCAGTCCCTCGACATGCATCCGGGGCAGGCGGGCTCGGGCACGAAGAAGCGCAGGTCGCAGGTCGGGCAGTACGGGACGACCAGGTTGCCGCGCCGGGCCGCGTCCCAGAAGGGCCGGGACAGCTCGGTGGGGGCGGGTACGGGTCGGCTCATCGCATCCTCCCGAGCAGGCTCATCTCGTAGTGCTGTGCCCCGGATCCGGCGTTGCCGACGACGGCCAGCTCCGCGCCCTCGACCTGGTGCACGGCGGTGCCGCGCAACTGCCGTACCGCCTCGACGACCTTGAGCGTCATCTGCTGGGTCCCGTTCCACGCGTACGCGAGACAGCCGCCGTCCGGATTGACGGGATGCTTGCCGCCGACGGCGATGGCACCGCTCGCCGCCAGCGGTCCGCCCTCCCCTTCCCCGCACAACCCGAGAGTCTCCAACTGCCGGATGATCTCGAAGGAGTTGGGGTCGTAGAGGGAGAAGACATCCACGTCGTGCGGGCCGACGCCGGCCATGGCGTAGGCGCGGGTCGCGGCCTCGCGGCCGAGTTGCCCGACCTCACGGTGCAGCGCCGGGTTGGCGTACGCGGCCTGGTGGTACTCCATGCCGCCGCCGAGTACGGCGACGGGCGGGTGCGGGAGGTCCCGGGCGCGTTCGGCGGTGGTCACGACAAGGGCCGCGCCGCCCTCGCCGACGATGCAGCAGTCCAGCAGGTGGAACGGTGTGGCCACCATGCGGGAGGCGAGCACGTCGTCGGCGGTGTACGGGCCGCGGCCGTACATCATCGCCTCCGGGTTGGAGGTGCCGTTGTTGCGGATCGTGGCGGCGACCTCCGCGAGCTGGCGGGAGGTCGTCCCGTACTCGTGCATGTGCCGTGCGGCGACCAGTGCGAACTGGGCGACGACATAGCTGCCCCAGACGTCCGCGAACTCCAGGGGCACTCCGGCGCCGACCGGGCCGGCTCCGCGCGAGACCAGTTTGCAGCCGCCGACGACGACGGTGTCCGCGTATCCGGCGCTGATCGCGGCAGCCGCCTTCAGCAGTCCCCGGGAGCCCGCGTTGTCGAGCATCGAGTCGCTGGTCCAGCGCAGGTCGCGGCCGAGCATGCGCGCCCATGAGCTGCCCTCGCCGGGAACGCCGCCCGGGCCGGGCCAGTCGACCTGGGCGCCGTCGATGTCCGCCGGGGTGAGTCCGGCGTCGGCGATCGCGCCGCTCACCGCTTCGAGGGCGAGGTCCATGGCGTCACGGTCGGGGAGCGTGAGCGCCTGCTCGGTGGCGTGGACACCGACGATCACGGGTCGGCGGCCGTTCACGGCGTCACCGTCCCGCGCCGAGCGTGTCGCCGCCGGGATAGCCACCACCGCCGAAGCGCTCGTCGAGCGCCGTGTAGTCCTTGGCGAAGTCCTTGGTGCGGGGCAGCGCTTCTACGAACTCCACCGTCTTCGGCTTCTTGTACGAGGCGATCCGCGCCCGGCAGTGCTCGATGACGTCCTCGGCCGTGACCGGCTCGACGCCTGCCCGCAGCACGACGACGGCCTTGACGTCCTGGGCCCAGCGCTCGTTGGGCACGCCGATCACAGCGGCCTCCTTCACCGCCGGGTGCGACTCGATGCAGTTCTCCACCTCGGCGGGGAAGATGTTCTCGGCGGCAGACTTGAGCATGCGCGTGGTCGTCCCGAGGAAGCTGATCGTGCCGTCGCTCTCGCGCCGCCCGAGGTCGGTGGTGTGCCACCAGCCGAACCGGAAGCGCTTCTCGTTGATCTCGGGCCGGTTCCAGTAGCCGAGGTGCACGAGGTCGCCCCGGACGCAGATCTCACCGGCCTCGCCGACCGCACATTCCTCGCCGGTGCTGTCGAGGACGCGTACGGCGGTGAAGGGCCCCGGGCGCCCGGCGTTACCGGCGCCGCTGCCTCCGTAGGCGCCGGTCACGGCGAACCCGGTCACCTCGGTCTGCCCGTAGCCGCGGCCCTCGCCGCCGCCGTTGCGGGTGAAGCGGCTGGTGTCGGTGGGCACCGTGCCCTGCCACAGGGGGGCGGCGACACTCGCGCGCAGGTGGGACAGGTCGTGGCCCGCTTCCCTGTTGAGGGCGACGAGTTGGGCGATGGTCGGCGGCATCAGATAGGCGTGGGTGCACTGTTCCGCTGCCAGCAGCGGGAGCAGTTCCTCGGCGACGACGCGGCGGACGATCACGTTCTTGCCGCCGTGGACGAAGGCGGGGACGCCCCAGAACTGGTAGTTGCCGATGTGGAACATCGGCCCGGCGCCGAGGAAGGAGGTCTCCGTGCCGATGTCGCCCATCCAGGCGGCGCTCGCACCCATGGCGAGCAGGTTGCGGTGGGAGAGCATCGAGCCGGACTGCCGTCCGGTGATCGCGGCGGTGTAGATGACCAGGAGGGCAGAGTCCGGGTCGACGTCGGCTCTGGCAGGGTCCTCGGGTGCGCCGGAGGCCAGGAAGGCCTCGTACGAGTCGGAGGTCTCTCCCCCGGTGTCGTGTCGCAGCCACAACGCCCTCTGGTCACTGCCCAGTTCGGCCCGGGCCTTGGCGACCGTGTCGCCGATCTCCTCGTCCTGCCAGACGATGACCTTGGGGTTGAAGTCCTCGACTGCGAAGGCCATTTCGGGGGCGGCCCAGCGCCAGTAGCCGGGGCAGACCATGGCGCCGATCTTCGCTGCGGCGCCGAGCAGCTCCCAGATCCGGAAGGAGTTCTGGCCCAGCCACAGGACGCGGTCGCCGGTTCCGACGCCCGCGTCCGTGAGGGCATGGGCGAGCCGGTTGGTGCGCTCGTCCAACTGCGGCCAGGTCAGCCGGACTTCGCCGTCGACGAGGGCAACACGGTCGGGGAAGGACCTGCGGTGCTCACGGATGAGGTCGCCGAACGTCAGGCGACGGGCGGGATGCATGCTCTTGACTCCAAAGGCTTCGGGAGGGCTTTGGGAGGGCGTCGACCGGACTCCGGTCGGACTCCGGCAGGGCTTCGGAGGTGAGGGTCAGACGCGGCCGATGCCGACACCCTTGACGCTGATGAACTCGTCCAGGCCGGCCTTGCCGCCCTCCCGTCCGAACCCGCTCATCCCGACACCACCGAAGGGCGTGGCAGGTGAGGTGATCGGATTCGGCCCGGGGTTGACGTAGACCGTCCCGGCCTTCAGTCGCGGCACCAGGCGGTTGACGCGTGCGATGTCACGGGACTGGATGTACGCGGACAGGCCGTACTCGGTGTCGTTGGCGAGGGCGACGGCCTCGTCCTCCGTGTCGAACGGGGTGATGGCCAGGACCGGGCCGAAGATCTCCTGCTGGGCGAGATCGCTGCGGTTGTCGACGTCCGCGAAGACGGTCGGCGAGACGAAGTAGCCGTCGGAGTCGATGTGTTCACCGCCGTACACGAGACGTCCCGCACCGCCCTCGACCGCCTTGTCGATCACGCCCTGGACCCGGTCGCGGGCGGCTTCGTTGATGAGAGGGCCGATGTACGTCGCCGGGTCGAGCGGGTCGCCGACCGGCAGGTGGGCCACCACCCCGGCGACTCGCGTGACGACCTCGTCGTAGATCGGGCGCTCGGCCAGCAGCCGTGTGGGCAGTGCGCAGCCCTGCCCGGTGTTGCTCATGGCGAAGGCCGCGCAGTACGGGACGACGGTGTCCAGGTCGGTGTCGGCGAAGAGCAGGTTGGCGGACTTGCCGCCCAGCTCGAACACGACGGGCTTGAGACTCAGTGCCGCGACGGCCATGATGCGGCGCGCGGCGGCGGGACCGCCGGTGAAGGAGATCTTGTCGACGCCGGGATGGGTCACCAGGGCTGATCCGGCGTCCCCGAGTCCGGTCACGACGTTGACGACACCCTCGGGGATGCCCGCCTCGCGCGCCAGGTCGGCGAAGAGCAGCGCGGAGAACGGCGTGGACTCGGCCGGTTTGATGACCACCGTGTTCCCGGCGGCGAGAGACGGCGGGACCTTCATCGCCAGCGACAGGGCGGGCGAGTTCCAGGTGATGATGTGGCCGATGACGCCGTACGGCTCGGCGATCGTGTACTCGACGTTCTCGTGCGGGCTGTGGGCCGCGCCGACCATGCCCTCGATCTTGTCGGCCCAGCCCGCGTAGTACTCGGTCCACTCGGCGACGTGCGGTCCGACGTTCTCGGCCCAGCCGCCGATGCAGACGCCGTTCTCCAGCGGGCAGATCGCCGCGAAGTCGGGGATGTGGTCGCGGAGGAGCTGGGCGAAGCGGGTGAGCAGTCGACGGCGCTCGGCGGGGCGCATGGTGCCCCACACCTCGAAGGCCTGGCGGGCCGCTGCCACAGCCTGGTCCACCTCGGTGGGCCCGGCGAGCGGGATGTGCGCCTGGATCAGGCCGGTCGCGGGGTTGCGGTGCTCGTAGAGTCCGCCGCTCGTATCGGTCACGTCCTTGCCGCCGATGACCAGCCGGGGCTGCGGCAGGTCGTGCTCGGCTCTGTCCTGGTGCAGCTTCACATCGACCGTGACCACGGTGCCTCCCGGACCCCACTGCCATCACATCCGTACAGCTTAAATAGATAACCTATTTAGCCGAACCAATCAATGCCCGTCACAGGCCCAGGGACCGGCCGATGATCTCCTGCATGATCTCGGAGGTCCCGCCGAACACCCGCTGCACCCGGCTGTCGCGCCAGATGCGCGCGATCTCGTACTCGTTGACGTAGCCGTAGCCACCGAAGAGCTGCATACAGCGGTCGATGACCTCCCAGCCGGTCTCCGAGGTCCAGTACTTGGCCGCCGCCGCCTCCTCGGCCGTCAACTCGCCCTGGAACAGGGCCATGATGCAGCCGTCGATGTAGACCCGGGCGGCGTTCAGCTTCGCCCTGATGTCGGCGAGAGCGAACCTGTTGGCCTGGAACTGGCCGATCGGCTGCCCGAAAGCGGTACGGGTCCTGGCGTACTCCAGCGCCAGCTCGTAGGCGCGCTCGGCCGCCGCCAGCGCGGAGACCGCGATGGCGAGGCGCTCCGTCGGCAGGTTGCCCATCATGTGGTAGAAACCGCGCCCCTCCTGGCCGATGAGGTTCTCGGCGGGGACACGGACCTCGTGGAAGAAGAGCTCGGCGGTGTCCTGGGCCTTCATCCCGACCTTGTCGAGCTTGCGTCCCCGCTCGAAGCCCTCGGCGCCGCGCTCGACGACGATCAGGCTGATGCCCCGGTGGCCGGCGTCCGGGTCGGTCTTGCAGGCGACGATGACCAGGTCGGCCAGGATTCCGTTGGTGATGAAGGTCTTGGAGCCATCGATCACCCACTCGTCGCCGTCCCGCCGGGCGGTGGTGCGGATGCCCTTGAGATCGGATCCGGCGGAGGGCTCCGACAGCGCGAGCGCACAGATCGTCTCGCCACTGATCACTCCGGGCAGCCAACGGGCCTTCTGCTCGGGGGTGGTGAGGGACGCCAGATAGGGCGGAATGACGTCGTTCTGCAGCCCGAGCCCGATGCCGACCGAGCTGGTGGCGGCCATCTCCTCCGCCATGATCGCGTTGTAGCGGAAGTCCCAGATCCCCTGACCGCCGTACTCCTCGGGGAACTGCCAGCCGATGAGCCCGGCCTTGCCCGCCGCCGCCCAGGCATCGCGGCTCACCTGCCCGTCCCGCTCCCACTCCTCGGCGTGCGGGGCGCATTCTCGCAGGTAGTAGGCGCGGGCGGTCTCGCGGAAGAGGTCGTGTTCCGCGGTGAAGATCGTACGGCGCATGCTCGACTCCACTCAGGCATCTCGCTTATTAAGCTGAAGTAGTTATACGATAGCGCTGTATCGAAGGCTGGGCGAGGCTGCGAGGGAGGGCGCGTGAGCGTACGGGACAAGGTGGCACTCGTCACCGGAGCGGGACGCGGCATCGGCGAGGCGATCGCCGCCGCGCGGGCCGCCGCCGGAGCCTCGGTCGCGGTCTGCGACCTGGACGCCGAGGCCGCCGGGAAAGTCGCGGCCCGGCTCGCCGAGCGGTACGGAGTGCGAGCCATCGGAGTCGGCGCTGACATCTCGGACGGCGCGGCCGTTCGGGCCGCCGTGGAGCGGGTGAGCGCCGAGCTCGGTCCCGTGGACGTCCTGGTCAACAACGCGGCCGTCGACGTCCTGGGCCGCTTCGTCGACAGCACCGAGGACACCTGGGACCGGATCATCGCCGTCAATCTGCGCGGCACGATCACGGTGACCCGGGCCGTGCTCGACTCGATGATCGAGCGCGGCGGAGGCCGGATCGTCCACATCGCCTCGGACGCGGGCCGGGTCGGCTCGTCCGGCGAGGTCGTGTACTCCGCGACCAAGGGCGGCGTCATCGCCTTCGGCAAGGCCCTGGCCCGCGAGGTCGCCCGGCACGGCATCACCGTGAACAGCGTCTGCCCGGGGCCGACCGAGACCGCGCTGCTCGGGCAGGTCGCCGAGTACAGCCAGAAGATGTACGACGCGACCGTGCGGGCGATCCCGCTGCGCCGCGTCGCCCAGCCGGCGGAGATCGCCGGTGTGGTCGCCTTCCTCGCGTCCGACGACGCCGCCTACATGACCGGGCAGACGCTCTCGGTCAGCGGCGGCCTCACGATGGTCTGAGGTGAGCACCGTGCTGCGGGTCGAACTCCGCGACAGAATCGCCGTGTTGACCCTGGACCGGCCTAGGCAGCTCAATGCCATCGGCTCCGAGACCGTGGAGCGGCTCACCGAGGCGCTGAACGACGTCCGCGACAACGACGACGTGCGCGCCCTGGTCGTGACCGGCGCCGGACGGGCCTTCTCGGCCGGTGCCGACCTCGGGGAGATCGAGTCGTTCACCGCACCGGGGCAGTTCCGTGCCTTCGTGGGGCGTCTGACGGAGGGGTTCGCGCTCCTGGAGGAGTTCCCGAAGCCCTCGGTGGCGGCCGTCCACGGGTTCGCCTTCGGCGGCGGTCTGGAGCTGGCGCTCGCCTGTGACCTGCGGGTCGCGGAGCGGGGCGCACGGCTCGGCCTGCCCGAGATGAAGCTCGGCGTGCTGCCGGGCGCGGGTGGCACGCAGCGGCTGCCGCGCCTCGTACCGCCGGCGATCGCCAAGCAGATGATTCTCACCGGCGAGCCGATCGACGCGGAGCGGGCTCACGCGTTCGGACTGGTCAATGAACTGGCCGAGCCCGGTGAGGCGTTGAGCACAGCCGAGACACTCGCCGGCGCGCTGGCGGCCGGGGCTCCGCTCGCGCTCGCCTCGGGCAAGCGGCTGATCGACTACGGGCTCGGCATGGACCTGGAGGCGGCGATCGCGTACGAGCGCGAGACCGTCTCGGTGCTCTTCTCCACCGAGGACCGGGCCGAGGGGCTCAAGGCTTTCCGTGAGCGCCGCCCGGGCGACTTCCGCGGCGTGTAGCAGGCGTCCCGACAGACATGGAGGTGGGCCGTGCGGCCGTTGGAAGGCATTGCCGTCGTGGAGCTGGGCATGTGGGTGGCGGCTCCGGCCGCGGCCACCATGCTCGCGGACTGGGGCGCTGACGTGGTGAAGGTGGAGGCGCCGACCGGGGATCCCAACCGGTACACGCTCAAGCACGTCGGTCAGGACATCGACAGCGCACCCCCGTTCGAGACCGACAACCGGGGCAAGCGAGGGATCGTCCTCGACCTGCGCTCGGCGGACGGCAAGGACGTACTGGAACGGCTGTTGGCGCGCGCCGACGTGTTCGTCACCAATCTGCGCCCCGGCGCCCTTGAGCGGCTGGGTCTGGCACCGGACGAGCTGCGCGCCCGCCATCCCCGCCTGGTCGTCGGCACGTTGACCGGCTACGGCTGGACGGGCGCCGAGCGCGACCGGGCAGGGTACGACGTCTCCGCCTTCTGGGCCCGCCCCGGCATCGCCGCCATGCTCAACCCGGCCGGTGAACCACCGCCCGGCATCCGGCCCGGCCTCGGCGACCGTACTGCCGCGGCCAACCTGGTGGCGGGGGTGCTGGCCGCGCTGCTGCGCCGGGAACGCACCGGCGAGGGCGGTGTGGTCGACGTGTCCCTGCTGCGTTCCGGGACGTACGCCAACGGCAACGACCTCGCCCTGCAGAACTACTTCGGCAAACGTGGCCGTACCCGTCACCGCACCGAACACGAGTCCCCGCTCTACAACAGCTACCGGGCCGCCGACGAGCGCTGGTTCTGGCTCGTCGGCCTGGAGGGCAACCGGCACTGGCCCGGTGTCGTCAAGGCACTCGGCCGCGAGGACCTGGCGACGGACGAGCGGTTCGCGACCGGCAAGGCCCGGCGCGGGCATGTACGCGAGCTGATCGCCGAGTTCGACGAGGAGTTCGCCCAGCGGACGCTGGACGAGTGGGCGGCACGGTTCGACGCCGAAGGCGTGTGGTGGGCGCCCGTACAGACTTTGGCAGAAGTGGCGGCCGATCCGCAGGCGGAGGCCGTCGGGGCGTTCGTCGAACAGCCCGGCATGGGTGACGCTCCGCCGCTGCGGGCGGTCGCGACTCCCGTCAGTTTCTGGGGAGCCGACGACAAGCCGCGCACCGGAGCGCCGACCCTCGGCGAGCACACCGACGACGTACTCCGCGAACTCGACCGGACATCCCCATAACAGGAGGCAGGACGTGGGAATCCTCGACGACAAGGTCGCCATCGTCACCGGTGGTGGCAGAGGGCTCGGCCGGGCGCACTGTCTGGCACTCGCCGAGGCGGGCGCGACCGTGGTCGTGAACGACCTCGGCTCGGGCATACACGGCGAGAGCACGGGCGACTCCCCCGCCGACGACGTGGTCACCGAGATCACCAAGCTCGGCGGCCGAGCGGTCGCCAACCACGCCTCGGTGACGGACTGGGCGGCGACCGAGGCGATGGTGACGGACACCGTCGCGGAGTTCGGCCGTCTCGACATCGTCGTGAACAACGCGGGCATCGTGCGCGACCGGATGCTGTTCTCGATGAGCGAGGCCGAGTTCGACGCCGTGATCGCGGTGCATCTGAAGGGCACGTTCGCGCTCACCCGGCATGCGTGCGCGTACTGGCGAGCGACGTCGAAGCGGGGTGAGCGGGTCGCCGGCCGCGTGATCAACACGACGTCCGGGACCGGCCTGTTCGGCAACCAGGGACAGTCCAACTACGGTGCCGCGAAGGCCGGGACAGCCGCACTCACCGTCCTCACCGCCCTGGAGATGCGCCGGTACGGCGTCACCGCGAACGCCATATCGCCGATCGCGGCCACCCGGATGACGGACGGGCTCGACGTCGGCGCCTCGCTCCAGGCCGTCGACGGCTTCGATCCGCGCGATCCCGCAAACGCCTCCGGTGTCGTGGTCTACCTGGCCTCCGACAGCTCGGCGTGGCTGACCGGCCAGGTCCTGCGCATCGAGGGCAACCGGCTGAACCGGCTGCAGGGCTGGACCGTCGCGGGCGTCCACCCCAGCGAGTCCGGCCAGGCCCTCACGTACGACGAACTCGTCGACGCCGTACCGCAGTTGTACGGCGTGGCTCCCGCAGGCCGGGCCACGGGAGTCGGCCAGTGAAGGGCCACGACGTCGCGGCCCTGTTGCTGCGCGCGACACTCGGCCCGATGCTCGTCGCGCACGGCTGGAACAAGGTCGCCGGACCGGGCGGCCTCACGGGCACGACGGGCTGGTTCGAGGCGCTCGGTCTCAAGCCGGCCGAGGTGCACGCCCGTATGGCGGCCGGCACCGAACTGGCTGCGGGCGTGGGCATCACCCTCGGCGCGGCGGGCCCCCTGCCGGCGGCGGCGGCCGTCGGACTCATGACCGTGGCGGCCCGCACCGACCATCGCGGCAAGGGCTTCTTCGTCTTCAAGGGCGGCTGGGAGTACGCCGGTGTCGTGGGCGGCGCGGCCGTCGCGCTGGCGGCGCTGGGCAACGGCCGGTACTCGCTCGACGGACTGCTGGGGCGCCAACGAGCGGGCGCGGGGCCCGCATTGCTGGCAGCGGGCCTCGGCACGGTGAGCGCGGCGGCGCTGCTGGCGGTGTGCTATCGGCCCGACGAGAAGCCGAACGAGACAGACGACTGATGGGCGACAAGTGACGGGCAAGGGAGACCACATGGACGCGGAGGACTTCGCAGCGGTGCTTTCGGAGGTCCGGCGCTTCGTCCGGGAACGCGTCATGCCGCTGGAAGCGGAGATCGACGAGAAGGACGAGATGCCGCCGGACATCCGCGAGGCGGCGAAGAAGATGGGCCTGTTCGGCTTCGCGTTGCCCGAGGAGTACGGCGGCCTCGGTCTGTCGATGTACGAAGAGGCCCAGTTGATGTTCGAACTGGGCTACACGACCCCGTCGCTACGGTCGATGTTCGGCACCAACAACGGCATCGCCGGACATGTCCTCATGGTCGGCGGCACGCAGGAGCAGAAGGCCTCGTGGCTGCCCCGGATCGCCTCCGGTGAGGTGCTGGCGTCGTTCGCGCTCACCGAGCCGGACGCCGGTTCCGATCCCTCGACGCTGACCACGCGGGCACACCGGGAGGGGGACACCTGGGTGATCAACGGCGCCAAGCGGTACATCACCAACGCCCCGCTCGCGGACGTCTTCATGGTCTTCGCCCGCACCGACCCGGACGCCCCGCGCACGCGCGGTATCTCCACCTTCCTGGTCCCGGCCGGCACCCCGGGTCTCACCGTGGCTCCCAAGGACCACAAGATGGGCCAGTTCGGCGCCTGGACCGCGGACGTGTACTTCGACGACGTACGCGTGCCGGTCTCCGCCCTCGTCGGCGGCGAGGCCGGTCTCAACCGGGGCTTCTCCACGGCGATGGGTTGCATCGCACACGGACGGGTCCATATCTCCGCGCTGATGGTCGGCATGGCCGAGCGTCTGGTGGACGAGTCGGTCGTGTACGCGAGCACCCGCAAGCAGTCCGGGAAACTCATCGGCTCCTTCCAGCTCGTCCAGGGCCTGATCGCCGACTCGATGACCGACTACTACGCCGGCCGCGCCACGGTCCTGGAGGCCGCCCGCGCCTTCGACGCCGGTTCGGACACGAAGGTCGGACCGTCCTGCACGAAGTACTTCGCCAGCGAGATGGTGTGGCGGGTCGCGGACCGCGCGGTGCAGATCCACGGCGGCGCGGGCTATATGCGCGGAGTCGCCGTCGAGCGCTTCTACCGCGACGCCCGCCTGTTCCGCATCTACGAGGGCACCAGCCAGATACAGCAGGTGATCATCGCGAAAGCACTGCTCGGAGAGGCGGCGCGCGGCTGAACGGGCACGGCAAGGAGGACCCCGGGATTCTCCCCGGGGTCCTCCTTGCCGTCTGCGGCCGTCAGGTCAGATACCGAGCCGGTCCAGCAGTCGCTCGTGGTACACGGCCGGGCCCCCGAACAGCAGTTGCGAGGACTTGGCGCGCCGGAAGTACAGATGGGCCGGGTGCTCCCAGGTGAAGCCGATGCCGCCGTGGACCTGGATGTTCTCCATGGCGGCGAACATGTACGCCCGAGAGCAGCACGCATGCGCCACCGCCGCGGCGACCGGGAACCCGGCGGCGCCCTCGGCTGCCAGCCGCGCTGCCTCTCTCGACGCGGCCTCCGCCAGTTCCACCTGGACGAGCATGTCGGCGCACTTGTGCTTGACCGCCTGGAAGGAGCCGATCGGCCGGCCGAACTGGTGCCGGACGCGGGCGTATTCGGCACTCGTCTCCAGGCACCGGCGCGCGCCGCCCGCCTGTTCGGCGGCCAGTCCCACCGTGGCGATGTCCAGGACCTTGACCATGATCCGGCCGCCCGCCCCGTCCGCGCCGACGAGTGTCGCCGACACGGCGTCGAACGTCAGCCGGGCCATCGCCCGGGTGGCGTCCAGGGTCTCCATCGGTTCTGCCGCGAGCCCGGTGGCTTCCCGGTCCACGGTGAAGAGTGCGGGGCCGGCGACGGTACGGGCGACGACGAGGATCAGGTCGGCCGTCGTACCGTCGATGACGAACGACTTGCGGCCACGCAGTTTCCACCCGCCGTCCCCGTCCGGCACAGCACGCGTCGAGACCAGGGCTGGGTCCCAGGAGCCGTTGTCCTCGGCCACGGCGAGGGCGGCCGTGGTCCGCCCGGCCGCGATGCCGGGGAGATGCCGTGCGCAGGCCTCACCGTCGCCCGAGGCCAACAGCGCCTGGGCCGCCAGGACCACGGTGGCGAAGAACGGCGCACACAGCAGCGCACGGCCCATCTCCTCCAGTACGACGCCCAGTTCGACCGGTCCGAAACCGTCGCCGCCGTACTCCTCCGGGATCGCCAGGCCCGGCAGGCGCAGTTGGTCGGCCACCTGCGCCCACACCGCCGGGTCGAAGCGCGGCTCGCTCTCCATGAGCTTGCGCACGGCTTCCTCGGGCGACTTGGCCTCCATGAACTCCCTTACGGAGGCACGCAGTTCGAGCAGTTCACGCTCTTCCGCGGTCATGACCGCGCCTCCTTGGGCA
This sequence comes from Streptomyces sp. SID12488, assembly GCF_010548275.1. Lineage (GTDB taxonomy): Bacteria > Actinomycetota > Actinomycetes > Streptomycetales > Streptomycetaceae > Streptomyces. The sequence goes on from NZ_JAAGLT010000006.1 coordinate 81,002, forward strand.
GGCCGAGGACACGTTCCGCGAGGATGTTCTTCATGATCTCCTCCGTGCCGCCGAGGATCCGCAACGCCGGGGTGGCCAGGAGCAGTTCGGTCCAGGCGTACGTGCCCCACCTGCCGGTGTCGGCGATGATCCGGGGCCCGAGCACGTCGGACACGAAGTGCGCCGCTCGGGTGAGGTTCTGGCCGTACATCAGCTTGGAGACGGACATCTCGGGGCCCGGCGACGTTCCCGCGCGGAGCTTGCGCAGGGCACGGGCGTTGAGGTGTTCGGTGGCCATGGCGTCCACGAGGAGTTCGGCGAGACGGGCGCGCAGGGCGCGGTCGTCCCAGGTCCAGGTGGCGCGCATGAGTGCGGAGAGGTGGTCCGGGGACAGGGCGGCGGCCACCGGGCCCGCGCCCTCGCTGCCCACCGTGGCACGCTCGTTCATCAGGGTGGTCAGGGCGACCGTCCAGCCGCCGTCGACCTCGCCGAGGCGGTGGTCGTCGGGGATGCGTACGTCGGTGAGGAAGACCTCGTTGAAGTCGGCGCCGCCGGTCATCTGCCGCAGGGGCCGGACCTCGACGCCGGGGGCGTCCATGGGGACCAGGAAGGCGGTGATGCCACGGTGCTTGGGCGCGTCCGGGTTCGTGCGGGTCAGCGCGAGGCCGATCTGGCTGTGCTGGGCGACCGAGGTCCACACCTTCTGCCCGTTCAGCACCCAGTCGTCGCCCTCCCGCACGGCCTTCGTCGCCACGCTCGCCAGGTCGGAACCGGCCCCGGGCTCGCTGAACAACTGGCAGGCGATGGCGTCCCCCCGGTACATCGCGGGCAACCAGCGCTCCCTGATGTGGGGTTGGGCGTGGGTCAGGATGGTCGGGCCGATCATGCCGAGGCCGATCACACCGAGCACTCCGGTGTCGGCGACGTCGTACTCCGACTCGATGGCGTCGTAGAGCAGGTCGTGGACGGGGGTCAGGCCCCGGCCGCCGTACTCCACCGGTCCGGTGATCCAGCCGAAGCCGTTCTCGTGCCGGATGCGCTGCCACTCCCGCGCCCGCCGCACGAACTCCTGTTCCTTCTCCGGCGGAAGGCTGCTGAAGTACGCCATCGAGTCGTCGCCCTCGCCCCAGGTGCGGGCCGTGCGGTCGGGGGCCTTCGTCACATGTGCGTCGAGGAATCGGCGCACCTCGGCGGCGAAGTCCTGCGTGTCCTGGTCCATGAGCCTGTTCCCTCAGGTCGAGAGGATCGTCACCGCCGACGCGCCGGGCGCGCCGTACAGGTGGGTGAGGCCGACGCGGGGCGTGCCGGGGATCTGGCGTGTGCCCGCCGTACCCCGCAGCTGGAGCACGATCTCGTGGATCTGCCGTAGCCCGGAGGCGCCGATCGGTTCCCCGTTGCCCAGCAGGCCGCCGTCGGTGTTGACCGGGAGCCGGCCGCCGATCTCGGTGGCTCCCTCGGCGATCAGGCGCTCCTGCTCACCGTCCTTGCAGAGACCGCTCTCCGCCATGTGGATGATCTCCGACCCGGCGTCGGTGTCCTGGAGCTGCGCGACGTCGACGTCCTCCGGGCCGATGCCCGCGATGTCGTAGGCCACCTTGAAGGCGTCCACCGTCGGACTCTCGACGACGTCCCCCACCGGGAACGACGGGCTCTGCACCTCGAAGGCGCCGAGCCTGCGGCTGCGCAGGGCGGTGGCCCGGACGCGCACGGGGGTCGACGTGTACTTGTGGGCCTGGTCGGCGCGGCACATCACGACGGCCGCCGCGCCCTCGTTCGGGCCGCAGTACATGAACTGGCGCAGGGGGTGGTTCAGGACCGGGGAGGCAAGAACCTCCTCGGGTGACATCGGTGTACGGCGCCAGGCCTTGTCGTTCCCGGCCGCGTTGCGGAAGTTCTTCGAGGCAACGCGGGCGAGTGTCTCGTGGGAGATGCCGTGGTCGTGCATATAGCGGTTGATCTTCATGCCGAAGAAGTGGGTGGTGAGGAAGAGCCCGGTCTGCCCGTACCAGGACGGGATGCCGGCCACGGACGGATCGGCGGCGAACGCGCCGCGCGGGTGCTTGTCGAGGCCGATCGCGATCGTCAGGTCGTGCTCGCCGGTCTCGATCGCGCGGGCGGCCAGCGCGACGGCGGTGCCTGCTGTGGCACAGCCGTTGAAGACTCCGCGCAGGGGTATGCCGGTGAGGCCGAGCCTGCCGACGATGGCGTCGGGGTTGGCGACCTCGTAGCTGCCGATGTAACCGCCCCGGATCTGCGGCCAGTTGACGCCCGCGTCGGCGAGTGCGAGACGTACCGCGTCCGCGCCCATGTCCAGCGCGGGCTTTGCCCCGAACCGGCCGAAGGGGTGGAGCCCCACGCCGATGATGACGGCCTCGGTCATGCTGACTCCTCCTCCGACTGGGCGGACTCCTCGGATTCCTCGGTCGGGGCGAACGCGAACGTCATGACCTCGGTCCCGTCGTCGAGCACGGTGTAGGGCACGAGGGTGAGCCGCATAGCCTGTCCGATGCGGAGCCGGTCCGGGTCGGGCTCGGTGAGGCGGGCCTCGACCAGCAACTCACCCGGAAGCTCGATGTATCCGACCGTGTAGGGCTCGAAGGCCACCGGCCCGTCGTACGGCGGGGACGGCGGCCGGAAGTTCTGGGTCGTGTACGTCCACAGCGTGCCGCGCTCGGACAACAGCCGTTCCTTCGACTCCGTACTCGCGCACCTGACGCAGTCCGGGGCGGCCGGGAAGCTCACCAGGCCGCAGTCCGCGCACTCGGAGCCGATGAGACGCGGGGGTGAGGACGGGTCGGCGGGCCAGGTGAACAGTCCGTCGGCCACCGGTTTCTGAGCGATCGTCATGTCACGCGCCCTTCCGCTCGCCCAGCGCGTCCGCGTTCGGAGCCGCCTTGGCCACCAGGTTCGGGACGACGGTGGACAGCTCCTCCGGTGTCCACCGCGACTCGGCGCTCGTGCCGGGGCCGTTGACCCAGCCCTCCAGTACGGTGATCCGGTTGCCGACGACGCCGAACACCCGGCCGGTGACCTCGCGCGAGGCGGCCGAGCCGAGCCACACCACGAGCGGTGAGATGGCCTCGGGGGTGAGGTCCTGGGCCTCGGCGGCCCGCTTCATCATCTCGATGTCCTCGGTCAGCCGGGTGAGCGCCGTCGGCGCGATGGCGTTCACCGTCACGCCGTAGCGGGCGAGTTCGGCGGCGGCGATGAGGGTGAGGCTCGCGACGCCGGCCTTGGCGGATCCGTAGTTGGACTGTCCGGGGTTACCGAAGACGCCGGACGGAGAGGTCGTGTTGATGACCCGGGCGTCGTTGTCGTGACCGGACTTGGCACGCTCCCGCCAGTACGCGGCGGCGTGGTGCAGGGTGGCGAAGCCGCCCTTGAGGTGGACGGCGAGCACGCTGTCCCAGTCCTGCTCGGTCATCGACACGATCATCCGGTCGCGCAGGATGCCTGCGTTGTTGACCAGTACGTCCAGGCCGCCGTACGTCTCCACGGCCTGCTGGACGAGGTGAGCCGCGCCCTCCCAGGTGGAGATGTCGTCCGTGTTGGCCACGGCCTCGCCGCCGGCCGCGACGATCTCGTCCACCACGCTCTGGGCGGGTCCGGCCGAGGCACCCGCCCCGTCGCGCGAGCCGCCCAGGTCGTTCACCACGACCTTGGCGCCGTGCGCGGCGAACGCCAGGGCGTGCGCCCGGCCGATCCCGTTGCCGGCGCCGGTGACAACCACTACGCGGCCGTCGACCACTCCTTCGGACATCCTCAACTCCTCGTTGACTCCTTGTTGATGGCGGTCAGTTCGCTTCGGCGAGCAGCACCCGGGGGTCCGCGCTGCCGCAGCCGCACCGGCCGGCGACGACACGGCCCGCAATACCGAGTGGCGTCTCGGGCAGCGGCGAGCCGCGCCCCTCCCCAGCTGCCACGGACAGTTGACCGTCCCGCTCGCCGACCCGCCATTCGGCGGCGTTGACGTGCGCGCCGGCCCGCTCCGGGCACTCCAGCGCGAGGGCCGGCCCCACGGTCGAGATCAGGGCGGCGGACACACCCGCTCCGCGCAGCAGCGGTACGGCGGCGGGCCGGGCCAGGACGACGGACGTCGACCTGAACAGTTCGCCGATGTCGGCGCTGCCGGCCAGCCCCTCCAGGGTCTCGGCGGACAGACCTATGACCGCGTGCGGGTCGAGCTCACGGTGGAACACGGCAGTACGGCGGTGGTCCCAGCCCATCGCCTCCGCGATGCCGTACGTCACCTTCAGCGTGCGCAGGGCGCCGATCACCGCGTGCCCCCAGAAGCCCTCGAAGCCCGAGGTCGTCAGCAGCGCCCCGTGGCCGGCGGTGAGGCCGTGCTCCCGCAGGCGTTCGGTGACCCACTCGGTGTCCCGGGCGAGTTCCGCCCAGGTCAGCTCCATGTCGGTCATGCCGTCGGCGCCGGGGAAGCGCACGAGGTAGGCGAGTTCGGGGCGGTCGAGCTTCCTGGCGCGGGCCAGGGTGTCGGCGCGGGCCATCAGTTCTTCACCACCCGGGGGAACTTGGCGACGCTGGTCATGGTCTTCAACAGGTCCTCCTCGGTGCGCATGTCGAGCACCGGTTTGACCCCGGTCCGCTCGCGCACGGCCTCGCTCAGCCGTCCGGCCAGAGCGTCGACGTCGCCGGTGAGTGCGGGGTCGTAGCCGACGCGCAGCCGCAGTTCGTCGACCTCACGGCCGCCCCGGACGATCTGGAACACCCCGGCCACGGTCTCCGGCTGGTCCTCCACCGCCTGCCAGATGTCCCGCAGGACCACGGAACGCCCCTGGACCAGCGTCTCGTCGCCGCGTCGGCCGGCCACCCACATCCGGGCGTGTGTACGTCCGCAGCCGCAGGTGTCCCCGGAGAGGCGGACGAGGTCCTCGCTGCGGTAACGGATCAGGGGTGCCGCCCTGTTGTCCAGGTCGGTGGCGACCAGTTCACCGAGGTCGCCCTCCGGGGCGTCGCGCCATCCGCCGTCTTCCTCGACCTCGACGCACTCGGCGAAGACGGTGTCCTCCCAGAGGTGGAAGCCGTCGTGCTCACGGCACTCCCAGGCGGTGCCGGTGTCGGCGGCGCTGGTGTACTCGTAGACGTCGATGCCCCAGTCGTCGCGGATCCGCTCGCGCATCTTCCGGCTGAGCGGCTGCCCGGCGCAGGAGGCGCCCTTGAGGGAGGAGAACGCCTCCCTCAGATCGGTCCGCTCGGCCAGGTGCTCCAGCTCCACCATCTGCGGATACATCATCTGCAGGTAGGCGGGACGGTAGGTGCGCAGGGCGTCGACGACCTCCTGCATCTTCCCCATCCAGGTGTCCACCTCGATGACCACGGCGCCCAGCGCCTGATATCCGGGGTCCATGAGGTTGCGGAACGTGCCGGGCGGGCTCAGCACCCGGTCCCCCGGGCGCAGACCCAGCTCCCAGAGGTCACGCACCTGCGCGGTCACCAGGGGTGGGGCGTCCTGCCAGATCTCGGCGAAGAACTCCGGGTCGCCGGTGGTGCCCGAACTGGAGGAGACCGAGGTCAGTTCCTCGACCGGGACGCAGAGCATCCCGCCGAAGGGATCGCCCGTGCGGGCCCGGTAGGCGCGCACCATGTCCTTGGTGATGAACGGCACCCGTTCCCGGAAGTCCTCCAGGGTCCTGATGTCGCGCGGGTGCGCCCCGTGGGCGTCCCAGAGTTCGCGGTAGAAGGCCGAGTTGCCGTAGGCGTACTCGACGAGCTCCAGGATGCGTTCCTCCTGCCGCGCCCGCAGTTGTTCGCGGGGCATGGTCTCCACCTGGGGCTCGAAGTACCTGTCGTCGGTGTCCGTGTCACCCACCATGGCGCCTCCTCGCGGCTCGGTGCCCAGATCTTCCAACTATCAGGTCAATCAGTCAACCAATTCGACGGATTCAAGGCCAGACCTCGCGATCCATCGATCCATATAGTTAACTATTAGCACTCATTCAACCAACTGGAAGGCCCTGGAGGGCGCCGTGAAGATCATTGTCTGTGTGAAGCACGTGCCCGACGCCACGGCGGACCGCGCCTTCGCCCAGGACGGCACCACCGACCGCGCGTCGGTCGACTCACTGCTGTCCGAACTCGACGAGTACGCGGTCGAACAGGCCCTGCGGATCGCCGAGTCGGACACCGACGCCGACACCGAGATCAGCTATCTCACCGTCGGACCCGACCACGCCAAGGACGCGCTGCGCAAGGCACTGGCCATGGGCGGCGACTCGGCGATCCACGTCAACGACGACGACATCGCGGGCAGCGACGCGTTCGGAACGTCACTCGTCCTGGCCAGGGCCATCGAGCGGCACGGCTTCGACCTCGTCCTGTGCGGGATGGCCTCGACCGACGGGACCATGGGCGTCGTACCGGCGCTGCTGGCAGAGCGGCTCGGCGTCCGGGGCGTCACCCACCTCGAAGAACTCACGGTCGAGAACGGAACGGTGACCGGCCGCCGCGAGGGTGACGGCGCGACCGTACGGATCGAGGGCGCCCTTCCGGCTGTCGTGTCGGTGACCGACCGCTCCGGGGACGCCCGTTACCCGTCCTTCAAAGGGATCATGGCCGCGAAGAAGAAGCCGCTGGAGACCCTCGACCTCGCAGACCTGGGGATCGACGCGCCACACGTCGGCCGGGCCGGCGCACGATCGGCCGTGGACACCGCGACCAGGCGCCCGCCGCGCACCAAGGGCGAAATCGTCGTCGACGAGGGTGCGGGCGGCGCGGGACTGGCCGCGTTCCTCACCGCCAAGAAGTTCATCTGACCCTCTCCTGACCCGTTTCCGACCCGCCGCCCCCACCTGTTCCTGTCCCGTTTCCCGGCAAGAGGAGTGCACCACCGTGGCCGAAATCCTCGTCCTCGTCGACCACACCGACGGCGTCGTACGCAAGCCGACCCTCGAACTGCTCACCCTGGCATGCCGGTTGGGCGATCCCTCGGCCGTCTTCCTGGGGCCGGACGCGGGAGCCGCGACCGAGACCCTCGGCCGCTTCGGCGCGCGGAGGATCTACGTCGTGGACGCCCCCGAGGTCGACGAGTACCTCGTCACCCCCACTGTCGACGCCCTCACCCAGATCGCCGGGCGCACCGGCCCGGCGGCGATCCTGCTGCCGTCCGGCCCGGACGGCAACGAGATCGCCGCACGGGTCGCGCTCCGCCTCGACTCCGGGCTGATCACCGACGCCGTCGACATCATCGCCGGGCCGGGCGGCCCGGTGACCGAGCAGTCCGCGTTCGCGGCCACGCACCAGGTCACCGCGCATGTCACCCGAGGCGTGCCGGTGATCACGGTCAAGCCGAACGCCACCGCCCCCGAGGCCGCCCCCGCGGAGCCCGTCATCGACAAGCAGGACATCGTCTTCGCTCCGGCCTCCGCCGGCGTCCGGATCCTGTCCCGCACGCGGCGGGAGCGCAGCGACCGTCCCGAGCTGCCCGAGGCGGACATCGTGGTCTCCGGCGGCCGGGGCGTGAACGGGGCCGAGAACTTCGCCCTCGTCGAGCGCGTCGCCGACGCCCTGGGCGGGGCCGTGGGGGCGTCCCGTGCCGCCGTGGACGCGGGCTGGTACCCGCACAGCCACCAGGTCGGCCAGACGGGAACACAGGTCTCCCCGCAGCTCTACCTCGCCGCCGGTATCTCCGGTGCGATCCAGCACCGGGCGGGCATGCAGACGTCCAGGACCATCGTCGCCGTCAACAAGGACCCCGACGCCCCCATCTTCGAGCTCGCCGACCACGGCGTCGTCGGGGACCTTTTCGCAGTCCTGCCCCAGCTGGTGGACGAGATCGAGCGGCGCCGGAGCTGATCCCACAGCTGACCGGCCTTCCCTTCCGCCACCCATACAACTAAAATCGCTAACTGATTACATGCATTGACCCGAAGGAGCGTCATGTCGAAGATCTGGGTCAACTCGGGAGACTCCCATGTGATGGAGCCCGCCGACGTGTGGACCGAGCGGCTGCCCGCACGGCTCGGCGCCCGGGCCCCACGCAGTGAGCGCGGCGAGAAGTACGAGATGCTCTACATCGACGGGGAGCGCATCGACCGCCAGCTCGGCGACTTCATGGACGCCATGCGTCCGCCGGGCGCCTGGGACCTGAAGGTGCGCCTCAAGGACCTCGACCAGGAGGGCGTCTGGTCCCAACTGGCCTTCCCCTCCATGGGTTTCTGGCTCGTCTCGATCACCGACCGCGAGCTCGCCCGCGAGACCGTCCGCGCCTGGAACGACTGGGCGCACGAGGAGATCCTCAGCAAGAACAAGCGGGTCATCACGACCGCCTGCGTCTCGACGGCCGATGTCGGTGACGCGGTCGCCGAGCTGGAGCGGGCGGCGGAACTGGGCTTCAAGACGATCTTCCTGCCGTGTTCGACACGGGAGGGCGAGGAGTACGCGCTCGACCGCTGGGAGCCACTGTGGACCGCGGCCGAGCGGGCGGGCATGGTCCTCGGCTTCCACATCGGCACGGGTGGCCAGAACGTCGTCTTCCGGGGTCCCGGCGGCGCGGTCGTCAACTACATGGAGACGACCTACCCGGGCATGCGCGTCGTGTCCCACATGGTCGCGGGCGGTGCCCTGGACCGTCACCCGGATCTGAGGATCCTCATCGCGGAGGGCGGCGCGGGCTGGATGCCGGCCATCGGCGACCGGATGGACGAGGCCTACCGCCAGCACGGCATGTTCGTCCGGCCGAAGCTGAGCCGGCTGCCCAGCGAGATCATCCGGCAGCAGGTGTACGCGTCCTTCCAGCACGACAAGAGCTCGGTGGAGATCGTCGAGGCGACCGGCTACCGCAACGTGATGTGGGGCGACGACTACCCGCACCTGGAGGGCACCTACGGCCACACCCAGGCCACGCTCCACGAGCTGTTCGACGGTGTGTCCGACGAGATCCGCGACCGGGTCACGCGCGGCACCTTCAACGAGCTCTTCGGCCTGCCGGAGCAGACTCCCCAGGAGGCGGCCGTCTGAGCGGCGACGCCGACGGCGGAACTCCGGTGACCACTCCCCCGCACTCCGAAGACCCGGCCCCCGGGGACACGTACCCCGAGGACCTGGAACGGCCCGGCCTCGTCAGGACCGGGCGGTCGACATTCGTCCGGCCCATCCGGCCCGAGGACGCCGACCGACTGGTCTCGTTCGTCGGTGGCCTGTCCCGGGCCACCCTGGCCTACCGCTCGCTCGGCCCGGTGGTCCGCGCCCGCGACGACGTCATCCGGCGCGGCGCGCACGTGGACTACCTCAACGAGCTGGCGCTCGTCGCGCTGGCCGGTGACGAGATCGCCGGTCTGGTGCGCTACGTGCGCGACCCGGAGGAACCGGAGCACGCCGAGGTCACCTTCACCATCCGGGACGACCACCAGAGCGAGGGCTTCGGCCGGCTTCTCCTGGAGCACATCGCCGCTGCCGCCCGCGCGCGGGGCATCCGGGTGCTGGAGGCCGACGTGCTCGCCGACAACACCCGGATGATCAATGTGTTCCTCAGTTCCGGGTACCGGATCGAGACCGGGCCGCCCGGTCAGATCATCCACTTCGAGATCGCCATCGACCCGCAGGCCCAGGCAGTGGCCCGGGCCGAGCGCCGCGAGCACACGGCCGTACGGCGGTCGCTCAGGCCCTTGCTCGAACCCCGGTCGGTAGCTGTGATCGGCGCCAACCGCGACCCGCTGACGATCGGCCACGAGATCGTGGCCAACCTGCTGCGGGGCGGCTTCGGCGGCAGCGTGTTCCCGGTCAACCCACACGCGGAACAGATCGCGGGGGTACGGGCGTACGCGAGCGTCCGGGACCTGCCCGAGCCGCCGGACCTGGCGCTGGTGGCCGTACGGGCGGGGGCGGTGCCCGATGTCGTACGGGAGTGTGCGGACGCCGGCGTCAAGGCGGTGGTCGTCGTCTCGACCGGCTTCGGTGAAACCGGAGTCGACGGGCGGGCGACCGAGCTGGAGCTGTCCCGCTTCGCCCGCGCCTCCGGGATGCGGCTGGTGGGCCCGAACTGCATGGGCGTGGTCAACACCACGCCCGCCGCACGGCTGGCCGCGACCTTCTCGCCCGCCCTGCCGATGCCCGGCCGGGTCGCGATGTCCAGCCAGTCCGGACCACTCGGCCTCGCCGTGCTGGACTTCGCCAAGCGGCTGCGGCTCGGTTTCTCCGGCTTCGTGTCGGTGGGTCACGCCGTGGACGTGTCCACCAACGACCTGCTCCAGTGGTGGGAGGAGGATCCGGGGACCTCGGTGATCCTGCTGCACGTCGAGACCTTCGGCAATCCACGCCGGTTCGCCCGTGTCGCCCGCCGGATCGCCCCACGCAAGCCGATCGTCGCCGTCCATCCGGGCCACGCGGACTCCGCGGTGAGCTCACTGTTCGCCCAGTCCGGCGTGATCCGCACCCGCGGTCTCCAGGAGCTGTTCGACGTCGCCCTGCTGCTCGCGCACCAGCCGCCCCCGCCCGGCAACCGGGTCGCGGTGATCACCAACGCGGGCGGCCCCGCGGCACTCACGGTCGGAGCATGCGCGGCGAGCGGTCTGCGCGTACCCGCGCTCGCCGAGCGCACGCGACGGACACTCCGTACGGCCCTGGCACCCCGCGCCGACGTCGCCAACCCGGTCGACCTGACCCCGACGGCCACCGCCGCGCACTACCGGCAGGCATTGGACGCGGTCCTGGCCGACGACGACATCGACGCGGCCGTCGTGCTGTTCATGCCGCCGCTGGCCGACAAACCCGACGAGGTGGCGTCGGCGATCCTCGACGCGGCGGCGGCCCGGCCCGACAAACCGGTGCTGGCCAGTTTTCTGGGCGGCGCGGGCGTCGCCGATCTCCTGCACCGGGGCGACCTGGTGGTGCCGACGTACACGTTCCCCGAGGCTGCTGCCGTCTCGCTCGGACACGCGGCGGCGTACCAGACCTGGCGCAGTACCCCCGCGGGCGTCATCCCGGACCTCGCGGGCATCGACGCCGAGCGCGCCCGGTCGCTGATCGCCGCCGGCGCTCCCGGCCCGGTCCCGGCTGCGGTCGCCGCCGAACTTCTCGACTCGTACGGAATCGCCGTACGCGGCACCGACCCGCACACCGATCCGCGCCCCGGCCCGGACGCGTTCCTCTCCGTCCGCGCCGATCCGGTCTTCGGCCCGGTGGTCGCCTTCGGCCTCACCGGGGACTACGCCGACCTCATGGCGGACGTCGCCCACCGCGTCACCCCGCTCAGCGACCGCGACGCCCGGGAGATGGTCCGCTCCCTGTGGGCGGCCCCGCTGCTGGACGGCCGTGCGGGCGGCCCGGGAGTGGATCTGGCGGCACTCGAGGAGACCGTCCTGCGGATCTCGGCGATGGTCGAGGACCTGCCCGAGATCGAGGCGCTTGACCTGCGTCCGGTACGGCTGCTGCCGCCGGGCGACGGAGTGGCCGTCGCCCACGCGACGGTCCGACTGGCCGACAACACCAAGGGAGGTGGCCGCTCGTGAGAGTCGGCATCTACTTCGACCTGCGCAATCCCCCGCCCTGGCGGCAGAGTTGGTCGCGGCTGTACGGGTTCACCCTGGAGATGTGCGAGGAGGCGGACCAACTGGGCCTCGACTCGGTCTGGTTCTCCGAACACCACGGCTTCGAGGACGGCTATCTCCCTCAACCCCTGACCATGGCCGCCGCGGCGGCGGCCCGCACCCGCCGGGTGCGTCTGGGCACCGCCGTCATCCCCGCTCCGTTGCACGCGGCCCCCGAGATCGCCGAACAGGCCGCGATCGTGGACATCATCAGCGACGGCCGGCTCGACCTGGGGCTCGGCACCGGTTACCGGGTCCCGGAATACCGGCTGTACGGGGGCGACCTCACCAAGCGCTACACCACGACCGACCAGCGGGTACGGGAGATCCGCGGCCTGTGGGCCGAATCCCTGGTCACCCCGGGCCCGGTCCAGGACCCGCTGCCGATCTGGCTCGGCTACCAGGGCCCGCAGGGCGCCCGGCGGGCAGGGCGGCTCGGGACCGGACTGCTGTCCGTCAATCCCGCGCTCCTCGATCCGTACCGGGAGGGACTCGCGGAGAGCGGGTACGACGTGTCGACGGCCCGGATGCAGGGTTCGTTCACCACGTTCGTCAGCGAGGACCCCGACGGCGACTGGCCGCTGGTCCGCAAGCATCTGTCGTACCAGTGGGACAGCTACCGCCGTTACATGGTGGAAGGCACGGACCAGCCGGTGCCCCGCCCAATCGACCCCGAGAAGTGGCGGGAGCGCGGTCTGGAGGCGACCGGCGTCGGCCAGTTCCTCTACGGCACCCCGCAGACCGTCGCGGACGCCATCAGGGAGTACGTGAGTGGGCTGCCCGTCGAGGGCGTGTTCCTGTGGGCCTCCCTGGCCGGCATGCCCGAGGAGATGATCGCCCGCCAAGTGCAGCTGATCGCGGGGAAGTTGCGTCCGCTGCTCGCCGACGCCTGAACAGAGAACGAGGAGCACGGCATGTCGAGCACGGGAACCGGCGAGACCGGAGTGGCCGGAGTGACGGCGCCGAACGGGCACTGGGCGGGGACGGGCATGCCGGAGCCGCCCCGGACCGCCGGGGGCGTGACCCTCTGCGGCGGGTGCCGCGTCCTCGGGGCGTGCCGACTGGGGGTGGAGCGCGAACGCCTCGACGAAGGCGGCGTGGCATGGTTCGAGCTGAGTTGCCCGCGCTCCCACGAGGGCGGGCCCGATGTCGCGCACGGCGGCTGGACGGCGGCCGTCCTGGACGACTGCCTCGGCCATCTCCCGCTGCTGCACGGCGTGATGAGCGTGACGGCCGAGCTGACGGTGAGCTTCCTGAAGCCGGTGCCGGTGGAACGGCCGCTGGAGCTGCGGGTGTGGGCCGACCGGCGGGAGGGCTCGCGCTGGTACATCGCGGGCGAGATGACGCTCGCACAGGGCGGGGCCGTACTGGCCCGTGCCTCCGGGATCTGGGTGACCCGCGACCAGAGCCACTACGCGAGGCACGCGAAGTGGCTGGCCGGGCAGGTCGAGGACACCGAAGCTCAGTAGGAACGCCTGGTCAGTAAGCGCGTCGGATCAGTAGGAGCGCAGCCCCATGCTCCGGGCGATCCCGTTGCGCTGGATCTGACTGGTCCCCCCGGAGATGGTGGCGACGATCGACTCGCGGTAGCGGAAGCTCATCACGCTCTCCGTCGAGAATCCGTGCCCCGCACAGACCTGCATCCCGAGCCGGGCGGCGGCCACGTACGTCTCCGACCCCTTGAGCTTCGCCATCGATCCCTCCCGTGTGCACGGCTTGCCCTGGGCGAGCAGCCAGGCGGCGCGATAGGCGAGCAGCCGGGCGGAGTCGATCTCGGTCTGCAGGTCGGCCATGGCGTGGGCCAGTGCCTGGAAGTTGCCGATCGGACGGCCGAAGGCGTGCCGCGTACGGGAGTACTCGAGCATCTCGTCGAGTGTGGCCTGAGCGGCCCCCAGATAGCCGCCGCTGATGATCACCTTCTCCAGTTCGATGTTGGAGAGCATCACCTTCCAGCCCTCGTCGCGCGGGCCCACGAGGTTCTCCTTCGCCACCAGGGCATCGTTGAAGAACACCTCGTTGGTGCCCAGGATGTGCCGGGCCAGTGTCGGCGTCCGGCGCACCTCGATGCCCTCCGTCGACGGATCGACGAGCAGCAGACTGATGCCGCCGTGCTTGGGCTCGCGCGGCCCCGTGCGCACGTAGGTGGCGATGGTCGTGTCCGGGAGTCCGGCTCCCGTGCACCACGCCTTCTGTCCGCGGACGAGGAAGTGGTCCCCGCGGTCCTCGGCGGTGGTACGCAGCGCCGCGGCGTCGGACCCGCTGTCCGGCTCGCTGAGGGCGACGGCGAGCCGGTGGCGCCCCGACATGACCTGGTCCCGGATGAAGTCGCGCTGCGCCTCGCTGCCCCAGCGGAATACCGTGATCCCGGGGATGAGCACTCCGATGTAGCACATGGCGACGTCGAAGCTGGCCCGCCCCAGCTCCTCGGCGATCAGGATGAGTTCGAGCGGTCCACCGCCGTCGCCGCCCTCGTCCTCACCGAACGGCAGCGAGAACCAACCCAGTTCGGACATTCCGCGAAACAGTTCGGGCGGTACGGCACTCTCCTCGTCCCACTGCTTGGCCTTCTCGGCCGGGCACACGTCGGCGACGAACTGCCGTGCCGTCGCGCGCAACAGGTCCTGCTCGTCGGTCAGCCCGAAGTCCACGGCCACTCCTCGCCAGCATCAGCCTATTCATCTATCTAATTATTCTATGCTAGCGGATAGAGGCAGGGCGTCCACCTGTTCTCGCGCAGCGCCCGTGACGTTCCTTTGACGGCGCGGTGACGGTCGGCCCCGCACAGTCGGTGGCATGCGAGAGCACGGACGCGGGCAATGAAGGCCCGGATGATCGCCCCAGTGGCGACGGCACACGGCGGCCGTCCACCTCGGTCTCCGCGACGTCCCCGGCCGACGGACACCGCCTGCGGCACGCTCTCAACCGGTGAACCTGAGCGGGTTCCGAGCCACGGCTGTCCATCCGGGCCGACCGCCCAGCGAGCTACCGGCCTCGGGGAACATCGGTACAGCGGTTGGCGATTCGACCGATCACGGTCAGGGCATCAGAGCGCTGACCGGGTTCCCGTACTCGCGACGGGCCTTGCGCTGGGCCGGGACTGCGGGGACGCTTTGGCCACCGTCGAGCAGCTGGCAGCGGGCGAGGTGCCGGCGGTGCACGGCGGGGACGGCGCTGACGCGCAGGGTGTAGCCCTGGCCGCGCCGTACGGTCGCCCCTTGATCCAGCGCGGCGCGCTCGGCGGGCCCCAGCTCGGTGGTGCGGAGGAAGTCGGCGACCTTGCACGGCATGTCGAGGGTGAACGGCAGCTCCGGGACGGCGGCCTCCTCCTCAATGGCTGCGTGGTCGGGCAGCACGTCGGCGACGGCCGGGCGGCGACCGCCCTTGCTGCCCGTGGCCTCGGCCGCCCTCAGCCCGTCGTAAGTCAGCTCGCGCTGGAGGTCACGCTGAAGCTCCCGGCGGCGAGGGTCTGCGCCATGAACCTCACGGTGGACAGCAACTCCCCGGTGCCGCGGACACCGCTGTCGGCGATTCCCCGAGTCAACGCAGAGGTGCGGCTCGTCCGGTGCGGCACGCGTCAGCGCAGGTTCGAGTCAGCCGATGGAGATGCCGCCCTCGCGGGCGTCGAGTAGCTCGTCCCAGTGCTCGGTCGCCCATTGGCACGCGGCGGCCAGCGGCTCCAGCGTGCTGCGGCCCAGCGGTGTCAGCGCGTACTCCACCCGCAGTTTCGGGTCGGCGTGCACGGTGCGTGACACGAACCCGTTCCGCTCCAAGCCGCGGAGCGACTGGGTGAGCGCCTTCGGGGTGACGCGACTCAGTGGTACGCGGAGTTCGGAGTATCTGCGCGGGCCGTCGTCCAGGCAGCGGAGGACCATGGATGCCCATTTGTCACCGAAGCGGAAAGGCAGCAGCGGGGACGGGCACAGCTCGTCGAACAAGTCGGATGGCAGCGGCGGCCGTTGCGTCATTGAGGGTCTCCCGTCTCAGGTCTTGGTATCCAGCTGGTTACCGACCTTCTGGATATCTTCCGAAGCATCGACTCAACGGGAGGTATTCCGACGATGGGCAGGATCGTGGCTGTCGGGGCGGGTGGCTGCCCGACTGCTCGACAACCTCACCGATCCGCGCCCATCCTCCTCCGGCCGGGAAGCAGTCGGCTTGCCACACCTCAAGTCAACGTCAGATCTGCGGTTACGGGCGTCGAATCAACACCATCATTTCGATCCATAAAGGTAAGGCAGGACATTATGCGTGCAGCCCGCTTCCATGAATACGGCGGAGCGGAGAGCCTGGTGATCGAGCAGGCCCCCGACCCCCACCCCGGACCTGGTGAGATCCGTGTCCGCGTCACGGCGGCCGGCGTCAATCCCATCGACTGGAAGATGCGCGCCGGCACCCTGCATCAACTGATTCCCCTGGAACTACCCGCCATCCCCGGGCGCGACGCCGCCGGCGTGGTCGACGAAATCGGTGACGGAGTGCAGGGAGTGAGCATCGGCGACCGCGTCTTCGGGCTGGGCGGTGTCACCGGCGCAACCGCAGAGCTGGTCATCCTCTCAGCCTGGGCCCACGCCCCCGACACGTGGACCGATGAGCAGGCCGCGGGCGCCGGCCTCGCATCCGTGACCGCGATACGTGGCCTGAACGCGCTCGGCACCCTGGCGGGGCGCACCCTTCTCGTCGAGGGCGCCGCCGGAGGCGTGGGCGGCGCGGCTGTCCCGATCGCTGTGGCACGAGGTGCCACCGTGATCGGGACAGCCAGCGAACGCAACCACGAGTTCCTCACCGCTCTCGGCGCCATTCCCACCACCTACGGCCCCGGCCTCGCGCAGCGCCTCTCCGCTCTCGTTCCGCACGGCGTCGACATCGCGCTCGACACCGCGGCCTCCGGCTCCCTGGACGACCTCGTCGCGATCACGGGCGACCCGACACGCGTCGCGACGGTCGCCGACCATGCGGGCGGGCAGCGCCTGGGCACGCATGTGGTCAACGCGGAGAACGACTCCACCCTCCTGTCCGCAGCCGCGGAACTGGGCCGGCAAGGCCGCTACACACCCCGTATCGAACAGACCTACCCCCTGGAGCGGATCGCCGACGCCCACGCGCACGCCGAACGCGGACGCACACGCGGAAAGATCGTGATCCGCATCTGAAGCGGGGCACGGCACAGATACGCCGGCCCGCCAAGCGATGATCTCGGTGGGCCGGCGCTGACTGCTCAGCGCCGGACGCCTGCCGCTGCCGGATGCACGGGTCCGACGGAAACGCGATACGGGACGCCCCGGATCAGCAGTCGAGGCCGGGCCCGAAAGCGTCGGCGAACGACCCTTGCCGACAGGAGTCGACGCAGCTCTGTGCTTACGCGTCCCGCTGGCAGGGGGCACCGGTGCGCATGTTGGACGAGGCACCGTCGATGACGGAGCTGAGTCGGTCGCGGGCGTGGGCGAGGTCTGCGATGCGCCGGTCGAGGTGCTCGCGTTACGCGGCCAGGCGTCGGAGGAGCTCGGGGGTGGCCTTGCCGTCGATGGCGCAGGGCGTCAGTTCGGCGATGGACTTGCTGCTCAGTCCGGCGGCGTACAGCTGGCGGATGAGGTGAATCCGGTCGACGGCGCTCTCCGTGTAGTGGCGCTGGCCGCTGCCGCTGCGCTCGGCGGTGAGCCGGTTCGGCGGGAGCTTGTCCAGCTTCACCCGCCCCAGCCGGTACACGGCGATCTCATCCACCCGCTCCAGCGCCCGCTTCAGCGCCGTACCGATGGTCTTCGTCGGCGGCCGGCGGCAGGTCTCCAGATACGAGTACCGCCTGCCCTCCGGGGTCTACAGCAACGCCACCAGGTCGGCGGGCAGCGACCGGTCCGCCCGCCAGGCCGCCCTGGTGACCGTGGTGTGCAGTCGCCTGTCCGCGATCTCGCGGGCCTCGGACACCTGCCACGCCGGCACTGACACCCCGGGCAGCAGCACACGTTGCTTCCGCAGCCGGCCCACCGCGTAGTCGAACAGAGCCTTCGGCCCCTCCGAATGCGCGTCCGCGCCCGCCCGTGCGGGAACGTCCGGAACTTCCGACCCCACTCCGGGTCGTCGTACTCGTGATTCTCGTACGCGTCCGGGATCTCCCACGCGTGCTCGTACGCGGCCTTCGGACGCTCGGTGTACCGCTTCACGAACGAGACGTCCGAGAGCCACGACCGCCCGGAGTGACGCCGTGCGGGGCGTTTCGGCCGGCACGGGACGACGCGACCTGCACGGGGTCACCGCTCAGCTGTCGTCCGGCCGGGCAGCACCCGCCGGGCGGAAGCACGCCGACACCGTCTTGCCGTGCCGCTGACACTTCACCTGCAACTCGTCAGCGAGCATCCGTACGATCCCCACTCCGCGGCCGGAGGTCTCCCCCGCCTGCGGGTCGCGCTGGCGCGGCAGTGTCGGGTCCTCGTCATGGACGCTCACGTGGAGACAGTCGCCGTCCCAGGTGAGGATCAGCTGCGCGTCGCTGTGCGCGTGGACATGTGCGTTGGTGAGCAGTTCGGACACTGTCAGGACGACAGCGTCCACCGTCTCGGGCTCGGCAGCGGTCCAGGCAAGGGACTCCAACTGCCTTCGCGTCCACCGCCGGCCGGCGCGCACGCCGCCCGACACGGGAAACGGGTGTGCCCAGCCCATCGCCTTGATCGCCACGACTTCCCCTCCTGCCGTCCGAACCGAAACTCGTACACCTCTTTCAGATCGTGTGCCCACCGGCCTCGATCGCAGACGTTCCGGCGACCGATTCCTCCCGGGTCTCTCCGCCGAAGGAGCGCCTAGGTCACCCGGACGCCCACGATGCAGGTGTCGTCGTCCGTGTCGGACTTGCTGTAGGTGAGCAGACGGTCCAACTGCTGGTCGAGCGTGGGCGGTACCGTACTCGCCGCCAACAGCAGCTGGGCCAGCGACTCCTCCACGGACCGGTCACGGCGTTCGATCAGGCCGTCCGTGTACATCAGCAGGGTGTCGTCGACGGCCAGTTGGACCTCGTGTTCCTCGAACGTCGCCTCGGGCAGGGCACCGAGCAGCAGGCCTGCGATCAAGGGCAGTGCCGTCGCTTCGTTGCCGCGTACCAGGACGGGCGGCAGATGGCCGGCCCTGGCCCAGCGCAGGGTGTGGCGGTCGGGGTCGTACAGGCCGCAGACCGCCGTGGCCGTGACGACGCCGGTCAGATGGTGGGCGACCATGTTGAGCCAGGACAGCAACTGGCCCGGCCCGGCGCCTGTCACCGCGAGACCGCGCAGCGCGTTGCGCAGGACGACCATGCTGGTGGCCGCCTCTATGCCGTGTCCGGCGACGTCTCCCACACAGAGCAGCACCAGCCCGGACGGGAGCACGACCGCGTCGTACCAGTCGCCGCCGACCAGGTGCTGGGTCTCCGCCGGTCGGTAGCGGACGGCCACGCGCAGTCCGGGGGCCTCCAACGGGGCCTGCGACGGCGGCATGATCGCGTGCTGGAGCTGGAGGGTGAGCCGGTTGCGTTCGCTCGCCTGCTGCTCGGAGTGGGCAAGTTGGTCGCGGGTGGCGGCGAGGGCGACCTCCGTCCAGTGGTGCGCGGAGATGTCCTGGTAGGCGCCCCGGACGACGGACAGCCGGCCGTCGGAGTCGAGGACCGGTTCGGCCACCACGCGGATGTGCCGGGTCACGCCGTCGGGCCGCTGGAGCCGGAAGGCCGCGGACGCCGGGCGACGGTGGTGCAGCAGGGTGCGTAGAAACCTGCCGATGGCGACAGCGTCGTCGGGGTGGGCGTGGGCGGGCAGATCCTCCAGCGGGACCGGGCCGCTGGCGGAGGGCTTGCCGTAGAGGCTGAAGAGCTGGCCGTTCCAGGTGATCTCGCCGGTGAGGAGGTTCTCCTCGAAACCGCCGATGCGGCCGAGTCGCTGGGCGTGCTGCAGGAGATTCGCCAGCCGTGCGGTCTCGTCCTCCATGCGCCAGACGAGGAGGACGCTGCCGCCGTTCCGGCTGGCGCTGACGTCCGCGACCGCGGCCAGCGGGACGTCGCCCACCAGGGCCGTGAGCCGCATGCGGCGGGCACGGAACGGCTCGCCCGTGGCATAGACACGTTCGATCTGCTCGAACAGCTCGCTCTCACCGGCGGCCATCGGATACGTCTCCAGGAGCAGGGCTCCGTTGACGGCGCTTCGCGGCCGGCCGGCCGGGTCGAGGAAGCGGGTGTTGACGTGATGGATACGGAAGTCGACCAGCTCCCCGGTGGTGTCCAGGTGCGGAACGAGCACCAGAGCCGGGTCGTGGAGCCCGTCGGCCAGGTCCATCAGTTCGGCGACGTCCGGCCGGATCCCGGGCCGCCCATCGCCGTCGGGGTGGTGCGGGGCGTAGGTCTCCAGCGTGTGCGCGCACAGCTCGGCCAGGGCCTCGACCTGCCGGACGATCTGCGGCGGCTGGACTCCCAGCGGCGTGGGCCAGACGATTTCCAGCACTCCGTGGATCCGGCCGCCGGTGCCCGCGGGTACGGCGACTCGGCCGCCGTCGGGGTGGTGGTACCCGCCGATGGAGGGCAGGCCGGTCTCCGACAGGCAGCCGATCCACTGGCCCGTCCGCTCGCCGAGCCCGCGACGGGCCACGGTCACCACGCCCGGCGGCACATACCGCCAGCGTGCCGCCTCCGCGGCCGGGAATCCGGCGCTGCCCGCCAGGGTGAGGGAGCCGTCGGCACCCAGCACCCAGATGGCCACGGCTTCCGCGCCGAGCGGCGTCAGAGCGTGTTCCAGCAGGGAGTCCGCCACGGCCTGGGTGTCGTTGGCGGCCAGCGCGCCGCTCTCGGCGGTCCGCAGCCGTACGGCGAAGGACGAGCCCTTCCCCGGCGGGGCGGTGGTGTCGCTGTGGTCCGCCGTGGTCGCGAGGAAGGCGGTCGTCACGTCGGAGAGCCGGTCACGCGCGGCCTGGTTGATGACCTCGACGGCGAATTCGAGGGGTGTCGCCCCCGCTTGCCCGGTCAGCTCGGCGAGCTGCCGTGCCGCCTGTGACGGCCCGCACCCGAGCCGCTCGACGAGGATGCCCTTGGCCAGCTCGATCAGGGCACGCCCGTCCGCTTGCGCCTGGGCCATCTGCACCTCGCGGCGCAATCGCTCCACGGTCGCCGCGAGTCTGCCGACGGGGGAAGGCTGCCCCTGCCGGTCTTCCTCCCTGCCTTCCTCGTCCTTCTCGTCCTCCTCGTTCGTACCGGCGACGGGCATGAAGTCCCGTCGGTTGTCGGGCGGCAGGTCGATGTCCGCCGTCGGATCCTCGGCGGGCGACTCACCCGTCGAGGCCCCGGCGTCCTGCGGCTCGGCCGGCGGATGGAGGTTGTTCACGGTTTGTCTGTTCCTCGGCTCGGGCGTGCAGGGACACCACACGGTCGGCTGGTACGCGCGGCGGCGTGACTCCCCGTCATACGGACAACCAGCGCCGGACACGGCCGATGAGGTCGTTGGTGTCGACCGGCTTGGTGACGTAGTCGTTCGCGCCCGACGCGAGGCTCTTCTCCTGGTCGCCGGGCATGGCCTTCGCGGTGACGGCGATGATGGGCAGATCGGCGTACTGGGGCATCGACCGGATCTCGGCGGTCGCGCTGTAGCCGTCCATCTCCGGCATCATCACGTCCATCAGGACCACCGAGATGTCCGGATGGGCGAGCAGCATCTCGATGCCCTTGCGTCCGTTGTCGGCGTGCAGGACGTGGAAGCCGTGCAGCTCCAGCATCCCGCTCAGCGCGAAGAGGTTGCGCGCGTCGTCGTCGACCACGAGCACCGTACGGCCGAGGAAGGTGTCGTCGACGACCTGCGCGGCCGGGCGCTGGGACTCGTCGGCACGGACCAGTGACAGCACGTCCCCCGGCTCCTCGGCGGACAGGTGCAGAGTGATCCGTTCGCGCAGTTCGTCCAGGCTGGAGAGGAAGTCCAGCGGGCGTCCGTCCGCACGGGAGCGCAACGTCCGCTCGTGCGCCAGGTCCACGCGATGACCGGTGTGCACCAGTACGGGCACGCTGGCCAGCGCCGAGTCGCCCTCTATGGCCGCCAGCAGACGCGCGCCCGCGTCGTCGGGCATGCCGAGTTCCAGGACCACGCAGTGGCAGGGCTCGGCGGCCAGCGTGCTCGCCGCCTCCTGCGCCCCGATCGCCGTGATGATGTCGACCGCCCCGAGCCGGTCGTCGGGCGCGAGGTCCGCGACCGCGCGTTCGGCGACGAGGGTCAGCAGTCCGCGCGGGCGGTCCTCGACGACGAGCAGGCGGCGTCGACGCTGTTCGGGTGCTCCGGGGGAAGCGTCCGGCCGGGAGGTCGGCGGGAGCTCCCGGCCGGTGCGCTGGGGATGCTCCGTCGGCGAGCCGCCGCCGACGAGCACCTCCTCGAAGTCGGCGCGTGCCACAGGGAGGTAGAGGGTGAAGGTACTGCCCCGGCCGGGCGTGCTGTCCACCGTGACGGCGCCGCCCAGCAGATGGGCGATCTCCCGGGTGATCGACAGGCCCAGACCGGTGCCGCCGTACTTGCGGCTGGTGGTGCCGTCCGCCTGCTGAAAGGCTCCGAAGATCGTCTCCAGCTGCTGCTGGGGGATGCCGATACCGGAGTCCTTCACCCTGAAGGCCACTACGGCACCGCCACGGAGAACGCCCATGGGCACCTCCCGGTCCGCCGCGGGTTCGATACGCAGGGCCACACCGCCCTGTTCGGTGAACTTCACCGCGTTCGACAGGAGATTGCGCAGGATCTGGCGCAGCCGGGAGTCGTCCGTGAGCAGGTCGGCGGGCGTGCCCGGGGCGGTCGCCACCGTGAAGTCCAGACTCTTCTGCGTCGTCATCGGCCGGAACGTCGCCTCGACGTACTCCAGCAGCTTGCGCAGCGGGACACGCTCGGGAGTGACGTCCATCTTGCCCGCCTCGACCTTGGACAGGTCCAGGATGTCGTTGATCAGCTGCAACAGGTCCGAGCCCGCCGAGTGGATGATGCCCGCGTACTCGACCTGCTTGGGCGTGAGGTTGCGCGAGGGGTTCTGTGCCAGCAACTGGGCCAGGATCAGCAGGCTGTTGAGCGGAGTGCGCAGTTCGTGGCTCATGTTCGCCAGGAACTCCGACTTGTACTTCGACGCCAGCGCCAACTGCTGCGCGCGCGTCTCCAGCTCCTGCCGCGCCTGCTCGATCTCCAGGTTCTTGGCCTCGATGTCGCTGTTCTGCGATGCCAGCAGAGAGGCCTTCTCCTCCAGTTCGGCGTTGGAGCGCTGGAGTTCGTCCTGCTGCACCTGCAACTCCTCCGACCGTGCCTGGAGTTCGGCGGTGAGTCGCTGGGACTCCCCCAGCAGTTCGTCGGTGCGCGCGTTGGCCACGATGGTGTTGAGGTTGACGCCGATGCTCGGCATCAACTGGGCGAGGAAGTCCTGGTGGATCTGGGTGAAAGCGGTGACGGAGCCCAGCTCGATGACACCGAGGACCTGGTCCTCGACCACGATGGGCAGCACCACCAGAGCGCTCGGCACAGCCTGCCCGAGACCGGAGGAGATGGTCACGTAGCCCGGCGGCAGCTCCTCCACGCTGATGGGGCGGCGGTTGCGCGCGGCCTGCCCGACCAGCGAGCGTCCGACGGGGATGCGCTCGGGCCGGTCGGCGTCGTCGGGATAGCCGTACGAGCCCACCAGCCGCAGCTCGTGACCGCGCGGGGTGTCCTCGGCGAGGTAGAAGGCGCCGTACTGCGCCGAAGCCAGCGGCGCCAGCTCATCCATGATGAGCTCGGCGACGACGGGCAGGTCACGGTGGCCCTGCATCAGGGCGGAGATCCGGGCGAGGTTGGTCTTCAGCCAGTCCTGCTCCTGGTTGGCCCGTGTGGTCTCCCGCAGGGACTCCACCATGGAGTTGATGTTGTCCTTGAGGTCGGCGACCTCGCCCGACGCCTCCACGGTGATCGAGCGGGTCAGGTCCCCCTCAGCGACGGCGCTGGTCACCTCGGCGATCGCGCGGACCTGGCGGGTGAGGTTCCCGGCGAGTCCGTTGACGTTCTCCGTCAGCCGTTTCCAGGTGCCCTCGACGCCCTCGACCTCCGCCTGTCCGCCGAGCCGGCCCTCGCTGCCGACCTCGCGCGCGACACGAGTGACCTCGGCGGCGAACGAGGACAGCTGGTCGACCATGGTGTTGATGGTGGTCTTCAGCTCCAGGATCTCGCCCCGGGCATCGACGTCGATCTTCTTCGACAGGTCGCCGTTGGCCACCGCCGTCGTCACCAGGGCGATGTTGCGGACCTGGCCGGTGAGGTTGTTGGCCATCGAGTTGACGTTGTCGGTCAGGTCCTTCCACGTGCCCGCGACGTTCGGCACGTGAGCCTGGCCCCCGAGGCGTCCCTCGGTGCCGACCTCGCGGGCGACACGGGTGACCTCGTCGGCGAACGCGGAGAGCGTGTCGACCATCGTGTTGATGACGTCCGCCAGGGCCGCGACCTCGCCCTTGGCCTCGACCGTGATCTTCTGGGACAGGTCGCCGCGCGCGACGGCCGTGGCGACCTGGGCGATCGAGCGGACCTGGCCGGTCAGGTTCGACGCCATCACGTTGACGTTGTCCGTCAGGTCCTTCCAGGTCCCCGACGCGCCCCGGACGATCGCCTGTCCGCCCAGATTGCCCTCCGTGCCGACCTCGCGCGCGACGCGGGTGACCTCGTCCGCGAAACCGGACAACTGATCCACCATCGTATTGATGGTGTTCTTCAACTCCAGAATCTCACCACGAGCATCCACCGTGATCTTCTGCGACAGATCGCCCTGAGCGACCGCCGTGGCCACCTGAGCGACATTGCGGACCTGCGCGGTGAGGTTGCCCCCCATGAAGTTCACGGAGTCCGTCAGGTCGCGCCAGGTGCCCTTCACGCCCTTGACATCCGCCTGTCCGCCCAGCCGTCCCTCGGTGCCGACCTCGCGCGCGACGCGGGTGACCTCGTCCGCGAAACCGGACAACTGATCCACCATCGTATTGATGGTGTTCTTCAACTCCAGAATCTCACCACGAGCATCCACCGTGATCTTCTGCGACAGATCGCCCTGAGCGACCGCCGTGGTCACCTGGGCGACATTGCGGACCTGGGAGGTGAGGTTGCCCGCCATGAAGTTGACCGAGTCGGTCAGGTCGCGCCAGACGCCGCCGACGCCGGGCACCTGGGCCTGCCCGCCGAGCCGTCCTTCGCTGCCGACCTCGCGCGCGACGCGGGTGACCTCGTCGGCGAACGCGGAGAGCTGGTCGACCATCGTGTTGACGGTCTCTTTCAGCTGCAGGATCTCGCCACGCGCGGGGACATCGATCTTCTGCGACAGATCACCCTTGGCGACCGCGGTCGCCACCTGCGCGATGTCGCGCACCTGAGTGGTGAGATTGCCCGCCATGGCGTTGACCGAGTCGGTCAGATCGGCCCAGGTGCCCGAGACCCCCGGCACCTCGGCCTGGCCGCCGAGCGTGCCCTCGGTGCCCACCTCGCGCGCCACCCGCGTCACTTCGGAGGTGAACACGGACAGTTGGTCGACCATGCCGTTGAAAACCGTGGCGATGTCGCCGAGCAGGCCCTCGCCGTCGGACGGCAGCCGGGTGCCGAAGTCACCGTCCCGTACCGCGGTCAGTCCGGCCAGGAGCTGCCGTAGCTCCTGCTCGCCCGGGGCCCGGTCGACGGCCTCGATCGTCTTGCTGCTCATGCGCACCCTCGTTCCGCTCCCCAAGAGCCCTCACCCCGAGGACTCGGAACCCGCGCCGGGCCCGTAAAAGACCCGCTCACCGACCGAGATTCCGCAGTTCACTGATCGGCCGGATGAGAAAATCCGGTGAAGGTTAACGCAGTTGCCGTCGGACAGCCAAAGCCTCGCGCGGAGATCTCGGCCGCCCTGAAAGACCCGTACCCCGGTGGATTACATGGCCGAACACGGGGCACTCGGAACAGTTGGGCTCCACCGGCCCCGCGCTGCCCGCGAGGACACCCTAGGCACCCCGTCCAGACCGCGAGGGCCCTTTCCGCGCGTTCCCCCAGGGACCGCTCGAAAGCGCTTCAGGGACAGCTCTTCAGGGCTGCACACGGCTGCGACCGCCGGTGCCTCAGGACCTTCAGCCGTGTGGCCGAGTCGCCGTCCTCTTCCGCGTCCTCGTCAGGGCCGGCGACGACCACTCGGTCCCAGATGACGTCGCGCCCGCCGACATGTGCGCGGAGCTCGTGGAGATCAACGACGGCCCGGGCATCCTGTTCAGCGCCCCGGACGGGGTGATCGCCACCGTCACCTTCGCGGTCGGCTTCGACGCCGACGGCCACATCACCGCCATCCACAACGTGGGCAACCCGGACAAGCTCCGGGCCGTCGCCGCCGGCACGGCACACGATGTGGGGAGGCAGGGAGCCGCCACTTCTCCCACCAGCAGCCCGGAGCCCGGGAGTTGTCTCCAGGGACGAGGCTCTGACTGGCGGCGATCTGCCGTCGGGAACGCTCATCACGCGCCTGAGGACCCAAAAGTCGTACACACGTACAGCGGGCAGGTTCTATGATCACTCCGCCCCGGCGTTCGCTGCGGTTGCATACGCCTCCGAGACAGGCCGAGGACGATGACGAGTACCGCCCGCAGAACTCCCTGGCTCCTTGCTCGCTCGGCGCAGGCAGCGATAGCGGCTGCGGCCGTGGCGGACGCGTTCCGTGCGGTCGCGGTCCGGGATCAGTACCTGCACAACTCGGATGCGTCCCCGCACAGGTCGGGTTTCAACTCCATGATCTTCGTCTACCTGATGACTCTCGCCATCGTGCTGTTCCTCGTGTGGCTCGCCCGGGCCCGGCGTAATGCCCAGGAGCTGTCCCCCCAGGCGTCGATCCCGAGTCGGGGCTGGACGATCGGCGCGTGGTTCATTCCTGTGGTCAACTTCTTCGTCCCCCGCCAGATCGTCCTCGACATCGGGCGCGCGAGCTCCGCGTCGTGGGAGCAGAAGCGAGACACGACACTGGTGAACCTGTGGTGGGGCGCCTGGGTCGCGCACTCGCTCGTGCTCCTGGTGGCGGGCCTGGTAGCCCCGGGGTCGATGGCTTTCCTCGTGGTGGCGGAGGTGCTCATGGTCGCGGCGGCCGTGCTGCTCGGGCTCGTCATCGAACGCGTCACGGCATTGCAGAACGCCGCGCTCGGCGCCACCGTTCCGGTCGCACCTCTCGCGCAGGCGTGAGTGCCCGACGCTGTCGGGGATCTTGGGCGAGCGCCGTTTCGGGCGATCAACGAGCTGAATGGGCAGTCCCCGCTGGCCGCTGGGACTTACGTTCTTCGCCGCTTCCGGACTTGTCGGACTGCTGGCTGCGGCAGGACGTCCGAAGGCACTGTCAGTGGCTCATGAGACAGTCGAACCCGTGCCGGGCACTGTGGGAGGGGAAGCATGAAATCGATGCCTGAGATTGTCGGACGTGGCGAGTTCGACGCTCTGGTCGTCAGGACCGACTACGACAACGAAACCGCATGGCAGGCGGTAGCGGCGGAACTGGCACAGGCATGGGGAGACGATGGCGAGTACGAAGCCTCCGTTCACCTCGTCGACGATCCTGCGTGGTCCGGTCTCACGCCCGACGAGGTCCTCGACCAGGCGAGGCGGGACGAAAACCTGAGCGTGGTGTTCGTCGCCGACCGGGTCACAATGCAGTCTCCCCATCGTGCGCTGTTGGCCCTCGACATCGCCGATGATGAAGACGAAGACCTCGACCCGTTGCCCTACCAGGTGATCATCGGTTCTCCGCCACCTCGCGAATTCCGGACCGTCCCGGCCGGTGTCCACGACGTGCACGCGAATCTGTCGATCGCCAACATGGACTTCTCGGAGTTCGCAGAGATGGCGTCCTCCGATCCCGACCGGACATACCGGTCACTCTGAGCGTGTATGGGTGAGGGGCTGTGGATACTCCTGGCTCCTTTCCGCCATCTGTCGATCAACCTGCCGAGATCGCGTTCAGGCGCGGATGCCAGGCGCTGAAATCGTGGGACTGGGATCACGCACACAGCCTTTCCGAGGAGGCGGTTCGCGGTTCCGCAGCGGGCACGAAACGGGCGGCGAAGTCGAGGGCGGCCGCATTGGACGATCCGGGGATCCGGTGACATGTCAGTGGCCCATGGCACGATCGCGGGCATGACATCGATCGACGAGCGGTTCGTCCACGAGGCAGCTGCCGAGTACGGCGTTCCTGGCCCTGTCGCACAGGAGTTGGTGGCCCGGTCCCGGCCGTGCCTCTACCTGGTGCCGCTCGAGGAGATGCCTCCGTCCCTGCGGGAGAACGCCCGCCCCGCCGCACGAACGGGCGGGCTCCCCGCCCTGCCGGACGGGGTGGACTGGCCTGAGGGGAGAGAGCCGCTCGTGCTGAGCGTCGACTGCGCGGCCCTGCCCCACGACGTCCTGGACATCGAACTGCCCGCCGATGGCCACTTGTTGTTCTTCACCGGGATCGAGTACCCGCCAGAGTCGTCCATGCTGCTCCACATCCCTGCCGGAACCCGCACCACGGAGCGCTCCGCGACGTACGAATTCCACGGTGAGACCAACCAGGTCAGGGTCTATGAAGCACGCACCCTGTATCCCGTGGCCGGGCTGACCTTCGACAGCGACAGGCAAGAAGGTCCACAGACCCGCGCGTTCCTGGACGGCGACGGCGACGAGGACGCACTGGACAGCTTCGAGGAAGCCGTCCTCGACATGGCCTCCGGCGGACATCGCCCCGGCGTCTGCGTACAGGTCGGCGGATTCTCCGACCCGTGGGACATGCCACCGGATGAGGGCGATCTCGTACTCTTCGCGCAAATGGCCGGACAGGCGATCGACCACAACGTATTCACCATGAACCTGATCGTTGGCACCCGGGAGGACATCGCCTCCAGACGGTATGCCGACCTCCGGTACGAGCAGCAGTACTGAGCTTGCTCCTCGACCCTATGGCCGGTGCAGGGCGATTCTGAGGGTGCTGTCGTCCTCCCTGTAGTACGCCCATGTCCGGCTGCGGGCAGCGGGCGTTCCGTCACACTGTCTGGCGCAGTTGCGTGTTCAGGGTGAGACGGTTGTCCGTGAGGTGGTTGCCTTCAGGGCTGAAGGGCGGCACGGAGGCGGGGACGCAGTCTGCGATCAGCAGGCAGTCTTCCTGGCGGTCCTCAGGGGTCGCGGCGATGAGCGGTTCGCCGTCGGGTCCCCAGATGCCGGAGTTGCCGCGGTACTGCCAGGCACCTGCCGGGACCTGTTCCCAGCCGCGGCGGTTGGCATAGGCGATGAACAGGCGCCAGATGCCGGCCATGGCGGGAATGATGTGCCGGGTGGCGTCCTGGTAGGGGACCTGGGTCATGCGGCCGTCGGCGAGCCGGAAGTGGAAGTCGGCGGCCGTCGGTCCGAGCACGACCTTCGCGCCCTGTTCGGCGAGGTACTGGTAGAGCGGTGGGAACTCGCACTCGTAGCAGTTCAGGACCCCCACCTTGATGCCGTTGATGTCCACGACCGGCGGCAGTTCCTCCCCGGCGGAGTAGTTGCGGCGCTCGGCCGCCCCGTAGAGGTGGGTCTTGCGGTAGTTCGCTGTCACCTGGCCGTCCGCTGCGATCAGCGAGATCGCGTCGTAGAACCTCTCGCCGTCCCGCTCCGGATAGGGCAGCACCACCGCCAGGTTGTTCTCCTTCGCCGCCAGCCGGGCCTGCTCGACAGAAGGGCCCTGGGAGTGCTCTGCCAACTGCCGACACTGCTGAGCGTCGATCGCGTAGCCGGTGGTGTACTTCTCCGGGAAGACACACACCTGAGCCCCGTAGGCGGCGGCCAGGGCCGCCACCTCGTCCAGGCGCTCAAGGTTCTTACCGACGGCCTGCTCGCTGCCCACCGCACCCTGCCCCTGGTACAGGGCGATCCTCAGACCCTGCCCGGCAGCTGGAGCTCGCTCGAGAGCGGTACGGAAAACGACGCGAATCGGCTGCTTCATCAGCTGAGGCCTTCTATGTCTGGCGACCCCGTCGGCCGCCGCCTCATCAGTAACGACGCCTCGGCAAATCGGGTACGACGGCCTCCCACGGGTGGCGGACGAAGCAACAACGGCGCCCGCCCGAGATCGTGCCAGGACAGGCGGGCGAGACCCGCAGCCGCCGCCCGAAGGAGTTGGTCAGGACCTGGACATCCATGCGACCGGACCGACAGGGCTGTCGGCGCCCGGCCACCAGCCGGGCGCCGACAGCCCTGTCCGTTCCCCACGCGGGAAGGAGGCTCGGACGAGGTGAGCAGACTGCGGAGGTGACCGTAGACGGAGACGGAGACGGAGGTATCGGTCAGGGGCGGATCGTCAGCCAGTCGAGTGCGGTGACCCGGGACCCGCCCTTCGCCACGATGTACAGGTCGTGGGTGCCGGTGACCTCGCGTCGCAGAGCCACGGACTGCTCCCGCCATTCGCCGCCGGTGTCCGTGAGGGCTACCACCGCGGCCACCGGGCCGTCCGGTGAGTCCAGGCGCAACTCGAGCGAGCAGCCCTGTGCGCAGGTGGAGGCGAGACGTACGGTGAGTTGCCTGCCACGGATGTTCACCGTGCCGAAGCCCAGCCTGTCACCCGAGCCGAGGACGCCGGTGGCCGCCGTGCCGCGTTCCGTTCCCCGTACGGAGGTGGCCTGTTCGGCCTGGAGCGTCGAGGCGGCGTCGGGCCCGTCGCCGTACAGCCTGATGTCGTTGACGACCCAGGGCGTCGGCCCGTTCGCGGTGAGCGTGATGCGCGCATAGCGGGCGGTTGTCCGGTGCGGGAACACCGCGTCCTGGGTGAAAGACCGGCCGGAGACCCTGGCGAGCGGTTCACCCCAGTGTGTGCCGTCGCGGCTCACGGAGACCGTGAAGCCGTACGGCTGCCCGCTGGTGTCGCGGCCCGCGTCGAGGGAGAGTCGGCCGAAGGTCTTGCTCTCACCGAGGTCGACGGTCAGGGACTGGCCCACGGCCTGCGGGGCGGTGCCCGTCCAGCGGGTGTTGATGTCGCCGTCGACGGTGGCGGAGGCGGAGGTGCCGTCGCTCGCGGTGGCGGTCCAGTTGCCGTGGCGAACCCGCTGGACGCAGCCGGGCAGCGCGCAGCCGGTCGACCAGACGGGAGCGCCGTACTCGTAGGCGCCCTGGTCGGGAGCCGTGCCCAGGACGTCGGTCGTGATGCCGTCGACCACCTCGCCCGCGTCGACGGCGGGCGAACCGGGCGTCATCCACAGCTCGCCGTTGACGGCGTCCGTGTAGCCGGGACTGGTGCTGATCAGGTTGGAGCGGACGACCGGCAGCGGGTTTCCGGTCTGCGTGGCGGTGACCGGCTTGGGTCCGACGATGTTGCTGAAGTACGAGCCGGAGGCGTCCGTCGCGCCGCCGAGAGCGACCGAGGCGACGTTGATGCCCACGCCGTAGCTGGAGTTGTGGTCCTCGTTGGCGATGCTGGGGCCGGTGTGACCGTTGAAGTAGACGCCCCGGCTTCCGGTGTTCCAGGCGACGTTGTGATGCAGCCGGAAGTGGTGGGAGTAGTTGTCGACGTAGTAGCCGTTCTGGCCGTCGGCGTCGTGCGCGGTGTTGTGGTCGATGGAGGTGCCGGAGCCGTTCAGGCTGCAGCACACGTAGAAGGGGGAGCCGTCGCGGGAGGTGCGCATCGCCTCGGAGATGTCGTTGTAGGCGATGCGGTTGTCGTGGAACTCGGTGCCGTTGAGCTGCCAGGCGGTGTCGATGGCCGCTCGTCCGGTGCGCCGGACGGTGTTGTGGGTGACCGTGTGACCGTTGCCGTTGATCTCGATGCCGGGGGTGTAGCTGCCCATCCAGCCGACGTCGTGGATGTGGTTGTTGGTGACGGTGTTGCCGGTGCCGCGAACCAGGACTCCGTCGCCGGCCGACTGCGCGATCTCGCTGTTCTTCAGGGTGTTGCCGGTGCCGAGGATCTGCACGCCCGAGTCGAGGATACGGGAGGCGACGATGTTGCCTTCGAACGGCTCGACCGCGAGGTCGCTGTCCGGTGGCATGGGCAGCGTGGAGAACTCGGAGATGTACGTGGCGCGCAGCCCGTCGACCACAACTCCCTTACTGGACTTGCCCGTTCGCAGGGAGGTTCCCCACAGGTTCAGGCCGCGCACGGTGACGTACGAGCTGGCGCCGAGGTCCACGCCCCACAGCCGGTGCTTGGCGGTCACCGTGTGGCCGGCGATGCCACCCTTCGGGGGGACGAGGTACAGGCGGTGCGCGGTCTTGTCGTAGTACCACTCCCCCGGCTGGTCGAGGGCGGCCCTCGACCCGACGAGGTAGTAGTTGCGGTAGGTCTGGTTGCCCATGCACAGGGGCGGGCAGCGGTAGTTGCCGCCCTTGAAGTCCAGTTTGCCCGCTGACGCGGCGGTGACCGTGCCGGTCTGCTGGGCCCAGGGGTTGGAGCCCGCCCACAGGTGCACGGTGGCGCCGGTCCAGCCCGCGTCGGGCAGGTCGGTGTCGTCGATGTGCTGGTCGGTGGAGGTGGTGTCGGCCTCGGCCCAGGTGGTGTTGAGCGGATCGGCGCCGGAGTTGGGCCAACGGCCTTCGGCGGCACGGGCGTCGTCCAGGAACACCGCGTTGAAGTCCGGGTCGGGCGGCAGGTCGGTGGCGGTGGCGATCAGTCCGCCGCCGGCGTCCTTCCAGCCGGTGAGCCGCTCCGTTCCGTCGACGGTCACCGGCCCGTCGCCGTACGCGGCGATCGTGATCGGGGCGCCCTCGGCTCCGGAGGGAGGGGTGAGCTGCTCACGGTAGGTGCCGTGGTGGATCAGGCAGGTGTCGCCGGGGCGGACTCTTTCGAGGCAGGCGCCGATGGTGCGCAGAGGGCTTGCCTGCGTGCCGTGCGCGCGGTCGCTGCCTCTGGGGGCGACGTGGTACGTGTGGCCGGACTGCGCCGCTTGCGCCTGGACCGGGGAGGCCAGCAATGCGGTCACGGCGGCCAGTACGGACAGATGTCGAAGTCTCATGCCCTGTCTCCAGTCGTCGGATGTGCGGTGGTCGTTGGGTGCGGCTGTGGGTGTGCCGTGGTCGGGGGTTCCTGCCAGGCCGTCTCGACTTCGGGTCCGCCGGGGGCGCCGAGCACGGCACAGCTCAACCAGTGCTCGCCTGGAGCCAGTTGGGCCACGAGTACGGGCAGTGCGGTGCGGCGTGCGAGGACGTTCGTGCCAGGGAGGCAGTCGACGATCTCTCCGTCGCGCCGACCGTCGAGGTCTCGCAGTCCGGTGAGTCCCGCGGGTGCCGTCACCCGTGCGTGTCCCGGTCCGCTCTCACGGTCGGTGCCCTCGTCCCGGTCGACGGCGAAGCCGCCCTCGGCGGTGTGCAGAACGCGGGCGGTGCGGATGTGGTGGGTGCGCACATGCCAGGGCGGGGCGGCCGTCAGCCAGGTGGTGATCTCCACGTCGGGCCAGGGATGCCAGGTACTGCGGACCGTGTCCGTCGTGACCTGGGGATCGGCCGGCTCCTCGCGTACCCGGTAGTGCGCCCCGCCGTCGTCGCTCAGCGCCAGCATCGAGTCGTACGCGCCCTGTTCGAGGCCGAGTGCGCCGTTCGGCAGGCTGAAGCCGAAGCGGGTCGAGTAGGCGAACTTGGCGTACTTCTCGGCTCCGTGGCGCACCCACGGGTGGTGCTGGCGCCCGGCGAGCAGGGTGACGTCGCCGGCCGCGCGCATCAGCACCGCCCCGGCGTGCGGCTGGGCGCCGACGGCGGGCAGGTCGGGCGGGGGCTCCTCCTTGGCGGTCCAGAACGCGTGCTGGGCCGGCAGTGCGAGCGGCAGATACGCCTTGAGTGACCAGTAGGGCGAGCCCGGCGCGTTGTACTGCTCGGCCAGCGCGGGCTGCGGATAGCCGTACCCGATGGACAGCAGTCCGTCGGGTCCGGTCACCGGCCGCTCGCGCCACCAGCGCAGATGCCGCAGCAGATAGCCCTTGACCTCGCCCCACGGCAGTACGTCGACGCCCGCGTACGGCAGTGCGCCCCAGAACGCGGCCTGCGCCCAGCGGTAGGTGAGACTGCGGCCGTACGGGACGGCGGCGCCGTCGTCGGCGAACCAGTGGCGGAAGTCGCCGGCGAACCGGGCAGCCCGTTCCTTGAAGCGGTCGCCACCCGTGAGCGAGTCGTACAGCAGACCGTAGAAGTGCATCGCCCACGGGACGTAGTAGTCGCGCCGTTCGGTGGGGCCGTCCGCGTACCAGCCGTCGCCGAGCCAGAAGCTCTCCAGCCGGTCGAGGCGGGCGGTGATCAGCGAGCGGTCGTAGGGCACCCCCACCCGGTCGAGGCCCAGGCTGACCAGCACCGGGAAGAAGAGCCAGTTGTTGTCGGTGGTCTCCCGGGGCAGCGCGCTGAGCAGCCAGCGTGCGAGCCGGTCGCGTTCGGGGCCGCTCAGCGGGTCCCACCACCGCTCGGGGGCGAGGGCGAGCGCGAAGCCGATGGCGGCCATCTCGACGATGCGCTGGTCGTGGTCGACCGGCTCGCCCCAGTACTCGGGATGCGCGGGATCGCTGCCGTGGGCGAGACCCTCGGCCCACAACTCGGCGTGCGGAACGGCCTGTCCGCCCGCCGCGAGAGGCGCGAGTCCCCACAACGGGCGGGCGAACGACTCCAGTTCGGCGGCCGTGTCGTCGTGGATCGCGGTGTTCACGCCGAGCCGTACGCGCGCCCGGCCCGCACTGAAGCGGGACGCCACGGGTGCGAGCAACTCCACCAACCTGCCCGCGAGTTCGGTACGCGGGTCGTCCATCAGCCTCTCTCCGTCCATCAGCCCTTCTCCGCCCCGGCCAGCAGCCCGGTGCGCAGGAAGCGCTGGGCGAGGACGAATCCGATGAGCAGCGGCGCGCAGGCCACGAGCCCGGCCAGGGCCGCCTCCGGCTGGTGGATGTCGAGGTCGGCGAAGCCGCTGGAGTTGTTGACCGCGCCGGTGGACTGCAGCAGGGACATCAGTCCGAGCTGGAGGGTGAAGGTGCGGTCGTCGGAGAGCATCACGAAGGGCAGGAAGAAGTCGGTCCAGCAGCGGACGAAGCCGAAGAAGGCGATCAGCGCGATGGCGGGGCGGGCCAGTGGCACCGCGACCGACCAGAACAGCCGCAGTTCGCTCGCCCCGTCGACGCGTGCGGCGTCCAGCAGGCTGTCGGGCAGGTTGGCCTGGAAGTGCAGGAAGGCGAGGTAGACGCCGAAGGGGTAGAAGGACAGCGGCAGGATCACCGACCAGACGGTGCCGGTGAGGTTGATCGCCGACATCTCCAGATACAGCGGGAGCACCAGCGCGGCCGGGGGCAGGATCATCGTCACGATCGACAGGGTGAGCAGTGCCCGGCGGCCGGCGAAGTCGTGCTTGGCGAGCGCGTAGCCCGCCGGCACGCACAGCACCAGGGCGAGGGCCACACTGGCCGCCGCGTAAACGATCGAGTTGCCGATCCACAGGGTGATCTCGCCGTCGTTGTACGACGTCAGGTGCGACCAGGCGTCGCCCACGTTGCCCAGCGAGCCGAAGCCGAGCGGTGAGCCGGTGGTCAGGTCGTCGGCCGTGCGGGTGGGTGCCAGCAGCAGCCAGAGCAGGGGCAGTCCGAAGAAGACGGCCGCGCCGAGCAGGAACAGGACGCGGGCGCCGCGTGACAGAGCGGTCATCGCCTCACTCACCGGGAGTCGGAGGAGTCGGTGGCGTACATACGAGTACGGGTGATCACGATCCAGGCGGCCAGCACGCCGACCGAGAGCATGGCCAGCGACAGCGCGGCGGCCTTGCCGAAGTCGCCGTCCTGGGTGGCGTAGACGTAGGCGAGCTGGTTGACGGACCAGGTGGGGCTGATCTGGCCGGGGGCGCCGTTGGACAGCACGGTGGGCTCGACGAACACCTGGCTGCCGGCGGCGAAACTGGAGATCAGCACAAAGGCGACGTACGTGCGGACCATCGGCAGCTTGACGTGCCACATGGTCCGCCAGGCCGAGGCGCCGTCGACCTGCGCGGCCTCCAGGACGTCCTTCGGGAGCGCGTTGAGCGCCCCGTAGAGGACCACGATCCAGCCGCCGGCGTGCACGGCGACGCCCATCACGGTGAGGACGGCGATGACGCTGCCGCCGGACAGCGCGTCCGTGGCGCTCTTGACGTCCATCAGCCCGAGCAGGGGGGAGAACGGGCTGCTGTCCGGGCTGACCATGAACAGCCACAGCAGGGCCGCGGCCGATCCGGTGACCGCGCCGGGCAGGTAGTAGACGAGCTGGAGCACGCTCGTCGTGCGGCCGGGGCGGGCGTGCAGGGTGAAGGCGAGGGACAGGACGACCAGCAGCAGGATCGGCAGCCACAGCAGCAGATACGTCGCCACATGGGCGGCAGCGTCGCCGAGCCGGTAGTCCTGGAGGACCGCCGCCCAGTCGCGCCCGCCGGAGAAGGAGCCGTTGTCGACGAACGAGGTCCACAGGGCGTATCCGGCGGGCGCGAGCCCGAAGACCGCGAGGAACACCGTGTAGGGGCCGACGAGGATCCAGACGGCGACGGTACGGCCCGGTCGGCGACGGCGGCGGGATGTCACCTGCCGCGTGACGGCGACCGCGGACGGGCGGGTTGGCGTGAGTGTCTTCATCCGACCGTGTACCCGCTGGTCTTGGCCGCCGCCTCCAGTTTGTCCTGCCAACTCCCCAGGGAACTGCGGAGGTTGCCACCGGAGTCGACCGCCTTGACGAACGTGTCGTTGAAGCTGCTCTGCCAGTCGGCCTCGAAGCGGACCGCGCCGAAGCCGGGGCGCAGCGCGTTCGCCGCCGCGCTGAGGGCGGGCATCGGATCGGAGGCGTAGTACGGGTCCTTCGACTCGGCCTCGCCCCACTTCTTCGCGGCTGCCGTGAAGGCGGGGTAGGTGGGCTGCTTCGCCTGGAGGTTCACGTCGGTGGTCAGCCGGCGCACCAGGTCCGCGGCCTGCCTGGTACGCCCGTCGGCGTGCGCGGAGACGAGGAACGCTCCGCCGCCGACCTGTCCCGCGTACGGCTTGCTCTCGCCGGGCCAGGTGGGCATGGGTGCGGCGGCGATCCGGCCCCCCGGCACCTTGAAGGCGGGCCCGAACATGAAGTCACCGAACCAGGCGGGGGCCGGCAGCATCAGGATCTTGTCGCCCTTGCCGAACTTCGCGAAGCCCGGGTCGATGGGCAGGACCGTGGTGACGGCCTTCGCGCGGGCGAGCGGCTGGAGCAGGTCGGCGACCCGGGTGCAGTCCGGCCTGCCGAGGTCGATGTGGACTTCGGTGAGGCTGAGGGTGTCGCGGGTGGGGCAGCCGCTGCTGCCGAAGTAGATACCGGCGCCGTATTTGCCGTTGACGGCTCCGACGATGGTGCCGGGGTGCTCCTCGGCCGCCTTCAGACCGGTCCGCTGGTACTCGGCCCACGTCTTCGGGACCTGGTAGCCGTATCGCTTCATCAGCTTGGCGTCGTACCACAGGACGGTGGGGGCGATGTCGTTGCGCAGGCAGTACGTCTTGCCGCCGAAGGTGCAGGTCTCGAGGGAGCCGGGAGTGAAGCCGTCGCGGACGGTCTTCGGGACGAGGCCGTCGAGCGGGGCCGCGTAGCCGAACTTCTCGCTCGCGAGCGTCGCCGCCTCGGCCGGGTTGGCCAGGAAGACGACGTCGGGCCAGCCGCTCCTGGTGCGGTTCGCGAGCGAGATCTTGGTGGGCACATAGCCGGCGTCGGGCGGGATGGTGACGATGCGCATCTTCAGGTCGGGGTGGGCCTTCTCGTACTGCTGGGCCGCGGGCATACGGGTGTTGTCCACCCAGACCAGTAACTCGCCCTTCCCGTCACCCGAACCTCCGCCACCACCGGTTCCTCCGCATCCGGAGAGCACCAGAGCCGCAGCCGCGGCCAGAGAAGCCGCGCGCCATCTCTTCATGGGTAACCACCTTTTCGCCGTGAGCCCTACTTCGAGAACCAGGATTGCGATAGTTTTCGCAAAACTCGATCGCCGGCAACGTAGGAGATTCATCCGATGACGTCAACGGTTCAGACGGGATCCGGTCAGGAAAGACGGCGCACTCTGGCCGCAATAGCCGATCAGGCAGGCGTTTCGGTGTCCACAGTCTCCAAGGTGCTGCACGACAGATCCGATGTCTCTGCAGAGACGCGGGCCAAGGTGCAGCGACTGCTGGAACAACACGGCTATCTGGCGAAGCATCACCCGGCGGCCACCACCGCGCCGGCCGGCGGACTGATCGACTTCGTCATCAACGAACTGGACAGCCCCTGGGCGGTCGAGCTGATCCGGGGCGCGGAGGACGTCCTGCACGACGCGGGCATGGGGCTGGTGGTCTCCTCCACCCACGGCCGGACCAGACGCGCCCGTCAGTGGCTGGACTCGCTGGCCACCCGCTCCACACGCGGAGCGATTCTCGTGGTGCCCGAACTGACACCCGAGCAGCACGAGGAGCTGAGCCGGCTCGGCATCCCCTACGCGCTGGTGATGCCGATCGACGAACCCGCGCCGGGCACGCCGTGGGTGGGCGCGACCAACTGGCCAGGCGGACTGGCCGCGACCCGCCACCTCGTCGAGCTGGGCCACCGGCGCATCGCGATCATCAGCGGCCCGGAGCGCCGGCTCACCTCGCGGGCGCGGGTCGACGGCTACCGCTCAGCCCTGGCGGAGGCCGACCTGCCCTTCGATCCCGAGCTGGTGCGCTACGGCGACTTCACTCACGGCCTCGCGTACCAGCACGCCCTGGAAATCCTGTCGTTGCCCGACCGCCCGACGGCGATCTTCGCCGGCAGCGACCACCAGGCGCTGGGCACCTACCGGGCCGCCGCCGAACTGGGCCTGCGCATCCCGGCCGACGTCAGCGTGGTCGGCTTCGACGACCTGCCCTTCGCGGACTGGGTCACCCCACGCCTGACGACGGTCCGCACCCCGCTGGCCGACATGACAGCACTCGCGGCCCGGATGGTGCTGCGACTGCTGTCCGGGGAGCAGCCGGAAACGACACGCGTGGAAGTGGCGACCGAGCTGGTGGTGCGGGAGAGCAGCGGCCCCCCTCCGGCACCTTGAGCCGCCCGACCCGGCAGGAAGGCAGCTCCCTCAAAGGTCCACACCAATAAAGGCCGCGCTAGCCCTTTCGCCCTCACGCGTGTCATGGCATGCTCACCGCTCGGCACACATCTGAACATCGTTCACATCCATGAAAGACCATGGAAAGGGCGAACGGACATGAGAGATGTACACGCAGCAGTCACCGGTGATCAAAATGTCATGAGCATGTCTACCGGTACGACCAGGCGCACCGCCCTCGGCAGCGCCATCGCCATCGCCATAACCGCAGGTACCGGCACCGCGGCGGCGACAGCCGGCTCGGGAACACGACCGGCCGGCACCCCACTCCTGTGGCGGGAGTTCACCCGCACACCCTTCACGCACCCGCAGATCCCGTACATCGGCCGGGCAGGTTGCCGCGGTGGGGCGGCCCGCCTCCCCCGCCGCCCCGCTGTCGCCGACATACGCGCCTTCGGAGCCGTGGCGGACGGCGCGACCGACTCCGCCCCCGCGATCAACCGTGCCATCGCCGCTGCCGGCAGGGCCGGCGGTGGCACGGTCACCATCCCGCCCGGCACCTTCCGCATCGACGACGTGAT
Organism: Streptomyces sp. SID12488; assembly: GCF_010548275.1. Lineage (GTDB taxonomy): Bacteria > Actinomycetota > Actinomycetes > Streptomycetales > Streptomycetaceae > Streptomyces. Next base: position 120,063 of record NZ_JAAGLT010000006.1, read on the forward strand.
CCGTCTGGACCAGTCGAACGTGATCCTCAAGGGCGCGGGCAGCGGCCGCACGACCCTGTACGCGACGAAGAACCTCACCGAACTGATCGGCCCGTACGGCTCCCGCTACGGCGGCGACAAGTCGGGCTGGTCCTGGGCGGGCGGCCTGATCTGGCTGGCCCCCAGGGCCCGTTGGACCTCGCTCGTCGCCGCGATCAGGGTGAAGGCATGGCCCTTCGAGGGCTGGACGGGCAACCGGCGCGACGAGTGGCGCCCACTCACGGCGGTCGCCCCGGCCCGGCAGGGCTCCTGGACAATCACGGTGGCAGACCCGTCGTCACTGCGCCCCGGCGCCCTCGTCCTCCTCCGCCTGGCCGACGACGCGGACCACACTCTCCTGGAGCACATGTGCGGCGGCGGACCGGGGCCGGAGGCCTACTTCTGGGACGACAAGACGAAGCTGACCTCGTACGTCCCCTACGAGTGGCCCGTCCGCATCGCCCGGGTCCGGGGCCGCAAGGTCACTCTCGAACGTCCGCTCCCCCTCGACGTACGCCCGGAGTGGAATCCTCAACTGACTACGCACATAAAGGAGTTGACGGGCTCCGGGGTCGAAGGACTGACTCTTGAGGCGCCGGAGACCCCGCAGCAGCCGCATCTGCTGGACAAGGGACACAACGGGGTCGTCCTGCAGTGCGCGTACGACTGCTGGGTGGACGACGTGACGGTCCGCCACGTCGACAACGGCTTCGGCCTCGTGTCCGCCTCCGCGTGCACCCTACGGCGGACACGTGTCACTGGCCGCGGCTCCCACCACCCCTACTTCTGCCGCGAAGGCTCGCACGACAACCTCGTCGAGGACTTCACGATCGAGGAGCGCACCGTCCCCGCCCCCTCGAACACCCAACTGCACGGCATCAACGTCGAGGGGCTGTCCTCGTACAACGTCTGGTCGCGCGGCGACATGCGGATGGGCACCTTCGACAGCCACCGCGGGCTGCCCTTCGCCAACGTCCGCACCGACATCACCCTGAACAACAACGGCCGCCACGGCGGTGACGCCAGCGCCGGCCCCCTGTTCGGCGCCCGCTTCACCCACTGGAACATCCGCGTCACCAACGCCCGCGCGGGACTGGTCAGGATCGACGGCCTGGCACCGTACTCCGCCACCGTCGGCATCGGCGAGGTCGGGGAGTTCGACCAGATCGACGTACCCGACTTCACCGGTGACCTGCACACCCGCCTGGAGCTGTACGGCAGCCCGCACGCGGTACGGCCGCGGAATCTGCACACGGCACAGCGCTCGCTGTAGCCCACGCGTCACCACCCGCACGTTCACCTACCTGAACGGAGTGGATCGATGAGCGCCTTCCCCTCAGTGTCACGACTGGGCGTCCTCCTGGTGGCCTTCGCCGCGTTCGCCGTCGGCGCCGCCGTCCCCACCGCCTCGGCGCGGGTGCCGGCGGGGGCCACACCCGAGGTCCCGCACACCGCCGTACTGGACGGCGCCCGGCTCCAGCAGACCAAGCGACGCGTGGATCGCGGCGACCGTCAACTGCGCCGAGCCGTGCAGGCGTTGACGGTCCGCGCCGACAAATGGCTGGGCCAGGGCCCCTGGACGGTCGTCGACAAGCCGCGGCCCGCGCCCGGCGGCGATGTCCACGACTACCTCAGCCAGGCTCCCTACTGGTGGCCCTCTAAGCCCCCGACCACCGACAACCCCTGGGGCTGCCCGTACGTGCAACGCGACGGCGAGCGCAACCCCGAGGTCGACACCGGCACCGACCGCCAGGACGTCGAGAAGACCTTCGACGCCGCGTACGACCTCTCCCTCGCCTGGTACTACACGGGCCAAAGGCGGTACGCCGAGAAGGCCGGGCAGGTGCTGCGCACCTGGTTCCTCGACCCGGCCACGAGGATGAACCCGAACCTGAACCACGCGCAGTTCATTCCCTGCAAGTACGACGGCCGTGCCATCGGCATCATCGACTTCTCGCAGTCCTTCACCAGCGTCCTCGACGCGCTCGCCCTGCTGGACACCGGCGCCCCGGGCTGGACCGGGAAAGACCGGGCCGCCATGGCGAGGTGGAACAGCGACTTCCTCGACTGGCTCAGGAACAGCGGCTTCGGCAAGGAGGAGGCCGCCGCGACCAACAACCACGGCACCTTCTACGACATGCAGCTCGCCGCACTCGCCTACGCGACCGGCGACAAGGACCTGGCCCGTCGAACCGTCCTGAACGTCCGGAGTACGCGCATCGCACCGCAGATCGCCTCCGACGGCAGCCAGCCACAGGAGCTGGCGCGGACCAGGAGCTGGCACTACTCGACCTTCGCCCTGGTCGCCCACACCCGGCTCGCGGCCGTTGGCCGGCACGTCGGCGTGAACCTCTGGGCGTACCGAGGCCCGGACGGACAGAGTCTGTTCAAGGCGGTCGACTACCTGCTGCCAGCCGCCACGGGCGCCGTTGCCTGGCCGCACCGGGAGCTCGGATTCCTCCGGTACGCGGCGGACGACATCGTCCACGCCGCCGCCGATGCCGGTGATGCAGGGGCGCGGCGAGCTGTTTCACTCCTGGAGGAGCCGCCGGGCGGCGACCTGTGGGCCCTGCGCCCGGCGGCGGAACAGCTGGACTCCATCGCGGGCTGACCGGCAGCTCCCCGACCTGGGGGCCGTCCGAGCCTCGAACGGGTGCCGACCGTCAGACGGTCGGACCATCGACAGGTCGATCGCCCGGGAGACATCGGCAGGTCGAGAAGTCCGCAGGCCGTGATCACGTCGGCTGACGTGATCACGGCCTGCGGACTTCTCGAACACGTCCGGGGTCGATCCGTCCGGGCGCGAAAGCCCTCGCTGTGTGTCCGGGTTCCCGCGCTCTCAGGCGTTGGCCTGACGATGCCAGGCGGTCCTGCGCGGAGCGGCGTGGTGCGCGGGATCAACGGTCCGGGCGGCCTGCTGACGCCACAGCCACAGGGACGTCACGGACAACAGCCCGGTGAAGACCACCAGGAAGAGCACCGACACCCACATCTGTCGGCTTCCGGGATCGTCCCATCCCACCAGCGCAGACGAAACGGCCCACAAGGCGGCGCCCGCGGCATAGAAAAGGCGCATTCGGCGCAGTTGCCGCAGGGCTCGTACGGACTCGGCGTGATCAGTTTCCGGTGCCATGCCGACGCAGGTACCCCGATACGCGCCCTGTACCAGCCCCCGGCGAACTTTGTGAGGCGTTGCCGGCCGCTTGCCCACTTCGATCGGGCGCTGTGCCACAGCGCTGTTCGGCTCAGCAGCCGGCGGTGTCGCCGCTGGACGGGTCGGACAGGGCGACGCGGGCGGTGATGCGTTTGCCGACCGGTTCCCGCTCGGTGAAGAGGTCCTCGGTGACGGCCTTGACGATCTCCAGTCCGTGCTGGCCGATCCTGTCGGGATCGGCGGCCCGGGCTGCGGGCGCGGTGGGCTCGCTGTCCCATACGACGACGTCCACGGCGTGGGCGTTGATGCGCAGTTCCATCAGGACGGGGCCGGGGGCGTACTTGAGGGCGTTGGTGACCAGCTCGCTGACCACCAGCTGGGTGAGATCCTTCGCGCGCTCGGACACCGGCAGGTGATGGTCGGTGCTGGCCTGGTCGAGGAAGGCGATGGCGTGGTGGCGGGCGTCGGCGATGCAGCCGCTCTCTCCGTCCAGGGCGAAACCGGCACGCATCAGGTGCTCGTTCCTCGGCCCGGTACAACCGTCAACGTCGGCATGGGATCCCACGTGTCGCCCTCACTCCCCCCTTCACTCACGCAACTACCCGCGACGGCATCATGCATGCCCCGGGGAGTTTCGTCCGGCACCGCCAACCAGTGTGCATCCCACCACGGCGGTGGGGCAGAATCATCCACCTACACCTTGCCCGGGAAGCCCTAGCGCAGTTGAGGAGACGGTGGCCGACAACCAGAAGTCCCGCCTGCCCGACCGGCTCTCCGTCGAGTGCGAAGTGGTCGACGGCGGCGTCCGTGTCGTGACCGTGCGGGGTGAGATCGACCACGACGTCAAGGACATCCTCAGCGAGGCCCTGCTGCTCGAGGACGGCTCGGTGGCGCCGCAGCGGATCGTGGTGGAAGTCAGCGGTGTGACCTTCATGGACTCCAGCGGCATCAACGTCTTCGTCGCGGCCTACCAGCAGGTGAGCGACGTGCAGGGATGGCTGCGCATCGCCGGCGCCCAGGAATCCGTCCTGCGTGTCCTGACGCTGGTCGGCGTCGACGCCTTCATCCCGTGCCACCCCACCGTCGAGCAGGCCCTCAACGCCTGACCGTTTCACTCGGCCGGTCCGGCGAGCCCCGCCGAACGGCAGGGTCCCGCGCCTGGTGAGCCGCCGCGGGGCCGGTGAAACCCGTGGGGTCCGGGTGACCGGATGCCGTCTTGCCCGGACCCGTGGAGCTGCGTCACTGTCGTGGGGCACGGCCCGCCCACCGATGACCGACCGACGTCGGAGACTGCCCATGCTGCGGGTGCACTTCACCGCCGAAGACCTCGCACGCGTCCGCGTCGCCGCCGCCCCCGACCCGCTGTGGGAACTCACCAACAGCGTGCAGGTTCTGGCCACCGAGGCGAGCACCCTCGTGTACGGGGAGTGGCGACGGCTCGTCCGGCCCGGGCGGGGCCCGGTCGACGCGCTGCTCGCCGGGCTGATGCCGTCACGCGGCTACGCGCCCGACTTCCTCACCCCCGCCCTGAGCGGCTCCCCTGCCCTGGACAACGCGATCGACAAGGTCCTGAGCACGCCCAGGACGGTCCTGCGCGAGGATCTGGCCAGTCTGGCCTCCTCCACCGAGCGATCCTCCCCGCTACCGGCCACGACCCGCGCGCTGGCCGACGGCCAGCCGGACGCGCTGCGTCGCCTCGGCTCCGCCCTGCACGTCTACCACCGGCGGGCACTCGCGCCGCACTGGCCGCACATCCGGGCGCAGGTGGACGCCGACGTCGCCGTACGCACCCGGGCGGTCCTCGACGGTGGCGCCGACGGGCTCCTCGCGAGCTTCGCTCCCCTGCTGCGCTGGCGGCCACCCGTCCTCGTGGCCGACTACCCGGTCGACCGCGACGTGCGGCTCGATGGGCGTGGACTGCTGCTCCAGCCCTCCTTTTTCTGCCACCACCGACCCGTCATGCTCGCGGAACTGCGGGCCGACCTGACACCGGTCCTGGTCCACCCGATCCAGCACACCCCCGGCTGGGCGAGGGCGCGAGAGGCGGACGGACAGGGCGCGGAACTGGGCGCGCTGCTCGGGCGGACCAGGGCGGCGATCCTGGAGGATGTCGTGACCGGCCGTACGACGGGTGAACTCGCACAGCGGTTCGGGATCTCCGCGGCGGCGGCGAGCCAGCACACGGCGGTCCTGCGCCGAGCTGGCCTGCTGCTGAGCATGCGCCGGAACAAGTACATGGTGCACACCATCACGCCCACCGGCCTGGCCCTGCTCGCCGGCATCCCCAGCACCCCGCCCGGCCGCTGACGGCTGACGGCTGACGCGCAGGTTCGATTAAGGCAGGCCTTCAAGGTGTGGTGACGGTGTGGCAGCGGCCGACAGCCTGGTCGTGCGGGGCCGCACCAGGACCCGCGAGCCCTGTATGCCGCATCCTGAAGGGGAACCACACCATGCCCAGCAAACGCTCCGTGCTCGCCGCTGTCGGCGCCCTGGTCTGCCTGCTGGCAGCCGTGTTCGCCGCTGCGCCGGCCCAGGCGACGGTGCCCGCGGGCCACGGTCCGGGCGGGCGGGTACTGATCCTGCCGCCGGCACCTTCCGGCGCCTCGGCGGTATCCGCCAGGTCCGCAGCCGTCAGCACGCCCACGTCGTCTCCGTCCGTCCGCACGGAGCACAAGCCGCCGAGCACCTCCTACACCTGCGCCAGCGGCAACCTCTGCGCCGTCGTCTGGGACCCGACCACGTCCGACTACAAGATCTTCTTCTTCTACTCCTGTAACAGGTACTACCTGTCCAGCTGGGACGGCACGGGTAACTACTACGACCATCAGACCGGCGGTGTGACCTCGTACTTCTACGGCCAGAGCGGCAACGTACTGAAGTCGTTCACCCCGGACTCCGGCATCCACGACTACAACTGGACGCCCGTCTGGTCCATCCGCAACTGCTGACCGCACGATGACGAAGGCTCCGGTGCCGCCGCGGGGAAGCGGCGCCGGAGCCTTCGCACGTCCAACTGGACACCGTCGGACCGGAGAGGCGGCATGGCGTTTGCCGTCGGCGGCATCGGACGGTCCGGCACGGCGGTACCGGCCATGTGCGGCTCGATCATCCGATGTGAGCCAGACCACATGCCCTGGGTGCATAGCGGGGTGGGGGCCAGTGTCTTTATTGCAGGTGTAGGGGCGTGCTGAAGCAAGGGACGACGGTGATGGGGCAGTTGCGGACCGACGAGTTCGACCGCTTCGTCGCGGCTCGGTGGTCGGCGTTGCTGCACCTGGCGCGGCTGCTCACCGGCGGAGACCGGCACCGCGCCGAGGATCTCCTGCAGGAGGCGCTCGTCAAGCTGTGGTTCGCCTGGCCGAGGGTGGCCGACCAGGCGCCCGAGGCATACGTGCGCAGGGTCCTGGCCCGTGCTGCGGCCCGCTCGTCGCGGCGCCGCTGGTGGGGCGAACAGCCCATGGACCAGCTGCCCGACCCGCCGGTGGTGCGGGACGAGAACGCCGCCGTGGACGAACGGACCCGACTGGAGGCGATGTTGGCGTTGCTGCCCGCGCGGCAGCGGGCCGCGGTGGTACTGCGCTTCTACCAGGACCTGCCCGAGCGGCACGTCGCGGAGGTGCTGGGGTGTCCGGTGGGTACCGCTCGTTCGCTCACGGCACGCGGCGTAGCACGGTTGCGGCTGCTCCTGGCGGAGACAGCCGAGCCGGTGGAGTGAAAGAGAGAACCATGGACCACTTCGAGCAGGAGCTGGCACGGATGATGCGTGACAGCCAGGAGGACTCGCCCTACGAGGACCGGCACCGACGTCGGCTTCAAGCCGGCGTTCGCGCCCGCCGAGAGGCCCGGACGGTGTGGACCGTCACCGGTTCCGTGCTGGCCCTTGCCGCACTCGGAGTCGGGCTGACGGTCCTGCCCAACTCCTTCGCCCAGGGCGGACCCACCGGCCCACAGCCCCGCCCCGTCACCTCTGCCGAGTCGGTTCCGATGCCGTCGACGGCCCGCCCCGCCTCCACCGCTCAGGAGGTGCCGATGCCGACCCGCACGTCGGCCACCAGGCCGGTGCCGATGCCGACCCGCACGTCAGCCACCAAGCCGGTGCCGATGCCGTACCGCCCCTCAGGCCTCGATCCGGTCCACCTGCCGACCTGGACGTCACCGGCCCGCTAGCGCATTGACCAGGTACAACCGTCACCGTTTTCGTTCTCGACGAGTTGAAAGACGACCACGTGACCCGTGAGAACACGACCGCGCTCGCCGACGAGCCGCGCGAGGCGGGCAATCCCGGGCCGACCTCCTGGGAGCGGCGACTGCGCCTCTTCGGGCACGTAGGACAGCCTCGGACGTCCACTCGCGACCTGCTGGTGCCACCGTTCGCCGAACCGGGGCCAGGCCTGTGGCACGTGCTCGGTCTGTCGCCGGTGGCGGTGGGCAGGCTCGCGCGCTGGTCGGGGTGGGGCTGGCCGCTGCTGGTGGCACTCCTTGCCGGGCTGCCGCGCTTCTGGCGCCTGGGCAGCCCGCGCGATGTCGTGTTCGACGAGACGTACTACGCCAAGGACGCCTGGTCCCTGCTGCGGCTCGGCTACGAGGGGACGTGGCCGGACAGGAAGGTCGCCGACCCGCAGATCCTGGCCGACCCGCAGGTGATCCCGCTCTCCCACACAGGGGCCTACGTCGCGCATCCACCGACGGGCAAGTGGGTGATCGCCGTCGGCGAGTGGATGTTCGGCCTCGACCCGTTCGGCTGGCGCTTCATGACGGCGGTCCTGGGCACGCTGTCGGTGCTGATGCTGTGCCGCGCAGGACGGCGTCTGTTCCGGTCTACGGCCCTGGGCTGCCTGGCCGGAGCGTTGATGGCGGTGGACGGTCTGCACTACGTGATGAGCCGCACCGCTCTGCTCGACATCGTCGTCATGTTCTTCGTCCTGGCCGCGTTCGGCTGCCTGCTCGTCGACCGGGACCGTGCGCGGGCCCAGCTTGCGGCAGCCCTACCGATGGACGACGACGGCCACGCGCGCCCCGACCAGGAAACCGGCGAGCGTGCCCGGACGGGAACGCGCCCCTGGCGGCTCGCGGCCGGTTTCTTCCTGGGCCTGGCGGCCTCGACCAAATGGAACGGCCTGTACTTCCTGGCGTTCTTCCTCGTCCTGACCGTGCTGTGGGACGTCGGCGCCCGCCGCGTCGCGGGGGCACGCCACCCGTACCGTGCGATGCTGCGCGCGGATTTCGGCTGGGCAGTGGTGTCCCTCGTTCCGGTGGCCGTGGTGACGTACCTGGTGACGTGGACGGGCTGGTTCCTGTCCGACGACGGATACGGGCGCCACTGGGCGGACGGCCGTGGTGGCACCTGGTCGTGGATCCCGGCCCCACTGCGCAGCCTGTGGCACTACGAGTACAGCGTCTACCAGTTCAACGTAGGACTGCACATCCCGCACAAGTACGAGTCGAACCCGTGGAGTTGGCTGGTCCTAGGCCGCCCTGTGCTGTTCGACTACCAGTCACCGGAACCCGGTACGGACGGCTGCCACACGGCGGCCGACTGCTCACAGGCGGTCCTCGCCCTGGGTACGCCGCTGCTGTGGTGGTCGGCATGCTGCGCGCTGGTGTATCTGCTCTTCCGCTGGGCGCTGCGCCGCGACTGGCGCGCGGGCGCCGTCCTGTGCGGAGTGGGTGCCGGTTATCTTCCCTGGTTCCTGTACCAGGACCGGACGATCTTCTCCTTCTACGCCGTCGTCTTCGTGCCGTACCTGTGCCTGGCCGTGGCGACGATGCTGGGCGCACTGCTGGGACCGCCGGGCGCGGACGCCGCACGCCGAACACGGGGTGCGGTGGCCGCGGGCACGCTGGTGCTCCTCATCACCTGGAACTTCGTCTACTTCTTCCCCATCTACACCGGACTGACGATTCCGTATTCCGGCTGGCACACCCGCATGTGGCTCGACACCTGGATCTGAGCTCGTCCGAACGCTCTCCGACGCGGGTCGCACACGGGCATGCCGTCAGGACGAAGTCCCCGTATTCGTATCGGGCCCGGTCCTACCGGTGGCCACGCAGGCGTGCGCGCAGGAGATTGGGGTCGGTGGCCGTGGTGTAGGCGGCACTGAGTACGTACACGTCGCGACCTCGCAGCGCGACGGAGGTGGGGTTCTGAAGTCCGTCGGTGGCGTCCAGGACGGTCGTGGCCGTGCCGTCGGGCCGGACGCGTACGACCGTGTTGGGGCCGTTGAGCGTGGCGAGGATCTCGTCTCCGCGGCCGGTGAAGGCGAAGTCATCGATACCGGTCAGGCCCGATGCCTTGATCCGCGGTGCTCCCGCGCGGTTTCCCGCACGGATCGGAATGCGCAGGACGGTGCCCTGGTCCAGGTTGGTCACCCACAGCGCGCCGCCGTGCACCTTCGCGCCGTTCGCTCCGAGGAAGCCGGTCGAGGCGAGTTCGGGAGCGGTGGACCACGCACGGGGTGTGCCGCCGGTGACGGGGACGGTCCATACGGTGCCGACTACCGAGTCGGTGATGTAGAGCTGTTCGCCGCGCTCGTCCAGTGCGAGCCCGTTGGGCAGGCCGGCGGCGGGCAGTGCGGCTATGCGCTGCGGCGCCTGTCCGGAGCGCAGCCTCCACAACCCCGTCAGGTCGGCGGTGCCGGTCGCGTACAGCACGTACACGGTGCCGTCCGAGGTGTGGACGATACCGGTGGCCAGCGGAAAGCCGAGGACCGGTGTGTTGATGCCCCCGTCGGCGGGTGCGGGCAGAGTCGCCAGGACGCGGGTGGTGCCTCGGGGGGTTACCTGAGCCACCTGCCGGCTGGCGGCGAAAGTGACGGCGGCCGTGCCGTCGGGCAACAGAGTGATGTTCTCCGGCATCTGACCGGCGGACAGGTCGAAGTGGGTGGCGACCCGTACATCCGTCAGTGTCCCTCCGGCGGACGTCGCGTTGGCGGGCACGGCCGCTGTGAGGGTGGCCGCGACCACCACAACTGCCGACATGATGAGTTCAATGCTTCGCTTGGACATGGTTCCTTCGTTGTTTTCGGGCATGCGGCAGCCGCAGTGCGGTGCCGTGGGCGTGAGGTGATTCGGGAGTCGCCGTGATCGTTCCGGCGACCGGCCGAGAGCTGGAGCGTCCGGTGAGAGGGGCTCAGGTCAAGGGGTGCGAGTTACGGCGCCGGGGCGCGGACGGGTCGATTCCTGTGGTGCGGTGGTGTGGGCGAGCAGGGTCAGGGCCGACGCGGACGGGGAACCTGGGACGGCCGTAGCCACCACCAGGGACGGTCCCGATCCTTGCGGGCTCTGCAGTGTCTGCTGGGTGACAGCCAGTGTCCCGACCAGCGGGTGGCGCATCTCGTACTCGGCGACATCGCAGGCCAGGATCCGGTGGTCGGCCCACATCGTGGCGAACTCCGGGCTGCGCATGGTCAGTTCACCGACCAGTCCGGCAAGCAGCGGATCGTCCGGGAAGCGGCCCGCCGTCAGACGCAGATTGCCCACCAGCGCCCGGGCCTTGGCAGGCCAGTCGGTGTACAGGTCACGGGTGTGCGTGTCGAGGAACACCAGTCTGGCCATGTTCGGCCGTCGGCCCGGTTCGTCGGGACTGTCCCAGTCGAGATGACCCGCGAACAGTCCGTGTCCCGGCCGGTTCCAGGCCAGGACATCGCTACGACGGCCGACGACGACAGCGGGTGTGCCCTCAAGGGCCGCCAGCAAGGCGCTCGTTGCCGGGGTGACGCCTTCGACAGGCGGACGGTCGGCAGCCCTGGACCTTCTCGGCGTACGGGCCAGAGTGTGCAGATGGGCGCGCTCGGACTCGTCCAGTCGCAGGGCCCTCGCCACGGCGTCGAGTACCTCGCGCGAGGCGTTGCGTGACTGGCCCTGCTCGAGGCGGGTGTAGTAGGGCGCGCTGATGCCCGCGAGCATGGCGAGCTCCTCCCGGCGCAGGCCGGGCACCCTGCGTCGTTCACCGTAGGTCTCCAACCCGACGTCTTCGGGACGCAGTTGGCTACGGCGTGCCTGGAGGAAGTCGGCGAGATGCCCCTGCTTGTTCATGGAACCGAGTATGCGTACCGCAGACGATCCGCGCCTCACCCCGCTGGGGTAGGGATCCTCAGGGTCTTGCTCAGCCCGGTCCCGGTTTCCGGGATGAGCCACGTTCCGGGGTGTGCCTGGTGAAGCACGGGACGCGGCAACTTCCAGGAAGGGCCCCCACGGCAACTCCGTACCGCTGACGAACGCAGCCGGCGGCATCACGAAGAAGGCAGGGCCGGCCATCAGAAGGAACCTCCGAGCGGTCTCGACGCCGAGCCGTGACGACGGGATTCGACGAGCCCGCCGTCCGCCACGGGGCAAGCGCACTGGTCGCCGTTGTCGACGAGTGGTCATGACCAGCGCCACCACGTGCCGGGCGGCTAACCTCGGCAGCCATGAACCAGCGTCGGCGCAAGAAACTCTCCAAAAACCTCGTTGTGGCTGCCATGTTGGGAGACACCTCGCGCGTCAGAACGCTTCTGCGAACTGGAGCCCACCCAGGGGCAGCGAATTCCGAGGGCACCACGCCTTTGTACGCCGCATCCGTACAAGGAGTCGCCGACATCGCTCGCCTGCTCCTGACGGCCGGCGCATCGCCCGACACCGAAAGCGGACACGGCGCGGAAGGCACGCCCTTGTGCGCAGCCGCAAGCTGGGGTCATACCGAAACCGTGCGCGAGTTGCTGGCTCACGGCGCCGACCCGAACCTCCGCGAGGACCAGGGTGCGGGCCACTCGCCTCTCGACTGGGCTGTACGCGGCCCTTATCCGGAAACTGCCGAGCTGCTCCTCGCGGCGGGAGCTGCTCCGCACGAGGAAACCACGTAGCGCTCGGCGATCCAACGGAAACCTGTGGACCGACACCGACGACCCTGCACTGATCTCCAGCAGGAAGCCCGTCCGTTCCGGTGACGGGGTGTACGGGCCCGGCGTCGCGAAGCCGTGCCTACACCGAGTACGGGCCTGCGCCCAGATCTGCGGCAGCAACAAGGGGCGATTCACCGGGCGTTGCGGTCGACATGGCCTCCCTGGACAAGCGAGCCTTCCGCCATGGCGGAGTCCGAGGCCGAACCCCGCGGCTGCGTGGCGTTCATGGGCACAGGAACCTGTCCAAGGTCCACCGACGGCTGTCGAAAATGCCCCGGCCGGGATGCAGGAGACAACCGCGTCGCTGCCACAGTGGTCATGGGCAGGGTCACCTCCGCTCGTGCGGGGGTGACCCGTCGCCGGGGCCCACGGGCCCCTCTGCCAGGGGCTATGGCCCACTGTGCCGATGCCTCGCCGTCCGGAGAGCTACTTGCGAGGGAGCGAGAGGTTGATGATCGGGAGTCGCTTGGTCGTGCCCGCCACGTAGAGGTCCCTGGGAGCCGTGCGCAGCACGAACCTGTCGTCGTAGTCCCGCACACGCACCGACATCACGAAGAAGCCGTCGTCCTCGGTGGTCGTCTTTACGCGGTACTCGCCCTCCCAGTAGGTCTGCAGGAAGACCTCGTTGCCCGCGCGCTCGACGCCCCTGGGGACAGTGACCTTGCCCTGGACGGTGAGGATGGTGCCCTTCTTCACCTTCCTCTTGTTGACCGTGTAACTGAGCGTGCTGGCCTTGGCCTTGGTCGCCACGGTGGTATCCGTGTAGTAGCCGTCCTGCGGGGTGTTGGGGTTGCCGTCCTCGTCGTAGTAGGCCGTGATGTCCACCTTGCGCTGGACGTTGAGCAGGCTGCTGCCGCCCTCGTGATCGATGTTGACGTTGCGGATGGTGAACTTCCCCTTGGCGTCGGTGACCGGCTTACCCAGGTCGCGCGGTTCGTAGTACGTGGGGTCGATCGGGTCGCTCCACGGATTCCAGGTGGTGAAGCGGACGACCTCCTGGATGGTGACGGGGATGTTGGGCGCCGGGGTGCCGTCGGCCTTGGTGACCGTGCCGGTGACGTCGACGTGGCGGTTGTTGTAGTCGGTGCTGGTCGGGTTGGTGCTCACCTTCAGCACGTAGTCACGGACCGGCGCGGCGTCGGAGGACTTCGCGGAGGCGGTGGGCACGGCGAGGGCGCCTGCGGCGAGCAGGAGCGCGGCGGTGGTGGCGAGACGCTTCGACAGGGACTTCTCAGGCACGGTCAACTCCAAGTTCGTTCGGGACTAGAGGAGTTGCGCCGAGCGGCACCGGTTCCGCCGCGACGCAGGTGTGCGACACACCGGGTTCGACCGGCGGGGCGGGAAGAGAGTTGTACCTGTGCGTCCGCTGTTACACGGCTGTAGCAGGAGACCGCTTCGTGCGGGTCGCATTGCTCTGCCGGTGAGCGGCGGCGTACCGGCGGCGGGCCCCGAGCCGACCGTGGCGCCGACGTCCATGGGGACGGCGTCGGGGACCTGGTGGTCGCCTGGCGGCGTGGCTCACGAAGGAAGCCATGTGCACGCGCCAGGGATACATGAACGCCGAGCAGTCAGCGGCATTCGAAAAGTTCTTGGGCCGACAATCTCCGGTCGGCGAACAGTGAACCGTTCCGGGACCGGTCCACCTCCCGCCGGGTCGCCCTCACCTCAACGTGGTTCAGGACTACGTCGTTTCGTCCGGTCTCCTGCGATTGCCGTGCCAGTCCAGGATCAGGACCGTGGCGTCGTCCTTGAGGCTGCCGTGACAGGCTTCGAGCACCGCGGCGGTCAGGCTCCGGACGGCTTCGCGCGGGTGCAGCGCGCGGGTGTCGTGAACGACCGCGGCCAGGTCGACGGCCGCTGCACCGCGCTCCTGCATTCCGTCGGTGAGCAGGACCAGGCGGTCTCCCGGACGCAGCTGCAGTTCCTGCAGGCGGTAGGAGCTGGGTGCCGACACGCCGAAGGGCAGGTTGACGGCGAGTTCCAGCTCTTCGACGGCGTCGCCGCGCAGCCGCAGTGGCCGGGGATGGCCGGCGTTGACCAGTTCGCACAGGCCAGTGTCGAGGTCGACGCACAGCAACTGTCCGGTGGCCAGGCCACGGCTGTGGCGCAACAGGGCCTCGTGGGCCTGCCGGGCCTGCTTCAGTGCGTCGCAGCCGCTGCGGCGGGCCCGCCGCAGCGCGCCGACCAGCAAGGTGGCCAGCAGGGCGGAGTCCGTGTCGTGGCCCATGGCGTCGGTGATCGACAGGTGCAGGGTGTCGCGGTCGAGCGTGTAGTCGTAGGTGTCGCCACCGATGTCGTCGGCCGGGACCAGTCCGGCGGCCAGCGTGAACTGCTCCGCCTCGCAGCAGGGTGCCGAGGGAAGCAACTGATGCTGGATCTCGGCCGCCAGGCTGGGCTTGGTGGTACGCCGGCCCAGGTGGTACAGGTCGGTGAAACGGCGGTCGGTGACGATGATGTAGGCCAACGCGTGTGCGGCGTTGCGGACTTGGCGCAGTACGGTGTCGTCGGCCGACTGGAGAGTCACCTCCAGAACACCGATGCAGTCACCGCGGTTGGTGACCGGCGTGATGACGTTTCGCCCGCCCTGACCGTCCGGTTCCACGTGCTGGCGCTGGCTCCGCAGAACGGCGTCGTAGACGCTTCCCCGCAGAGCGATCGGCCCGGCATCGTCGAGGGCCTCGTCGCCGGCCGCGGCGAGCCGAATCAGCCGCTGGCCGATCAGGTCGACGAACAGGAAAGACACCCGTTCGGCACCGAACCGCTTCTGCAGGTCGTGTGCCACCACGTCGACGGACTCACCGGGCGGGGCCGCTTCCGCAGCGGCCAGCAACTCGCCCAGTTCCAGATCTTCACCCGTCACGACAACCTCCTGTCTGCTGCCGCCCTTCTTCCCCGAGTCTGCGCAACATCACCTGCTTCGTTGATTTTGCCTGGTCAGAGAGCCGGCCAGGTCGGTACGGGGGGGTCCCTGGTCCGTCAGGCGGTGTCCTCGGGCAGCCGGGCGGGGCACCCGCCCACAAGGCAGACGTGCCGTCGCGGGGTGCGGATCACCTTCGGCAGCGGCTCGCGACGGTGGCATGGTCCGCGCCTACGCGTTGTCACGGGTGCCCGTGACTGAGAACGCTCGGGACCGGCCCGCCCCCTGCCAAGAGGGGAATTCTTGGGACTTTCAGGGCCGTTGGACATCACGGCAGGTGATTCTCGCGTCGTCGTCGAACGAACCCGAGGAGACCCACCCCATGCCCGCTGAAGACCGCGGGGTCGCTGCCCCTGGTCTCAGCGCAGGCCGGCGTCTGGTTCGCCCAGCAACTGGGCCCTCTGCGCCGTGCCTACGCCGTCGGCGAGGACCTGGAAATCCGCGGAGCCGTGGACCCGGGACTCCTCCAAGGAGGCGCTGCGCCGGATGCTGGCGGAGACCGAGGCGCTCGGCATGTGCTTCGCGGAGGCGGACGGTGTGGTGCGGCAGCGGCCGGCCGGTCGGCCGCCGTTCCGGCTGGAGACCGTCGACGTGAGCGGCGCCCCCGACCCGCTCGCCGCCGCCGAGGCACGCATACGGGCCGAGCTGGACCAGCCGATGGACCCGGCGACCGGTGATGTGCACCGGCAGTTGCTGGTGCACACGGGGCCCGAGTCCTTCTGCTGGATGCAGGGCTACCTCCACATCGTCACCGACGGCGTGAGCGGCACCCTCATCGCCCGCCGGGTCGCGGCGCACTACTCCGCGCTGATGAGCGGCGAACCCGTGCCGCCGTCCGGCGCGGCGCCGTGGCGGGAGATCGTGGCCGAGGAGGAGGCCTGCCTCGCCTCCGACGCCCGGGATGCCGACCGGGCCTTCTGGCGGGGCACGCTCCCCGTCGCCCAGGGCGAACCGGGTGCGAAGCGCCTCGTGCCGGCCGAGCAGCCGCTGCGCGCAGACCGCTGCTGCGCCCGCGAGGCATGGAAGAGGGCGAAGACCGGCTCCGTGGACGATTCTGTGGACGGTTCTCCCGAAACGACCGGGACTACCGGAACGTGA
The DNA here is from genome assembly GCF_010548275.1 of Streptomyces sp. SID12488. Taxonomy (GTDB): domain Bacteria; phylum Actinomycetota; class Actinomycetes; order Streptomycetales; family Streptomycetaceae; genus Streptomyces. The sequence continues at coordinate 136,129 of NZ_JAAGLT010000006.1, forward strand.
GTGGCCAAGACGACTCCCTCGACCGTCACGCCTTTTCTGACGCGCGGCACCAATTTCACCTGCTGGGTGAATCCCACGGTGTGCGCGTGCCGCGTTTCGAATAAGTCCCGACCGGTCGGTCCCAGGGACACGTGACAGCGAGCCCGGCCTCACACCCGGACCGCTGGTGGTCGCTACTGGCTGATGGTCGCCGGCGGCGGGGTCCAGCGGCTCTTGGGCGGGATGCCGGTGCTGACTCCGAAGTCCCTCTTGAGCTGTTCAGGGATGGCGTAGTGCATGACGCGGCCACGAGTGAGGGAGGACAGTTCCAGGACACTGGTCAGGTGGCCGAGTCGGTCCAGGGCCCAGCCCGCCAGGGGTGAGCGGTCCTCAATGGTTTCCAGCACCCCCAGCAGGGCGGGAGCGGCCTTGACGACGGTGTCCCAGGTGGTGCGGGGCACTTGCAGCCAGTCGGCGCAGGTGTCGCCGATCAGATAGCGGATCAGGGCGGAAACGATCGGGTCGAAGAAGGTGCCGGGCACGACTTCCTCGTAGAGGTCGATGAGCTGGCGGGTGAGCTGGGCGCCTTCCTCGCTGGGGCCCATGTGCCGGGTCATGTACAGGTCGGAGAACTGGCGAGCTGCCTGCAGATCCTTGGGAACATGTTCCTGGTCGACGCCGAGGACGGCGCCCACCACCCGCCAGGCGTAGTAGTAGGCCTCGGCGCCCTCGTCGCTCATGTGAATGCCAAGCCGGTGCAGTGCGTCGAGGACCTGGATGGAGAACATCATCTGCCCGCCGATCATGTCCTCCTGGCAGATCGGCGTGCCCAGGGCGGCGGTGTCCCAGCGGTCCTCGCGCTTGAGGTGGTGGCGGATGGAGGCATGCAGCAACCGCACCTTCTGGGCTGCGGGGATGAAACGGCTGCCGGCTTCGAACGCGTCGGGCTGCATGAGGTACACGGTGAACTGGCCCGTCTCCGCCATCCGCTTGGAGGGGTACTTCAGCGAATGGGTGGACGACAGCAGCTTGGCCACATGGGGCAGCACGTAGCAGGCGGGCATCGATGCGAACGACAGTGCGGTGGAGATGTGCACGTTGTTGTCGATGAAGAACAGCCGCGCCTTCTCCATCTCACCCCAGTCCACCCAGGCCGGGGGCGTGCTGGTGGCGTTCAGGTACTCGCGGGCGATGTCGGGCAGCCCTTCGGGAAGGTCCTGTCCGACAGTGGAGACGTAGCGCATCAGTGTGTTGAACTTACCGACCTCTCCGCGCTCGAACAGTGTCGCCACGGTGGCGTCGGCGAGTTCGTCACCTTCGGTGCGCAGGTCGTCCATGGACGTTCGGGTGTAGGTCATGGTGCTCCTCCGGTGGGGGTGGCCGGTCAGTGCGTGCGGGCCGCCGAGACGGTCACCAGGGCCGACAGTGCGCGCCGCGCTTCGGCTGTCAGATCGGCGTCGGCCAGGGCGTCGTGTGCTTCACGCAGCCGAGCGGTGATCATGTCTTCGACTCGGGCGACGGCGCCGGTGCGGTGGGTGATCTCCCGCACCCGTTCCACCTGGTCCTCGCTGAGGCCCGCCTGCCCGAGGAGGTGGTGCAGCTCGGCGTGTTCCGCCTTGGTGGCGCAGGTCAGGGCATGAGCCATCAGGGCGGTGGGCCGGTTCCCGGCCAGGTCGTCGGCCGGGTCCTTGCCCGTCTGCTCAGGATCGCCGAACAGGCCCAGCAGGTCGTCGCGCAGCTGGAACGCCTCACCCAGGGGGAGGCCGTACTCGCTGTACGCCTGCAGCAGGCGCGGTGAGGCACCGGCGAGCAGGCCGCCGATCTGCAAAGGGTGTTCGACGGTGTATTTGGCGGTCTTGTAGCGGATCACCTTCACCGACGCGTCCGGGTCCGGCTCGGCTCCCGTGCGCAGGACTTCCAGGCACTCTCCGGCCACCAGTTCACGGGCCAGAACCGCCCACAGCGGCCGGGCCCTGCTCAGGAAGGCGCCGGGCAGGCCAGAGGTGGCGAACAGCTGCCCGGCCATTGACATCAGCAGGTCACCCACCAGCATGGCCAGGGCCCGGGCGTCGGCCTTGGGCCGCGCATGACCGGTGAGGATCTCGCGCAGGGCGATGTGCCCGGTGGGCCGGCCGTGCCGGGTGCGGCTGTGGTCGATCAGATCGTCGTGCACGACAGCAGCCGCATGCACCAGCTCGATCGCGCCGGCAGCCCGTACGAGCGCCTCACTGTCGGGCTGGCCGGCCCCACGCCAGCCCCAGTAGCAGAACGCCGCCCTGAGCCGCTTGCCGTGCCCGGTCGCGGCATGAAGCTGTTCCGCGACCGGCGCCAGACAGACATCGATGTCGGCCAGCGCCTGTGCTTCCGCGGTGACGAACGCGCTGAGGACCTGGTCGACACGCTGCTTCAGCAAGACGTGCTCGTCCCGTTCACTCACCGCCGTTCTCCCCCTGACTCCGGGCGGTGACGGTACGGGCGAGCACCTCCAGGTGAGCCGGCGGTGAAGCCCCATGCCGGTCCAGGAGGAGACGGCCCCGCGCCTTGGTCTCCTCCTGACCGTCAGCCAGCAGGTCCCCCAGATCCGCGCGGCGCAGCAAGCCACTGACACTTCCCAGCGCGCTGCTCAACCCGCATACCGCCAGATCGGCAAGGTCGGCCATCAGGGCCACCGTGTCCTCGGTCAGGCCCGGCTTGCGACCGTCATGGTGTGTCACAGCTTGTCTCCCAGCACGGCAGGACCCGCCACGGCTCCGGCCTGCCGGCACAGAGCAGCGCGTTGCGGCGTTCGGCACGACGCGCTTCGAGTCTGGCCATCAAACGCACTCCAGGCAGCCCTAATGCACCATCGAGTGATCTTCTTCAAAGATCCCGACAGGCTGGAGGATGCACCTGTACGGGACAGGTGCATCCCATCCTGGGGAGCTGTGCTCGCCTGGAGTGGCGGCTGAACGACGGGACCTGTCTGCAGTTCTGCGCACAGTCCTGCTGTCCACGCCGAGTCCCGCCTCCGGTGTGGTGCGGGCGCCGATCCGGCTGAGCAACGCACGGCCTTCGTTCACCTGCCGTGCTCGGCCAGAGGGCCAAAGCGCGCGCAGGACCTGTATGGGACATAGGGGTGGGGTGAGGCGTCGTCATGGCCTCACCCCACCCCGGGTTCTGACTGTGTCAGCGCCTGCGGCCGGACCAGCCGTTCCCGATTCCCGCGACGTGCAGGGCGAGAAGCATCAGGCCGAGGAGCATGACGTTCGTGGAAGCGAAGACATCGTTCGTCGCGATGTCGGCGGCGTTGATCAGGAACGCGATGAAAAACAGTACTGCCGCAGCTATACCAAGCATGGAGCGGTTCCTCTCGAATAGGTGAGAACCGTGTGCCCCTGTATTTCCTTCGTAGACCTCTGACGATGGTGTCCGTTCTCGTGGCGCAGCCCGTCGAGGGTCGTGAACTCATGCCCGTCCGGCCGGGGCGCTCATCCGCCGCGGGTGAGTACTCCGGGCGGACAGCAGGACATCGTGCAAGTCTCCCTGTCGAAGGGGCAGTTCAACCCAAGGAACGCACGGTGACCTTGCCCCGGTCTGACCTGATGGCAGCTGTTTCAACCACTGCCTGCGGCCGACGGATTAGAGGCGATCAAGGCTCACACTGTCGGTCATTCGCCGAGCATGGGAGGTCGCGGATATAGCATCACCCGACTTTTCGTAGGCCCACTCGGCCAGTACAGGAACAACAAGGTTGCCGGCCGCCGACCCTACGTAAGGTCCGGGACATTGACGAGGAAGGCGACACCCGAGCCTCGCAGTGACCATAAGGAGATGCCGGTATCAGCAATGTGGAGATTTGCCTCAAGGAGATCATGGCCTCGATCGAGGGCTCGTTGGGAACCGCTCTGGTCGACTACACCAGCGGTATGGCGCTGGGCACTCTCGGAGGTAGCAAGGACCTCGACCTCACCGTCGCGGCGGCGGGCAACACGGACGTGATCCGGGCCAAGACCCGCACCATGGAACACCTCGGGCTCAAGGGTGAGATCGAGGACATCCTGATCACACTCGCCGGCCAGTACCACATCCTCCGGCCGCTCAAGGGCCGCGGCGGCAACGGATTGTTCCTCTACCTCGTGCTCGACGCGAAGAAGTCGAACCTCGCGATGGCCCGCCACCAGCTCAAGAGTGTCGAAGGCCAACTGGACGTGTAGAACGCCGCGTTCTCCATGGCCTCGCACGCCCACGACTTGAAGATTTCTTCAACTGGGCACATCCGGATCAGCTCAATCCCGTGGGCGTGCGAGGCCGGATGCACGAGGATCGGTCCGCAGGACCGCCTGCGGTGGCACGCACAGGGCCACCGAGCCCGGATGCAGCCAGTCGAATGCGGCAGGGAGCGAGCGATTCACCATGCAGGTCCCCCTCTACCAGGCCAAGGCCGAGTTCTTCCGGATGCTCGGCCACCCGGTACGCATCCGGGTCCTGGAACTCCTACAGAACGGCCCCGTCCCCGTGCGCGACCTGCTCGGCGAGATCGAGATCGAACCGTCCAACCTCTCCCAGCAACTGGCCGTACTGCGCCGCTCGGGGATCGTGGTGTCCATCCGGGAGGGCTCCACCGTCAGCTACGCCCTGGCCGGCGGCGATGTGGCCGAACTCCTGCGCGCGGCTCGCCGGATCCTGACCGAACTGATCACCGGCCAGGGCGAGTTGCTCGCCGAACTCCAGCAGGCAGACCCCTTGCCGGCCCTCACCCCGGGCGGATCCGACCGACGCTCCTGATTCCCTGGGCCCTGTAGCTGCGCGGCCGGCGACAAAGCCCGAGGCGCCGGTCCTGACAGGCCGGCGCCTCGGGGTCGGGGTCGGGAACGTCAGCTCACCGAGCCGATGCGCTCGACGCGCTCGTCGACGCCGTTACGGAGTTCACTGAGCGTCGTACCAGGCGGGGCCGTCTTCGGTGTGGAGGAGGGCGGCTGCGTCTCGTCCGCACAAGTCGTGCCCGAGGCCGGGATCTTACGGTCCACCAGGTAGTTGATGACCGCGTCCGTCGCGCAGGCACTGCGCCCGAACGCCGTGTGCCCCTCTGCCTGGAAGGTGAGCAGCGAGGCATTGTCGAGCTGCCGGGACAGCGCCACCGCGTCCTGGTACGGGGTGTCCGGGTCGCCGGTGGTTCCGAGGACGAGGATCGGTGCCGAGCCCTTCGCCCGGTAGGAGCCGTCGTAGCGGCTGACGTGCTCGCCGGGCCACTGGACGCAGGCGGTGGCGTGCTGGTGGTCGTACGTGGGAGGTCCGTACGCCATCGCCGGGCCGAGCAGCGGCGCCGCCTTCGCGAAGGCCGTGACGTTCCGCTTCAGCAGACGCAGGTCGCGCGGGTACTCCCGGTCGACGCACTCGACAGCCACGTTCGGGCCCAGGAAGTCGAAGCTGGCCGGGGACGGTGGCCTCAGCAGGAAGGACGTGTTGTCCCGCAGCTGGGCCTTGCGCAGTGCCGCGCCGAACTCGGGCCAGATGACCTTGCCCTCGTTGATGTTGAACATCAGCCGGTAGACCAGTGTGTAGCCGTTGGCCCGGCCGCCGTTCGCTGTCGGGACGGGGTTGGCGTCCAGGTCTGTCTTCAGCTTCTCGAAGGCCGCGCGCGGGTTGCCGTCGCCGAACCCGCAGGTGGCCTGATCGGCGGCGCACCAGTCCAGGAAGCGGCCCATCGCGCCGTCCAGCGCCAGGTACTGCGGCCGGTCGTAGGCGTAGGGGCGGTTGGCGTAGTGCACCGGGTCGTACGCGCCGTCGAGGGCCAGGGCTCGCACCCGCTTCGGGAACATGGCAGCGTAGACAGTGCCGATGTACGACCCGAACGACCGCCCGTAGTAAGTGAGTTGCTTCTCCCCGAGCGCCTCCCGCAGCAGGTCGATGTCCCGGGCGACGTATTCGGTGCCGATGTAGGGCAGCAGCTCGCCCGTGTTGTCCACGCAGGCCTGGTCGAATTCGGCGGCCTGGCGCAGCGCCGGCTCGAAGGCGTCCGGGCCGGGCACGCCCTTCGCCTCCGTGACGGCTCGCGTGTACCTCGCGTCGTCGAAGCAGGTCAGCGGCGAACTGCGGCCGACGCCGCGGACGTCGTAGCCGAAGACGTCGAAGGAGTCGCGCAGTGCGGCGGGCAGGTCCGCGTAGTTGTTCCGCACGAAGTCCACACCGGAGTTGCCGGGCCCTCCCGGCTGCATGAACAGGGTGCCCTTGCGCTTCGTCTGATCCGCGGCCTGCTTACGGACCACCGCGAGAGTGATGGTCTTGCCGTGCGGCTTGCGGTAGTCGAGCGGAACGTCGGCGTTCGCACACTCGAAGCCGCCCTGGCAGTCGGTCCAGGCGAGCGACGGCACGGGCGGCTTCTCGGACGGCTTCGACGAAGCCGCAACCTGGGTCGCCGTGCCCGTCACGGCAGCCATGAGTGCGGTCAGCGCGACTCCGACGGCTGCGAGCCGTCCGGAGTATCTCGGTTTGCGTCGTGGAGTGGTCATGCTTTCCTTCCCCGTGGGTCAGCATTTCGCCAAGCGCTCACTGTGCAGCGTGAGTTCGGCTATCTGAACAGACGGAAAAGAAGCGAGAACGGTGCCACGCCGATCAAATTTTCTTCGCCTTCCACCCCACTGGAGGCAACACATGACATGAGGCGACGCACACCCCCGGGTCGAACCGTTGTCGCCCTCTACCCGCTGCCACCCTGGTCAACGGCGGCCTGCTGTCACCTCGGGACCGCGAACTGCCAACACTGCGCGCGACCTTGCGCGGCAGGTCCGGGTGCTCGTGGTCCCACCACTACAAGACCGCGCAGTCCGTCGGCAGAACCGTACAGCCGGACGACCGCCTCGGTCGGAGCGTCAGGTGGATTCGGGGTGGCTGCCAGGCCCGCTGGTGCGAACGGCCAGAGGAGTGGGCGAGAGAACGGTGTCCTCCTCGCCGGGCTCCAGGAGGGTGTTGGCGGCGCCGACGATGAGCGGGTCGGGGGTGCCGACCGCCTCGGGATCCTTGCTGGTGTAGTCGATGCGGGACAACAGGCTGCGCATGGCTTCCAGCCTGGCACGGCGTTTGTCGTTGCTCTTGACGACGGTCCACGGGGCGCGTTCGGTGTCGGTGGCGCGGAACATGTCGACCTTGGCCCCGGTGTAGTCGTCCCACTGGTCGAGCGAGGCCAGGTCGGTGGGCGACAGTTTCCACTGGCGCACCGGGTCGACCTGCCGGATGGCGAATCGGGTGCGCTGCTCGGCGCGGGACACGGAGAACCAGAACTTGACCAGCAGGATGCCGTCGTCGACGAGCATCCGCTCGAAGGCCGGGCACTGCTCGAGGAACAGCTCGTACTGGTCCTTCGAGCAGTAGCCCATCACACGCTCCACACCGGCCCGGTTGTACCAGGAGCGGTCGAAGAAGACGATCTCTCCGGCTGTCGGCAGATGTTGGACGTACCGCTGGAAGTACCACTGCCCCGACTCCTGCTCGGTGGGCTTGTCCAGGGCCACAACCCGTGCGCCGCGGGGGTTGAGGCGCTCGGTGAGGCGTTGGATGGTGCCGCCCTTGCCCGCCGCGTCCCGCCCTTCACACACGACGATCACGCGTGCGCCGGTGTCCTTGACCCACCGCTGGAGTTTGAGCAGCTCGATCTGCAGGACGCGCTTGACCCGCTCGTACTCGACGCGGCCGACCTTGCGGCCGTAGGGGTGGTTCTCGCGCCAGCTCTTGAGGGGGCGGCCGGCCCCGTCCAGCAGGATCGGTCGCTCTTCTCGGCTGGTGTCCACGGTCAGCCCGTCCAACAGCCTGTCGGCCTGTTCACCGTTCATGACACCACTCCCCGATGAGCCTGTGTGCTGAGTACTGGTGTATGCGCCCTTCGGCTGTCCGGGCAGGATCCGGCTCCAGCCATGGAGACTTCACCTGCCCCGGACAGTCGCGCCGATCGGCATGGCCTCGGCGAGGTCAGAAGGGCATGCGGCGGCGGGTGCGACGACCGGCCGAGCCGCTGCGGCCCACGGCGCGGGAACTCGTGTGGAACGGCTTACTGAAGATCCGGCCCAGGATGCCGGGCGCCTTGCCGCCGGCCCGCGCGCCGACGCCGAGCGTACGCTGCGTGCCGCGTTCGGGATGGCGGGAGAAGCGCGGGACGAAGAAGGCCAGCACGGCCAGGACCACACATACTCCGATGACTGCGGCGATGATCATGAGTCAGCTCCTCGTTCTGGTCGGGAGAACAACGAGTGCCCCGTCACGATCCCTCTATGTGTCTGGCGCCCTTGGCGGCTTCTGCCGCAGCGGTGTTCCCCGAATCGCAGGGGGCAGTGTTCGGCGGCGCAGGTAGGTTGGTGGCCACCGACCCAGGAGATGCCCCGTGCCCGGCCGCCCCAGCGTTCTGTTCGTGACCGATCTCGCCTACCAGGCCCGGGGGCGGCGTTACTGCGACGAGGACATCTTCCTGTCGTCGCGGCTGCGGAACGACTTCGAGATCGCTTTGTGCCACCCGCTGGATGCCGCCGCTCTCATGGACGCCTTTGACGCGGTTGTGGTCCGCAACAGCGGCCCTGTGCTGCACTACCAGAAGGAGTACGACGCTTTCCGGGACCAGGCCGCAGCGCGTGGCACCCGGGTCTACAACCCGCTGTCCGGCCGGGCCGATATGGCCGGCAAGCAGTACCTGCTGGACCTGACCGCAGCCGGATACCCTGTCATCCCCACCGTCGACCGGCCCCAGGACCTCGGCGCGCTGCCCGGGACCGACCAGTACGTGGTCAAGCCGAAGGCAGGGGCGGACTCCATCGGCCTCAGCTTCGTCTCCCGCGACCAGCTGGACGGCCTCCACTACGGCGACATCCTGGTTCAGCCCCGCATCGACTTCCGCTATGAGGTGTCGTTCTACTACGTCGACGACGCCTTCCAGTACGCCCTCCACGCCCCCGACCCCGACCGGCGCTGGGTCCTTGAGCCCTACCAGCCCACGGAAGCCGATCTCGGTTTCGCCCGCCGCTTCATCGACTGGAACACCCTCGATCACGGCATCCAGCGCGTGGACGCCTGCCGTACCCAGGAGGGCGACCTTCTCCTGGTCGAGCTGGAAGACCTCAACCCCTACCTGTCCCTGGACCGTGTCGACGACCCGACCCGTGACACCTTCGTCGCCAGCATGACAACCTCCATCCACCGGTTCCTGGGCGTCTCACCCCGCACCTGAGCGGCACACCGCCGGTCACCTCGACTGACGCCGGCAGGTGCGCAGGCGGTGATGGTTCCGGCGTGCAGGTCGACTTGATCGGTTCACTCCGCCTGCGGTGCCACCGGAACTCCGGTGCAGGGTGAATCCGGCGGTCACCGTGTCGAGATCCCTGAGCAGATGGAGTGCGACGTTGGTGAGGCGGGCAGTCGGCTGGCATCGACGGCATTGATCCAGGCGGGGAGCGTGGAGCCGAGGCGGATGGCGAGGGCCTCACCGAAGTAGCGGACATTTTCGGCACCGGTGTCCCATTCGGGGCAGCCGGCCAGGACGTCCCTCGGGTCGGCGCGCTCTGCCTCGCTCAAAGTCGCGGGGTGACGGGTGCCAGCCGGTGACCTTTCGTACACTCAGTAGTGCCCCTCCTGTCGCGGCAGGAGGGGGCCGAGTGGGCCGAGGTCGAGGTTCAGGTCTTCGGGGCTCAGTCCGTAGCGCTCGCGCAGTTCGGTCATGCGGTCGTCGAGGATCATGAGCGTCATGCCGATGCGTTCCTCCTGTTCCTCGGTCAGGTCGTTCTTTTCGACCCGGCGGATGGCCTGCCGTTCCATGAGCTGTCGCAGCAACTCCACGACGGTGAGCACCAGTCGGACGAGGTCGCGTTCGACCGTGTCCTTGTCCAGGTCGAGGCGTCGGGCCGCGGACTCTCCGGGGTGGGGTGCCGTCCCGGGTCCGGGCTCGCCGTGTGATGTCACGTCAGGATTCCTTCCGAGGCCGCCTCGACCGAGGTGAGCAGGGCACGCAGGGAGATGCGGACCAGTTCCACGTCGGCGATGCAGAGGCTGAGGTCTCCCGTGATGACGACACCGCCGGCGAGGAGCCGGTCGAGGAGATCGACCAGAGCGACCTCCGCGTGGGGCAGGCCACCGGCCGTCACGGCGTTGTCTGCGGGATCGCGGGGTCCGTCGTTTCGGCCTGTTCCGGTGGGGGCGAGGCGAAGGAGTACGGGGCCCAGGGTCCGGTGATCTCAAGTCGGACGCCGGCAGTCCCGGCGGCGAGCACTTCCACGCGGTCCTGGAAGCTCCGCGTGTGCTTTCGCGGGACGAGGTAGGCCGCGTTGACGACGTTCTCCCCCGGTTTCGCGGACAGGGTGGCCGGCTGGGGACGATGGTGCCGTACGTCACTGGCCAGGTTCGCTTCCGCGAGCATACGGTCCACCCGTGCGCCGAGGTCGGCGGCCGTCCGAAGGGCCAGGTCGTGGCCGTCCCGGCTTGTGCGGCGCGCACGAAGGTAGTCACGCCCGGAGCGTGGCCGGTCTCCCGGGGACGGGGTGGCGGTCGGCGGGTGGGCGTAGATCTTGACGCCCCATTCGTCGTGGCCCTCCAGCCGGTTCAAGGTGCTACGGAAGTGGCCGGCGTCGGCGTGCAGACGTCGCAGCAGGCTGCCGTCGTCGATGTACACCGTGGCCAGCCGGAGGGGTAGTACCGCCGTTCGGGCGGCCAGGGCGGCGATCACCTGGTGATGGTCGCGGGCCAGGCGTTCCAGGTCGTTGATGTCGTCGAGCCGCTGCGCGATGGCCTCTTCGGTGAAGGCTTCGGCGGGTACGTCGCTGACGACTGCGGCTGTGCCGGCACCGCGCAGGATCCGTACCGGGAGCCCGTCGACGCCGCTCAGGTCTCGGACGGCCAGCTCGGCCGCCTCGTTCCGCAGCAGTACCGCGTACGCGTAGACCGCGTCGGTGAGGTCTGCCGGAGGCGCGGTGTCGTGCTCAGAGATCATCGGGTTCCTTCAACCGGGCGTTGAGCGACTGGAGTTCGGCACGAAGGCGTGCGTTCTCGGCGGCGAGTTCCGCTGTGCGGGCGGGGTCGGGTGACGGGGCGGGACGTACGGCGCGGGAGGACAGCGTCGGGTCGTGCTCCCACCAGTCGATGCCCATCTCGCGCGCGGTGTCGACGGAGACGACGAGCAACCGCAGTTTGATGGTGAGGAGTTCGATGTCGAGCAGGTTGATCTTGATGTCCCCTGCGATCACGACCCCTTTGTCGAGGACGCGTTCCAGAATGTCGGCCAGATTGCCTGCGCCGCCCGGTTGGGGCGACAAGGCGCCTGACCGCCGCGTGAGAGCGTCGGTCACTGAGGACCTTCCTGTAGTGCCGGACCGTCGGAGCCGGCCGAATCCTCGCCGCTGCCGGTCGTGATCTGTTCCAGACGATCCAGGAGTTCGTCCTCCCGAAGGCTGAACTCCTCCTCGGTGATACGGCCGGCCAGCAGATCAGTCTCCAGTTCGGCCAGCTCACGGTGGATGGGGGCCGGGTCGGCGTACTGCCGCTCCGCTTCCTGCACCACCTGTTCCAGCACCCAGCCGACCCCGCGCAGCGGAGCCAGTGGCAGTCCGAGCAGGCCACTCAGCAGACCCATTACGGCGGTCTCCTTCCGGTCGGGAGGTGTCGGTGGTGGTGGGGAGAGGTGCGGCTACGCGGTTACACGGTCAGACAAAGCTGTAGGGCGGAAGAGGTCCGGTCACCCGGAGTTCCAGCCCGTGCCCGAGGCTCTCGGCGATCTGGCCCACGGACGCGGCGAACGCGTCGGCCCGTCCGCGTTCGATCAGCAGGCTCAGGTTCAGGAACACCTCACCCGTCGGATCACCGGCGGCGGTGCGGTGAGCCAGCGGCTCCAGTCGGCGGGTGATGTCCAGGGCGTGCTGCGCCTGCAGTGCCTCGACCCCGGCTGCGACGACCGTACCGAGGGCCACCTGGTCGTCGTGCGAGCCTGCGCCGTCCCGCGTGAGGGCGCTCAGGCGTCGGGCTTCCGCACTGTCCCGCAGGACATCGCGCAGGGCGGTGTCCTCGTCCTGCAGGGCCTTGACATTGAATTCGACGCGATCCCCGACCTCTCGGAGCCGCTCGGTGAACAACGACTCCTGGTCCGCCAGCGCGCGGCGCACCGCGCCGTCGTCGGGGGCGAGTGTGCCGAAGCGCAGGGGTAGCACGGCGCCTGCGGCCCCGAGCATCAACAGCACGTTCTGATGGGCGATCAGATCTCGTCGTTTGGCGCGTAGTTGTGCCGGTGCCTCGCTGACGACGGCGGCCACCCGGGCGGCGCGCACCGCCCTCAGGGGTGCGGGCGAGGCCCCGATTCCGGTGGCACCGTCGACGGGCAGCGGATGGTCCGCGTCCGTGACCGCATACAGGTAGAGCGGCATTCGTCAGACCTCCCCGCCCTGTTGTCCCTTGCCGCCGCCCCGGGTCCTGCCGCGTGCGGTGGTGGGAGCCTGCTCGGGTCCGGCCGCGGTCGTACCCGAGGCGTCGACACCTTCCTGCGCGGCGGGCGCCGTCGTCTGCTCCACGGCACCGATCTCGGCGGCGCCGTACACCACGGGATTCGCCACGGGGACCGCGAGTCCGGCCGCCGGGACCACAGTGCTCATCCCGGTCGCCGCTGCCGGGGCGACGGCCCCCACCACCGTGCCGGCCGTCTGCCCCACCGTGCCGACCAGCCCCCCGACCGTCGGCGCCACACCGCCGACCAGCCCCCCGACCGTCGGCGCCACACCGCCGACCAGCCCCCCGACCGTCGGCGCCACACCGCCGACCAGCCCCCCGACCGTCGGAGTGAGGGCGCCCACGACGCCACCGACCGTCTGTCCGACCGTACCGAGTGCCTGCCCCACCGTCTGTCCTACCGTCTGTCCCAGGTTCCCGACGACCGGGACCGCCGCACCGGTGCCGGACGGCCAGGCGGTGACCGGCTGCCCCTGCGTGACGACACCGCCGGGAGCAGGAGCTGCCGCGAAGCTCGGCGTACCGACCACCTGACCTCCGGATGCCACGGCAGTGGGCAGGCCCGGCGCGAACACCGCGGGCGCCGCCACCACGGGAGTACCGCGGTTCTCCAGGTCGAGGCGGTTGGTCGCCGCCGCGAAGCGCAGGTAGGTGTCGACGCTGGCGATGACAATGCGGATGTCGATACGCAGGACCTCGATGCCGATCACCGACACCCGGATGAAGACATCGATCACGAGGCCGCGGTCAAGGATCAGGTCAAGGATGTCGTAGAGGCCTCCGTCGGTCTTCTGGGCGCGGGGAGCGGCGGTCTGGGTCAGCACGGTCATCGGTGAGGTTCCCTCTCATGAGGTGGGGGCGAGGGTGTACGGGGCGGGCGCCGGCGGTGAGCTCCCGGACCGGCGCAACCGGGTCGGAGGAATGGGCGCGGCAGACCTGGACACTGCGGCAGCGGTCCAGGCAGTCGTGCCCAGGGGTCCCCGTCACGCGAAAGGAGACGACGGACCGGTATGTCGGTCACTGCGCGAGCCGTCTCACACGCCGTCACTGCCGGTCGACCTGGCCTCGGGTGTAGCGGCGGCTGCGGGCGTAGCCCAGAAGAAGACCGTCGGCGTCCAGTCTCACTCGGTAGACAGCGAGGACGCTGGTGGAATCGGGGATGCGCTCCAGCTCCACAACCTCGACGTCGACCTGCCAGCCCGTCCCGTCACGGCTGATGGCCGATACCGACTCCGGTGTACGGCCCAGGAGTTCGGCGAGTTGGGCGCGCGCGTTGCGCATCGCGCCCACGGCACCGACCACCGGGGTCCCGGCGGCGGGGGGCGTGGGCGCCGAGTGTGACGCCGGGTCGGGTAAGTCGCTCGTGCTCATAGTTCGTCCGGTCCGTCCAACTGGAAAGTACGTGCACCCGGTGACAACGGGTCAGCAGGCCTTTCGCGCGTCCCCCGAGCGCCACGTCCGACATGCTCCGACTCACCAAGCGTTGTACACATGATCTCAACACGTCATGTCCACGCGGTACCCACAAGTCCGCCACATTAAGCACACGAATTTTCGCGACCCCACCCGCCACTCGCACCAACTGCACCCACAGGGGCCCACCGAAGGACAATCCGGCCACGTCCACGCGCCAGCAAACCCTTGGTCCGGACGCGGAAGCACCACGGCTGCGCGGAGGCGGTGCCCGGGGAGGCCAGCAGGAGGAGAGGAGCCAGGAGCTTGAGCCAGGCCCAGGCTCAGCAGCGGCGCCGGCCAGCGCCGGTGACTTCTCTTCTTCTCCGCCGGCTGCTCGGCCGACTCTCTCTTGAGGAGCCGCTCGGCGGACCACTCACCACTCCCGGCGAGACCATACGCACACTCGCGTTCGGCGCCGGCGGCACCACCCTGTACGCGGGCAGTGCCCATGTGCCCCTCCAGCGGTACGACACAGCGCCCAGCCATGCCCTGGCCCGGGTGTGCGCCCGTGCAGGCGGGGCCGGACCGAGCCGAGCCGTGTGGCGCACGTACGTACCGGACGCTCCGTACCGGCCGGTGTGCCGAACCGAGCCCTGACCCAAAGAATCGGAGCGGCCTTTCCATTTTTGGTGCCGCGCCGGCCGCGGGAGAAACGGATTGCCCTATCAGAGTCCCGGGCGGAAGGATCCCCCAGTGACCGACATACCGTTCGCCGACGCGGTACGCACGTGCCTCACCGCTCTGTTCCCGGTCGTCGGCCCCATCATCTTTCTCGTGGGCATGACGGTGGACGGCACCTCAGGCGCCAACCGGTACGGCCCATCCCCCAAGCCCGTCGGCCACCCCGTCGGCTGAGTCGGCCACAGGTACAACCGCCGCCGGGCCGCCCGTCGTACGGGAGATCAGCAGCCGCCCGACGGTGCGCGGCAGGGCGGCTCCCACGGTCGGCAGCGGAGCGAACTCCGCGGCCGGCATGTCCTGTTGTGGCGCCCAGGGAAGAACAAAGGCCCGTCCGGTGTACGGACGGGCCTTTTGATCGAGCGCCGGGCAGGCCTTGCACCTGCATCTCCCCGCAGGAAGCGGGGCGTCTTTCCTTGGACCACCGACGCACAACCAGCCACCCGGAGTTGCGGCGACCAGCGCAAGATCAACCTTAGCGCATCTGTCCGCCCGGGGTCACCAGTCCTGATTCGTACGCGATCACCACGGCCTGCGCCCGGCTGTCCAGGTCGAGTTTGGTCATCGTGCGGTTGAGGTGGGTCTTGACGGTCGCCTCACTGATGTAGAGGCGGTCAGCGATCTCCAGGTTGGACAGGCCGCCTGCGATCAGTTTCAGGACCTCCCGTTCGCGGGCGGTCAACGTGTCCAGGTCGGGGGGCTGTTCGCAGGCGGTCTGGCGGGCGTAGGCCTCCACCAGACGGCGGGTGACGCTGGGGGCGAAGAGCGCGTCTCCGCCTGCGACGGCGGTCACGGCGGCGAGCAGCCGTTCGGGGCCGGAGTCCTTCAGGAGGAATCCGCTGGCTCCGGCGCGCAGTGCGCCGTACACGTACTCGTCGAGGTCGAAGGTGGTCAGTATCAGTATCCGGGGCGGGGGGTCGCCGGCCCCGGCGAGGATGCGTTCGGTGGCCTCGATGCCGTTCATGCCGGGCATGCGGACGTCCATCAGGATCACCTCGGGGGTGGTCTCTGCGGCCAGCTTCACGCTTTCCGCGCCGTCGCTCGCCTCGCCGACGACCTCGATGCCGGGCGCCGCGCGCAGCAGCCCCACCAGGCCGGCCCGGATGAGGAACTGGTCGTCCACGACGAGCACGGTGGTCATGTGGTGGTGTCGTCCCCCTGTTGTGCGGCCCGTGCGGAGGTCGGCAGGATGAGCCGCACGGCAAAGCCCCCCTGGTCCTGCGGGCCGGTGTCGATCTGCCCGCCGTAGAGCTTGGCCCGCTCGCGCATGCCGGGCAAGCCGTGTCCGCCGCCGGTTCGTACTCTGGCTGGAATCACCCCCTTGCCGTCGTCGGTGACCGAAACAGTCACCTGGTGCGGTTCGTACCTGAGCCGTACCCGAGCGCTCGCGCCGGGCGCGTGCTTGAGGACGTTGGTGAGTGCCTCCTGCGCCACCCGGTACGCGCACAGGTCCACGCCGGGGGCCAGCGGGCGCTCGATGCCCTCGACGGTGAGGGTGACCGGGACCCCGGCGGTGCGTACGCGCTCGGTCATCTCGCCGAGGCGGGCCAGGCCCGGCATCGGGCCGGCGGGGGCACCGTCATCGGCGGCGCGCAGCAGCAGGAGCATGCGGCGCAGCTCGTCGAGGGCCTCCTTGCCGGTGGCCTCGATGGTGTCGAGCGCGGTACGCGTGGTGTGGCGGTCGGTGTCGAAGACGAACCGGGCGAGACCGGCCTGTACGGAGATCACGGACATGTGGTGGGCGACCACGTCGTGCAGTTCACGGGCGATCCGACCCCGTTCCTCGGCCACCTCGCGCCGGGCCCGGTCTGCCTGTTCCTGGCGCAGCTCCCGGGCCAGCTCGGTCGAGCGGCGGGCGACGACGCCGAACCGCCACAGCATCGCTGGGTAGACCACCGCCTGTGCGGCGACGGACGCCCAGGAGTCGGTGTGGTTGACCGCGCCCGCGTAGATCCAGACCGCGCCCATCAGCGCGGCGCAGGGGACGGAGACGCGTGCCGCTCGCTGGGAGGCGACGGTGTAGACGGCCAGCATGGGGCCGAAGCTGCATACCACAGGCCAGTAACCGGCCGTGATGTACAGCAGCCACAGTGCGTGCACCAGGCACCAGACCACGACAGGGGCCCGGCCGCGGAGCACAAGCGGCAGGTGAACCAGGACCACCAGCGCGTAGGCGGTCGCGTCGAGCGGATTCTGCCCCTGACGCGAGGCCTCCGGCCCCAGAAGCAGGGCCACACCGGTCAGCGCCGCCACGATCAGCGCGTCGACGGCAAGAGGGCGGATCCGCATCGCAGCAGCGTAAGGCCGATCGAACCGACGGGACGTCAAACTTCCGCGCTACTACAGAAGTTGCAGGATCCTCGCGGGTACCGCACCGGTCTGCATGGAGTTCAACCTGGCATGGGACGCAGTTCGTTCACCGCGAACCGTACGTTCTGGGATCACGAAGTCCGTCGGCCGTCAGCCATCGGCCGTCGGCCACTGTCGAGGTCTCCCGGACCCCTGCGATGTCTTGAGAGAAGGAGGTCCTGTGTCGAGAACTGTCTTGGAACGTGGCCCGATTCGATCCCTTGTGAACGCGCTTCTCGCGGCCGTCATTGCGGCGATTTCGCCACGCACGGCACATGAGCTGCCTGCGGACGGACAAACGGGACCGCCGGGCTATCGTCAGGGCCTGTGGCCGGGTGTCGCGCCGACCCAGCGGTGATAGGCGTCCACGTCGACGTTGCTGCCGCACACGATGGTCACTACATGTCGGCCAGCGAAGCGGTCACGGTCTTCGCGGATGGCCGCGATGCCGAGCGCGGCCGACGGTTCGACGACAAGGCCGGCGTGGTCGAGGAGCATTCGCATGCCGGCCATGATCGACGACTCCTGGACCAGGACGGCATCGTCGGCGACCAGGAGCAGGTCGTCCAGGACGGCCGGGATCGGACGCCTGCCGGCCACGCCGTCAGCGATGGTGTCGGTCGAGTCGGTGGTGACGACACATCGGCGGCGCCACGAGTGTGTCATCGCCGGTGCGCCCAGCGGCTGGACGCAGATCACCTCGACTTCCGGCGCCAAGGCCTTCAGCACATGGCCCACACCAGTGGCCAGCGCCCCGCCGCCGAGAGCGATGAGGACAGCGTCGAACGACGGTACTGCGTCCACCAGTTCCAGGCCGATGGTCGCCGCGCCCTCGCAGGTCTCGATGTCCAGGCTGTCCTCGACCAGCCGAATGCCTTCGTGCCGCGCGATGGTCGACGCCCGCTCGCGCGCCAACTCATGGTCACCGTCCACCAGTTCCAACCTGGCGTCCAACGCGCGGATACGATCGAGCTTGGCCACAGTCGCGAAGCGGGATGCCACGACGGTCACGTCGAGCCCTCGGCCGCGACCGGACCAGGCGAGGGCCTGGCCAAGATTGCCCGCGCTGGCGCACACCGCTGCTCGTGCGCCGTTGTCGGCGAGCCGACTCGCGACCACCTCGGTGCCTCGGGCCTTGAAGCTGCGGACCGGGTTCGCCGTTTCGAGCTTGATGCTCACCGTGCACCCGAGGTCGGGCTCCAACGCCTCGCAGCGGTACAGCGGAGTGTCGAGAAAGACCGGATCGACCACCCGGCGTGCCGCCCGGATCCGAGCAGTGTCGAGGCGCGTCTCCTGCATGACACCGCAGCGTAGCCGCACCGGCGTTGTTCCCCCTCCGCACCGACTGCGGACAGGTGTACGTTCGCGCTCTGCGAAACTTCGGTGTCCGAGGCCGAAAGAGGGGTCATGGGGATTGAACTGGAGCTGCACGCGGAGCGGCCCACGCGCAGGGCGAGGTCCCGGGAGACCTTGCTGCGACACTCCTACGAGCACGGTGAAGCGTTGGCGAAGGCGCTGAGGACACTCGACCGGCACAATTCGGGCAAGCTGGGCTGGGTGGACCCCTACGGCGACACTCTGTTCAACGAGCAGGAAGCCCAGGTCGCCCGTCAGGAAGTCGACGCTCTGCAACAGCGGTGCACCGGCAAGGAGGAGAAGGCGGCCCTGCTTGACCTTGCCGAGCTTCTTGAAGCGTGTGTGGCGACGCCGGGCAGCTACCTGTGGTTCATCGGTGACTGACCGCTGGTTCGCATGGCCGCGTCATCGGGGTGCAGTGCCTGCACTCGCAGACCGGCTGTGTCGGGCAGGAACGGCAGCAGGCGACTCCCGATTGAAGTGGTGAATGGCAGGACGACCTGGGTGGTGGCCGCGAGGTCCCGCGGTGCAGGCAGGCTGGCCGCCGAGCTCCGGCCGTGGGCGCAGGTCAGCCATCCGCAAGCCGGATCGAGGCTGAATTCGCCGACACCGGGGCAGTCGGAAAGGCAGAGACCGTCAAGCGAGCGTGCCGCAAGTCAACTAGGGAGATCAGCGCATGGAAGGCCCAGAGCATACGGAGAACCACGGGAAACGAACCCTGGCGACGCGTGCAGCCGGACTCACCGAGACACTGGAAGCCATCAAGACCGGGGCCTACCTCGTCGACGAGCAAGGCCGCATCCTGGCCGTCAACACCCGCACCGAGCGGTTTCTGGACCGGCCGGCCGGAGATCTTCTCGGCCATGACGCGCACGACCTACTGCACCGGGACGCCCACGGCCACCCGTTGCCCCGGACCCAATGCCGTATGCGGCAGGCTTTCCACGCGGGACGCACCGCTCAGGCCGACGAAGACTACTTCGTACGCGGGGACGGCTCCCTGCTGCCCATCTCGTGGCTGATAACTCCCTTCGACCTCGCTGACCATGAACCCAGCACGCTCGTCCTCTTCCAACCCCGGCATCTGCGGGGACCCGACTCTGCCCCGCAGCCGGCGACCACACTCCTGCCAGAACTCGAACGCCTCACCCTGCTGGCCGCGACCACCACACAACTGACCTCCACTCTCGATGCCGAAGAGGCACTGCGGCGGCTGGTGGCCCTGGTGGTGCCCCGACTGGCGGACTGGGCCATCATCGACCTGATCACGGAGCGCGACGAGGTGTGGCGTACTGTCGTCGCCGAGATGGACGGTGAGGACCTGGTGCACCACGAGGAGCTGCAGGGACCGATGCCACCGATCCCCGAGGAGTCCCCGATGCCCTTGTCCCGGGCCCTGCGCGGGGTCGCTTCGACTCTGGCCGGCCCGCAGACCTACCAGGGGCCACCGGATTCCGGCATCGCGGTCGAACAGCGCCGCCTGTTCGACGCCACGGGCATTCACTCAGCGGCCATCGCCCCCATCCGCAGCACCCGTGCGGTCCTCGGAGCACTGACCCTGGGCCGCGCCAAGCAGCCGGGAGACTTCGGCACGCCCGATCTCCCCCTGATCGAGGACATCGCCCGCCGCGCCGGCCTCGCCCTGGACAACGCGCGCCTCTACCAGCGCCAGCGCAAGGTCGCCGAGACCATGCAGAACCACCTGCTGCCCCAGATGCCACACGTGCCCGGGTTGCAGATGACGGTCCGCTACCTGCCCGCGCCCGACGCGTCACAGGTCGGGGGCGACTGGTACGACGCCTTCTCCCTGGCCGACGGCGCCACCGCGCTGGCCATCGGCGACGTCGTCGGCCACGACCTGGAGGCCGCGGCCGGCATGGCGCAGGTGCGCAACATGCTCCGCGCCTACGCCTGGGCCTTGCGACAGCCCCCCAGCCAGATCGTCGAACGCCTCGACGAGGCGGTCCTGCACATCACCGACGTCGCCATGGCCACCATGATCCTCGCCCGGCTCGAAGAGACCCACGACGGCCAATGGAAGCTGTCCTGGACCAACGCCGGCCACCCGCCGCCGCTGTTGATCAGCCACGACGGCCTGGCCGACTATCTCACCAACGGACACGGCATTCTGCTGGGCACCGGATCCAACAAGCCCCGCACCGACGCCAGCGTCCTGCTGCCGCCCGGCTCCACCCTCCTGCTGTACACCGACGGCCTGATCGAAGAGCCCGGCCACACCCTCGACGAGGGCCTGCACCGGCTGCGCCAGCACGCCGCCGCCCTCGCCCACCGTCCACTGGCGTCCTTCACCGATCAGTTGCTGCAACGGGTCCGCCCCCTTGCCAACGACGACGACGTCGCCCTCCTCGCCTTGCGGGTACCCACCCGGACGTGACGCCTCCCGTGCACCCTTGGCGGCCACGTCAGCGGCTTCGCCCAGCCGACTCCTTCTGTCACCGATCCGATGAGTTTTGGCCGCGCGGGTGGTCTGCCGGTTGCTTGTTGACGTGGGCCTGGTGGTTCGCGGAGACCGCGTCGAGGTCGCGACCGTCGGTTGCGCAGAGGTCTACGGCGCCCCGACGGCCAGGGGTTCGATCTTCAGGATCGCTTCGATCGTCCTCAACGACCTGATCGACCAGTGGTTGTTGGAGCCGGCGGGGCCGAGCGCGGTCCGCTCACCCCCGGGCGCGGTCGGCGACGTGGTCCCGGCGAACCGGTCGATCACCGTCTTGATCCTGCTCGCATCCCGTGCGGGGTAAGGCTTCACGTCCCGCGGCACGCTGCCGACGGTGCAGCTGGTTGTTCCCGGTGCAGAAGGACGGCCGCGAGCCGCGGAGCTGCCCGGAGCCGGACCTGTGGATGGCCGAACTTGCCCGAATTCATGGCGGAGCGGTTGTTCGAACCGCTCGGCATGGTGGACACCGGATTCGAGGTCCCGGCCGCCCAGCGACACCGGTTCACCAACTACAACCGCACCGGTCCAACGAACAGTCTGGCCGGCGGACGGTCCCAATGGTCAGTGGAGCACCCTGCCCACCTTCCCTTTGGGCAACAGGGAGATGACTGGCACCGCCGACGACTGGCTCACGTTCGGTCGCATGCCCAGCAAGCTGTTCCCGGAGGGCCAGGGTTGAGGATCCGGTGGGTCGGTCGACATCGCGGCGATCGGTCCTTGACCCGTGCTGGGTCCCGGGTCAGGTTCATGGTTGGGTTCCGCGCCGGTTCGGGACGGCTTCGCCAGTGAGTGTGCTGACCAGTCGTAGTCGCGGGCAAGACGGCGCTGGTCCGTGAACAGGCCGGTTCAGGGGCTCACTTGTCTTGGTCAGGTCACCAGCCGCGACGCGGTCACCCACCGTCTGCGTCGGCACGCGGCGCGCTCTCCCACCGGCATGACCCTGGCCTCCTGGCAGGCCGCCGGCTCCACGATCCCCGGACCCGACCAGAACTCCGCCGAACAAGCGGCTCCGCCCGCCCGTACTATCTCTACACCGGGGACAGCCTGCACCAGGTGCGACCCGCACAGGACTCGATCAAGCCCTGCGGAACCACA
The DNA here is from genome assembly GCF_010548275.1 of Streptomyces sp. SID12488. Lineage (GTDB taxonomy): Bacteria > Actinomycetota > Actinomycetes > Streptomycetales > Streptomycetaceae > Streptomyces. The sequence continues at coordinate 157,937 of NZ_JAAGLT010000006.1, forward strand.
GCCCAGCCCAGGTGCCCGCTCCGCGAGTTGCTTCACAGCTCGCGGACCAGCCCCGAGTAGCCCCGAGGAAAGGTCAGCATCATGCCTGACAGCAAGACACCCACCACCGAACTGACATCGCAATACATGGCGCAGGTGGGCAACGACCTTGAGCGCAACGCCAAGGAGCAGGACCGCATCGGCGCGGAGATCGACGCACTGCAGGAACAACTGCGCGCTCTGCAACACGACCACACCGTGCTGACGAACATGCGAAACGCACTCGGCGTCACCGACACCGCGACTCAGCCCGCCCCCGAAGCGGACGCAACACCCTCAGTGCCTCGGCAGAAGGCCACCCCGCAGTCCGGTGCCGGCAAGCGGGTGCGGGCGAAGAAGACCGCCACTGCACAAGACACCGAGGCAGTCAAGAAGCCCGCTGCCAAGAAGCCCGAGGCCGCAGCAAAGGCGACGGCCGCGAAGACGACCCAGCCCACTCTCGTCGAACTGATCCGCCGACACCTGACCGATCAGAGCGAACCCCGCTCCGCAGCCGAAATCGCCACCGCACTCGGCCAGGCGCACCCCGACCGCAACATCAAAACCACCGTCGTACGCACCACGGTCGAAGGGCTCGTCGCCAAGAGCCATGCCCAGCGCACCAAGCAGGGCAGCTCCGTCTACTACACCACCACCGACGCCCAGGCCCCGGCGGCAGCAGCCCCGGCCGCCGACGACCAGGCCGAGGTGAGCTGATCACCAAGGCACCATCCATGGGCGCGCCGTGAATCCGCAGCCGGTCAACGGCGTATCCAGCGCGGTGAGTTGTTGTGCAGCGGTGCCGTCCGTCGTTGACTGGCGGCGCGGACTGCCTGGCGCTGACCAACCCAGGCTCGCACCTGGGTAGAGATGAAGTAGGTGACGGCTTCGGCGATCTCGCGCGGGATCGCGGCCTGAACCTCGTCCGGCTCGACCATGCCCGGTCGTACGAGGTGACCGCCTACTGCGAACGAGTTGGCCAACGGGGCCCTCGACCTGCTCGGCATGACGGCCTACAGCTGCGGCGAGGCATGGGAGGACCACCCCCGAGGGCCGGCCCAGGGGGCGCCACTCGTGTTGGTCCTGGCGCTCGGACGCGGACGGGACCTCCGGCAGGTGTAGTTCCTTTCAGGGGATGTGCTGAGCTGCGAAGCCCTGAAGGCGGCGTCTTCCTGCTCAGGCGGCCACCACCCACCGGGACACCAGCACCGTCTTGCTGTTCGGTCACGCAGAACGCACCCGAGGGCCTGACACGCGGGGAGGACGAGGGGACACACAAAACCTGGGAGGCGCCACGTGGGCGCCTCCCAGGCAAGTTCAAGGGCGAGGAAAGCGAAAGGACTTGGGTTCATTGAGAGTGAATGAGAAGGAAGCCCTTTCATGGCCTCGCCAAGTGCAACGCTAGCACTCAGGCCGGGATCAAGTCGCGCAGATTTTCAAGGGTGATGATCCGGGAGTCCGGGTGCAGCCCCTCGGGACGTTCGAGACCGATGTACGTCACAGGCTCGTCCGGGACCTGCGCGCCGTCCCACAGGTCCACGTCCACCGCCGTGGTGCCGCTGGAGATCAGGTCGATCAGGTACCCCACCGTCAACTGCTCGCGCTCGACCACGGCGCGCACCAGCTTGGCCACCGACACCTGGTTCTCCTCGACCCGGTTGGCCGACGAGATGCCCTTCAGATACAGGTGCAGCCACTTCGCACGCCACCGGCCGTCGTCCTCGCGCCGGAAGGCCAGCGGCAGCGCGACTCGCCCCGTGCCGCGCAGCTCCGACTTCATCCGCACCGTGCGTGGCTCGAACGGCCGGCCCTTCTGCTCACCGTCGCGCAGCATGAAACCGAGGAAGGACTCCTCTACCTCCTCGAAGCCTTCCCCCGCGTAGATGTTGACCTGCGGAACGATGAACGTGCTGCGCACTCGGTCCAGGGACAGGTCGATGAACTCCGAGGCCCCGTCGGGTGCCTCGGTGACATCGCCCGAGTGCCGGCCACCGACAGCCGTGAGCGACGTGTAGGAGAGCCAGGAGTCGGTGCTGTAGTCGGCGTGGAGGAGCAGCGCCGAGAGGTCGTAGTCGGTCCGCGCCGCGGTCTCCTTCCAGTACACGAAGAAGCGCAGTCGTTCGCCGTCGACCGACGAGACCGAACCTCGCGGCAGTACGCCGAGCCCGGACGCGGTCGCCCTGCCGCTGAGCGGGAGCGCCACGTCAAGGACGTCGGGGTCGATCAACAGTCGGCCCGCCGTAGGGAGCCGACGGCGCGTCTCGGTGTCGAGGGCGGCGATCAGACGGTCGCGGTCCGGGGCCGGCAGGGGCGGCCGGTGGTCGGCTGAGACCCAGGCGCGACCTCGGCGGTTGACGAAGATGCGGGGCTGGTCGGTCTCCCGGCCCCGGTTGTGGAAGTGCTCACGGACCGAGAGGACGACCCGGCCGGAGACCTCGGGAGCGACCTGCACCGCGGCGGCCACCACCGCGTCCCGCTCCTCCTGGTCGGCGGCGATACGCAGCAGGAGGTCCAGGGCGCGGAACAGCTTGCCGGGAGCGGCCTTCAGCAGCCGCACCGCACCGAGTACGTCGAACTCGTCGAGCAGCTTCTCGACACGGCTGTCGAAGGACCGCGCCTCCTTCTCTCCCCGCGCCACGGCGAACACGTCCGCGGCGTGCGGCCAGCGCGGGTACTCGTGCGGGTGGAGACGCTCACCGAGCCGCTTGAAGGGTTCACGGTGCGCGTGCACATCGGCCAGCTTCGCGGGGTTCGCCGCGACCACCGCGTCGAGGCCCGCGAGCAGCGCACGGCGGGCAGGCCTCGAGAGTGCCCGGAACCGGGTCGGCTCCTGCAGCGTCACGTCACCGCCCGACAGCGCGCAGGCAAGCCGCAGCACATCCGTGACGGTGTCCAGCAGAAGGTCGGCTCCGACGGCGAGACGGGCCTCGTTGACGACCGCCCGATTCTCCCGGACGGGGATCGACTCCGGCTGGGGACCGAGCGCGCACTGCTCGGCGAGGGTCCTGAGGTCGCGCAGGTGGTCCTCGCCCAGCGGTGTCCTGCTGCCCGCCAACGCCAGGTACAGGTCCGTGAGTTCGCCCTCCAGGTCCCGCCCGAGGTGCAGGACGGTCACCCGGTCGCCCGCCGAGGCGATCAGCTCGTCCTGCGCCGCGAGCATCTCCTCGTAGGTGTGCTGGTAGCGGCCGTACGTCGGGAGGCTGAGCAGGTCCAGCACCCCGTGGGCAAGCTGGGTCAGCACGTTCTCACGCGACTTGTCGTCGCCGAGCGCCTTCGCCACGCACCGCGTCCAGAACTCTTCGGTGGCCGGCACGTTCGCCGGGAAGTCGATGAAGTACGAGTTGTGCCGGACGTGGTCGCCCACCATCTCGCTCACGGTGCGCAGCGTCCGCTTGGCGGTGTGCACGACCGCGGCCTCGGACAGCCCTGACAGCCGCTCGAGCAGCTCCGCCGAGAGCTTGAAGCCCACGGATGTCAGCGCAGCGTCGAACTGCCGCGCGGCGGTGGCTCCTTCGCCGGCGGAGCCCTTGGGAGCGGAGAGGCGATGGGTGTGCCGGATGACCAGCGATTCGAGACTGTGCGCCATTCGGGGATGATCGCAGAGGTGTGCGAACCGGCGCACAGGAGTTTTCTGCCCGCCACCCCCGGCTGGGCGCGTCGGCTCACGCTACGCCGTTCAGCACATCCGTCCTTGAGCCTGGCCAAAGACGCCACTGCCGCCCCATCAGCGGGCACTGCACTGCCCTCACCACGTGTCCTGGGTATGCCGGTGAGTGCGCCAGAGACGTCTGAGGGCTTCGAGTTCCGTCCGGGGGAAGTCCGCACCCCACTTGCCGCGGTAGCCGCTTTCGCCGTGCGCCCACGCGACCTCGTCGAAGCAGCGGATCACGGTGCGCGCGAGCACGCCGATGTCGAGCCGACTCGACCAGATCCCGGTTCCGGCGGTGTCGTGTCCCCTGCCGTCGGGCAGTTCCAGTACGCGGATCCAGATGTCCTCGCCGTCACGGTGGAAGATCCACCGGTAGGCGGTCGGTTCGGCTTCGAACTGGGCGCGGGTCTCCGTCTCGCCCGCGACGAGCCGGGCCACCGCCGTCAGGAACTCCTCGGGCGCGGCACTGATGTAGGACGCGGTCAGTTCGACCTTCGCCCGGTCATCCTCGACGACGCAGTCGGCCCACCCATGTGCCACCGGTGTCCAGGTGATGCGCATGCCGACAGTCACCCCTGCTCCCCGGCCCTGGGGTACCGGCCGTCGGCCGCCAGGGAAGTCATCTGCTCACCTGCCGCCGGCCTGGCGGTCGCCGAGGCACACCAGGCGCCGACGGCATGCGGCCAGGGCCGCGAGGTCCAGGTCGGCCCGACGTGGCCGCCCGGCCGGAGAGCGGCTGACACCGTCAGGTCCCGGTCGGCGGTCCGCCGGTTCCGTTCGCCGCCGAACCGGTCGCTGAACTGCACGCCGACAGACGTGTCGCGCCGGCAGCGGATCGACACGCGGGGCTTGCGATCGGTCTCGTCGGACAGGGAGGTCATGAGTGGAACTCTAGCCAACACCGCTTTAAATCGTTTCAATTCACAGCGAAACCACAGCCGTTGAAGGCATTGACTGGCCGAAGGCGGAACCTTAACCTCCGGGCAATCACATTGAAACCTTTCACCAGCCGAGGGTGCACCAATGTCCTGGGACCTGTCGCGTCGAAGACTTCTCCAACTCGGTGGCACCACGGCCGCCTCGGTAGTGCTGACCGGGCCTCCGGCACTCGCGGCCGACGGGCCGGGCGCCGCCAAGACTTCCGGCAGGCCACCCGTGCCGACCGGGACGCTGACCGATCTGCTCCCCCAGGCACTCGCCACGAGCGCCGGGCAGAACCCCCGGTTCAGCTGGCAGGTGCCCGACTTCTGCGCCGGCACCCTCCAGCGCGCCTACCAGCTGCAACTGGCCGCCGCTCCGGACGGTTTCGGCGATGAGCGGCTCGTCTGGGACTCGGGCAGGCGCAAGTCCGCCGACTCGACCGCCGTACCGTACGGCGGGCCGCCACTGCAGCCCCGTACCGCTTACTGGTGGCGGGTCGCCAGCTGGGGCGACAGGCGCTCCGCGTGGTCGGAGCCCGCCCTGCTCGCCACCTCGGTGGATGGGCAGTGGGAGGCCGAGCCGATCTGGGCGCCGGCCGGGCCGGTCATGAGCGACGGCGCCTTCGCCGCCCGGCTGAGGATCACCGCCGTGGCCGCCGGGGTGTGGTTCCGTGCCGCGAACACCTCCAACAACTACATGTGGCAGCTGCGCGCCGGCAGCCCCGGAGTCCTGCGCAAGCACGTCTGCGTGAACGGCACGTACACCGTTCTCGGCGAGGTCCGGCTGCCGTTCGCCGTCACCGTCGGGGACTGGGTCGACCTCGCTGTCACCATGGCGGGCTCCACCTTCACCACGACCGTGAACGGCACCGTCGTCGACATCACCACCGACGCCCGCTACGCCTCCGGCAACATCGGCCTGCGCAACGGCCTGACCGAGTCACAGGTCTACGACCGGATCACGTTCACCGCCGCCGACGCAACCGTCCTCCTCGACGACGACTTCGCCTCCGACAAGGGCGCCTTCTCCGTCGGCACGGTCTCCGGCGGCACGCTGACCTTCCCCACCGGCGCCGCCTCGCTGTCCTCCTACGGGGCCGACGACACCTGGGCGCTGCTGCGCCACGAGTACGCCACCACAGCGGGCAAGGAGTTGGCCGCCGCCGTCCTCTACGTCGCGGCCACCTCCCCGGACCCCGCCCGGCAGTACGTTGCCAAGGTGTGGAGCAACGGCACCGTGGTCGGACACGCCTCGGTGCGTTCCGGCACCGGGACCGCGTACCAGGCCTTCGACATCACCTCGACCCTGCGGGGCGACGGCGGGCCGAACGCGCTCGCCGCGCTGTGCTGGACCACCTCGCAGCAGAAGTTCCTGGCCCAGCTGGAGGTCACGTACACCGACGGCAGCCGGTCCACCGTCGCCTCGGGTGACCACTGGAAGGCGCGCCGCCAGGCCGGGTTGCTGCCTGCGAAGGGCAGTGCGGGCAGCAGCTACTACACCGTCCCCCAGGAGTACTGGGACCTGCGGCGGGAACCCGTCGGCTGGACCGCACCCGGCTTCGACGACGGCGACTGGGACACTCCCGTCGTCCGCACCGCGATCAGCGGTCTCGTCCCGGCGCCGATCGAGCCGCCGCGGCTGCACGATGTCATCCCTGCCTCCGTCACCAAGGTCGCCGACGGCCGCTGGCTGGTGGACCTCGGCCGGGAGATCGTCGGCGGGCTGGCCCTGGGGGTCACCGGTAGCGCGGGCGACACCGTCGAGGTCAGACTCGGCGAGGAACTCAACTCCGACGGCACCGTCAAATATCAGCTGCGCGCCACCAACACCTACCGCGAGGTGTGGACCCTGCGCGACGGCGGCCAGTCCTTCGAGCACTGGGGTTACCGCGGTTTCCGCTGGGCCGAACTGCGCACGACGCTCGACCTGTCAGGTGCCGTCGTCACCGGGCGTGCCTGGCGCCTCGACTGGGACGACAGCGACTCCTCCTTCAGCAGCTCCGACCCGGACCTCGACCGGGTCTGGGAGTTGTGCCGGTACTCGATCGAGGCCACCCGGGGCGATCTCTACACCGACACCCCGACCCGGGAACGCGGCCCCTACGAGGGCGACGCGCTGATCAACCAGCTCTCCGAGTACGGCGTCCAGCGCTCCTTCGCCCTGGCCCGCTGGTCCAACGACTACCTGGTCCGCAAGGGCACCTGGCCCACCGAGTACAGGCTGATGTGCGCACTGTCCGCCTGGGAGGACTACCTGGCCACCGGCGACGACCGGCAGCTCGCCAAGGACTACGACCTGCTCGCCGCGAAGAACCTCACCGCCTATCTGGACTCCCAGGGCCTGGTCCGCAAGGCGCCCGGCAGCAGCAGCCAGGACCTGGGGGACCTCGTCGACTGGCCGACCGCCAGCCGCGACGGCTACGTCTTCACGAACGTCAACACCGTCGTCAACGCCTTCCAGTACGCGGCCTTCGACGCCCTGGCCAACTGTGCCGCGGCGCTCGGCAAGGACGACGACGCGACAGCCCTGCGCGTACGCGCCGACACCCTCGCCACCGCCATGCGCGCCACCCTGCTCGACAGCGCGGGCGGCCGGTTCCTCGACGGCGAGGGCACCACGCACAGCGCCCAGCACGCCACCGCCTTCCCGGTCGCGTTCGGCGTCGCGGACTCCCTCGACGCCGAGGCGCGCACCCGGCTCGGGGACACACTCGCGGCAGGCGGGATGCGGGTGAGCGTGTACGGGGCTCAGTTCCTCCTCGACGCCCTCTTCCGACTCGGCCGCGCCGACGCCGCACTCGCGCTGCTCACCTCCACGGCGACCAACTCGTGGCTGCACATGCTCGACGAGTTGAAGGCCACCATCGTCACCGAGGCCTGGGATCCCGCGCTGAAGTCCAACACGACGTTCTCGCACGCCTGGGCCTCGGCTCCGGCCAACGTGATCCCCCGGCACGTGCTCGGAGTCCGCGTCTCCGCCCCCGGAGCGGCGGAGTTCCTGATCCGTCCCAGGACCGGCGCCCTGACCGAGGTGACGGGCACGGTGCCGTCCGTGCGCGGCCCCGTCAAGGTCGCCGTGCACCGGTCGGCCGACGCCCACACGACCCGGGTGACGGTGCCGCCCAACTCCACCGCGGTGCTGGAGGTGGAGATCGGCGACGCCCACCCGTCGAAGTACCGGGTGACGGCGACGGCGCCCGGCGGACAGGGACGCGTACCTGTCAGGTTCATCACCGACCTCACCGGTACGGTGCTGCGGATCGGGCCCGTCGGCTCCGGCACGACGAAGGTCGAGCGCGGGACGTCCTGACGGCGGGGCTCCGTGTTCCGGCCCGAGGTTCCGGGAGTTCCTCCCGGCAGGGCACTGCGGGGCCGGGAAGCGATTGCTTCCCGGCCCCGCAGTGCCCCACAGTCGGAGTCACTCCGTCACTGGATCGTCCACGTCTGGTTGGGCTGGTTCAGCGCCATCCACTGGTCGATGGCCGCGCCGTTGGCCGTCGAGTCGTTGCCGACCTCCAGCGCCTGCCTGGACTCGAAGTTGCGGATGACGTACCCGCCGCTGACCTGCTCGAAGTACCACAACTGGTTGCTGCCGCCGCCGTAGGTGTACTGCTTCAGCGCCGTCCCTCGGTAGTGGCTCGCGTTCTCCATGTCCAGGACCTTGCCGCTGTTCCTGTTGACGATCTTGTACAGCTGTCCGCTCACCGGCACGATGTTCCACTGCTGGTTGGTGCCGCCGGTGCTCGGCCACTGGATCACACTCGCACCGTCCGCAGTGGAGTTCTGGTTCACGTCGGCCAGTTGCCCGCTGTTGACGTTCTTGATCGTGTAGTAGGTCGACGGGTTGACGTTCGGCGCCCCGGCCGCGTCCTCCACGGCGCCGCCGGTCTGCTGTACACCGAAGTCGGCGATGAAGAAGTACGCGCCGTCCGTTTTCGCGACCCGCACGTAGCGGAACTGCTGGCGGGCGTCGATGTCACCCGTGAACGTCGAGGCCGTCGGCAGGGTGGCGGCACCCTGGCGTCCCAGCACGGTGTAGGAGGCGAACGAGGGGTCGTTGGAGCCCCTGATCTCGAACTGACCGCGCGTCTCGGGCTGATCGATGTCCTGGCGAGTCGTCAGGGAGAACTGCCCGAGCTGGTAGGCCTGCCCCAGGTCGACCTGCCACCACGCGGAGGAGTCGCTCCCGGTGGGAGACCATCCGGTAGCCGGGTCGTTGTCGTCGGCACGGGACGCCTCCCAGCCGGAGCCGTAGACCGAGGAGGCGGATGCCGGCCTGTTGTACGCGAGGTTGAGCTTGGCGGCCAGTCCCTGGTACGCGGGTTCCAGTCCCGAGGCCTTGATCACCGCAGTGCCGGACGTCGCGTTGCCGGAAAGGGTCATGTTGGAGCCGTTGCGGTTCTGGTTGATGAAACCGTCGGTGCGCGACAGCACGTTGTTCGAGAGGGTCATGTTGTTTGACCCCTCGTCCATGTAGAGACCGGACACCGCGGACCCGCACGCGGTCGGCGTACGCACCACGTCGTGTATGTAGTTGTTGCTGATCACTGTGCCGGGGTCGTTCGACAGGTGGTAGATGCCGGCGGTGTCGCAGAGCCGGTTCAGTACGTTGCCCAAGCGGTTGTACCGGACCGTGTTGGCGCCCAGCGCGTTGGCCGCCGACTGCCAGCCCCAGCCGAGGGAGATACCGGCCCAGGGGGCGTCGGTGATGTCGTTGTGGTTGATCGTGGTGCTGTTGACGAAGCCGGCGTTGATGCCGACGGTCCCCAGATAGTCCTGACCGACGCGGGTGATCAGGTTGTTGTTGACCGTGACGTTCTTGACGACCTCACGGGGGTCCTCCCCGGCCGGGGAGGACGGAGGGTTGTAGACGGTGTGGTACTCCACGGTCGGGTCCGAGAACTTCCCCACCATGATCCCGTTGCCCGCGACATCGTGGACGAGGTTGCCGGTCGCCGTACTGTTGTGGACGCCGTGGTCCAGATCGAGGGCGCTGGCCCCCATCTGCCTGAACGTGTTGCCCGTGAAGGACACCCGGTCCGCGTCCGCGACCTGGACCCCGGCCGGGGGGCGGTCGACGTACTGGTTGTTGGAAGGGTCGGCCGAGAGGTTGTAGAGCCCGCCCTGAGCGTTGAGGAGGCCGTTCGTGGACGCCTCCGTCCAGGTCGTCTGTGCGAAGGTGAGGCCGGAGAAGCGCAGGTCGTGAGCCGGGGCGTCGAGGCTGCCGCCCTTGACGTCGAAGAGTGTCTCCACCGTGGGTGCCTGGACGGCGGCCGTGGACATGTTCTCGCCGGGGCGCGGCTTGTAGTAGGCGGTCTGCGCGTCCTTGTCGACGTAGAACTCGCCCGGTTCGTTGAGAAACTCGTGGGCGTTCTCGAAGTGCAGGGCGGAGCCGTTGGACAGCACGGGGTAGGGGCGCGGGAAGAGTATGCCCGCCTCGTGGTCCTGGATCGACACGTTGGCCACGCCGCCGCTGGAGGTGAACGACTTGAGCCGCAGGTAGCTCTCGCCCCACTGTGTCTCCAGCAACATCTCGGTGCGGCTGAAGTTGTTCCAGTTGGAGATCTGCGAGCTGCGGACCTTGAGCAGCTTGTTGGTCTTGTCGCTGCCCTGCAGCTGGAAGTCCGAGCCGATGTCGGGGTAGCGCGCCCGGGTGGCGCGAGTGCCGTTGACGTACAACTGCCGGAAGTCGAGGCTGCCGACGGACGCCTTGTACTCCCCGTTGGCGGCGGCGGTCCAGCCGCTGATCGCCTTGCCGCCGCTGATCACGGGAGTCTCACCGTTGTACGCCTGGTAGATCACCGTGTGGCCGTTCGTCCCCGAGTCGGCCGTGCCGAACGTGATCGGGCTGGTGAGGGCGTAGGTGCCGCCGCGCAGGTTCACGACGATGTCGTCGGACATGTTCGTGTTGGCGCCCCGGACTGCGGACTGGGCGGCCTGGATGGTCTTGAAGGCGCCGGCCGTGCTGGTGCCCGAGTTGCCGTCACTGCCGTTGACGGGGTCGACGTAGAAGTTCGTCGTGGCCGCGTGCGCGGTCTGGGCGGGCAGCACTGTCGCACAGACGACAACCGCCGCCGCAAGCGCCTTGCTCAGCCCCGCACCGATGCGTAGGGGTCTCATCCGCGGTGTCCTCCTGCAGCCTCAATGGGTTATGAGTTGCATTTATCGGCCCAGAACACCGGGTACGTCAAGACGATGGGCATGAATCTTTTTCACTGACGTAACATGCGTGACGCACAGAACGACGAGCATATGCACCTTTTATGATAATTCCTGATTGATTTAGCCCTGGCCGCAAACACTCTCTACGCAAGTGACAGCCGATAGCCCGAGGCGCCGCAGGAGAATATAAGTAGTACTCATTTTGCTCCTCGTGCGGACTGCACGAGGAGGAGGAAGAGAGGCGGAAGTCGCCGTGCAGAGTCAGCTGTAGGTCGTGGATGCCGTCTCCGGGCGCGGTCGCGTCCGGCGACGGTCACCGTTGTCCACGTTTGACTTGCTCCTCGGGCTGAAGCCCGGGGATTCTGGCCTTCTCGTCCGTTGCTGTGCCGCTACGCGGCGCGGGGTCCGGTCGGGAATCCGTGGCTTCCTGCTTCGTCGCGCTGCGCCGGGACGAGTCCTGGTCCGACCTGCGCTCCACAGGCTGTCACCGCCACTCCGGCGGCCGTTTTCACGTTCTTCGCGGCATTGCGGTCACGGTCGTGGACCGTGCCGCAGGCGGCGCAGATCCACTCCCCGATGTTCAGGGGTACGGGGCCGTCCTTGACGCCGCACGCCGAACAGGTCTGGGAGGTCGGCTCGAACCTGCCGATCTTCACCAGGGTGCGCCCGTACCTGGCCGCCTTGTACTCCAGCACGGCCACGAACTGCGCCCAGCCCGCGTCGTGCACGCTCTTGGCGAGCCTGGTGCGCGCAAGTCCGTTGACCGCCAGGTCCTCCACACCGATCGCTTCGGCGGCGGACAGGGACGGAGAACCCGCGAGGCAGACCCCTGAACAGGCTGGGTGCGGATTGTTGAAGCGCTTCGACGCTGCCACCGGCCCAGCAGGCTGTCAATGTCACGAAGAGAAGAAAGTTTCTTGGCTTTCACCCCTCTTGTTACGCGAGAAACATGTCACTAACGTTCGCCGCCAGGTGAAGCGCTTCGACACTCGGAAGGAAAAGGGCAGCCGCCATGACCAATGAGTACAACCGCAGAAGCTTCGTCGGCGGAGCCGCCGCCTTGGCAGGGGTCGCCGCGACGACCCCCGTACTCTGCCGACGTGGTGATCGCCGCCTACCGCGAGCAACGTGACGCGATCCACGCGCACAGCGACCGGAATCCCCCGAGCGGCGTTCGTGTCCTTCGCTGCCCCTGGTGAAGGTGACGGCAGCAGGCCACAGCCGCGCCTGGCCGGGCGGACGCCTCATCGACACGTCCCTCGGCGGACGGCTGCGGGATCGCAGACACCGAGTGACCCGCGACGCCGACGGGCACCTCCTCGGCGTCGAACTCCACGACCCCGGGACCGGGCTCGCCGCGGAGGCGACCCCCCGCTCGCCGGACGGAGTACCCGTGCTCCGCGCCGAGGTGCTCCTGCGCAACGACGGGGAGGCCACCTCTGCCGGCCCGGGGCGACCCCCTGGCTCGCCCTGGCCCCGCGCGCGCCGGACACCACGCACCTCACGGTCTGGCGCCGCCCCGGCACCGAGGCCACCGCGGTCCTCCCCCTGCCACGCCTCCCCACCTCCTCGGCTCGGCGGCTTGGCCGCACAGGCCGAGGTGTTCTGCCCCACCGCACGGTGCCCGAGGCGTCCTGAGAGCCCACTCACCACCGGACCAGAGCGCGACTACCGCACCCACGAGAGGACTTGACCGAGTGTCAGACACGCAGCAGGCGGACGCCACCTTCCCCAACCCCGTCATCCCCGGCTTCCACCCCGACCCCAGCATCTGCCGGGTGGGCGACGACTACTACATCGTCTGCTCCAGCTTCGAGTACTTTCCCGGCATCCCCGTCTTCCACAGCCGCGACCTGCTGCACTGGACGCAGATCGGCAACGCCCTCGACCGGCCGAGCCAGCTCCGCCTGACAGGCACACCGTCGTCCGGCGGCATCTACGCCCCCACCCTGCGCCACCACGACGGCCGCTTCTGGCTGATCGTCACCAATGTGACCGAGGGCGGCGGCAACATGCTGTTCAACGCCACCGACCCCGCCGGGCCCTGGTCCGACCCGGTCCACCTGCCCGAGGTCCCCGGCATCGATCCGGACCTCGCCTGGGACGAGGACGGCACGTGCTGGTGCACGATCGCCGGGGTCTCGCAGGTCCGCATCGACCCGTACACCGGGGAGACGTTCGGACCGCCGCACCAGCTGTGGTCCGGTGCCCCCGGCGCCAAGGCTCCGGAAGCACCGCACCTGTACCGGATCGGCGACTACTGGTACCTGCTCATCGCCGAAGGTGGCACCGAGCGCTGCCACGGCGTCTCGATCGCCCGTGGACGTAAGCCCACGGGACCGTTCGAGCCGTGCCCTGACAATCCGATTCTCACCCACCGCGGCACCGACCACCCCATCCAGAACACCGGCCACGCGGACCTGGTCCAGCGGCCCGACGGCTCATGGTGGATGGTGTTCCTGGGCGTCCGGCCGGGCGGTGGAAGCCCGGGCTGGCACGTGCTGGGCCGGGAGACCTTCCTGGCGCCGGTCGAGTGGGTGGACGGGTGGCCCGTCGTCGGCGAGGTGACACCCGAACTGCCCGCGCCCTCCTGGCCGCTCGTCCCCGGCCCCGCCGAGGCGGCTCGGGACGACTTCGACCTCAGCGAACTGCGGCCTCAGTGGATCTCCGTACGCGACCGTCCGGCGGAACACTGCACCACCAAGGAACGGTCCGGCTGGCTGACGCTGCGCGCCCGGGGCGGCTCCCTCGACGAGTTGGACGTCGTGTTCGTCGGCCGCCGCCAGCAGCACCTGACGTGCGAGGTGCGCACCCGGGTCGACCCGGCGGAAGGCCGCGGCGGTCTCGCCGTACGTCTGGACGAGGAGCACCACTACGAGATCGAGGCATCCGAAGGAGAGGTGCGAGTCCTCAGCCGTATCGGACCACTGCGCACCGTCATGGGATCCCGGTCCGTACCCGCCGGGCCCGTGGTCCTCGGCGTCCGCGTGACCACCACTCCTCCCCGGGACGCACGCACCGGGCCCGACAACCTCACGCTCGGCATCGAGGAACCGGACGGCACGTTCAGCGAACTCGGCGCCCTCGACGGCCGCTATCTGTCGACCGAGGTGGCCGGCGGCTTCACCGGCCGGGTCATCGGCATGTACGCCGCGTCCGGGACGGTCCACTTCGACTGGTTCGAGTACGAGGCGCTCACCCCCTGAGCCGACGCCGCGTGCCCCCATCGGCCACGTACCGCGCCATCCCCCCACACCCACGAGCGGACCCCGCTCGGTCAACAGAGAAGGATCAAAGTTGACATCCTCCCCCTCCTTTCGGAGGGGGATTCCTACGGCTCGCGCCGTGGGGTTTTCTGCTTCGTCGCAGACCGCCCGCCCGGAGAACTCCGTTGAGGTCTTACACCAGCTCCACAGACAGACACCGAGAGCCCCTCGGCCAGAATGTTCTTCGCCGCGTTGACGTCCCGGTCGTGGGTCGTCCCGCAGTTGTCGCACCTCCAGGTACGGACGTTCAACGGCATCCTGCCCTGCAAGGTGCCGCAGTGGGAGCACAGCTTGGACGAGGGGAACCACCGGTCCACGGCGATCACCTCACGCCCGTACCAGCCTGCCTTGTACTCCAGCATGGACCGCATCTCGGTCCAGCTCGCGTCCGAGACGGCTCGGGCGAGCGAGTGGTTCTTGACCATGTTGCGTACGGTCAGGTCCTCGATCACGATCGTTTGGTTCTCACGAACGAGTCGGGTGGTCAGCTTGTGCAGGAAGTCCCGGCGCCGGTCGGAGATCCGGGCATGGACCTTGGCGGCCTTGCGCCGGGCCTTGGCCCGGTTGCTCCCGTCACCCTTGGCCTTGCGGGCAAGGTCACGCTGAGCCTTGGCGAGCCGGGCACGGTCCTTGCGCTCGAACTTCGGGTTGGTGACCTTCTCCCCGGTGGAGAGTGTCACCAGGCTGGTGATCCCGGCGTCGATACCAACGCCCGTGCTGACCGGCCCGGGCATGGCCGGCCTGTCGTCGCACAGCATCGAGACGAACCAGCGTCCGGCCGCGTCCTGGGACACGGTCACGGTGGACGGTGCTACGCCCTCGGGGAGGGGCCGGGACCACACGATGTCCAGCGGATCGGCCATCTTCGCGAGAGTCAGCCTGCCGTCACGGAAACGGAAGCCGCTGGTGGTGTACTCGGCGGACTTCCGCGACTTCTTCCGGCTCTTGAACGTCGGGTACCTGGCCCGCCTGCCGAAAAAGTTGGTGAACGCCCCCTGCAAGTGCCGGAGCGCCTGCTGCAACGGAACCGACGACACCTCGCAGAGGTAGGCCAGCTCCTCGGTCTTCTTCCACCCGGTCAGCATCGCCGACGTGGCGTTGTAGTTGACCCGCTCCTGACGCTGCGCCCACGCCTCACTACGGGCGGCGAGCGCCAGGTTGTAGACCTTCCGCACGCAGCCGAACGTGCGCGACAGCTCGGCTGCCTGCGCATCGGTCGGACAGAAGCGGTACTTGAACGCCCGCTTCACATGGCTCGTGGTCACGCTCACAAACTAGCGCGGCCACGACTTAAGACCAAACCTGCGGGCCGGAGCACTGCGATCCGCCCTGGCGGCGAAACCCAGCCCGCTGCCCTGCTCCGCAGGAGCTTCGTTTCCTCCCCCGGCTGAAGCCGGGGGTATCCACGAAGGAGATCTGATGAAGGGAACGCAACACCCCACCCGGTGCCCGCGCCGCGGTCGCGGCCCCGGCCGTCTGTTCGGCCTCCTCCTGGCACTGGTCGCCGCGATCGGGCTGACCAGCACCACCGCGTTCGCCGTACCGAGCCACAACGACGCGTCCCGCGCAGGGCTCCCGCTGGTCAAGCTCGCCGCCGCCCCGATGGACACGGTGGCCGCGATGCAGCCCAGCTGGAACCTGGGCAACACCCTCGACGCCATCCCCGACGAGACCTCGTGGGGCAACCCCCTGACCACCAAGGCCCTGTTCGACACCATCAAGGCCCAGGGCTTCCGGAGTGTCCGGATCCCCGTCACCTGGAGCGGCCACCAGTCCTCCACCGCTCCCTACACGATCGACGCGACATGGATGAACCGCGTCAAGCAGGTGGTCGACTGGGCGCTGGCCGACGGCCTCCACGTCGTTCTCAACGTCCATCACGATTCATGGCAATGGCTCGCCACCATGCCCACCGACCACGACAACGTCCTGGCCCGCTTCAAGGCCACCTGGACCCAGATCGCGGCCAAGTTCCGTGACTCCCCGCAGGCGTTGCTCTTCGAGAGCAACAACGAGCCGCAGTTCAACAACACCACCGACGCCCAGGGAATCCAGTACAACAGCGAACTGAACAGCGCCTTCCACACCGTCGTGCGCCAGTCCGGCGGCAACAACTCGACCCGGCTGCTCATGCTGCCCACCCTGCACACCAATGCCGGCCAGGAATTCCTGGACGCTCTGGTCAGCGGGATGAAGTCGCTGAACGACCCGAACCTCGTGGCCACCGTGCACTTCTACGGCTGGTACCCGTTCAGCGTGAACGTCGCCGGCGGCACGAAGTTCGACGCCACCGCGCAGAAGGACATGACCGACACCTTCACCCGGATCCGCAACACCCTCACCTCCAAGGGCATCCCCGTCTACCTGGGTGAGTACGGCTTGCTGAACTACCCCGACTACAACCACCCTGCCCGTGTCGAACTCGGCGAGGCGCTGAAGTACTTCGAGCAGTTCGGCTACGAAGCCCGCACGGCCGGAGTGACCACGGCGCTGTGGGACGCCTTCAACTTCCTGAACCGCACCACGTTCCAGTGGCGCGACCCCGCCATCATCAACCAGATCAAGTCGAGTTGGACCACCCGCTCGGGAACGGCCTCCTCGGACCGGATCTTCCTGGCGAAGTCGAGCCCGATCACCGCCGGGACGCTCACCCTGAACCCGAACGGCGGTGGCTTCCAGGGGCTTTGGCGGGGCAACACCATGCTCACCCAGGGCCGGGACTACACCGTCTCCGGCAACCAGCTCACGCTCACGGCCACCGCACTCACCCGGCTGGCCGGCAACCGCGCCTACGGGGTCAACGCGACCGTCGAGGCCCGGTTCAACCGGGGCCTGCCCTGGAAGATCCACGTGACCACGTACGACAGGCCGGCCCTCTCCAATGCGACCGGCAACACCAACGGTGTCACCATCCCCACCCAGTTCCGCGGTGACCTGCTGGCGACCATGGAGGCCACGTACGCCGACGGCAGCAATGCCGGCCCGACGAACTGGACTCCGTACCAGGAGTTCAACGAGGCCTTCTCCCCCGACTACCCGGGCAACGCTCTCCTGCTCACCTCGAAGTTCGTCAACTCACTGCGGGACAACGTGCAGGCGATGCTCGTCTTCCATTTCTGGAGCGGTGCCACCGTGACGTACCGCGTGACGAAGTCCGGAGGTTCGGTGACCGGCATCGTCGGCTGACGGACAGCCCCTCGCCCCGGGTGCCCACCCGGGGCCCGGGGTTCTCCCCCGCTCCAGTCAGCTCTTCGGTGGGGCCGTGCTCTCGCGGATGGTGAGGGTGGTGGCGATCTCCACGCCCACCTGGGGCACGTCCTCGCCGCGCCCCAGTGCCAGTGCCAGTTCGGTGGCGGCCACCGCCATCTCCGCCAGGGGCTGGTGGACGGTGGTCAGGGGCGGGTCCACCCAGGCGACGGCCGGTACGTCGTCGAAGCCCACCACGCTCAGGTCCTTCGACGCCGCGGATGATCTCCACGGCCCACATGCTCTCCATCTCGCGGAAGACGAGCTCCACGAGTTTGCTGCGGTTCTTCGGCGGCTTGCGGTAGCCGTACCGGTGGATCAGCTCCTCGATGCGGGCCCGCGTCTCGTCCGACACTCCGGACCGGCTGTTGAGCACCTTCGACACGGTGGGCACCGAGACGCCGGCGGACTCGGCGATGTACGCGATGGTGACCACCCGCTATCGAGACCGCAGGCTTCGACACCCCCAGGAGTCACGAAAGCATACAACTGGCTTTCGCACGCCCGGAGAAGAGCCGATCGACACCCCACAAACACGTTCTGAGCAGGCAATAAAGAGTCTGCTCGTTTTCCTGAGAGACACATTCACCACCTCGGTCAACAACGACACTTTCGCGCCGTAAGGAGTCACATGTTCCCCGGACTGAAGATCCGTACGAGCATCATCGGGTCCGGCCGAACGGACGGACCGGTGCCAGGCTCCACCGGGTGAACATGCCGACGAGGCCGCCCTCGACGACCCTTCACCCACGCTCGTGAACTTCGCCAGGAACCTTGAGCAAGTGGTCACCGATCCTGCGACCGTCCGACCGTCCGAACGTCTTCCGAGGGGGTCAAACCCCTCCGTTGGCACCACCCCGGAGGCTCCTGGCCCAGACCACTCGGTCAAGTTTCGATCTCCCCCGCCCGACCGGGCGACAGAAGCGCGTTACCGGCGGTAGGTTCCGGCTGCCACTCCCCACTTCACAGGAGTTCCGCTTCATGCGCCGTCTTCTCACCTGCCTCACGGCCGCGGCCGTCACCTGCGGCGGGTTCGCCGCGACCGCGTCCCCAGCAGCGGCAGCGGACCCGGCCTCCGGGTCCTTCAGCACCCTCACCTACAACGTCGCGGGCCTGCCCTCGATACTCTCCAGCGCGTCCACACCGCGCGACACCAGCACCACGGCCATCGGCCAGCGCATCGCGCCGTACGACATCGTGCACGTCGAGGAGGACTTCAACTACCACGCCAACCTCTACGCCGCGGACACGGCGCACGCCTACCGCACGCCCACCAGCGGCGGTGCCGCCTTCGGCAGCGGCCTCAACACCCTGTCCAAACTCCCCTACGACGGGGACGACTTCGAGCGGGTGCACTGGAACTCCTGTCAGTGGGACTCCGGCGACTGCCTGACGCCCAAGGGCTTCACCTTCATGCGTGAGCGCCTCGCCGAGGGCGTCTACGTCGACTTCTACAACCTGCACACCAACGCCGGCACCAACGACGGCGACCTGGCCTCACGCGCCGACAACCTCAACCAGCTGACCGCGTTCATCAAGACCCACTCCGTCGGCAACGCGGTCGTCGTCATGGGTGACACCAACACCCGCTACACGCGCTCCGCGGACACCATCGCCGAGTTCGGCGCCGCCAACGGGCTGACCGACGCCTGGGTCCAGCTGATCCGCGGCGGCACCCCGCCCGCCAAGGGCGCCGACGCCCTGGTCTGCGACCAGACCGGGACCACCGTCCCCAACACCTGCGAGATCGTCGACAAGGTCCTGTACCGGGGCAGCAGACTCGTCTCGCTCAACGCCACGTCCTACAACAACGAGCACGCCAAGTTCCTCACGGATGGCGGCCTGATGCTCTCCGACCACGACCCGGTCGCGGTCGGTTTCTCCTGGTCGCGCAATGCCGCCTTCCAGCTCAGCGACCAGTACGGCGGCCCGCACGGCGAGTACTACAACGACATGGACGCCGTACCGGCGGGCGCCCGCCCTGTCAGCCTCACACTGCGCAGCGGCTCTCGCGTCGACAGCGTCGCCCTGACCCTCGACAACGGCAAGACCCTGACCCACGGCGGCACCGGTGGCACGGCGTCGTCCCTGACGCTGGGCAGCGGCGAATACGTCACCTCCGCCCAACTGTGCCAGGCGGAGAAGGACGGCCACACCCGGATCTTCTATGCCAAGTTCGCCACGAACCTCGGCCGCACCCTGGCCGGCGGCAGCACCACGTCCGACTGCGTGACACGCACCGCGCCGTCGGGGTGGCAGCTCGCCGGGTTCCATGGACGCTCCGGTGACGAGATCGACAAGCTCGGTTTCATCTACACGAAGCGCTGACCTGCTCCACCGCACCGAACACGCGGCGGCGGCCTCAGGGCCGTCGCCGCTTTCGCAACCACGCTTACGGGCCCACCGGATGACGCCCCCTTCACTGCTGGCTCTGATGCGCCTGACGAAGGCGCCCGGGGTGACCCCGGTGTGGCGGGTGAAGAACTTGCCGAAGTCGGTGGCTTCGAGAAAGCCGAGGCGGCGGGCGATGGTCGCGACCGGTTCATCGCTGCGGGCGAGCAGCTGTCGGGCCTCCGGGGCGACACGGCCGTCGATGACGTGCTTGACGGGTTCTCCGGTGGCGGCCGTGCAGGCGCGGGTGAGGGTGAGGGGCTTGACGGTGCAGCCGAGGTGGTGAGTGTAGTCGGCGGCGCGGCGGGTGGTGGCGTAGGAGCGTTCCGGTTCGGCACGGAATCGGGCGTAGACCTCGGCGCCCGCGTGCGGATCGCCACCGCTGTCAGGGTGGGGCAGCCGGTCGATCCGCAACAGCACGGAAGCCTGCAGGAGTTGGGGATCCCCGCCGACACAGCCTGCTCCGGCCAGCCGTGCTCGGCCCGCAACTGGCCCAGCAGAGTGGACAGCACCGCGTACGTGGGGCTCGCGCCCAGTTGCCAGCACGCGGACAGGGACCACTTGGTGAACTGCTTGGAGCGCGGCTGGCGTTCGAGACCCGGGGGCGGCCGGCACCGGACCGCTCCAATGCCGTACTGGTGCTCCACGCGCTCACCGGGGACAGCCATGTCTCCGGACCGGCCGAACCCGGTCACCCCACCCCGTGACGCCACCGGGGCCTCACCTCTTGCGCCACTCCTCGGCCAGCAACTCGTAGGACCGCACCCGGTCCGCGTGGCCGTGGGTGATCGTGGTGATCAGCAACTCGTCGGCGCCGGTGGCCTCCTGGAGTTGTTCCAGCCTGTCGGCGACCCGGCCCGGGGAGCCGACGAACTGGGTGTCGATGCGGTCGTGGACCAGGGCCCGGTCCGCGTCGGACCATACGTGGGCGCGCGCCTCATCGGGCGTGGGGAACTGGATCGCGCCCTCGGCGCTACGGATGCTGCGCACCCAGAGGCCGTAGCCGGTGGCGAGTTCGCGGGCGGTCTCGTCGTCCTCGGCGACCACGACGTCCGCGGAAACGCTGACGTACGGCTTGTCCAGGACATCGGAGGACTGGAACGCGGCGCGGTATCCCTCCGCGGCCTCCAGCACCGAAGCCGGACTGACGTGGTAGTTCGCCGCGAACCGCAGACCGTTGCGGCCCGCGACCTTGGCGCTCTCGCCGCCGCTGCTGCCCAGGATCCAGATCTCGACGTCGGCACCCTCGCCAGGCACGACATGGGCCTCGACGCCGTCCGCCGAGCGATACGTGCCCGCCAGCAGCGCGAGGACGTCGTCGATCTGCTCACCGTAGTCCTGCGACTCGGCGCTCGGCAGCAGGAGCAGCTTGCGCTGGAGGGCGACGCGCGGTGAGCCGAGCAGATGCTCGAAGGAGAACCGGGGCGGGATGCGCAGGCCGTTGGGGGTGTGACCATCAACCACCTGGGTCGCGTTCGGTACTGGGGTGGCGGGTCCGCCGGGCGGGCGTCCGCCGGAGCGGCCGAGGCCCAGGTCGAGGCGTCCGGGGTGCAGCGCGTCGATCAGGCCGAACTCCTCGACCGTGGACAGGGCGGTGCGGTGCCCGAGTTGTACGGCACCGGAGCCGAGCCGGATGGTCGAGGTCGCGGACGCGGTCAGGGCGAGGACGACTGCGGGCGAGGTGCCGGCGACACCCGGGTTGAGGTGGTGCTCGGCGTACCAGTAACGGGCGTACCCGAAACTCTCGGCCTGGCGGGCCAGGTCGATGGAGTTGCGCAGCGCCTCGGTGGCGGTGGAGCCGGACGAGATCGGGACCAGGTCGAGGACGCCGAGGGGGATGTCGGACATGGATGGAGGACTCCTCAGTGGTCGGCTCGGTGGTCGGCGGGAACGGGGCTGGTCTCAGGCTCTGCGAGGACCGGGCCCCATGTAAACGGCGGGTCGGGGATCTCGCCGCGCAGCACCGGCGCGATGTCCGACTGAAAGAGTTCGAGGGAGCCCCGATGCTGACGGTCCGTCAGTCCTCCTGCGTCCGCGTGCAGATGCAGCACGGTGTGCCCGAACTGTTCGTGGTAGCGGTGCACCTTCTCGATGATCTGCTGGGGGGCTGCCGATCAGGGCAGAGCTGCGTTCCACGAAGTCTTCCAGGGTCGCGAACACCGGCTCCAGGCCCAGCCGTTTCTGGAATTCCAGGTTCCCCTCGAACACGGGCCGGTAGGCGTCGATCGCTTCCTGGGAGGTGCGGGCCGTGTACAGGCCCGCCGTCCCCGCGCCGTTTCTTGTCGGCCTGGCGCTCGCGGGCCCCGCAGCACTGCCAATCACGGGTCAGCAGGCACAACCGCACGGCTAAGCCCTTTCTTCCGGCTGTCCGGCTTCCCGCTCTTCCTGCTCGTCGCCACCCGGCGTGCGCACCAGCGCGAACCGCGTACGGCGGCGCAGGGTGAACCCGATCGACTCGTAGAGCCGGATCGCGTTGGTGTTGTCGGCCGCCGCGTGGAGGAAAGGGGTTTCGCCGCGTTCCCTGATACCTGCCGCGACCGCGCGGACCAGTCGGGTGGCCAGGCCCCGGCCGCGGTGGTCGGGATGGGTGCAGACGGCGCTGATCTCGGTCCAGCCCGGTGGGTGCAGGCGTTCGCCGGACAGGGCGATCAGCCGTCCGTGCTCCCGGATTCCGAGGTAGGTGCCGAGTTCGACGGTCCGGGGCAGGAAGGGGCCGGGCTTGGTGAGGGCGACAAGGTCGAGCATCTCGGTTACGTCGGCGGGCCCGAGCCGTACGGCCTCGGGTGCGGGTTCGGCGTACAGGGCGGTGTCGACGAGCTGGACGCCCTCACCGAACTGCTCGATCTCCCAGCCGTCGGGGACTGTCTGGACCGCGGTGACCGGGGTGACGTTGCCGGGTCCCACCAGTGCGGCCAGGTCTTCCCAGGCGTGGGGGTCGGCGGGGTCCTCCAGCGCGGCGAACGGGGATACGTCGGTCGGGTAGCGGGCGGCCCGGCCGTTGCGCTCGGCGAGATGGGCGTGCGGGCCCGACAGCGCGGCCCAGGCTGCGTTGTCCAGGATGTGCGGTTCCGTCGGGCTCGGGGACGTGGCGTGGTGGACGCTGGTGGACATGTCGGTGCGAGTCTCCGTATCTGGAACGCGTGTCTGGAGTGCGCGTCTTGAACGCGGTCGGGCGCGGCCGGGACTCCGCCGTGGCACGGCGGAGTCCCTGTGACGGGTGGCGGAAGGACAGGTCAGGAGTTGTCGAGCGGCAGCCCGGGCGGGTTGACCTGGGAGGTGGTGACGGCCTCGTTGGAGAGGTTCCAGGCGGCAAGCCACTTGGCGTACTGGCCGTCCTTGATCAGCTGGTTGATCGCGTCCGCGACCGGCTTGGCCAGCCCGCTGTCCTTCTTAGCGGTGGCCGCGATGAGACCCTGGAGAGTCGCTCCCGCCCCGGAGAACTTGCCCGCGTTGCGGGTCGGGTTGGGCGTCTTGGCGACCTGGGTGACGTGGTAGGCGATACCGGGGTTGGGACCGAAGTAGGCGTCGATCTTCCCGCTGGACAACGCCAGGTAGAGGCTGTTGTTGTCCTGGAAGTACTTGACGGTGAGCTTCTTGCCCTCCTTCTCCAGCTTCCCCTTCCACTCCAGCAGGATCTTCTCCTGGTTGGTGCCGGCGCCCACCGAGACGGTCTGGCCGGCGAGGTTCTCGTAGTTGCCGTCGAAGTTCCAGGTGCTCTTGTTCAGCACCTCGAAGGCGAGGTTGTCCTGCCGGTAGGAGGCGAACTCGTACTTCTTCTTGCGCTCCTCGGTGTCGGTGACGTTGGAGAACGCCACATCGACCTTGCCGCTGTCGATCCCGACGAACAGGTTGTCCCAGGTCGAGTTCTTCACCTCCGGCTTCAGGCCGAGCACCGCGGCGACCAGCCGGCCGAGGTCGGGCTCGGCACCGGTGAGGGTCTTCTGGTCGTCGCCCACGTACGCCAGCGGCGGGAACCCGGCAGGCAGCGCGCCGACACCGATGACCAGCTTGCCGCTCTCGGCGACCGCCTTCGGCAGCTCGGCACTGATCGACTTCACCTCGGTGACCTTCAACTGGGTCTCCTTGGCAGCGCCGTTGGAGAGGGCCCCGACGGTGACCGTCCCGGCAGGCGCGCTGTCGGTCTTGGTAGCGGCGTCGCTGTCGCCGCCGCACGCGGCGAGTCCCGCAGCGAGAGAGGCGACGACTGCGGACGCGATGACGCCACGGTGGAATCTGCTGCGGAGGCTGAGGGTGCGCATGGTTGTCCTTGATTTCCTTGTCGGTTGTGCGGTGAGTGTGTGTGGGGGGGGCGGTCCGGGTTGACCGCGAGCTCGGGGAGGAACGCCCTGCGGATCAGAGGACCTTGCTCAGGAAGTCCCTGGTCCGCTCCTGTTTCGGGTGGTCCAACACCTCGGCGGGCGAGCCCTGTTCGACGATCACGCCGCCGTCCATGAAGACCACCCGGTCGGCGATCTCACGGGCGAAGCCGATCTCGTGGGTGACGATGACAAGGGTGGTGCCGCTCCCGGCCAGATCCTTGATGACGGCCTGTACCTCGCCGACCAGTTCGGGGTCGAGGGCGGAGGTCGGCTCGTCGAAGAGGATGACTCCGGGGCGCAGGGCGAGGGCGCGGGCGATGGCCACGCGCTGCTGCTGGCCGCCCGACAACTGCCGTGGGTAGGCGGCCACCTTGTCGGCCAGGCCGACGCGGTCCAGGAGTTCACGGGCGAGCGCGACGGCCTGCGCCTTGCCGAGCTTCCCGGTCGCCACCGGAGCCGCGGCCACGTTGTCCAGCACGGTCAGGTGCGGGAAGAGATTGAAGTTCTGGAAGACGAAGCCGATACGGCTGCGCTGGGTGAGGATCACCCGCTCGCTGAGCTCCTTCAGGCGGTCACCATGCCTGCGTACGCCGATCAGCTCGCCGTTGACGCTGACATGGCCGATCTCGGGCTTCTCCAGGTGGTTGATCACCCTGAGCAGGGTGGACTTGCCCGAGCCGGACGGGCCGAGGATCACGGTGACCTCGCCGGGCCGCACGGTCAGGTCCACGCCGTTCAGCACCCGGTGGGTGCCGTACCACTTGTGCACGTCGTGCACCTCGACGGTGGCTGCCGTGTCGTCGAGCGTCCCGGCGGTCATACGGCGGCCTCCTTGCGGATGCGGGCCCGGAGGTCGGTGACCCCGGTCCGCAGCGTCTGCAACGGCGTCGGCGGCAGGGTGCGGGTGGCGCCCCGGGCGTAGTACCGCTCGACGTAGAACTGGATGACGGACACGACGCTGGTGAGGATCAGGTACCAGACGGTGGCGACCAGCAACAGCGGCACGATGTCGCCTGGGTAGGTGCTGCCCATGCTCTGCACGCTGCCGAAGAGGTCGAGCAGGGACACGTAGAAGACCAGCGAGGTGCCCTTGATCAGGCCGATCAGCTGGTTGACGTAGTTCGGGGTGATGGAGCGCAGCGCCTGCGGGAAGACGATCTTCGCGAACTGGTAGCGCTTCGGCAGGCCGAGGGCGGAGGCGGCCTCGTGCTGGCCCTGGTCGACGGAGAGGATGCCGCCGCGGACGACCTCCGCCGCGTAGGCGGCCTCGTTGAGGCTGAGGCCGACGACGGCGACGACCATGTCGGTGGCGAGCCGCGACTCGTCGAAGGTGAAGAACGCCGGGCCGAAGGGGACGCCCAGGCTCAGCGTCTGGTACAGCGCGCTGAAGTTGTAGAGGAAGAGCAGGACGACGATGAGCGGAACCGAGCGGAACAGCCAGACGTAGATCCAGCTCACGGCGCGCAGTACGGGGCTCCTGGAAAGCCGTGCCAGAGCGAGGAAGATGCCGCCGAGCAGGCCCAACACCGCGCTGTAGAGCGTCACTTCGAGGGTGATGAGCAGACCGTCGAGGATCGTCGGGCGCAGGAACCAGTACTGGAACCGGTCCCACTGGTAGAAGGGGTTGGTCGCCAGCCCGTGGGCGATCTGGGCGACCAGCACGAGGACGGCGGCTGTGAGGATCCATCGGCCGGGACGCCGGATCGGGAGGACTCGCTGCGCGGCCAGGGGCATCGGTGCGGAGGGGACCTCATGGGTGTCTGGGGTGTCTGGGCGAGGTATCGCCTCGGTGGGCGGCGCTGATCCGGAGGACACAGCGACGCCGGGAGTTTCGCTCATGGAGGGCTCCAGCGGTTTCGGACACCCAGGACCGCGGAGGGCGGCAGCACCGCGCCGCCCGGGAGCGGCTCGGCACGAGACGACGCACGGGGTACACGCGGAACGGGAGCTGGGCAGGGAGAGGGCACACCGCGAACACGGTGGTCGTCAGAGAAAGTCCGAGACTCGGAGATTCAGAAACAGAGCCTCAGAAAGCCGTCAGCCTCGACAGAGGGTGCGGCAAGTGGCCGTACAGAGCGCGCTGTTGACGCGCAGCAGGTCGACGGAGCGGTCCGTGCACAGCAGGACGCGGCCGAGGCGCCGCAGTGCGGTCGTCCCGTCAGCTGCGTACATCGCTGTCACCATCACTTCTCCGGCCCTGAGGCATCTTGGTCTGCGCCGCAAGTTAGGCATGTCCCGACAAGGGATGTCAATGCGAGTGACCATCAGGTGAGACGGCCAATTCGGCAGCCCTGACCACGTCATGGGGTCTGCGCGAGCGGCCGGGAGGGATCCTGGAACCACTCCTCCGGCGACCCGTCGTACAGGGTGATGTCCTGACGGCCCAGGTCGTGAGCGCCGTGCCGACGGCGGGCAGGCACCGGAACTCGACCGAGTACGGCACGGAGCCGCATCTCAGCACATGGGATTCGCCGCCGCGCGCGGTCCGGCCACCTCATGACATTGACGAATTGCGGCGGCGATCGGTAACTTTCAACTGGCATCGAGTGTCAGCATCAAGCCCTGGCTAGCTGACCGGCAACCCTCCGACGCGGTGGGGTGCTCCAGGTGAAAGCCCGGCCGGGTCGCCGACCCGGCAAGCGCGTGGCCCCGTCGCGGGGGCCCGGACATGGAGGAATGAGCGTGCGGCACAGCAGCGTCTCCAGCCCCTCCAGCGCTGCCGTGGCGGCTCTTTCCCGGTTCTCCCGGCGACGTCACATCGACCTGCAGCGCATCTCCAGTTGTCTGTGTCGCGGCTGACCACGTCCCACAGCTGACTGTCGGCATTCACCGTCGGCACCTCCGGGTTCGAACCCGCAGCGGACCTCCTTCCCCCCTTTCCCTTCATGGCCTCTTGGTCCCTTGGCCTCTTCTCGCGGTGTCGCCGTTTCCTGGGCGCGGCTCCGTCCACGCATCTCCATTGGTCCGCACGCACCCGTGCGTGCCGGCTTTCGAGTAGGAGAAACCTTTCCGTGACTGCGCATCCGGATTCCCGCCCCGGCCCCCGATGGGCCGCGTTGACCGCACTCCTCAGCACCAGCGTGCTGCTGACCGCGTGCTCGTCCGGCAGCGGCAGCAGTTCGAGCAACGACAGCGGCCGGGCGACGTCCGGCGGCACACTGACCTTCGCGGTGGGTTCCGACTCCGGCTGCGTCGATCCCCAGCAGGTCGCCAGCAACGAGACCATCTACTCGCTGCGCCAGATCGTCGACTCCCTGACCGACCAGGATTCGAAGACCGGCAAGATCGTGCCGTGGCTGGCCAAGAGCTGGGACGTCAGCTCGGACGCGACGACCTTCACCTTCCACCTGAGATCGGGCGTCACCTTCAGCGATGGGACACCGCTGACGGCGCAGGCGGTCAAGGACAACTTCGACGCGGTACCGAAGCTCGGCGCCCTGGGCACCCTCGCCCAGGGATACCTGAGCGGCTTGGAGAGCACGACCGTGGTCGACCCGCTCACCGTGCGGGTGAAGTTCGCGCAGCCCAACGCGCAGTTCCTGCAGGCGACTTCGACGTTCTCGCTGGGCATCGAGTCCTCGGCGAGCGCGAAGAAGTCCCCGCAGCAGAAGTGCAGCGAGGGAATCGTCGGCAGCGGCCCGTTCACGCTGAAGCAGTATGTGCAGAACCAGTCGATCACCCTGGCCAAGCGCACCAAGTACGCCTGGGGTTCCTCGCTGTGGAGCAAGGAAGGCGAGGCCTACCTCGACAAGGTGGTGTTCAAGGTCGTACCCGAGGCCGGGGTGCGCACCGGCAGTCTGCAGTCCGGGCAGGTCGACGCGATCAGCAGCGTCGCCAAGGCCAACGAAGCGGCGCTCAAGGGCGGCCAGGTGAACCTGCTGCGGCGAGCCAACCCGGGCAACGTGTTCAACCTGGGACTGAACAACTCCCGTCCCGTACTGAAGGACGTGAAGGTGCGTCAGGCGATCCTGTTCGCCATCGACCGGCAGCAGATCGTCGACGCCGTGTTCCCGACCGGCACCCAGCCGGCCACCAGCATCCTCGCGCACACCACCCCGGACTACACGAGCCTCGGTTCGGATCTCTCCTTTGACGCGGCGAGGGCGAAGTCCCTGCTGGATGCGGCCGGTTGGAAGGCGGGCAGTGACGGCATCCGGACGAAGAACGGCACCAGGCTGAGCCTCGACGTCACATGGTTCGCCAACGCGGCCACGAACCAGCCCGCGCTGGAGCTGGTTCAGCAGCAACTGAAGGACGTCGGCATTGAGATCGTGCTCAAGGAACGGCAGATCACCCAGTTCGCCACCACGCTGCAGGCCGGTGACTTCGACGCCGTGTGGGGCAACATCACCCGCGCCGACCCGGACATCCTGCGCAGCCAGTTCTCCACGAAGCTGGCCAACTTCTACCACCTGCCGACGAGCCCGCTCGACTCCCTGCTGACCCAGCAGGCGGCGACCGTCGACGCGGCCAAGCGTGAGCAACTGGTCGCCCAGGCACAGCAGTTGATCGTGCGGAACGCCTATGTGGTGCCCGTGGTGGAGCTGCAGACCCAACTCGGGGTGGCGAAGAAGGTGCACGACCTCGACTTCGAGGCCTCCAGCCGGATCCAGCTGCACGACACCTGGATCGGCTAGCGCATGCGCCGGTATGTGATCAAGCGCGTCGCGCAGGCGCTCGGGGTGCTGTGGGCGGCCTACACGGTCTCGTTCCTGGTGCTGGACCTCCTGCCCGGTGACCCGGTGTCGGCGATGGCCGGCGCCGGGGCGGACTCCGGGCAGGTCGATCCCGCGCAGCTCGCCAGGCTCCGGCACGAGTACGGCTTCGACAAGCCGGTGCTGGTGCAGTACGCCGACTATCTCGGCAAGGCTGTGCGCGGGGACTTCGGCGACTCGGTCTCCACCGGCCGTCCGGTGACCTCGGCCCTGGGCGACGCGCTGCCGCAGACCCTGGCCCTGACCGGTACGGCGCTGTTGCTCGCGGTGCTCCTCGGCGGCGGTCTCGCGGTGCTGGCGACCTACACCTCGCGGCGGTGGCTGCGGCAACTGCTGCTGTCGTTGCCGCCGTTGGGTGTGTCGGTGCCGACCTTCTGGGTGGGGCTGCTGCTCGTCGAGCTGTTCTCCTTCCGGCTGCGCTGGTTCCCTGCGTTCGGCAACGACGGGTTGCGGGGCCTGGTCCTGCCGGCACTGACGCTGGCGATCCCGACCGGCGCGCTGGTCGCACAGGTACTGGCCAAGAGCCTGCTCACAGCCCTCGATCAGGCCTATGTGGAGACCGCGCGGGCCAAGGGCGCCGGACCCTGGCGTATTCATCTGCGGCACGCGCTGCGCAACGCGTCACTGCCGGCGCTGACGGTCGTAGGACTGCTGGCCGGGCAGCTGATCGCCGGTTCGGTGGTCGTCGAGACCGTGTTCTCCCGCGACGGCCTGGGCCGGGTGACGGCCGCCGCGGTCACGGCCCAGGACCTCCCGCTGGTCCAGGGGGTCGTGGTGTTCGGGGCGCTCATCTTCGTACTGGCCAATCTGATCGTCGACCTCGTCTATCCGCTCCTCGACCCGCGGATCGTCGTGGCCTCCGGCAGCAAGGGGAGATTCGCATGACCCAGCCCCTCGTCGACGATGTCGCCACCGGCGCCGCGCTCGGCCTGCCGCGTCCGGTCGAACCCGGCATCGGCCCGAAGACCGGGCGAGGTCTCGAACCGCGGCGCGTCCTGCGGTTCCTCGTGCGCCGGCCCGGCCTGCTGGTGTCGGTTCTCGTGGTGGTCCTCGTGGTGCTGGCCGCTTTCTGGCCGGGTCTGTTCACCTCGCAGGACCCGTTGCGCGGGGTGCCGTCGCAGAACTTCAGCAGCCCCAGCGGCACACACTGGTTCGGCACCGACGAACTGGGACGCGATCTGTTCTCGCGGGTGGTGCACGGTGCCCAGTTGTCGTTGAAGGCCACTCTGATAGCGGTGGCGGTCGCCTTCGTGGTCGGCGGTCTCATCGGGCTGGTCGCCGGGTTCGTCGGCCGCTGGGTCGACGACGTGCTGATGCGCTTCGTCGACGTACTGCTGTCGATCCCGGCGCTGTTCCTGTCCCTGGCGCTGGTCACCGCCCTGGGCTACGGGACTGTGAAGGTCGCGGTCGCGGTCGGGGCCGCCAGCGTCGCCGCCTTCGCCCGGGTGACGCGCGCGGAGGTGCTGCGGGTGCGGCAGGCGGTCTTCGTCGAGGCATCCCGCTCGTGCGGGTCCCGCTGGTACTCGGTCCTCGGCCGGCATGTACTGCCCAACGCTGCGGGCCCGGTGATGGTCCTGGCCACCCTCGACTTCGGCACCTCCGTCCTGGCCGTGTCGTCGCTGAGTTTCCTCGGCTACGGGGCACCGCCGCCGGCGCCGGAGTGGGGCACGCTGATCGCCGACGGGCGCAACTATCTGGGCAACGCCTGGTGGCTCACCGCACTGCCCGGTCTGGCGATCGCCGCGACCGTGCTGGCCACCAACCGCATCGCGCGAGCGCTGGACGGCGAATGGTCCCGACAGCGATGACCGGCCCCACGGCGACCGACCTCACGCCCAACGACCCCGGAACGGGTGGCAACGTGACGAACACACCGGAACCCCTGCTGGAGGTACGGGGCCTGACGGTGTCGTACCGCACCCGCGGCGGCACCGTACCGGCCGTTCGGGGCGTCGACCTCGACGTGTGGCCGGGCCAGGTGACCGCGGTGGTCGGCGAGTCCGGATCCGGCAAGAGCACGACCGCGCACGCGATCGTCCGGCTCCTGGCGGCGAACGGCGGAATCGACGCCGGGACGGTCCGCTTCGGGCGGCACGACCTCGCCGCGCTGTCGGAGCAGGAGCTGCGAACCGTACGCGGTGCGCAGATCGGCCTGGTGCCCCAGGACCCCACGGTGTCGCTCAACCCGGTCAAACGCATCGGCGAACAGGTCGCCGAGGTGCTGCGCATCCACGGGCTGGCGACCCGCCGCTCCGCCCCGGCGGACGCGATCGCGATCCTGGACCGGGCCGGGCTGCCCGACGCCGCCACCCGTGCCCGGCAGTACCCGCACGAACTGTCCGGGGGGATGCAGCAACGCGCCCTGATCGCCGTCGCCATCGCGGGCAGGCCCAAGCTGATCATCGCGGACGAGCCGACGAGCGCGCTGGACGTCACCGTGCAGCGGGTCATCCTCGACCATCTCCAGCACCTCGCCGAGGAGTTGGGCACGGCGGTGCTGCTGGTGACGCACGATCTCGGCGTCGCCGCCGACCGGGCGCAGCGGATCGTCGTCATGTCCGAGGGACGGGTCGTCGAGGCCGGTCCGACCCGTGCCATCCTCGGCGATCCGCAGCACGAGTACACCCGACGGCTGCTGGCGAGCGCCCCGAGCCTGGCCACCGCACGCCCCCGGGTCCCGCTCCCGCTCGCGGCCACCTCCGTTGCCGAAGCCGCGCCGCTGGTCGAGGTGCGCAACGCGGTCAAGGAGTTCCGGCTCCCCCGCACCGCGGGCTCGGCCCGCACGCTGCGCGCCGTCGACGACGTCAGCTTCACCCTCCACCGGGGCCGCACGCTGGCCCTGGTCGGCGAGTCCGGTTCCGGGAAGTCGACCACCGCCCGTCTGGTGCTCCGGCTGACCGACGCGACCTCCGGCCGCATCGTCTTCGACGGCGCCGACATCACGACCGCAGGCGGGGCGCAGGCACGGCAGTTGCGCCGCCGGGCCCAGCTCGTCTACCAGAACCCGTACGCCTCACTGGATCCCCGGTTCGCCATCGGCGAGGTGATCACCGAGCCGCTGCGCGCGTTCAAGGTCGGTGACCGTGTCTCGCGGCTCGCCCGGGCGGGTGAACTGCTCGAACGGGTCGCGCTGCCCAAGTCGACGCTGGAGCGCCGCCCGGCGGAGCTGTCCGGCGGCCAACGGCAGCGCGTCGCGATCGCCCGCGCCCTGGCGCTCTCCCCCGACCTGGTGGTGTGCGACGAACCGGTGTCCGCGCTCGACGTGTCCGTCCAGTCCCAGGTACTCGAACTGCTCGCCGAACTGCAGGCCGACACCGGAGTGGCGTACCTGTTCATCTCGCACGACCTGGCCGTCGTACGCCAGATCGCGCACCACGTCGCCGTGATGCGCTCAGGCCGGGTCGTCGAGACGGGGACCGCCGAGGAGCTCTTCACCCGCCCGCGCCACGACTACACCCGCGAGTTGCTCGCGGCGATTCCCGGCGGCCGTCACACCACGGCCGAGGCCGAACCGCTGGAAGAAACACTCGAAGAGGCAGAGAAGGAAAACGCATGACCGTTCAGGACACCACCGCAGACCTGTCCGCCTTCACCCACGACTGGCAGGAGTGGCACACCGGGCAGGAGACACGGCTCGCCGACCCGCACGGGTTCCTCGCCGTCACCGGCCTGCACTGGCTCGCCGACGAGCCGCAGCGCTTCCCGGACGCTCCGGGCGCCTGGTCGACCGGCGCCGACGGGGTCGTCGTGGTCCTCGGCGACGGTGAGGAACTGGTCGTCGACGGCACTCCCGTGCACGGCGAGCACCGCTTCGGGGTGATCCCGGAGCGCGGCGGGGTCAACGCGGTCTGGGGTGACGCCGTGATTGAGGTGGCCAAGCGCGGCGGACACGACATCGTCCGTCCCCGGCACCCGGACAATCCGCTGCGCACCGCGTTCACCGGCACGCCCGCCTACGCCCCGCAGCCCCGCTGGTCGGTGACCGGCCGTTACACGGCCTTCGACGAGCCGCGACCGACGACCGTGGGCGCTGCGGTCGAGGGCCTCGAGCACGTGTACGACGCACCGGGCCGGGTCGAGTTCGAGCTGGACGGACGTCCGCTGGCCCTGACGGCGTTCCCCGGGCACGGCCCAGGCAGTCTGCTGGTGCTGTTCACCGACGCAACCTCCGGGGTCACCACCTACGCGGCCAACCGGGCTCTCTCCCTCGGTGCGCCCGCCGCCGACGGCACGGTCGTCCTGGACTTCAACCGGGCGACCAACCTGCCCTGCGCCTACACCGACCTGGCCACCTGCCCGCTGCCGCCGGCCGAGAACCGGCTGCCCGTGGCGATCGAGGCCGGAGAGAAGCTCCCGCGCGAGCGCGGCGGGTCCTGAACACCCGGCGCCACCAGGACGACCCCCAGACGACCCCGACCCGACCAGGACCGGACCAGGACGGAAGAACGCCGTATGAGCACCCCCGCGATCAGTTCGCTGGCCTTTCTCACCCCGGGCAACTTCGCCGACGACGACCCGTACACGGGACTGGAGGAGACGCTACAGCTGTTCGAGTACGGCGAACGGCTCGGCTTCGACGGCGCGTGGATCCGGCAACGCCATCTCGAACACGGTGTCGGCTCGGCCGCGGTCTTCCTCGCCGCGGCCGGTCAGCGCACCGAGCGGGTCGAGCTGGGGACCGCCGTCATCCCGATCGGGTACGAGAGCCCGTTCCGGCTCGCCGAGGACCTTGCGCTGGCCGATGTCCTGTCCCGAGGCCGGCTCCAGGTCGGGCTCAGCACCGGCATGCCGCACGCCGAACTCCTCGGCGACCTGGTGTACGACGGGGACTGGCGCGGCTTCGACCTGTCGTACGGCAGGATCGCCCGCCTGATCGACCATCTGCGCGGCGACTACCTCGGCGGCCCGGACACGGTGATCCAGTCACCCGGCAACACCCAGCGGCCACGCCTGCAGCCGCACAACCCCGGCCTGGTGGACCGGGTCTGGTACGGCGGCGGCAGTCTGCGTTCGGTCCGGTGGGCCGGTGAGCACGGCCTGAACCTGCTCAGCGGCAACATCGTCACCGGCCAAGGCACCGACGACTTCACCACGGCCCAGTTCGCCCTGCTCTCCGAGTACCGGCGCGCCCTCTCCGGGGAGCCTCCGACACGGGTGGCGCTGGGTCGGGTGATCGTGCCCTTCGACAGCGCGGACGCGTCCACCCGCGCCCGCTACCGGGAGTACGCGGCGAGTCGGCACGCGCGAACCCTGGCGCCACAGGGCCCGAAGCGGATCCTGTTCGCCCCGGACGTGGTCGGGACGGCGGACCAGATCCTGGAGCAACTGGCCGCGGATCCCGTGGTCGCGGCCGTCCCGGAGCTGCGCCTTGAGCTGCCCTACGAGTTTCACCGGTCCGACTACGAACAGATCCTGCACGACGTACGGCACCTGATCGCCCCCGAGTTGGGCTGGCGGCCCGACTCTGCACCGCTGCACGGAGCGGGCCGATGAGCCACGCTCCGCACGAGCCGCAGGAGTCACCGGTGCGGCTGGAGATCCACTCCCGTGAGCCGTTCGCCGACGGTCATCGCTTCGCCGGGAGCGGGGCATACGAAGTGATCACCGCCACGGCCCACTACTCGGTCGATCCGGACGCACCCGCCCACGACTCGATCACCGACCTCGCACTCGCACCGCGCGACAGCACGGGCAGGGTGCGGTTCAGCGGGGACGTCGAAATCCTCCGGCCGGTCGGCGGCGGGCGGCGTCGCCTGTTCTTCGACTGGGGCAACCGGGGCAACAAGCGGGCTGTGCAGTACTTCTGCGACACCCCGCACACCAATCGCCCGCGCACACTCGCCGACGCCGGCGACGGCTATCTGATGCGGCGCGGACACACGGTCGTCTTCGGCGCGTGGTAGGGCGACCTGCTGCCCGGCGACGGCCGTCTGCTGCTCGACCTCCCGGTGGCGACGCACGGCGGGGAGCCCGTACGGGGCCTGACGACGGCCGATTTCATCGTGCAGGAGCCCACGCTGTCGCTTCCGCTGTCACGCTGGACGAGTACACGGGCCGTACCGGTCAGTGAGCGGGGCGAGCCCACCGCGCGGCTCACCCGGCGGCGTTACCCGCACAGCGCGCCGGAGGACATACCGGCGCGGGCCTGGCGGTTCGCCCGGCTGCAAGAGGGCGGGAACGACGTGCAGGGCATGGCCGTCGCCGTCGTACCGAGCCGCACCGACCTCTACGCGGCTGCTCCTCGACGAGGACGTCGAACGGGCGGTGACGGCGGCAGCGGACTGGTCCGCTCCCCGCCACCGCTTCGACCTGCCCTGACCACCCCGTCGTGCCGATTCCGATGCCGATGCCGGACGCGTGTCAGGGGCGGCTCACCCCGCTCCCGGGCCCGCGACGGCGAGCACGGTTCCCCCTTGGGGACCGCAGGCCTCGAAGCGCCGCTCGCCGACCGAATCCGACACCTGGCCAGGTAGGCCGGAGCCATGGCAGACGCTGCGATGCATGTAGACGAAACTCGTAGCCGCACGCATGCGGAACTCGCCTCCGTCGGCCGGGCTCGGGCAATCAGCGCGACTCCAGCCCCGACCGACCGCCGTCAGCGAGGCGGGTGGGACGGGAGGGTATCGGGGGTGACGCGCTCGGCCTTTGCTGCTTCGGCGAGGGCCTCGGCAGCGGCTTCGGCGGCCTGGGCCTTGTCGTTGGCGGCCTGGGTGACCATGTCGTCCGAAGGTTTCTCGCGGGTGGCCGGCGACTGGGGCAGCACCTCGGTGAAGGCGCGGGACATGCCCTGGAGTGCGGAGGTGATCTCGCTGGGGATCACCCAGAAGTTGTTGCCCGAGCCCTGCGCGAGCTGGGGCAGCGTCTGAAGGTACTGGTAGGCGAGCAGCTTGGGGTCGGGGTCGTTGCGATGTACGGCCTGGAACACCTCGTCGATGGCCCGGGACTGGCCCTCGGCCTGGAGGATCGCAGCGGTACGGTTACCCTCCGCGCGCAGGACGGCGGCCTGTTTGTCGCCTTCGGCGGTGAGGATCTGGGACTGGCGCTGCCCCTCGGCCCCGAGAATCGCGGCCCGCTTGTCCCGCTCGGCTCGCATCTGCTTCTGCATCGCGTCCTTGATGGACTGCGGCGGGTCGATGGCCTTGATCTCCACCCGGTTGACCCTCAGCCCCCACTTCCCGGTGGCCTCGTCCAGCACGCCACGGAGCTGGCTGTTGATGGTGTCCCGTGAGGTGAGGGTCTTTTCCAGATCCATGGATCCCACGACGTTGCGCAAGGTGGTCACGGTGAGTTGTTCGACCGCCTGAAGGAAATTCGCGATCTCGTAGAAAGCCGCTCGCGGGTCGGTCACCTGGAAATAGAGCACGGTGTCGATCTCAACGACCAGGTTGTCCTCGGTGATGACCGGTTGCGGTTTGAAGGAAACGACCTGTTCCCGCAGATCGATCACCGGATGAACCCGGTCGATGAAAGGGATGACGAGGCTGAGGCCGGGATCCAGAGTCCGGTAGTAGCGGCCGAGCCGCTCGACATTGCGAGCGCGGGCCTGGGGCACGATACGGACCGCCCGCACCACGGTGAAAACCGCGATCAGCGCGACGACGAGGCCGGTGATGAGGAACGCTGAGGTTTCCATGGCTTCAGTCCCGGGGGTAGACGATCGCGGTGGCGCCGCTGATCTCCATGACGTCGACGGTCTTTCCTGGTGGAATCACCAGCGTCTCGTCGTAGGCGCGGGCCGTCCACTCCTCACCGTCGATACGGACCCTGCCGCCCAGGCCCGTCACCTCCGATACGACGTAGGCAGCCTTGCCGACCAGCGCGTCCACACCGAATCGCTCCACCTGGGGCCGGAGCACGTGGCGCAGCGCAACGGGGCGCACGAACAGCACGGTGACTGTGGAAACGATCGTGAACACAAAGAACTGCAAGGGCAGCGGCAGCCCGGCCGCTGCGGACCCCGCCGCGACCAACGCGGCCGCACTCAGCAGTCCGAGCGCGGCAGTAAGGGTGAAGATCTCCGCCACAGCCAACACGGCTGCGACGATCAACCAGATCAGCCATGGATCCATTGCGTGCCTCTTCTGACCGGTGCGGGCGCGAAGGGCCTGACTCCTACCATTGCACCTCGATACGAGACAGCCGCGATACCCCTGGGGAAAGGAAATCTGCCGACAACCGGTGATGCACTTGTGCAATATGCGCCCCGAGCGAGCCACTTCATGCCTTTACGGCAATTTTACCCGCAGGGAGAAGGTCCGCGCGAATTCCGCAGCGCGAAGAGCTGGGGCCGTCTGGGTCCGCCTCCTTCGTCCGACTCCACGCCGCCGGACACCGTCAGCACGACCGCTCACACGCGTGACGCCCCGGACAAGGATGTCCGGGGCGTCGGGCCGCGGTGGCCGCTTCCTTACACCGCGACGATGCCCTCCATGCCGGACTCGGCGAAGGAGGGCAGTCCTGTGACGGTGGTGACCTTGGTGAGCGAGCCGTTCCTGCCGACGCGGAAGCCGTCGACCGTACCGGAGACGGCGTTCTGCACGTACAGGAACTTCTCGTCCCTGGTCACCGCCAGGTCGATCACGCCTTGCGACATGGCCGAGGGCGGGGTGGCGATACCGACGTCGTTGCTGAGCGCGAGCCTTCCGTGCCGGTCGGTGCGGTAGCCGGTGACGGTGGAGTTGCCGGTGTTGCCGCCGTAGAAGAAGTCGCCGGCCCGCTCCAGCCAGCACAGCGTGTTCTGGCCGTTGGCCAGGGGCCGTTGGACGACCTTGAGGGTTCCGTCGGCGTGCACCTTGTACGTGCTCACCGTCGATTTCTCGGCCTCGGCCACCAGCATCCGGCCGCCCTTGTCGAAGGTGATCGCGAACGGTACTCCGCCCGCCGAGTCGTTGACCACCGGCCGATGGGCGGGGCGTCCGTCGCGCCGCATCGGGAAGACCTCGACGGTGTTCGCCGACTTGGTGGTGACGACCAGCGCACGCCCGTCCGGCGTGAACGCGACCTGCCCGGGCGAGCTGCTGAACAGCGGCACCTTCTCGTTGTCCAGTCCGAGCGAGCGATGGGAACCGCTCAACGCCACCAGGCCCTTCGCGGTGATCCGGAATCCCTGGACGCTGCCTTCCCCGCCCGCGTTCATGACGTACGCCAGCGTGCCGGAGACGGCGATCGATGCGGGAAAGTCCCCGCCGGAGGAGATGACTTGGCGGCTCGTCAGCTTCTGCCCCTGGACCCGGAACGAGGTCACGGTGCCGCTGCCCGCATTGACCGCAAGCAGTGAGCCCGACCTGTCGTCGTAGACGAGGGAGCCCTGGGACGCGAGCGAGTCGGTGGGCGCGTCGACCTGGTCCCCTCCTTTGCCGCCGGTCGCGTAGCTGCCCGCAGGACTCAGCGCGCCGTCGTCACCGCGCTCGAAGGCGTGGATGGTGTTACCTGCGAGTTCGTTGCCCTGTACGAAGACCGCGTGGCCGGCCTTGGCCGTGCGCCCGGACCGCTGCGGTTCCCCGGCGGAGGCGAAGTTCACCGTGGTGACGGCCGCCACCGCGGCGAGGATCCCTGCTCCGGCGACGGTCAGCCGCACCTGTAGCGATGACCTGCGCCTGGTGTGCCTGCTCATGCATTGCTCCTAGGACCTTCGCCGCCACCACGGAACGGCGGCGCGCAGCACCAGAGTTACCTGCGGGACGAGCGGGCCACGAGGGGTTTCACCACCACGTCAGGCTCTCGTAAGGTCTGCCCGCCCGGCACACCGTCCACAGGCTGCCACTGTCGGTTCTCCCGGCGACGAGGCTGCGTCCCACAGCCTGAGGACCCGAGAGGAACAGGGATCCGGGACTGCTCAGGACGCGGGAGTCCTCGTCAGGCGTTCCGCGAGCGTGGTCGCGAACTCCTCCGCCCGGGCCAGCTGCGTACGCAGATCGGCGACCCGCTGCTGGGCGGCCTGCTCGAACCCGCGTATGCGCTCCAGCAGTTGCTCACGGTCTACGGGCGGTAGTTCCTCGCCGGAGTCGAGGCGGTCGGTGGTGTCGAGCAGGGCGCGCATCTCGTCGAGGGTGAAACCGAGCGGCTTCATACGGCGGATGACCATCAGGCGGGCGACGTCGGCCTCGGTGTAGAGGCGGAAGCCGCCCTGGGAGCGGGCGGAGGGGATGACGAGGCCGGTGTCCTCGTAGTGCCGGATGGTGCGCAGTGACAGCTCGGTTCGGGTGGCGACCTCGCCGATCTGCATGTGCTCGCTGCTCACGCGGGGTGCCTTCCTCGTCTCTCACTCGGGCCGGCTGCCTGCCGTGCCCGTTCCCGTGGTGCGGGACGCCGTCCCGTGCAGCACCATCAGGAACGCGCCAGTCATTGGGTGTCGGTGATCTCGTCGACCAGCTTCGTGGTCATCAGCGACTCCGCCGCCCACATCTGGGACGCCTCTTCCGTCGCCGCCCTGGACGCCATCGAGACCAAGTACGCCCAGCGCGGCAGGACCGTCGAGATCATCGGCCTGAACGAACCCAGCGCCCGGATCCACAAGACGCTCAGCGGCGAACTCACCGGCAGCCACTGACCACGTCCGACGCCGTCGTGCGCCCGCCTGCCGCCCGGAGGGCCAAGGACGCAGAAGCGGTGCCCGGTCGGTCAAGGACCAGGCAGCACTGCTACAGCCGGGCAGGGTCCTGGGCGGAAGCCGTGGCATCGGCGCTCTCCGTGCGTATCACGGCCACCCGCAGCGTCACGGCAGCGTGACTCCCGCCACCGGGCCCCAGGTCAGAACGGCCGGGACACCGCCGCCGAGGCTGGCGGACAGGCACAGGCCCCAGCGCATGGCCGCCCCGTCCGTGGCCATCCTCAGCACCTGGCCCGTCAGCAGCCCGCGAACGGTCGCGCGGACGGCACCGACCGGCATCACCGGGACGGTTGCCCGGGTGAGGAGTCCTGGCAACCGCCGCAGTGACGAGTGCGCTGTTCGGAGAGAAACGCACCCGTCCGCCGAAGGAGTCAGCCGCACAAGGCTTCAACAGGATTCCCCAGAGCCATACTTGACCAAGTGGGGGATCATCCCGCAGCAGCTCGGAGGGGAGAGGCATTTACCCAGTGAACAGTGACAGCCAGGGTGTGGGGAAGGCAGAGGTACGGCTCAAGTGGGACCCGAGCCCCTGGAACCAGCCACCCCACCATCTCGACATCATCGCCGCCACCTACTCGGCGGACGCCCCCTACGGGCGGCCTGTGTACATCGTCCACTTCGACAGCCGCTCACCGGACGGCACCATCAACATGAGCCGGCACAGCCAGACCGGTCAAGGCCTCGGCTACGTCGAAGCGATGACCCTGGAGCTCGATCGCCTCGCTTCCTCCTTCGCACGAGTGGTCGTAGGCGTGGCGATCCATCAGAACAGCGGCCCCAAGACATTCGGCGACCTGTCGAACGCCGGAGTACTGGTCGTCGAGGGGTACAGGCAACTACTGAAGGACGACTTCGCACAGCTCTCCGGATCAACTGCCGCGACGTTCGCGGAGTTCACCCGGAATGCCTCCGAAGGTTGGGCATTTCGCGAGATGGTCCGGGGATTCGACAGCGACCCCGCCCTCTTCAGCGCGGAGATGGGCAGCGTCCCACAACCTTGACCGTGCTGCTGCAACAATCACACTTCCTTCTGCACGGCGACCCACTGCGATGAGCCCTTCTGGTCGTTCTCACGGGCCAGGACGCTCAGAAGGTCCTGCATCCGCCCGTCGACGCCGTACGCATCGAAGGCGGGAGACCAAGTCGGGGCCGCTGCAGCGCGATTTCGAAGAGTTCGCGCTCCGTTGCATATACGGCGTTACGGAGGTTGATCGCGGGCTTGGGCGAGGTCCCGGCGTTCGCGTACGACGACGGGTACTCAAAGGCCTGCCCGCCCGAGTGACGCCGCACGATGATTGTGAAGGCTTCTTTTCGCTTCTGTGGCATTTGCTGATTGGAAGGGCTGGATTCCATACGCTTCTGGCCGTCCACAGAAAGGGAGCTTCTGATGCGCCACACCTGGGCCACCGTCGTGGTGAGTCTCGCAGCCGCGTTCACCACCGCCCTGTCCACCGGTGCCCACGCCGCACCGAGTGGTCAAGGCCCGCACCACCACCGCCAGTTACTGGCCCGCGACGACTTCCGGCACGGCACCGGCCAGTGGGCGGCCGAGCTGGAGAAGGGCGGCAGCGTCACAGCGAAGCACGGCGTGCTGGACGTCGACGTGCCCGCCGGGGCCTCGGTGTGGTTCAAGCGGCCGTTCGCGGGCCGCTACGAGATCGACTTCACGGCGACCCCGGTCTCGGCGGGCGGCGCCAACGACCGGGTCAGTGACCTCAACTCCTTCTGGAACGCCCGGGATCCGAAATCCCCGGAGAACCTGTTCAGCACAGCCCGCAGCGGCGCCCTTGCCGACTACGACCAGCTCACCACGTACTACGCGGGCCTTGGCGCGAACTCCAACACCACCACCCGGCTTCGCCGTTACGTCGGCGTGGCGGGCTCCCGGCCGCTGATCTACGACTACACCTCGCCGCTGCTCACCGCGAACGAGCCCAACCGCGTCCGGCTGGTCTCCGATGGCAAGCACATCCAGTACTGGGACAACGGCGAGCTGGTCTTCGACTACACCGACGAGGACCCGTACACCAGCGGCTGGTTCGCCTTCCGCACCACCTGGAGTCACTTCCACATCACCGACTTCCGCGTGTGGCGCATCGAAGGCGGTCAGCGTGGCTGAGCTTTCACGCAGCACGCCCTCAAGGCGGCAGCGGCAGCCGTCGCGGCGCCCCCGCTCTCCTGTGCACTCGTCGCCGACCCGGTGAAGCTCACCTGGTCGGAGGGCGGCAACCCCGCCGAGGCCCCCGGCACCACATTCGGCGTGGCCTGGCACCAGGGCACGCTCCACGCCGACCGGGCCTTCGCCCTCACCGCCGCCGACGCGACGGCGGTCCCCGTCCAGTCCTGGCCCAGCGCCCACTGGCCGACGGCACCCTGAGATGGACCACCCGCGCGGTCGGCGCCACCGCCCGGCTGACTTCGCACCGGACGAGAGCGACATCCCGGGCTTCCGGGCCGCCTGGCTGGACTACTGCCGCTACTTCAACGCCACCTCCGCCGAACAGAAGGCACGCTACGGCGCGAGTTTCAAGGTGAGCCTGGTCCAGGGTCACTCCCGGCTGGACGCGTACGCGGCGAGCCGGACGGGCGAGGCCGCGCCGGCCACCCGGGCCTGAAACAAGTTCAGCGTGGGCGACGGCTATCCGGACGCGAGCACCTCATGGGCGACCACGAGGATCGACGGCCCCACCGTGCTCAACGCCGGCACCGACGCTCCCTGGATCAGCACCAACTCCACCGCGCTGTACGGTCTCGCGGCCATCGAGAACCTCGCCCTGGTCGGTGACACGCCGAACTGAACCAGGGCTGGTGCAAGGGGCGGTACGACCGGTGCCACCGCGCTCGACGCGCAGGGTCAGCCCCTGAGGTGCCGTTCCAGCCAGTCGGCGGCGGCCCTGCGAAAAAGCCGCCGGCTGTCCACGCGCAGGAAGTCGTGGCCCTCGTCCCGCAGGGTGAGGAGTTCGGCGGGGATGCCGCGTTCCCGGGCGGCCCGTACGAACTGTTCGGACTCCCCCGGCGGCACGTTGGTGTCGTGCTCACCGTGGACGGCGAGCAGCGGAACCCGCAGCGCGTCGACGCGGCTCATCGGAGAGAGGGCGTGCAGCAGCGCGCGATCGTGCTCCGGATGGCCGTACTTGTACATGGCAGACTCCGCGATCCATGGCTCCGTACCGGCGAAGAAGGTCAGGAGGTCGGACATACCGCAGACGGCGACCCCGGTGCGGAAGAGTTCCGGATGCCGCACGAGGGAGGCGAACGTCAGATAGCCGCCGTAC
This sequence comes from Streptomyces sp. SID12488, assembly GCF_010548275.1. Classification (GTDB taxonomy): domain Bacteria; phylum Actinomycetota; class Actinomycetes; order Streptomycetales; family Streptomycetaceae; genus Streptomyces. The sequence goes on from NZ_JAAGLT010000006.1 coordinate 200,507, forward strand.
GAGCGCCCCATGACCGCCAGCCGGGTCGGGTCGGCGGGGCCCGCCGTCACCGCGTGGGCGATGCAGTCCGCGACGTCGTCCATCGCGGCGAAGCGGCCGGTGCCCAGGTCGGCGTCGACGAAGGACCTGCCGTGTCCCGAGGAGCCGCGGACGTCGGGGGCGAAGACGTCCAGGCCTCGTCCGAGCAGCTCGTGGTAGAGCGGGTTGAAGACGGGGCGTTCCTGTTCCTCGGGGCCGCCGTGCAGATGGATCACGCAGGGGGCCGGATCTCCAGGGGCTCGTCCCGGCGCCCTGTAGTACCAGCCGCTCAGGGGCAGCCCGTCCCGTGCCGCGAGGCGCAGGGGCACGGGGCGCACGGGTGGGCGGCCCGGCAGTACCGCGTCCTGGTCGCGGGATGACCATGGGGTGCGCAGCAGGGAGACTCCCTCGTGGGCCCACCACACCCCCGGGCGGCGTTGCGAGCCGGACAGCGCGAGCAGCATGCGGCCCGGGCCGGCGGCCACCACCCGTGTGACGACCTCGTGCGGCAGGGAGACGGGCCTCGGCGGTCCCGCGCTGTCCGGGGCGTGGTGCGCCGGGGAGGTCTCGACGAGTTCGAGCTCCCCGGCGCCCTGCGCGTTCCACACCAGCGCGGCCGTGCGACCGTCGTGGGCCATCGCCAGCAGTTCCAGTTCCTGGTCGTCGCGCTGGAGCACGACCGTCCTCTCGCGTGGCCCGCCGTCGGCGTCGAGAGTGACCGCGAACAGCGCCGCGTACTCCCGGTCGGCGTCGCTGCGCAGCCAGAGCGTCAGCCCGTCCGGGGAGAACCGGCCGATCCACGGATCCCCGTCGGCGACCGGCATCGTGCACGTCGTCACCGAGTCGACCGTGCGCTGTACGACCGCCTCGCGCCGCCCACGCGGCCCCCGGCGCAGCAACGCGAGCGTTCCGTCGCGGCTGAGGTCGCACACGCGCAGGGTGGCGGCATGCGTCTCCGTGGCGAGAAGCACCGGTGACGCCAGACCGTCGGGGTCGATCAGATACGCCGACAGCCCGCCGCCGGGCCGGACAGCCGGCGCCTCCGGTGCCCTGAGGTCGACCGGCGCCGGTGCCGTCCGCTGCCCGGAGTCGTACCGGGCCCCGCCCAGCAGCGTCGCGCGGCCGTCCCGGTCGGCCCAGTCGGTCGGGAGCGGGGCACCGACGGGATCCAGGTGCGCGTGGGCGGTCGCGGTGACGGCGACGGCCGACCCGTCGTGCGTCCAGCACCCCAGGTAGGCGGAGCTTCCCGGGTCGGCTCCGGCCAGGATGCGGCGTCCGGTGCCGTCGGGCCGTACGCACAGCACCCGTGTGTGCTCGCCGCCGCCGGGCGCGGTGGTGTACGCGATCCAGCGGCCGTCCGGTGACCAGGACACCTCCTTGACGGGGTCCGGGGAGGAGTCGAGCAGCCGCACCTCGGAACCGTCCACCGGCCCGGCCCACAACTGCGGGACACCGCCCCGGTCACAGATGAAGGCCGCCTCGGTGCCGTCGGCGGAGGCGGAGGGATACCAACAGCCGTGCGCGTGCAGCCGCGTCACGGCGTCCCGCGGGCCCCCCGCCCCGGGCAACGGCACCGGGACGGGAGCGGCGGCGCAGTCGGGCTCCTGCACGCCCGCCGGCCGGGCGTCCGACAGCAGGGGAGCCAGTGCCGCGAGGCCGGGCGCCCCGGGGTGGGCCGCGGCCGACGGCCGGGCGGTCGCCGCTGCCTCCGGCGCCGGAGTGCCCGCCTCGTGGGTCACTTGATTCCGTGCGTCTGCAGCCATGTCTCCAGCAGCGCCACCTGCCACAGGGCGTTGGCCCCGCGCTTGGTCCGGTGCTCGTCGGGCGCCGCCAGGAGTTCCGCCACGTACGACTCCTGGAACACGCCGCGCTTCTTCGCCTCGGGTGCGTCGAGTGCCTCACGCACCCGGTCCAGGACGGGGCCCGCCATGTGCTTGATGGCCGGGACGGGGAAGTAGCCCTTGGGGCGGTCGACGATCTCCCGGGGCAGGAGCTTCCGGCCGGCCTCCTTCAGTACGCCCTTGCCGCCGTCGGCCAGTTTGAGCTCCGGCGGGCAGGCCGCGGCCAGTTCCACCAGTTCGTGGTCGAGGAACGGCACCCGTGCCTCCAGGCCCCAGGCCATGGTCATGTTGTCGACGCGCTTGACGGGGTCGTCGACGAGCATGACGTGGGTGTCCAGCCGGAGGGCCGCGTCCAGGGCCGTCTCCGCCCCGGGCACGGCCATGTGGTCCCTGACGAAGCGGCCTGCGACGTCGTCGTCGGGGAGCATCTGGGGCTGGAGGATGCGGCTGAGGTCGGCGTGCGGGCGGTCGAAGTACGTCTCGGCGTACCGGTCCGGCTCCTCCTCACGGGTGACCTCCGCCAGCTCCGGGTACCAGTGGTAGCCGGCGAACACCTCGTCCGCGCCCTGGCCGCTCTGTACGACCTTCACCTCCTTCGCCACCTGCTCGGACAGGAGGTAGAAGGCGACCGCGTCGTGGCTGGTCATCGGCTCGCTCATCGCCGCGACGGCTCCGTCCAGGGCCGCCGACACCCGGCCGGAGGGGATCATCAGCCGGTGGTGGTCGGTGCGGAACTCCCGGGCGACCCGGTCCGAGTACGCGAACTCGTCCCCCGCCTCTCCCCCTTCCGCCTCGAACCCGACGCTGAACGTCCGCAGGTCGCGCTGGCCCTCGTCGGCCAGCAACGCGACGACCAGGCTGGAGTCCAGTCCGCCGGAGAGCAGGACACCCACCGGCACGTCGGACACCATCCGACGGCGTACGCCGGTACGCAGCGCCTCCAGCACCGCGTCGCGCCATTCAGCCGGGGCCATGCCGGCGTACTCGGGACGCCGGGTGTAGGACGGCTGCCAGTAGCAGTGGTCGCGCTGGGTGCCGTCCGGTTCGACGACACGCACGGTGGCCGGCGGGAGCTTGCGGACGCCGTTGAGAACGGTGCGCGGCGCCGGCACCGTGGCGTGCCAGCTCAGGTACTGGTGGAGAGCCACCGGATCGAGGGAGGTGTCGACGTCCCCGGCGGCGAGCAGGGCCGGCAGCGTGGAGGCGAACCGCAGCCGGCCCGGCGTCCGCGCCAGGTACAGCGGCTTGATCCCGAGCCGGTCGCGGCCCAGCACCACCCGGCCGGTGCGGTGTTCGACGAGAGCGAAGGCGAACATGCCGTAGAAGCGCTCGACGCAGGCGGTTCCCCACTGCTGGTAGCCCTTCAGCACCACCTCGGTGTCCGACGTCGACTCGAAGCGGTGGCCCAGGGCCTGGAGCTCCTCGCGCAGCTCCTGGTAGTTGTAGACGCAGCCGTTGAAGACACCGGTGATCCCGCCCCGGGCATCGGTCATCGGCTGTGCTCCGAGTTCCGACAGGTCGATGATCTTCAGGCGGCGATGCCCCAGCGCGACCGCGCCCCGCGTCCACGTTCCCTGGCCGTCGGGGCCACGGGCGGCAAGCCGGTCGCTCATACGCTCGACGGCGGCGAGGTCGGGTCGCCGGCCGTCGAAGCGGATCTCCCCAGTCAGGCCGCACATGGCCTACCTCCTTCACGACGGCGGATACACCCCCGGGCCAGGCCGGCCGGCTTCATGACGTTCTCCGCCACGTCAGCGGCCGATGGCCTCCTGCGCGCCGGAGCCGAACGGCGGGCCTGCCGCGTCCGCGCCGGAGTACGGCAGGCCGACGGGGCCGAGCGAGGTCGATCTGTGGTTTCTGCGTTCGCCGCGCGTCTCGGCGATCAACAGGTCGACGCAGGCCAGCAGATCCTCTTCCCTCGCCGTACGGCGGATGCGCTCGGCCGCGCTGCCCTCGGCGAGGGCCTCGTCCGCCAGCACCCTGACGCTGCTCCAGTCGCCGTGGGACTCGAGCGCGGGGCGCAGTCGGGCGAGCAGTTTGCGCACGACCTGCGGCGCGGGCGCTTCCTTGAGCGTCCCGGGGTCCACGAGGGTGCCCTCGAGACCGGATCGGGCGGCCCGCCAGGCGGCGCCGCGCAGCCACTCGTGTCGGCCCTGACAGGGCGGCGCGTCGTCCTGCCCCAGCCGTTCGAGGGCCTCGGTCACCAGTGCGCGGAACAGTCCGGCGATGAGGACGACAGTCTCCGTACGAGGGCAGGCGTCGCAGATCCGCAGTTCCAGGGTCGACAGATGGTCGGAGGGGCGTATGTCGTAATAGATCATCCCGGCGTCGGTGATGATCCCGGCCCGGACCAGGTCACGTACCGAGGCGTCGTACTCGGCCGCGCTCGGGAAGCAGCCGATCGGGCCGGCGGTGGGCCAGCGCTGCCAGAGCATCGTGCGCCAGCTGGCGTAGCCGGTGTCGGAGCCCTGCCAGAACGGTGAGCTGGCGGACAGCGCCAGGAGCACGGGCAGCCAGGGCGAGACCTCGCACATCACCCGTACCGCCGTGTCGCGGTCGGGGATGTCCACGTGGACCTGGGCGCCGCAGATGAGCTGCTCGTCGGCGACCTGACGGTATTCCTCGACCATGTGGTGATAGCGGGCGTCCGCGGTGGGCCGCCCGGTGGAGGGTGGGGCGAGGGGCGCGGTGCCCGCGGCCACCGCGGCGAGGCCCAGCGAGGTGGCGGCCTCGTCGAGCCGCCGTCGCGTCCTGGCGAGGTCGGTGTACAGGTCGTGCAGCGACGCGTGCACTCCGCTGTTCGACTCCACGATGGAGCGGTGCAGCTCACTGGTGAAGGTCTGCTGGGGAAGCCGTCGCAGGACCTGATCGGCACGTGGCACGAGCAGGCCGCTCTCCACCTCCAGAACGTGGAACTCTTCTTCCACTCCGATGCGCATACTCACGGTCACTCCTTGAGGACGCGACGGCTGTGACAAGCACCGGGTTCCCCGGACGCCGACGGATAAGCTCAAATTTGGACCTTCGGCCTGCCATCCTCGCAGATGAGCGCACGACCGCATCTCGTACAGATCGGGCGAGGCGGACGGGGCGAGCAGGAGCTCGGCCCAGCCCATTGTTGATCACCGCACCCAGCGGGGACCTGTCATCCTGGAATCCATGGCGGTCAGCTTTCACCGGCTGTGGAGCGGGCGCGGGTGAACAGCGCGCCCAGGGCGATCATGCCGAGGGCGAGGACGAAGTGGAGCCTGTTGTCGGCCGTGTTCAGCGGCACGAAGTTGGCCGCGCTGTCGTGGCCGACGAACAGGCCGTACAGCCAGAGCAGCAGATAGAGGGCACCGCCGGCCAGCAGGTACGTGCACGCCCCGGAAGCGGTGCGTGCCATGGCCACCCCCGCCACGCCGAAGGCCAGGTGGACGAGGTTGTGCAGGACGGAGACCTGGAAGATCCCGAGCAGTTGGGCGCCGGATTCGTGCGAGGCGAACTTCATCGTGTCGTAGTCCGTGGTGATCCCTGGGACGAATCCGAGGATCCCCACCAGCAGGAACACCACGCCCACCAGCAGTGAGGCCTGTTGTACGGGAGATCGGGAAGTGCTCGAAGTACGCGCGTGCGTGGTCATATGAGCCCGGACCTTCTCTCGGGGTGCCCCGGTGGGCGCCGTTGCGTGCCGGGTACCCCGGGACCAGCACGCAACCCCGGCGGTGTCGGACAACTCCGGGCAGGTGTCCAGAAGTTGTCCGACACCGTCTGCTCCATCGCTGCGAGCGCGACCGACTCCCCCGGGACCTACCGGGTCACGACGTGCCGTTCGTCGGGTACGCAGTGCGTCATGGTGAGGCCCTCGACGTCACGCGGCGGATTCTCGCCCAGGGTGGCGAGCCGCCTGCGGTCCTCGTCGGTCAGGTCCTGGCCCGCCAGTGGCTCCAGGTCCGCCACGTCTTTCCCGCTGATGCCCAGACCCTCGCCGATCCGGCGGCCGAGGTCGTTCTCGGCGAGCAGGAAGTGCCACACCATGCGTTCCTGTACCGACCGGTCGCACTGCGTGAGTGCTGCGGTGAGATTCCTGACCAGGTCGTCGCGCTCCCACTCCTCCATCAGCAGATACCGCTGACCGGCCTGCAGGTAGTCGTTGGTGCGGGGGATGCGCTTGCGTGTCAGCCTGCCGTGGATCTCGGGGCCCTGTTCGTCGTGCGTGGGGTGCTGTGCCTCGCGCAGCCCGCCGGTGATCGACGGCTCGTAGTTGACACTCGGGTTCTCGCCTCCGCCGTCCTGGTGGTAGGCCATCTGACCGTCGCGCTGGTTGGTGTGCACCTCGGCGTTCTTGGCCTGGTTGACGGGCAGTTGGAGGTAGTTGGGTCCTACCCGGTAGCGCTGGGTGTCGCTGTAGGAGAAGGTGCGGCCGACCAGCATCTTGTCGTCGGAGAAGTCCAGGCCGTCGACGAGCACACCGGTTCCGAAGGAGATCTGCTCGTTCTCCGCGAAGAAGTTCTCAGGCATGCGGTCGAGCACCATCCGGCCGACCGGCCGGGGCGGGAACTCCTGCTCCGGCCATGTCTTGGTGTCGTCGAGCGGGTCGAAGTCCAGCTCCGGGTGATCGTCATCGTCCATCATCTGTACGGCGAGTTCCCACTCCGGGAAGTCGCCGCGGGCCACCGCCTCGTAGAGGTCCTTGGTCGCATGGCCGAGCGTCTCGGCCTGGACGTTCGCGGCGTCCTCCTCGGTCATGCTGCGCACGCCCTGCTTGGGCAGCCAGTGGTACTTCACCAGCACGGTGCGGCCCTCGTCGTTGACCCACTTGTAGGTGTTGACGCCGAAGCCCTGCATGTGGCGGTAGTCCGCCGGGATACCGCGCGGGCTGAACAGGTTGACCAGCATGTGCATCGCCTCGGGCGTCTGCGACATGAAGTCGAAGATGCGCCGCGGCTGTTGCTCGAAGGTCACCGGGTCGGGCTTGAGGGCGTGGATGACGTCCGGGAACTTGATCGCGTCACGGATGAAGAAGACGCCCAGGTTGTTGCCGACCAGGTCCCAGTTGCCGTCCTCCGTGTAGAACTTCACCGCGAAACCCCGGGGGTCACGTGCGGCCTCGGAGGAGTCCCGGCCCCCGATCACGGTGGAGAAGCGGACGGCCAGATCGGTGCGCCTGCCCGGCTCCTGGAAGAGCTTGGCGCGCGTGTACCGGTTGATCGGCTCGTCGCCCCAGCTGCCGTAGGCCTCGAAATAGCCGTACGCCAGGACGCCGCGCGCGTGCACGACACGCTCCGGGATGCGCTCCCGGTCGAAGTGGCTGATCTTCTCCAGGAACTGGTAGTTCTCCAGGGTGGCGGGGCCCCGGGCGCCGACCGTGCGCTGGTTCTGGTTGTCGTGGACCGGGTGGCCCTGCCGATTGGTGAGCGCCTTCCGGTCGTCACCGTGAGCTGGGCCGGTGCTGGACACGTCCGTCATGATCATGGGCTCCTTCTGGCTCGTCCCCACGTTCGCCGGTAGGGGGTGGGGCTGACGGGTACCCGAGAGCACCGCGGAGTCACCTCGATCGGTGATCTCATGCGGAACGTCCAGCGGTGACGGCCACCGATGTGACTCGAAGTAATGAACTGATGCAGGTGTCAGTGCCCTGCGAACAGTTACGGGATCCGACAGGAACGAGCATCAGCGGGGCGATGCCCCTTCAGCGGCTCCGGCAGGCGTTGAGCCGGGCGACCTGGCGGGTCAGGTGGTCGCGTTCGGCGAGGTTGGGTGCCTTCCGGGCCGCTTCGGCGTAGAGCCGTGCCGCTGTCGGCAGGTCGCCGTCGCGCTCGTGGAGGTACGCCGCCACCGCGGTGTGGCGGGGCAGAGAGTTGTCGAGCGCCGCGAGTGCCGCCAGGCCGGCGCGCGGTCCGTCGGCCTCGCCGACGGCCACCGCGCGGTTGAGGCGGACGACGGGACTGTCGGTCAGACGTGCGAGTTCGTCGTACCACTCGACGATCTGTACCCAGTCGGTCTCCTCGGCGGTGAGGGCATCGGCGTGGAGGGCGGCGATGGCGGCCTGGGCCTGGAACTCGCCCAGCCGGTCGCGGGCGAGGGCCGCCTGCAGGATCTTGACGCCCTCGGCGATCGACGCGGTGTCCCATCGGCCGCGGTCCTGCTCGGCGAGCGGCACCAGGCTCCCGTCGGGCGCGGTACGGGCCGCACGCCGGGCGTGATGGAGCAGCATGAGGGCGAGGAGCCCCGCCACCTCGGGGTGGTCGACCTGAGCGGCGAGCTGCCGGGTGAGCCGGATGGCCTCGGCGGCGAGGTCGACGTCGCCGGAGTAGCCCTCGTTGAAGACCAGGTAGAGGACGCGCAGGACGGTGGCGACGTCGCCGGGCTGGTCGAACCGTATGCCGGAGACGGTGCGCTTGGCCCGGCTGATGCGCTGGGCCATGGTCGCCTCGGGCACCAGGTAGGCCTGGGCGATCTGGCGGGTGGTCAGCCCGCCGACGGCACGCAGCGTGAGCGCGACCGCGGACGAGGGTGTCAGTGACGGGTGGGCGCACAGGAAGTAGAGCTGGAGGGTGTCGTCCGTCGCGGGCGTGGTTCCGGGCGCCGGTTCCTCGTCGAGGCGGTCCTCACGCCGGCGGCGGGCGGTGTCGGCGCGGGTGGCATCGAGAAACCGGCGCCACGCCACGGTGACCAGCCAGCCCTTGGCGTCCCGCGGCGGGTCGGCCGGCCAGACGCGGACCGCCTCGACCAGCGCGTCCTGGACTGCGTCCTCCGCCGCCGCGAAGTCGGCTCCGCGGCGGACGAGGACGGCGAGCACGCTCGGCGTGAGGCTCCGGAGCAGTGCCTCGTTCATCTCAGGGGTCACTCCGTGATGGTGGGCGGCGCGGCCATGATCGGGCGCAGCTCCAGCCACTCGTGGATCGGCTTCCCACCCGCCCCGGGGGCGGCCGACAGCTCTCCGGCCAGCTCGACGGCGCGCTCGTAGCTGTCGACGTCGATCACCATCCAGCCCGCGATGAGATCCTTGGTCTCGGCGAACGGGCCGTCGGTGATCGGCGGGCGGCCCTCACCGTCGTACTGGACGAAGGTTCCCTCGGGGGCGAGCCCCTGGGCGTCGACGAACTCGCCGGTCTTCTCGAGCCGGGCGGCGAAGTCGGTCATGTACTGCATGTGGTCCGAGATCTCCTGCGGCGTCCACTGGTCCATGGGGACGCAGTTGACCGGAGCCGGGGCACCGCGGTAGTGCTTGAGCAGCAGGTACTTGGCCATCGTGGTTCTCCTCGGTGCTGGAACGACCCATTGTGGTCGCCTTCACCACGGGGACGGAGCCAGGCACGGGTTCTCGACATCGCCGCTCGGATTCTTCTTGTTTTTCTCCGTACGACGATGTCGAGGTCACGGGTTGACGCCGTCCCCGGCGTAGAGGTACGCACCGGGGCGGGCGGGGTCGGCGATCAGCAGTACCTGGTCGCCGGGGCGGGTACGCGCTCGATCCCCGGATCCCCGGTTTCCGGGCCGACTCTCCGCTCGGCTCCGTCCTGGGACCGCCCGGATCGGACCCGGAGCTGCTGTCCTTCGTGCAGCGGCGCCTCGACGCGGGCGCCGTCGTGCCGTCCGTCGCCACCCCCGCGGAGGCGTTGCGCCGCACCGACCTGGACCGGGACTGGCTGAGCGCGGTGCTCCGCAAGGGGGCCCGCAGACTCCCGTACGTCGGGCATGTGAGCGGCGCGCCGGTCGAGGGCGGTCAGAGCGAGGACGGGGCGCTCCACCTGTGCTGCGGTCAGGGAACCGCCGGCCTGGCCGAACCGGTGCGCGGCCATCACCCGTTGTCGGCCAAGGACCTCCTGCTGGGCACGCATCCCCTGCGTGTGGACGGCGAGCCGGGGGCCCGGCCCTGGCCCGCGCCGCCGCGTGCTGCCCTCATCGGATGCGAGAGCGGCGGCGATCTCCGCTTCGCCGAGTCGTTCGGCCTCACGACAGCGATGATCCACAACAGCGCCGAGCTCGTCACCGCCACCCGCTGGGTGCTGCCGACCAGCTTCGCCTTCCACCAACTGGCCGGCCTGCCCGAGTCCGTACGCCCGCTGACGGAAGCGGTCGTCGCCGTCGACACCGCCCATGAACATCCCGACCCAGTGGCCCGGCTCGGGCGCCGGCAGCGCGAGCGCCTCGACCGCTGGCAGGCCGACGGCCGAATCGAGCACTCGCCCCTCCTGTGGGCGGCCCTCCCTGTGGGCGGCCCTCACATCCATCACCGTCTGACCTCGTCACCGCGTCTCTTCACCGCCGGAGGACTCAAAGCACGAGTGCCCTCAAGGCGTGGAGGGACGAGCTGTCAGCCGTTGGCCGTGGGCGCCGGCCCGGTGCTGGCACGCAGGGAGATGGGCGGTGCGAAGAGGTGGTGGCGTGGCACCGCGTCAGGGTGGTCGAGCCGCTCGACGAGCAGTTCGACGGCGAGCCGGCCCAACTGCTCGGCCGGTACGTCCGCCGCGGTCAGCTGCGGGGTCACGGTCTCCGCCCAGCGGCCCGCCACGACCCCGGTGACGGAGAAGTCGCGCGGCACATGGCGTCCCGCCACGGCCAGGCCGCGATAGAGGCCGCCGAGCGCGGCCTCGTTCAGGGTGACCAGCGCCGTGGTGTCCGGGTCCTCGCGGAGAATTCGCTCCAGGCACTCCTGCCCGGCGGGAGCGTCGTCGCCGCAGCAGTACGTCCGTACGGTGAGCCCGCGCTCGGCGGCGGCCTTGGTGAACCCGTCGAGGCCACGGTGCGCCGACTCGTAGCCTGCCCGCAGCAGGTGCTCGGGCCGGTTGACGAAGGCGATCCGGCGGTGTCCCAGGTCGGCGAGATGGTTGACGCAGGCCGCAGCCAGTGCGGTGTGGTCGAGACCGACCCACCAGTCCCGGTCCGAGCGTGCCGTGCGGCCGATGCAGACGGCGGGGAAGTTCTCCTCGCCCAGGTGGTCGACCCGGTCGTCCTGGAGCCTGATCTCCATGAGGATCGCGCCGTCGACCCGCCGCTCGCCCAGCAGCCGCTGGAACGAGCGGTCGCTGTCCACACCGCTCGGGGAGAGCAGCACGTCGTAGTCGTACGTCGCCGCGGCCTCCACCACGCTGCCGATGAAGTCGAGCTGCATGCCGGTGTAGTGGTTCCCGGCCGGCGGGAAGACCAGACCGATGGTGCTGGTCCGGCCGTTGGCCAGGGCGCGCGCACTCGCGTTGGGCCGGTAGCCCAGCTCGTCGATCACCTGCTGGATCCTGCGCCTGGTCTCCTCCGACACGGAGCGTTTGCCGCTCAGCGCGTAGGACACGGTGCTCCGCGAGACACCGGCCCGCTTCGCGATCTCACCGATGTTCACGCCACTCCTTCGTCGAACCGGTTCGCGTGCAGGCAAGTTAGGAGCGGAGCCGGCCGATGTCAATGGCCGGCACAGACTACGCACCCATGTCGCCCTATCCGCGTTGAGGGTATTGCTCACCCTATTGCTCACCGCTTTGGGGCGGTGCTAGCTTCCGGCACGCATTCTTCGAACCGGTTCGACACTTCCCTGACGGATCACCTCACGGAGCCTCAGTGCGACGCACCCGCAGCAGAACCACAGCCGGCGCCACCGCCGTCACCGCCCTCGCCGCCCTGCTCGCCGTACCCGCCACCGGCGGCACGGCCCGCGCGGCGGAACCCGAACAGCTCACCATCGATCTCGGCACCGACACCGGCGCCTTCCACGGCGGCGCCTCCGGCTCGCTCTACGGCGTCTACGGCGACGGCGTGCCCAGCCGCAACATCCTGGAGGGCATGCACGTCCGTACGGTGTCGACGAAGGCGCAGGACGGGCCCCAGCACCCGGGCGCGGACGCCCTGGAGATGCTGCCGCCGTTCGTGGACTCGGGCGGCAAGGACGTCTACGTCTACATGACCGACATCTACCGCGGTTTCCCCTACCAGTGGCCGGGTTCGGACGGTCCGGCGCGGCTCGCCGACTTCAAGGAGAAGATCAGGAAGCAGGTCCAGCAGGTCCTGACCCTGGACAACACGTACAAGGACCATGTCGTCTACGTCCCCTTCAACGAGCCCGAAGGGAACATGTTCGGCACCGGCGAGTGGAGCTACAACAAGGTCTCCTGGCTGAACGACCCGCAGTACTACTTCTCGGCCTGGAAGGAGGTCTACCACCTCATCAAGGGCCTCGACCCGGACGCCCGTATCGCGGGCCCCAACACCAGCGTCCTCTACGACCAGGTCAGGGGTTTCCTGCAGTACGCCAAGGCCAATGACGTCGTGCCGGACGTGATGACCTGGCACGAGCTGTCGTCGCCCGCCGCGGTCCGCACCAACGTGGCGAAGTACCGGCAGATGGAGAAGGACGTCGGGGTCGGCCCGCTGCCGGTCAACGTGAACGAGTACGGCCACAACTACCACCTCTCCGTGCCCGGTCAGGTCGTGCAGTGGGTCTCCGCGATCGAGGAGTCGAAGATCGACGCGGACCTCGCGTACTGGAACATCGACGGCAACCTCAACGACTCGGCGGTGGAGGCCAACAAGGGCAACGGCCAGTGGTGGCTGTTCAACGCCTACGGGCAGATGTCCGGTCACACGGTCGAGGTGACCGCCCCGCGTCCCAACCAGCAGTACACCCTCCAGGGCGTCGCCACCCTCGACGAGGACAAGAAGCAGTCCCGGGCGATCTTCGGCGGCAAGGGCGGTGACGCGGACGTCGTCTTCCGGAACATCGACCCCGCGCTGTTCGGCAAGGCCGTGCACGCCACCGTGCAGGAGATCCCCTGGACCGGGCAGGTCGGCGACTCGGCCCAGCCTCTGCGACTGGCCGACCGGGAGCTGGCGGTCGGTGCGGACGGCGCCGTCACCCTGCCCATGACGGGCATGAACGAGATGTCCGCCTACCAGATCATCCTCTCCCCCGGCGGCCACGGCGCGTTGCCGGCCGAGCCCTCGGTGAGCTGGCGCAGGACGTACGAGGCGGAGAACGCCACCTACACGGGCGGCGGTTACTCGAAGAACGGCCCCGAGGGCACGCCCTCCAACGTCGGCGGGTTCGCCACCTCGGGGACCTACAACGTCGGCGGCCTGCGCACCGGTTCGGACGGGGTCCTCGGCTTCGACGTGGACGTCCCGCAGGACGGCACGTACGACCTGAGCGTGTTCGCCAACTCCTACAACCTGTACGACCTGGTGAAGGAGCAGGGCCCCACCAACGTCTTTCTGCGTGTCGACGGCGCCGATCCGCAGGAACTCAGCCTGCCGCTCGGTTACAAGTGGGTGGTCTGGGGCCACACCGACACCACGGTGAAGCTCACCGCCGGAAAGCACCGCATCACACTGGCCGCCAAGGACCCCGACCTGGGTGTCACCAAGGGCGACGCCATCATCGACAAGGTCGACCTGTCACTGAGGGACGCGCACGTGACGGCACCGGCGGTCTACGAGGCCGAGTACGCCACCCTCGCCGGGACGCGGCCCGTCTACACCCGCCCCGGCGCCTCGGGTCCCGGCGCGGTGCCGCTGGCCAAGGGTGACTCCGCGACCTTCTGGGTCCACTCCCCCGCCGACGGCGAATCAACCGTGTACGTCGACCACTTGGGCGGCGGCCGGGCCAGTCTCTCCCTCAACGGCGAGAAACTCGACGTACCCAAGGCCGGGGGTGACAGGAAGGGCAGCGACCGGGTGCGGGTGTTCCTGTCCGGCGGCATCAACAAGATCACCGTCACCGGTGTCTCACGAACGCTGCTCCTCGACCGGCTGCGGGTCACCCGGTCCAGCGGCACCCTGACGACCAAGGTCTACCAGGCGGAGGACGGCCGGCTGACCGGCGCCGCCAAGGTGACCGACGCCTACACCTTCGCCTCGGGCGGCAGGGCGGTCACCGACATCGGCGACGGCCGGGCCAACGCCCTCACCGTCGACGTCGTCGCCGACAGAGCAGGTAGGCACGCCGTGACCATCCGCTACTCCAACGCCGAACAGCCGCCCGCCACGCACTACAACCCCGACCCGATCGCCCGGCACGCCGACCTTTCCGTCAATGGCGGACCGGCCCGCCGGGTGCTGTTCCCGACGACCTTCCACTTCAACAACTTCTGGGAACTGACCGTCCCCCTCACCCTGAAGAAGGGCACCAACCGGCTCACCTTCACCGCCGAGGAACTGCCCGACTTCAACGGCGACACCTACAACCAGTACGACCAGCGATCCCCGTACGCACCGGTCATCGACCGCGTTGCCGTCACTCCCCTCGCGGAGATGCGGCCGGCATGACAGCCCGGCCCGGGCCTTCCTCGGCCCGGGCCCTCTGCCGTCAGCGAATCTGCTGCGGGCCGAGAAACCGGCCGCCCGCGTCGAGTCGGACCGAGAGTGGGAAGCGCGGAGCCATCCGCCGCACGAGATCCACGACCCACCACCCACGACTCAACGACTCGACGACTCGACGACTCGACGAGGAGCCCCGATGTCCCTGCTCACCTCCGCCGGTCCCTGGCCGGCGCTGCTGCCCCGAGCCGAGGAGGGCGAGACCCCGCCCTCCCGGTTCGACGACCATCTCGCCGCCCAACTGCTCGGCCAGCGCATCGTGTTCCTCGGTACGCAGGTCGACGAGGTGTCGGCGAACCGGATCTGCGCCCAGCTGCTCCTGCTGTCCGCGGAGGACCCGCGCACCGACATCAGCCTGTACATCAACAGCCCCGGCGGCTCGGTGACGGCGGGCCTCGCCATCTACGACACCATGCAGCTGATCCCGAACGACGTGTCCACGCTCACCATGGGATTCGCGGCCAGCATGGGCCAGTTCCTGCTCAGCGTGGGCACGCCGGGCAAGCGGTACGCGCTGCCGAACGCGCGGATCATGATGCACCAGCCCTCGGCCGGCATCGGCGGCACCACCTCCGACATCGAGATCCAGGCGGAGAACCTGGAGTTCACGAAGCGGACCGTCGAGCGGATCACCGCCCAGCACACCGGTCAGAGCGAGGAAACCATCTCGCGGGACGGCGACCGCGACCGCTGGTTCACGGCTGAACAGGCCAAGGAGTACGGCATGGTTGACCAGGTCGTCGGCTCGCTGGCCGACGTACGCCCCGCCGCCTCACGACGACGGATGGGGCTCTGACATGGGGACTTACACGATTCCGAACGTCGTCGAGCGCACCCCGCAGGGCGAGCGGTCGTACGACGTGTTCAGCCGGCTGCTGTCCGAGCGGATCATCTTCCTCGGCACCGAGATCGACGACGGGGTGGCCAACGTCGTGATCGCGCAACTCCTGCATCTGGAGTCGTCGTCACCGGAGCAGGAGATCGCGATCTACATCAACTCGCCCGGCGGCTCGTTCACTTCGCTCATGGCGATCTACGACACCATGACCTACGTACAGGCGCCGATCTCGACGTTCTGCGTCGGCCAGGCGGCCTCGACGGCGGCGGTGCTGCTGGCCGGGGGTGATCCCGGGCGCCGGTTCGTCCTCGAACACGCGCGGGTGCTGCTGGGCCAGCCGGCGAGCAGCGGTCACCGGGGCATGGTCTCGGACCTGGCCGTCCAGGCCAGGGAGATGGTCCGCATCCGCGCGCAGGTCGAGGAGGTGCTCTCCCGCCACACGCACCACGACGTGACGACACTGCGCGCGGACATGGACCGCGACAAGGTGTTCACCGCCGCGGAGGCGGTGGCGTACGGCCTGGCCGACGAGGTGGTGAGCCGACGCCTCACCGGCGTGTGACAGGCCCGGATCCGGCCTGCTAGGCGACCAGGCAGAGCCCGTTGTACGGCGCGGAGGTCGTCGTACGCGCGCGGGTACGGCTTCGGGCGTGCCGCGTCAGCTCGCTCTGAGCCAGGGACAGCAGGTCTCCCAGGCCCAGGCCGAGTGCCCCGGCGGCTGCCGCGAGGACCTCCGAGGAGGCTTCCTTGCGGCCCCGCTCCAGCTCGGACAGGTACGGCATGGAGATCCTGGCCGAGTCCGCCACATCCTTGAGGGTGCGTTCCTGGGCGAGCCGTTCGCGGCGCAGGACGTCGCCGACCAGGTCGCGGAAGAGCGGTTCCCTGGGCGCGGGCCGCTCCGGGGTCACCGGGACGGCGGGAGCCGGTGCGGGCGCGGTCCTGGGACGCAGCGGGATCACGCGGGCCTCGTTGGGCGCTTGATTGCTCACCCCCTCAGCCTAAAAGCCGTCGCTTCGGAGGGAAGGGGTCGGCATTCTGCCCTGGGTGGAATCACCACAGCAGGCAGAACAGAGTGAACAGTTCGAGGGGCGAACATGCTGCGTGACACATTCGACGAGGCGGCGGAACTGTACGACCGGGCCCGCCCCCGCTATCCCCGGGCCCTGGTGGACGACCTGGCCCGCGCGGCCGGCCTCGGCCCGGGCAGCCGCGTCCTGGAGATCGCCCCGGGTACGGGCCAGCTCAGCGTCCCGCTGGCCGCAACGGGATGCCGGCTCACGGCCGTCGAGCTGGGCCCGTCCCTCGCGGCCGTGACCCGGCACAACCTGCGGGCGTTTCCGTCGGCGGAGGTGACGGTCGCCGACTTCGAGCACTGGCCGCTGCCGCCCGAACCGTTCGATCTGGCCGCCTGCGCGACCGCGTTCCACTGGCTCGACCCGGCGGTACGGCTGCCCAGGATCGCTCAGGCACTCCGGCCGGGCGGGCTGCTCGCGCTCGTCACCACGCACCATGTCAAGGGCGGTACCGTCGACTTCTTCGAACGCGTACAACGGTGCTACGAGCAGTGGGACCCGGCCACGCCGCCCAGACTGCGGCACGTCGACGAGGCCGACACGTCGACGGACACCGGGGAGTTGGACCGGTCCGAGCACTTCGACGGGGTCACGGTCCGGCGCCATGCCCAGGACATCGCGTACTCCGTCGACGAGTACATCGACGTCCTGCTCACCTACTCCAACCACCGCGCGCTGGACGCACCCTCGCGCCACGGCCTGCTCACCGGCATCCGGGACCTGATCGAGACGCGGTACGACGGCCGGATCACCAAGCGCTACCTGTATGAGCTGATCATGGCCACTCGGGTCCCCTGAGCCGGTCACAAAGCTCTCCCCGCCGACATCACTACGCTGATCATCGGAGCAGAGTAGACAGCAGTTGTCCCATGGTATCTACGTCAGCACCGCGACCGGCCCCTCGATCCTTACCGCCAGGTCAGCCCCTGCGGTCGGCGGGCTTTCCGCACCTCGCGTCCACCGATCTCTTGCAGAGAGCAATATTTGTTGCATGGCCCGAGCCGGACCGGGTACACGCAGTCAGGAACCGTTCCATCGTCCGTAGCTCGTAGCTCGCAGCTCAATTTTTTCGTGGGAGAGGTAACAGGTAATGGACACCGCCATGATCCGGTCGAAGGCAGAGGTCGCAGTGGACACCGCCGGAGCCAGGACGGGTGACGCCCTGCCCGGAATCCTGGAACCGCGAAAGGTGGCCCCTCGTGACGCGCGGGAGCTGTCCCGCCAGTTCTTCAGGCGTATGAACGAACTCGAAGAGGGCACGCACGAGCACCAGTACGCGCGCAACACCCTCATTGAGATGAACATGTCGCTCGTGCGATTCGCCGCGGGGCGTTTCCGGGGTCGCGGCGACGACATGGAGGACATCGTCCAGGTCGGGATGATCGGCCTGATCAAGGCCATCGACCGGTTCGAGCTGTCCCGCGAGGTGGAGTTCACGTCGTTCGCGGTACCGTACATCGTCGGGGAGATCAAGCGGTTCTTCCGCGACACGACATGGGCCGTGCACGTCCCGCGCCGCCTCCAGGAGCTGCGCGTCGAGCTGGCCAAGGCCCGCGAGGAACTGTCGAGCAGGCTGGACCGCGATCCGACGGTCGCCGAACTCGCCACGCTGATGAACCTGTCCGAGCAACAGGTGGTCGAGGGCCAGATCGCCTCCAACGGTTACAACTCCGCCTCCCTCGACGCCGCGTTGACCGGTGACGGGGCCGACGACGGCGAGGCTGTGCTGGCCGACTTCATCGGGGTCGAGGAGCACGGGATGCGGCTGGTCGAGGACTTCCAGTCGCTCGCGCCGCTGCTCGCCGAACTCAGCGACCGGGACCGGGAGATCATCCATCTGCGCTTCGTCGAGGAATCGACCCAGGCGGAGATCGGTGAGCTGCTCGGCTGCTCGCAGATGCATGTCTCGCGCCTGATCAAGCGCATCATCACGCAGCTGCGCGAGGGCATGCTCGGCGAGCTGGACTACGCCTGACCCGCCGGTTGACCGGACCGACCGGTGGGCCGAGACCAGTAGGTCTGGTCTCGGCCCACCGGTCGGTCCGGTCACTGGCCTCTCCGGTCACCGGCCGGTCCGGTTGAGCGGCAGCACGGCCCGGACGTACTTGCCGACCGGCACCCGGCGGGCGGTCACCTCCGACGCGAGTGCGTGAACGATCTCCAGTCCGTGCCGCCCGATCCGTTCCGGGTCCCGGGGGTAGCGCAGGGGCAGCGCGGCACTGCTGTCGTACACGGACACCGTCACCGAGGTGTCCGAGCCCTCCAGATCGAGGACGTACGGGCCGTGACTGTGCCGGTCCGCGTTGGTCACCAACTCGCTCACCACCAGAACCAGTTCACCGTCGACACGCTGGTCCGTCGGAGCGCACAGGTCCTTTCGCAGTTGCTCGATGAAGTTCTCGGCGAAGGCTCGTGCCTCCGCGATGCAGCCCGGCTCGCCGGTGAAGTGCGTCGCGCGGCGCAACGGTTCGGCGGGGACACCGAAACCAGTCGGCATCACTGCTCCGCCCAGATGTTCGATCATGTGGTGCTCTCCGGGTGCGCCGGGGTCCGGCCGGACCCGGTCGCACCACTGCTCGTACCCCGAGCCGCGCTCCGCAGTCCCCTGCCCCCCGCGCCTCCCCCGGACCTCAGGAGGACGGCGAGCTGAACGCCGGCTGGGGCGTCGCCTCGGAGAGGCTGTCGTCGGGCGGCGACTGAGGTGACGCGGGTGCCGAGGACGGTGGCTGGACGGCCGGGGGCGAGGAGGGGGGCGCGCTCGATGTCGGCGGGCAGGGCGTGGCCGACGGACTGGAGGTGCCAGGCGTGGCCGGTGACACGGGCGAGGCCGGTGGCCCGGTCGAGGTGCCGGGTGAGAACACGCAGGGCAGCGGTGACTGAGGCGGCGGCAGCAGGCCGGGCGACGCGGATGTCGGCTCCGAGGACGCTGCCGAGGGCGCCGACGAACTCACCGACGGGGACGGCCGGTCGACCGGCGGATCGGTCTTCTGGTCGTGCCTGCCCGTGTCACCCTGGTGACGGTGGAACCAGTCGCCGCGCTCGGGGTCGTAGACGACGAAGATGTTGATGACGGTGGTGGCGGGCGCCACGACGACCACGTTCGAAGAGCGGTACGTGGGCCACGCGTCGCCCTTCGGGCGCGGGGCGCTCTGCTGTCGTACCGGGTCGGTGAGCGGGTTGCCGCAGGCGCAGCGCACGCGCGGCCGGCCGCGGTCGTCGACGAGGACGGCCGTGCCGGTCTGGAGGACGGCCTGGTAGCTGGTGGCGGCGGCGTCGCGGTAGCCGTGGTTGGTGACGCGGGTGTCCATGCGCAGTTGTACGGGAGTGAGTGAGCGCAGGTAGGCGGGGACCCCGGCGGGCTGGAGGCCGAGGACCGAGGCGAACGCCCCGTTCTTCGCGGGGGCCGTCCCAAGGACCCGGATCTGCTTCTCCACGTCACAGCTGGCGACCTTGCGGGTGCCGCCGTACAGACCGGGCGAGCCGCCGTCCACGCCCCGTACGGCGTTCGAGGTGGCTGTCGCCGAGAGCGTGGCGGTGGGAGTCGTGACCGGCGGGGCGGAGCTGTCCTTGGCCGTGGACTCGGTGAAGGGGTCGGGGCCCGACTTGTCCGCGGCCTGGAGGAAGACCTCGCCGCTCGCCTGGTCCGTGGTGCTCTCGGATCGGGTGAGGACGACGATCAGGGCCACGGCGGCCACGACCGAGGTGACCAGCACCGCGATGCGGGGCACCGACCTCCACCAGGGCCGGTCGCGCCCAGGTTCCGGCCCGGTTCCGGGCCCGGCCCCGACGCCTCCACCACCGCCGCCTCCCCCGCCGTCCCCGCCTCCGCCGTCGGCGGGCGGCTGGGACGGTGGTCCCGCGGGTGGCTGGGAGGGGCCCGACAAGGGGCCGGAGGGCGGTCCTGTGGGGCGGCCGGAGGACGGCTGTTCGACGCTCACGGGCTCTTCTTCCGACGTGGGCTCCTGCGGCACTCGCACTGATTTGTGCCGCTTTCTTCCACAACGTTCCCATTGTGCGCCCTGGTCCCGGGTCGCCCGCAAGCGGACGCCTTCGTTCCTCCCGACAGGCGCACCGCCCGAGAGCTGCTTAGCGTGGCAGGGTGAGCACGCGAACCCCCGCTCCAGTGCCGATGCTCGCCGAGGAGCGGACCGTCTCCCGGCACGGCTGGGTACAGGCCCTGGCCGCGGTACTGACCGGACTGGGTGCCATGGTGCTGACCGCCGGGCTGGGGCTGTGGGCGGCGGGTGCGGGTGATCTGCCGGACGGCGCGTTCCCCCGGGTCGTCGCGGCCACCGTCGTGACTGCTGTCGGCGGCACCGTCGAACTCACGGGCGACGCCGGAGACCTCGCCGAGACAGCGGGCGGCCTGACCGTGATGCCGCTGTCGGTGACGCTGGTCGGGGCGCTGGTGACCGGTGCGGGTTTCCTGCGCCCGCTGCGGCACCGGGCCGTCGCCGGGGCTCCCGAGCTGGCCGGCTGGGCCGCGCGCATCGCCGTCCTGTGGGTGCTGGGCCTGGGCGGTCTGACGTTCGCGGCCCGCCAGACCTTCGCGGTCTCGCTGGGCGACGGAACGCTCGCCGACATCGGTGACGTATTCGGCGCCTCACCAAGGATCGGCTTCACGACCGACGTACCGCAGACGCTCCTCGCCGGCCTGCTGTGGCTGGCGGGCGTACTGACGCTGGCCCTGCTGGTCTCGCGCGGGGCCCCGCTGCCGGCGCGTCTGCTGCGCTTCCAGGAGTCGGTACGTCCGGCCGCGTACGCCATGGTCGTGCTGCTGCTCGCCTTCGTGGCCCTGGGGACCGTGATCGGGCTCGTGGTGGCGGTGACGCGCGGACAGCCCGCGCAGTCACTCGCGCTGGTCCTGCTGGGCATGCCGAACCTGGTCTGGCTCGCCCTCACCACCGGCTTGGGCGCAACCTGGGAAGGGCGCGTAGACGGCCCCTTCGGGCTGCCGATGCCGCACGTCCTCGACGAGGTGCTGCGCACCCCGGACACCGCCACGCTCAACCTGGACACCCTCTCCGGCTTCGACGGGAGGGTGTGGTGGCTGGTGGCCGTCGACGCGGTGCTGCTGCTGGCCGCCGCGTTCCTGATGGCGGCGCGTTCACCGGCCCGGATGCGGGCCTGGCAGCACGCCGTGCACATGGCGGTCGCGCTCGCGCTGACAGTCCTGATGATCTGCCTGCTCGGCCGGATCTCCGCCCACTACGGCCTCTCCGTGCTCGGCATCGGCGACCTCGGCGGCAACCTCTCCGGCAGCCTGCTCCTACGCCCGCAGCTGTGGGGCGTGCTCGGCCTCGCGCTGCTGTGGGGGCTGGTCACCGGGTTTCTGGGCGCGCTGCTGGCCCGGCGCGTGCACCGGCGGGGCGAGGTCGAAAACCGTTAGCAGGGGTTCCGGCGGCCGTGGGAGTGTGGCTCCATGGCGTTGACTGTCGAAGACCGGCTGGCCGTCACGGAGTTGATCGCGCTGCACGGTCACCTCGTCGACGAAGGACACCTCGACCGCACGGCGGAGGTGTTCACCCCGGACGTGGTGTACGACCTCTCCGCCTTCGGTCAGGACGTTGTCACCGGCCTCGCCGCACTCACGGACGCGGCGCTGGCCCGCGGCCCGGCGAATCCTGTTTCCCACCACGTCACGAACGTGGTCGTCACGGAGGAGCACGGCGGCCGGGTCCGCGCCCGTTCCAAAGGGCTGGGCGTCATGGCGGACGGCACCTGCGGCTCGGTGACGTACGACGACACCGTGGTGCGGGTCGACGGGGGCTGGCGGATCTCCTACCGGAAGGTGTCCGCGCGGCGCGTGCCGCTGGGCGGGCTGGGACAGGGTTGAGGCCTGCCGCATCCGCCCGAAGTCCGGTTACCCCGACCGCCGGTGGCCCTGCCGGGTGAACACCGGGCGTGCCCAGGCCGGCGGCCCAGGTGGTCGCTCCTCGGCGGTCTCGGGCAGTCGGACCACCTGTGTGGGCGCGTGATCCGCGTGCACGGGTCCTGTCGAGGCCGTGCGGAGGGCGGCGACGAAGTCGAGGCAGGAGTCGTAGCGGTCGTCGGGGCTCTTGGCGAGCGCCTTCGCGAACACAGGGTCGACGGCGGCCGGGAGTTCGGGGCACTGCTCGGTCAGCGGCGGCGGCTGGTCGTACTGGTGGGCCCACAACAGGGCCATGTCGTCGTCGCGTTGGAAGGGCGGGTGGCCCGCCAGGATCTCGTGGACGACGCACGCGAAGCCGTAGACGTCGCAGCGGCCGTCGACCGGGCGCCCCGAGATCTGCTCGGGCGACACGTAGTCGAGGGTGCCGACGAACTGGCCGACGGTCGTGAAGCCGGTGAGCGACAGCGACTTCTTCGTCAGACCGAAGTCGGTGAGGTAGACGTGCTCGGGATGGTCGGTGTCGGTACCCCGGGCGACCAGGATGTTGCCGGGTTTGACGTCCCGGTGGACCAGGCCGTGCTCGTGGGCGGCGTCGAGCGCCGAGGCGACCTGGGCGGCGATGCGGAGGGCGGCGGGGAGCGGCAACGGGCCCTTTCGGTCGAGGAGATGACGCAGGTCACTGCCTTCGACGTACCTCATGGCGATGTAGAGGATGCCGTCCGTCTCGTCGGCCTCGAAGACCGGGACGATGTGCGGATGGTCGATCGCGGCGGCCACCCGTGACTCATGGGTGAAGCGCCTACGGAAGGTGTCGTTGCGGGCGAGTTCCGGGGCGAGAAGCTTCAGGGCGACGGTCCGGTCGAGCCGCAGGTCCCTGGCCCGGTAGACGACTGCCATGCCGCCTCGGCCGATCTCCTCCTCGACGCGGTAGCCGGCGATCTGCCTCCCGAGCAGGTCGGAGGGCCGTCCCGCGTGCGACCGCGTGTCGTGGTCCGGGTCACGCCCCATCAGCCGCCACCGCTACCCATGCCACCGCCGACGTCTCTGACGACCTGGGTGGGCGCGTGACCCAGGTCCGGCACCACCTGGGTCGGCTCCCGCGCGGGGGCGGCGGGTTCCCGGTCTGCGGCGTACGTGCTCAGCCGGGTTCCGTCGGTGTACACCCAGCGCTCGTGCTCGGCGTCGTAGAGCCACACGGACTCGCCGTCGACGACGATCCCGATCCGCTGTCCGTGCGTACGGCCCCGGAACGACTCCCGGTCGAGCGCGCCCCCGGTCAGCTCCTCCACGGCGCCGCGGTAGCGGGCCAGCGCCTGTTCGGCGCGGGCCAGCAGGGGGCGTGGGTCGGCGGTGCGGGCGAGCGGGGCGCCGGCGGCGGGCGGGTCCTGCGGTACGGCGACCAGGAGCCGTCCGTCGACCCAGGCGGACCAGCCGTTCGCGCACCGGACATGCCCCCAGTCGCCGCGCCGTTCGACCAGTTCGACCGGCAGCAGCGCGTCGAGGGGCACGGTGGGCCGGGACGGGTCGGGCGCCTCCCAGGCGGCCAGGCCGTCCTGCGGGACGACGTGCGTGGGACGGAATCCGGAGATCTGGTATCCGGAGCTCCGGTATTCGGGGGACGTCATCTCACCCACCCCCGCTACTTCCGCATGACAGCGGGTTCGTGCCGCCGCAGCAGCCGGAGGACCACGTACCCGAAGACCACCGACAGCACGACCAGCATGCCCGCGTTGAGCAGCCAGACCCCGGCCGAGTGTTCGAACAGCGGGTCGGCGGTCAGTTCGCCGGGGACGATCCGCGACAGTCCGATCGTGCCCGCCATCGCGCCGAGCGCCCACCGCGAAGGGATCAGCCAGGAGAGCTGCTCGATGCCGGGGACACCGTCGAGTTTCAGCAGGGCCCCGCAGAACACCACTTGGACGATGGCCAGCAGCACGAGCAGCGGCATCGTCACCTCCTCCTTTCGGACGAGCGCCGAGACCAGCAGGCCGAGCATCATCGCCGTGAAGGAGAGCAGCGCGACGGCGACCGTGATCTCCACGAGGGGTGGCATCAACACGCCTTTTCCGCCAGGTGTGTTGAGGTCGACGCCGAGCAGGGCGACGAGGGTCAGCACGACGGCCTGGGCGACGGTGATCGCGCCGAGGACCACGACCTTCGACATCAGATATGCCGATCTGGACAGCCCGACGGCCCGTTCACGCTGGTAGATCACGCGTTCCTTCACCAGTTCGCGCACGGCGTTGGCCGCACCGGTCAGGACGCCGCCGACGCACAGGATGAGCAGCGCGTTCATCGCCGTCTCCTGGGTGAGCCTGCTGCCGGCCAGCGCCCGGGCCATCGCGCCCATCACGAACGGCAGCGCGATCATGATGGCGAGGAAGGTGCGGTCGGCGCTCAACGCGGCCGTGTAGCGACGGACCAGGGTGCTCAGCTGGGCGCCCCAGTTCTGCGGCTTGGGCGGGGGCGGGGCAGCATCGACCGGGCCCGACCTCGGCAGCCGGGGCTGGGCGGACGAGTTGACGATGTACTGCCCGTGGAACGGTGAGGCGCGGTACTCCCCGGCCCAGTCCCGTTCCTGGTCGCGTTCGAAGGCCTCGAACGCCTCGGGCCACTGCTCGTACCCGAAGAAGGCGAGGGTGTCCTCGGGCGGCCCGTAGTAGGCGACCTTGCCGCCCGGCGCGAGTACGAGCAGCCGGTCGCAGACGTCGAGGCTGAGCACGCTGTGGGTGACGACGATGACGGTCCGGCCGTCGTCGGCGAGGCCGCGCAGCATGTGCATCACGGAGCGGTCCATCCCCGGATCGAGGCCCGAGGTCGGTTCGTCGAGGAAGAGCAGCGACGGCTTGGTGAGCAGTTCCAGGGCCACGCTGACCCGCTTGCGCTGTCCGCCGGAGAGGCTGTGGACGGGCTGGTGGAGGCGCTGTTCCAGGCCGAGTTCGCGCACCACCTCGTCGACGCGGGCCCGTCGTTCCGCTTTCGCGGTGTCCTGCGGGAAGCGCAGTTCGGCGGCGTAGGTGAGGGCTCCGCGCACGGTCAGCTGGGCGTGCAGGATGTCGTCCTGCGGGACCAGGCCGATGCGCTGGCGCAGTTCGGCGTAGTCGCGGTAGAGGTCGCGGCCGTCGTACAGCACCGTGCCGTGGTCGGCGGGGCGCAGGCCGGTCAGGGCGTTGAGGAGGGTGGACTTGCCCGCGCCGCTGGGTCCGACGACCGCGAGCAGGCACTTCTCCCCCACCGGGAAGGACACGCCCTCCAGGAGCGTCTTGCGGCCGTGGTCGACGGCGACGGTGAGGTCCTGGACGTCGAGGGACACCTCGCCGGTGTCGACGTACTCCTGAAGCTGGTCGCCGACCAGGCAGAAGGCGGAGTGGCCGACGCCGACGATGTCACCGGGAGTGACGATCGCCCGGGCGACGGGCGCGCCGTTGAGGAACGTGCCGTTGTGGCTGCCGAGGTCGACGATCTCGTACGTCCCGTCCGGGTGGGCGCGCAGTTCGGCGTGCCGTCGGGAGACGACGAGGTCGTCGACGACCAGGTCGTTGTCGGCGCCGCGGCCGATGCGGACGGTACGGGCGGACAGTGGCCGAACGGTGGTGGGCTGCCGGAAGGTGCCGGTCAGGGCAGGCATGGAGACCGCCGAGGGGCGTTCCCGGACCGGCGGGGGCGGGCTGACGAGAACGGCTCGCGGCCCGTCGGCGGGGCTGCCGAAGCAGAGGACGCTGCCAGGTCCGATGTCCCGTTCGTGGATGCGCAAGCCATCGGCATATGTGCCGTTGGTGCTGTTCTCGTCCTCGACCGTCCAGTGGTCGGCCTCGGGCCGCAGCACCGCGTGATGCCACGAGACCCGGGCGTCGTCGATGACGATCTCGCTGAGCGGGTCGCGTCCGACGTGATAGTCGTGGCCCGGACTCATCACCGTGGAACCCGTCTCCGTCTCCAGGACGAGTTCGGGCGCGGTCGGCACGACCGAGCGGTCTACCATGCCCAGAATTCTAGCGATTCGTCCGCATGTACGCCCGGCCAGCCGCGTGACGCCGGAGGTCTCGGCGGTCAGGCGACCGGTACGACCAGTGCCGGGTTGGTCCGCTGCATCCGCAGCGCGTCCACGGACTCGGCGAGCAGTTCGTACTCGGCGGTCTCGTCGTACGTGGCGATCCGGACAAGCCTTCCGGCCGCCAACTCGTTGGCGACCAGCTCCTGTTGATACGGGTCCATGGACCAGGTGCGCAGCAGGCCGGGCACATCGGGCACGGTGGCGGGCACCGGGATGAGCGAGTTCGGGGGGAAGTACGGTTCGTCGGGCTGCGGATCGAGCCGTTCGGCGATCCAGTTCGCGCGGTCCCGCAACCACCACAGGGCCAGCGCCAGGGTGGGTGCGCGGTAGGTACCCAGCGGTACGCCGATACGCCGGCCCGCACAGACTCCGTACGCCGTGACATGGCAAAGGAACTCGTCGTGCACGATCTTCCCCCGATCACCTGCCGGCCGTGCCTCACTTTCCCTGCGACTCGCTCGCTGTACGCGTTGGTGCTGGTCACTCGATGGTCACTCAGTGGTGCAGTGTTCTACCACTTGAGTATCTTCACTATTGACACTCTGTCACCATGCCTTTCCAGCCAGTTTCCAGGCATTCTCCTGGCATATTCCTGGCAGGTATGGACCGGAATCCGACGGGACGACCTCTCTTCCCGTCGGCAGATCCCCGGATATTCGCGATGATCGCGGGATTCGCGATGAGTTTTCCGCTTCCCAGTGGTCTCTTTAGCGAAGACCACTGGAAATGGAGGGCCCCATGGCCACCAGCGAAAAAGTCGACATGATCGACGCCGAATTCACAGCCGTACTGCGCAAAAGCCCGGAACCCGGGGGCTGGACCTACCTGGTCTGGCCGGAATCCGCCACGTTCTTCGGTACCCGCGGCCTGGTCAAGGTCGGCGGGACGATGGACGGGCACCCTTTCCGCAGCTCGTTCATGGCGCTGGGCGACGGCACCCACAAACTTCCCGTGAAGGCCGAGATCCGGAAAGCCATCGGAAAGAATGAAGGTGACACCGTGACAGTACGGCTGACGGAGCGGCTCCGTTCATAACGGGACGAGGAAAGATCGGAAAGAGATCAGGCCTTGATGACCGCGTCGATCCGTGCCAGTTCCTCGTCGGAGAACTCCAGGTTGTTGATGGCCGCGACACTGTCCTCCAGCTGCCGCGGGCTGCTCGCACCGACCAGGGCGGAGGTCACCCGGCCGCCGCGCAGGACCCAGGCCAGGGCCAGCTGGGCCAGGCTCTGGCCGCGGGACTTGGCGATGTCGTCGAGGGCGCGCAGCTGCTGCACGAGGTCATCGGTGATGCGGTCGGAGTTGAGGAAGGGGCTGTCGCTCGCCGCTCGCGAGTCCGCCGGGATGCCGTCGAGGTAGCGGCCGGTGAGCAGGCCCTGCTCCAGCGGGGAGAAGACGATCGAGCCGACCTGGAGCTCGTCCAGCGCGTCCAGCAGACCCTCGTCCTCCGGACGGCGGTCGAGCATCGAGTAGCGGGGCTGGTGGATCAGGAGCGGGGTGCCCAGCTCGGCCAGGATGCGGGCGGCCTCCCGGGTCTGCTCGGCGGAGTAGTTGGAGATGCCGACGTAGAGGGCCTTGCCCTGCTGCACCGCCGTGTGAAGGGCGCCCATCGTCTCCTCCAGCGGAGTCTCCGGGTCCGGGCGGTGCGAGTAGAAGATGTCGACGTGGTCCAGGCCCATCCGGGTCAGGCTCTGGTCGAGGGAGGAGAGCAGGTACTTGCGCGAGCCCCATTCGCCGTACGGGCCCGGCCACATGAGGTAGCCCGCCTTGGTGGAGATCACCAGTTCGTCGCGGTACGGGGCGAAGTCGGCCTTGAGGGCTTCACCCAGCGCGGACTCGGCGGCCCCGGGCGGCGGGCCGTAGTTGTTGGCCAGGTCGAAGTGGGTGACACCGAGGTCGAAGGCGCGGCGCAGGATGGCCCGCTGGGTGTCGACCGGACGGTCGGGGCCGAAGTTGTGCCACAGGCCGAGCGACAGCGCGGGGAGCTTCAGGCCGCTGCGTCCGGTGCGCCGGTAGGGCATGTCCGCGTAACGGTCGGTGTGTGCGGTGTACAACGCGACTCCAGAAGGGTTGGCACGGCGGATGTGATCAGTCTGGTCCTACTCTTCCCCCGGAGGCGGGCAGTGGTCCAACAGGAGAATCCGATGGAATTCAGCGGATAGGCTTCTCAATCATGGAACTACGCCACCTCCAGCACTTCGTCGCGGTCGCGGAGGACCAGCACTTCACCCGGGCCGCCGAACGGCTGATGGTGTCCCAGTCGGGCCTGTCGGCCTCGATCCGCGCGCTGGAGCGGGAGCTGCAGACTCCGCTGTTCGTGCGTACCACCCGCCGGGTGACGCTCACCGAGGCGGGGCGGGCGCTGCTGGGCGAGGCCGAGCGCATCCTGGCAGGGGTGCGGGCGGCGCACGACGCCGTGGCCGCCGTACAGGGCGTGCTGCGCGGGACGCTCTCGCTGGGCGCGGAGCAGTGCATCGGAGGGGTCGATGTCGCCGGGCTGCTCGCCGCGTTCCGGCGGCTGCATCCCGATGTGGAGATCCGGCTGCGTCAGGCGGGTTCCGAGGCGATCGCGGACGAGGTCGCCGCCGGGCGGCTCGACCTGGCCTTCGCCATCCGCACCCGTGGGGACTCCGACCAGCTGCGCTCCGTACCCCTCAGCAGTGAGCCCATGACCGTGCTGTGCCATCCGAGCCATCCGCTCGCCCTCGCGGGCGCGGTGACGCCGGAGGAGCTGGGCGGTGAGGCGTTCGTCGACTTCCATCCGGACTGGGGGCCGCGCCGGATCACGGACGGGGTGTTCGCCGCCGCGTGCGTACGGCGGACCGTGGCGCTGGAGGTCAACGACGTGCACAGTCTCCTGGACCTGGTCGGGGAGGGGCTCGGCGTCGCGGTGGTGCCCCGGCACTTCGCGCACAAGCGCGCCGCGCTCACCGCGCTGCCCGTGAAGGGCACCGGCGAGACGGTGTACGAGACGGTCGCGATGCTGCCGCCGCCGCAGGCAACGAGTCCGGCGGCCCGGGCCCTGATGGAGCTGCTGGAGCGGCCAGAGCGGCAGGGTTGATGCCCGTGTCCTGTTCCTGATGCCATGAGCAACGCGGTGCCTATGGTGGATGGCATGGATGCCAAGGACGTTCTCATCGACGCGTACGGCCGGATCCAGGAAGAGGTCCACAACGCCCTGGACGGTCTGTCACCGGACGACCTCAATACCCGGCCCGCACCCGACGCCAACTCCATCGCCTGGCTGGTCTGGCATCTCACCCGGGTCCAGGACGACCATGTCGCCGGGGCGGCCGGCTTCGACCAGGTCTGGCTGAGCGAGGGCTGGGAGAAACGGTTCGGGCTGGGACTGGAGCCCAACGACATCGGTTACGGCCACAGCGCGCGGCAGGTCGCCCGGGTGCGGGTGGAGTCGGGCGACCTGCTGCTCGGCTACTACGACGCGGTGCACGCGCAGAGCCTCAAGTTCCTGCGGGGCCTGACCGCGGGCGACTTCGAGCGCGTCGTCGACGAGCGCTGGGACCCGCCGGTCACTCTCGGCGTACGGCTGGTCAGTGTCCTGGCCGACGATCTTCAGCACGTAGGCCAGGCCGCCTATCTTCGGGGACTGCTTCAGAGCGCCGAGGCGTAGCCCGGCAGGACCACGTCCTCGATGAGTGCCTTGCGCTCGTCGAACGGGATGAACGCGCTCTTGACCGCGTTCACGGTGACCGTGCGCAGGTCCTCGACCGTCCAGCCGGCCTCCTCGACCAGCAGGGACATCTCGCGGGTCATCGTCGTGCCGGAGACCAGCCGGTTGTCGGTGTTGAGGGTGACCCGGAAGCCCAGGTCGCGCAGGGCGGTGATGGGGTGCTCGGCGATCGACTTGGCCGCACCCGTCTGGAGGTTGGAGGTCGGGCACATCTCCAGGGCGATCCGGCGGTCGCGCACCCAGCCCGCGAGACGGCCGACCTTGCCGTCCACGATGTCGTCGGTGATGCGGACGCCGTGGCCGATGCGCTGGGCGCCGCAGACCTGGAGCGCCTGGTGGATGCTGGGCAGACCGTGCGCCTCACCGGCGTGGATGGTGAACGGCACGCTCGCCCTGCGCAGGTGCTCGAAGGCGGCGAGGTGGTCGGCGGGCGGGAAGCCGTCCTCGGCGCCCGCGATGTCGAAGCCGACGACACCCGCGTCCCGGAAGGCGACAGCCAGATCGGCGGCCTCACGGACACGGTCGAACATGCGCATCCCGCACAGCAGCGTCCCGACCCGCACCGGGGTGCCCGCGGCGGCGGCCTTCGCCATGCCCGCCGCCAGGCCCTCCTGGACGGTCTCGACGACCTCGGCGAGGGTCAGACCGCCGTTCACGTTGAGTTCGGGGGCGTAGCGCACCTCGCCGTAGACGACGCCGTCCTCGGCGAGGTCGAGGACGTACTCCTCGGCGGTGCGCAGCAGTCCCTCGCGGGTCTGCATCACGGCGAGGGTGTGCTCGAAGGTGGCTATGTAGCGCACCAGGTCACCGGAGTTGGCGGCCTCGTAGTACCAGGCGGCCAGCTCGTCCGGGTCGGTGGTGGGCAGGGTGTGGCCGATCTCGGCGGCGAGCTCGACCAGGGTGGCGGGGCGCAGGCCTCCGTCGAGGTGGTCGTGCAGCACGGCCTTGGGGAGGCGGCGGATGGTGGCGGTGTCGACGGGGGACGCGGTCATGTGCGGTGTTCCTCGGCAGGTGGTGGTACGCGGTGGGATGGGTCAGTCGGTGGTGGCAGGCTGGAGGAGGTCCCAGCGGTTGCCGTACAGGTCCTGGAAGACGGCCACCGAGCCGTACGGCTCATGGCGCGGCTCCTCCAGGAAGGTCACGCCGGCGGCGGTCATCCGGGCGTGGTCGCGGGCGAAGTCGTCGGTGTGCAGGAAGAAGCCGACGCGCCCGCCGGTCTGGTCGCCGATCCGGGAGCGCTGGTCCTCGCCCTTGGCCCTGGCGAGCACCAGACCGGTGGCGCTCGCTCCGGCGCCTGCTCCATTGGAACCCGGCTCGACGACGACCCAGCGGGAGCCGTCGGGGCGCGGGGTGTCCTCGGCGAGCCGGAAGCCGAGCGCGTCGGTGTAGAAGCGGATCGCCTCGTCGTAGTCGTCGACGACGAGGGTGACGAGGGCGATACGTCTCATCGGCTCTCCTCGGCCTCTCGGGGTGGGGTGGTGGCGCGGCGGCCTGTCCGGCCGGCCTGCGGATCACGTGCGGTTGACGGGTGAGGTTATACGTAACACCCCTGGTGTGTCACCTCCGTACCCGCACGTGTGATCTCCTCCGCATCCGCAGCTCCCGGGAACGATCGCCGGGGCGTGATCGTCGAGCAGATGTGAACCGTGAGCGTGCCGTGGCAAGGGCCGGCCTCCCCGCGATGGGGAGCCTGGTCGCTTTTGTGCTGCTGGCGCTGCTCGCCGTGTCGGTCGTGGCGCGGGGCGGCGGCACCCTCTTCGGGGACCGGGATCTGCTGGAGTGGTCTCTCGCCCACCGCCCGGACCTGGCCGTCACTCTCGCCCGTGTGGTGACCCACACCGGCACGGGCTTCGTGCCGTACGTCCTGGTCGCCCTGGCCGGCTATCTGCTCGGCCGGACGGCACGGCAGCGGATCCAGGCAGCCGCCGCCTGTCTCGTCTGCCTGGTCACCGCCCAGGCGGTGCGGTTCTCGGTGATGGCGCTGCTGTCCCGGCCCCGGCCCGACACGGCGCTCTGGGCGACGGACGCCGGCCACTGGTCGTTCCCCTCGGGCCACACCACCACGTCGGCCGTCACCGCCGGACTGCTCGTCCTGGCCGTCCTGACCCGGGCGCCGCGCGGCCGGTACCTGACCGTCGCCGTGGTCGGCAGCTGGGGTGTGCTGGTCGGGCTGACCAGGGTCTATCTGGGCGTCCACTGGTTCTCGGACGTCGTCGGCGGCTGGTTGTTCGCCGTGTGGTGGCTGGGCCTTGCGGCATACAGCCTGGCGCGCTTCGCACCGGACGCCTGGGCGGAGGTGCTGCGCGGCGACAGCACCCTGCGGCCAGGGGTGACGCTGCTGCCCGGTATACCGGGGCCGGGATCGGATATCCGATTCATCCGTGGCAAGGTGAAGATCGCGCCGGAGTCCGACCGCGGCGCACCCCCACCGAGCGTTGTCCTTCCAGGAGTTGAGTGCCATGTCCGAGCTGCCGAAGCCGACCGGATCCCCCTCCCGCCAGAACGTGACGTTTCCCAGCGCTGACACCACCGCGCACGGCTATCTGGCACTGCCGCCGTCCGGCAGCGGGCCCGGCGTCATCGTCATCCAGGAGTGGTGGGGGCTGACCGACCACATCGCGGACGTCACCGACCGGCTCGCGCAGGAGGGCTTCGTCGCCCTCGCCCCCGACCTCTACGGCGGCAACGTCGCACACGAGAGCGAGGAGGCGCTGCGCATGAAGCTGGCCCTGCCGGTACCGAAGGGCGTCGAACTCCTCTCCGGGGCGGTCGACTACCTGCTGGCGCGGCCGGAGGTCACGTCGGCGACGGTCGGCTCGGTCGGTTTCTGCATGGGCGGCGGCTTCGTGCTCCACCAGGCGGCGGCCGACCCGCGCGTGAGCGCCGCCGTGCCGTTCTACGGCATGATCGAGGGCGAGCTGCCCGACTTCTCCGGCCTCAGGGCCGAAGTGCTGGGCCACTACGGCGAACTCGACGGGAGCATCCCGGTGGAGAGCCTGGACCCGCTGCGCGAGGCCATCAAGGAACAGTCCGGTATCACCCCGGACCTGCGCCTCTACCCGGCCGGCCATGCCTTCTTCAACGACTCCCGCCCGGTGTACGACGCCGAGTCGGCGACCCGGGCATGGGAGAGCACGGTGCCATTTCTCAAGGAGCAGGTCCGCTGAACGCCGGTGTGCTGGGCATGGGCGGTTGACGCGAGGTGAGGGCGGGCCCGGGGTGGTTTCCCCAGGCCCGCCCTCACCTTTCGTTCTTGTACGTCAGTTCCGTTCCGCTCCCC
Organism: Streptomyces sp. SID12488; assembly: GCF_010548275.1. Lineage (GTDB taxonomy): Bacteria > Actinomycetota > Actinomycetes > Streptomycetales > Streptomycetaceae > Streptomyces. The sequence goes on from NZ_JAAGLT010000006.1 coordinate 233,459, forward strand.
TGCGTCAGCTGCTCGCGCCCGCGAGCCACGCCGTGGCGTTGAGGGCGAGGGGCGCGTTGGTGGCGCCGGTGTCGTTCCAGCCGTCGTACAGGGTGTTGCCGGACTGACCGGTGCCGTCGTCGATCGGGGAGCTGTCGCCCCAGAACGCGATCCGGCCGCTGCCGAAGGTGCTGGTCAGGAAGAAGGCGCCGGTGTTGCCCGAGTACCCGGAGCGGTAGAGCAGGCCCTTCACGGCGGAGTTGTCGGCGGGCTTGAGCGTGGCCGTCGTACCACTGGCGATGAGGCTCTTGGTGACCGTGCCGAAGGTGCCGTGCAGGACCGGGTTCGCCGCGGCGGTGATCGCGGCCGGGTAGCCGGAGCTGATGCTCAGGGAGTCGATGGAGAATCCGAAGGGGTCGGTGGAGTCGACGCTGTTGTTGGTCATCAGGTCGTTGAGGATCTCGACGGCGTCCTCACCGTCGTTGTTGCGGTCGGCCCCGGTGTGGTCGGAGATCATGAAGAGGCCGCCGCCGTTCTGGACGAACTTCATGATGGCGGTCTTCTCGGCGGTGGTGAACAGCGTGTTGGGCTCGGGGAGCACCAGCGTGTCGAAGTTCGACAGGTCGGTCGCCGTGGAGCCGCCGTAGGCGAGGCTGGAGCCCGAGGCCAGCGTCTTGAGGCTGTAGTCGCCGGCCTTCTGGAGGGCGACACCCCAAGAGGAGAGCGCGCCGGTCCAGTCGGTCTCGTCGGAGGGGGCAGAGTCCTCGGAGAGCGGGTTGGGCTGGCTCTTGGAGATGATCCAGTCGGCGTTGCCGGCCGTCTCGGCGTGGGCGTTGTCGAAGAGGACGCGGTGGGGGGTGGCCGCGGTCGCGGTGGTTGCGCTGACAGTGGCCTGGACGGCGACGCCGGTGGCGATCAGGCCGAGCACGGCCAGGGCCGAGGTGAATCTGTGGCGGGACCCGGTGATGACGTACATCTGGCATTCCTCCATGGGTGGGGGGAGAACTGGGGGAAAGCAGTGCGGGTGACGAATCTGCGCGCGTAGACCGGGCGATGACGGTCTCCCGGTGCACACAAGGCAGGACCGTACCGACAAGATCCACGCCACCGGGAGGCCCGGCCGGGGTTTCACGTAAAGCTCTTACGCACGTGCAACCACCGGTCGGGAAGGGGTGTTTGAGGGCGATTACGGGTGACGTGACGCACCGAGTCGGGCCAGCTCGTCGCCTGTCAGCCGCAGTCCACCTGCCGCCACGTTGTCCACGACGTGCTCCGGGTCGCCCGTGCCCGGGATGGCGAGGACATGCGCCCCTTGGTGCAGGCTCCACGCCAGCCGGATCTGGGCGGGGCTCGCGCCGTGCGCGCGGGCGACGGCGAGCACCGCGTCGTCATGGGTGTCGGCGGCGCCCCGGGCTCCGCCGCTGCCCGCGACGGCGAAGAAGGGCACGAAGGCGATGCCCGACTCCCCGCACAGCCGGAGGAGTTCGTCACCCTCGGGGTCCAGGCGGTCCAGCCCGTACCGGTTCTGCACGCACACCACCGGGGCGATCTCCTGCGCCTCGGCGAGGTGTTTCGGCTCGACACCGGAGATGCCGAGGTGGCGGATCAGGCCGGCCTCACGCAGATCGGCGAGCGCACCGAAATGCTCGGCGATGGAGTCCTGCTCCAGCCTGCGCAGGTTGACCACGTCGAGGTGGTCGCGACCGAGTTGGCGCAGGTTCTCCTCGACGTGGCCGCGGAGTTGGTCGGGGCGGGCCGGGGTGGCCCACTCCCCCGAGTAGTCGCGGTAGGGGCCGACCTTGGTGACGATGACGAGGTCGTCCCCGTACGGCGCCAGCGCGCTGTTGATGAGTTCGTTGGCAGAGCGCAGCGCGGAGAAGTAGAAGGCGGCGGTGTCGATGTGGTTGACGCCGAGTTCGACGGCCTTCCGCAGCACACCCAGCGACCGTTCGCGGTCGCTGGGTGTGCCGAGGTGGAAGGCCGCGCTGCCGGTAAGCCGCATGGCTCCGAAGCCGAGCCGGTTGACGGTGAGGTCGCCGAGTTTCCAGGTGCCCGCGGCGTCCGCGGTGATCGTCTCCGAGGTCATCGGCGGAGTCTCGCACGCGGCGCGGGTACCCGACCGGCGTCGGAGGCGGCCTTTAGACGCCCTTTACGGATACACGTAGGTGTTAAGCGTGGTCACCGCCGAGGCGGGGTTTCCGAGGTCGTAGCGGTCCACGGCGAGGAAGTTGGGCTTCTTGCGGGCGGCCGGCTGGCAGAAGCGCTGGGCCCGGTCGGCGAGTTTGGTGTTGTCGGTCGTCGCTGTGGAGGCGATCGCCACGTCCCGGAAGTGGTTCATGACGAACAGGGGCTTGAAGGCGCCCTCGGTGCGGGTCAGCGGGGTGTTGGAGTCGGCGCCGTACCAGCGGCTGTAGCAGGACCAGTCGGAGGTGCCGAGGCCGCCGCCCATGGACCAGTAGTTCTCCACGGTCCACTCGCGCTGGTACATCACGCCGAAGGTGTCCCGGGTGAGTCCGGCGGTCTGGTCGGCGGAGCGGCTGTGGTCGGTGAAGATCAGCAGCCGGTCGTTGGCGGCGATGAGATCGGCGATCTTCGGCCAGCCGTTCTGCCGCACTCCGGTCTGGTCGGGCCGGTAGAGGACGTCCGACAGGCCGCTGACACGGGCGAGTTCACTGCGCAGGACGCCCGGGTCGACGTAGTCCTCCAGGAAGACGGTGACGACCTGGGTGGGGTTCTGCTTGAGGAAGTCGACCATCCGCTGGAGGTCGACCCAGAGGGCGACCGGGCTGCCGACGAGGGTGCAGCTGTTGTGGCAGAGGATCGCGCCGTCGGAGGTCTGGTGGATGTCCAGCATGAACCCCCGCACTCCGTCCGTGAGTTGCTGGTTGATGCCGCGTGACTGGTTCGGGACGAGGTTGACGAAGGGCGGGGCGAAGCCGCCGTCGACGCCGTTCGCGTAGGCGTTGTGGGCGGTGAGGAACGTGACCTGGTCCAGGGTCCGCTGGTCGGCGGACGGCATCGGGGCGACGGTGGGGGCGACCGGGGTGAGGTACCAGGCGGCCAGGCCGCCCGAGCCGCCGATGGCCAGCTGGTCGGGGTAGTTGGCGCCGGACGGCTTGGCGGCGACCGTCAGGTAGCGGGTGGTTCCCGGGGCCTTGAGGGTGTACTGGTCGGTGCCGGACGGGGTGATCTCCCAGGCCGCGTCGGCGCTCGTACAGGCGACGGTCCTCGCCTGGTCGCCGGAGCGGCCGAGACAGGAGCCCGCGGTGTCGGTGCTCTCCAGGAGGTACGAGGTGCCGCTCGCGCGCAGCGTCCACTGCTGGCGGTCCTCGTTGCCCTTGGGCCTGTGCTGTTCGACGGCTCCGGCGTCGTCGGCGGCGTTGAGTCCGGTGGTGGCGCTCTGGACGTAGTAGGCGCCGGCGGCCGGAACAGGGGCGGCCAGGGCGGGCGGTGCCGGGGCGGCAACCACCGTCGCCAATGCGGCTGTTGCGGTGAGCAGAGCGGTGCGGGGGGTCGGCATCTACGGGGGCCCTTCATCGACTCGGCGGCTCGACGACTTGGTCGGCAGGGGCATGACATCACGAAGCCCGGCACGAAGTCAGCAAACCCGTCACACCCGCACCCCAGCCATCTGTCTCGGCTCCCATGTGCTGGGACTGCCGAGGAGTTACTGACCATCGCTGATGGGACATCGGTTGTCGCCGGCCAAAGGCTTGATGATGGGGAGTCGGTCATGAGCGACACCAAGGGTCTGTTCGATCTGACCGGCCGGTACGCGTGGTCACCGGGGCGGCGGGCGGTATCGGCGCCGCTGTCGCCCGGGCGCTCGCCCGCGCCGGGGCACCCGGCGCAACATCCCGCTGCGCCGCTTCGGGGCCGCGAAGGACATCGCGGAGGCGGTGGCGTTCCTCGCCTCGGAGCACGCGGGGTTCATCACGGGTCAGGCGTTGGGGGTGGACGGCGGGTACAGCGTCTGACGCGTCCCTTCACTCGCGCTTCTTCACTCGGGTGCGGTGATGCGGGCTCCGGCTACGAACGCCGCCCGCACGGTGTCGGCCGTCAGTACGTCGAGTGCTTCCCGCAGGGGTACGTGGAGCAGGCACAGGTCGGCGACCTCGCCGACCATCACTCGCCTTGCCCTGGCGGGGTGTTGGGGCTCCCCGGTGAACAGGTTCAGGGCCGCTTCCGCGTCCAGGGCCTCTCCCCCGGCGCGTTCGACAGTGGCCCGCATGACCGCCCACGGGTCGTGGGTTCCGTAGGGAGCGTCGGTGCCGGCGGCGAGCGGGACGCCCGCTTCGGCCAGGGACCGGCAGCGGTAGAGGTGGGGGCGGTCGTCGGGGGCCACGTCGGTGGCGTAGGCGTGGCCGCGTTCGGCGGGGAAGTGCGGCTGGGTCACGACCGTCACGCCGAGCTGCTTGAGCCAGGGGATCGTCTCGGCCGGGACGACGGACGCGTGCTCGACGCGGTCGCCGTCGACCGGACCGGCCTCGTCCAGGGCGAGGAGGGTCACGAGCAGCTGCACCCGGGTCACACAGTGGACGGCCACCGGGCGTGGCCGGAGCGATGCGATTCTGACGGCGAGTTCGGCCGGCGCGGACAGGGTGGCGTCGTCGAGCATCAGCTTCACGGGCGCGTCGACCGTCATGACGAGCAGCCGCTGCGGCAGCACCGACAGCAGATCGAGGAGGCCGTCCGCGGGGTGCGGATCAGCGTTGGTGAACCCTGTCACGCCGAGCGCCGCGGCCCTGCGCCCCACACCCTCCAGGTCCAGGCGTACGGGCGGTACGTGTCCACGCAGCCGTTCGTCCTCCCGCCAGAACCGTCCGTCGCCCGACTCCGCCTCCAGCCCGGCCGCCCGCAGCGCGGCACTGTTCCACACCCACAGCGCGCCGGTCCGGTGCTGGACGCGTACCGGCCGGTGCGGCACGAGGTCGTCGAGGACCCATCGGTCGAGGTCACCCGCGACGCTCTCGTGGTAGCCGATGGCCCGCACCCACTCCTCGGGCGGCCCATCGCGCAGGGCAGTGGCGAGTCCGTCCCGGCCGGTGACGTCCACCGGGCCGACCCGGACGGACGCGGTGTCGGCAGCCAGCGCCGCGAGGTGGATGTGGTGGTCATGAAGGCCGGGCAGCAAGGCGCCGCTGTGCCCGTCGACGGCGTCGGGCTCCTCCCTCCCGTCCAGCCGATCGCCGATCTCGGCGATACGTCCGGCCCGGACACGTACGTCCACCCGCCCCGCGCCCTGGATCTCGACGTTCCTGATCAGCACGGCGACGGCACCAGGGAGGAGGCGCAGGCCGACATGGCGAGGCTCAGCAGCTCGCCGCCACCGGTGGCCAGGGAGCGGGCCGTGGCATGGGCGGCGTAGATGCCGGTGACCGGGTCGGCGAGCGCATCGCCGAGGAACACGGGGTCGCCGTGGCTGTCGAGGCCGGTCAAGCCGCCGGCGACGGCAGCGTCGTCGCCGAACGCGATGCGGTCGTCGTCCCTGCCGTACCCGGTGATGCTCACCCAGACCCTGCCCGGCCGGGCGGCCAGGAACTCCTCGGCGTGTACCCCGAGCCGGCGCATTGCCCTCGCCCGGGACGCCTCGATGACGATGTCGGCCCCCTCGATCACCTCGGTGAGTGCACCCGAGGCGAAGTCCAGCACCAGGCTCTCGTGCCCCTCGTGCAGCCAGCGGTAGAAGGCGGGCGATCCGGCGCGGGCACCGTCCGGGCGGGTCGTGCTCTCCACCTTCAGCACCTGGGCGCCCGCCAGCCCCAGAAGGCGTGCGCACAAGGGGCCCGCCCACAGGGCCGACAGGTCTACGACGCGTAGAGCGGCTGTGTCGCGTACGCGCTGCTCGCCGAGACTCTCGCTGCGTACCGGGGGCCCGCTCACGGAGGCGTGCTCCGAGGCCGCAATCCCCAACAGCTGTGCGCTCGCTGCAACTTCGGCGGCCCTGGCCCGGTTCACCACCTCCTGGAGCGGCTCGCCGTCCGCCCCGTTCAGGATGGCGATGAGAGCCGGTACGGCGGCCAGGTCGTCGGGGCGGGCGAGGTTCACGGCGGTCCAGCCGTCGGCCACTTCGAGGAGGTGACAGGAGCCGCCGGCCGACGTCCGGCCCGGGAGGGCGTGACCCATCAGCCGGGCACGGAGAAAGAGGGCCCTGTGCAGGTCGACGGGCACGCCCGTGAGAGCGGTGAACTCCTTCGCGACCGGGGCCAGCGGAGGCAGGTAGGGCTCGACCGACGCCGACCAGCTGCTGAGAGCGTCATTCTCCAATGACCAAACACCCTTCTCCTCCGAGGTAGCCCCAAATTACACTCCGGTCGTGACCTTGCACTCCCCCTTCGCCCTCGTCGACCTCGACCGTGGAGCGAGTCCCGACCTAGGCCTAGGAACGACTGGAGTGACCGGGCGGGTGCTCATAGGCATCGCGGAGAAACCCACCGGGGCCGACGGCTGTTTCGACGTCCTCCTCACCAGCGAGCCCGATCCACCACGCCCCTGGGTGAGCTGCGCCGACCCGTACGCCACGGCCCGCCGTCTGGCGGAGATCGTGGCGGACCGTCCCGCCGCCTCGGTCGCCCTGATGCAGGTGCTGCGGATGGGTCCGGCGCTGGCGCCACCCGACCGTCTCGTGGTCGAGTCGCTCGCCTATTCGACGCTCCAGGCGTCGACTGTCTTCCGCGCCTGGCTGGACTCGGCGCCCGCTCGTACGCCGCGCCCCTCCGCTGAGCCTGTGGCGCTGGCCCGTGACGGTGACAGCCTCTCCATCACCCTCGACCGGCCGGAGGCTCGCAACGCCATGGACGCCGGCACACGGGACGCCCTGTGCGAGGCGCTCGAAGTCGCCGCACTGGACCCGTCGATCACCCGCGTCGACCTCTACGGCAACGGGCCGTCCTTCTGCGCCGGCGGGGACCTGAGCGAGTTCGGCACGGCCAGGGATCCCGCGCAGGCTCATCTGGTGCGCGTGCACCGGAGTCCGGCCGCCCTGCTCCAGCGGTGCGGTGCGAGGGTCACTGCGCATCTGCACGGCGCCTGTGTGGGGGCGGGCATCGAGCTGACGGCGTTCGCGGGGCGGGTGCGAGCGGCGCCGGATACGGTGATCCGGCTGCCCGAGGTGGGGATGGGGCTGATTCCGGGCGCGGGCGGCACGGCCAGCTTGCCGCTGCGGATCGGGAGGGAACGTACGGCTTATCTGGCACTGTCGGGGGAGGCGTTGAGTGCGAGGGAGGCGCTTCGGTGGGGGTTGGTCGACGAGGTCGTTCAGCGGGACTGAGTGCTCTGCGCGATGTGCGGTATTGAGTCTGCGGGACGTCTGTGGCTGATCGCGCAGTTCCCAGCGCTCCCGAAGGGGCGCTGTACTGCGCGCCGGATTTCTTCGCCCTGCCCCGTCACGTCGGTTGTGTGCGCTCGGTCATTGACCGGGATGCCGCACGGTCCGCAGGTGTTACGCCTTGGTACCTGGTCAGCCCACTTCCCGACGCTCTCGTCCGCAAGCGCATGGAGGAGATGCCGGCCGCCCGTCACGATTCCAACCGCCGGCCGAGCGTCCTGGCGTTCGCCCGCAGCCTGGGCATCAGCAACACGACCTTCCGCCGCCGTTACCCCGGCCTCGTCCAGGAAATAACCGCCCGCTGGACGGTCTCCTCCGACGAGCAGGTCCACGAGCCGTCCACCCTGGACACCCTGACCGTCCGCAACGCGAAGCTCCGGCGCCGCAACCGAGAGTTCACCGCTGCCCTCGCCATCGCCACTGCCCGGATCCAGTACGTCACCCTCGAGAACGTCCGCTTCCGAGAGCCACTCGAAGCCCAACAAACAGTCATTCGCCGCCGCTGACGCCCGTCCTCCGCGGTGAGCAGGGGAAGGCGTTTGCGCGGCCTGCACCATGACCGCCACCAGCGCTGCGATCACGGTGACCGAGGCGAACGCGACTACGGCAAACCGGCCGGTCCGGGAAGGTGGTCACCAATCGGCTAGTTCCAAAAGCCATCGCCCCATGAAACCCATCCCCACAGCAGAGAGCACTGCGGTGATGCTCCAACCCACCACTCCCATCGGATTGAGCCCCAGGAGGTTGTACGCGACCATCAGGTACGGCACGGTCAGCACGAGCCAGCCTGGCAGGAGCCCGATCAGCCGCACCCCGAAGAGGGTCGGCCACGTGGCTCCTAAAAGCAGCCACGCCAAGATCAGCCACCCCGCGGACGCAAGCTCGGAGGCTGTCAGGTAGTCCTCGGTATGGCCTTGGGTCGTCATCCGTACGACTTCTCCGTGCCAGAGGCGCAGATCGGCCCGGTCCCCCATCTCCACTGCGCGGTACGTACTCGCGTCGACTGTCAGCCACTGACTGTGCTGCCCGAAGCGGACATGCACGCTGTAGGTGACGGTGCACGAGCTGACCCCGTTGCTATCGGTGGTACACGACTCGCCCCGATGCGCGTCGACAACCTCACCAGTGATCTGTGCGACGCAGTCGTCTGCCGTCTGCCACCGTGTCGCGGCGGGACAGAGGGGAGCATTCCTGTACACCACGACTTTCTGGTAGTGCGCTTCGACACGATCCGCACACATGACAAGCCCCATCACCACGACCGCGAGGATCAGCACACGTAGAAAAACCAGAAGCAACGATCCATACATCACCTCGCGCCGTTTAGGCCAATATCTGCCGATGTGCACGATGGTGTGTCACCTCTCCGTCTGCCGCTGAAACTCCGGAGGGCCCACTCGCCGGAAACCCCGTCACCTCGTGATGGTTCTCGCGCTGTACGGGGTCTTGGCCGCGCAGGGCCTCGAAGTACGGATACGGGTCCGCGACGGCCCCCTCGTTCCGGAAGAAATCGATCGCCTCGAAGTCATTCGCGGCCTGTACCGCTCCTTCCGTCTCAGCGCTCTCAAATAACAAGAAGTGCATTTCCATTCAGGGGAATTGTCCTGGGACCCGCCTCGTGGAGATCAGCGGTCGATCCGTGCCATGACGGCGAGGGCGTCGTCGGCCGTCCGCATCACGGTCGAGCCCGCCGGAGCGCCGGCTCCTTCGGCGAGGTCTGCCAGCAGCCGGGCGTCCTTGCGCAGCAGCGGTCCGCCATGAACGGCGATCCGGTCGAGGGTGCCGCCGGCCGCGGCGACCCGGCCGAGCGCGGAACTCGCCCCGCTGCCGTGCGCCAGGACGTCGGCGAGACCGGCGGGATCCACGTCGAGGGTGCGCCCGAGGGCGAGTACGTCGGCCGAGGTCGCCAGATTCGCCGTGAACAGGGCGTTGTTGAGCAGCTTGGCGACCTGCCCCGAGCCCAGCGGGCCCATGTGGACGACCGGATCGCCGTACGTCTCGAACACCCGTCGGCAGAACGCCACAGTCCCCGACTCACCGCCGACCATCACCAACAGCCGCCCCTCGGCCGCCGCCGCGCCGCCGCCGCTGACCGGCGCGTCGACCAGGGCGACCCCGCGCAGCCGGGCCCGGTCGGCGAGCCGACGGCAGGTGTCGGGGTGGACGGTGCTGTGCACGGCGATCACCCCGCCCTGCCGGAGTCCGGCGAGCACGCCCCCGTCGCCGACAATGACCTCCTCCACGTCGGCGTCGTCACCGACACAGACGCACACCAGGTCACTGGCGGCGGCCAACTCGGCGGCGGAAACGGCACGTTGAGCAGGTGTGCCGACGAACGGGGTCAGCGAGGCGGGCCTTCTCGCCCACAGCGTCGTCGGGAAACCGGCGTCGACGATACGCCGTGCCATGGGCCCGCCCTGACTCCCGAGCCCGATGAACCCCACACGCATCAGCCTGTCTCCTGCCCTGCCACTCCGGTGACGGCCGGGTCCTCCGTCTTCACGGCCCGCTCGGGACGCTCGGGCCGCCAGAACGTCGCCAGCAGCCCCGCCGTCGCCACCACGGCCACCCCGAGCGCGACGCCGCCCCCGGCCCAGCCGGTGACCTCGATGTCGGCAGCGTGGTCCACGGAAACCTTGCCTGGCCCCAGTACCCCGAGCGCGAGGGAGATCGCGGCCAGCATCAGGACGTACTCGTAGCCGTCCTTGAACACGAAGAACCCGTTGGGCCGGTGGGCCAGAAGCCCCGCGACCAACATCACCGAGACCACCGCCGCGCAGGCCAGCGGGGTGAACAGACCGAGGACCAGCAGCGCGCCCGCACCTACCTCGGTAATGACGCTCATCCACGCCTGCAGCGTCCCGTGCCGCAGCCCGAGCCCGCCGAACCAGCGGGCCGTGCCCTCGATCTTTCCGCCGCCCCGCCAGTGGTTGAGCCCGTGCGCGATCATGATGACGCCCAGGACCACTCTGACGACCAGTACCGCGACCGCTTCCGCGTTCGTCAACTCGCCCTCCCCTGCTGCCGTTCGGCGACTTCCGCCGCCGCTGCCGCTGCCGTTTCTGCTTCCTCGCGTGCGAGCACGCACTCCTCAACGAACGAGAGCACCTTGAGGTGATAGGCCAAAGACGTCAACCCAATGCTCAAGTTGTGTCCGCCGCCGACCTGTTCGTCGACGGCGACCCGGGGCGAAGCGGAGAACGGGGAGGCGATGTCTGCGAGCGCCGAGGGCCCCGAGATCCACACCCGCTCGTGCTCACCGAGCGTGTAGTGGACGGGGACGCGGATCAGGGGAGCGAGCTGGGGAAACGTGTCGATCCAGCTCCGGGCCACGACACCCTCGTACGCGGGTGAGCGAGAGGAGATCCGGGCGCCGCCGACCACATCGTCGGCGTAGAGACGGGACGGCTGCCACAGCAGGTCGCGCACCCCGCTGTTCGGTGACCGGTGCCGCCAGTCGCCGAGGATTCCGGCCGCGTCGTCGTGGTGGCGGCGTCCGGTGCCGGCAAGTTCCAGGCCGAGAAGGTCCGGTCCGCGCCGCTCGTCGGCCGCCATGCGGACACCGAGTTCGCTGCCGATGGAGTGGGCCCACACGAAGACGCCGGCCCCGCGCGGGCGGGCCGCGAGGAGCCGCTCCACAGCCCCGTAGGCGACGTCGACGCGCCGCTCGGCGGACGTGAACTCGTCGGCGTGCGGGGCCGAACTGCCGTATCCCGGACGGTCGATGGCGATGACGGTGAATCCGAGAGCCTCGCCGGTGCGCAGCAGGGACAGCCGGGGCCGGTCCGGGTAGTCGAAGTAGCCGGAGAGCGCGGCCCCGCCGTGCAGCGCGAGGACGACGGCGCGCGGGTGCCGTACCTCGCGCAGCAGGGCCGATACCGGGATGCCGTCCACATCGACGACGACGCGTGAGGCACCGGTCATGTGTCGGCTCATGTATCGGACCGGAAGAGGATCGCACCGCTGGGGGTGAGTCCTCCGGTGCTGACCACGGCGACCCGGGCGCCCGGCACCTGACGTGCGTCGGCCTCGCCGCGCAGTTGGGTGATCGCCTCGTGGACCAGGCCCAGGCCGTGGGTGCGACCGTGGGAGAGCTGTCCGCCGTGGGTGTTCAGGGGCAGCAGTCCGTCGCGGGCGATGTTCTTGCCACCGTCCAGGAAGTCCTTGGCCTCACCGATCCCGCAGAAACCCAACGCCTCTATCCAGGAGAGGCAGTTGAAGGTGAAGCCGTCGTAGAGCTGCGCGACGTCGACGTCCCTCGGCCGCAGCGAGGTGCGGGTCCACAGGTGGGCGGACTGGCCGAGCACCTGGGGTTCGTGGGTGAGGGTGCTCTGGTCCCACTCGACGCGTTCGAGGATCTGGGTGCCGACCGCCTCGACGAGGACGGGCGGTCCGGCCAGGTCGCGGGCCGCGTCGACGGCGGACACGATCACGGCGACCGATCCGTCGCAGGGCACGTCGCAGTCGTACAGCCCGAAGGGGGTGGTGACCGTTCTGGCCTGGAGGTAGTCGTCCATGGTCAGCGGGTCGCGGTAGATCGCGGTGGGGTTGAGCGCGGCGTTCGCCCGCTGGTTGAGCGCGATCCAGCCGAGGGTCTCGCGCGTGGTGCCGTAGCGGTGGAAGTGGCGTTGCGCGTTCATGGCGAGGGTGTGCGAGGCGGAGATCGCACCGAAGGGCTTCATCCAGGCCGCCGCCGCAGGACCGCCGGGCGGGGTGATCCGGCCGCGTTTGACCAGTTCGCCGTACGACGACTCCCAGACCGTACGGAAGCACAGCACATGCCGGGCCAGTCCACCCGCGACCGCGAGCATCGCCGCGATCAGTGAGCCGCCGGGGCCGAAGGTCTCGCTGCCGCCGTTGTACCAGGTGGGCCGGACACCCAGCGCGGCCTCCAGCGCCATGACTCCGCCCTCGGCGAAGCCTCCGTACGCCCCTGCGCCCGGGTAGGCCGCCAGACCGTCGATGTCGGCGATGGTCAACCCCGCGTCGGCGACAGCCCGTTCGCAGGCCTTCACCGTCAGCGACAGGGGCGGTACGAGGAGCCGTCGCCCGACCTCCGAGGCGCCGACACCGGTGATCGCGACCTTGTCCTCGAACTTCTCCGGGGTCACCATCGGGCGTACGTGGGACCGGAATTGGGCGGGTTCAATGGCGTCCGTGGGAAAGGGAGCCAGTGCCTCCTGATCCGCCGCCGGACGAAACTGCGGAAGCCAGGCATCCCCGGCCCGCTCGAAGACGACCTCCATGCGCATGCCCAACTCCAGCTGGTCGGGCTCGCACTGGACGGTGTTGGTGGTGAGGCGTACCCGGGAGTCCTCCTCGATGGCGACCTGGGCGACGACGAAGGGCGTCGGCAACCCGGGTGCGGGGAAACGGTGGTTGACGGTGAAGCCGATCAGGGTCGCGAAGCCGGAGACGGCCCGTACGCCGGTCTCGTGCCCGTGGCAGTAGCGGCACACCGGCTGCGGCGGATGGATGAGGGCCGCGCAGGACCCGCACTCCGTCAGGCGCAGCCGGCCGTCCGCGCCGGAGGTCCAGAAGAAGGCGTTCTCCTCCGTGATCTCCGGCGCGGCCCGGCCCAACGCGTCGGGTGTCTCGTCGGTCATTCGGCGATCTGCGCCTTCGCCCTGCGAACCGTCACCGGCTCGGCGAGCCGCTGTTCGTCGCAGACCCGTTGCAGCTTCTCCAGGGTCTCGTCGAGCCCCGCGCCGAGCCGGGGGCCCGGGGTGAAGGTCACCGGGAGGTGGCGCATGCCCTGGATGGTGCCGATGGTCTCGTAGTGCACTGTGCCCTCCGGGTCGCACCGGTAGTCGGGCATACGGTCGAACACCTGGGTGACCATGCGTTTGAAGACCGTACGGGCGACGTTGGATCCGATGCAGCGGTGGATGCCGAGGCCGAAGCTGCTGTGCCGGTTGGCCGGGCGTTCCAGGTGGATGGTGTCGGGGTCGGGGAAAACGGAGGGGTCGCGGTTGGCCATCGCCCAGGACAGCCAGAGCCGTTCTCCCTCCTTGAACCGTGTTCCGGCGATCTCGCAGTCGGCGGAGAACCTGCGTCCGTCACCCGGCGCGGGCGCGAAGAACCGCAGGAACTCCTCCGTGGCAGAGTCCAGCAGGGTGTCCCGGTCGCGGCTGAGGCGGTCCCGCTCAGCGGGATTCTCCCCGAGGGATGAGAATGACATTCTCATTTCATGCAAGTAAGAGTCTCGAAACCTGCGGTACGTGATTCGATAGGGAGCTTCGACTGATTACCGCTGAAGTGCAGTATCGTTCTACGCGTGACCGCCATCCCCGAAGAGCCCGCCTGGCGCCAGCGTGCCGTTGAGCGATCCACCCGCGCCGCGAAACAGCGTGCCGAGCAGCGCGTTCAGCGCTTCCTGGACGCCGCGCAGGAACTCATCGCGGAGAAGGCCACGACCGACTTCACCGTCCAGGAAGTCGTCGACCGCTCCAAGCAGTCACTGCGCAGCTTCTACCAGCACTTCGACGGCAAGCACGAGTTGCTGCTCGCCCTGTTCGAGGACGCCCTGTCCACGTCGGCGATCGAGATCCGCGAAGCCACGTCGGGCGGCGGAGAACCGCTGCCCCGGCTTCGGATCGCGGTGGAGATGCTGTTCGAGCAGTCGCTGCCCAACCCCGGTGTCCAGCGCCCCCTGTTCAGCGACTTCGCCCTGCAACTGCTGGTCAAGCACCCGGCCCAGGTGGCCACCGCGCACCTGCCCCTGCTGAACCTGTTCACCGAACTGCTGGAGCAGGCCGCCGAGGCGGGCAGCGTCCACGCGGACAAGCCCCGGCGACTGGCGGCGCTCCTCATGCAGACCGTCATGTTCTCCGCTCGGGCCAATGGCGTCCCCTCGGACAGCCAGGCCCACCCGGTGACCGCCGACGAGGTGTGGCAGTTCTGCCTCGGCGGGATCTCGGGCGCCTGAGTCACACCATACACACCGTAAAAGTGATCGCCCGTGCCACTGAGAACTTTGTTCTCGGCAGCGCGGGCGATCGGCGTCCCGGCTCGGCGGGGCCTCGGCTCAGCTCAGCGGCTTCGCCAGCACTGCCTTGCGGTGGCTGAACGTCTCGATCGAGTAGCGGCCGTGGTAGCTGCCCATCCCGCTCTCTCCCACCCCGCCGAACGGCAGGTCGGAGACGGTGAGATGGGCGAGCGGCAGGCCGTAGCCGACAGCGCCGGAGGACGTCTCGGCGGCGATCCGCTCCCGGGTCGTGCCGGACTCGGTGAACACGTACAGCGCGAGCGGCTTGTCGCGGTCGTTGATGAAGCCGATCGCGTCGTCCAGTCCCGGCACCGTGACGATCGGCAGGATCGGGCCGAAGATCTCCTCCCGCATCACGGGCGAGGCGGGGTCGACGTCGGCGAGGACGGTCGGCGCGATGTACTTCGTCGTACGGTCCTTGACTCCGCCGGTGACGACGCGGCCCGAGTCGAGCAGGCCGCCGAGCCGGTCGAAGTGACGCTCGTTGACGATCCGGCCGAACTCGGTGGAGGTGGCCGGGTCCGCGCCGAACAGGTTCTCGACGGCCTTGGCGAGCGCGGGCTCCAGCGCGGCGGCGGTCTCCGGGTCGGTGAGGACGTAGTCGGGGGCGACGCAGGTCTGGCCGGCGTTGAGGAACTTGCCCCGGACCAGCCGGTCGGCGACGACGTCCACGTCGATGCCGGTGTCGACGAACGCCGGGGACTTGCCGCCGAGTTCGAGGGCGACCGGGGTGAGGTGCTCGGCGGCGGCGCGCATCACGATACGGCCGACGGTGCCGTTGCCGGTGTAGAAGATGTGGTCGAAGCGCTCGGCCAGCAGGGCCGTGGTCTCCGGGATGCCTCCCGCGACGACGGCGACCGCGTCCGTGTCCAGGTACTGGGGCAGCAGCCGGGCCACGATGTCGGAGGTGGCGGGGGCCAGTTCGCTCGGCTTGACCACCACCGCGTTACCGGCGGCCAGCGCGCCGACGACCGGGGTCAGCAGGAGCTGGACCGGATAGTTCCAGGGGGCGATGACCAGGACGACGCCCAGCGGGTCGTACTGCGTCCAGGCCGTGGCGTCGGCACCGAGACGCTCGGGGACCGGCGCGGGCTCGGGACGCAGCCAGCCGTCGAGGTGTTCGAGGGTGTGGTCGATCTCCCGGATCGTGAAGTCGATCTCCGTACGGAAGGCCTCGGTCGAGCTCTTGCCGAGGTCCGCGTGGAGCGCGGCGGCCACGTCCTTGCCGTGCTCAGTGAGCAGTTCGCGCAGTCGGCCGAGTTGGGCCTTGCGCCATTCGACGGGCTTGGTGCGGCCCGCACGGAAGGTGGCACGCAGGCGCGTCACGATGTCGGCGGGCTGCTCGGGGGGCGTGGGGTGGTTCACGGTGCCTCGCTCACGGTCGTGTCATGCGGTGGTCTCGGGCGCGGAAGGCCGGCTCGATGCTCTCGACTCATATGCCAACCCTTCGCGCGGCAAAACATATTCCACATACACGAAGATGACCGTGAGCAACTGGTCGTCGCCGTGCGTGTCAGACCTGGGCCGTCGTCCCGTCGAGTGTCACGGCCAGCCGGTCCAGGAGGGCGCTCAGCAGTTCGTCGTCCCCGTCACTGAGCAGCGGCCAGTCGGCGCGGACCTCACGGTCGAGGCGGCGCCAGTACTCCTGGCCGCGCGGGGTGAGGTGGACGAGGATACGGCGGCGGTCGTGCGGATCGACCCGCCGGTGCACGAGGTTCTGGTCGACGAGGTGGTCGACCAGCCGGGTCAGCGTCGGCGGCGGCAGGAAGACTGCCTCGGCTATCGCGGTCATGTGGTGACCGGCGCCGTCGGAGAGCAGGGCGAGTACCCGCCAGGCGTCGAGGGAGCAGCCGTGCTCGTCCAGGACGGGCTGGAGGCGGCGCGCGGCCAGTCGCTCGGCCCGCGTCAGGAGCCGCAGAAGGTCCTGGGGCCAGCGCTGCGACGGCGTGGGCATCCTGCTCCTCGATCCCGTGGATATGTACATCGCATGAGACGTCTGAAAGTTCACCGGACCGCCCCGGCGCCACGACGCCGTTCCGTCAGTCGTCGACCTGGCCCAGGAAGGGCCGGACCTCGACCGGCATCGTCGTCGCCAGGGCCGCCTTGCGGCCCCACTCCAGGGCGACGTCGAGGTCGGGTGCCATGAGGAGGCAGATCCCGCCCAAAAACTCCTTGTTCTCGGCGTAGGCACCTTCCGTCTCCTCGACCTCGTCGCCCAGGGGCCGCAGCACGGTCGCGGCGTCCGGGCGGTGCAGTCCGCCCGCGAAGACCCAGGCCCCGGCCTCCCGCAACTCGTCGTGGAAGACGCTCAGTCTGCGGTTGATCTCCACCATCGACGCGGGCGCGGTCGGCTCCCCGACCGGTTTCATGGCGCTGAGCAGGTAGTACTTCATCGCGTCCTCCTGGGCATCACGGCTCTGCCCCATCTCCTACACGAAGGGAGCACCGCTACGGAGGCGCAACGCACCGCGACACCGGGAGAATCTTGTCCATGACCGCCATCGCGCACCCGCTCGTCACCGTCGCCCACCGGCTCGCCGCCGATGTCCTGGCCCCGCAGGCCGGCCGGGTCGACCAGGAAGGCGTGCCCGCGAGCAGCATCAAGGCCATCAAGCGGTCGGGACTGCTCGGGGTGAGCGCGCCGAAGGAGTACGGGGGTGCGGGCGCGCCCGCCTCGGTGGCCCGGGAGGTCACCGAGATCCTGGCCGGTGCCTGCTGCTCGACCTGGTTCGTGCAGACGCAGCACCACACACCGGTGAAGCTGCTGGCTGAGTCCCAGTTTCCGGTGCGGGAACGTCTGTTGGGCCCGCTGTCGACGGGTGCCCTGCTGTCCGGGATCGCGTACGCGCACCTGCGTTCCTTCCCTCGCGTCCCGGTACGGGTCGGGTACGAGCGGGGCGGCTGGCGCTTCGACGGAACGGTTCCCTGGTACACGGGCTGGGGACTGAACGACGTCATGCTGCTCGCGGGGCTGTCCGACACGGACGAGGTGGTGTTCGCCTTCGCCGACGCCCGCGAGCAGCCGGGGCTGCGCGCCTCGCCGCCCATGCGGCTGGCGGCACTCACGGCCGCCCGGACGGTCTCCCTGGAGCTCAAGGGCCTGCGGCTGCCGGAGGAGGCGGTCGTCCTGCGCACCCCTCGCGAGAAGTTCGCCCTCGTCGACCTGCCCCGGGCCGCCAACACGAACCCGGCCGTGTTCGGGGTGGCGTACGCGGCCCTCGATCTCCTCGCCGCCCACCCGGACGCCACGTTGACGGCGCGCTCACTGCGCACCCGCCTCGACGCCGTACGCCGCAACGCGTACGCCCTCGCGGACCACCGCCGACCGCAGGAGCACATCGCGGACCGGCTGGCGCTCAAGACCCGCGCGTACGACCTGATGCGCTCCGCGACGACCGCGGCGATCGTCGCCGGGGGCGGCAGATCACTGGACCTGAACAGCCCCGCCCAACGCCTGGCCCGCGAAGGCCTGTTCCTACTGGTACAGGCCCAGACGACGGACGTACGCAGCGCCCACCTCACCTCACTGGCCGACTAGCGGCTGACGAACTCGGGGGCGCTATAGCGCCCTTTAGGGGCGCGGGGCCGTATCGATCTGCGGCTCCGCCGCGGGGCGCGACCAGCCCCCACCGAATCCGCGGACAACAACCACCTAACCGCCAAACGGCACCTGTGCCGCCGGGGCGGCCGTAGCCGCGAACGGATGCCGCCACAACCCACGCGCGGCCAGCCGCGGCAGCACCCCCTCGCCGAACCAGTACGCCTCCTCCAGGTGCGGATAGCCGGAGAGGACGAACTCGTCGATACCCAGGGCGTGGTACTCGGCGATGCGGTCGGCGACCTCGTCGTGACTGCCGACGAGCGCCGTGCCCGCCCCGCCCCGCACCAGGCCGATGCCGGCCCACAGGTTGGGGTGGATCTCCAGCCCGTCCCGGTTGCCGCCGCCGTGCAGGGCGAGCATCCGCTGCTGTCCCTCCGACTCGCTGCGGGCGAGCCCGGCCTGGATGTCCCGTACGGTCTTCGCGTCGAAGCCCGCCAGGATCCGGTCCGCCTCCGCCCACGCCGCCTCGGCGGTGTCGCGGGTGATGACGTGCAGCCGGATGCCGAACCGCAGGGTGCGCCCCTGCCTGGCGGCCAGCCCTCTGACCCAGGCGATCTTCTCGGCGACCTGCGCCGGCGGCTCGCCCCAGGTGAGGTAGACGTCGACGTGCCGGGCGGCGACCTCACCGGCGATGGGTGAGGATCCGCCGAAGTACACCTCGGGGACCGGATCGGGCACCCGGGCCAGCTTGGCGTCCTCGACCCGGAGGTGTTCGCCGGTCAGGTCGACCGTCTTGCCCTCCCACAACTCCCGTACGACTTCGAGGAATTCGCCGGTACGACGGTACCGGGCGTCCTTGTCGAGGAAGTCGCCGTAGGCCTTCTGTTCGTGGCTCTCGCCACCCGTGACCACGTTGAGGAGGAGCCGTCCGCCGGTCTGGCGCTGGAAGGTGGACGCCATCTGCGCGGCGAGGGTCGGAGACACGAAGCCGGGGCGAAAGGCGACCAGGAACTTCAGGCGCTCGGTGTGCTGGCTGACCATGGCGGTGGTCAGCCAGGCGTCCTCGCACCAGGCACCGGTGGGAGTGAGCGCGCCGACGAAGCCCAGGTCCTCGGCGGCGCGGGCGATCTGGCCCAGATAGGCGACCGTCGGCGGCCGGTTCTGCCCGAAGGCGGTGGCCGGGGTGCCGTGGCCGCCGCCGACGACATGGCGGCTGTCGCCGTTGGTGGGGAGGAACCAGTGGAATATGAGGGACACCGAAATCTCCGATCAGGAACGTCGCGTACGTCGCGTCACAACAGGCCGTGGCGGGGCGGTTTCGTGCCGTTCAGCACGTGGCGGCCGATGTGCTGGATCTTCCAGCGGGTCGGGTCGTGCAGGGTGTGGGTGCGGGCGTCACGCCAATGCCGGTGCAGGTTGAGGGAGTTGAGGGCCGAGCGGGTGCCGGCGACCTCGAAGAGAGCCCCGGTGACCTCCACCGCGGTGGTCGTCGCGTGCGCCTTGGCGACGGCCACCGCGATGGACGCGTCGGCCGCCGAGTCGTCGGTGAGGTCGGCGCGCGCGGCGTCCACGGCACGGGCCGCCTCGCGCAGCAGCGCCTCGGACGCCCTCAGCTGGACGGCGAGTTCACCGAACCGCTGGATCAGCAGCGGGTCGTCGGCGGCGGTCTCGGCGCCGCTCTCGAACCAGGGCCGGCTCTTGGTCCGGACGAACTCCGCGGCCTCGGCGAGTGCACCCCCGGCGATGCCGACGTCGATGGCCGTGTGCAGCAACTGGGCCACGGCTCCGTGGAGTTGGGGTTCCTGGAAGGTGAGGTGGTGCGGGAGGACCCGGTCGGCCGGGACGGGGACCGCGTCGAGCCGGACGGTGCCGCTGGCCGTCGTCCGCTGGCCCATGCCGTCCCAGTCGTCCACGACCGTGAGGCCGGGCGCGTCGTGCGGGACGTACGCCACGTGCAGGTTGTCGTCCTCGATGCGGGCGAGGACCGGGATCCAGTCGGCGAACAGGGCGCCGGTGGAGTAGTGCTTGACGCCGGTCAGCGTGAACGAGCCGTCGGGCTGCCGGTCCAGGCGGGTGCGGATGTCCTGGACGTTCTTCGTACCCGCCTCCGACTGGGCGTTGCCGAACCGCCGTCCCGCGAGGATCTCACCGAAGAAGAACTCCCGTTGTTCCGCCGTGCCCTGACGTCGGATCACATTGACGTACACGAAGTGGTTCTGTTGGATCTGGGCGAGGCTGGCGTCGGCCGAGGCGAGCAGCCGGAAGATCTCGGCCAGGGTCTCCTGGCGTACGTCAGCTCCCCCGCACTCGGCCGGCACGGTGACCGCGAGCAGTCCCGAGGCCGAGAGGCGGTCCAACTCTGCCCGTGGGAGCAGTCGTTCGGCGTCCCGCACGGCGGCCCCGGGGCGGAACTCGTCCGCCAGGGCCGCCGCCACGGTCAGGGCCTCCACGTCGTCGGCGATGACTTTCGCGGTCATGCGGGTCAGACCGCCGCGGCGAGGAACGGGGAGCGGCCGAGTGCCGCCGAGAACTGGTCGAGGACCTGGGTGAGGGCCTCGGTGGCGGCCGGGGCGACCGCGATGGAGCCGTCCTCGTGTGCGGTGATGTCCTTGTCGAGGGTGAACCAGCCCTGGACGATGTGGGCGGCGCCCATCGAGTTGAGGACCGGCCGCAGAGCGTAGTCGATGGCCAGGACGTGGGCGGTGGTGCCGCCGGTGGCGAGCGGCAGCACGGTCTTTCCGGTGAGGGCGTACTGCGGGAGCAGGTCGAGGAGTGCCTTGAGGACACCGGAGTAGGACGCCTTGTAGACCGGGGTGGCGACGACGACGCCGTCGGCGCGTGCGAACAGTTCGGTGGCCTCGACGATCGCCGGGTGCCGGAAGTCGGCCCCGAGGAGTGCCTCGGCGGGGATGGTGCGTACGTCGAGCGGGATCACCTCGTGTCCCTGGGCGACCAGCCTGGCGTCCAGGTGGCGCAGGAGCTTTCCGGTGCGGGAGGAGACGGAGGGGCTGCCGGAGACGGACAGGACGGTGGCCATGGGTCCTCTTTCAGGAGGCTTGCCGGGATCCGGAGCGCCTGTGCGTGGCAGGCGACCCGGGAGATCGGGCGGTCAGAGGTACCGGGCGGCGGGCGAGGCGGTACTCAAGGGTGAACCCCTGCCGCAGCGGCGGTGTGAACGGGACGGTGACGGGCGTCAGGCGTGGACCGCTGCGGACTCGGGCTCGTTCTCGGGGAGTTGGGCTTCGAGTTCACGGACGAGGGGCAGGACCCGGCGGCCGAAGTACTCGACCTCCTCGTGGTAGTGAAGGAAGCCGAGGAGGAGCAGGTCGACGCCGAGGCGCTTGTAGGCGACGATCCGCTCGGCGATCTGTTCCGGGGTGCCGATGAGCCCCGTACGGAAGCCGTCGTTGTACTGGACGAGGTCCTCGAAGGTGGAGTCCTGCCACATGCCTTTGCCGTCGCCGGCGGACTGCCCGGCCTGTTTGACGGCGGCGCCGAACCCCTCGACGGCCTCCCGGTCGGCGTTCGCGACGATCTCGCGGAGCGTGTCGCGGGCCTCGGCCTCGGTGTCGCGGGCGATCAGGAAGCCGTTGAGGCCGAACTTCGGTGCCCGGCGGCCGACTTGGTCCGCCGACGCCCGTACGTCGTTGATCTGCTCGACGACTCCGTCGAAGTCCTTGCCGTTGGAGAAGTACCAGTCGGAGACCCGGCCGGCCATGGCGCGGGCGGCGGTGGAGTTGCCGCCCTGGAAGATCTCGGGGTGCGGGCGCTCGGGGGTGTTGAGGGGCTTGGGCTTGAGGGAGAAGTCACGCAACCGGTAGAAGTCACCGGCGAGTTCGGTGTGGTCCTCGGTCCAGATCTGGCGAAGGGCCCGGATGAACTCCTCGGAGCGGCGGTACCGCTCGTCGTGCTCCAGCCAGGGCTCGCCGAGGGCGGTGAACTCGCCCTTGAACCAGCCGCTGACGACGTTCACGGCAAAGCGTCCGTTCGACAGGTGATCGGCGGTCGCGCCGAGTTTGGCCAGGACACCGGGGTGCCAGAGGCCGGGGTGGACGGCGGCGATGACCTTCAGGCGCTGGGTGGCGAGGAGCAGGGCGAGGCTGAAGCTGGTCGACTCGTGCTGGAACTCGGCGCCGTAACTGGCCATGTAACGGACCTGGCTGAGCGCGTACTCGAAGCCGTTGTTCTCGGCGAGGACGGCGAGTTCGCGGTTGTAGTCGTAACCCCAGTCGGTGCGCTGCTCGATCCGGCTGGTGACGAGTCCGCCACTGACGTTGGGCACCCAGTAGGCGAATTTCACGGGCTCTGCGGACATGCGTAACTCCTGTTGCGGAATGCGTTTTCGGGCACGCCAATTCCCGTCCGGAGCGACATCCGGCAAAATCTCAGGCGATTACGGAAACGGAACGGACGCGGCGGATCGGGACGGGGATCAGGCCGCGAGGCAACAGGAGGCACTGGAGACGCGCGCGAGGTCGACGTGCCGTCGCCGCGTGAGGTCCAGTCGCATCTTCATGTCGTCGATCGTGACAGTCGCCGAAGAGGGCAGTCAAGGAAAACCCGACCGGTCTCGCATCCCGGACCACCTGATTTCACGAAGGCGTGACAGGGAAACCCTTGAACGGCTCGCGCGGACGCCCGCATTCTGCTGCCGTGCGTATTGAACAGCTCGAATACATCGCGGCGGTCACCCGGCTCGGTTCGCTGCGCCGGGCGGCGGATGAACTCCGCCTGTCGCAGCCCGCGTTGAGCGAGACCGTGCGCAATCTGGAGCGGGAACTCGGGGTCGACCTGCTGGAGCGGAAACGGTCCGGCGCGACGATGAGCGCGGAGGGCCGGGAGCTGCTGCCGCACATCATCGACGTCCTCGACGCGGTGGACCGGCTGCGGGGCGCCGCGGGTGAACAGCACCGCATCAGCCGCATGGTGCGCGTCGGCACGGTGAACGCGGCGACCGTGCCCCTGCTCATCCCCGCCGTGCGGGAGTTCCACGCGACCCACGAACTGACCCAGGTGGAGGTGGTGGACGTGCAGCAGGCGGAGATCCACCGAGGGCTCACGGAGGGCGGTTTCGACCTCGGGCTGGTCAACCAGCTGGAGGGTGACGACGTACCCACCGGCTTCGAGAGCACCGAACTGCTGCGCGGACGGCCTGTGGTGTGCGTACGTCCGGACAGTCCCCTCGCGGCCCGGCCGGCGGTGTCGGTGGCCGACCTGCTCGCCGGGCCACTGATCGCGATGCGCTCCGGCTACGTCATGCACCGCTACCTGCACCGGCTGCTGGACGGGCACGGCGCGGCCTTCGCCTACTCCACGGACGGCGCCGAGATGGGCAAGCTGATGGTCGCCGAGGGCCTCGGGGCGACCGTGCTGCCCGACTTCAGCGTGATCGGCGACCCGCTGGAACGGCGCGGCATCCTCACCTACCGGCCGATCGCGGAGGACGACACCACCCGGGTGATGCTGACCCTCCAGCGCCGCCGCGCCGAGTCCGTACCCCTGGCCGCGCGTGATCTGCACGAGGTGTTCGTGCGCCGGGCCAGGGAGCTGGGCGGGACACTCACCGTGCAGGGCGGGTCACCCAACATCACCGAACTACACATAAGGGATAAATAAGAGCACAATGCGAGTACGCGGCGTTTACCGCAGACCGCGTCGGACGCGGTCAGGCCTGCACAGTCGAAGGAGACGAGTCATGGCCAATGTCTCGCACACCAGTGGTGACATCCACAGTCACCCTGATGTAACCGAAATGCGGGCGCGGTACGCCCGTATGCTCGGCGGTCGCGATGTGGCGCTCGTGGACGGACCGGTGTTCCTCGTCGGTCTGTACTGCGCGGCATCCCCCTGGATCCTCCACTACACGACAAGTCAGCCCCCGCTCGTGACCCACAACCTGATCATGGGCATCGCGATCGGCCTGCTGGCCCTCGGGTTCACCAACACTCCTGAACGCATGTACGGCCTCAGTGGGGCCCTGTGCGCGATGGGCATCTGGATGATCGTCTCGCCGTGGATCGTCGGCGACAGTCCCGATGCGGGTGTCGTGCTGAACAACGTCATCATCGGCGTCCTAGCCCTGTTCCTGGGGCTGTTGAGTGCGGGCGCGACAGCGAGAAGTGCCCCCAGGGCATAGGTGAAAGCGGCCCGGTCCCTCCAGGGGCCGAGCCCGCTCGCCGTTCACCGGTTCAGTGGACTGGCCCGGGCCCCAGCGGGCAAGAGAGAGGAAGTAGCCAACACCGGCGAATTGGGGCGGAAATGACGATCTCCAGCATCATCGGCGCCATCATCATCGGCACCGTCATCGGCATCCTGGGTCGGCTCGTCGTCCCGGGGCGCCAGCGCATAGGAATCCTCTGGACGATCCTCGTCGGCATCGCGGCAGCGCTCATCGGATCGGCGATCGCCGCCGGGCTCGACGTGTCCGACACGGACGGCGTCGACTGGGTCGAGTGGCTCATCCAGATCGGGCTCGCCGCCGTCGGTGTGGCCGCCCTGGACCGGGCGAAGGCGCCGCGACGCACACGCAGCAGGCGGCGCTGACAGGGCGCGGGCAAGCGTCGGAGACCCGGGGCGGCCCTGCGGGGCCAGGTATCCGAAGCGCCGAATTCTCGTTTCGGGCGGTGGCCCGCCGAAGCTAGCTTCGGCGGGCCACCGCCCGCACTCATGTCCGGGTACGGTCCGGCCGTCGTACTGCCCTGTACGGCCCAATCAGCGTCACGGAGACCCATTGCCCCCGCGCATCACCGCACTTACCGATCCCGAACCCGGCGCGTCGAGCCGACGGCTCGTCTGGCTGGCCGCCGACTCGGGCGGTGTACCGCTCGGCTCCGCGTTCCTGCGTCTGTTCACCAGGGAGGGGCAGGAGCATCTCGCCGAGCTGGAGATCTCGGTCCACCGTGCCGAGCGCCGGCAGGGTGTCGGCACCCGGCTCCTGGAGGCCGCCGTCACCGCGGCGCGGAGCGACGGAAGAAGGTCGGTGGTGGCACAGGCCGAGGACGACTCCCCCGGCGACCGTTTCCTGGCGGACCGGGGATTTCGCCGGGTGCTGGCACTGACGTACGCCCGGCTGGTGCTCACCGACGCGGACCTCGCGGAGATCACCCGCCTCGCCGAACTCCCGCACCCCGGCTACCGGTTGACGTCCTGGGAGGGCGCCGTGCCGCCCGAACTGGCGCGGAGCTACGCCGACTCGCGCCGCGCCATGGACGACATGCCGATGGAGGACACCGACTACGGCACGGTCGTGTGGGACGTCGACCGTGTCCTGGCGGCTGCCGAGACGGTCGCGGGGCGCGGGGACCTGCTGCACACCGTGGCCGCGCTGGACAGGGCGGACGGTTCGGTCGTCGGCTTCTCCGAGCTGGTGGTGCCGGGCAACGGGCAGGGGGACGGACAGCACTACGGTACGGCGGTACTGCCCGAGCACCGCGGACGCGGCCTCGGCCGCTGGATGAAGGCCGCGTCGATCCGCCGGGCCCGCCACCGCCACCCCGGGCTCACCGGGCTGCTCACCGACACCGCGACCGGCAACGCGCCGATGCTCGGCATCAACGACGAGCTGGGGTACGTACCCACGCACAGGGCTGCGGAGTACCAGCTCGGGCTGTGAGACCGGCGCCGCCCGGCGATCCGGCCGCCACGGGTCAGGACTCGTACACGTACGGCGTCGTGGTGGTGAGCGGTTCGAAGCCGAGGCGTTCCAGGACGGGCCTGCTCTGGTGGGAGGCGTCGACCTGGAGGTAGCGGTAGCCGCGCTTCACGGCGTCGCGGGCACGGTGGGCGACCAGGGCGCGGTAGATGCCCTTGCCGCGCCAGGCCTCGACAGTGCCGCCGCCCCACAGCCCGGCGAACCGGGTACCGGGTACGAGTTCCATGCGGGCCGCGCTCACCGGCTCGTCGCCGGCCAGCGCGACGACGGCGGTGACCGTGTCCGGGTCGTCGGTGAGCCGGGCGAGCAGCTGGTGCCGCATCCGGGAGCTGTCGGTGCCGAACGCCCTCTCGTGCACGTCCGCCACGAGTTCGACGCCGGCCCGGTCGGTCACCGGGACGAGGCGGATGCCCTCGGGCGGCTCGGTGTCGAAGGTCAGACCGGCGACCTCGCCGATCATCAGCGTCTCCTCGGGTTCGGGCGTGAACCCCGCCGTCCTCAGCCGTTGCCCCAGGTCGATGGGGAGGTCGTGGCCGTAGAGCTTCCACTCGAACGTCCGCCCGAGGTCACCGTAGTGGCGGATCTGCTCGGCGATCGCCTCGTCGACCCGCTCGGCGTCGAGGTCGGACCAGACGATCCCGTTCCACCCCTGGGCGTCTGCGACCTGGCGCACCACCCCGCCCACCCGTTCGATCCGGGCGCCTGGCCCGTCAGGCTGCGCCCCTTCGCGCATGTCCCGGTCGTAAAGGGCGAGCACTCCTACATGATCCATGCCGTTACTCCAGCATCCCCATGCGGCAAGCGCAACGGTATTGGCGCCCGCAATAGGTCACCCTTTGATCTATTCGCATATGCGAAGTACTGTTCAGTGCCGCCACGGTGCCGTTCAGCCAGACGTTCGCCACTACCCGAGTTCGAGCGTGGTCACCCCGAAGATCCGCTCCCGCGCGAACTCCCGCACCGGGCCCGTGTACATGCGTGCCGTCTCGAAGGACGTCATGAAACCCGCCTCCGCCACCATGGCGACGGCAGCCGTGTTCGGCTCGGGGACATCGATCGCGACCTCCGTCCCGGCCGCGTCGCCGGTCAGCGCGGCGAACAGCGCCCTGGCGTCGTCGAAGAACCCGGCCGTGTCCGACAGCCCCGGGTTCCAGCCCTCGTCGGCCGCCCATCCGGTGACCACCGGCCAGTCCTCGGGCGTGGCCCGGGTGACGACGAGGCCTTCCGGAACCGGAGAGAGGGTGCCTGCGGAGGAGGTCATGGATGTGCTCCGTTCCGTTCGGTGGGGGGACGCGGCCCCATCCGACCATGGCGGCGGAAGGGGCCGCGACCACCCGACGCCGCAGCACGCACGCGGGTCCGCCCGCCGGGAGGCGAGGCACTGTGGGCCCGTCTATCGTGTTCGAGGGCGCCGTCCCGGTCCGCAGCCGGGCCCGCCCCTGGAGGCATTCATGCGGTCCGCGTACCGACGCCGGGCGCTCGCCTCGGCCGCGACCCTCGCCCTGCTGGGAACGGGTGCGCCGACGGTGGCCGCGGCGGACGACGAATCCGGCCTGTCCCGTTTCTACCACCAGAAGATCAAGTGGTCGGCCTGCGCCGACGAGACGGCGATGGACGAGGTGCCGACGGACGACCTGCAGTGCGGCAAGGTCACCGTGCCGCTCGACTACGCGAAGCCCGGCGGCGGCACACTCGACCTGGCGATGGCCCGCTACCGGGCGACCGGGAGCTCCCGGGGTTCCGTGCTGCTGAACTTCGGCGGGCCCGGTGGCGCGGGCGTCAGTCAACTCGCCTATGACGGAAAGGACTTCATGGGCCTGACGAACGGCTACGACGTCGTCACCTTCGACCCGCGCGGCGTCGGCAGGTCCTCCCCCGTCAGCTGCGGCGAGGGCACGGACGCGGACGCCGATGTGCCCGGCGGCGGGGCCGGGGACGATCCGGGCGCCGTCCTCGAACAACTGCGCAGGGCAGCCCGGGCCTGTGTGCGGCACTCCGGGCCCGTCCTGCGCCACATCGGCACCGTCGACGCCTCCCGCGACCTCGACGTGATGCGCCAGGCCCTCGGCGACAAGAAGCTCAACTACCTCGGATTCTCGTACGGGACCCGGCTCGGCGCGGTCTACGCGGCCCAATTCCCCAAGAAGGTGGGCCGGTTCGTCCTGGACGGCGTCGACACTCTCACCGAGTCGCTCGCCGAGCAGGGTCTCGCGGGCGCGGCCGGGCAGCAGACCGCGCTGGAGGGCTTCCTCAACTGGTGCGTGACCGACATCGCGTGCCCGTTCGGCCAGGACGCCCGCATCGCCCGCCGGCGGGTCGTCGATCTGGTCACCTCACTCGACAGCGACCCGGTGCCGACCGGCTTCGGTGACCGCTTCTCCGGCCAGGACCTCGTGGGCGCCATCGGTCAGGGGCTCTACAGCAAGCGAATGTGGTCGCCCCTGGAACGGGCCCTGGCCTCCTTGGTCGAGGACGGGGACGCGCGAGGGGTCATGGGGTTCGGCGGCGGAGGCGCCGCGGTCCCCGCCCTGCCGAGGCAGAGCGGCGTAGGCCAGAAGCCCGTACGCCAGAACCCCTCCCCGGACTCCGACGGCGGGCTCGTCGACGAGGTGGAGGTGCCCATCGACAACCTCCCCGCCGCGCTGATGGCGGTCAACTGCGCGGACGACCCCGACCGGCCCACCACGGCCCGGATCACCAAGCAATTCGCCGGCCTGCGCGCCGCGTACGAGAAGGCCTCCCCGGTCTTCGGCCGCTACCGCCTCACCGAGGTCCTGACGTGCTACGGCCGCCCCAGGGGCACCGACTTCATCCGCACACAGGTCCGGGACGTCGACACGCCGAAGATGCTCCTGGTGGGCACGCGCGGCGACCCGGCCACGCCGTATCGCTGGACCACGGAGACGGCCGAGCGGCTGGGCTCGTCGGCCGTCGTCCTCGACAACAAGGGCGAGGGGCACACGGGGTACGCCTCCTCCAAGTGCGTGCACCGGACGGTCGACACGTTTCTGCTGTACGGCTCCCTCCCGGCCGACGGCAGCTCCTGCGGCGCGGACGACGCCGACTGAGGGCGACATCCGGGTGCCGGGCCGAACCTCCTGCGCTCCGCCGCACCCGCTGTCCGACTCCCCCGATTACTCCGAATGCCTGACGCCCGAATCCGGCCTATCGTGCACATATGGAGCAAGCCCTCAGTCCCGCCACGCTCACCGAACTGCGGCGCCCGCGTCCCTACCCGGCGGTCTCCGTGCTGACGCCGACCCATCGCCGCGAACCCGACAACGCACAGGATCCGGTCCGGCTGCGCAACGCCGTGGCCGAGGCCAAGAAGCGACTGGAGGCCGATCCGGCCGTCACCCGCGAGCGGCGCGTCGATGTCGCCGGCCAGCTCGACCGGGCCCTCGCCGAGGTGGACCTCGCGCACGCAGCTGACGGTCTGGTGATCTTCGCGGCGCCCGGGGAGCACCAGGTGTGGTCCCTGGGCCGGCCCGTGCCCGAGCGGGTGGTGCTCTCCGACACCTTCCTGACCCGGAACCTGGTCTCCGCGCAGGCCGCCGAACAGGCGTTCTGGGTGCTGGCGGTCGCCGCCGACCGTGTCTCGCTGTGGAACGGCCGCACGGACCGCGTCGTCGAGGAGAACACCGGCGGTTTTCCGCTGAGCCGGAGCCTGGAGGACCCGGACGCCGAGCGCAAGGAGCGCGTCGGTGATCTGCCGAGCACCTTCCGGGACGAGCACACGCGCAGGTTCCTGCGCGACGCGGACCTCGCGATGGGCGGCGTACTGCGCTCGCACCCGCGCCCGCTGTACGTGACCGGCGAACCGGCGGCCCTGGCCGCTCTCGCCGAGGTCGGTACCGCTGTCAGGGACGCGACGCACGTCCCGCACGGCGGCCTCGGGCACGCCCGCGGCGAGACGGTGTGGCAGGCCGTCCGCCCCCTGGTCATGGACCGGCAGCGGGCGCGGGCCGACGCGGTCCACAAGGACCTCGAAACCGCGCGTGGCCGACGGGAGTTCGCCGCCGGCGTGGACGAGGTCCGGCAGAGCGCCGCCGAGGGGCGCATCCGACTCCTCGCCGTCGAGGAGAACTACCGGGTGACGGTGCGGGACGACGGCGGCGACCACCTCGTGCCCGCCGGGAGCGGTGACCTCGACGCCCGCGAGGACATCGTGGACGAGATCGTGGAGCGGTGCCTGAGCACCGGGGCGGAGGTCCGCTTCGTACCGGACGGGACACTCACCGAGGCGACGGGGATCGCAGGCGTGCTGCGTTACTGACCGCAGCGCCGCCGGCCGCCGTGTCGCCGGTCTCGGGACAGCGCCTTCTCCGCTCTCACTGCTCCCTGCCCTCGCTTCCCGCCGACGGGGCGCCGAGGAGGTCGGCCAGGCCGCGGTCCACGGCGTCGCCGAGATCCTCTCTCCCGGCCGCCACGACGGCGAACGTACGGAGCAGGAACCGGCGCAGGGCCGGTGTGCCGAACTGGAGCAGGGCCAGGCCGTGCGGTGAGTGGAGCTCCAGGACCGTGTGTGCGGGACCGCACGGCCAGATGTGGACGTCACCGCCCCCGGCGGGCCGCCGCACCCCTTCCTCCAGCAGGCTCCGGGCGAAGGTCCAGCTCACCCCCTCGCCGTCCAGGGCGACCTCGGCCGGGAAGTCGATGTGCACGGCCAGCGGATCCGTCGACGCGTAGCGGAGCGTGGCGCGCACGGGGAGCTCCTGCTCCTCCGAGGCGATCAGGCGTGCACGCGCAGGCTGTTCGAGGGTGACATCCATGGCAGTCTCCGCTCCGGTTCGGGCCGACGATGATGATGCCGACGCGTTGTGCCGACGTGGTGTTACGACCCCGAAATGGCCTCTCCGATTACGCGGATTCCGTAGCTAATAATGTGAGCTGCATCACTAATGCGCGTGGTTTTCCGCAGGGATCACGGACCGCTGGGCGATTCGGGGGCAACCTGACGATGCGCCCCGTCAACACATCGCCACGCATCGCACAAAAGAGCGTCGAACACGCGCTTGAATGAGTTGGCGCTCATATTCATCACTCCACCGAATCGCGTACCCCCTCTACGACATGACACGCCGGACGCGTACCGCTTTCGCATCAGTAGAACCATCCAAGAAGACTGTGGCATATGCCAGAAGCATCATCGTCTCGTGTGTTGCCAAATCCCTTACAGGGTGTCGCAGGCTGTGCAACAGTCGTAACCGGTCCTTCCGTAAGCCTTGGTCGAACCGTCTCTTCATCGGAGTGCGTCATGCCGCCCCATCTCTCCGCGGACCGTCCAGCCGCCCAGCCGCCCGCGCGCGGCTCGGTCGAGGCGCTCATAACGCAGACCCGACAGCTCAAAGGTGACGTGGACGCCGTACGACGGGACACACCCGCTGATGACGGATCGGACCCGCAGGGACGCTGGCAGCGCGCGCTGTACGACCTGGCGCTGCACCAACTCAGTGACCTCGACGAGCACCTGGCCCAGCTGCGGGACGGCCCACAGCGCCTCCCCGAGGCTCCCGTCGCCGCCGAGGCGGTCCCCGTCGTCCGAGCCGCTCCGGCCGTTCCCCGGCGCGACTCGCTCCTCAGCCGGGTCGGCAGCGCGGAGTGGAATCTCCTTACCGACGAGGCCAGTTGGTCCGGTGAGCTGTTCCAGATCCTCGGCCGGGACCCTGCCGCGGACCCGCTCACTCTCGACGAACTGCCCTCCCTGGTCCTCGACGAGGACCGGCCGAGGCTCACCGCGATGGTCACGGACTGTCTCATCGACGCCAAGCCCATCGACGGCGAGTTCCGCATCCTGCGGCCCGACGGCGGGGTACGGACCGTGCACATGATGGGCGAGCCCGTGCTCGACGCCGACGGCAGCACCGCCTCGATGTGGGCCGTGCTGCGGGACGTCAGCGAACTGCGGCGCAGCCAGCGGACGGTGAGCGAGACCCGTGACTCGTTGCAGCGTCACCGGCACCACGCTCAGTCCGAGCGCCGGCTCGCGGTCGAACTGCAGGAGGCCGTACTGCCGCCGTGGCGGGGCTCCCTGCGGCTCCCGCACCAGGGACCGCAGGCGCTGGATCTGGCCGCCCACTACCTCCCCTCCTCGACGAGCGCGCTGATCGGCGGCGACTGGTACGACGCGCTCGAACTGTCCGACGGCGACACCCTGTTGAGTGTCGGCGACCTCACCGGCCATGGGGTGACCGTGACCTCGGGCATGGCGATGCTGCTGGGCGCGCTGCGCGGCATGGCCGTCGCGGGCACCCAGCCGGGTCAACTCATGACCTGGCTCAACCAGTTACTCGACGCGTCCGTCCAGCCGGCCCTGGGCAGCGCGGTCTGCTGCCGCTACCGGCCCGAAACCCGCACCCTCACCTGGGCCCAGGCAGGCCACCCCGCCCCGCTGCTGTTCCGCCACGGGACGGGGCGCGTGCTGAACCCACCGGACGGCGTCCTGCTCGGCGCGACCTCGGGCGCCGTCTACGGACAGGCCGAGGAGACCCTCGAACCCGGCGATGTGCTCCTCCTGCACACCGACGGACTGGTGCCCGGACGCCGGGAAGGCACCGCCGCCGCGCACCGCCTGCTCGAACTGGCCCCGCGCTTCGGCGAGGCGCGGACCGCGCAGGAATGTGTACGGGCGGTGGTGGAGGAGTTCGGCGAGACCGAGCGCGAGGACGACGCCTGCGTACTGATCGCCAGGGTGGCCCCGTAGAAAATCAGGGCCAAGACCCCGTAGCAGTCAGGGCGAGGCCCCACGGGCTGCCTATACCCGCGTGTTGGTGCCGCTCCTTCTCACCTGCTTCGGCAGCGACAGTTTGATCTCCTCGCGAAGTTCGTTGACCTTCGGATAGCTGGAGTACTCGGCGGTGAGCCGGTACATCTCGCGCAGCCGGTCCCAGGTGCGGTGGGACGAGTTCGAGCCCATCGACACCAGTGCCAACCGCGCGTATCCGGCGGCCTGTTCGGGGTCGTCCGCGATGAAGCAGGCGGAGGCCATGGACAGGAAGTCGAAGATCTTCGACCGCTGGCGGCCGTCGACCCGCAGTTCCAGGGCCTTCTCCGCGTAGTACTGGGCCTGCACGGCCGCAGCCGGTTCGTGCTCCGCCAGGGTGCGGTAGGCCAGCGCCTGCATGCCGTACAGGTCCTCCGCCTTGAACATCTGCATCCAGCTGGGCGGCGGCACATCACCCTTGTCGGAGACGAAGAGGTCCTCCGCCTGACCGAGGGTGCGGCGCATCGCCTGACCGCGCCCCATCGACGCCTGTGCCCAGGCCTCGACGGTGTACAGCATGGCCTGGGTGCGGGGCAGGGTCTCCTCGCCCGAGCCGGAGTTGGCGAGCTTCATCAGGTCGAGCGCGTCGTCGGGCCGCCCCAGGTGCACCATCTGGCGGGCCGCCCGGGAGAGCGCCTCCCCGGCACGCGGCCGGTCGCCGCCCTCCCGGGCCGCGTGGGCGGCGATGACGAAGTACTTCTGGGCCGTGGGTTCCAGGCCGACGTCGTGCGACATCCAGCCGGCGAGGACGGCGAGGTTGGCGGCGACGCCCCACAGGCGCTGCTGGATGGGGTCGGGGTGTCGGTAGGCGAGCATGCCGCCCACCTCGTTGAGCTGACCCACCACAGCCTTGCGCTGGAGCCCGCCGCCGCGGGCGGCGTCCCACTTCCGGAACACCTCGACCGCGGTTTCCAGTTCCTCGATCTCCTGCCACCCGATGGGGGCGGCCTCGTACCGGTCGAAACCGGCGGGATCGGCGTGCAGGGGGTTGTCGAGGTCCGGAGCGTCGGCGGAGAGAGTCGGGTCGGTGTGCAGCCAGTCGTGCATGGCACTACTGAGTGCGGAGCCTGCGGTGAGCGCGACGCCCGCACCCACCAAGCCGCGTCGGTTGAGCATGAGGTCCATTCCCGTGAATTCGGTGAGGACCGCGGCAGTCCGTCCGGGCGCCCACGGCACACCGTCGGGAGCTTCAGCACTCCCGGCGCCCGGCCGTTTCCCCACACGCCCGTGCCGGACCAGACCTAAGTCCTCTATGGTCACGACACGGCCGAGACGCTCGGTGAACAGGGCAGCCAGTACGCGTGGCACCGGATCGCGCGGGATCTCTCCCATGTCGATCCACCGACGCACCCGCGAGGTGTCGGTCGCCAGCTGGGGGTGGCCCATGGCCGCCGCCTGCCGGTTGACCAGCCGCGCGAGTTCGCCCTTGGACCAGCCGGCCAGGCCGAACAGGTCCGTCAGACGAGTGTTGGGTTGTCCGCTCACGTCAAGCCCCCAGGTTCTCGGCTGAGTTGACAGTAACCGTCTGTCAGTTGCTGAGCGACTATTCGCCAGGGTTCGCCAGGGTTCGCCAGATGGTGTGCCACTGGTCGACGGGTGTCAGGTAGGAACGCGCCACCCCGACCCGGTCACCGAGGAACACTCCCCAGGGTGCACCTGGGAGGCCGGGCCGGGTAGCGCATGACCGCCGTCGGCACACGAAGGGATCTGTTCTCCCATGTACGCAGCATCGTCCTCCGTGTCCGCCCCTCCACGACTCCTGCACCCCCGCCCGGGTGGCAGCGGCCCCTATCTCGACCCCGCACGTCCGGGGGCTCCCGTACTCGGTGCCGGTGCCGGCCGGGCACGACGGCTGCCGGGGATCGGCACCCAGCCGCTCAGCGGCAGACTCGACCTGTCCGGACCCCAGGGCGCCCAACTGCGCACGGCCATCGCCTCGGTGCACCGGATCTGCCCGGAGTTCGCCCCGGTACAGGTGCTGCGCCGCAGCGGACGCTCCGTGCTCCTGGTCGGGACGACAGGACGCAGCACGGCCGTCGCGAAGTGTTTACTGGACCATTCCCCCGCCTGGGCCGAACGCATCCGGCACGAGATAGCCGCATACCGCTCGTTCGTGCGGCACCGCCCGCCGGTGCGGGTGCCCCGGCTGATCGCGGCGGACCCGGACAACTGCACGCTGGTCATCGAGCGGATGCCGGGCCGGGTCGCGGCCCTGCAGCGGCATCCGGCCGAGGCACCGCCGCGCGCGGACATCAGGGCGGCGCTCAGCGCGATCTGCCGGCTCAACGCCTGGCGTCCGCCGGCCGGCACGTTCGACGCCCCGCTGGACTACGCGGCACGTATCTCCCGGTTCCACGAGCTGGGGCTGCTCACCGACCGGGACATGGGCGACCTCCAGAAGCTCGTGCACGGCATCGCGCACTCGGCGGGCCGCCAGGGAATGGGCCAGTTCTGCCACGGCGACGCACTCCTGTCCAACGTCCTCCTCTCACCGGCCGGTCCAGTGCTGGTGGACTGGGAGCACGCGGGCTGGTATCTGCCGGGGTACGACCTGGCGACGCTGTGGGCGGTCCTCGGTGACGCGCCGGTGGCCCGGCGACAGATCAGCCAGCTCGCGCAGGTTGCGGGACCGACGGCACGGGACGCCTTCCTGGTGAACCTGATGCTGGTACTGACGCGCGAGATCCGTACGTACGAACTGGCCGTGCAGCGTTCGATGCACGAGACGGCCCCGTCGGCACCGGGACCGGCCCAGCCCGGGGCCGCGCCGTCCGGCGAGGAACAGCGGCTGCTGCTGAGGCGGCTGCACGACGACTGCCAGCTAGCCCGACGGGCCGTGCGCGCGGCGGTCGGCACTCGCTGACGAGGGACGTGGGCCCGTGATGCGCCTGGACAGCGGCGCATCGCGGGCCTTCGCCATGGGTGGGCACAGGTCGCCACGAAAGTTCCCGCACCGCTGTTGACATGGGAAGTCTTCGGTCTCTGGGCATGATTGACGGACCGTCGGGCAGCCGAGCCACTAATGTGCTTAACGGCTCCGCACGTCCGCCGCTCCCCCACGCCCGCCCGACCCCGGAGGCCGCATTGCGAGGACATGCCACCGACCCCGCCCGCTCCACCGATCCCGGACACAGACGCCTGCGCAGAGCCGCCGGTGCGCTCGCCTCGGCGGCCCTGCTGCTGCCGTTGCTCGGCGCGGCCCCTGCCGACAGCGGCGCCTCGGCCACCCGACTGCAGCGCGCCTTCGCCACAGCGGCGAGCGAATACCACGTGCCGCAGAGCCTTCTGCTCGCCGTTTCCTACCTCCAGTCCCGCTGGGACACGCACGCCGGGGCGCCCAGCGTCACCGGCGGCTACGGCCCGATGCACCTCACGGACGCCCGTACCGCCCTCGCGAACGCCCCGCACCACAGCGAGGGCACGGAGGACGCGCGGGGCGACAGTTCCCGTCCGGCCCTGCATCCCACCGCCGAGGTGCCGACGCAGGCCGAACTCCCGCCCCGGCTGCGGACGTTGACGAAGGCTGCCGAGCTGACCGGTCTGCCCGCGCAGCAGCTCCGCACCGACCCCGCCGCCAACGTCGCCGGGGGCGCCGCGCTGCTCGCCGCCGCCCAGCGGGACCTGGCCGAGCCGCTGAGCGCCGACCCGGCGGACTGGTACGGGGCGGTGGCCCGCTTCTCCGGCGCCGACGACACCGTGACGGCGGCGGCGTACGCCGCTGACGTGTACGACGTGCTGCGCACCGGTGAGGAGCGCACGACCGACGAGGGACAGCTGGTCGCCCTCGCCGCACGCCCTGAACTAGCCCCCGAAACAGCCCAGTTGAAGCGGACCGGGCTGCGAAAAGGGTCCGCGGCAGGCACCGAGTGCCCGGCGACGGTGTCCTGCGAGTGGATTCCGGCTCCGTACGAGGAGTTCGGCGAGGGCGACTACGGCAACCACGACCTGGGCAACAGGCCGGCCGGCCAGAGCATCCGGTACATCGTCGTCCATGACACCGAGGGCGCCTGGGAAGGCGTACTGAACATGGTCCAGGACCCGACCTACGTCTCCTGGAACTACACGCTGCGCTCCACCGACGGCCATATCGCGCAGCACGTGAAGGCGAAGGACGTCGCCTGGCACGCGGGCAACTGGTACGTCAACGCCAAGTCGATCGGGCTGGAGCACGAGGGGTTCCTGGCGAACCCGGACGCCTGGTACACGGAGGCGATGTACCGGACGTCGGCCCGCCTGGTGAAGTACCTGGCGGCCAAGTACGGCATCCCGCTGGACCGGCAGCACATCCTCGGCCACGACAACGTACCCGGTCCGACCACCTCGACGGTTTCCGGTATGCACACCGACCCGGGCCCGTACTGGGACTGGCGGCACTACTTCACGCTGCTGGGCCGCCCCTTCGAGCGCACGGCCCATGTGCGGGGCGACAGCGGAGTGGTGACGATCCGGCCGGACTACTCGTCGAACCGGCCGACATACACGGGCTGTGTCACGTCTGGCCAGGCGTGCGCGACGCACGGGTCGAGCGAGGTGCGGCTGTACTCGCAGCCGGACACCGCGTCGGCGCTGGTCAAGGACATCGGGACGCATCCCTCGGGCGACGGCACCTCGTCGATCGGCGTCAACGACATCGGGTCGCGGGTGTCCACCGGCCAGCAGTACGCCGTCGCCGAGCGCAGGGGCGACTGGACGGCGATCTGGTACCTGGGCCAGAAGGCCTGGTTCCAGAACCCGGCCAAGAACCCGACGGCGGTGAGTGCCGTCGGCGCGGTCGTGACACCGAAGGACGGTCTGACGGAGGTCCCGGTGTACGGAAGGGCGTACCCGGAGGCCTCGGCCTACCCGGCGGACGTGCCTGCCCAGGCGGTCTCGCCACTGCCGTACAAGCTGCCGGCGGGCCAGAAGTACGTAGCCGGGGAGAAGGTCCCGGGCGAGTACTACTACGCCGTCAAATTCGACACGGCCTCGCACCGGGTCGTGGTCGGCAAGGATCAGTACTACGAGATCCAGTTCGGCCACCGGGTGGCGTTCGTCCGGGCGGCGGACGTACGGCTCACGCTGTCCTGAGCAACCGACGACAGAGGTGGGGGCCGGTTTCCGCCGCGCGGCGGAAACCGGCCCCCACCTCTGCGGGCGTCACTTCAGGCCGTCTGGAAGAGCTCCGCGGGCAGCGGCTTCAGCAGGGCGTACAGATCGTCCGTGATCGGACGGTCCCAGGCGGCGATGGTCACCAGGACGTTGTCACTGCGGTCGAACTGCACACAGGCGATCCGGCTCTCGGAGAGCTTGAGACGGCGCACGATCAGGAGGTTGTCGCCCTGCATCACCGGCATGTCCTCGGTGCCGACGACGGTGACCTCCTCCTCGTTCTCCAGGGCCACCAGCAGCTGGGCCACCTCGAACGGGACCTCGTCCTCGGCGACGTCACGGGCCGGGGAGCCCTCGGGCAGGTTGCCGATGACCATCGCGGGGCCACGGCCGCCGAACAGGTCGTAGCGCAGGAACACGCCCTGACAGCTGCCATCGGGGGCAGGCAACAGGCCCGCGCCGAGGTTGCCGGGCCAGTCACCCGGATCCATGGCCAGAACATCGAAGTCGGGGCCGGCGGGAGTGGCGCTGCGGCGGCGGAGGAACGACATACAGCCATGGTACGGGCTCCGCCGAACTGCCAGTCCCGCGGGAGCCGCACAAGCTCTACGTACCGCTAGCCCGCCTGCTTGTGCCGCTCGTGGTGGCGGGCGACACGGGCCCGGTTCCCGCAGGCGGGTCTGCACCACTCCTGACGCGGATGCTCCTTGAGGAAGTAGCGCACGCAGCGAGGAGCGTGGCAGGCCCGCAGCCGTTCCCGGTCCGCACCGGCGAGAAAGGCGACAGCGGCCCGCGCGAGCACGGCCACGACCTCCCCTTCACCTCGTACGCCCTGGTGACGTACGACGGGTTCGGCGTCGTCGGCCCAGTCGAGCACGGGGACGGTGGGTGTGCGGGCGGCAGCCGCGTTGAGCCGCCGCAGCGCCTCGGACAGGGGCAGCAACTGTGCCGCGTCCGCCGGGCTCGGTTCCCCGGGCCGCACCGCGCGCGCGAAGAGGGTCCGCACGGCGGCACGCAGTTCCCGTACGGCGTTCAGCGCGGCCTCGTCGGCGACGAAGACATCGACGTCGGGCAGGGTGTCGTGGTGGGCGCGCACCCAGGTGGCGAGGCCGGCGGTGTCGGTGAGGTCGTCGGCGATGCCGCCGTCGCCGTCGTGGCGAACGGTGAGGGCGAGGTCGAGGGCGAGCCGCGCGTCGCTCGTGATGTCGCTGGTGATCAGGTCCCGCATGAGGCTAATGCTAATCCCCGAGGCATCCATTAGCACCGCAGGGGCAGCCCTGGCGTTCGCCGGGCAGCCCCTGTCGCGGCTTCACCTCGAGGTCAACGCGGTCTCAGGTCGCAACGCGGTCTCAGGTCAGGTCGAACTCCCCTTCCCGTGCCCCCGACACGAACGCGCCCCATTCCGCGGGCGTGAAAATCAGGGAAGGGCTGTGCGGGCGGCCACTGTTGCGCATCGCGATGAACCCCTCGACAAAGGCGATCTGGACATCCCCTCGCCCACTGCTGCTGGACTGCCAGTCGGCGTTGCTGAGGTCCAGCTCCGGCTTGTCCCAGCCCGCGAGCGGGTGCTCCTGGATCGTGCTCTCGGCCACGTCCGTGCTCCTCCCGGTTACGTCGTCCGCCGTCAGCCTAGCCATCGGTTCCTGCCGCCGACAGGCCACGTGAGGGGGACGCTTCAGGAGGCGGGCGGTTCGCTGCCGACAAGCCACATGGAAAAGAACTGGGAGCCGCCTCCGTAGGCGTGCCCGAGAACCCTGCGGGCCCCGTCCACCTGGTGTTCTCCGGCCAGCCCGCGCACCTGAAGGGCTGCTTCCGCGAAGCGGATCATGCCGGAGGCACCGATCGGATTGCTCGACAGAACGCCGCCCGACATGTTGACGGGCAGGTCTCCGTCGAGTTCGGTGACCCCGGCCTCGGTGAGTTTCCAGCCCTCGCCCTCGGCGGCGAAGCCGAGGTTCTCCAGCCACATGGGTTCGTACCAGGAGAACGGGACGTACATCTCGACGGCGTCGATGTCCCGGCGCGGGTCGGCGATCCCGGCCTGCCGGTACACGTCGGCCGCGCAGTCCTGGCCCGCCTTCGGTGACACCGCGTCCTTGCCTGCGAAGAGCGTGGGTTCGCTGCGCATCGCGCCGCCGTGCAGCCAGGCGGGCGGGCGCGGTGCGCGGGCGGCTCCGGCGCGGTCGGTGAGGACCATCGCGACGGCGCCGTCGGAGGAGGGGCAGGTCTCGGAGTAGCGGATCGGGTCCCACAGCATCGGCGAGGCCTGGACCTTCTCCAGCGTGATGTCGTGCTCGTGCAGATGCGCGTACGGGTTCTTGAGCGCGTTGCGCCGGTCCTTGTACGCGACCAGCGAGCCGACGGTGTCGGGGGCGCCGCTGCGTCGCATGTAGGCACGGACGTGCGGGGCGAAGAAGCCGCCGGCCCCGGCCAGCAGTGGCTGCTGGAAGGGGATCGGCAGGGACAGTCCCCACATGGCGTTCGACTCGGACTGTTTCTCGTAGGCCAGGGTGAGGACGGTGGCGTGGACGCGGGAGCGGACGAGGTTCGTGGCGACGAGGGCCGTGGACCCGCCGACCGAGCCTGCCGTGTGCACGCGCAGCATCGGTTTGCCGACCGCGCCGAGCGCGTCGGCGAGGTACAGCTCGGGCATCATGACGCCCTCGAAGAAGTCGGGCGCCTTGCCGATGACGACGGCGTCGATGTCGGCCCACGTCAACTCGGCGTCCGCGAGCGCCCGCCCCGCGGCTTCCCGTACCAATCCGGCCATGGACACGTCCTGGCGGGCGGCGACGTGCTTGGTCTGGCCGATCCCGACGACCGCCACTGGCTCACTGGGCATGACGGGGCTCCCCTTCGAGTACGGCGACCAGGTTCTGCTGGAGACAGGGCCCGGAGGTGGCGTGGGCGAGGGCCCGGTCGGACTCGCCCCGGTGGATACGAGCGGCGGCCTCGCCGATGCGGATGAGCCCGGCGGCCATGATCGGGTTGGCGGCGAGGGCGCCGCCGGACGGGTTCACGCGGACGTCGTCACCCAGCCGGAGTGCCTTCCTGAGGACCACTTCCTGAGAGGTGAACGGCGCGTGCAACTCGGCGGTGTCGATGGGCCGTTCGAAGGCGCCGGCCTTCTCTGCGGCGAGCCGCGTCGACGGCGAGTCGGTCAGTTCGCGGACACCGAGCGAGTGTGCCTCGATGCGGTGGTCGATGCCCCGGATCCAGGCGGGCCGCTCGCACAGTTCCCGGGCGCGATCACCGGCCGCGAGGATCACTGCGGCGGCCCCGTCGCCGATCGGCGGACAGTCGCCGGTACGCAGCGGATGCACGACGTACTCCCCGTGCGGCACCGAACCCCGCAGCTGGGCATGGGAGTTGTCCTGGGCGTCCGCCCGGCTCCGGGCGGCGACGGCGGCGAGTGCGGGCTCGTCTGTGTCGCCCGCGTCGATGAGCGCCTGCGCCTGGAGCGCGGCGAGCGCCACGGAGTCCGGCCACAGGGGGGCGACGTAGTACGGGTCTAGCTGCCGGGTGAGGACATCACGCACCGAGCCCGGCGAGGACTTGCCGTACGCGTACACGAGTGCCGTGTCGGCGTCGCCCGTGAGCAGTTTGGTCCAGGCCTCGTACAGCGCCCACGCCCCGTCCATCTCCACGTGCGACTCGGAGATCGGCGGCCAGGCGCCGACCCCGTCGAGGGCAAGGGTGAAGGAGAAGGCGCGGCCGGCGAGGTAGTCGGAGGAGCCGGAGCAGGTGAAGCCGATGTCGCTGGTCTTCAGCCCGGTCGCGTCGAGCACCTCGTGCAGCACGGGCATGAGCATCTCGACCTCGGAGAACTCGTCACTGGTGCGCCGGTGATCGGTCTGTGCGAAGGCGACGACGGCGATCTCGCGTGTCACAGCAGCTCCTTGAACGTCTCGTAGTCCGCGTCGGGTTCGCCGGTGGGCCGGTAGTGGTCGGGGTAGCGGCCCCCCTCCGTCCACACTGGCTCCACCCGCAGCCCCATGCGGACCTGGTCGTATGGGATGCCCCCGATCCGGCCGTGCAGGGCGAGGTCGGCGCCGTCGAGGGCGATGTGCGCGTAGACGTACGGCACTTCGATGTCGAGGTTGCGCGCCTTGATGTTGACGATGCAGAAGGTGGTGACCGTGCCCCCGGGACCCACCTGGACCTGCTCGGCCGTGGCGACACCGCAGGTGGGACACGCGCCCCTGGGCGGGACGTACACCTTCCGGCAGGACGGGCAGCGTTCGCCGACGATCCGCCGGTCGGCGAGGGCGTTGATGTAGGCGGTCTGGGCGCGGCCGGGCGAGTAGGTGTAGTCGAGGCGGGCCTGGGCGACGATGCCGGTCACCATGGACTCGAACTGGCCGTCGTGTTCGGCCACTTCATCGCCGCTCGTGCCTTCGTACGGTTCGAAGCAGGCGATGTCCGTGATCGCGCCCGAGCGCTCCGCCGCCCAGCGGACGCGGACACGCATTCCGGTGTGTACCGCGTCGGAGCCGGGGGCGTCGAGGGCGTGCAGCAGGGCCGTGTCGGCTCCGTCGAGCCGGACCAGGACCCAGGCGAAGGGCGTGTCCAGGGGCTGGCCGCGACGCGGGGCGTGGTTCCAGGCCCAGGTGGTGACGGTGCCGGTGGGGGCGACCTGCACGAGGTCGCGTATCTCGTCGGCGGTCACCGGGTCGTACTCGACGGGCGGGACGAGGATGCGGCCGTCGGTGGCGCGGACACCGAGGACGACCTGTTCGCGCAGGCCGGTCAGGAAGGCGCTCTGGACGGGGCCCAGGGAGCGGGTGAAGGGGAATTCGACGACCAGGGGGGCTTTGAGGACTTCGGTGGTCATCCTGGTGCACTCCTTCGCGGGTCAGGCCCGCCGGTAGACGGGTGGGCGCTTCTCGGCGAAGGCACGGGTGCCTTCCTTGGCGTCGGCGGTGTCGAAGACGGGCCAGCCGCGCTTGAGTTCGGCGGCGAGCCCTTCGGTCTCGGTCAGTTCGGCGGTCTCGTAGACCGAGGCCTTGACGGCCTCGACGGCGAGCGGGCCGCAGGCGTTGATGCGTTCGGCGATCTCCAGGGCCTTGTCCAGGGCGGTCCCGTCGGGGACGACGTGTCCGATCAGCCCGATCGCGGCGGCCTCCTGGGCGCTGTACGGGCGTGCGGTCAGCAGCATTTCCAGGGCGTGGGTGCGGGGGATCTGCCGTTGGAGGCGGACCGTGGAGCCGCCGATCGGGAAGAGGCCGCGCTTGACCTCGAAGAGTCCGAAGGTCGCAGACTCACCCGCGACCCGGATGTCGGTGCCCTGGATGATCTCCGTGCCGCCGGCGACGCAGTAGCCCTCGATCGCGGAGATCACCGGTTTGCGGGGTCGGTGGTGGCGCAGCATCGCCTTCCAGTGCAGATCGGGGTCGGCCTTGAGCCGGTGGCGGTACTCCTCCCCCTCAAGACCACTCCCGGCCAGCGCTTTCAGATCCATCCCGGCACAGAAGGCTCCCCCCGCCCCGGTGAGCACGATCGAGCGGACGTCGTCGTCCTCGTCCGCCTCGACCCAGCCGTCGTACAGCCCTACGAGCATCGGCAGCGAGAGCGCGTTCTTGGCTTCCGGCCGGTTGAGTGTGAGCACCAGCGTGGCGTTCTCACGCCGAACGGTCAGGTGTTCCGTGCCACCCATCGCCCATCTCCCCTCTGAAAGAACGAGAACAGGTGAAAGAACGAGAACAGGTTGCAGGAGCGGAGGAAGCACTTCAAGGGTTTTCTGACAGGTAGTCAGATTTCTTCGGCGCCGCCCCTTCACAGTTGCCGCGCCCTTTGCTCTGATGACGGCGAGCCGACAACCGCCAGGGATGCCCAGGGTCAGGAGGAGCGGTGGAGTACAACCTTGCCGACCTGTTCGAGTCGGTCGTGGACGTCGTGCCGGATCGTGCGGCGCTCGTGTATCTCGACCACCCCGGTACGGGCGCGGAACGGCGCCTGACCTACGCGGAGTTGGACGCCGCCGCCAACCGGGTAGCCCATCATCTGATCGACAGCGGGATTCGCCCCGGCGAGCATCTGGGCCTGCATCTCTACAACGGGGTCGAGTACCTCCAGACGGTACTGGGGTGCCTGAAGGCGCGGGTCGTGCCGGTCAACGTCAACTACCGTTACGTGGAAGAGGAGTTGGTGTACCTCTACCGGGACGCCGCCCTCGCGGCCCTGGTGTTCGACGCGGAGTTCACGGAGCGGGTGGCGGCGGCACGGCCGCGGGCCACGGCGCTGCGGCATCTGATCCGCGTGGGCGAACCGTCGCCGGAATCAACGGAGTTGGGGGCAGTGCCCTTCATCGAGGCCGAGGCCGCCGGGTCCCCGGAGCGGGGCTTCCCGGCCCGTTCGGGCGACGACCAGTTCATCATCTACACCGGCGGCACCACGGGCATGCCCAAGGGCGTGATGTGGCGCCAGGAGGACCTGTTCTTCTCGGGGCTGGGCGGTGGCGCTCCCACCGGCGAGCCGGTCAAGTCCCCGCAGGAGCTGGCCGAGCGGGTCGCAGCCGGCGGCGAGGGGATCACCTTCTTCCCCACTCCCCCGCTGATGCACGGCACCTCGACCCTGACCGCCTTCATCGGCTTCAACTTCGGCCAACGGGTGGTGATCCACCGTAAGTTCACCGCCGAGGACGTGCTGCGTACGATCGAGAAGGAGAAGGTCACCAGCGTGTCCCTGGTGGGCGACGCGATGCTGCGTCCACTGATCGACGCCCTCAGCGGGCCCATGAAGGGCACGGACTGCTCAGCCCTGTTCAGCGTCTCTTCCTCCGGCGCGATCATGTCGGAGACGGTACGAGCCGACTTCCAGGCCCTGGTCCCGAACGTCATGCTGCTCAACAACTTCGGGTCGTCGGAGTCGGGCTTCAACGGTACGGCGACCGCGGACTCGGGCCCTGAGCGCGGCTTCCGCATCCGCGTCAACTCCCGGACCCAGGTGGTGGATCCGGCAACCCACGAGCCGGTGCCCGCGGGCGAGGTGGGCCGGATCGCCCAGTGCGGCCACGTACCGCTCGGCTACTACAACGACCCGCGGAAGACGGCGGACACCTTCTTCGAGCGGGACGGCAAGCGGTGGGTGCTGCTCGGCGACATGGCGACGGTCGACGAGGAGGGTGTCGTCACCGTCCTCGGCCGGGGTT
The DNA here is from genome assembly GCF_010548275.1 of Streptomyces sp. SID12488. Taxonomy (GTDB): domain Bacteria; phylum Actinomycetota; class Actinomycetes; order Streptomycetales; family Streptomycetaceae; genus Streptomyces. The sequence continues at coordinate 277,946 of NZ_JAAGLT010000006.1, forward strand.
CGCAGTGCATCAACACCGGAGGCGAGAAGGTGTATCCGGAGGAGGTCGAGCAGGCGCTCAAGTCCCATCCTGACGTGTACGACGCGCTCGTGGCCGGCGTCCCGGACCCGAGGTGGGGAAACCATGTGGCTGCGGTGGTGCAGTTGCGGAAGGGGGCGCCACTGCCCTCGCTTGAGGACGTCCAGTCCCACTGCCGTACGCATCTGGCCGGTTACAAGATCCCTCGCCAGCTTGTGATCACCGAGGCGATACAGCGGTCGCCCAGTGGCAAGGCGGACTACCGGTGGGCCCAGGAGGTGGCGGTCGGCGCGGACCGGTAGGCGGGGGGCCGCGACCCGCCCGTGAGCCGGCCGGGACTGCGGGCGTACTCTGTGCGCGCGGTTGACCCGGTTTGAACGGAGGGTGACGCAGAGCCGTACGCGAGGTTGGCGGCCCTGCCCTGCGGGCCCGGGCCGCCGTGCCATCAGCGGCTTCGCACGGAAGGACCCTCGGGTGTCGCACCACACGCCCCCTCGTCAACTGCCGGAGACGGACGCGGACGGACCGGACGGGACCACAGCCGAGGAGGCCTCGACCGCTCCCGCGGTGAACGACACCGAGCCCGGCGCCCCGGCGGACGTGGAACCGGCCGACAGGGAAGCGGCCGGCGTGACGGACGAAACGACCGGGCCGACGACGACCGCGGAGGCGGAGGCGGACGAGCCGGGCCCACGCCCCGCAGTGGAGGAGCCGGCCGACGGCGCAGAGGACGGGAAGGTGCCCAACCAGGCCGTCGTCCCCCGTGCGGCTTCCGCCGACGGCGAGTCCGCCGACGCGGCGGCCTCCGACTCCGCGTCCACCGACGAACCCGACCCGAGCGGCGCCGCCTCCGCTGCTGCCCGCCCCGGCTGGTTCGGCTGGCGCCGACGTTTCCCCCGCGCCGCACGTGCCGTGCGGGTGGGTACGAGTGTCCTGGCCGGTGCGATGGTGCTCGGCGTGCTCCTCATGCCCAACCGCCTCGACCGGATCAGCTTTGATTCGTTCCTCCGCCTGCCTGTCGAGGCGATCTTCCTCGCGGCTGTGCTGCTCGTACTGCCGTCGAGGGCACGGCGGATCACGGCCGTCGTCCTGGGGTCGTTCATCGGGCTGTCCACCGTCCTGAAGTGCCTCGACATGGGCTTCTACCAGACCCTGGCCCGGCCGTTCGACCTGGTCTTCGACTGGGTTCTGCTGAACGACGCGGCGGACTTCCTGAAGGACTCGCTCGGCCGCTCGGGTGAGGTGCTCGCGGTGATCGGCGTGATCGTGCTGCTGATCGCCGTTCTCGTGGTGAGCGCGCTCGCGGTGGTGCGGCTGGCCGACCTGATGGCCCGGCACCGCCCCATGGCCGTGCGCGGCACGCTGGCCCTCGGCACCGCGTGGATCGTCTGCTTCACCATGGGTGTGCAGTCAGGTGGTGTGACGATCGCGACCAAGGGCTACAGCCAGTACCTCTCCAACCGTGTGCAGTACGTACGCGACGGCCTCGGGGACGCCGAGGTCTTCGACAAGCAGCTCAGGGTCGACGCCTTCGCCAACACCCCGTCCGACCAGTTGCTGACCGGACTGCGCGGCAAGGACGTGCTGTTCACCTTCGTCGAGAGCTACGGCCGGGTGGCGATCGACGATCCGGCGATGGCCCCGGAGATCGACGCGACGCTCAAGGAGGGCGACGCCAGGCTCAAGTCGGCCGGTTTCGCTGCGCGCAGCGGCTGGCTCACGTCACCCGTGACGGGCGCCGGCAGCTGGCTCGCCCACACGACGTTCCTGTCCGGTCTGTGGGTCAAGAACCAGCAGCGGTACCGGACCGTGACCACCAGTGACCGCGCCACCCTCACCAGCTACTTCCAGAAGACCGGAGCCTGGCGCACGGTCGGCATCGTCCCCGGCGTCCGGAAGTCCTGGCCCGAGGGCAAGTACTTCGGCCTCGACAACATCTACGACTCCACGCACCTCGGCTATCAGGGTCCGTACTTCAGCTGGACACCTGTACCGGACCAGTTCAGCCTGGAGGCCTTCCAGAAGCTGGAACACGGGAAGAAGGACCGCGACCCGATCGTGGCGGAGATCATCCTGGCCTCCAGCCACAACCCCTGGTCCCCCATCGCCCACATGATCGACTGGAACGACCTCGGGGACGGTACGGTCTTCAACAAGATCAAGAAAGAGGGCACGAACCCCACGGAGGTCTGGAAGAGCGCCACGCGCGTACGGACCGAGTACCGCAAGGCCGTCCAATACTCCCTGGACAGCCTGACCCAGTGGGTCCAGCGCTACGGCGACGACAACACCGTCCTTGTCTTCCTCGGCGACCACCAGCCCGTCCCGACGGTCACAGGGGGCAGCACCAACAAGGACGTGCCGGTCACGATCGTCGCCCGCGACCCGAAGGTGCTGGACCGCGTCGCCGACTGGGGCTGGACCGACGGACTCAAGCCCGCGGCCGACGCCCCGGAGTGGAGCATGGACAAGTTCCGGGACCGCTTCATGACGGCGTACGGGCCGGAGAAGCAGTAGGGCCAGGCAGGTGGTGGACATCAGCTCGCCCTGAGACGTGCCCGACGGGGAAAGTGCCAGGTCAGGTGCCGTTGTCAGTGGTCGGTTCTAGTGTGGGTGGCGAGATCAGCATCCGCGCCGAGGAGACTAAGAGGTTCCCATGACGACCCTGCCCGACCGCCCGAACAGCGCCCTGCTCGTCATCGACGTCCAGAACGGCGTGGTGGACAGCTCCCACAACCGCGACGAGGTGATCGCGAACATCAACGCCCTTGTCGACAAGGCTCGCACAGAGAGCGTGCCCGTGGTCTGGGTGCAGCACTCCAGCGACGAGCTGAAGACGGGCAGCGAAAGCTGGGAGTACGTGCCGGAACTGGTCCGCCGCGACACCGAGCCCCTCGTCCACAAGAAGTACGGTGACTCCTTCGAGGCCACCGAACTGGAGGACGTCCTCGCCGAACGCGGGGTCGGCCGGCTGGTCGTCACGGGCGCCCAGACCGACGCGTGCATCCGCTCGACCCTGCACGGCGGCATCGTTCGCGGATACGACGTGACGCTGGTCGGCGACGCCCACACAACGGAGGACCTCACGCAGTACGGCGCTCCGACGCCGGCCGAGGTGATCTCGCACACCAACCTCTACTGGCAGTGGCAGAGCGCCCCCGGTCGCACTGCCGGGACGGTCAGCACCTCGGAAGCGACCTTCACCGCCGCCGGCGACGAGAACTGACGGTCAGGAACCCGCGAAACGGTCCCTCAGCTCCCGCTTGAGGATCTTCCCGCTCGCGTTGCGCGGCAGCTCGTCCACGAACACAACCCGCTTCGGTGCCTTGAAGTGGGCGAGCTTCTCGCGGGCGTGGGCGATGAGTTCGGCCTCCGTCACCTCGCCGCGCGGGACGACGACCGCTGTGACCGCCTCGATCCAGCGCTCGTCGGGAAGACCGACGACGGCCACCTCGGCGACCGCCTCGTGGGTGTAAAGGGCGTCCTCGACCTGACGTGAGGCGATCAGTACGCCACCGGAGTTGATGACGTCCTTCACCCGGTCGACGACGGTGTAGAAACCGTCGGCGTCCCGGACGACCAGGTCACCGGAGTGGAACCAGCCGTCGCGGAAGGCGGCGGCCGTCTCCTCGGGCTTTTCCCAGTAGCCCTCGCACAGCTGCGGAGACCGGTAGACGACCTCGCCGACCGTGCCGTCGGGCACCTCCTCGCCGTCCTCACCGACCACCCGCGCGTCCACGAACAGCACCGGCCGCCCGCAGGAGTCCAGCCGGCCCTTGTGCTCGTAGGGCCCGAGAACCATGGAGAGGGGACCGATCTCGCTCTGGCCGAAGCAGTTGTAGAAGGCGAGCTTCGGGAGTCGCTCGCGCAGCCGCTCCAGGACGGGTACCGGCATGATCGACGCCCCGTAGTACGCCTTGCGCAGTCCGCTCAGGTCGCGGGTCGCGAAGTCGGGGCGGTTGGCGAGGCCGATCCACACGGTCGGCGGCGCGAACAGGCTGTCCGCCCGGCCGGCCTCGACGAGGTCGAGGATCGCGTCGCCGTCCGGTGCGTCGAGGATGACGTTCGGGGCGCCGACCGCGAGATACGGCAGCAGGAACACGTGCATCTGCGCCGAGTGGTAGAGGGGCAGCGAGTGCACGGGCCGGTCGCCGGGGCTCAGGTCGAGGGCGGCGATCGCGCTCAGGTACTCGTGCACCAGGGAGCGGTGGGTCATCTTCGCGCCCTTGGGCAGCGCGGTGGTCCCGGACGTGTACAGCAGTTGCACCAGGTCCTCGGTGCGCGACTCGGGGCCGTCGTAGGGCGCGGTGCCGGCCAGCCGGGCGAGCAGTGAGTCGTCGGCGTCGCGCAGCGGCAGGGTCCTTACGCCGTCGGGGAGGCTGGCGACGAGGTCCGGGTCCGCCAGGACCAGGGTGCTGCCGGACTGGTCCACGATGTAGGAGAGGTCGTCGCCGGTCAGGTTCTGGTTGACGGGGACGTGCACGAGACCGGCGCGGGCGCAGGCGAGGAAGGCGATCAGGTAGGCGTCCGAGTTGTGGCCGTAGGCACCGACCCGGTCGCCGGGTGCCAGGCCCTCGGCACGCAGAACACCCGCCGCACGGGACACGGCCTCGTCGAGTTCCTCGTACGTCCAGACACGCTCGCGGTACTCGACCGCCGTCCGCGCCGGAACGCGCTGGGCGCTGCGCCGCAACACCCCGTCAACCGTGCTCCCGTATTGCTGCGTCATAACTCATGATCCTCGTTCCGGCACCGAACGAGGTCAAGCACCGGAGGGGGCCAGGGAACATACCCGTTGGTACGCTCAACCGCTTCTTCCCTCAATGACGTTGGGAGACACGATGCGCACCCGTTTGAGACGGCTCGTCGTCACGGCCGCCGCATTACTCACCGCCACCACAGCACTGCCCGCCGCCACGGCGCAGAGCGGGCCTTCACAGGCATCGCAGGCGTCACAGCAACATCCCTCCCACGGCGGCCTGTCCGCCGTGATCCGTTACACCGAGTACGGCATCCCGCACATCGTCGCGAAGGACTACGCGAACCTCGGCTTCGGCAGCGGCTGGGCGCAGGCCGCCGACCAGGTGTGTGTGCTCGCCGACGGCTTTGTGACCCTGCGCGGCGACCGCTCGCGCTGGTTCGGCCCCGACGCCGAGACCGACTTCTCGCTCTCCGACGCCTCCGACAACCTCTCCAGTGACCTGTACTTCCGTGGAGTGCGGGACAACGGCACGGTCAAGCGGCTGATCGCCCAGCCGGCGCCACTGGGCCCGAGCCGGGCCGTCAAGGACCTGATGAACGGCTGGGCGGCCGGCTATAACGCCTGGCTGAAGCAGAACCGGGTCAAGGACCCGGCCTGTGCGGGCGCCGCCTGGGTCCGGCCCGTGACGGGTGTCGACGTGGCCACCCGCGCCTACGCCCTCGCGGTGCTCGGCGGACAGGGCGGCCTCGTGGACGCGATCACCGCAGCGCAGCCTCCGGCCGCGTCCACCACAGCCGCGAAGTCGGCTCTCCCGGACGCCGCTGACGCCGCCAAGGGTGCGCGCGAGCTGTTCGACCTCTCCGACATGGGCTCCAACGCGGTGGCGTTCAACGGCAGTACGACCGCCAACGGCCGCGGCCTGCTGCTCGGCAACCCGCACTACCCGTGGAAGGGCGGACGCCGGTTCTGGCAGTCCCAGCAGACGATCCCGGGTGAACTGAACGTCGCGGGCGGTTCGTTGCTCGGCTCGCCGACGATCTCCATCGGGTACAACGCGAACGTGGCGTGGAGCCACACCGTGGCCACCGGGGTGCCCCTCAGTCTGCACCAGCTGAAGCTGGACCCCGCCGACCCGACGACGTACCTGGTCGACGGCAAGCCGGAACGGATGACACGCCGCTCAGTGACGGTGGCGGTGAAGGACGGCGCGCCGGTGACCCGCACCCAGTGGTGGACCCGCTACGGCCCCGTCGTCCTCTCCCCCGGCGGCGATCTCCCGTTGCCCTGGACCACGACGACGGCGTTCGCGCTCAACGACCCGAACGCGGCGAACATGCGCTTCTACGACACCTCGCTCGGCTTCAGCAAGGCACGCGGCACCGCCGACGTCCTCAACTCCCTTGACCAGCACCAGGGCATACCCTGGGTGAACACCGTCGCCGCCGACTCCTCGGGGCACTCCCTGTTCGCCCAGTCGCAGGTACTCCCCCGGGTCACCAACGAGTTGGCCGCCGCCTGTTCGACTCCGCTCGGCAAGGTCCTCTATCCGGCGGCGGGGGTCGCGGTCCTCGACGGCTCACGCGCCGACTGCGCCATCGGCGACGACCCGGACGCCGTGGCGCCCGGAATATTCGGGCCCTCGCGGATGCCGACTCTGAAGGACACGCCGTACGTCGAGAACTCCAACGACAGTGCGTGGCTGACGAATCTCGACAAGCCGATCACCGGGTACGAGCGGATCTTCGGCCCGGTGCGCACGGCCGCCTCACCGCGCACCCGGGGTGCCGTCGCCGATGTGGCGGCGCTGGCCGCGAAGGGCGGGCTGACGGTCGCGGATCTCCAGCGGCAGCAGTTCGCGAACCGTTCCACGTCGGGCGCGCTGGCCGCCGCCGACGCGGCCCGGGCATGCGCGGCCCTGCCGGGTGGTACGGCAACAGGTAGCACCGGTACGGCAGTTGACGTCAGTCAGGCGTGCGGTGTGCTGGCGTCCTGGGACCGCACCATGAACAGCGACAGCCGGGGCGCGCTGCTCTTCGACCGCTTCTGGCGCAAGCTGCTCGGCGCCGTGCCGTCCGCGCAGCGCTGGAAGGTGCCGTTCTCGGCGGCGGACCCGGTCGGCACCCCCAACACGCTCAACACGGACGCGCCGGGCTTCACCAGAGCCCTCGCCGACGCGGTGACGGAGCTGCGCGCGGCGGGCATTCCGCTGAACGCCAAGCTCGGGGAGCACCAGTACGTCGTACGGAAGGGTCAGCGCCTGCCGGTCGGCGGCGGCACGGAGTCCCTCGGGGTGTGGAACAAGATCGAGCCCGTGTGGGACACGGCGAGCGGCGGCTACCGCGACAACGCGTTCGGCTCCAGCCACATCCAGGCCGTGGGCTGGGACGACAGCCGCTGCCCGGTGGCCCGCACGCTGCTGACGTACTCCCAGTCGTCGAATCCGAACTCGCCGCACTTCGCGGACCAGACACGGCTGTTCTCGGCCGAGAAGTGGGTCAGGGCGAGGTTCTGCGAGAAGGACATCCTGTCGTCGCCCGCGCTGCGGGTGATCCGGGTGCGCGGCTGATGAGCTGACGGGCTGACGTACGTACAGTCGGCCCGGTGTGGTCCCGTCCCGTCGCGGGGCGGGGCGGGATCACACCGCGGCTCGGCTCGCACCGCACCGCAGGTCACACGGTCGCTCACACAGCCCGCGTACGGCCCTCCCAGTACGGGTCGCGCAACCGGCGCTTGTACAGCTTGCCGTTGGGGTCGCGCGGCATCCGCTCGATGAAGTCGACGCTCTTGGGCCGCTTGTACCCGGCGAGTTGGCGCGCGCAGTGGCCGAGGATCTCGGCGGCGAGGTCGGGCCCCGGCACATGTCCGGGTGCCGCCTCCACGACCGCCTTGACCTCCTCGCCCCAGTCGTCGTTCGGGATGCCGAAGGCGGCGGCGTCGGCGACGGCCGGGTGGGCGAGCAGGGCGGACTCGATCTCGGCCGGGTAGATGTTGACCCCGCCCGAGATGATCATGTCGATCTTGCGGTCCCGGAGGAAGAGGTAGCCGTCCTCGTCCAGGACGCCCAGGTCGCCGACGGTGAAGAAGTCGCCGATGCGGTTCTTCCGCGTCTTGCCCTCGTCCTTGTGGTACGCGAAGCCGCCGGTGCTCATCTTCATGTAGACGGTGCCGAGTTCGCCCGGCGGCAGCCGGTTGCCGTCGTCGTCGAAGATCGCGAGTTCGCTGATCGGCCAGGCCTTGCCGACCGTGCCGGGCTTCTTCAGCCAGTCCTCGGCGGTGGCGAACGCCCCGCCGCCCTCGCTGGCCGCGTAGTACTCCTCCACGCAGTCGCCCCACCAGTCGATCATGGCCCGTTTCACATGGTCGGGGCAGGGCGCGGCACCGTGGATGGCGTGCCGCATGGACGACACGTCGTACGCCCGCCGTACCCGCTCCGGCAGCGCCAGCAGCCGGTGGAACTGGGTCGGGACCATGTGGGTGTGCGTGCACTTGTGGGCGTCGATGACGCGGAGCATCTCCTCCGGCGTCCACTTGTCCATCAGCACCAGGCGGTGCCCGATGTGCAGGGACGCGCCCGCGAACTGGAGTACGGCCGTGTGGTAGAGCGGCGAGCAGACGAGGTGCACGTTCCCGCCGAACGGCTTGACGCCGAAGATGCCGAGGAACCCGCCGAGGTACGCCTCCTCGGGCGGCTTGCCCTGCAACGGGCGCCTGATGCCGCGCGGGCGGCCCGTGGTGCCCGAGGTGTAGTTCATGACCCAGCCGAGGGTGCGCTCGTCGGGCGGCGACTCGGGCTGTCCGTCAAGGAGCCCTGCGTACGGCCGGAATCCGTCGACCTCGCCGACCGCGTACCGCCGCTCCGCCGGGAGCTGTGCCTCGTCGGCGGCGGCGCGTGCCGCGTCGGCGAACCGCTCGTGCGCGATGAGCACCTTGGCGCCGGAGTCGGAGACGATCCAGGCGATCTCGGGCCCGACGAGGTGGTGGTTGACGGGGACGAGGTAGAACCCGGCCTGGGAGGCGGCCAGATACGCCACGAGGAACTCGACACCGTTGGGCAGGACCACGGCGAAGGCGTCACCGCGTTCGAGTCCGGCGGCGCGCAGCCCGTGGACCAGTTGGTTGGTGGCGGCGTGCAGCCGTCCGGCGGTCCACTGTTCACCGTCGGGCGCGATGAGGACCGCGCGCTCCGGGTCGGCGGCGGCCTGTGCCCAGAATCCGTTGGGGGTCTCGCTCACTGTCCCGCTCACGACTGGTCGCCCCTTCCGTCTGCGTTGCTTCCGTCGGCGTTCCGTCCCGCGATCTTGTTGACTCGGTTCACAGCCTGCTCGAAGCCGCTGGTCAGGTCGTCGAAGACGGCCTGGACGCTCCGCTCGCTGTTCATCCGGCCGACGATCTGACCGACCGGTGTGCCGAGGAGCGGGTCGACCTCGTACTTCTGGATGCGCGAGACGGCCTCGGCGACGAGCAGACCCTGCAGGGGCATGGGGAGGGTGCCGGGTCCGTCGGTGGAGTCCCAGGCGTCGGTCCACTCGGTGCGGAGCTGGCGTGCGGGTTTGCCGGTCAGGGCGCGGGAGCGGACGGTGTCGCCGGAGCCGGCCGCGAGCAGTTTCTGCGTGAGCGCGGTCGAGTGCATGTCGGCCTCGGTGACGGTCAGCCAGAGGGAGCCCAGCCAGACCCCCTGGGCACCGAGGGCCAGCGCTGCGGCCACCTGCCGTCCGCTGCCGATACCGCCGGCCGCGAGCACCGGCAACGGGTCGACGGCGTCGACGACTTCGGGAGTCAGCACCATGGAGGCGATCTCACCGGTGTGGCCGCCCGCCTCGTAGCCCTGTGCGACGACGATGTCGATACCGCCCTCGGCGTGCTTGCGCGCGTGCCGGGCGCTGCCCGCGAGGGCGGCCACGAGCACACCCTGATCATGTGCGCGGGCCACGACATCGGCGGGCGGCGAGCCCAGGGCGTTGGCCAGGATTTTGATCGGATAGTCGAAGGCCACGTCGAGCTGGTTACGGGCGACCTGCTCCATCCACCCCGTGATGCGCCATCCGGACGCCTCGCCCTCGGCCAGCTCGGGCACGCCGTACTTGGCCAGGGTGTCCCGGACGAACTGGCGGTGCCCCTCGGGGATCATCGCCTCGACCTCGGCCTCGGTCACCCCCTCGACCTTCCGGGCCGGCATGACGACGTCCAGCCCGTACGGCCGGCCGTCGACATGTGCCTCGATCCAGTCCAGATCGCGTTTGAGGTCGTCCGGCGCCGTGTACCGGACCGCGCCGAGCACCCCGAAGCCCCCGGCCCGGCTGATGGCCGCGGCGACGGCGGGGAACGGCGTGAAGCCGAAGACGGCGTGCTCGATTCCCAGTTTCTTGCTCAGCTCCGTCTGCATGGCCGCAGGATGCCGCAGTCCTCCGGACGAGGGAAGACCTTTTCTGATACACCGTCAGATTCTTCGCCATGAACCCGTGTGGCCGACAACGTGGTTGACACCCACCTCAGGTGACACGAAGGCTTCACCCCGCAGGGCGGTCCCCGGACAGTACTTTCAGGCAGTGTGGTGGGAGGCTCCTCGATGACGGAAGACACGGCAGGCGACGAATTGACGCGACGTCAGCTGGTCAGACGCACCCTGGCATTGGGAGGCGCCCTGACCTTCGCCTCCTTCCCCGCGGGCCCGGCCCAGGCCACCCCCAGGACAACGGGCCACCGCCCGGCCCTGCGCCACGGCTCACCCGAACGAGCCGGGCTCCTCCCCCAGCACCTGGACCAACTGGTCACGGACGCCGAGGCGTTCCTCCGCCCCTCCCCCAACCACCCCTGGTACGCGGGCGCGGTGCTGCTCGCCGGGCGTGGCTCCACCGTGGCACTGCATCGGCCGATCGGCATGGCGGTGCGCTATGCGGCGTACGACGAGAAGACGGACACCGGCGTCGAGTTCCCTGCCTCGGAGCAGATCCCGATGGCCGAGGACACGGTGTTCGACCTTGCCTCGGTCTCCAAGCTGTTCACATCGATCCTGGCCGTGCAGCAACTGGAGCGGGGCGCGCTGGAGCTGGAGGGAAAGGTCGCCGCGTATCTGCCGGAGTTCGCGCGGGCCGGCAAGCAGGACGTGACCATCCGTCAACTCCTGACCCACACTTCAGGATTCCGCGCCTGGATCCCGCTCTACAACGCCCCGACCCATGAACAGAAGCTCGAACTCATCTGGAACCAGGCGCCCCTGAACCCGCCGGGCACCAAGTACCTCTACTCGGACCTCAATCTGATCTCGCTCCAGCTGGTCCTGGAGAGGATCACCGGTCTCCCGCTGGACACCCTGCTCCACGACGAGATCACCGCTCCGCTCGGCATGCACCGCACGCGCTACAACCCTCCCGCCTCCTGGAAACCGACGATCGCCGCAACCGAGGACGCCCGAGCGCCCTGGTCAGGGCTCGAACGGGGCCTGGTGTGGGGCGAGGTGCACGACGAGAACGCCTTCAGTCTCGGCGGAGTGGCCGGCCACGCAGGCGTCTTCTCGTCGGCCTGGGACCTCGCCGTTCTCGGCCGTACGCTGCTCAACGGCGGCGCCTACGGCAGGGCGCGCATCCTGTCGCCCGCCTCGGTCGACCTGATGTTCACCGACTTCAACACCGCCTTCCCCGGGGACGAGCACGGTCTCGGCTTCGAGCTCTACCAGCACTGGTACATGGGCGCGATGGCCACGCCCCGCACCGCAGGGCACACCGGTTTCACCGGAACCTCGATCGTCCTCGACCCGACGACCGACTCCTTCCTCGTCGTCCTCGGCAACTCCGTGCACCCAGTGCGCAACTGGCGCTCAGGCTCCGCACCCCGGGTCGCCGCCGCGAACAACCTGGCCCGCGCGGTACGAGTCCGCCCACGCCACGGACGTACAGCCTGGTTCTCCGGCATGGCGAGCGCGACGACGGCGACGCTCACCCTCCCGCCCCTCACCACCACCGCCGGCTCCCGCCTGCGCTGCGCCCTGTGGTGGGACACCGAGCCGCAGTCGGATGCCCTGTTCCTGGAGTCCTCGGCCGACGGCGGGACGACCTGGCAGCCGGTCCCGTTCACGACCGCCCCCGCCGCCGGCACCTCTCAGGAGCATCCGACGGGTTCGGTCACCGGCTGGTCGGGGCGCGTCTGGCACCGCCTCTCGGCGGACCTTCCGGCCGCACCGGCCCTCGTCCTGCGCTGGCGGTACACGACCGACCGGCTGTACGTCGGCCGTGGAGCGTACGTGGACGGCCTGACCGTACGTGGTGATGGCAGCACCCCCTTCGACGAGTCGCGCCCGGCGGACGCGGCACGCATCGAGGCGGTGGGCTGGACGGCGTCCGCGACCTGACCCGGCGAGCCGGCGGGGCCGGCGCTCAGCCCTCGTCCGCCTCCAGCACGGCCATGGCGGCGTTGTGCCCCGGCACCCCGCTCACCCCGCCCCCGCGCACCGCGCCCGCCCCGCACAGCAGGACGTTCGCGTGCCCGGTCTCCACGCCCCAGCGCCCGCTGTCCTCCTGGGCGTACGGCCAGGTCAGGTCGCGGTGGAAGATGTTGCCGCCGGGCAGGCGCAGGTCGCGTTCCAGGTCGAGCGGGGTCTTCGCCTCGATGCAGGGGAGTCCGTCGGCGTCGGTTGCCAGGCAGTCCGCGAGGGGTTCGGCGAGGTGGGCGTCGAGCTGGGCGATGGTCGATTTCAGGAGCTCGTCCCGTACGGCGTCGTTGTCGCGGGCGAACAGTCGTGCGGGTGTGTGCAGGCCGAACAGGGTCAGCGTCTGGTAGCCCTGCTCGACGAGGTCGGGGCCGAGGATCGTCGGGTCGGTGAGCGAGTGGCAGTAGATCTCGGACGGTGGCGCGGCGGGCAGTTCACCGGCCGTCGCCTGGGCATGAGCGGCGGCCAGCTGCTCGTACCCCTCGGCGATGTGGAAGGTCCCGGCGAACGCCTCGCGCGGGTCGACGGACGTGTCCTTGAGCCTCGGCAGCCGGGTGAGCAGCATGTTCACCTTGAGCTGGGCGCCCTCGGCGGGGCTCGGCGTGGCCTCCCCCGTCAGTGCGGCCAGTTCCTGCGGCGAGGCGTTCACCAGGACGTGCCGGGCGCCGACCGTGCCCTCTGCGTCGGCTGTCCGGTAGGTCACCTCGGCGGCGCGGCCGTCCGTGTCCACCCGTACGACCTCGTGGCCGGTGGCGAGCACGGCGCCCGCGTTCCGGGCAGCGCCGGCCAGCGCGTCCGTGAGGGCACCCATGCCGCCCACGGGCACGTCCCAGGCGCCGGTGCCGCCGCCGATGACGTGGTAGAGGAAGCAGCGGTTCTGCCGCAGGGAGGGGTCGTGGGCATCGGCGAAGGTGCCGATCAGCGCGTCGGTGAGGACGACACCGCGTACGAGGTCGTCCGTGAAGTTCGCCTCGACGGCGGCGCCGATCGGCTCCTCGAAGAGGGTGCGCCAGGCGTCCTCGTCGTCGATTCGGTGATGGAGTTCGTCGCGGGTGGGCAGAGGTCCGGTGAGCGTGGGGAACACCCTTTCCGCGACGCGGCCGGTCATGGCGTAGAAACGCCGCCAGGACTCGTACTCGCGTTCCCCTCCGGTGAGGCGCGCGAAGGCCTCGCGGGTGCGGCGCTCACCGCCTCCGACGAGCAGTCCGGTGGGCCGGCCGTCCCGCTCCACGGGGGTGTACGAGGAGACGGTGCGCCCGCGCACCCGGAAGTCCAGGTCGAGATCGCGGACGATCTTCCGGGGCAGCAGGCTGACCAGGTAGGAGTAGCGCGACAGCCGGGCGTCGACCCCGGCGAACGGGCGGGTCGACACGGCAGCGCCGCCGGTTGCTGCCAGCCGTTCCAGGACCAGCACGGACTTCCCGGCGCGGGCCAGGTAGGCGGCGGCGACGAGGCCGTTGTGGCCACCGCCGACGATCACCGCGTCGTATCGGGCGTGCCGGTCGGGTCGGCCGGATCGGTCGGGGCGCTCGTGTGCGGGCATGGTTCTTCGTAACACGTGATGATCCACCCGGGCCAGAGCTGGAGGGCTGAGGGGCGGCAAAGTCCACTACGGCTCGGCAGGGCCCCAAAGGGGCGCGGGGAACTGCGCGACCAGCCACAACGGCGCCGCGGCGAACCGACAACACCGCGCGGCACCTCCAGCCCATCGCTCAGTGGCCGGAGGCCCTTTGCTGCCGCAGTACCGCCACCCTCCGGTAGAGCTCGACCGCCTCTGCGCCCCGGCCGAGCTGTTCCAGACAGTGGGCCTCGTCGTTGCGACTGGCGAGGGTGTCGGGATGGTCGGCGCCGAGCACCTGCTCGCGGGCTGCGGCGACCCGCCGGTACTCGGCCAGGGCGTCGGGCCAGCGGCCGAGCCAGCCGAGGCCGACGGCCACCTCGCGGCGGCTGACCAGCGTGTCCGGGTGGTCGGCGCCCAGGATCCGTTCGCGGATCGCGCACACGTCGCGCGACTCGGCGAGCGCCTCCTCCCAGCGGTCGAGGCGGCCCAGGTTGACGCCCAGACCGTGCCGGGCGCGCAGGGTCTCGGGGTGTGCGGGGCCGTTGACACGGGTGCGGTCCTCGATCAGCTCGCGGTACAGCCTGAGGGCCTCCGCGCTGCGGCCGAGCCGCCCAAGGCTGATGCCGACCTCGTAGCGGGCGGCGAGCGTGTCGGGATGATCGGGGCCGAGCGCCTCGGCACGCGCCGCGGCGACCTCCTGGTACGTCTGAAGGGCCTCGGGCCAGCGCCCCAACTGGCCGAGCGCGTAGGCGACTTCGTACCGCGTGACCAGTGTGTCGGGATGGGTGGCGCCGAGCACCCGGGCACGTGCCGTCGCCACCTCGCAGGCCATGCGGTACGAGTCCTCCAGGCGTCCCAGGCGACTCAGGTTGAAGGCGAGGTTGTGGCGGCAGCGCAGGGTGTCCGGATGGTCGGGGCCCATCGTACGCTCCCGGGCGGCCAGGACGGTCGTGTAGGCCTGGTGCGCGTCGAAGTGACGGCCCAACTGCCCGAGGACGTATGCCATTTCCTGCCGGGCGGCCAGTGTGTCCGAATGGTCGGCGCCGAGTACCCGCTCCCGTTCCCGGGCCACGTGGGTGTACTCGCGCAGGGCGTCGGCGGCGCGACCGGTGCGGCTGAGGGTGAAGCCGATCTCGTAGCGGCTGGCGAGGGTCTCTGGGTGGGCGGGTCCGAGGATGTGCTCACGCTCGGCGGCGACCGCGCGGTGCACCTCACCGGCCTCGGCCCAGCGACCGAGGCGCCCCAGGCTCAGGCCGGCGTTGTGCCGCCCGGCCAGCGCGTTGAGCGCCTGCGGCGAAGGCGCGGGCGGCAGTTGCGGTACGGGTTCCGCTGGGCGGCCGGCGACCGGGCGGGCGATCCAGTCGCCGGTGAGGCCGGCCGACGGGTCCGGGGGTACGGTGCCCGTGCCGGCGCCGGTCGCCTTGTGGCCGGTGGTCATGCCCCGGGTCCAGGACGGCAGCCGGGCTTCACGGGCGGCGGGCTCGGGGTCCCTGAACTGGGGCTGCGGGGAGACGACCGTCGGCACGTACAGCGGGGTGGCCCGGCCCGCGCTGATCCGGCGCGCCAACTCCCTTGCGTCGTTCGGGCGTTCCTCCGGAAGCTTGGCGAGGAGGGCGAGGATGACCTGTTCCAGGAACTCGGGGATCTCGGAGCGGTGGCTGCGCGGCGGCTCGGGCGCGGTGTCGCGGTGTCCGATGAGCACCGCCCAGGCGTCGTCGAGGTCGAACGGCGGTACCCCGGTGGACAGTTCGTAGAGAACGCAGCCGAAGGAGTACAGGTCGCTGCGCTGGTCGACCTCGCCGCCGCTGATCTGTTCCGGCGACATGTAGTGCGGGGTGCCCATCGCGATTCCGGTGCCGGTGAGCCGGGAGGTGAAGCCGATGTCATGGCCGAGGCGCGCTATGCCGAAGTCACAGATCTTCACCGTACCGTCGGTCAGCCGCATGATGTTCGCGGGCTTCAGGTCACGGTGGACGATGCCCTGTTGGTGGGTGTAGGCGAGGGCGGCGGCGACCTGGTCGGCGATGTCGACGACGTCCGGGACGGGCAGCGGATGATGCTTGTTGTCCTCCAGGAGCTGGCTCAGATTGCGCCCGTCCAGCAACTCCATGACGAGGTAGAGCACCCCGTCGGCCTCGCCGAAGTCGTGCACGACGGTCACCCCGCGGTGCTGCAACGCGGCGGCCACCCGCGCCTCACGCCGGAACCGCTCCCGCAGGACACGCGTGAAGGAGTGGTCGTGGTGCGGCCCGAGCGGCTTCAGACACTTCACGGCGACCTGCCGCCCCAGCGACTCGTCGCGAGCACGCCACACTTCCCCCATGCCGCCGCGCCCGATCTGATCGATCAGCCGGTACCGGCCCTGGATCAGTCTGGTGTCCGCCATCTCGTGCTGCCGCCCCCGGTCCTGTTCACCCTCCCCTGGCCCGTCCAGTATGGCGAGCTATCCTCCGAGTTTGTACGGCGCGGGGCGCGAGCCGGGGCCGAGCCGTGACATGGCCCGCAGAACGTGTTTGGGCGGGAGTTGCCAGCGAAGACGTGCGGGAACGCGGCGCAGCAGGGTGCCGTAGGCACGCAACTGCCGGGTGACAGTGGCCGGTTCGGCTGCGGCTCTGCCGTACAACTCGTGGGCGTACGGCGGCAGGGAGGCGTACGCCAGCCTCGACACGCGCCGCCACAGCACCTCACGCGCCGGGACGAGCAGCGGATGCGTCGGTGGACGGCGGAGGAAGTCGTCCACTTCGCGCGCCTCGGCTCCGACGGCCAGCTCGGGCCGGACCTTCTCGAAGTAGGCGCTCATCTCGGCCCGGTTCGCCGGTACGGCGTCGGGGTCGAGGCCCACCAGGCGGGCGCTGACCAGGTGTTCGCGGATGTACCGGTCGGCGTGGGCGTCGGTGATCGGGTATCCGGAGCGCCGCATGATGTGCAGATAGGAGTCGATCTCGGCGCAGTGCACCCAGAGCAGCAGTTCGGGTTCGTCGACGCCGTACCGCTCCCCGGTGTCCGGGTCGACGGCGGACAGCATGCGGTGGATCTTCCGGACCCTGGCGCCCGCCTTCTCGGCCGCGTCCGTGGTGCCGTAGGTCGTCGTGCCGACGAAGTTCTCGGTGCGCATCAGCCGGCCCACGGCTTCCTTCCGGAAGTCCGAGTTCTGCATGACCCCGCGCACCGCGCGCGGATGCAGCGCCTGAAAGTACAGCGCGCGGACTCCGGCGACCCACATCATGGGGTCGGCATGCAGCTGCCACGTCACGGACCGGGGGCCGAACAGTCCCGGGTCACCTTCACCTACGCGCGTGCCGTCCACTGGACGTCTCCCTTGTCGGGCTGCCTGAAGGGGCACGCCCTCCACCACGACGTACCCCGGATCCTCCCCCCGGCACCTCCGGGTCATTCACGCAACGGGCCGTGATGCTACCGGCCCCGGGTTCAGCTGCCCTTCTCGGGTTCCGGTGCGGCGACCTCGGCGGGGGCGTTGCGGAGCATCGCCCTGTAGAGGGCGTCGTGTGCGGGTGAGGGGGGCAGGGGCTCTCGGGCGGGCGCCTCCGTCATCCCGGGCGTCGAGGCGGCCCAGCCCGAACAGATCGCCCCCCCCTGTACTGGGACCTGCACACCACCCGGCGCGACGAGGCCGAAGTCGTCTTCCGCCTCGACAGTGAGGGATTCCCCCGAGCCTGACACCTCACCGGCTCCGGCGGCACACCGCCCCGTCCACCCTCGATCGCGCCGTGGTTTGCGGGCGGTGCGCAGCGTGACCGACGAAAGGGGGCGGCTCCGAAGCCGGGCCGATCATGGTGAGGCCGCTCCCTCGGCCTGCCCTGCCTTACGGGCTCGTTCGCCGTGCGGGATCAGCACACCGTGGCCGAGGACCCGGGGTCACCGGTTCGCTGGACATGCTCAGGCCGGCGGCGTCCGTCCGTCGAGCGACGCACGTTGCCAGCTGGGGGTGCGGTCCTTGTCGACCAGGGCCGCACGGACGCCCTCCAGGAAGTCGGGCGTGCGGATGGTCGTGCGCGTGAGGGCGAGCTCGGCGTTGAGGCACTCGCGCAACGTGCGCTGCCTGCCCCGGGCCAGCAGGGCGTGAGTGATCTCCAGGCTCTGCGGCGAGGCGGCCTCCAGGGCTGCCAGCGCGGCTGCCGCCCAGGGGGTGTCGAGGTGGCGCAGGCGTTTCTCGATCTCGCCGAGGGTCGGCGCGCCGAACGCCCGGTCCACGTCTCCGCGTACCGCAGCAAGACCGCTCTCCGCCACCGGGGAACGGCCGGCGAGGCGGTTCAGGACGACGTCCACCGGGACGTCGGGGTTGTCGGCCAGGGCATCCCCGACCGCGTCGATCCCGTCCACGGGGACGAAATGCGTGGCCAGCCCCGTGTACAGGGCGTCGGCCGCGTCGAGCCGGTGACCGGTCAGTCCCAGGTACATGCCGATCGCGCCGGGCAGCCTCGGCAGGAAGTAGCTGGCTCCGACATCCGGGAAGAACCCGATCCCGGTCTCGGGCATCGACAGCACCGCACGCTCGGTGACGACGCGGAAACCGCCGTGGACGGACACACCGAGGCCGCCGCCCATGCACAGACCGTCGATGAGCGACACAACCGGGACGGGATACTCGGCGATCCGGGCGTTGAGCCGGTACTCGGTGGCGAAGAACCGCTCACTGGCCTCGGCGTCCCCCGCGAGGCTGTACTCGCGGATCGTACGGATGTCTCCGCCCGCGCAGAACGCCCTCGTACCGGCGCCGGCGATCACCACGGCGGACAGCCCCGTGTGCTCCCACGCGGCGAGAGCACCGTCGATGGCGGCGACCATGCCTGTGGTCAGGGCGTTGAGCGCCTTGGGCCGGTTCAGCAGGATGCGGCCGACGCCCCGGTGGACGTCGGCGAGGATCTCGACCGCCGCGGTGTCAGTCATCGGTCGCCACCTCGCCATACGTGCGGACCTGCTGACGTCACCATCACGTTCCTCACTCGCCGGTCAGGCGTAGATCTGCGCGTAGAGATCGTGGATCTCGTCCATGGTGGGTACCACGGGGTTGTCAGCGGGGGATCCGGACGTGAACGCCTGCTCGACCATGAGGGGCGGCAGGCGGAACCAGTCGTCCTTGCCGATGCCGTGGGCTTGAGGGGTGGGCACCCCAAGATCCTGACACAGGGCGTGGAGCGCCTCCACGAGCAGGACGGCGGCCACGGCGTCGCTGCCCCCGTCGGTGGCGGCTGAGTGGGCGCGGGCACAGTCGGCGCATCGGCGAACTCATGTGTCGGCAATAGCCTGCCGGCGCCCGGCCCACCCGGGTACCGGCGCTCCCGCGTCGGCGACGTTCACCAGGCTCATCAGGTCCGTCCGCCGAGCCACCTTGGCCAGACGCGTGATCGCCCGGACAGGTCCAAGCGGCATGGCGCGTCAGAGGTGCTGGTCGGCATCCACCAGGGCGAGGGCGTTGCCTATCCCCTGATCGAGGAGTTTGTGGGCGAGTTGCCTGTCGGTCAAGGCGCGGGAGAGCTGCAGCGTCCCGGCCATCAGGCCGAGAAGGCTCAGCGCCTTCACACGTGCGGAGGAGGGGGACTCGGGCGCCATGCGGGCGGCAATGCCGTCGACAAGGACCAGCACGCCGTCGGTGTACGCCTGCCTGGTTGTGTCGGTGCAGCGTCCGATCTCGTCGAGCAGAGCGGCGTTGGGGCAGCCGTCACCAAGGTTGTCGCGGTGCAGGGGCGACAGGTACGCGCGCACGATCTGCTCGAGTCCGGCCCGGCCAGGCGCAGCCCGCGCGACGACGTTCTCGGCCTGCACCTTCAACTGGTCGGCGATTGCCGTGGTGACGAGGTCGTCCTTGGATGCGAAATGGGCATAGAAGGCCCCATTGGTCAGCCCTGCGTCCTTCATGAGCGTCGAGACCCCGGAGCCGTCGATACCGTCCTGCTTGAACCGGCGGCCCGCCGTCTCGATGATCCGCCGCCTCGTCTCCGACTTGTGCTCTTTGGCGTACCGCACCACAGCACACGCTCTTTTCTTCGCCGGACGGAAGGGCCGGTTGCCCTTCACCGATTTCATCAACCTATGGTATTGCGAATGTAATCCAAAGAGTCCACAGCGACGAGGTGTCCAGACGCCTCGTCGCCAGCCGCCCTCAGCGGCAAGGACAACGGGCGAGCGAAGGGATTCCATGAGCGCGGGCAGACGCGGACCCAACATCTGGACTCGCTTGTACGCAAGCCTCATGGCGTCGCCCGCCCCATCGAGGCTCACCTACCAAGCGATCAAGCCGCAGGCGAGCCCGCGCCCATCGCCCAGGACGCCGTCGACCCGTTCATGTCCACCGAGTTCCGACGCGTGAGGGGCTACGGAGGAGGCAGCCGCACCCTGCGCCCCTTGGGCCGCTCCCCCACTCACAACCGCCGCTGGCGATCCATGCCCCGCCGCGGCAGGCAATCACACCAAGGTCGCTTTACCAGGCGCGAACCAGCTGAAGCGACAGCGCCGGGTGACGGGCGTACCGCAGCTTCAGCTTCGAGCCGGTCCACCTCGGACAGGCTCGGGTACGCGAAGAGTGAGCGTCAGTTCGGCATGCGGTTGAATCTGCGGACGATGCGGTCGAAGATCCGGGCCGGAAGGACGCGGTGGAGCACGTTGATGCTTGCGGCCGTCGAGCCGGCGGTGCGCCGCAGTTTCGGGTTCCGGTCGGTGGCCGCCGCGACGATCACCTTGGCCACGACGGCGGGATCGTCGCCGCCGCTGGTGTTTTTCGCCAGCACCTCGTCGAAGGTGCGCCGTCCCGACGCATAGAGCGGCAATGGGGTGTCGCCCTGCACGCTGTGGTCCCCGAACGGGGTGTTGATCGGGCCGGGCTCGACGAGCAGGATCCGGACGCCGTACTCGCGGACCTCGTGGTCCAGCGACCCGGAGTAGCCCTCGACGGCGTGCTTGGTCGACGTGTAGATAGCCATGAACGGGCTGGGGACGAACCCGCTGAGGGAGGAGACGTTGATGACGCGTCCGCGCCGCTGAGCGCGCATGTGCGGCAGAACCGCCTTGGTCATCCGCATGATGCCGTAGACGTTGACGTCGAAGACCTCCTGCGTCCGGACGACGGAGAACTCCTCGGCGGCGCCGTTGGCACCGACGCCGGCATTGTTGACCAGGACGTCGATTCGCCCGAACCGGTCGATCACTTGATTGACCACGGAGGCGACCGATTCGTCGCTGGTCACGTCGAGGTCGAGGTAGGTCACCCCGGCGGGCGCGGTCACTCGCGCTGCGTTGCGAGCGGTTCCGATCACCTCGAAACCTGCCGCGACGAACGCCCGCGCAGCCTCCTTGCCGATCCCCGATGAGGCACCTGTCACGAGCGCCACCGGCCGAGTTGTCGCCATCACGGACTCCCTTGCGTTTGAATTACATTCGTACGCCTTACGTTCGTACGACAATACGGCGGCCGTCGGCCGCTGACAAGAGCCTCCACTCTTCGCGAACACGGTCCGTACACACCTACGGGTCTTACTGAGCGGCTTGACGGTCCGGTCGACCAGCCCCGGCCCGGCCCCCGGCCGGTCGTCGGTGTGGACCTGTATGACTGGCGCCAGGAGCAGGCAGCCCTTGATCGGATCCTCGCCGTGCTCGGCAAGGCTGGGGCAAGGCCGGCGTCGTGGGGTCACCCCGGCATCGGCAAGACCGCCCCGCTCGAATACGCGGCCGACTCCGCGGCTGCGGACCTCACCGTCTTGCGATGCGGGGGCACTCGCCTTGAGTCGGGGCTTGCGATCGCCGCTCTGCACGAATTGCTGTGGCCGGTGACGGAGCGGGCGCAACCAGTGGCCGGCCGCGCAACGCTGACCCCGTAAACACGTTGCATGACTCCGTAGCCTTGCGGCATGACGCGCAAGGGTAGGTATCGGTGGCGGACCCGACTACGGCGCGGCCTGCCGTGGTTCCTGGTCGGTCGCGGGATCGCCGGGAAAGGCACTGCCGACTGCGGCGCGCACGAGTGGTACAACCACGACGGCGCCACCTCGCGTTACTACCACTGCGAGGCCGGCGAGCGGTCCTGGCCGGTGACAAGCCAGGGCGGCAGCGTGTCCCGCGGACAGTTGGTCTCGCACGGTCGGGTCTGCAGCCTGTCTCCTGGAGCTGATTCCTGGAGAGGGTCGTGGCTCGTCGACCCGAGGTGGTTGTCCGGTCGTTGTCGATGGAGAGGGCCGCAGGCCGCAGGCCGCAGGCCGCAGGCCGCAGGCCGCAGGCCGCAGGCCGCAGGCCGCAGGCCGCAGGCCGCAGGCCGCAGGCCGCAGCGGATCATCCGGACCGCCAGAGATCCGCTGAAGTTGCGGCGGGCGATCGTGGTGACGATGTCCGCCCAGGGCCGGCCGGTCCCGAGCATCACCTCGCCGACGCAGGTCACGGACGACTACGCGCGTGCGGTGATCCATTCGTTCAACGAGCGGGGGTTCCAGGCGCTGGACCTGAAATGGAACGGGGCCGTCCGCCGACGATCAGCCAGGATACGGGTGAGCGGATCCGCCTGATCGCCCGGATGGTCCCCGCCGAGTGGGGGCACCACCGGCAGGTCGACCTGGGGCCGGAGAACCCTGCCTCCCACCTGGCCGATCGGAAGGTCATCGCCTCGATGAGCCGCGAGCACCAGCGCCGGATCCTGCCCAGAGCCGGGGTGTCCTGGCAGACCACCACCCCGTGGAAGTCGTCCAACGACCGGGACTTCATCGCCAAGACGCAGCGCGTCCTCGACCTGTATGACCATCCGCCTCCGGATGGCCGGGGGGCCGCGTCGATGAGTTCGGGCCGCTGAACCTGATGCCGCGCCCGGAACGCTCGGTCAGAAAGGTCTGTGACCAGGATCGGTAGTTGACACTAGGCCACGTTCGCAACCTGCGCTGATGCCAACCAGCTTCAGCAACCGGAGGCCAGGAATCAGAGAGATAGTTGGCACTTTGGTACAGCGCAGGTCACAAGGGGTGCCGCCGCACTTGGGCATCCAATCCAACTAGGGCCTGTTCTGAGTTGCGATCACGGAATCGATCATTCCCGCTTCAGGAGGGTGCTGGCTGCGGTAGACCGGTGGCGTGACTCGTGGTGATCTGACTGATGCCGAGTGGGAGTTGATCGAGCCGCACCTCCCGCTGGGGTCATTCGGACCGATCACTGACCTGGGCAGCTACTTCAACGCGGTGATGTGGCGGTTCCGTACCGGCAGTCCCTGTCGGGATGTGCCGGAGAGCTACGGCTCCTGGTCGACGATCTACGACCGGTTCCGGATGTGGGCGCGTGACGAAGTCTTCCAAACCCTCATGGAAGCGATGATCGCCGAGGCGGGGGCCCGCGACGATGTCGATCTGAGCCTGGTCAGTGTGGACTCGACCGTTGCCCGCGCGCATCACCACGCAGCGGGCATGGTGGTCGAACCGGAGCTCCTTGAGGACCTGGAGAAGGCCGTGGCGGAGGAAAAGGGGCTGCAGCAAAGGGGCAAAACGATCCCGTAGGCGAGGGGGCCGCGGACAGGGAGAACCGCGAGCGGGAACAGCGCCGCGCCGAGCGCCGACGCCGCAGAG
This sequence comes from Streptomyces sp. SID12488, assembly GCF_010548275.1. GTDB lineage: Bacteria > Actinomycetota > Actinomycetes > Streptomycetales > Streptomycetaceae > Streptomyces. The sequence continues at coordinate 301,201 of NZ_JAAGLT010000006.1, forward strand.
CCCGACTGCAGGCCGCCGAACTGGGCCGCTCCCAGGGCGGACTCACCAGCAAGGTCCACCTCGCCGTCGAGCGGCGCTGCCGCCCGCTGTCCATCATCCTCACCCCCGGGCAGGCCGCGGACAGCCCGCGCTTCATTCCGGTCCTTAACAAGATCAAGGTGCGTGTCCCGGTCGGTCGCCCCATGAGCCGGCCGGACGCGGTCGCCGGAGACAAGGCGTACTCCTCCCGCGCCAACCGCGCCCATCTACGCAGACGCAACATCAAGGCGGTGATCCCGGAGAAGGCCGACCAGGCCGCCAACCGCAAGAAGAAAGGACGCTCCGGCGGCCGCCCGGTCAGCCACGACGCCACGCTCTACAAAGACCGCAACACAGTCGAGCGCGCCATCAACAAGTTCAAGGAATGGCGGGGGCTGGCCACCCGCGACACAGGCTGCCAGGACCATTCATGACGGTGCAGCAACCGCCACACCGCCGCCATCGAGAAGTCGACCTGGAACTTCCAGGCGATCACCGCTCTGATCCGCGCCACGGTACACCGCTGGTCTTCCCAGCCGTGCTTGGCCGGCCCGAGCGCCAACTCCTTCTCTAGTTCGGCGTACTGGCCATCCGACAGCTTCGGCAGTTTCGGCGGCCCCGCGGAGGCCAGGGCATCCATCCCGCCCTGCCGCCAGGCCCGCCGCCAGCGCTCCGCCGACCGCTCCCTGACCCGCAGATCCTTCGCGCTCGCCGCGTTCTTCTCGCCGCGAGCGAACCGCTCACCCGCCTCATACCGGATCCGCTCGCAGGGATCACCACGCGTCACCCGACAACACTCCGAAGAGATCAGTAAGTGCAACTTCAGGTTGAAACACGCTCGATGAGAACTGACACCGGTCATGGGCATCGACCGGAAGCGGAGCGGTGGTACTCCCTACGCCAAAGGCCACGTGGGCGTCCCAGCCGGCCGTTGCCCCGGCTGGACCGTGGGAGGTCACTCCGCCGGACCCGACGTCTCGCGGGAAGGGTGGCATGTTCAGGCCGTACCTGTTAGCTTCCCCTCCGCTCATACATTCAGCCATGACATGTATGAATAGAGGCGGCATGCGGGGAAAGACGGCTGTGGTGCTCGGCGGTAGCGTGGCGGGGCTGTGCGCCGCGGGAGTGCTTGCGAGGCATTTCGACGAGGTGATCGTCCTGGAGCGGGACCGGCTCCCGCCGGACGCGCAGCATCGGCGGGGCGTGCCGCAGAGCAAGCACCCGCACTTCCTCCTCAACTCCGGGCGTCGCGCGATCGGCGAGATCTTTCCTGGGTTCGAGGAGGCGCTGATCGCCGCGGGCGGGATGCGCCTGATGCCGGCGATGGACGCGGCGTACTGCGAGCACGCCGGCTGGGCCCCGCGCAAGGCCGGGTCGATGACGATGGTCTACAGCTCCCGCGTGCTCATCGAGCGGGTCCTGCGCGACAAGGTCCGTGAGCTCCCGGCCATCGAGATCCGCGAGGGCGTGACCGTCACCGGACTTCGTTCCACCGGGGGCGGCACCGAGCGCGGGCGCGTCGAGGGAGTCGAGTACCGCGCGGGCGACGACTCGGGCCACCTGTCCGCCGACCTGGTCGTCGACGCGCTGGGGCGCGGCTCCTCCGTCGCCGACTGGCTGAGCACGGCGGGATGGCCGACGCCGCCGGAGAAGACTCTCGACGCCAAGGTCACCTACACGTCGCGGTGGTACGACCTGCCCCCCGCCGACCGGCGTCCACCGGCGTGGTGGTGGAAGCACCTGGTCGTCACTCCGACCCAGGACACCGGCGACCATCCCGAGGAACACGAGTTCCTCAGTAACTTCTTCCCGATCGAGGGGGACCGCGCCATCGTGTGCATGGGCGCGTGGGGCATCCGGATGCCGCGCGAGGTCGACACCTTCGAGGCCGCGGTGGACCGCGTGCGGGCCAGGTCCTTCGGGCAGGCGACGCGTGTCTGCACTCCGACCTCCGGGGTGCACCTCACTCGTTCGACCGGCAACAAGTGGCGCCGCTTCGACCTGCTCGACCAGCCCCCGCTCGGGCTGGTCTGCGTCGGTGACTCGATCTGCGCGTTCAACCCGTTCTACGCCCAGGGGATGAGCTCGGCGGCCCGCTCCGCGCTCATCCTCGCCGAGATGCTGCACGGCCACGACGTCCTCGACCTCGCCTTCTTCCGCGAGTTCCTCACCCGGCAGAAGAAGTCACTCGACGTGCCCTGGATGCTCGCGATGGCCCGTGACCAGGCATATGACTTCGCGACCGGGAGTGAGGTCGTCGCTCCCTGGCGCCGCAGGCTGGCCGCGCGCCTCAGCTGGCCGGTCTTCAACGCCATCAACGCCACGAGCCGCGAGGACGCCTACGTCGAGCGGACGTTCGCCCAGGTCTTCAACCTCGACATGTCACTCAGGGAGATGACCACCGATGTGCGGTTCTGGTTCGGCATCGCGCGCTACAAGGTGCGTCAGCGGCTCGGACGCACGGTCGTGCCCGGCGGGTTCGACGACCAGCAGGATCCGCCCGGCACCGACTTCACCGGCCAGACCCGCGCCGGCAGCTCGCCGTACGCCGAGACCGACCTCGTCAATGACTGACCCGAGGAGCGAGGAATGAGCTATTCATGCGACTCGGCGGCCGAGCGCCTCGCTGGACAGCTCGGCTTCTCCTGCCATGACGCCGATCCCATCGTGGACTTCCGCAACCCGTTCGGTCTTGAGAACGGCACCATGCCGTTCCTTGAGCTGCTCATCATCGGCGGTGCGGTGTTCGCCCTCGTCCATGCGTGGCGGCGGTGGCGGCGCGACGGCGACCCGGTCAACATCTCCCTGTGGTTCGCCTCGCTCGTCTACCTGGCGGTGATCGAGCCGCCGCTCTACTTCCCGGGCTGGTTCGGCCTGGAGGAGCACGTCGGGTTCATTTTCTCCCACAACGTGTTCACCGTGCAGTTCATGTACGACCGGCTGCCGCTCTACATCGTGGCCTTCTATCCGGCGCTGTCGCAGCTCGCCTACGAGGTGGTCCGCGCTCTCGGCGTCTTCGCGCGACGTGGGCTCCTTCTCGGTTCGCTGGCGGTCGCGTTCACCTGCCAGGCGTTCTACGAGATCTTCGATCAGCTCGGACCTCAGCTGAAGTGGTGGGCCTGGAACCCCGGCAACGAGATGATCAACGAGCCGGCGCTCGCCTCGGTCCCGATGAACAGCATGTTCCTGTTCGCCTCGGTGTCCTTCGGCGCGATGACCTATCTCGTCGTCCGGCTGGTCGGCGCGAAGGACGGCCGCGGCACGCTCACCGGCCGGCAGACCAGCCTGCGCACCGTGGCCGCCGGCGCCTTGACACCGCTCGCGATGACCGTCGCCGGCGTCCCCAGCAACATCTTCCGCGGTGGGGACCACCTTGGGATCCAGCAGGCCATCCTCGGTGCCGAGCTCGCCCTGGTCTGGATCGTCGGCCTCTACCTTCTCGCGGACGCCTGGCGCGCGCGGCGAACAGATCCGGCTCCGGTGGCGTCGCCGCTGTTCGCGCGGATCTATCCGGCGCTGTACCTCGGCGTCCACATCGTCCTCTGGCTGATCGCATTGCCGGCCTACTTCGCGGCGGCCAATGGCATCACCGAGCAGGGCACGCCGATCGGCAGCCTGTGGTACACCGTGCTGTGCACCGTAGCCGCAACCGGGCTCATCGTGGCCGTACTCCGCGCGACCATGTCCCGACGGACCACAGAGCCTGTGCGATCCTAAGCCCATGGGGCATCACGGCTGGGGAGGCCGGCCTCCCGCATCGGACGCGGAGGCCCGGCAGCGCATCATCGACGCGACCGCCCGCTGCATCGACAGGCACGGCGTCACGAAGACCACCCTGTCCGACGTCGCCGGCGAGCTCGGCGTCACCCGCCAGACCGTCTACCGCCACTTCGGCCGCATCAGCGACATCATCGGCGAGGTGGCGGCCCAGGGCGCCGAGTCGTTCGTCGACCTGATGATCGCGCACCTGCAAGGGATCACCGACCCGGCCGAAGCCGTGGTCGAAGGCATGGTCTTCTGCGTACGGACCATCCCCACCGAGCCACGCCTGAGCCTTCTGCTGCAACTCGGAGACACCACCGCCTTCGGCCGCGGCGCCACCACCAGGGACACCGTCGCCTACGGCGCCAAGATGCTGCAGCGCTTCCCCGTCGACTGGGCCGCCGTCGGCATCGACGAGGACGACCTCAACGGCCTCGCCGAGATCATCATGCGACTCCTGACATCGCTGCTGCAGCACCCCAGCGAGCCACCGCAGGACGAAACCCGGCTCCGCACCTTCCTCACCCGCTGGCTGGCCCCGGCCCTGTCCCGGACATCAGCATCCGCGCCCTCGCGTTCTTGAACACTCACCCGGTGACGTAAGAGGCAGGAACGCCGGGCCAAGACCTGCGCAGAGGCCCTGACGGCGGTTGAGCAGTACCTGGAGATGCCGTACCGCATACGGCGCCGGCCGGAGTCCTCGCCCGCCGTACGACAACAACTCACCGACGAGGTCAGCGGTCTGCTGGCACGCATGGCCTTCCACCAGGCATGGCTCCAGATCGAAGCCACGACGGTCGCGGGCCCCTACGCAACCCTCGTGGCCACGGCCCGCGCGGAAGCCGGCGCACAGATGAGCCTCGCTTGGCGGCAGTCACCGATCACCACCGACACCGGCATGAACCTCGGAATCCCGTACCCCCGGGACCGATCGAACGCGGCCCGGGCCACGTGCATCGAGGTGATGCGCCGTCACCTCTGAGAACGCCCGTGATCTTGGTGCCAACTATCCCTCTTTTGTGCCAACTAAAAATCCTCGTCACAAAAGGTCCTACCGCCGCACCCTCGGCATCCCCAGCCCGATCCACGAGATGATCTCCCGCTGGATCTCGTTGTTGCCGCCGCCGAAGGTGAAGATCACCGCTGAGCGGTAGCCGCGTTCGAGTTCGCCGTGGAGTATCTCGCCGGCCGAGCCCTCCTTCAGCGCGCCCGGGGCGGCGACGATCTCCAGGAGCCAGGCGTAGGCCTCGCGGCGGGCCTCGGAGCCGTACACCTTGACCGCGGAGGCGTCCTGGGGGGTGAGGGTGCCCTCCTGGACGGCGTTCACCATCTGCCAGTTGAGGAGTTTCATCGCGTCGAGTTTGGTGTGGATCTGGGCCAGACGGCGGCGGACCCATGGGAGGTCGACGACGCGGCGGCCGTCGGCGAGTTTTGTCTCCATCGCCCAACGCTGGACGTCGTGCAGGGAGCGGATGGCCATCGTGCCGTGGGCTGCGAGGGTGACGCGCTCGTGATTGAGCTGGTTGGTGATCAGCCGCCAGCCCTGGTTCTCCTCGCCGACCCGGTGGGCGACGGGGACGCGGACGTTCTCGTAGTAGCTGGCCGTGGTGTCGTGCGAGGCAAGGGTGCGGATGAGGGTGCAGGAGTAGCCGGGGTCGGTGGTCGGCATGAGGAGCATGGTGATGCCCTTGTGCGGCGGGGCGTCCGGGTCCGTGCGCACGGCCAGCCACACCCAGTCCGCCGTGTCACCGTTCGTCGTCCAGATCTTCTGCCCGTTGACCACATACTCGTCGCCGTCGCGTACCGCCCGCGTCTTCAGGGCGGCCAGGTCGGTGCCCGCGTCCGGCTCGCTGTAGCCGATCGCGAAGTCGATCTCGCCGGCGAGGATCTTCGGCAGGAAGTACGCCTTCTGCTCCTCGCTGCCGTACCGCATGATCGTCGGGCCGACGGTGTTGAGCGCCATCAGCGGCAGCGGTACGCCCGCCTGGGCGGCCTCGTCGAAGAAGATGAACTGTTCCATCGGGGACAGTCCGCGCCCCCCGTACTCCTGAGGCCAGCCGACACCGAGCCAGCCGTCGCCGCCGAGGCGGCGGATCGTCCGGCGGTAGAAGCGCTTCTGGGCGACATGGTCGTTGAACCGCGAGTAGGCCCGGTCCGGCACCAACTCGGCGAAGTAGGTGCGCAGTTCGGTGCGAAGCTGCTGCTGCTCGGGCGTGTATTCGAGATGCACTGCGCCTCCTGCTGGCTCCCCAGGGCCGGACCTGTCGGCGCACACGGTAGAACGTGTTCCAGAAATTGGGAATGGCGGTGCGTGTACCGGTGCGCACATGCCTGAGGGGGCCCCGGACATCCGGGACCCCCTCAGGGCAGTACGGCGAACCGCTCAGTGCGCCACAGGAGTCGCCTGCGGCTCGGCACCGCTCGCCCCGACGGGCGCCGCCGCCCTCGGAACCAGCAGCCGTTCCGCCAGCAGGCCGAAGACCAGGCCGAACGCGGTCCACATGGTCGCCTGGATGGCGAGCGTGGCCACCCGGTACTTCCACAGCAGGCTCGCGGAGAAGCCCTGCGGGACCTCGTTGGTGAACGACGGCAGGAACGCGTACGCGAGTCCGACGACCAGGACGAAGAAGGCGACCGCGGCGAGGGTCGCGTTCCAGTTGCCCAGGCGCGGGGCGAGGCGCTTACCCACGATCACCGCGCCGACGGCCAGCAGCACGCTCAGCGCGACCATCAGGAAGAACAGCGCGGTGCGCTGGTTGAGGGTGTCGGGGTCCCCGACGGCGGGCGGGTTGGCCGGGTACTTGAGGAACGGCACGACGTATACGGCAAGCAGGCCGGCCCCGGCGAGAAGCAGCGCGGTCGCGCGCGGCCCGAAGCGGCCGATCCGGCCGAGCGCGAAGCAGTACGCGAGGGCCGCGATACCGCCGAACGCGACGCCGTAGACGAGGACACCGGTCCCCAGACCGACGGTGGACTGCAACGCGCGGGAGACGAGAGCCTGTTCGGCGGCGTGCCCGTGGGCCTCGTGCATCTCCTCGAACGCGATCGCGTCGTCGACGAGCGGCTCGGCGAAGAGGTACGCGACGACCCATACGAGCACGCCCGCGACGAGGCCCGCGACCATGCCGCGGACCAAGAGGTTCCTGACGGTGGTGGAGTTCATGAGCTCGTGCGTTTCCCTGTCGTCGTCAGTGGCAGGGGAAGCCGAGCAGGTGGCGGGCGTCGTGCACCCATTCGTGCACGCCCTCGCCGGAGACCACGGAGGTGGCACCCTGTTCGGCGCCGACGAAGTAGAGCAGCACCAGCATCAGCACGCCGAAGAAGACCGCCCAGGGGGCGATCGCACCGATCGGCAGCTTCTCGGGTACGGCGGTGGGAACGGCGGTCGGCTGGACTGCGGACTGGGCCATGACAGGACCTCCTGGGGGAACTCGCGTCCCGTATCGGTGGTGCAGAGGACGACAGTCACGGGTCTGACTTGCCCCCGGACCGCACCAGGCGGGTGCGTACGGGGCTTACAGTGGCGCGACCGTGCCGGATTCCCACCGGCTTCCGTCGAACCGTCGTCAATATCGACGAGAAGGTACCGCGAAGCTGGGGTGCGGCCAAGGGCGCATGTGACGGCGTACGGCGCGCCGGTGCGCCGTACTTGCCTCAAGTGCCGTACATGACAACGACATTGGGGCGGAATGAACGCGGGAGCGACCGGATGACAAGCCGAGTGATGTTGATCTCACCGGCGATCAGCGCGGCCCTGCGGGAGGCCCGTTTCGACGACGGCTGTCCGCTGGACGCGTCGGGCCTGCGGCTCGCCCGGGCGGCGGCGGGGGCGCTCCCGCCCGTCTCCCGGGTCTGGGTCTCCCCCACCGCACGCTGCCGCGAGACGGCTCTGGCGCTGGGCCTCGACGCCGGTCCGGTGCCGGGCCCGGCCGGCCTGGCCGTGGGCCGCTGGCGCGGCACGACCCTGGCCGAGGTGACGGAGAAGGAGCCTGAGGCGCTGGCCCAGTGGCTGACGGACCCTCAGTCGGCCCCGCACGGCGGTGAGTCGGTCCGGGCGCTCTGCGACCGGGTCGCCCGTTGGCTGGACGAAGCGGCGGCGCAGGTCACGGGCCCGTCCATCGCGGTCGTCGAGCCGGAGATCGTGCGCGCGGTGGTGGTACGGACGCTGGGGGCGCCCGAGTCTGCGTTCTGGCGGATCGACGTTCCGCCGCTGACGGCAACGGAGTTGAGCGGCCGGGCGGGACGCTGGAACGTGCGGGTGGGCGGGCAGCTCGGGGCGCCACACGAGCAGTCGGCCGGGGCGCCGCACAACGACTAGGGAGCGGGGCGGGCGCGTACCCGCCGGATCACGGAACGCCGTGTCTCACCCGCCGTCGCGCCCGGAGTCCGGCGCCTGAAGCGTCCACGCGAAGTCCGTGCACGCCTGTGCGCACTCGCGGCATGCCTTCGCCGCGTCCTCGCCACCGGGGTATTCGTCGAAGACCTGGGCGGTTTCCAGGCAGACCGTGCTGCACCACTCCAGTTGGACGCGGAGGGCGGCCTCGTCCAGGTCCGCCTGTTCGGAGAGGAGGCGGCATGTCGCGTCGCACACCTCCGCGCACAGGATGCCCTTGCGGCGTGCGAGGGCTTCCTTGGCGGGCCCGTCCGGGTCCGCGAGACTCGCGCGCAGTGCGCAGGCCCGCGCGCACTCCGTGCACGCCTGGGCACAGACGAAACGGTCCTCCAAGAACCGGAAGAGTTCCTGTTGCGTAGTTGTAGGGGTCACGCCGTTCGAGTTGCCGAAGCGGCGCCCGCCAAACCCTTTGCCGTCAGCTGTCGTAGTCGACCGTCAGTGTCTCCGAGACCGGGAACGACTGGCAGGTCAGGACGTAGCCCGCGGCGACCTCCGCGGGTTCGAGGGCGTAGTTGCGGCGCATGTCCACCTCGCCCGAGGTGACCAGTGCGCGGCAGGTGCCACAGACGCCGCCCTTGCAGGCGAACGGCAGGTCCGGCCGGGTGCGCGCGGCCCCGTCCAGGACGGTCGCCTCCCGGGACAGTGCGGTGGTGGTGGAGCGGCCGTCGAGGGTGACGGTGACCCGGCTCACCGGGCCCTCGGCCACCGCGTCCGTGTGCTGGACCTGGCGGACCGGCTGGTCGTCGGCGTAGAAGAGTTCCTGGTGGACGCGGTCCGCGGGCACGCCCAACTCCGCCAGCAACTGCTGGGCGTCACGGACCATGCCGTGCGGTCCGCACAGCCACCAGTGGTCGGTGCCCGGCACGTCGACGAGGCCCGCGAGCAGTGCGGCGAGCCGTTCGGCGTCCAGCCGGCCCGACAGCAGCTCGGCCTCGCGCGGCTCACGCGACAGTACGTGCCCGAGCTGGAAGCGCGTACGGTACAGGTCCTTCAGGTCCGCCAGTTCGTCGGCGAACATCACGGTGTCCGTACGCCGGTTGCCGTACAGGAGGGTGACCTGTGAGCGGTCGTCGGCGGCCAGGACCGACTCGGCGATCGACATCATCGGGGTGATGCCGGAGCCCGCGGCGATCAGGACGTGGCTGCCGGACGCGGTCAGGTCGGGGGTGAAGGCGCCGGTCGGGGTCATCACGTCGAGCTCGTCGCCCGGGCGCACCTCGTCGACCAGCCAGGACGAGAACAGGCCGCCGGGCACCACCCGTACACCGATGCGGGGTTGTTCGCCCGCCGGGGCGCAGATCGAGTACGACCTCCGCTCCTCGTGCCCCTCGAACTCCCGGCGCAGGGTGAGCGACTGCCCCGGCGTGAAGGCGTACTCGGCAGCCAGGTCCGCCGGCACCTCGAAGCCGACGGCGACAGCGTCCGAGCACAGTCGTCGTACGTCGGCGACCTTCAGGGCGTGGAACACCGGGCGGCGGCGTACGGGGGCCGTGGGCAGGGCGGTGGGCGCGGCCATCAGATCTCCTTGACGTACTCGAACGGCTCGCGGCAGGCGAGGCAGCGCCACAGGGCCTTGCAGGAGGTGGCGGCGAAGCGGGAGGTCTCCTCGGTGTCCGCCGAGCCGCAGCGGGGGCAGGGCACCGTGCGCCGGACGGGCAGCAGCGAGAGGGCGACCGGGCCGCGCGGTGCGGCGCCGGGCGGAGCGATACCGTGCTCGGTGAGCTTGCGGCGGCCCGCCGGGGTGATCCAGTCGCTGGTCCAGGGCGGATGGAGGACCGTACGGATCTCCACGCGCGGGTATCCCGCCGCCCGCAGCCGGGCGGCGACGGCGGCGCGCATCTCGGCCATGGCCGGGCAGCCCGAGTAGGTCGGGGTCAGGCTCGCCACCACCGTCCCGTCCCCGGTCACCTCCACTCCGCGCAGGACGCCGAGGTCGGCCAGGGTCAGCATGGGCAGCTCGGGGTCCGGCACGCGCTCGGCGATGCTCCGAGCGCGCCGGACGTACTCGATCCCGGTCGCGGTCCCGGTCACCATGTCGCCTCCGGGTGGGCTCGGGCCACGCTCTGCAACTCGGCCAGCAGCGGGGCGAGATGCTCGGTGTGCCGACCGCCGCGGCCGGCGTCGTGCGCCGGCGGAAACTCCGGCATGGGCAGCCCTGCGGCTGATGTGACCTGCCGCAACACCTCGACGACTGCACCCTCGACGTCGTACGTCGTGAACAACTCACCGACATACGGGGCGACTTGGTCCAGGGCTGTGCGCATCCGGCGGTGCGACTCGTCGGTGCCGTCGCCCAGCCGGACCGCCCATTCGGCCGCGTACTGCCGGTGGTACGTCAGCTCCTTGACGCCCTTCGCGGCAATCGCGGCGAGCACCGGATCGCGGTGGGCGGCGAGCCGCTCGAAGTGCGCGAGGCGCCAGCTGGACAGCACCAGCAGGCGCACGATCGAGAACGCGAAGTCCCCGATGGGCAGTTCGGCCAGACGTACGTTGCGGAAGTCGCCGGCGTCCCGGAAGTAGGCGTACGCGTCGTCGTCGCGACCGGTGCCGTCGACCTGGCCCGCACGCGCGTACAGCAGACGGGCCTGGCCGAGCAGGTCGAGGCCGATGTTGGCGAGCGCGACCTCCTCCTCCAGCTCGGGGGCGCGGGTGCACCACTGGGCCAGCCGCTGGGCCGACACCAGTGCGTCGTCGGCGAGTTCGACGCAGGTCGCGGCCAGTTCGCCGGCGTCGACGCCGTCGGGCACGGTGGTGTCGACGCCGTACAGCGGATCCTCGAATCCGGTGCCGAAGGCCCAGCGGGCGTCACTGCCGTCGTCGTGCCCCTCGGCGAGGGAGAGATAGACGTGCTCGTCGTCGTGGCCGCTGTCACTGTCGCTGCCGCTCATGTCCGCTGCTCCTCTCCCGGGGGTGAACGCGCTAGATGTGGGGGACATCGTCGGGGATGTCGTAGAAGGTCGGGTGCCGGTAGACCTTGTCGGCGCTCGGTGCGAAGAAGGGGTCCTTCTCGTCACGCGAGGAGGCGGCGATGTGTTCGGAGCGCACCACCCAGATGCTCACGCCCTCGTTGCGCCGCGTGTACAGGTCGCGTGCGTGGGTGAGCGCCATCCGGTCGTCGGCCGCGTGCAGCGAGCCCACGTGTACGTGGTTCAGGCCGCGCTTGCCGCGCACGAACACCTCGTACAGCGGCCACTCGTTGGACAGGTCACTGCTACTCATGCCGCTGCCTCCTTCGCGTCCCGCGCCCGCTGCTTGGCGGCGTGCGCCATGGCTGCCTCGCGCACCCAGGCGCCGTCCTCGTGCGCTGTCCGACGCCGTGCGACCCGTTCGGCGTTGCAGGGGCCGCCGCCCTTGATGACGCGCATCAGCTCGTCCCAGTCCGGGGTGCCGAAGTCGTGGTGGCCGCGCTCCTCGTTCCAGCGCAGCTCCGGGTCGGGCAGGGTCACGCCGAGCTTGTCGGCCTGCGGGACGGTCATGTCGACGAAGCGCTGGCGCAGTTCGTCGTTGGTGTGCCGCTTGATCTTCCAGGCCATGGACTGCGCGGAGTTGGGCGAGGCGTCGTCGGGCGGGCCGAACATCATCAGCGAGGGCCACCACCAGCGGTCGACGGCGTCCTGGACCATGGCGCGCTGTTCCTTCGTACCGCGCATCATCGTCATCAGCAGTTCGTACCCCTGCCGCTGGTGGAAGGACTCCTCCTTGCAGATACGGACCATCGCGCGTGCGTACGGCCCGTACGAACTCCGGCACAGGGGGACCTGGTTGCAGATCGCCGCGCCGTCCACGAACCAGCCGATCACGCCGACGTCGGCGAAGCTCGGCGTCGGATAGTTGAAGATCGACGAGTACTTCTGGCGGCCTTCGATGAGCCGCTCGGTGAGGTCCGCGCGGTCGGCGCCCAGTGTCTCGGCGGCCGAGTACAGGTACAGCCCGTGCCCGGCCTCGTCCTGGACCTTCGCGAAGAGGATGGCCTTGCGGCGCAGCGAGGGCGCGCGCGTGATCCACTCGCCCTCCGGCTGCATGCCGATGATCTCCGAGTGCGCGTGCTGGGCGATCTGCCGGATCAGCGTCCTGCGGTAGCCATCGGGCATCCAGTCGCGCGGCTCGATCCGCCGGTCCCGCGCGATCGTCGCCTCGAAGTGCTCCTCGAGCAGCCCCTCGGCAGCCTGCCCGGCGCCGCCGGTGTCCGAGGCGGCGGAGTGTGTCGTCGTCATCGATACCAGCTCCCTACCGACCATTCGTTCGGTACCAGTGTGACGACTTTTCCGCGCCCGCACAAGCCGTTGCCGGGACCGTCAGTAGGTGGCGCGTCCGCCGCTGATGTCGTACACCGCGCCGGTGGAGAAGCTGTCCCGGCCGGAGGCCAGGAAGGCGACCGGTTCGGCCACCTCCTCCGGGCGGCCGGTCCGGCCCATCGGGATGAGGCCGGTAAGGCGCTCCAGCACCTCGGGGCCGTGTTCTCTTTCATGGACGTGGTGGTGACGCCGGGTGCGACGACGTTGCCCAGGGCGCCGCTGGTCGCCGGCTCCTTGCCGGCCGACTTGGTCAGGGCGATCACCGCGGCCTTGGATGCCGAGCGGACCGACAGTTGGGCGTTGCCGTCCTTCCCGGCGATGCCGGCTAGAGCGTAGGGACGCGTCCGTCAGTGCGACTCACGGCTCACCTCGGAGCCGCTGGAGCCGATGAGGAAGTCCAGGTCGGCGCCCGTGTCGGCCTGCAGGACGTGGTCGACGTACAGGCGTTCCCAGCCGCGCCGGGGGTTGGCGAAGCCGTTGACGGTGGCCTCGTCGGGGGTCCTGCGGGCAAGTTCCTCGGCGGGTACGTCGACGTCGAGGCGCCGGGCCGCCACGTCCAGGTCGATGATGTCGCCGGTGCGGACGAGCCCGAGGGGGCCTCCGGCCGCTGCCTCGGGGGCCACGTGCAGGACGACGGTGCCGTAGGCGGTGCCGCTCATCCGGCCGTCGCAGACCCGGACCATGTCACGTACGCCCTGTTCCAGCAGCTTCTTCGGCAGCGGCATGTTGGACACCTCGGGCATGCCCGGGTAACCCCTGGGGCCGCAGCCGCGCAGGACGAGCACGGAGTCGGCGTCCACGTCGAGGTCCGGGTCGTCGATTCGGGCGTGGAAGTCCTCGATCGAGTCGAAGACGACCGCACGGCCCCGGTGGCGCAGCAGGTGCGGGGAGGCCGCCGCCGGCTTCACGAGGGCTCCGTCGGGGGCGAGGTTGCCGCGCAGGACGGCGATTCCGCCCTCGGCGACCAGCGGTTTCTCGCGGCTGCGAATGACCTCCGGGTCCCAGACGGACGCGTCGTCGAGCTGACTCACCAGCGGCTCTCCGGTGACCGTGAGCGCGTCGGGATCGAGCAGGTCGAGTACCTCGCGCAGTACGGCGGACAGGCCTCCGGCACGGTGGAAGTCCTCCATGAGGAAGCGGCCGGCCGGCTGCAGGTCCACCAGGACCGGGACGCGGGAGCCGATCCGGTCGAAGTCGTCGAGCGTCAGGGGGATGTCCAGGCGTCCGGCGATCGCCAGCAGGTGCACGACGGCGTTGGTCGAGCCGCCGATGGCGGCCAGGGCGACGATCGCGTTGTGGAAGGACGCCTTGGTCAGGAAAGTGCTCGGCCGGCGGTCGGCGGCGACCATGTCCACCGCCAGCCTGCCGGTGCCGTGGGCCGCCTCCAGCAGTCGGCTGTCGGGCGCCGGAATACCGGCCACCCCCGGCACGATCGTGCCCAGCGCCTCGGCCACCAGGGCCATCGTCGAGGCGGTGCCCATCGTGTTGCAGTGCCCGCGGCTGCGGATCATCGACGACTCGGAGCGAGTGAACTGCTCCTGGGAGAGCGTGCCTGCCCGTACCTCCTCCGACAGCCGCCACACGTCGGTGCCGCAGCCCAGCGGCGTACCCCGGAAGGTCCCGTTCAGCATCGGCCCGCCGGGCACGACGACCGCGGGCAGGTCCACCGAGGCGGCGGCCATGAGCAGCGAGGGGATCGTCTTGTCACAGCCGCCCAGCAGCACGACACCGTCGATCGGATTGGCCCGCAGCATCTCCTCCGTGGCCATCGCCGCCATGTTCCGCCACAGCATGGCGGTGGGCCGCACCTGTGTCTCGCCGAGCGACACCACGGGCAGGTCCAGGGGGATGCCCCCGGCCTCGTACACGCCGTTGCGCACCGAGGCCGCCACCTCGTTCAGATGGGCGTTGCAGGGGGTCAGGTCGGAGGCAGTGTTGGCGATGGCGATCTGCGGCCGGCCGGCGAAGGCGTCGTCCGGTGCGCCCCGGCGCATCCAGGCCCGATGGATGTAGGCGTTGCGCCCCTGCCCCTCGTACCACTGTGCACTGCGAAGCGTCACCGTCGACCCTTTCCAACAATCGGTACAGTGGTCTACCCTTCGGAACTCCATGGAGCATAGACAGATGTACGAGGGCACGTCAGCCCCTGTGAGCGAGGAAGTCGCCGGAGGCGACGGCGACGCCACGCGTCTCGTGGGATCCGACCGGGTGCTCGCCGTACTCAAGGAGCTCGCCCGCTATCCCGACGGCGTCGGTCTGGAGGAGCTGACCCGGGTGATGGGCAGCCCCAAGCCGACCGTGCACCGGGCCCTGGGGGCTCTGCGCCGGGCCGGGCTGGCCGACCAGGGCGAACGCGGTCGCTACGTACTCGGCGACGAATTCCTGCGGATGGCCTTCGCGCACCACGAGGACCGCCCCGAGCACGTCCGGGTACGTCCCGTACTGGAGGCGCTGGCCGACCGGTTCGGCGAGACGGCGCACTACGCGGTCCTCGACGGCCGAGAGGTCGTCTACCGCGCCAAGGTCGACCCGCCGAGCGGCGCCGTCCGACTGACGTCGACCGTCGGCGGCCGGAACCCCGCCCACGCCACCGGCGTCGGAAAGACGCTGCTCGCCCATCAGTTGGACACCGTGGCGGCGGTCGAGGCGTGGATCGGCGACGCACCCCTGGAACGCCGCACGCCCCGGACCCTGTGCACGGCCGCAGACCTGCACCGCGAACTGCGGGCCACCCTCGACCGGGGGTACGCCGTGGACGACCAGGAGAACGAGTCCGGCGTCAACTGCCTCTCCCTGCCCGTGTACGCGACCTCGCCGACAGCTCCCTCGGGCGCCGTGAGCATCAGCGCGCTCACCTACCGCACTCCGCTGCACATCCTGGTCGAGGCGGTCGGCGAGATCCGGGAGTTGCTCGGTCCCCTGGGCCGGAGCCGTCAATAGCCCACCGATAACCCACCGATGAGCCGTCGGCAGAGTCCCGGCCCACTCCCCCGCCACCCCGCCGCTCGAACTGGAGACTGACCCGTGTTCCTCATGCGCATCGGTGCCGCAGGCGCCGAAAAGCCTGTCGCCCGCGTCGACGACGAGACGTACGTCGACCTCTCCGACACCGTCACGGACTTCGACGAGGCGTTCTTCGGCTCCGGCGGCCTCGACCGCGTCCGCCCCGTCGTGGCCGAGCGGACGGCCGCCGGCCAGGTGTCCCGCTTCGCCGGGGAGCGGATCGGCGCGCCGATCGCCCGCCCGCACCAGATCCTGTGCATCGGGCTCAACTACCGTGACCACGCGGCCGAGAGCGGGATGGCCGTACCGGACGAGCCGATCCTGTTCACCAAGTCGCCCAACACCCTTGTCGGCCCGAACGACGACGTACGTATCCCGCGCGGGTCCGCCAGGACCGACTGGGAGGTGGAGCTCGGCATCGTGATCGGCTGTCGCACCAGCTACCTCGACTCGGTCGAGGAGGCACGCGACGCCATCGCCGGGTACGTGGTCGTCAACGACGTCAGCGAGCGCGGCTTCCAGCTGGAGCGTGGCGGGCAGTGGTCGAAGGGCAAGTCCGCCGAGACCTTCAACCCGGCGGGCCCCTGGCTGGCCACCACCGACGAGATCGACGACGTCCTCGCGCTCGACATGTGGCTCGACGTCAACAGTGTCCGCCGCCAGAACGGCAACACGAAGACCATGGTCTTCGACCCGTACTTCATCGTGCACTACCTCAGCCAGTTCCTCGTCCTGGAACCCGGCGACCTGATCAACACCGGCACCCCGCCCGGCGTCGGCATGGGCTTCACTCCGCCGGTGTGGCTCCAGCCCGGTGACGTGATGGAGCTGGGCATCACCCGCCTCGGCAGCCAGCGCCAGCACGTGCTCGGCCCACGGTGACCGCCCGCCGCCCCATGCGCGCGTTCGTCCTGACGGCTCCCGGGAAGTACGAGGTCCAGGAGGTCCCCGCCCCGGTGGTGGCCTCCGGCGAGGTCGTCGTCGACGTCGAGCGGGTCGGCGTGTGCGGCACCGACATGGAGTTCCACACCGGCGCGATGGCCTACCTCCACCAGGGCCACTCCTCCTACCCGATGCGTCTGGGCCACGAATGGTCGGGGCGCGTGGCGGCGGTCGGTGACGGTGTCGACCGCGGGTGGATCGGCCGCCGGGTGATGGGTGACACCATGCTCGGCTGCGGCTCCTGCCGCCGTTGCCGACGGGGCCATCAGCATGTGTGCGAGAAGCGCCAGGAGGTCGGTATCCGTGGGGAGCGGGCCGGCGCCCTGGCCGAGCAACTCGCGGTGCCGGTCTCGTCGTTGCACGTCCTGCCCGACTCCGTGGACGCGGTGCTGGGCGCACTGGTCGAGCCCGGCGGCAACGCCCTGCGCGCCGCCCGGGCGGCCGAACTGCGGCCCGGGGACCGGGTGTTGGTGCTGGGCCCGGGGACGATCGGTCTCCTGGTGGCGATGTTCGCGCGTGCCGCCGGTGCGGAGGTCCACCTGATGGGCGCCACCAACGGCTCTCTCGCCTTCGCCCGCGAGCTGGGCTTCGAGCACACCTGGCGGGAGGACTCCGTCCCGGATCTGCCGTACGACGCTGTCGTCGACGCCTCCAACGCGGCCCATCTCCCGGAACTGGCGCTCGAGTTGGTCGAACCGGCCGGCCATGTCGTCTACATCGGCCTGGCCGGTGTCCCGAGCCGCGTCGACACCCGCACGCTCGTCCTCAAGGACGTCACAGCGGTCGGAGTCCTGTCCGCCTCCCCCGGCCTCGACGCCACCATCCGGGCGTACGCCGAGGGTTCAGTGGATCCACGCCCCCTGGTCGCCGCGACGGTGGGCCTTGACCAGGTCGGAGCCGTCCTCGCGGGTGAACGCCCGGCGGGCGCGGGTCCCGGGCCGAAGTTCCATGTCGACCCGCGCCTGGGCTGAGGCAACCCGCCGCGCCGCCTGGACAACGTCCGGCCGGACGTTGTCCAGGCGATGCGCCTACCATCTCCTTCCCCCGCTACTTGATCCTGATCTCCGCCAACTGGAGGCGGCGGAGCATGCTCTCGTCGGAGGCCGGTGCGCCCAGCCTGGTGGCCTGCAGGCGCACATAGCGGCCGGTGGCGGCGGTGAGTGCGTAGGTCTGCGCGGTGCCGTTGGGGTTCGCCTGGCCGGTCACCGTGCGGACCGTGGTGTAGGACGTGGCGCCCTCCGCCCGGGTCCGCAGGGTGAAGTCGACGGGGAAACCCGCCGTACCGCCGCCGACCGCGCCGGTGTCGGTACGGGGATGGAGGGTGACGGAGCCGATGGCCCGATCGGCGCCCAGATCGACCTCGATCCAGACGGGTGTGTCACCGACGTCGGCGGAGGAGAAGTCGATGCTGGTGAACCCCTTGGCACCGGCGACACCGACCGTGGTGCCGTCGAGCACCCGGGTCTTGCCCCAGTCGCCGTTCTCCAGCGTGCAGTTGCTGGTCACCGAGGTCGCCGCGGTCGGGACGGTGAGTTCGGCCAGCTGCAACCTGTACTTGGAGGTCTCGTCGGCGGCCGGGGTGCCTAGCCTGGTGGCCTGCAGGCGGACATGGCGGGCGGTGGTGGTCCGGAAACCGTAGGTCTGCACAAGGCCGTTGGGGTTGGGCTCGGCGGTGACGGCACGGACGGTCATGTAGGTGTTGGCGCCGTCCGCGCGGGTCTGGAGAGTGAAGTCCACCGGGAAGCCCGCCGTACCGCCCCCGGCGGCGGGGGTGTCGGTGCGGGGGAAGAGGCGTACGGCGTCGATGTCGGTGTCCGCACCGAGGTCGATCTCCACCCACACGGGGTTCGCGCCGACGTCGGCGGAGGTGAACTCGTTGCTGGTGTAGCCCCTGGCACCGGTCACGCTGGTGAGCTTGCCGTCGGTGAGCCGGTTCCTCCCCCAACTGCCGTTCTCCAGACTGTTGTTACTGGAGACGGGCCTGCCCAGGGCGAGGTTGTCGAGCCGGCCGGCGCCGCTGACGGTGAACGTCCAGGCGCCCGGCCGGAGGGTGAAGTAGACGTACGAGGAGTCCTTGCCCGCGTAAGTGAGGCCGTTGACGCCGGCGGTGGCGGAGCCGCCGGTGAACACCGTGGTGCCGCCCGCCTTGATGACGGGCTGGGAGCCGCCATAGGTGGGCACACCGACGCGGGCGGTGGTGCCGTTCGGCGAGGTGAGGTTCAGCGTCACCTGGGTGCCCTCACGGGTGATGCCGAAGCGGATGTCGCCCTTGGCGGTGGGCGTCACGGCGTTGATCTTCGTGAGGGTGCCGGTCTGCGGGACGACGTCGTACGTCGTCCAGCCTGGCCGGGTGGGGCGCACACCGGCCGCGTAGGCGGACAACGCGTACAACGGGCCGCCGTTCCAGGCGTGGTTGTCGGTGCCCTCGGCCTTGGTCCACAGCTCCCACAGCGTGTAGGAGGCGGGGTCGGTGACCTGGGCGGCGAAGCGGTTGCGCATCCGCTCCTCGGCGACCCCGGCCGCGCCCATCAGGTACAGCGCCTCCAGGACGTAGAACTCCATGTACGGGCTGGCGTTGAGGTGGGTGCGCAGCACCTCGACGATCCCCCGGTGTCGGGAGACGGGGGCCAGGCCCGCGACCACGGCGAGGGCGTTGCCACGGTCGTCCGTGTCGCCGTTGTAGCCGGGTGAGCGGTACTCGTTCCTCGACGAGTTCCACAGCACGCGGTCGAAGTTGGCCTTGATGCTGTCGCGTTGGGCGTTCCACCCGGCCGTGTCGGCGCTGTTGCCGCTGAGGTCGGCGAGCTTGGCGGCGGTGTCCAGGGCCAGGTAGTACCAGGAGTTGTCGAGGACGCGGGCGTCGATGTTGCTGCCCCAGTCCTCCCAGTCCCAGTCGCCGGCGCGGTGCTTGACCAGGCCGTCGCTGTCCAGGGCCCACAGGTTCAGGTACTTCTTCACCGCCGGGTAGGCGTCGGTGACCGCGTCGGCGTTGCCGGTGTAGAGGTAGTAGGTCCACAACGACCACGTCGAGGCGAGCATCTGGAGGGGCAGTTCGGCGGTCCAGATGGTCGACGGCACCGGGGAGTAGAGCGCGCCGCTGTCCTTCTGCCAGGCCGCGAGCTGGGAGATGGCCTTCGCGCCGAGCGCGTGCGAGCGGGCATCGAAGGTGTAGAAGCCCTCCTTGAGCTGGTTGACCACGTCGCCCCACCACTGGGCGCGCTCCCGGGTGGGGCAGTCCATGTAGTTGTCCCGCATGTTGACGTACATCGTGCGGGCGGCCTTGCCCCACAGGGTGTCGAAGAAGGCGTCGCTGCTGCTGAACGAACCGGCGAAGTCGGTGTCGTAGCCGGACTCGCGGTACTTCAGTTCCAGGACGGTGACACCGGCCGGGACGGTGTAGCGCACGGCGGTGCCGCTCTTCCAGGCCAGCGACTCGAACTCCTGCACCCCGCCGGTGCAGACGTAGGTGGCGCGCACGTTGTAGGCGGTGCCGGGTTCGATCCCCGTCAGGTTGGCGCCGTCGTCGTAGTGGTCGGTCTGGATGCCGATCAGCGCACCGGCCGGGGCGTCCACCTTGAGATACGGCGTGACCTGGAGGTTGGACGGCAGGGTGGCGGAGATGGCGGTGCCGCCCTGTCCGGTGGACGGCAGCGAAGCGGCGTTGGTGTAGGCCTTGAGGCCGGAGTAGCGGAACAGCGGCACAGGCCGCTCCACGAGGTCGTTCCAGGGCGCGGCTCCGGCGGCGCCGAAGTCTGTGGGCGCCGTCCAGCCGCTGTCGTCGAAGCCGGGCGACTGCCAGTCGGCCATGGCGGTGGCGTTGCGGGCGTCGTAGTAGATGTTCGACTCGGGCAACCGGAAGTTGACCTGGGTACCGCCGGTCTGGTTCGAGTAGCCGGCATGGACGGTGTGCTTCCAGCCGGTGTCGCTGACGATCCGGGTGGTCGTCGAGCCGGTCGTGACGTCCGACTGGAAGAGCAGTCCGCCCTTGCCGCTGCTGTTGTGCGAGAACCCCTGCTTGCCGAAGTGCCACACCAGAAGCGCGACGGTGTTGCTGCCGCTGGTCAGGTAGGGGGCGAGGTCGATCACGTCGTGGTAGGTGCCGGTGCGGTTCGGGCCGCGCTTGAGCTGGCCCTCGAAGACGACCAGGGTGCCGTTCACCCACAGCCAGTACTTGGAGTCGGCGGCTATGCGCGTCACGGCACTGCCCGGCTTGACTCCCAGGGTGAACGACCTGCGGAAGGCCACCCATTGGTTCGTGGTGCTGGACGGCGCCCAGATCCACTTGGCGGTCCAGGGATCCGCGGCGGCTGCCGTGGGTGCGAGCGCGGGCAGCACCAGGGAGCTCAGCACGGGGGCGAGCGCCACGGCTGTGGCGGAGCGGAGGACAGACCTGCGGGTCATCTGTCGCATCGGGGGGTCCGTTTCATGAAGGGGGTGCGAGTGCGGGTGCGGGTTCGAAGCGGTACGGGCACGGCAGGGAGGGCTGTCGCGGAGGTCAGCCCGGTGCGCCGCCCAGCAGCGCCTCCAGGTCGGCGGCGGCGCCGGCGCCGCCGTCCTCGAAGAGGGCCTTGTTGGCCAGCGTGGGCAACTCACGCGCCGGCACGTCCAGATACGGTTCCAGTCGCCGGGCCAGCCGGGCGGGATCCGTGCCGAAGCCGTGCCTGACCAGGACGCCGACCGTGCGCTCCCACAGACCGGGGTCGTCCATCAGGTCCCGTACGGTCGCCACCGCGGTCGGGGCCAGCAGGCAGGGATCCTCGGTCGTCCAGACGTGTCTGCCGTGGGTCGCGGTCAGGGTCGGCCAGCCCTCGCCGGGCAGGTGAACGGTGGCCCGTGTCCCCACGGGGACGGTCACCTCCAGATGGAAGCGCCCGTTGTCGCGCCGCCAGCTCACCGACGCCTCCCCGTACGGCGTGATGTGCCGGGCGGAGGCATGGGTCAGTGCCCGGTCCGGCAGCGGCCGTACGGTGAACTCCCGGTATCCGGGGGCCGCGGGGGCGAGTCCGGCGACCGTGCGGTGCATCCAGTCGGCGACCGCTCCGAGCGCGTAGTGGTTGAAGGACGTCATCTGGCCGGGGTTGACGGTGCCGTCGGGCAGCATGCTGTCCCAGCGTTCCCAGACGGTGGTGGCGCCCATCGTCACCGGATACAGCCAGGAGGGGCAGCCCTTCTCCAGCAGCAGCCGGTGGGCGAGGTCGGGGCGGCCGGCGGTGGTGAGGGCGTCGGTCATCAGCGGGGTGCCGACGAACCCGGTGGCGATCCGGAAGCCGCTCGTGCGGACCAGGTCGGCGAGCCTGCGTCCGGCGGTCTCGCGCTGCACGGGAAGGGACAGCAGCTCCCACTGGAGTGCCATGGCGTACGCGGTCGGTGAGTCGCCCACGATCCGGCCGGCCGGCGTGACGAACGCGCGGGCGAACGCCTCCCTGGTCCGGGCGGCGAGCGCACGGTACTCCCCCGCCTCCTCCAGCCGGCCCAGCACCTCGGCGGTGCGGGCGACGACGTCCGCGCAGTGGATCAGGCACGCGGTGGCGACGACGTCCGGGGGTGTGCGGGCGGCGAACGGGTCGTCCGGCGGTGCGGCCGGGTCGAGCCAGTCACCGAACTGGAAGCCGCCCGCCCACACCCCGTCGGTGGTCAGCGAGGCCGTCTTGTCGACCCAGGCGCGCCCACTGGCGAACTGCCGCCGCAGGACGTCGAGGTCGCCGTACCGCTCGTGCAGCACCCAGGGCACCACGACGGCGGCGTCGCCCCAGGCCGCCGCGGTCGGCGTCTCGATGTCCAGGACGTCGGGGACCACCCAGGGCACCGCGCCGTCGGAGTGCTGCTCGGCGGCGAGGTCGGCGAGCCACGAGGAGAGGAAGCCCGCGGAGTCGAAGAGGAAGGCTGCGGTGGGTGAGAAGACCTGGATGTCCCCGGTCCAGCCGAGGCGTTCGTCGCGCTGCGGGCAGTCGGTCGGTACGTCGAGGAAGTTGCCGCGTGTGCCCCGGACGACGTTCTCGTGGAACTGTTCGAGATCCGGGTCGGAGCAGGAGAACCAGCCGGTGCGGCGCAGGTCGGTCCCCACGACCATGGCGTGCAGGTCCTCGGCCGTCAGGTCCGGCACGCCGCTGATCTCGGCGTAGCGGAACCCGTGGAAGGTGAGCGAGGGTTCGAGGACGGTCTCCTGGGCCTCCGCCAGGAGGTAGGTGTCGGTGGCGTCGGCCGTGCGCAGGGGCCTGGTGCACAGCTCCTCGTTCTCCAGGATCTCGGCGTGCCGGACGGTGACCTCCCGGCCGTCCGTGGCACCGCGTACCCGCAACCGGACCCAGCCGACGACGTTCTGCCCGAAGTCGGCGAGCGTACGGCCGGACGGCGACTGCCAGACCCTCAGCGCGGGCAGCACCTCGGTGACCCGTACGGGCGGGCCCTGTGGGGCGACGAGTCGCGCCAGGTCCGCGTCCTCGTCGGGCAGTACCTCCACCGGGCCGGTCGCCGCGCCGGGCGCGATGCGCAGATCGGTGCGTTGGCCCTTGTAGAGGTCGTCGGCGACGACTCCGGTGTCCCGGGCCCGCCACTCCTCGTCGGTGCCGAGCGTCTCCACCGAGCCGTCGGCGTACCGGACTTCCAGCTGGGCGAGCAGGGCGAGCCGGTCACCGTACAGGGCGCGGGCGCCCCACCAGCCGAGGTGGCCCCGGTACCAGCCGTTGCCGAGCAGTACGGAGAGCGTGTTCTCGCCTTCTGCCAGCAGCGCGGTGACGTCGTGGGTCTGGTAGCGCAGCCGGTGGCGGTAGCTCGTCCAGCCGGGCGCGAGCACCTCGTCACCGATCCGGGTGCCGTTGAGGGAGGCGGTGTAGACGCCGTGGGCGGTGGCGTACAGCCGCGCGCTCACCATCCCGGGGCGCAGGACGACCGTCCGGACGAGCTCCGGGGCGGGCGCGTCCAGGGCGCCGTGGTCGCGGGGGGTGATGAACCTGGCGCTCCAGTCGTGCGGACGCAGCAGTCCCGTCTCCACGGTGGCGGGCGTGCTCCACTCGGTGCACTCTCCCTCAGAGGCCACGCGTATCCGGACGGTCGCCCGGGTGCGGGAAGGCAGCGGCTCGAAGGGCCAGGGCACGAGGATCTGCTCGTCCGACTCGATCCGTACGACGGTGGTGCCGTCCAGTTCCACCTCGTACGCCGTCTGCCGCCAGCTGAGGTCGTCCGTGCGCACCTGCCACGAGAGGCGTGGTGTGGAGGTCCCCACACCGAACGGATCGTCCCGGTGTTCGAAGCGGATCGCTACAACGGTGGTGCTGGGCTCCGGATGCTCCAGGATCATGCCCGTCCCCTCCCTCAAGTGTGGAACGTTCCACGTTTGAAACGACTCAACCATGAGCCGGGGAGGGCGGGGCGTCAAGAGGGAACGGCAAAGAGATCCGGGCGTTCGCTCTGCTCAGAGGCGCGCGGGCGCGGTGCTGCCGCGCACCACGAGGTGCGGTGTCGAGGCCATGACGACGGCGCGGTCACGGCGGTTCTCGATCCGCTCCACCAGGAGCCTGGCCGCCGTCTCGCCCATCATGGCGCCCGCCTGGTCCACGCTGGTCAGGTTCACCGGAGCGAGGGCGGCCACGGAGGTGTTGTTGTAACCAGCGAGCGAGAGATCCTCGGGGATGCGCAGGCCGAGTTCGGCGGCGGCCCGGAAGACACCGGTCGCGGCGACGTCGGCGCCGGCGAAGATCGCGGTGGGCGGGCGTGTGGAGGTGAGCAGTTCCATGGCGCCGCGGTAGCCGCCCTCGTCCGAGTACCCCGAGTTCACGACCCGGGCCAGATCGGACAGGCCGTGCCGGGCCATCGCCTCGCCGTAGGCGGCCCGGACATGGTGTTCCGGCCGCTGCTGCCACTGGGTGCCGCGCACCGTCGGGTGCGACAGGTGGGCGATGTCCCGGTGCCCCAGCCCGACCAGGTGGTCCACCACGAGATCGACGCCCAGGCCGTCCTGGTTGACCACACAGTCGTACGCCGGTGAGGGGTCGTGGTGGCCGAGCACCACCGTCGGCACGTCGGCGGCGATGCGCACCACCTCCGCACGGGGAACGGCGGGGGCGATCAGGATCAGGCCGTCCATCTGCCGGTCCACCATGGCGTGGATGAGCTTCATCTGGTCGTCCATCTCGGCGGAGCCGCTGGAGCCGATGAACACCGCGTACTCGCTGTCCCGCAGCAGTGCGTCGACCCCCTCCAGGAGGTCGGCGTAGAAGGCGTTGCGGATGCTCGCGAGCAGAACGCCGATCGTGTACGTACGACCCCGCATCCCACGCGCGGCGGCATGCGGACGGTAGCCCAGCTCGGTCATCGCGGCCCGCACCCGCTCGCGCATCCCGGGGCTCACCCCGTAGGCGTTGGTCAGCACTTTCGACACCGCGGAGGTCGACACGCCCGCACTGCGCGCGACATCGGCGATGGTCGCTCTCTTCGCGCCGCCCGTTGATCCCATGAGAGTCCCCACCTCCGTCGTCACGCGCCACTTACGCCCCACGTCGGCGTTTCCGGAACGTTACTCGCAGATGGCTTGACGGCTCCGGGCGATGCGCCTCGATCTATGGGACGTTCCCGTTGTGGCACGTTACACGAAAGGCCTGACGCGACAGGCCGGCCGACAGGCACATCGCAGCACACCACGCCCGGGGCCCGATGAACGGCCGCGACGGAAAACCGTCAACAGCGGCCTGTGCATACAGGTCACCGGAGGGTCGACGGCCAACGGGGCCACCCTGAACCAGGCGAGCTGCAACACCGGCACGAACGAGCAGTGGCTCGTGGTCTGCTGCCTCGGACGTGTCTGCGGCGCCGCCGACCGGCACCGCAGACACGTTGTCTCTCCCCCGTCCTGTCAGCACAAGCCCATCAGCGCAGCCGGGCGCTCACCCGGTACCGGCCGGACGCCAACCGGCAGACATACACCCCGTCGCCGAAACCGATGAAGCGCACACCCTCGGCACCCGCCAGTGGCGCACGTCCTTCGCGGACCGAGTCGGCCGACACCGCCGGAAGCCGCAGGGTCGCCTCGCTGTTCGCGGGCACCACCACGTCGTACACCAGGCGCCTGCCGCCGTCCGTCACCTGCCACTCGCTCCGGATCTCCCCGTACGGCGACTCGTACCTCCCCGAGACCCGGTTGATCCCGCCCGTGGGATCGATGTGGGGTTGCAGCAGGAAGTGCTTGAACCCGGGGCTCTCCGGGTCACGGGCGATGCCGGCCATGTAGGCGTACATCCACTCCATGATCGCGCCGTAGGCGTAGTGGTTGAAGGAGTTCATGCCGACCGGCCCGAACCCGTCCTCCTTCGAGTACGAGTTCCAGCGCTCCCACACCGTGGTGGCACCGTTCTTCACCGAGAACAGCCAGGACGGCAGCGCGTCCTGGTGGAGCAGCTTGTACGCCAGGTCGGCGCGGCCCTCGTCGCTGAGGACGGGAGCGAGGACGTTGACGCCGAGGAAGCCGACGGACAGCGTGTTCTCGGCGTACCGGACCCGGATGCTGCCGGGGTGCGCGGCCTTGTAGGCGTCGTCGTTGCCTATGTTGTCGGCGAGATGGCCGACGAGCGTGCGCCGCTGGGCCTGCGTCTCGTAGAAGCCGAGCTTGAGGACCCAGAGCAGCGCTGTCTGGCTGTTGTCCTCCGTCTTCTGGTTGGGGTCGGAGCCCGGTTCGATCGGAGAGGCGTCGCCGAGGCTGGACCTGACGGTGACCGTGCCGCCCTCCGTACTCAGGTACTTGGTGATGAACGCCTGCCTTATGCGTCCGAAGAGCCGGTCGTACGCCGCCGCCTCCGCCGTCCTGCTGGTCGCGCGGGCCATCTGTGCCATCAGCCGGGTGCTGTAGCCGTAGTAGACGTCGCTCATCAGCTGGGCGCTGGTCTTCTGCGGCCCGAGCCAGTCGCCGGTGAGGGACCCCTGCCCGGCGTAGGTGTCGCCGGTCTGCTGCTGGATCCAGTCCAGGTAGCGGGTCATCGCGGGCCAGTTGTTCTCGACGACGGTCGCGTCGCCGGTCATCTGCCACACGGTCCACGGCACGATGACCCCGGCGTCCGCCCAACCGCTGCCGCCACCAGGGAAATTGTACCGTCCCGTCGGGGCGACCCCGGTGAACTGCGCCTTGCCCATGCCGTAGATGAGCGCGGAGTCGACGACGGTGTCCTGGAAGTGGCTGAGGAAGACACCGGCGTCCACGTTGTACAGACCGGTCGCGGAGAAGACCTGGGTGTCGCCGGTCCAGCCGAGGCGTTCGTCGCGCTGGGGGCAGTCGGTGGGCACCCAGAGGTAGTTGCCGCGCTGGCCCCAACGGATGTTGCTCGCCAGCTGGTTGATGTCGGGATCATTGGTGGTGACGGTGCCCGTCTCACGGATCGCGGACGTGGCGACCTTGCCGGTCAGGCCGGTGATCGTGATCGTGCCCGTCGCGGTGACGGAGACGTAGCGGAAGCCGTAGAAGGTCAGGGAGTCCTGGTGGGTCTCGCCGTGCCGGTCACCCTTCAGGACATACGTGCTGGTGGCCTTGGCGCTGCGGAGGTTCGCCCGGTACAGGGAGCCCGCAGGGCCGTCAGCTCCGGCGCTGTCGTCGTTGAGTATCTCGCCGAACCTGAACTCGGCCCTGGCTCCGGCGGGGCCGCGGAGGCTGTAGCGGGCCACACCGACCATGTTCTGGCCGAGGTCGAAGACGACGGTCTCACCCGCGCCGATCGTGACCGGGGCTGAGTCCGCCTTGGCGGGGTCGGTCACCGTCCGCGCGGGGTCCACGACGATCCGACCCCGGCCGTTACGGCTGCCGTCCTGTCCGGTCACGCCGGTGGCGACGGTGATCGACTGCGGTCGGCGGTCCCAACGGTGCATGAAGCGTGCCGTCTCGCCCGGGTAGGCGAGGAGGCGCGAGTCCGGGAACCTGTCGTCGAAGGCGACTCGTTCCACGTCCGACCAGGCGGAGTCGTCGAATCCGTGCGCCGTCCAGCCCGGCAGCTCCTTGCGGGCGTCGTAGGTCTGGCCGTCGTAGATGTCGTCGGCGCGGTAGGGGCCCGCGTCAGTGGCCTTCCAGTCGCCTCCCGGAGCGGTGACGACCGTCTGAGAGGTCCCGTCGGCGTACCGGATCAGCAGCTTCGCCTTGACGGCGAGGGCGTTGCCGTCCGCCGAGTAGTACGTACTGCCTTGGGAGATACGGCCGTTGTACCAGCCGTTGCCCAGGACGACCGCGAGGGTGACGCCCGGCTCCCGCGTCACGAGGTCGGTGACGTCGTACGTCATGTAGTTGACCCGCGCGTCGTAGTTCGTCGAACCCGGCGGCAGCAGTTCGACCGTGGTGCCGCCGTCCTGCGGCACGGTCACGTGTCGCCCGTTGACGTAGGCGTCGTACACGCCGAGGGCCGAGACGTACAGCCGCGCCTCACGAACGCGCGGGCGGTGCGTTCCGGGGCCAGCACTCGTGAGGGCTGCCTCCTTCCGCAGCATCGGCGCGCCGGGCGAGTTGGGGGTCTTGCCCTTCATCCCGATCCACCGCGCGCCCTCCCATCCGCCGACACCGTCGGTGCTCATCAGGCCGGTCTCGAAGAACGAGGGAGATGCGGTACCCACCAGCCGGTCTTCGGCGTCCCATACGGTGACGGTCCAGTGATAGCGGGTCGACGCTCGCAGCGACTTGCCCGCGTAGCGGACGGCCACCGAATCGGAGGTGTGGACCCGGCCGCTGTTCCAGAGGTCCGCCCGGGCGACGTTCAGTTTCTCCGGGGAACTCGCGACGAGGATCCGGTACGCCCCCTGGCTCCGCCCGCGCGCCGCCGACCGCATACACCAGCCGAAGCGCGGCCGGGGAGCGTCGACCCCCAGGGGTTCCGTGCGGTGTTCCACTGTCAGTCCGAGCACTGCGCCGGCCTCCTCACCACGGGACGCCTGCGCAGCCGCGCTCGTCCCACCCCCGATGACACCGGCTCCCAGCGACACGGCGCCGGCTGTCACAGCGAGCACGGTGCGACGACGCACTGCCGTCCTGTCCGCACGGGGAGGTGACCCCGCACCGGCCTCGCGGTCGGCGCCGTCCGTACTGCGTGCTTCCTGGCTCACGTCGTCGTCCTTCTTTCGGTTGTACGGGAGTCGGTCGAGGGCGCGCGCACGGTGAACGTGTGCCTTCCCGAACCGACGGTGTGGGGGGGTACGGCCGCCCGTGGGGAGAGAGGGCCATCAGGCTCGCGGGATCGGCAGTGATGGGTGCCGTGAAATAGGCATGGCGCGGCCGGGTGTCCTCCTGGAGGACCTCCCGCAGGACGTCGTCGCGCCCGCCCTCCGGTCGACCGACAGCGTGATGTCAGCTTCCGGCTTTGTAGTCGGCGTCCATCTCGGCGAGAAGCTTCTTGGGGGTGGACTGGTCGCTGAAGATCTCCTGGAGACCGCTGAGCATCGTCTGCTGGATCTTGGCATTGGGCCAGAGCTGGTCCATGAACGGCACAGTCCGGCCGTCCCCGATGAACTCGGACAGCTCGGCCAGCGACGGGTTCGCTACGAAGCCCGTGTCGGACAGGCTGGGCAGGCCGCCCTGCTTCTTCACGAACAGGTTCATGCCCTCGGGGGACATCACGAAGTCCACGAATTTCAGGGCGAGTTCCTCGTTCTTCGCCTTGGCGTTGACGCCGTAACCGGCGCCCGCCGCAGCCGGTATGAGGGTCTTCGACGGGTCGTCGTTGGCCGGCAGCGCCCGGAGCGTGAACTTGCCCTTCGGGTTCTTCGCCTCCAGGAGGGCGATCACCCAGTTGCCCTGGATGATGCCGAGCGTCCTGCCGGTCGCGGCGAGGCCCTGGCTGGCCTCGTAGTTGGTCCCCAGGGGGTTCTTCTGGAAGCAGCCCGTCTTCTCCATCGTCACGTACTTGTCCAGGGCCGTGAGCCATGGCGACTTGGCGAAGGTGGCCTGTCCCGCCTGCATCTTCTTGTCGAAGTCACGGTCGTCGCCGTATACGGTCGTGGCGACCAGTGCGTACTGGACGAGCTGGGTCACCCAGTTGTCCTGGTTGCCCAGCGCGAAGGCGGGTGTTCCCTTGGCCTTCGCCGCCCGGCAGAAGTCGAGCAGCTTCGTCCAGGTGTCCGGCGGGGTGAGGCCTGCGTTCGCCATGGCCTGCTCGTTGTAGACGGCGCCGATACCGTTCTGTCCGAAGACCGCGGTGTAGGTCTTCCCCTCGTACTGGGCGACGCTCTTGATCGCCTCGGGCATCCTGGCCGCCCAGGGCCGGTCCGAAAGGTCGCGCAGATAGCCGGGTTTGGCCAGGACGTACGTGGCACCCGGGTTGCCGTTGCCGGGCCAGACCGACATCACGTCGGGTGCGGTGCCCGAGGACAGCTGGGTGCGGATCTGCTGCTGGTACTGGTCGGCGCCGCTGGTGGTGTAGCGGACCTTGACGCCCGGGTTGGCCTTCTCGAACGCCTTGACGACGTCCTCGACCGAGCCCTGGTCGATGGAGGCGAGCGTCAGGGTTTTTGAGCCACCCGAACCGTCGCCGCCGGAGCCGGCCTCGGTGCCGCCACTGCACGCGGCCAGCACAGCCATGGAGGTCGCCGCGGCGATCAGGAGCGGGAGTGTGCGTGTCTTCATGATGTCCTTCTCGGGGAAGAGCCACCGGGCATGAGGGTGAGGGTCGGTCGGGCGTCGGGGGTCATCCCTTCAGCCCTCCCGCGAAGCCGTTGATGATGCTGCGCTGCAGCACGAAGTAGACGAGCAGGACGGGCAGGATGCTGATCACCAGTGCGGCGAAGATGAGGTTCCAGTCGGTCACGTACTGGCCGACGAAGCCGGCGATCGCGACCGGCATGGTCTGCTGGGCGCTGCCGCTGAGGTACAGCAGCGGCGTGAAGAAGTCGTTCCACACCGCCACGGAGTTGAGCACCAGGGCGGTGACCGTGATGGGTTTGAGCATCGGCAGGACCACGTACCGGAAGCCCTGCAGCGGTGTGCAGCCGTCGATCAGTGCCGCGTCCTCGAAGTCGCGGGGCAGGGCGCGCAGGAAGCCGACGTAGAGGAAGACGGTGAACGGCACCTGCAGCCCGGAGTAGAAGAGGACCAGAGCCCAGGGTGTGCCGAGCAGGCCCAGGTCGCGCATGGTCTGGTAGAGGGGAAGCGAGGCGAGTTGGAAGGGCAGGACGAGGCCCAGCAGGAAGCCCAGGTAGGTGCCCCGGGACCAGCGGGCCGTGGCACGCGCCAGTGGGAACGCCGCGAGCGAGGAGACGGCGAGCACGATCGCGACGCTGCACGCCGTCACCAGCACGCTGTTGAGCAACGCCCCGCCGAGCGCGCCCTGTTGCCAGGCCTGGGTGAAGTTGTGCAGCGTGGGCGAGGTGGTC
Organism: Streptomyces sp. SID12488; assembly: GCF_010548275.1. GTDB lineage: Bacteria > Actinomycetota > Actinomycetes > Streptomycetales > Streptomycetaceae > Streptomyces. Next base: position 331,939 of record NZ_JAAGLT010000006.1, read on the forward strand.
GGGCGTATCGGCGACGAGGTGTCCGACGCCGATCGCACGGCCAGGTTGACCAGGACGTACACCGGGAAGCCCACGACCAGCGCGATGGCGATCATCGTCAGTTCCAGCGCGAACGTGCGTCCGCGGTAGCGGTTCACGACGTGGCCCTCTCGTTGCGGGACAGCACGGCGTACTGCCCGGTCGAGACCACGGCCACGATGATCGTGAGGACGACCGCGAGCGCGATGCTGTAGCCGAACTCCCCCAGCGTGAAGGCGTCCTTGTAGATCAGCGTCGAGAGGGTGTCGGTCGCGTGCCCCGGCCCCCCGCCCGTCAACGCGTACACCTGGTCGAAGAGTTTGATCCCGCCGATGATCGACAGCATCAGGTTGATGGTGAGGGCCGGGGCGAGCAGTGGCCGGGTGACCGACCAGAACCGCCGGACAGGACCCGCGCCGTCGATGGACGCGGCTTCGTGGACCTCCTTGGGCACGGACTGGAGTCCTGCGAGGAAGATGACCATCGAGTAGCCCGCGAACTGCCAGACGATCACTCCGACGACCGACCACAGGGCGACCGTCGGACTGCCCAGCCAGTCCTGCCGCAGCCTGTCGAGACCGACCGCGCCGAGCAGGCTGTTGACCGCGCCGTCGGGGCCGAGCAGGTTGCGCCAGAGGTAGGCGGTGACGATCGGGGTGATCACGGCCGGGGCGAACAGCAGGACCCTGAGCAGGTTGCGGGACTTGAGGGCCGAGTTGACCCCGAGTGCGAGCAGCAGGCCCAGCGCGTTCTGGATGACCGTGATCGACACGGCGATCAGCAGGGTGTGCCGGATGGCCTGCGTCGCGTCGGGATCGCGGAACAGTTCGGAGAAGTTGTCGAGGCCAACGAAGGAGAAGTGGGGATCCAGGCCGTCCCAGTCGGTGAAGGCGTAGTAGACACCACGAACGCTCGGCACCAGCACGACGAAGGCGAACAGCAGCACCGCGGGCAGCGCGAACCACCAGGGCGGAGTGGTTCGCGCCCGCCCCCGGACGCGTGAAACCGGTTCGGCGTCCGGAAGCCGGGCCTGATCCGGAAGCTGCTCGTGCGGGGCCGTGGTCACCGGCACACCTCCCTTCTCGAATTCCTTCTCGAATCCTTCTTGAATCGATTCAATACGGTGGCCCGGTAGAGGCCGTGGCCAGCGGGGCGCATGGAGAGCGGCCGTCGCCGCCCGGCGCGGGACGGCGAGGTCCGACGCCGGGTCGATGGCGCCGTAAGCCCGATGGGTAACGTTGCCCATCGGGTGTGGCCAGACCCTAGAGAGCGTCTCGCGTGACGTCAAGATGCCGCGCACGCTGCACGATTGTTACCACAGCGGCCCCGCGTAGCCGTCACGAGGCGTCCGCCGGGCCACAGGCCCGTCCGTAGACTCGGCGACAGCCGTCCCAGGGAAAAGGACTCGAATGGAGCCGCCAGCACGACGCCGTCGCGTCACCATCGTCGATGTCGCACGCCACGCCCAGGTGTCCACCACCGCGGTGTCCAAGGTGCTGCGCAACGCGTACGGCGCCAGCCCCGAGATGCGCGCGAAGGTGCGCCGCGCGATGGACGAGCTCGGCTACCGGCCGCACGCGGGAGCCAGAGGCCTCCGCGGGCAGACGTACACCATCGGCGTGATGCTGCCCGACATCCGGAATCCCTTCTTCCCCGACGTGCTCGACGGCATCACCGGCCGGCTGGGGGACACGGAGTACCAGGTACTTCTGGGCCCCGGCTGCAACGGCGAGAAGGAAGAAGCGCGGGTCACCGAGGCGATGCTGGACCGCGGCATGGACGGCCTCATCCTGGTCGCGCCCGTCTCGCCCCGCACCCACCTCGAACAGGTCGCCTCCACCGTGCCGACCGTGGTCGTCGGCCGACACGGGTCGTCTCCGGTGTACGACACGGTGGTCGACGACGATGTCGAGGGCGCGTCCCTGGTCGTCGGACATCTGGCCGGCCTCGGGCATCGCCGCATCGCCCACATCGAGCATCACGAGACCGACCCGACACGCCTCGTGGAAATGCCCAACGCCCGCCGCGCCGACGGATACCGGCAGGCCATGCGGTCGCTCGGGCTCGGGGAGTGGATCGACGTGGTCTCCACCAGCTACACCCAGGAGGGCGGCTACCGGGGCGCGCAGGAACTGCTGGCCCGCCCCCGGGTTCCCACGGCCGTGTTCGCCGGCGCGGACATCGTGGCCATGGGCGTGCTGGCGGCGATCAGCGAAGCGCGCCTCGCCGTTCCCGGCGACATCTCGGTGGCCGGCTACGACAACACCACCTTCGCCGCGCTCGGCCCGATCTCGCTGACCAGCGTCGACCAGGCAGGCCACAAGATCGGCGGGAACGCCGCCCGCCTGCTCCTGGAACGGCTCGCCGACCGGCAGAAACCCACGGACGAGGTCCGCCTGTCCCCCACCCTGGTGCCGCGCCGGACCACGGACCGACCACCGGAGTAGGGCGCCGGCCCGAGCTGCACGGGGCATTCAATCGTTCGATTGAATGTGGGATTCCGTCCGTGGAAAACGTTGCCCATCGGGGGATGGCGGCGCAGGATGAAGGCCACCCGACACCTCTGCTCATCTCCGAGGTACCGGGTTGCTTCACCACGCCACCCCCCGTCAGAGAGGCTTCCTCAGCGTGTCCAGCTTCCTCAGCAGACGACATGTCCTCGCCACCGGAGCGGGCGCCGCCCTCGGTGTCGGCGCGGTCGCCGCGAACGCCACCCAGGCCGTCGCCTCCCCCGCCACCTCCCGTGGCACCACCCGGGGCGAGGAGACCAGGACCCTCGACGAGCTCTACCGGGCCGCTCTGGCGGAGGGCGGCAAGCTCGTCGTCTACGCCGGCGGCGACACCCCCACCCAGCAGGACTTCACCAAGGCGTCCTTCAAGGCCCGCTTCCCGGACATCGACCTGACACTGATCGTCGACTACAGCAAGTACCAGGACGTCCGCGTCGACAACCAGTTCGCCACCGGCACCCTCGTCCCGGACCTCGTCCAGCTCCAGACCCTCCAGGACTTCACCCGCTGGAAGGGACAGGGCCGCCTGCTGCACTACAAGCCCGCCGGATTCTCCAAGGTCTACGACAGGTTCAAGGACCCGCAGGGCGCCTGGGTGGCCACCACCGCGCTCGCCTTCAGCTTCATGTACAACACGGCGGCGGTCGGTTCGCAGACACCGCTCACCCCGCTCGATCTGGTCGACCCGAAGTGGAAGGGCAAGATCGCCTCATCCTTCCCGCACGACGACGACGCGGTCCTCTACCTCTTCACGCTGTACGCCCAGAAGTACGGCTGGGACTGGGTGGCCAAGTTCGCCGCCCAGGACGTGCGGTTCGCACGCGGCAGCAACACCCCGGGCGACGCCGTCTTCGGCGGGCAGAAGGTCATCGGTGTCGGCACCGCGGGATCCGCGGTCAGCACATCTCCCGTGACGTTCGCCATCGGCGCCGGACATCCGTTCATGGCCTGGGGCCAGCGCGTGGCCATCCTCAAGCAGGCGAAGAACTCCACGGCCGCCAAGCTGTTCATCAACTGGCAGCTGTCGAAGGAGATGCAGAACGGCTCCTTCAACGGCTGGTCCGTCCGCACCGACATCACTCCCCCGGCGGGTCTGAAGCCGATGTGGGAGTACCCCGACGCCCATGTGGACGGCTTCCCCCGCTTCATGGAGGACCGCGCCGCGATCGAGCGCTGGAAGCAGACCTTCGCCCTGTACTTCGGCGAGGTCAAGGGCGACCCGACGCCCGGCGTGCTCGGACTGCACCCGGGGGCGTAGCGGTGGGTGGGTGGGCGGGAGCGTCGGCCGATGCCGCGACAGCGGCGACGGGTGGACCGGCGCCCCGCTCTCTCGGGGGATCCGGCGCCCGACTCCTCGGGGCAGCGTGCCCAGGCGGTCCGGCGCAGCATCTTACGAACCCCTTACGCCCCCGCTTTCGCCCCCGATCCGGGGGTCGTCACGTGCCTACGATCGCACCGTGCCGACCCTCCGAAAGATCGCCCTCGCCACCGCCGCGCCCCTTGCTCTCGCCACCGCGGGTATCGCACACCCTCACGGTCTCTCCAGGTCGACAGCAGCGGACTGGATACAACTGCACGTCATCCTGTTGCCGATTTTCCCGCTACTGACGATCGGCCTCCTCGTCCCCTTGTGGCATCGACCACGCCGCGACCTGGCGGGCGTCGCCACGGTGCTGGCCTGGGTGGGTGCCTTCGTCTACGCGGCCTTCTACACGGGCCTCGACGCGGTGGCCGGCATCGCGGCCGGAACCGCGGTCGAACACTCCGCCGGGACAGAGAACCTTGGGGTGATCAAGCACCCGCTCTACGACATGGGTGAGGCACTCGGGCAGGTCGGCGCGTACGCCCTTGTCGTCGCCGTCCTGGCCACTGCCGTCGCGCTCTTCCCGAAGCACGGCGCACGGGTTGTCCCCGGCACGGTGGTACTCCTCGCGGCCGGCTGGTCATTCACGGACAGTCACATCTTCTGGCCCCGCGGAGTGTGGACGATGCTCGGATTCGCGCTGGGCTTCGCTCTGCTCATCGGGGGAACGGGCAGGACCGCACCCGTCGGCACGCCTGCCTCGCGTTCGTCCCTTCGCACCTGACCCCACGCACCGGTGGCCGAACGTGTCATGTGCCAGGCAGTCTCCCGCGCCAACTCCGGGAGCGACTGCGGCTGATCGGAGCAGCCGGGCAGTACTTTCCACAGGTGACGGGTCCTCGGCCAGGCCTCGGTCAGGCCTCGGCCAGGGGAAGAGTCACTTCGAAGCGACAGCCACCGGGCACATTGCGTACGGCGGCCTGGCCGCGGTGTGCCTCGACGATGCCGCGGACGATGGCGAGACCCAGGCCGGCCCCGGCCGGAGGGGTGCGGGCATGTGTGCCGCGCCAGCCGGTGTCGAAGACACGCGGCAGGTCTTCGTCCGGGATGCCACCGCAGCCGTCGGTGACGGACACGACGACACCGTCGGGGGAACGCTCGGCGGCGACCGCGACCGTACCGTCCGAGGGTGTCCGGCGGATCGCGTTGACCAGCAGGTTGCTCAGCACCCTGCTCATCTCCTTGCCGTCGACCTCGACCGGCACCGGTTCGATGCGATCGCCGATCAGCCACACACCGTGCTCCCGGGCGAGAGCGTCCGCTCCCGCGAGGGCGTCGCCGACAAGGTCGTACATGGAGATGCGCGAAGGAGTCAGGGCGAGTGCTCCGGCGTGGATGCGGGAGAGCTCGAAGAGGTCTCCCACCATGTCGTTGAGGCGTTCGACCTCCGTGCGCATCTGGCGGAGGTAGCGCTCGGGTTCGGCGGCGACGCCGTCCTCCAGGGCCTCGGACATGGCGCGCAGCCCGGCGAGTGGGGTGCGCAGGTCGTGCGAGATCCACGCGACCAGCTCGCGTCTCGAGGTCTCCAGGGCGCGCTCACGGTCCCGGGACGTGGCGAGCTTCGCACTGGTGCTGGCCAACTCCCGGCTCAGCGCGGCGAGTTCGGCGTTTATCGAGCCGTCGGGAGCCGCGAAGTGGCCGCCGTCGCCGAAGGAACGGGCGGCCGCGGTGAGCGCCCTGCTGCCGGCGACGACCCAACGGCCGAGCAGCAGCGCGACGACCAGGGAGACGACCGCCGCCATCGCGACGACCATGGTGACGACGGTCAGATCGTGCCGGGACAGGAACATCGCCCTAGCCACGGCCAGCGTGCCCGCGAGCATGGCCGTCACGGCCACGGCCGCGACCACGGCGAGGGACGTGGTCAACGAGCGTCGCCGGATCAGCCACAGCACACAGGCCCCGAGCAGCCCGGCCGCGACGGCGCCGAGAAAGGCGAACAGGGCGATCAGCAGGAAATCGCGCATGGTCACACTGCCTCCTCGAACGGCGTGGTATCGAAGCGGTAGCCCACTCCCCATACCGTCTGGATGAGCTGCGGCCTGGCCGGGTCGTCCTCCACCTTGCCCCGCAGCCGGCGTACATGGACGGTGACGGTGGACAGGTCGCCGAAGTCCCAGCCCCACACCTCACGCATCAGTTCTTCGCGGCTGTAGGCGCGGCCGTGGTTGCGCAGGAGGAAGACGAGGAGGTCGAACTCGCGGAGCGTGAGACTGAGTTCGACGCCGTTCTTGGTGGCGCGGCGGGCGGCCGGGTCGACGGTGATGCCTGCCCCGTGCACCGGGTGGGTCGCCGCGGCGGGCCGGGTCCGGCGCAGTACCGACTCGACCCGCAGCACCAGCTCCCGGGGGCTGAAGGGCTTGGTGACATAGTCGTCGGCGCCCACTTCGAGGCCCAGGATCCGGTCGCCCTCGTCGCCGCGGGCGGTGAGCATGATGACCGGCACGGGTCCACGGGCCCGGATCCGGCGGCACACCTCCAGTCCGTCCATGCCGGGCAGCATCAGGTCGAGCACCACCAGGTCAGGCCGGTTCGCGGCGGCCCGCACAAGTGCGGAGGGCCCGTCACCGGCTCGTTCCACGTCGTACCCGGCTCGGTCGAGATAGCCGGAGACGACCTCGGCGACCGTTGGGTCGTCGTCCACGACGAGGACGCGCATCGCGCCTCCCCGCCCACGGGGAGCAAGCTCGGAACCTGCGGATTCATGCGGCTGCTGCATGAACCCCAGCTTCCCACCAGCCTCACTTCGGTGCGGCACGGCCAACCCGGCCGTCCGCGTTTCGTAAGAACCTGGCACCGCTGTCCGTCCGTGGCGGCTCGAAGGGGAGCCCTGTCGTCCGTCGTCACCACCCCGTCAGCAGCAGGTGGTTGAGGAGCAGGGCGAGAGCGGCCTGTGCGGTGAGCCAGGCGCGGGGCCGGGTCAGGAACGCGCAGGCCGGGAGCAGCCACAGGGCGAACGGCAGCCAGATGCGCTCTGTCTCCGCCTTGCTCATGCCCGAGAGGTCGGCGGTGAGCAGGGCGAGCAGGGCGGCGAACACAAGCAGGGCGAGCCGGGGCTCGGGGGCGTCGGCGATCGTGCGCAGGCGACCGCGGAGGCCCTGGCGGACCGGAGCCGCGCCGGCCCGCCGCAGGCCCGCGACCGTCGCCGGACCCACCAGCAGGACCGTGCACGCGAGGTTCGCCCACACCCAGTAGCCGTACGGGCGGATACCGCCGGCCCCTTGGTAGTAGCGGGTGACCAGCAGGTGGTACGCCTCCCACCAGTTGAAGCCCGCGAACGTGAACGCGGCCGGGACGACGACGAATCCGGCGAGGACGTAGGGCAGGGGGCGCAGGCGTCGGGAGCCCAGCAGCAGGGCGCCGCCGGCGATCACCGCGAACAGTGTCAGCCCGTACGAGAGATACATGGTGAGGCCGAAGAGGAGCCCGGAGGCGAGACCTGTCGACCGGGGCCGGTGTCCCGTGACGGCGAGGGCGAGGAACGCGACGGCCCAGGCGGCGACCGCCGCGAAGTACCCGTCCGCGGAGGTGCCCATCCACACTGCGGCCGGGGCCAGGACCAGGAAGGGCGCGGCACGGCGGGCGAGCGACTCACCAGCCAGGACTCGTACGGTAACGAGGACCGCCACCGCCGCTGTCGCCCCGACGGTGATGCACCAGACGCCGGCCCAGGCCCCGCCGCCCAGTCCGATCCGGTCGAGGAGGACGAAGGTGAGGGTGGCCGCGGGGGGATGTCCGGCGATGTGCGCGGGCCAGGCGTCGGGTGAGTGGTACAGGATGTGGTTGGTGAAATCCCGCAGGGCGGCGGGAATGTCGTGGAATCGGTTGACGGGGTCGATGACCTGGAGGTACTCGTACTTGGTTGTCAGCCGCCGGGCGATGCCGCGCTGCCATCCGTCGACCAGGGCGAGCGAGAACGTCCACGCCGTGGCGGTGCCGCAAGCGGTGACCAGCAGCGCGCGCCAGGGCAGCCGGGCGGCGAGGAGCGGCCCGTACGCCACGACGGTGACGGCGACGACGATCGCGGCGGGGGTGCCGGGACCGACGTGCGGCTCCCAGTGGCCGTACAGGGGCGGCCAGCTGACATGAAGGGTGCCGTGACGGTGCTCGATGGCGGTGCCGATCACAGCGGCCGTCGTGACGAGCAGCGCTGCGGCCAGGGCCGCGAACAGGTCGCGGAGATGATCGCGGTTCACACCGGCACGCTAGGCCGGGGAGGGCCGGACAGGGCTCCGGCGAGCCAGGACGTCAGCGTTTCGTCATGAGTCGCGGGCCCTGCACCCCGCCCGTCCCGGCCTACGGTCGGACCATGCCCGACCAACTCCTCCCCACCTCCCCCGGTTTCTGGCGCAGTCCGCTGCGCGGCCCCTGGTTCACGTCCGTGCTCGGCATCGTGCTGCTCGCCGGGATCACGGTGCTCTTCGTGACGGGCCTGGTGTCGTACGCCGCCTACAACCCGGGTCTGTCGCCAGTGAACGACAAGACCCCGGACAAGGGCCTGCTGGGCTTCTACCTCTTCGCCTGGCCGACCGACCCGCCCTGGCTCTACCGGCTCACCCAAGGCGTCCACGTCACCCTCGGCATCGCGCTGATCCCCGTACTGCTGGCGAAACTGTGGTCGGTCCTGCCCCGGCTGTTCACCCTCCCGCCCGTGCGGTCGCTCGCACACGCGCTGGAGCGGATCTCGCTGCTCCTGCTGGTCGGGGGCGCGCTGTTCGAGTTCACCACAGGCATGCTGAACGTCCAGCTGGACTACCTCTTCCCCGGGTCCTTCTATCCGTTGCACTTCTACGGGGCCTGGGTGTTCTTCGCCGCGTTCGTGGCGCATGCGGTGCTGCGGGTGCCGGCGGCGCTGCGCAATCTGCGCCACCTGCGCGACGAGGAGAGCGAACTCGTCTCCCCGACCCCGGCCCCGCCCACCTTCTCCCGTCGCGGCGCCCTCGGATTCGTCGGCGGCGGTTCCCTGCTCCTGCTGGTCACGACGGCGGGCCGGAGCTTCGACGGGCCACTGCGGGAAACGGCTCTGCTCGCGCCGCACGGTGGCCCCGAGCCGGGTTCGGGCCCCGGCGGCTTCCAGATCAACAAGACGGCCGCGTCACGTGGGATCAGCACGACGGAGACGAGTGACGAGGCATGGCGCCTGGTCATCGAGGGGCCCGGACGGACGGTCCGGCTGAGCCGACCAGAACTGTTGCAACTCCCTTTGCACAGCGCCGCGTTGCCCATCGCCTGCGTGGAGGGCTGGTCGACGTCCGACCAGTCGTGGCGGGGCGTACGCCTACGGGATCTGGCGGCGCTCGTCGGCTACGAGAGCGACGCGCCGCCCGACGTACTGGTCGAATCGCTCCAGCGGCACGGGGCGTTCCGCCGGGCCGCCCTGCGCGACAACCAGGTGCGCGACCCGCGTGCCCTGCTGGCCCTCTTCGTCAACGGCGCGCCCCTGACCCCGGACCACGGCTACCCGGCGCGGATCATCGTCCCCGCGGCGCCCGGGGTGCTCAACACCAAGTGGGTGGCACGGATGACGTTCGGAGACCTGTGATGCGACGACCTGTGATGCGACGGCTTCCGGCACGCCCGTACCTGGGGAGCCGGTACGTGGGGAGTCCATACGTGGGGAGCCCCTTCCAACTCCTGCTTCTCGCCTGTTCGTTCGCGCTGGCCGGGTATGCGGGTGTGCGGCTGTTCGCGGACGACTGGTTCTCGGTCGCGCTGTGGTTCGTGGGCGCGGCGCTGGTGCACGACCTGGTGCTGGTGCCCCTGTACGCAGGCGCGGACCGGATCGTCACCCGGGCGCTGGGCGGGCTCGGCCGCCGGGAGTGGACTGCCTTCGTGCGGGTCCCGGCGGCGTTCTCCGGCCTTCTGCTGCTGATCTGGTTTCCGCTGATCAGCGGGCAGGTGGCGGACCGCTACCGATCCGCCACCACCCTGTCGGGCGACGGGTTCCTGGCCCGCTGGCTGCTGATCACGGCGGTGCTGTTCGGCGGCTCGGCGGTGGCCCTCGTGCTGCGGTCGGCGCGGTTGCGCAGGACGACGAAGGACCGGCCGCCGGTCGTCCACTGACCCGCCGGGCTCCAGCCGGCGTGCGTCGCGAGCCGGAGCAGCGCCGGGGTGCCGAGGCGGGCCCAGGGGAAGGGCGGGCCGGCGGACCCGTGAGCGTCGGCGGGGAGGCGGACGACGTGGACGGTGACGCGTTCGTCGACCTCACTGTCGGGGACGGTCTCGGTGATCAGGAGGCCACCCTGACGGAGGAGTTGGGACATCCGCCGCAGGAGGGCGCTCGGGTCGCCGCCGATGCCGATGTTGCCGTCGATGAGAAGGACGGTGTCCCAGCGCCCTTCGGCGGGGAGCGGTTCGAAGACGGAGCGTTGCAGCGCCTGGCCGCCGAGCCGCACGGTGCGGGCTACGGCTGCTTCGCTGACGTCGATGCCGAGCGCGGGCAGGCCCCGGGACGCGAGTTCGGCGACCAGCCGCCCAGGCCCGCATCCCACATCGAGCACGGCCCCTTCACAGTGCTCCAGGACGTTCATGTCCGCCGCGTCGGCCCCGTCGCACCAGCGTTCCACTTCCAGCGGCAGCAGCCAGCCGTCGGCGCGACGCAGGAAGAGCGGCCCGCCACCGTTGGCCAGGGCCTCGGAGTACGGGTCGGCAGCCCAGGGACGCGGAAGGCCGGGGGACGCGACGGACGTGGATCGGTCCGAGCCGGTCGTCCTCGGCGAGGTGATGTCGTGTGCGGTGCTCATCGACCGGCGACCGCTCCGAGACGCCCGAGCTCAGCGGCGAACCGGCTTCCGGGGGCCGAGGCGGCGACCGCCGTCGCGTCGTGGGCGGTGTCCACGTCCCGTAGGCACGGCAGCACGCGCACGCGCAGGCCCGCCCCGACGAGCCGCTCATACTGCGCGGCACCCGTCGTGGGCGTCGACATCGGCACACCGCGCAACAGCTCGGGGTCGGGGTGGGCGAGACCCAACGCCCAGAATCCGCCGTCCTCGGCCGGGCCGAAATACGCGTCACAGTCGGCGAAGTCCACGGTGAGCAGAGCGGGCGTCACCTGGGGGGTGTCCATGCCGATGAGCAGCGCGGGTCCGTCACAGCCGGCGAAGGCGGCGGCCAGCCGCTCGTCCAGACCTCCCGCGCACTGCGGGACGACGTCGAAGCCGGGCGGCAGCCAGGGCCCCGGAGCGCCGTCGAGCACCAGCACACGACGCCGGGCGGGGGTGGCCGCCACCGTCCAAAGGGTGTCCACGAGCGCCGCCTCGGCGAGCGCCGCCGCTTCCCGGGGCGTGAACGGCGGGGTGAGCCGGGTCTTGACCCGGCCTGGCCTCGGTTCCTTGGCGATGACGAGAAGTGTGGTCACTGAGCGGTTCCTCCAGGGAGTACGGAGAGCGAGCCGGCGGCGGTACCGTCCCGGGGCGCCGGTGGTTCGGACAGGACCCGGCCCATGTCCCGTACCGCCTGCCAGGTGCCACGCCAGGTGCCGGTGACCTTGGAGGCACCGGTGCGCGGCAGGTACGGCACGTCGTGCTCGACGACGCGCCAGCCGGAGTCGGCGGCGCGGACGACCATCTGCAGCGGGTAACCGCTGCGGCGGTCCGTGAGCGCGAGGTCGAGCAGTTGTTCGCGGCGGGCGGCGCGGAGCGGGCCGAGGTCGTGCAGGCGCAGCCCGGTGCGACGACGCAGCATCCGTGCGAGCACGAGGTTGCCCATCCGGGCATGCGCGGGCCAGGCGCCTCGGCCCTGCGGCCTGCGCCGCCCGAGCACGAGGTCGGCCTCACCCTCGCTCACCTCGCGCACGAAGGGTTCGAGCAGGGACGGATCGAGTGAGGCGTCGCAGTCGCAGAAGCACACGATGTCCGCGGTGGCCGCGGTCAGCCCGGCGTGGCAGGCGGCGCCGAAGCCACGTCGGGGCTCGTGCACGACGGTCGCGCCGAGGGCACGGGCCACCTCCGGCGAGCCGTCCGTGGATCCGTTGTCCACCACCAGCGCGCGCCAGGTGGGCGGGATGCGGGCGAGCACCCAGGGCAGGGCCTCGACCTCGTTCAGGCAGGGGAGGACAACGTCGACAGGCGCCGCGGCCGTCACCGCTTCCGGCTCTGCTGCTGATGCTGATTCAGGAGGGGTCATCACGACTTTCACCCTACGAAGACAAAAGGCAGATAGCGGACTCGCGCTCCTTACGAAACGCGGACGTCGGTTCGGGAGCGGGGCGCGCGAGGCGAGACGGGCACTACTCCCCACGCAGCTTTGCCCTCGCGAATTCCCGCATGCCCTCCGCGAACGCGACCTCGGCCTTCCAGTCCAGCTCGGCCCGCAGGCGGGACGAGTCAGCCGTGATGTGGCGCACGTCCCCCAGCCGGTACTCCCCGGTCACCACGGGCTCGGGCCCGCCGTACGCGGAGGCCAGCGCCTGTGCCATCTCCCCCACCGTGTGGGGCTCCCCGCTGCCGGTGTTGTACGCGACCAGCGCCCCGGCCCGGGCCTCGGCCTCCAGCGCCGCCACGTTGGCCGCGGCCACGTCACGCACATGCACGAAGTCCCGCCGCTGCCCGCCGTCCTCGAAGACGCGCGGAGCCTCGCCCCGGGCGAGCGCGGACCGGAAGAAGGACGCGACCCCGGCGTACGGGGTGTCGCGGGGCATGCCCGGCCCGTACACGTTGTGGTAGCGCAGCGAAACCGCGGTGCCGCCGGTCGACCGGGCCCACGCCGCCGCCAGATGCTCCTGGGTCAGCTTGGTCGTCGCGTACACGTTGCGGGGATCGACCGGAGCGTCCTCGCCGACCGTTCCCGGTGTCAGGCCTTCCTCGCACCGCGGGCACCGTGGCTCGAACCGCCCCGCGTCCAGATCGGTCACGGTCCGGGGTCCGGGTCGTACGGCTCCGTGCCGCTCACAGGTGTACGAGCCCTCGCCGTACACGACCATCGACCCGGCCAGCACGAGGTGCCGCACCCCCGCGCCGGCCATGGCGGAGAGCAGCACGGCTGTACCGAGGTCGTTGTGCGACACGTACTCGGCCGCGTCACCGAAGTCCTTCCCGAGTCCCACCATCGCGGCCTGATGGCAGACGGCGTCCACACCCGGCAGTACGGCGGTGACCGCCTCGGCGTCGCGCACGTCCGGGCCGTCACGCAGGTCGAACACGACCGCCTCGTGCCCCCGCGCGGTCAGCGCCTCGACGACATGACTCCCGATGAACCCGGCTCCGCCGGTGACCAGTACTCGCATGACCGGAACGCTAGGAGCAGGGACGCACCGCACGGCAGCCCCACGCCCATGTCGTCACAGCTCCGTAAGACCTCGGCCGATACGGCACCCCCGGTATCGCGCCCCGGGACACCCCGGTCCGGACGCTCGCCTCAGGCCCGTTTCCTCGCCCTGCCGACCGCCCTGGCCCTGCGGTCGAACTCCCGGTTGAGCAGCGGCAGCAGCAGCACGCCACCGAACCGTGCCAGCGCTCGCGTGCCCGTGCCCTTGCGATCAGTGATATCCGGGCGCCCCGCTCCGCGAGGAGCCGGGCCGTGGCCAGCCCGATGCCGCTCGACCCGCCGGTCACGATCACATGGCCGAACCGACGTGCGGGGCGCGCACTTGTCAGGGTCATGGTCGGGAGAGTATCGACCGCCCACCACACCCCCGACGCGCGCGTGACCTTCGCTGCCCCAAGGTCGATACTTCCGTGAGTAGTGCACCAGATGTCACACGTCCTACGGGCGCCCATCTGCCAGTCTCACCAGGAGGTACCCATGAAGATGTTGATCAACGTTCCGGAGACCGTGGTCGCGGACGCGCTGCGGGGCATGGCAGCCGCCCATCCCGAGCTGACCGTCGACGTGGAGAACCGGGTGATCGTACGGCGGGACGCGCCCGTTGCCGGGAAAGTGGCCCTCGTCTCCGGTGGCGGGTCCGGGCACGAGCCGCTGCACGGCGGGTTCGTGGGGCCGGGGATGCTGTCGGCAGCCTGCCCGGGTGAGGTGTTCACGTCTCCCGTCCCCGACCAGATGGTGCGGGCCGCAGCTGCCGTGGACAGCGGGGCGGGCGTCCTGTTCGTGGTGAAGAACTACACCGGCGACGTCCTCAACTTCGACATGGCGGCCGAACTCGCCGAGGACGAGGGCATCCAGGTCGCGAAGGTCCTCGTCAACGACGACGTCGCCGTCACCGACAGCCTCTACACGGCCGGCCGGCGCGGTACGGGCGGCACCCTGTTCGTGGAGAAGATCGCCGGTGCCGCAGCGGAGGAGGGGCGCCCGTTGGAGCAGGTGCGCTCCATCGCCCAGCAGGTCAACGACAGTTCCCGCAGCTTCGGCGTCGCACTCGGCGCCTGCACCACCCCGGCGAAGGGCAGCCCCACCTTCGATCTGCCGCCGGGCGAGCTGGAGCTGGGCGTCGGTATCCACGGCGAACCGGGCCGGGAGCGGCGGCGGATGATGACCTCGGGCGAGATCGCCGACTTCGCCGTGGAAGCCGTGCTGGAGGATCTGAACCCGCGCAATCCCGTGCTGGTCCTGGTCAACGGGATGGGCGCGACGCCGCTGCTGGAGCTGTACGGGTTCAACGCCGAGGTGCAGCGGGTGCTGACCGCGCGCGGGGTCGCCGTGGCCCGCACGCTCGTCGGCAACTACGTGACCTCGCTCGACATGGCCGGCGCCTCGGTGACCCTGTGCGAGATCGACGAGGAACTGCTGCGGCTGTGGGACGCGCCGGTGCGTACGGCGGGTCTGCGCTGGGGCATGTGAACCCCGCCGGACACGCGGGGCGGTCATCGCCCGGGCGGGCGGACCGCCCGCCGGGAGAGACAGCTGCCAACGTACCTACCACGCAAGGAGATCCAGTGCTCGACGCCGACTTCTTCCGCCGCTGGATGACGGCGACGGCCGAGTCCGTCGGCCGCGAGGCCGAGCGGCTCACCGATCTGGACTCGCCGATCGGCGACGCCGACCACGGCAGCAATCTGCGACGCGGCTTCGACGCCGTGGCCGACGTCGTGGCGGAGAAGGTGCCGGACACTCCCGGCGCAGTCCTCGTTCTCGCCGGAAGCCGGCTCATCTCAACGGTCGGCGGAGCCTCGGGCCCCCTTTACGGCACGTTGCTGCGCCGCACGGGCAAGGCGCTCGGCGAGGCGCCCGAGGTGAGCGCGGAGCAGTTCACGGACGCGCTGCGCGTCGGGGTGGACGCGGTGATGGCGCTGGGCGGGGCGACACCCGGCGACAAGACGATGATCGACGCTCTCGTGCCCGCCGTGGACGCCCTCACCGAGTCGTTCGCCGCCGCACGCACGGCCGCCGAACAGGGCGCGGTCGCGACCACTCCCCTGCAGGCCCGGAAGGGCAGAGCGAGTTATCTCGGCGAACGCAGCATCGGTCACCAGGACCCGGGGGCCACCTCGGCGGCCCTGCTGATCGCGACGCTCGCGGAGACCGCCGGTGAGTGACGGAACCGGCCTGAGCGGCGAACAGGGCGAGCAACTGGTCGGGGTCGTGCTGGTGTCGCACAGCGCTGCGGTGGCCGCCTCGGTGGCTGACCTGGCCCGGGGGCTCATGGGCGGCGGGGCGACCGTTCCCGTAGCCGCGGCGGGCGGCACCGAGTCCGGCGGGCTGGGCACGAGCGCCGAACTGATCACCGCGGCGGCCCGTTCCGTGGACCGGGGTGCCGGGGTCGCCGTCCTGACGGACCTGGGCAGCGCGGTCCTCACGGTGAAGGCGCTCCTGGCGGAGGGCGACGAACTCCCGGACGGCACCCGCCTGGTGGACGCCCCCTTCGTCGAGGGTGCGGTGGCCGCCGTCGTCACGGCGTCGACGGGAGCCGACCTCGCGGCGGTCGAGGCGGCGGCATCGGAGGCGTACACGTACCGCAAGGTGTGAGCGAGCGCGGGGAGGGAGCGGCAGGGAGCGGTTCACGGACCGGCCCGCCGCCCCTTCCCCGGAACGGGTCGGCTCAGTCGCCGGCCACGGTCCCGTCGCCCTCGGAGCTCTCAGCGGCCTCAGTGCCCTCGACGGTCGGGCCGACGAACTGCCTTGCCAGCCGCTCCCCCGTCTCCACCGCCGCCGCGTGGTTCTCGATCGGCGACACCCTGGAGTTCTTGAAGACGATGTACGTGACGCCGGAGGCCGTTCCGCCGCCGTGCGGGTCGGGGTTGATGCCCAGCGCCGCGGCGGTGGCGTACGACGCCTCGCCGATGATGTCCTGCGGGCCGGTGTCGCCGACGACCGCGTACTGCACGCGGTCCTTGTAGATGACAGCGGCGACCGAGCCGCCCCGGATGCCGTGGTCGCGGTAGTTCCAGATACCGCTGGCCATCGGGACGACGATGAACGGCAGGCGTTCGGGGTCCAGATAGCGGCCGTCGGACTGCTGGAAGGCGGTGGTGTCGGCGAAGTACGGGTCGGTGCGCCCGTTGCACCGCGGACCGGGCCGGCCGTCGCAGTCGATGTCCATGTCGGCCTTCCAGAAGACGGCGTCCTCGGTGCCGCAGACGGGGATGTCCGCGCGGGCTCCGGCGTCGCTCCGGTAGTGACCGTTGGACACGGGAGCGCAGTCACGCACCTTGGCCAGCAGGTCGGAGGCCCGGACGCCACCCTCGTACCGCACCGGCTCGTTCGAGTGGACGGCGGCGGGCAGCGTGGTCGGGGCGAGCAGGGCCGCGCCGGCCACGGCGAGCGTCAGCGTCTGGACACGCACGATAGGGGCCTCTCCTGGGGGATCTGACGGACACTCGGTCCAATCTGGTACCGGTCCGATCAGGCGGCCACCGTTAGGGGGCCGTACGGTGCACGCCCCGAACTGCCGACGGGGTCCGGGCGCCTGAGCCCGTGTCGGCTCCGGCGCCCGCCCGCCCCGGCACCGCCCTGCGGTTCCGCACCCCTCTTGATGCACACACCCCGCCGGGTCCATATTGGTCCGGACCAATACCGTGCAGGAGGGTCGGAGGGGGAAGCAGCTGTGCGACGCGTCACCCGGTACGTCACGTCCGTCTGCGGTGTACTGCTGCTCACCGTCTCCTGAGCGCACGGCGGTGACAGCGCCGTAGGGCGTAGGGCGACGCCCGTTCACGCGGAGCGGGCCCCGATCACCTTGACAGCCCATCCGCGGTCCGCCGTACGAACGAACCTGTCACCTGCCCGGTGGCCGCCCGGGTGCGGGCCGGGACCGGAGCACGTTGGCTGACCCCGAGGTGGCACGGGCGATCCCCGACCCTCGGCGGCGCATGGGACGTACCGCCAACCGTGCCGCCGAAGGGCAGTCGACATGCGAACCGTTCCCCTCCTCCTCCGATCCGGCCCGACCGTGGCAGCCGCCGTGCTCACGCTCGCCCTGACCACCCCGACGGCTTCGGCTGCCGGGATCTCCGTGAGCACCAGCGGATCCACGGTCTCGGTGACCACCAGTGCGTGCCCCACCAGCAGCGGCAGCGGCTACGGCAGTGCCTCGCTCCTCAACAGCAGTCAGCGGTCCTTCGCCGACGGGCGTGTGGTCACGCTCTCGGGGACCAGCACCAGCCAGTCCGCCGTCTGGTCCAACGCCGGCACCGGCACGTACACCGTCACCGTGCGGTGCGCGAACGGCGACACCGCCGGTTCCCAGGCCGTCATCGTCAGCACGGTCTCGACGCCCACCATCTCCGCCACCGCCTCCCCCACCCGGGGTGTCATGGGCGGACTCGGGGGCGCCGCCAAGGACTACGGCACCGTCACCTTCGCGGCGGGCGGCGCGCTGGTCGCGTGCGGGCTCGTGGCGACGGCCTGGGTACTGCGTCGGCGTGCCAAGCCCTACCGGCTCTGAGCCCGGGCCACCCACGGCCGGTGGCCGTCCGCGCGAGCACCCTCGCGCGGACGGCCACCGGCCGTTCTCCGCGCCTAGGGCCTGACTCCGATCACCACGTTCGCGTACAGCTCCTCGGACACCGCGAACCGTGTGACCAGGCCACCGGCCTCGAAGGCCTCGACCGCCGCCGGCGCCTGGCGTTCACTCGTCTCGACCAGGAGGCAGCCGCCGGGGGCGAGCCACTCCAGCGCCCCGGCGGCGACCCGGCGCAGCACGTCGAGGCCGTCGCCGCCGCCGTCCAGGGCGACCAGGGGTTCGTGGTCGCGCGCTTCCGGCGGCAGCAGGCCGACCTCCTCGGTGGGCACGTAGGGCACGTTGGCGGCCAGAACGCCGATCCGGCCGCGCAGGTCGGTGGGCAGGGCGTCGAACAGGTCGCCCTCGTGGGCGTGGCCGCCGTACGCGGCGACATTGCGGTGGGCGCAGCGCACGGCCACGGGGTCGATGTCGGCCGCGTGCAGTTCGACTCCGGTGAGTACGGCGGCCAGCGCGGCGCCGACCGCGCCCGAGCCGCAGCACAGGTCCACGACGACGGACGCGTCCGGGGCCTGAGCGAGGGCCTCGGCGACCAGGAACTCGGTACGCCGGCGCGGCACGAAGACACCGGGCTCGACGGCGATACGCAGCCCGCTGAACTCGGCCCAGCCGAGGACGTGTTCGAGCGGCAGGCCCGAAGCGCGGCGGGCGACCATCGCTGCCGCCTCCGCCGGACCGCGGGCGGCGGAGAGTATCAACCGTGCCTCGTCCTCGGCGAAGACACAGCCTGCCGCGCGCAGGGCGGCGACGACGGAGGCCGGGGAGGAGTCGAACGAAGAGGAACTGGAAGAACCTGAAGAACTGGATGAACTGGAAGATCTGGGGGGCATGAAGCCGAGAGCCTTTCGGAAGCCGAAGGGCGCTCTCGCGGTCGCCTAGCGGAGGCGGTCCGCGCTGCCTTGAGGTGAGAGCACCCGAGCTGACACAGCGGTAATGGGTCTCACCTCCCAGGTGATGTCCGGCCGGGGCGCTCCACGGCCGAACGGCAACAGTACCCGAACAGTTGGGCGCAGGTCCTCTCGACTCCGAGTCCCACTGCCCGACACCTGCTACGGCACCGCCAACTCCCGTTCGTCTCCCAGGCGTTCGGGCACCCGCGCCCCCATGAACGCGGTGGTGCGGCGCAGCCGGAAGCCCAGGGACTCGTACAGTCGGATCGCGTTGGTGTTCTCGGCTGCGGTGTGCAGGAACGGGGTCTCGCCGCGGGTCCGGATGCCATGGGCGACGGCGAGGATCAGCCGGGTCGCGAGGCCCTCGCCACGGGCCGACGGGTCGGTGCAGACCGCGCTGATCTCGGTCCAGCCGGGCGGGTGCAGCCGCTCCCCCGCCATCGCCACGAGCGCCCCGCCCCGGCGGATCCCGAGGTAGGTGCCGAGTTCGATGGTGCGGGGCAGGAACGGGCCGGGTTGGGTCCGGGCGACCAGGTCCAGTATCTCGGGCACGTCGGCCGGGCCCAGCTCCACGGCCTCCGGGTCCGGGGCGGCGGCCAGTCCGTCGTCCACGAACTGCACGCCCTCCGCGTGGAAGGTGATGTCCCAGCCGTCCGGGACCTGCCCCTGGAATCCGAGCAGCGGGACGTCGGACCCGGGACCGGCGAGCGCGGCGATGTCCGCCCAGTCGCGGTCGTCCAGGTCGGCGGGCAGGGCCAGCCAGGGCGTCACGTCGACCGGGTAGCGCACGATCCGGCCCCGCCATTCGGCGAAGTGGGCGTGCGGGCCGGTGAGGGCGGCGAGCGCGGGGTGGTCGAGGGGGTGCGGCGTGCTCATGCGCCGGCCCCGGTCTCCGCCGCCGCGACCACGATGACCGTCTTCCCGCGTGCGTGGCCCTCCTCGACCGTGCGCAGGGCCTCGCCGGCCCGGTCGAGCGGGAAGGTCCGGGTCACGTGCGGGGTCAGGTCGCCGCGTACGACGAGGTCCGCGACCGCCGCGAGGACGGCGGCGTCGCGGGCCCGGACGACCCGGGCGCCGCCGAGCCGCTCCGCGACATCGGCGGGCGCGCCCGCGGTGATCAGCTTCGTGCGGTCGGTCAGCAGGGTCGCCGCCTCGGCGAGCACCTCGCCGCCGACCAGGTCGTAGACGCCGTCGACACCGTCAGGGGCCGCCGCCCGCGCCCTCGCCGCGAAGTCGGGGCCGGACGGGACATGCACCGCGCCCAGCGACTCGACGAAGTCCTTCTTGCCGTCGCTCGCGACCCCGACGACCCGCAGTCCCCGGGTACGGGCGATCTGGAGGACCGCGGCGCCGACTCCGCCGCCCGCGCCGGTGACCACCAGGGTGGCGCCCTCCGGCAGGGCGAGCTGGTCGATGCCGTCGTACGCGGTGGCCGCCGCGACGGGCAGGGCCGCCGCCTCCGTGAAGGACAGCGCGGCGGGCTTGGGTGCGGTCACCGCGACGGGCAGCAGGGCGTACTCGGCGTAGCCGCCGGCGACCGGGTTGCCGAAGACCGCGTCCCCGACGGCGAAGCCGGTGACGTTCTCGCCCACCTCCGCGACCACCCCGGCGACCTCGTTGCCGAAGACGGCGGGCAGCTCGCGCGCCGTGCCGCCCGCGCGGGCGTAGCCGGTGCGCTGTTTCCAGTCGACGGGGTTCACGCCTGCCGCGCGCACCGCCACGAGCAGTTGTCCGGGGCCGGGGTGCGGCCGGTCCACGTCGACGAACGCCTCGGTCTCCGGACCGCCGAACCGTGTGAAGACGTACGCCTTGGGCATCTGCTCCCACTTTCCTTCGCTCGCGCCGGACCGGCCGGCGCCGATCACCACAACCCGCACTCACGGCAAGGCCGATCGCGGGAGTGCTATTCCCGGGGTTGCGAAGACTTGGAGAGAGTTCATGCGCCCGCAATGATCACCGCGGGCCCGGGGTCCGGGGCATGCGCCGCGACCCCGTACGGTGGTAGGCGTACCCACTGACCAGGCCTGACCGTGAGGCGCACACCCCATGAACGTCACCCGAGGCTTCACCGGACGCCCGCGCGTCCACAACGCCGGGTTGCCGCCCGGCCAGTACGACGCGGGCGACGACTGGCCCGTCCTGTCCGCCGAGGTCACCCCCGATCTGACGCCCGCGGACTGGTCGTTCCGGATCGACGGTCTGGTGGCCGAGCCGCGCACCTGGGACTGGGCCGGGGCCCACGCACTGCCCGCGTCGGCGTACGAGGGTGACATCCACTGTGTGACGAGCTGGTCGAAGTTCGGGGTGCGGTTCGGGGGCGTGTCCCTGGACGCTTTTCTCGACGCCGTGCGCCCCGACGCGTCGGCCACCCACGCCGTCGCCTACTCGCACACCGGGTACACCACGAACCTCCCGCTCGCCGACCTGACCGGCGGCCGGGCCTGGATCGCCTGGGAGTACGAGGGGCAGCCGCTGGCCGCCGAGCACGGTGGCCCGGCACGGCTGCTGGTGCCGCACCTGTACTTCTGGAAGAGCGCCAAGTGGATCGCCGGCCTGCGGCTCCTCGACCACGACGAGCCGGGGTTCTGGGAGCAGAACGGCTATCACGCGCGCGGGAACCCGTGGGAGGAGCAGAGGTACTCCGGTGACTAGGACCACCGCCGACACCACGGCGGCCGACACCTTCGTGCCCCCGACCCGGTTCGCCGTCCCCGGCCGCATCGCCGTCAGCAACCGCGAGGCGGCCCGCTGGCAGACGGCGACACTCACCGAGGTCCGGCGGGAGACGCCCCACGCGTCCACCTTCCGGTTCGCGGTGCCCGGCTGGGCGGGTCATCTGCCGGGCCAGCACCTGATGCTGCGGCTGAGGGCCGACGACGGATACACGGCCCAGCGTCACTACTCGATCGCCTCGCCCCCGGACGACGCCGGGCACGTCGAACTGACCCTGGACCATGTCGAGGGCGGCGAGGTCTCCGGCTGGTTCCACACGCTGGCCAAGCCGGGCGACGAGGTCGAGGTGCGCGGTCCGCTCAGCGGCTTCTTCGCCTGGCCGGGCGACCGTGCGGCGCTGCTGATCGGCGCGGGCTCCGGGGTCGTACCGCTGATGTCGATGGTCCGGCACCACCGCGTGCGCGGTCTGACCGTACCGCTGCGGCTGCTGGTGTCGGCACGCGCTCCGGAGGAGCTGATCTACGCGCGGGAGTACGGGGCCGAGACCACGCCCGTCTTCACCCGCCGGGCGCCCGAAGGTGTGCCGGTCGGACGGCTGGCGGCCTCCCAGGTGGCTCCGCTGCTGGCCGCCGAACTGCCGCCGGGCGGATGGGAGGCGTATGTGTGCGGCTCCAACGCGTTCGCCGAGCACGCCTCACGGCTGCTGGTGGCGGCGGGCCAGCCCGTGGACCGGATCCGGATCGAACGCTTCGGCTGAAGACGCGTAAGACCCCCCGCGAACGCTGAGGACACGGCTCGCGGTGGTGCGCCGGGCCCAGGGGGGCGCGGGCGGGTCGTGCACGCCACCCCCCGCGCGCGGCTCCCGTTCTGACGGTGTCGCGCGCGACGATGGGCGGGTGGCGGTCCTCGGGCGAACGCGGGTGTACGGCTGGCGCTGGCGACGCCATCCGCTGCGCCGCCGGTCGGACGTGGTGGAGGCGTGGACGGTGCTCGTCGTCGCCGTGTCGCTGTGCGTCGGCGCACCCCTGGCCGGAGTGGTCACGGCCCGGTGGACGTACGACGAGGCGCGGGCCACAGCCACCGTTCAGCGTGCCGAGCGTCATCGCGTCCACGCGGTGGCCGTCGGCGGAGCCGGGGCAGGAGCACCCTCGGCGTTGGCCGGCAGACAACACCTGTACCGGGTGCGGGTGCTGTGGAGGGAGCCGGGTGCGGGGGCGCGTACGGCGACGGCGCACGTGCCGCCCGGTACCCGGCGCGGTGACACCGTCGACCTGTGGCTCGACGCGCACGGGCGGCCCGTCGCCGCGCCGCCCAGCGCCGTCGCGGTCCGGCAGCACACGGTGGCGATGGGCATCGGTGCCGCGGGTCTGACCACCGGGGTCGTCCTCCTCGCCCGAACCGCCGTACGCCGTACGGTCGTTCAGCGTCGGCTCATGGAGTGGGAGCGGGCATGGGCGCGTACGGAGCCGGAGTGGACGGGACGGCGGGCGTGACGGGCAGGGCTGATCGTCACACCATCTCCTGCATCCGGCGGGCGATCCGGCGGTGGTCGGTGAGCGCATCCCGCAGGCCCGGCAGGACGGGTTCGCCCCGGTCGACCAGGACTCGTCCGGCGACGACCGTCGTCCACGCGCGGGCCGGTCCGCAGCGCAGCCACGCCTCCACGGGGTCGCTGAGCGCACCGGCGAGCGCGACCTCGTGCAGGTCCCACACGACGAGGTCGGCGCATGCGCCGGGCCGCAGATGCCCGATCTCGTCGGCGCGGCCCAGGCAGCGCGCCGAGCCCCGGGTGGCGATGTCGAGGGCGTCGCGCGCGGTCATCGCGCCGGGTCCGCCCCGGTAGCGCCCGAGGAGCAGGGCGCCGCGTGTCTCCATCCAGAGCGAGGCGTGGTCGGTGGAGGCGGAACCGTCGCAGCCGATACCGACGGGCAGGCCCAGTTCGCGCATCTCCTTGACGCGCGCGGTGCCACCGCCGATGAGCATGTTGGAGCTGGGGCAGTGCGCGACGCCGACGCCCGCGGCGGCCAGGCGGCGCAGTTCAGCGTCGTTGGGATAGATGCAGTGGGCGACCCAGGTGCGGTCGCTCATCCAGCCGGCCTCCTCGAAGTACTCGACGGGCCGGCAGCCGTAGGTCTCCAGGCAGTACGTGTCCTCGTCGTGGTCCTCCGCGAGGTGCGTGTGGAGTCGTACGTCGTACCGCTCGGCGAGTTCGGCGGTGGCCGTCATCAGCTCTCTGGTCACCGAGAAGGGCGAGCAGGGCGCGAGCGCGACCCGGACCAGCGCGCCCGGTTCCGGGTCGTGGTGGGCCTTGATGAGCCGCTCGCTGTCGGCGAGAACCTCGTCCTCGGTCTGCGTGACGCTCCTCGGCGGGAGCCCGCCGTCCTCCACGGAACGGGTCATCGAGCCGCGCGTGGCGTGGAAGCGGAAGCCGATGTCGCGGGCGGCCCGGATCTCGGCGTCGACGAGTCCGGGGCGCGGATGGACGTAGAGGTGGTCGGAGGAGGTGGTGCAGCCGCCCATGAGGAGTTCGGCCATACCGACGTACGCGGACACGTACGCCGCTTCCTCGTCGAGTGCCGCCCACAGCGGGTAGAGCGTGGTCAGCCAGTCGAAGAGGGTGCCGTTGACAGCGGGCGCGTAGGAGCGGGTGAGGTTCTGGTAGATGTGGTGGTGCGTGTTGATCAGGCCCGGTGTGACGAGCCGCCCGGCCGCCGACACGGTCCTCCGGGCCTCGGGTTCGGTCCCGGCGGCGCCCACGGCGGTGACGCGCCCGCCGTCGACGGCCACCCACCCGCCGGGAATCTCGCGCGCGCCGTCCACGACGAGCAGTTCGGCGTCCCTGACCAGCAGTTCCACAGCAGTCGACATGGGCGTCATGGTAGAGGTGCGCCCGTTCTCGCGAGGGCCTTGCCCGCGGCTCGGGGCCTGGCGGGTCGCCGACCCTCCCACGTACGGTGTGATCATCCGCAAGCGCTTGCCAGCACCCGACAAAGGCGGTCCGACATGGCCCAGTTCGACCTCCCCCTGGACGAACTCCAGGAGTACCGCAGCGAGTCCGCCGAGCCCGAGGACTTCGACGCCTTCTGGTCCAAGACCCTCCAGGAGACCCGGGAACACGACCTGGACGCCCGTTTCGAGCCAGTGGACACGGGGCTGACCACCGTAGACGTGTACGACGTGACGTTCGCCGGATTCGGCGGTCACCCGGTGAAGGGCTGGCTGCGGCTGCCCGCCGGGGCCTCGGAGCCGCTGCCGGTGGTCGTGGAGTTCATCGGGTACGGCGGTGGGCGCGGTCTGCCGCACGAGAACCTGCTGTGGGCGTCGACCGGCCGCGCCCACTTCGTCATGGACACGCGCGGCCAGGGCAGCGCCTGGGGCGGCGGCGGTGGAACGGCCGACCCGGTGGGCAACGCGCCCTCGTATCCCGGATTCATGACCCGTGGCATCGACGCCCCCGAGAACTACTACTACCGGCGGGTGTACACGGACGCGGTGCGCGCTGTCGAGGCGGCCCGCTCGCATCCGCTGGTCGACCCGGCGCGCACGGTGGCCCTCGGTTCCAGTCAGGGCGGCGGGATCACGCTCGCGGTCGGCGGGCTGGTCCCCGACCTGGTCGCGGTCGCCCCGGACGTGCCGTTCCTCTGCGACTTCCCGCGCGCGGCGACCCTCACCGACCGCCACCCCTACCGCGAGATCGGCAGCTACCTCAAGACCCACCGGGGCCGCACCGCCGACGCACTGAACACGCTCGCCTACTTCGACGGCGTGCACTTCGCGGCACGCGGCCGGGCCCCGGCGCTCTTCTCGACGGCCCTGGAGGACCAGACCTGCCCGCCGTCCACGGTCTTCGCGGTCTTCAACGCCTGGGCGAACGACGACAAGAAGATCGAGGTCTACGACTTCAACGACCACGAGGGCGGCGGGCCGTTCCAGGAGGCGACGAAGCTGAGCTGGCTGCGCTCGTACGCGTGACGGGTCCGTAGGCAGAACTGGTCGTTTCCGACGCCTTCCGCGCGATCCGACCAGTCGGTATGTTCGTCCGTGCCGGGTCACAGCGTCGTGGCCCGGTGTTCCGGCGGACCGCGGAGGGCCCATGTCCGAGCACGTGCCACACGTTCACGGCGACTGCGACGCACGCTTCTCGGCGGTGCGCACGGCGTTCGAGGAGAACTTCCGCGACCGCGGGGAGCTCGGCGCGGCGGTGAGCGTCACGGTCGGCGGCGAGACGGTGGTCGACCTGTGGGCCGGCTGGGCCGACGCCGGGCACACGCGCGCGTGGGAGCGCGACACGCTCGTCAACGTGTGGTCGACGTCGAAGGGCCCGGTGGCGCTGTGCGCTCACATCCTCGCCGACCGGGGGCTGCTCGACCTCGACGCCCCGGTGGCCGCGTACTGGCCCGAGTTCGCGGCGGCCGGCAAGGAGGGCGTGCTGGTACGGCATCTGCTGTCGCACCGGTCGGGCCTGTCCGGCCTGCGGGAGCCGCACTCGCTCGCCGACCTCTACGACTGGGAGCTGACGACCCGCCGGCTCGCGGCGACAGAGCCCTGGTGGGAGCCCGGGACTCGATCCGGGTATCACGCGCTGACGTACGGCTTCCTGGTCGGTGAGGTGGTCCGCCGGGTGTCGGGGCTGCTGCCGGGCGCCTTTCTGGAGCGGGAGGTGACCGGGCCGCTGGGCATCGACTTCACCATCGGGCTGCCGGAGAAGGAGTCCGGGCGGGCTGCCGAGCTGGTGCAGCCGCCGGCCGCCTCGACCAGCGAACAGGCCGCGATCTTCGCCCAGTTGACGCCCACGGCGATCGCCGCGCTGGCCAATCCCCTCGCGGGCCCCGCGGAGGCGAACAGCCCCGAGTGGCGGGCCGCCGAGATACCGGCGGCCAACGGCCACGGCACGGCACGCGCGATCGCCGCGCTGTACGGCGTCTTCGCCGGCCAGGGCTCCTACGGCGGGCAGCGCATCCTCTCCGCCGAGGCGGCCGAGCGGGTGCGCGAGGGACAGGGCAGTTGCCGGGACCTGGTCCTCGGCGCCGGTTTCGGCCACGACACAGAGATCGCGCTCGGGCTGTGGCTGAGCGGCCCGGGCGGCTCGTACGGGCCGAACCCGAGGGCGTACGGCCATGACGGGTTCGGCGGTTCCTGCGGGCTGGCCGACCCGGATGGCGGAGTGTCGATGGGCTATGTGATGAACCGCATGGGTCCCCACATCGCCGACGACCCTCGGAAGATGGCGCTGATCGACGCCCTGCACACCGCACTCTGACGCAGGTAAGGACCGCTAACGGATAGTGAGCCGTACGGGGCGGGTGGCAGGTGCAGTCAGATGACTGATTCCCCGGAGGCCAAGGGCGCATAACGTCGGGGTATGACCGGACAGCGCGCGGTAGATCGCGCGTCTGTCCGATTACGTCCCACCTTTCGAAAGGCACCCCATGACTACGTTCACCACCTCCGACGGCACCGAGATCTTCTTCAAGGACTGGGGCACCGGACAGCCGGTGGTGTTCAGCCACGGCTGGCCGCTGAACGCGGACGCGTGGGAGGGCCAGTCCCGTCTGGTCGCCGAGCACGGCTTCCGGGCCATCGCGCACGACCGGCGCGGGCACGGCCGTTCCGCGCAGCCGTGGCAGGGCAACCACATGGACCAGTACGCGGACGACCTGGCCGAGCTGATCGAGTCGCTCGACCTCGACAACGTTATCCTCGTCGGCCACTCGACCGGTGGCGGCGAGGTGACCCGCTACATCGGCAGGCACGGGACGGCGCGCGTCGCCAAGGTCGTGCTGCTGGGTGCGGTGCCGCCGCTGATGCTGAAGACCGACGCCAACCCCGAGGGCACTCCGATCGAGGCCTTCGACGGTATCCGGGCGGGCGTCGAGGCGGACCGTTCGCAGTTCTACTGGGACCTCAGCGAGGCCTTCTTCGGCTTCAACCGGCCGGACGCGACCCCGTCCGAGGGCATGCGCCGCGCGTTCTGGCTGTGGAGCATGCAGGTCGGGCTCAAGGCGGCCTACGACTGCGTCAAGCAGTTCTCGGAGTCCGACTTCACCGAGGACCTGGGCCGCATCGACGTACCGACGCTGATCGCGCACGGAGCCGACGACCAGATCGTGCCGATCGCCGCGTCGGCGGAGAAGACGGCCCAGCTGGTCAAGGACTCGACGCTGAAGGTCTACCCGGGCGCCCCGCACGGCCTGGTGGGCGACTTCGAGAAGGCGTTCAACGCCGACCTGCTGGAGTTCATCAAGAGCTGACGGACTGTCGCCCGGCGGGTGTCCGCGTCGCCACCACCATCCGGCAGCGCGGACTGCCGTCCGGCCCGCGCCCGAACTCGGGCAGGGCACGGGTCTCCACATCGAAGCCGGCGTGCGTCAACTCCCGCCGTACGTCAGCCAGTCGGAAGGCCCGGTAGTACATGACGAACGGCGGCTTCCACACGGCGTTGCGGACCCTCATCACCGCGTCGAAGCCGAGCAGCGCCCAGTAGGCGCGCGTTCCCGGGCGGGCCGGGGCCACGACGGGGAACGCGAAGCGCCCGCCCGGCCGCAGCACGGAGTGGACCTGCGCGAACAGCCCCGGCAGCTCGCCCGGCAGGAAGTGCCCGAACGCCCCGAAGCTGACGACCAGATCGAAGGCGGGGGTGAAGGCGGACGCGGGGGCGAAGGGCAGGGCCCGGGCGTCGCCACGTACCAGGGCGACGCGCGGTCCGCCGGAGCGCTCGCCCGCCTCCGCCCGCTGCCGGGCCACCTCCAGCATGCCGCCGCTGATGTCGATCCCGGTGACACTCCCCCGGCACACCCCCTCCAGCACCGCCAGACCGGCGCCGGTACCGCAGCACAGGTCGAGGCCGTCGTCGAAGGGCCCCAGGGGGCCGAGCGCCGACGCCACCGCGTCGAGGATCGCGTCCGGCGTACGGAACGGGGTGTGGTCGAACTTCGGTGCGAGCAGGTCGTAGCCGTGCTCGACGGACGACAGCGCCTGGACGGCGAGTTCACGGAGGGTGGGGCCTTCGGGGCTGAACATCGGCCCAGCTTAGGGCGCGTGAGCGGGGCGGCACCTTGGACGCCCGCTCGGGCGGTTCACCCCTTAGGGTGAGCGGATGCGCGCATTTCGTGAGGCAGTGGAGGCCGGGGATCTCGACGCCGTCGAGAAGCTGCTGGCGGAGAACGTCGTGTTCACCAGTCCGGTCGCGTTCAAGCCGTACCCCGGCAAGGCGATCACCGCGGCGATCCTGCGCGGTGTGTCCCGGGTCTTCGAGGACTTCCGGTACGAGCGGGAGATCGGCGCGCCCGACAGCCGTGACCACGCGCTGGTGTTCACCGCGCGGGTCGGCGAGCGCGAGATTCAGGGCTGCGACTTCCTGCACCTCGACGAGGACGGTCTGATCGACGAACTGACGGTCATGGTCCGTCCGCTGTCGGCCGCGCAGGAGCTGTCGGCGGCCATGGGCGCCCAGTTCGAGCGGATCGCGCAAGAGGCGCAGGCCGCCGGGTCCGCCTGAGCGAAGGCGGCCGACAGCGGGCGCCTTTTGGTTGGATGACCTCATGACCACCGACGAGCACGCGCGGATGATGCGGGCCAACGAGGCCAACTGGGACGCCCGTACCCCCGTCCATCTCGCCAGCCGTTTCTACGGTCTGGGCGAGAGCCTCGATCCGTCGCGCTGGTTCGCCTCCTGGGAGTGGGAGGATCTCGGCGAACTGGCCGGCCGCGATGTGCTCCATCTCCAGTGCCACCTCGGCACGGAGACCCTCGCCTTCGCCGAGCGCGGGGCGCGGGCCGTCGGCCTCGACATCTCCGAGGCGTCCGTGACGGCCGCGCGCGGCATCGCGGCGAAGGCGGGCCTCGACGTGACATACGTACGGGCGAACGTGTACGACGCCGTGGAGGCCCTGGAGCAGCGGCGGTTCGACGTCGTGTACACCGGGAAGGGCGCCCTGTGCTATCTGCCCGACCTGGACCGCTGGGCGGAGACGGTCGCTCAACTCCTGCGCCCGGGCGGCCTGTTGTACTTCGTGGAGTTCCATCCGCTGCTCAACTCGCTCGGCCCGAAGCCCGCCCCTGACGACACCGGCGAACTCCTGCTGCGGCACGACTACTTGGGCGCGCCGGGCGTCGCCGTGCACCGCGACGCGACGTTCACGTACACCGACGGGCCGGCCGTGGCGGGGGCCACCGAGAGCTTCGAGTGGATGCACGGAATGGACGAGGCGGTCAACGCGTTGATCGGCGCGGGACTGACCATCCGGCGGTTGCGCGAGAGCGACGAACTGCCCTGGCCGCGCTGGCCCCGGATGGAACGTACGGAGTCGGGCTGGTGGCGGTTGCCCGAGCCGCGCATCCCGCTCCTGTACGGGCTCCTCGCGAGCCGCTGAGTCACGAATCACAGCCTCATCCGCGCGTCGCGTGGTACGGTGCTGTCAGCACTTGTGTACGCCCTGTTTAGGGCGCCGGTGTTGTTCTTCCTCAGTTCGCTGACCCGCCCGTCGGATTCCCGATCGGCGCATCGGCTCTCCCAGTACCACCTCACCAGCTACGACGTAGTTCTGTCGTACCCGAGGTGTCGCTGTCTTCCGCCGCCCGCAGCGCGCCCGGCGCGCTCAGTTCTCGCGGCCCTCCCCTCTCTCTTGCTTCCGCGTGCCTCATGCGGCATGCGTCACCGTCCGTGAAAGGACCCTCCGACCATGACCACCACACTCGAACGTCGCCCTGGACAGGGCGCTGAACAACTGTCCCCGACCCGTATCGCGACCGGTGTCCTCGACATCGACGGCAACGGGAAGGGGTATCTGCGGGCCGCCGACAGCTGCCTGCCCACATCCACCGACCTCCAGGTCTCCCCGGCACTGATCCGCCGCCACGGCCTGCGCAAGGGCGACCTCGTCTCCGGCGCACAGGGCACCCAGCGCGCCCTGACCGAGGTCGCGCTGGTCAACGGCCTTACGCCCGAAGAGCTGCGCGGCCGTCGCCACTTCCGCGACCTCACCCCGCTGCACCCGCGCGACCGGCTCCGCCTCGAACACCCGGCGGCCGGACTCACCGGACGCGTCACCGACCTGATCGCACCCGTCGGCAAGGGGCAGCGCGGGCTGATCGTGGCCCCGCCCAAGACTGGCAAGACCGTGCTGCTCCAGCAGGTCGCGGCGGCCGTCGCCGGCAACCACCCCGAGTGCCGCCTGATGGTGGTGCTGCTCGACGAACGGCCCGAGGAGGTCACCGACATGCGGCGCTCCGTGCGCGGCGAGGTGTACGCCTCGACCTTCGACAAGGCACCCAAGCAGCACATCGCGCTCGCCGAACTCGTCATCGAGCGGGCCAAGCGCCTGGTCGAGGCGGGCGAGGACGTCGTCATCCTCCTGGACTCCCTCACCCGGCTGTGCAGGGCCCACAACAACGCGGCGGCCTCCGGTGGCCGCACCCTCAGCGGCGGGGTCGACGCCGCCGCGCTGATCGGGCCGAAGCGGCTGTTCGGCGCCGCACGCCTGGCCGAGGAGGGCGGTTCGCTCACGATCCTCGCCACGGCCCTGGTGGAGACCGGTTCCCGTGCCGACGGCTTCTTCTTCGAGGAGCTGAAGGGCACGGGCAACATGGAGCTGCGGCTGAGCAGCGAGCTCGCCTCCCGGCGCGTCTACCCGGCCGTCGACATCAACCCGTCCGGCACCCGCCGTGAGGAACTCCTTCTGTCTCCGGCGGAGTTGACGACCGTTCAGGGGCTGAGGCGGGCCCTGCAGACGCGGGACGGCCAGGCAAACCTGGAAACCCTCCTGGAGCGGCTCCGCAGCACGCCCGACAACGCGACCTTCCTGCGGCGCATCCAGCCGACACTGCCCGCCGAGTAGCCACACCTTTGGGCGCCTGCGTGCTCCCCGGGTGTGGCATCCGGGTGTTCGGGCCCGCTCTTCGGCCCCGGCAGCGCCACGTTCGGCGCGTCCATTCTTACGTTTGCGGTATGACCATCAGATTCTCTTCCCGGATCGCCGCCTCCTGCTGTGCGCTGTGCGTGACGGGCGTGCTGGCGCTCCCGCCCGTCACGGCGTCCGCCAGCACCGGTGCCGACCCGGTCGCGCCGACGGCCGCGGACGCGCGGCTGCTGTACCGCTCCGGCACCCAGGCCCGGCTCCGCCCCGGAGCGCCCCGCCTCCCCCGGGACGTGTCCGCGCTGTCGTGGCTGGTGGCCGACGCCGGCACCGGTGAGGTGCTCGCCGCGCACAACGCGCACCGCAAACTGCCGCCGGCCAGCACGCTCAAGACACTCTTCGCCCTCACCGTGCTGCCCACACTGCCCGCGGGCCTGCGGCACAAGGTCACCGAGTCCGATCTGGCGGGCATCGGGGCCGGCAGCAGTCTGGTCGGGGTCGCGGCGGGGCGTACGTACCGTGTCTCCGACCTGTGGCGGGGGGTGTTCCTCAACTCCGGGAACGACGCCGTGCACGTCCTGGCCGCCATGAGCGGGGGCTGGCGCGACACCGCCGTCCGGATGCAGGCCAAGGCCCGCTCCCTGGGCGCCCGCGACACCCACGTGCGCTCACCCGACGGCTACGACACGTCGGGCCAGGTGTCGTCGGCGTACGACCTCGCGGTGTTCGGTCGCACCGGGCTGCGCAACGCCGACTTCGCCGCCTACTGCGGCACGGCCTACGCGAAGTTCCCGGGCGGGGGCGGCCGGTCGTACGAGATCCAGAACACCAACCGGCTGCTGACCGGCGCCAACGGCGTCAAGCGCTACCGGGGCGTGATCGGCGTCAAGAACGGCTACACCAGCAAGGCCGGCAACACGCTGGTCGCCGCCGCGCGCCGGGGCGGGCGCACCCTGGTCGTCACGGTGATGAACCCTCAGGACGGCGGCGGATACGCCGTCTACGAGGAGGCCCGCTCGCTGCTCGACTGGGGCTTCGGGGCCGCCGGACGCGTGACTCCCGTCGGCTCGCTGGTCGCCGCGCGGCCGGTGGCGCAGGCGGGCCCGGAAGCGCCTAGGTCGGCGCCGGTGCCAGTGCCGGTGGCCGCGACCGTGGCGTCCGACAGCGGGCCGGGCTGGCCGGCGACCTGGACGATCCTCGGAGCGGCCGCACTCGGCGCCGGAGCGGTGTCGCTGGTGTTGCGGCTCGTGGGCCCGAAACGGGTCTGACCGGCGTCGTCCACCGGCAGCCACAGCAGCAGCCCGAGGGTGACCCAGACGTACGCGCTGCCGCCGACGAAGCCGTCGACGCCGGACGCGTCGTCGAACCACAGCCACACGACGCTCGTACACAGCACCGCGTACAGAGCACCCGCCACGCGCGTGTGCCCGGTGCGCAGCAGGACGGCGAACGACGGGAGCAGCCAGACGAGATGGTGGACCCAGGTGATCGGGCTGACCAGACAGGCGGTCAGCCCGGTGAGGGCGAACGCGGCCCACCAGTCCCCCACCGCGACGGCCCGCCGGGCACGCCACGCCCAGACACCGAGGACGACCACGACCAGCACGAGCCACACGGCACGGCTCGGTTCACCCGGCTCGGCCAGCCGCGCCAGCACACCCTGGAGCGACTGGTTGGAGACGTACGCCGCCTTCCCGATGCGCTGGGTGTCCCACAGCGCCTCGCTCCAGTAGAACCGCGAGGCGTCCGGCGCGATCCAGGCCGCGAGCGCGGTGGCCGCACCGGCGACGGCCGTCGCGACCCCGGCGGCCCGCCGCCGCCCGGCGAGCAGCAGCAACCCGATGAACAGGGCGGGGGTCAGCTTGATGGCGGCGGCGAGCCCGATCCCGATACCCGCCCAGCGGGCCCGCCCGGTCGTCAGCAGCCAGGCGTCCGTGAGGACTAGGGCCAGCAGTACGAGGTTCACCTGGCCGAAGCTGACGGTGTCTCGGACGGGTTCGAACAGTGCCAGCGCGCAGCCGGTCAGGGCCCAGCCGTACCAGCCGTACCGGCGCAGCACGGGTCCGGCGGTCATCCACACCACCGCGCCGAGCGCCGCCAGGTTGAGCAGCAGCGCGGCGGTGATCGCGGCGCGCAGCCCGAGCAGCGCCATCGGCAGCATGCTGACGGCCGCGAACGGCGGATAGGTGAAGCCGTACGTCGTGCCGGGCACCCGGTAGTCGTAGATCCGGCCGCCGTGGTGGACCCAGGTGTCGACTGTCCCGTAGTAGACCCGCAGGTCGAACCAGCCGCGCAGCAGGGGCACGGTCGCGGTGAACACGGTCACCGTGACGACGAGGGCGAGCACCAGGAGCAGTCGTTCCCGGTCGGTGCGGGGCAGTCTCACAGGGCTCAGGCTCATACCGTGCTCTCCCGCAGGGGTGTCCGGGCCGTCTGGTGGGCCTGCCAGAGGACGACCACGGCCAGCGCGCCGCCGGAGACGGCCAGGACCAGTTCCTCGGTCCCGGCGGGCGCGCCGCTCGGCAGGGCGAGGAGCGCGACGACCCCTGTGACGGCGGCGAGGCGGTGGCGTACGGAGGTGCTGGGCGCCGCGGCGGCGATGAGGAACAGGGCCCACAGGGCGTACCAGGGCCGGATCGCCGGGCCGAGGACGACCACGACGGCCAGGCTGAGGCCAAGAGCGTAGACCGGGCTGAGGCGTGGGCGGCGCAGCCATATGAAGGCGATGGCCAGGACGGTGACGGCGATGCCGAGCAGGTGCCAGGCCGGCACGGCGAGCGGTGCCAGATCGCTGCCGACCTCGGTGAGCACGGCGGCCGTCGCGCGGCCGAGAAGGCTGGTGAGAGCCCAGTTCTGGGGCGACACCGGGGTTTTCAGGGCGCCTATCCAGCCGTATCCGGTACCGGCCAGCGCGGTGACGCCGACGGTCGTCGCGGCTGCCGCGCCCGCGGTGGTCAGTACCGCCCGCACCGGGCTGCGGCCCGCGCGGATCTGGAGCGCCACGACCGCGGCGAGGCCGAGGACGGCCGGCGCCTTGACGAGGGCGGCGAGCGTCACGAGTACGGCGCCGAGGACCGGCCACCGGCCCAGCGCCGCCACCAGGCCGATGCCGAGCAGCCCGAGCATGATCGCGTCGTTGTGGGCGCCCGCCACCAGGTGCAGCAGGACCAGCGGGTTGAGGGCGCCGAGCCAGAGCGCGGCGGCCGGGTCGGCGCCGCTGTGCCGGGCGAGGCGGGGCAGGGCCGCCGCCATCAGCGCCACGCCGAGCAGCGCGACCAGCCGCAGGCCGAACAGTCCGGCGGGGATCTCGCCGCGGGTCAGTCCGGAGAGCCCGGACGCGACGGCGAGGAACACCGGGCCGTAGGGGGCGCCGGTCTGCTGCCACACCGGGGCGACCTCGGCGGCGAGCGGGCCGCCGAGCAGGGCGGGGCCGTGCGTGTACACGTCCATGTGCGCGTCGACCATCGCGCCCTGGGCGAGATAGCTGTAGACGTCCCGGCTGAACAGGGGCGGCGCGAGGAGGAGCGGGGCCGCCCAGACGGCGAGGACGAGCATCAGGGACCGTACGGAGGGCGGCTCCGGGCCCCGGACCAGTCTGCCGAGCAGGGTCCAGGCGGCTATCAGCAGGACGACACCGAAGTAGACGCCGACCAGGCCCAGTGCGGCGCGGTCGGTGGAGGGTGCGATGAACTCCCGTACGGGGAGGGCCCCGGCACTCTCGCCTCCGAGCGCGAGGCACGCGGTGCCGATCAGGCCTGTGGCCTGACAGCGGGAGAGGTCGATCGGGGGAGCCTTCACCCGTGCAGCGTGGCAAGCGTGAGTGGACGGACGGCTACGGGGTGCCTTCCAGGCGGGGGCCTGCGTATTACCGGTGAGTGGTCGGTGGTGTTGCCTTGTCGGCTGCCCGCCGGTGGGGCTTGTCGCGCAGTTCCCCGCGCCCCTGTCGGGGCGCCCCCCACAGGGCGTTGAGAAGTTCCGTCAGAACACTCAAGGGTCAGAAGACCGACACTCCCGTCAGTGTCGTGAAACGGTCCAGGGCTGCCACCCCCGCCACCGAGTTGCCCCGCTCGTCCAGGCCGGGGCTCCACACGCACAGCGTGCAGCGGCCCGGGACGATCGCGATGATGCCGCCGCCCACTCCGCTCTTGCCGGGGAGGCCCACTCGGTAGGCGAAGTCGCCCGCCGCGTCGTAGGTACCGCAGGTCAGCATGATGGCGTTGATCTGTTTGGACTGGCTCTGGGTAAGGAGGCGGGTGCCGTCGGCCCGGACGCCGTGGCGGGCCAGGAAGGCCGACGCGAGGGCGAGATCCGCGCAGGACGCCTCGACCGAGCACTGGCGGAAGTACTGCTCCAGCAGGTCCGGGACCGGGTTGTCGATGTTGCCGTACGAGGCCATGAAGTGGGCGAGGGCAGCGTTGCGGTGGCCGCGTCCGGCCTCGGAGGCGGCGACCTCCTTGTCGAAGGTGAGCCCGGGGTTGCCGGACTCCGTGCGCAGGAAGTCGAGGAGTGTGCCGGCCGCGTCCCCGGTACGGGTGTGCAGGCGGTCGGTGACGACGAGGGCGCCCGCGTTGATGAACGGATTGCGCGGGATGCCGCTCTCGTACTCCAGCTGGATCAGGGAGTTGAAGGGATTGCCGGAGGGTTCGCGGCCGACGTGCTCCCAGAGTTCGTCGCCCTCGCGGGCCAGGTCGAGGGCGAGGGTGAAGACCTTGGTGACGGACTGCGCGGAGAACGGCTCCCGCCAGTCCCCCACCCCGTACACCGTGCCGTCGAGTTCGGCGACGGCCATGCCGAAGCTGCGGGGGTCTCGCGACGCGAGGGCCGGGATGTAGTCGGCGGGGCGCCCACGGCCGGGGGTGCGTTCGATCTCCTCGGCGATGCGTTCCAGAACCGGCTGGAAGGTCGGGGGCGAGGACGAGGGCGAAGGAGCTGGTGCCATGATCGCCATTCTCCCTTCGGGACGGTCCTGGTGCGCGTTCGTGTGTCTGAGCGGTCGTGGTGAAACCAGGTGCGCGACAGCGCCCGGCCAGGGACGCGGGGCTGTGTCAATATGCGGCTCCGCCGCGATGGGGGTCCCCCCGCTCTGGGGGTCCCCCCAGGGCCTTAAGGCTCTGGGGGAGAAGCCGAGAGTGGGGGAGCGACCAGCCCCCACCGGCCCACAGCAAAGAACCCGCCTGTCCGGCGGAGCGCTACGCGCCGTTGCCCGCCAGGATCTCGGGGCGCAGCAGGTCCGCGAGTCGTTCGGCGGGCAACAGGCCTTTTTCCAGGACGAGTTCGGCGACGCCCCGGCCGCTGACGAGCGCCTCCTTGGCGATGTCGGTGGCGGCCGTGTATCCGATGTACGGGTTGAGGGCGGTGACCAGGCCGATGGAGTTCTCC
>NZ_JAAGLT010000070.1 GCF_010548275.1 Streptomyces sp. SID12488
GCTGCGTCCACCCCGTCTCCCCCAACGAAAACGCCCCAGCCGAACCCTCCGCCGCGAACAACACCCCCCTCAACGACCCACCCAACAACGGATCCAACACACCACACACCTCATCCAACGCCCCCGCGAACACCGGAAACGCCCCCCACAACTCCCGCCCCATCCCCACCCGCTGAGCACCCTGACCCGAGAACACCAAAGCCAACCCACCGGGACGGGTGGGGGCTTCGACGGTCAGAGGTGCCACAGCCGATTCCGGCTCGGTCAACTGCCTTAGCGAATGGGCGAGTTCCTCGCGGTCGGCTCCGGTCAGGACGGCGCGGTGGGGGTGCAGGGTGCGCGTGGTCGCGAGGGAGCGGGCGACGTCGAGGGCGGACTGCTCGGGGTGGGCGGCCAGGTGGTCGCTCAGCCGCTCGGCCTGTGCGCGCAGGGCGTCCGCGTCCGGTGCGGAGAGGAACCAGGGCACTGCCGGGAGCGTCCGGTCCGGGCCCGGCTCAGGGGAGGTGGCGTCCGTCGCCGGCGCCTCCTCAAGGATGACGTGGGCGTTTGTGCCGCTCACGCCGAACGCCGAGACGGCGGCGCGGCGCGGGCCCGACTCACGGGCCGGCCAGTCGCGCACCTCGGTGAGCAGTCGGACCGGACCGGAACTCCAGTCGACCATGGGGGTGGGCCGGTCGACGTGCAGGGTCTTGGGGAGCACGCCGTGCCGCATGGCCTGGATCATCTTGATCACGCCGCCGACGCCGGCCGCCGCAACCGTGTGTCCGATGTTCGACTTCAACGACCCGAGCCACAAAGGCCGTTCCCGGCCACGCCCATAGGTCGCCAGCAACGCCTGCGCCTCGATCGGATCCCCCAGGCGCGTCCCCGTACCGTGTGCTTCCACGGCGTCCACGTCGGCAGGGGCGAGGCGGGCGCTCTCCAGCGCCTGCCGGATCACCCGCTCCTGCGACGGACCGTTCGGCGCCGTCAGCCCATTACTCGCACCGTCCTGATTCACCGCACTGCCACGGACCACAGCCAGCACCCGATGACCGTTCCTACGGGCATCCGACAACCGCTCCACCACCAACAGCCCCACACCCTCCGACCAGGAGGTGCCGTCGGCCATCGCGGCGAAGGACTTGATCCGTCCGTCGGGCGCCAGTCCGCCCTGCCGGGAGAAGTCGACGAACCCGCCCGGGGTCGCGGTGACCGTCGCGCCGCCCGCGAGAGCGAGGGTCGACTCTCCTCGGCGTACCGACTCGACCGCCAGGTGGAGGGCGACCAGCGAGGACGAGCACGCGGTGTCGACGGACACGGCCGGGCCTTCGAGGCCGAAGGTGTAGGCGATGCGCCCGGAGGCCACGCTGCTCAGCTTGCCGGTCATGAGGTGGCCCTCAAGTTCGGCGGGGCCTTCGAGGCCGAGGTAGCTCTGCTCGATCACGCCGGCGAACACGGCGGTACGGCTGCCCCGGAGCGTCGCCGGGTCGATCCCGGCGTCTTCGATCGCCTCCCACGCCGTCTCCAGGAGGACGCGCTGCTGGGGGTCCATGGCGCGGGCCTCGCGGGGCGAGATGCCGAAGAAGTCGGCATCGAACAGGGCAGCCCCGTCGAGGAATCCGCCCTCCCTGGTGTAGGAGGTGCCCGGCTCGTCCCGGTCGGTGCTGTACAGGGCGTCCAGATCCCAGCCCCGGTCCGTGGGGAACTCGCCGATCGCGTCCCGGCCTTCGGCGGCGAGGCGCCACAGGTCGTCCGGCGACGCGACGCCGCCCGGGAAGCGGCACGCCATGCCCACGATGGCGACGGGTTCGGTGGCGGCCGATTCCAGCGTGTCGATCCGCTCGCGCGCCTTCTGCAGGTCGGCTGTCACCCACTTCAGGTAGTCGACGAGCTTCTGTTCCTTGGTCTGGGCCTGCTTCTGCTCACGGGACACGTCAGCGGACATGCGGAATCAGTCTCTCCTCGGTACCGGAATGGTCGGTTCTGAGCGGTTTTGGGCTGTTGTAGATGGTGCTGGACGGCAGGGGCGTGGGACGTCAGTCCGTTGCCCGGCCGAGCCGACTGTCGATGAAGTCGAAGATCTCGTCAGCGGACGAGGCCGCCATCAGGTCCGCAACATCGGCCGCGGCAGTGGACGGGAGCGGTCCGTCGGCCGGTCCGGCGAAGCGGTCGGCGAGGGCCCTCAGCCGTGCGGAGAGTGCCGCCTTCGTGTCATCGGTTCCTGGACCGTCCACCGCCAGGGCTTCGAGGGAGGCCTCCAGCCGGTCGAGTTCCGCGGTCACGGAACGGGCCGGCACGTCGTGGGCGGCCACCGCTTCAACGCGTACGTAGGCCGCGAGAGCGGCGGGTGACGGATG
This sequence comes from Streptomyces sp. SID12488, assembly GCF_010548275.1. Taxonomy (GTDB): domain Bacteria; phylum Actinomycetota; class Actinomycetes; order Streptomycetales; family Streptomycetaceae; genus Streptomyces. Next base: position 2,340 of record NZ_JAAGLT010000070.1, read on the forward strand.
GTCGAAGACGACGGTGGCGGGCAGCGGCAGGCCGGTCTCGGCACCCAGCCGGTTGCGTAGTTCGACGCCGGTGAGGGAATCGAAGCCGAGCTCCTGGAAGGGGCGGTCGGGCATGATGTCGGAGGTGTCCGGGTGCTTGAGCACGTTCGCCACCAGTTCCGTCACGACGGTCAGGAGGTACTGCTCCTGCTGTGCCTCGCTCAGCGGAGCGAGCCGCTCGGCCAGGGAAACGGTGCCGCTCGTCTCCTCGTGGCCGTCGGGCGTTGCCGACGGTGCCGAGACGGGGCGTGACACGCGGGCGCCGTCCAACGGGGGCAGCGCGTCGAGCCAGTACCGCTGGTGCCGGAAGGCGTAGGTGGGCAGCGGGACCCGGCGGGCTCCGGTACCGGTGAAGTACGCCTCCCAGTCGACGGGGATGCCACGTGCGTGGAGCGTGCCGAGCGCTTCGACCAGGGTCTCCGGCTCGGGACGGCCCGCGCGGGTCGCGACGGTGGCGGCCAGGGCGTCGGGGTCGCGTACGGCCTGGGTGGCCAGGGCGGCGAGGACACCGCCGGGGCCGATCTCCAGGAGCGTGGTGACGCCTTCGGCTTCCAGGGTGGTGACGGCGTCGGCGTAGCGGACGGGCCGGCGGACCTGGTCCACCCAGTAGTCCGCGGACCGCAGATCCTCACCCGAGGCCACCCGGCCCGTCACCGTCGACACCACCGGCAACCTCGGCG
>NZ_JAAGLT010000071.1 GCF_010548275.1 Streptomyces sp. SID12488
GCTGCGTCCACCCCGTCTCCCCCAACGAAAACGCCCCAGCCGAACCCTCCGCCGCGAACAACACCCCCCTCAACGACCCACCCAACAACGGATCCAACACACCACACACCTCATCCAACGCCCCCGCAAACACCGGAAACGCCCCCCACAACTCCCGCCCCATCCCCACCCGCTGAGCACCCTGACCCGAGAACACCAAAGCCAACCCACCGCTTGACGGGGTGACGGGGTTCAACCGGCCGAGTTCGTCGAGGAGTTCGGTGCGCCCGGTGCCCACGACCACCGCGCGGTGCTCGAAGGTGGTACGGGTGGTGGCCAGGGAGTAGGCGATGTCCAGTGGGTCGGCCGCGTCGGGCCGGCCGGCGAAGACGCGGAGGCGTTCGGCCTGGGCGGTGAGCGCCTGAGGGGTGCGTGCGGACAGGAGCCACGGCAGTACGGGCGGGGTGCGCTTTTCGGCGGCCTCGGCGGCCTCGGTGGGCGTCTCGGCGGGGACTTCCTCGATGATCACGTGGGCGTTGGTGCCGCCGAATCCGAACGACGACACTCCTGCCCGACGCGGCGCCCGCTCCCGAACCGGCCACTCACGCGCCTCCGTCAACAACTCCACCGCACCCGTGCCCCACTCCACGAACGGCGACGGCTCATCAACATGCAACGTTTTCGGCAACACCCCATGACGCATCGCCTGCACCATCTTGATCACACCACCCACACCCGCAGCCGCCTGCGCATGCCCGATGTTCGACTTCAACGACCCCAAATACAACGGCCGACCGTCCGACCGCTCCCGCCCATACGTCGACAACAACGCCTGCGCCTCGATCGGATCACCCAACCGCGTCCCCGTACCATGCGCCTCCACCACATCCACATCAGCAGGAGCAAGACCCGCCGACGCCAGCGCCTGCCGGATCACCCGCTCCTGCGACGGACCGTTCGGCGCCGTCAGCCCATTACTCGCACCGTCCTGATTCACCGCACTGCCACGGACCACAGCCAGCACCCGATGACCGTTCCTACGGGCATCCGACAACCGCTCCACCACCAACAGCCCCACACCCTCCGACCACGCCACACCATCCGCCGCCCCGGCGAACGACTTCGAACGCCCATCGGGCGACAGACCCCTGAGGCGGGCGAACTCGAGGAAGGCGACGGGTGTCGACATCACCGTGACGCCGCCGGCGATGGCGAGCGAGCACTCGCCGTTGCGCAGCGCGTTCGCCGCCAGATGCAGGGCGACCAGCGAGGACGAGCACGCGGTGTCGACGGACACGGCGGGCCCCTCGAAGCCGTAGGTGTACGAGAGCCGGCCTGCGGCGACGCTCGCGGCGCTGCCGCTGAAGAGATAGCCCTCGAAGTCCTCCGGAGGCAGGTGGGGCCGTGAGCCGTAGTCGTTGTACATCAGGCCCGTGAACACGCCGGTGCCTGAGCCGCGCAGTGCGGTGGCGTCGATACCGGCGTGCTCGAACGCCTCCCACGCCGTCTCCAGGAGGAGTCGCTGCTGTGGGTCGATCGCGGTGGCCTCACGCGGGGACATCCCGAAGAAGGCGGGGTCGAACCCGTCGGCGTCGTAGAGGAATCCGCCCTCGCGGGTGTACGTGGTGCCCGTGCGCTCGGGGTCCGGGTCGTAGAGGGTGTCCAGGTCCCAGCCCCGGTTGTCGGGGAAGCCGCCGATGGCGTCCTTGCCGTCCGCCACGAGGCGCCAGAGGTCGTCGGGCGAGGACACGCCACCGGGGTAGCGGCACGCCATGCCCACGATCGCTATCGGCTCGCGCCTCTTCTCCTCCAGGTCCCGCAGCTGCCGACGTGCCTCACGGCCGTCGGCGACGGCCTTCTTCAGGTAGTCGCGAAGCTTGTCCTCGCCCGCCATGGTGGGTCAACTCCCGTGTCTCGTGCGGTGGTCGGTGTCGTCGTGGGCGGTTGCGGCTCAGTTCAGGTCGTCGACGAGCGCGAACAGTTCCTCGTCCGTCGCCGACTCCAGGTCGTCGTCCTCGTCGGGGTCCGTGGTCCCGGCCGCGCTGTCGGCGGCGTCGAGGAGTTCACGCAGGCTCGTGGTGATCCGGCCGTGGGCCGACTCGTCGGTGGCGACCGCCTCGATGGCTGCCTTGAGCCGGGACAGTTCGGCGAGCACCCGCTCGTCGGGGGCTGTCTCCTCCACGGAGAGCTGTTCGGCCAGATACTTCGCGAGCGCCCGGGGGGTGGGGTGGTCGAAGACCAGCGTGCTCGGCAGCCTCAGGCCCGCCTCGGTACCGAGCTGGTTCCGCAGTTCGACGGCGGTCAGCGAGTCGAAGCCGAGTTCCTGGACCGCCCGGTCGGCGTCGATCACCGTGTGGTCGGCGTGGCCGAGTACGGCGGCCACCCGGCCGCGCACCAGGTCCACCAGGGTCCGTTCCCGGTCGGTCGCGGACAGGACGGCGAGCCGCTCGGCGAGCCCCTGGCCTGCGCTCCGGGCGGGGGAGGTCGCGCCGGCCGCCGCTACCGCGCGGCGGGGCGTGTGCCCGCGGACGAGACCGGCGAGGAGTGCCGGTACCCGGTCCCCCATGGCGCGGATCGCCCGGGTGTCGAGCCGGGTGACGGCGAGGACGCTCTCACCGGTGGCCGGGGCCGCGTCGAAGAGGGCCATCGCGTCGTCGGTCGCCAGCGGCAGCAGGCCGGAGCGGGCCAGACGGCGCAGGTCGGCGTCGGCGAGGTGGCCGGTGATGGCGCTGGTCTCCGCCCACAGGCCCCAGGCGAGGGAGGTGGCAGGAAGCCCAACAGCCCGCCGATGCGCAGCCAACGCATCCAGGAACGTGTTCGCCGCCGCATAGTTCGCCTGACCCGCCGTACCCAACAGACCAGAGACCGACGAATACAGAACAAACGCCTTCAGATCCATCCCCCG
>NZ_JAAGLT010000072.1 GCF_010548275.1 Streptomyces sp. SID12488
CCGCGCCGTGTGTCCCGGTCGCCTCCTGACCCGCGCGCTCCCGCGCCGCCCGCAACGCCCTGCGCGCGGCGTCGGCGGGCCGGTCCGGCTCGGCCTCGCCCGACAGTGGTTGCCCGTCCGGCTCCGGCTCCTCCCCCACCGTGGCGTGCCCTTCCTCTGGCTCCCGGTGCTCCTCCGACGACATCACACCGCCCCCCGCAGGGAGACCAGGTCGGACAGTGCCCGGTCCGTCAGTTCCGTGAAGGACGACTCACCGGAGGTCAGGATCGCGTCGGCCAGGGCCCGCTTGGACTCCAGCATCTCCGCGATACGGTCCTCGACCGTGCCCTCGGTGATCAGGCGGTGCACCTGGACCGGCTGGGTCTGGCCGATGCGGTATGCGCGGTCCGTGGCCTGTTCCTCGACCGCGGGGTTCCACCAGCGGTCGAAGTGGATGACATGGCCCGCGCGCGTGAGGTTGAGGCCGGTGCCGGCGGCCTTCAGGGAGAGGATCAGGATCGGGGTCGCGCCGCTCTGGAAACGGTCCACCATGCGTTCCCTCTCGGGGACCGGGGTGCCGCCGTGGAGCAGTTCCACCGGGACCGCGCGGGCCGCGAGGTGGGAAGTGATCAGGCGGGCCATCCCCACGTACTGCGTGAAGACCAGGGCCGAGCCGTCCTCGGCGAGCAGGGTGTCCAACAACTCGTCCAGCAGGGCGAGTTTGCCGGAGCGGGCGGCCAGCCGGTCCCCTGTGGCGGGCCCGGGGGCCTCCTCCTTCAGGTACAGGGCCGGATGGTCGCAGATCTGCTTGAGGGAGGTCAGCAGCTTCAGCACCAGACCCCGGCGGCCGATGCCGTCCGCCGTCTCGATGGCGAGCAGCGACTCGCGTACGACCGCCTCGTACAGCGCGGCCTGTTCGCGGGTCAGGGGGACCGGGTGGTCCGTCTCCGTCTTCGGCGGCAGTTCGGGGACGATGCCCGGGTCGGACTTCTTGCGGCGCAGCAGGAACGGGCGGACCAGGCGGGCGAGCCGGGCCACCGCCTCCTCGTCCTCACCGGTCTCCACCGCGCGCGCGTGCCGGGCGCGGAAGGACTTGAGGGGGCCCAGAAGACCGGGGGTCGTCCAGTCGAGCAGGGCCCAGAGTTCGGAGAGGTTGTTCTCCACGGGGGTGCCGGTGAGCGCCACGCGCGCGGGGGTCGGGATCGTGCGCAGTGCCTTCGCCGTCGCCGAATAGGGGTTCTTGACGTGCTGCGCCTCGTCCGCGACGACCATCCCCCACGGCTGCTCGGCCAGCCGGGGCGCCGTCGACCGCATGGTGCCGTACGTCGTGAGGACGAAGCCGCCCGTCATGTCGTCCAGGGTGCGGTCGGGGCCGTGGTAGCGGCGGACGGGGACGCCGGGCGCGAACTTGTTGATCTCGCGCTGCCAGTTGCCCAGCAGGGAGGCCGGGCAGACCACCAGCGTCGGCTCGCGGCGGGCCCGCCGCAGATGCAGGGCGATGACGGTGATCGTCTTGCCGAGCCCCATGTCGTCGGCGAGGCAGCCGCCGAGGCCGAGGGAGGTCATGAGGTCCAGCCAGGCCAGGCCCCGGAGCTGGTAGTCACGGAGGCGGGCCTGGAGCCCCGGGGGCGGTTCCACCGGGGTGATGCCCGCCGTCAGCCGGTCACGCAGGACCGCCAGTGCGCCGACCGGGACCGCCTCGACGCTCTCGCCGTCGACCTCCACTCGGCCGGTGAGGGCCGCGGAGAGCGCGTCGACCGGGTCGAGCAGGCCCAGTTCGCGCTTGCGTGCCTTGCGGACGAGGGCCGGGTCGACGAGCACCCACTGGTCCTTGAGGCGTACGACGGGACGGTGGGCCTCCGCCAGCAGGTCCATCTCCGCCTCGGTGAGCGGATCTCCGCCGAGCGCCAACTGCCAGCGGAACTGCAGGAGTTCCTCGCTCTCGAAGAAGCCGGTGCCGTCCTTCGCCGAGCCGGGCGCCGGACGTACGACCGCCTGGGCGGTCAGGTCCTGGGCGAGGTCCCGGGGCCAGTGCACGGCGACGCCGGCCGCGGCGAGGCGGGTCGCGACCACCCCGAGCAGGTCGTACAGCTCCTCTTCGGAGAGTGCCAGTACTGCGGGCGCCTCCTGCTCGGTGAGACGGTCGAGCGGGGGCCAGACGCGGGCCGCGCGGCGCACCGCCAGGGCCGCGTCCACGCGGGCGCGTGCTCCGAAGGCCGCGTCCGCGGTGCCTGCCCAGAGGGTCGCCGCGTCGGTCACCAGGGTGGGGTCGGCGAGACTGTGCACCTGGACGATCGCCGCGCCCGCGGTGGGCGCCCGGTCGGGGTCGTCGAACAGTTCGTACGCCGACAGGTCGAGGCGGAGCGAGATCCGCACGCCCGCGTCCATGCCCGCGGCGACCTCCGCCGCCCAGTCGTGGGCGTCCGGCAGGCGCTGGGCCGGGCGCGCGGCGAAGGGCATCCCCGCCGCGTACGGCGCCGCCGGGGTGCGCGGCAGGGAGATCG
>NZ_JAAGLT010000073.1 GCF_010548275.1 Streptomyces sp. SID12488
GCGCCCGGTTACGCAACTGCACTGCGGAAAGACGAGTGTTGCCCCGGCGCCCCCGCCCAGGGTCACCTTCGGCTCCCCGCCGACGATAGTTGCCGCCCACTAATGCTCCTTACTGCAAACAGGGATTGGCCCACTACTCTGAGCGTGAGCGCTGCTCGTAGTAGCGCTTAAATAGCTCGATCAAGTCGACACCATGGGTGTCCTCGATCCGCTTCGCCTTGGTGCGCACGAACTCACACACGGCGATCCAAGCGTGCCCAACAGCGACCGTGAGCGGCCCCGCGGCCGCCGCGCTGGCAGCATTGACAGCCGTACCAACGAACGGGATGTTTCGGCCCATCTGCTGACCAAGCCGCTTGGCTGCTTCCTTGACCAGCCATCCCGTTCCTTGCTTACTGACTGTTCCGCCGATGAAGGCAGTCCATGTAAGCCCCGCCAACTGCTTCCGTGACAGCGGCACGCCGTAGACAACGCTAATTTCCACGACTAGCCGGCTCAAAATCACCGCAAAGCCGGCCATGTCGGCACCAGGAACGGGAATAAACTGAGTGGCTTGAGCCATCTTTTTGGCACGTTCGACAGCTTGGAGCGCTTCCATACGCTGATGCGTGAAGTCGAGTCGCTGGGCCGCTAAGGCGGCCCGACGCGCAGCTTCAGGAATTGCTTCCACGGTGGCATCGAGTAGATCCTTCATGCCGTGAACTGGATACTTCGCCCCGCCGGGTAGGTCGAGCTCTTGCGAATTCACCAAGAAAATCTGACCTTCAGCCGCCAGTGGAAGCTGTTTGGCCACAATCTCTCTGGAAAGCGCCAAGGCATTCGATTCGATGTCCTGACCGACTCTGGCTACATGTGTCAGAACGAGGAACACAGGGAGGTCCATGTCGGCCAGTGCCCGTACAAGCTCAACATGCGCAGGTAGGAACCGGTTATTCCGGTGGTTCACCACAAACCACGCGGCATGAATCCACTCTGCCTCTGACTTCTGCCGGGAGCTGTGGACGATCTCCGACACCTGCTCGACAACCTGATCCAGATCCCCAGTGGCGACCTCGAAGCCAGGACAATCGTAAATGCCAAGAGGATCATCTTCGTGCCGACGGTGCAGAACGATTTCCGTCGTCACCGGGTCGCCAACACCTGTCTCCGCAAGATTGAGGCCAAACACAGCGTTCACCAGTGTGCTTTTTCCCGCTCCGGAGTCTCCGAAAAGAACCAGGTTAAACTTCCCCAGCTTCCCCAGTTGTTCCTCGACGTGCTCTTTAATGATTCGCTCAAAGGCGTCAAAGTCATATTCGTCGGTCACGCTTCCCCCTCTTTTCGCTCCCAGCGGCCCCAGAGGTGCAGGCCGGGCCCCCATCGCCAGCGGTGGAAACGCTACTGGTGCGATTGGCCGATTGTCAGCGGCGCATTTGCTCTACGCACTCGCGCGGGAGCGCACGCGCCCAGGCGCACGCCTGGGCCAGATGCCACTTCTGAGCTACCTGCGGAGCACAAGAGGCGTGACGGCAGTAACGACCGAATTCATCTCGGCCATTCCACTCCTGATGGATGCCGCGCCAGCGGCTCGGGGCGGGGTATCAGGCGCGCTGTGGTGGATCAGCCGGGGAGCACGCCGTGTGCTGACTACTGAGACGACACCTGCATTGACGAACCTCTCCAGTTCATGCGCCTGGCCTGTCACCAGTCGGTCCCCGTACTGCCCTGTGGTGGGCAGACGCGACTAGGGCCTGTGTGACGTCGTGATCAATCTTGCCGATCCGGATTCGGCTGGAATTCGGATCCGGTAGGAAGGTGCCTGTGACGCGCAGGCAACTCACCGACGAGCAGTGGCAGTTGATCGAGCCGTTCCTGCCGATAGGCGAGTACGGTCCATACCCTGAGCGGCTGCGTGAGCAGTTCGAGGGAGTGATCTGGCGGTTCCGCACCAGCAGTCAGTGGCGGGAAATGCCGGGGGAGTTCGGCCCGTGGCCGACGGTCTACGGCCGCTTCCGGGTCTGGCGGGACGCCGGCGTCTTCACCGTACTGCTGGAAGGCGTGATCGCTGAGGCCGCCCGTCAGGGGAAGACGGACTTGTCACTGGTCAGCGTGGACTCCACCACCGCCCGGGCCCACCACGACGCCGCTGGGATG
>NZ_JAAGLT010000074.1 GCF_010548275.1 Streptomyces sp. SID12488
ACGACCGACGGCATCCACGACCTCCACCGCAGCGACGACACGACACGCCACCACTCCCACGGGAACGCCCGCCCTATGCCCGACCAGCGAAAACGCAGTCCTCAAGCCCGGAAAGACAACAGCTACTAAGGAACAAGCTGAGTGCCTGTGTCTGAACCTCGGATGGAGAGTCTTCTCAGGTCAGGATTCGAGCGAGGCGATCCGAAGGCGGCTTGATGGGCAGCGCAAGACGCCCGGCCTCCGGCGATGAGCCGGGCAGGCATGAGTAACTGAGCCTGGTGTCGGTCCATGGGGCAACGCGGCCCACCGGGTAGAGCCGAACGTGCACGTCCAAGCGGATGCTGAGGGATTGTCGGTTGTCCCGCCTATCGAGCGCCCATGTTCGGGAGGACCAAGCGCACCCCGTGGCATGACAGCGCGCTCACCCGTGCCATGGTTGCTGCCATGACAGTTGGCGCGGCTCCGGGCGGTGAGGTTGTACTCGAGACAAGTCGCCTGCTGCTCAGACCTTGGCGGGTAGCCGAGGCCGTCGTCCAGCGTGAGCTGTGGACCGAACGTGATCCAAGAGTGCCGCCGCACCGCCGAATCGACGCGGACGGACACCCCACGGTCGCGGAGCTCGAGGGTTCGATCCGCACCAACCAGCTGTGGTCGAGCGGGTTGCTGGCGGTCGAGCGGAAGGCATCTCGTGACGTCATCGGTTATTGCGGGCTGGTCGACAGCGAGCGAGGATCGGCAGGGGAGCCTGAACTGGCGTTCGAGCTGCTACGCAGAGTTTGGCGTCAGGGATACGCGACCGAGGCATCGTTGGCGGTTCTGGAATGGGCGAGATCATCTGGCTACGAACGTCTGTGGGCCACGGTCTGGGACTGGAACACCGCTTCTCGCCGTGTGCTGGCCAAGGTCGGGTTCACTGAAACCGAGCGGAAGGAAGTGGACGCGCTGTACGGAACCAACCTGTTCACCACGAGACGGCTTTGACGCACCCCGTATTGGCCTTGCGGACGGCTCCGCGTCGACGGCTGACGCCCAGCCCCCTGGTGCGGATTGCCCTGTGGAGCCGTCGTGGTGGTGCGACAATGAGGTTGGCATGAGGGCCCGGTGATCTCTTGGTGGGACTGATGGCCGTCAGTGCCAAGATGATCAGTCGCGTTGGGCTTCGTCGGAGGGCGGCTGTCCGCTCCTGCGGGAGTTTCGGCAGGTGATTCCCCTGGTCATAAGGGTGATTGCAGTCCAGGTGATGGGAGCCTGCTTCTCAGCTGCAGACCGGCGTCGGCGAGTGAATCGCGGGTGGCATGATCGGCTTATGACTGCGTTGCCGTTTGACGGGCTGCTGTGCGACTTCGACGGAGTCGTGCACCTGTGGGAGCCCGACGGGATGATCGCGCTGGACCGGTCCTGGGGATTGGCCGAGGGGACATTGGCCAAGGCGGCGTTCGAGCGTGACCTTCTGCACTCGGCTGTTACGGGGCAACTCAGCGACGAACAGTGGCGCTGTCAGGTCGCAGACGATCTAACGCCGGTTTGCGGATCATCCGAGCGGGCGCGGGACCTGGTCGAGGCGTGGAGTGCGCTCACCGGCCGGGTCGACGCCGAGGTCGTGGACCTCCTCGGCGCAGTTCGCCAGCGGGTGCCGGTGGTTCTGGTCTCCAATGCCACCACCCGGCTGGAGGCGTATCTCGCTGTGGTAGGTCTGGCCCAGGCATTCGACGCTGTGGTCAACACCGCCCGAATTGGGGTGGCCAAGCCGGATCTACGCGTCTTCGAGATCGCTGCCCGGAGCGTGGGAGTTGATACAAAGCGTTGCCTGTTCGTCGATGACACGGTCGGCAATGTCGCCGCGGCTCGGGCCGCGGGCCTGACGGGCCTGCACTATGAGCACATCGGTCAGCTGCGGGACGCGGTCACGCCGCTGCTCAGCTGAGTACCCCTTTCGGATCTCCGCTGCCCTGGTTGAGTGGGCGCGTTCGGGTCAGGCGGCTCTACCTTCTTGATCGGGTTGATCGAGCCATTCGTAGGGTTGGGTCACCCAGGGGTGCTGGGTGTGGCTATCAGGCGGCTGCCGTCTCGTGGCTGAGCACGCTTCGCCGCCCGGCA
>NZ_JAAGLT010000075.1 GCF_010548275.1 Streptomyces sp. SID12488
AGCCGGAACCAGTAGAAGCCGTGGCCTGCGAGGGTGAGGAGGTAGGGGAGTTCGCCGATGGCTGGGAAGCGGACTCCGCCGATGAGTTCGACGGGGTGTGCGCCGCTGAAGGCCCGTAGGTCCAGCTCGGTGGGCTGGGCGAAGCGGGAGAAGTTGTGGACGCACAGGACGAGGTCGTCCTTGTGTTCGCGCAGGAAGGCGATGACGGCGGGGTTGGAGGAGGGGAGTTCGGTGTAGGAGCCGAGGCCGAAGGCGGGGTTCTGTTTGCGGATCTCGATCATGCGCCGGGTCCAGTGCAGGAGCGAGGAGGGGGACGACATGGAGGCTTCGACGTTGGTGACCTGGTAGCCGTAGACGGGGTCCATGATCGTGGGCAGGACGAGGCGGCCGGGGTCGCAGGAGGAGAATCCGGCGTTGCGGTCGGGGGTCCACTGCATGGGGGTGCGGACGGCGTCGCGGTCGCCGAGCCAGATGTTGTCGCCCATGCCGATCTCGTCGCCGTAGTAGAGGATCGGCGAGCCGGGCAGGGACAGCAGCAGGGCGGTGAAGAGCTCGATCTGGTTGCGGTCGTTGTCCAGGAGGGGGGCCAGGCGCCGCCTGATGCCGATGTTGGCGCGCATACGCGGGTCTTTGGCGTATTCGGCCCACATGTAGTCGCGTTCCTCGTCGGTGACCATTTCCAGGGTCAGCTCGTCGTGGTTGCGCAGGAAGATGCCCCACTGGCAGTTCGAGGGGATGGCCGGGGTCTTGGCGAGGATCTCCGAGACGGGGTAGCGCGATTCGCGGCGGACGGCCATGAAGATGCGGGGCATGACGGGGAAGTGGAACGCCATGTGGCATTCGTCGCCGCCGCTGCTGTAGTCGCCGAAGTAGTCGACGACGTCCTCGGGCCACTGGTTCGCCTCCGCCAGCAACACCGTGTCCGGGTAGTGGGCGTCGATCTCCTTGCGCACGTGCTTGAGGAAGTCGTGCGTCGCCGGCAGGTTCTCGCAGTTGGTGCCCTCGGCCTGGTAGAGGTACGGCACCGCGTCGAGACGGAAACCGTCGATGCCCAGGTCCAGCCAGAACCGCAGCGCGGAGATGATCTCCTCCTGTACGGCCGGGTTCTCGTAGTTGAGGTCCGGCTGGTGGGAGAAGAAGCGGTGCCAGAAGTATTCCTTGCGGACCGGGTCGAAGGTCCAGTTGGAGGCTTCGGTGTCGACGAAGATGATGCGGGCGTCCTGGTACTGGTCGTCCTTCTTGGCCCATACGTAGTAGTCGCCGTAGGGGCCTTCGGGGTCGTTCCTGGATTCCTGGAACCAGGGGTGCTGGTCGCTGGTGTGGTTCATGACGAAGTCGATGATGACGCGCATGCCGCGCTGGTGGGCGGCGTCGACGAACTCGACGAAGTCGGCGAGGTCGCCGAACTCGGGGAGGACGGCGGTGTAGTCGGAGACGTCGTAGCCGCCGTCACGCAGGGGTGACTTGAAGAAGGGGGGCAGCCAGAGGCAGTCGATGCCGAGCCACTGGAGGTAGTCGAGTTTGGCGGTGAGGCCCTTGAGGTCACCGATTCCGTCGCCGTTGCTGTCCTGGAAGGAACGGACGAGGACCTCGTAGAAGACGGCGCGTTTGAACCACTCGGGGTCCCGGTCCTTGGCGGGAGTGTCCTCGAAGGTGTC
>NZ_JAAGLT010000076.1 GCF_010548275.1 Streptomyces sp. SID12488
GCGCCCCGCCCGACGTGGCGAGCAGGCGGGCCAGTACGACGTCGGGCGGCGCGCCGAGCACCTCGGCGGCGAGCGCCGCCACCGCGGGCTCCGGCAGCGGCGGAAGGTCCAGGCGGAGTGCCGAGTCGGCGGCCAGCGCCGCCACGAGCCGGTCCACGGCGGCGTGCGTGCCGTCCGGTACCGGACGGCACGTTCCGTGCGCGGCGCCGCGGGAGGCCAGGGTCACCACCACGAGCACCGGCAGCGCACGGGTGGCGAGCAGCGCGGACAGGGAGCGCAGCGCCTCCAGGTCGGCGGGGCGCGCCCCCTGCACGTCGTCGAGGGCCACCAGGACCGGCGTCCGCAGGGGCCGTTCGAGGAGCCGGGCGGCGAACCTGCTCAGGTCCCCCGGCCCGGCCGCGGCGGCCTCCTCGCCGACCGGCGGCAGGGGAGCGAGACCGAGCGGGGCGAGGAAGGCGGGGTGGCCGACGTGGTCGGCGACGGCCTGGCACACCGTGAACCCGCGGTCCGAGGCGAGGGCGGCGGTCTCGGCCAGCATTCTGCTGCGCCCGCTGCCGGCGGCGCCCTCGATGAGTACGACCCGGCCGTGTCCGTCCGCCGCTCCGGCGAGAGCGTCCGCGACGCGGTCGCACGTGGTCTTCCGGCCGCGCAGTGTGTAGGTCACGGCATTCACTCCCCAGGCGTCGACGCTCGGCGCTCCCCGGGACGGGAGCGCCGAGTTCACTCTCCTCGTCCCGCCGATCCGCCGGAAGCCGCGAATTCCCGGTCCCGGATTTTCGGTACTGAATTACCGGGAACGAAAATTCGGTAACGCTTTCCCGGTAAGGGTGTCGCGTTCCCGGGTTCACGTGACACGGGGGTGCTGCGGCCCCAAGACGGCGATCAAATCGCTGGTGAAGTGCGCTTTGCGGGTCTGCTCGGAAGTCGGGGCGCCGATTCTCCGACGCTGCGGGAGTCGGTGTCACCCCACCCGATTCAATGGTTCGCCGGGTGGGCCAGAGCGGTGGTGAGTAGTTCTTCCGCCGTATTTCGTGGACCCTCTGGGAAATGGTGTCCCGCTTCGCATATCTTGCCGTCCGTGAATACCTCCGAAAGGAAAAACAGAAGCCGCCCCGCGGTCGGCCCGCTGGTCCGGCTGGTCCGTGCCCCGGCCGCGTTGTCGGTGCCCGGCGACGTCCTGTGCGGGGCCGCTGCGGCCGGCCGGCCCGCCGACGCCCGGACCCTCGGCACGGCCGCCTCCTCGGTCTGCCTGTACTGGGCCGGCATGGCGCTCAACGACTACGTCGACGCGCCCCTGGATGCCCAGGAGCGGCCCGAACGCCCCATCCCGGCCAGGGAGATCAAGCGGAGGACCGCGTTCGCCGCGGCCGCCGGCCTGACCGCCGCCGGGCTCGCCCTCGCCGCCGTCTCCCGGGGCCGCCGTGGACTGGCCCGGGCAGGCGCACTCGCCACCGCCGTGTGGGCCTACGACCTGGTTCTCAAGGACACTCCGGCCGGGCCTGCCGCCATGGCGGCCGCCCGCGGCCTCGACGTCCTG
>NZ_JAAGLT010000077.1 GCF_010548275.1 Streptomyces sp. SID12488
AATCCCGGTCTCTGATGCTTCGCCCCGTCGTTATGCGGCGGGGCGAAGTGCTGCCAGGGGGCTGGTCCGTGTGCGGGCGCGGGGTTGGTCGGTGAGCCAGGCGTTGATGCGGATGAGGTTGATCGCGGCGCCGGTGAGCTGGTGCTGGAGGCTGGTCTTGCCGAGTCCGCGGTAGCGGGATCTGCGCAGGCCGCAGGCTTGCGCTCCTTGGGAGATGGTGCCTTCGACTCCGGCACGGATCTTGTAGCGACGCTTCCACTCGTCGGTCGCCTGGAGCTGCCGGGCCTGGTGGAGGGCTTCGTATTCGTGGCGGGGCCGCAGGGTGATCTCCCGGCGCTGGGCTTTCGGCGAACTCACGCAGTCCCGGAGGCTGGGGCAGGTGCGGCAGTCCGCCGGCGAGAACCGGACCCGGATCACGGGCAGTTGTTCTTCGGAGCGGCGGTGGTGCCACTGAGTGCTGGTGATCCCGTTTGGGCAGGTCACGTGCTGGTTGTCCCAGTCGATGGTGAAGGCGTCCTGTGCGTAGGCGCCCTCGCCGCGGGCCTGGGCGACGGCCACCGGCGGCAGTGGCCCGTGCAGGTCGACGCCATGGTCGATGCGGGCGGCAGCCAGGGCGCTGGAGTTGGCGTAACCGGCGTCGACCCAGTGTTCGTCCGGCAGCATGCCCCGCCTCGCGAGGCCGGCGTGGACGACAGCGGCCATCCGGTCGTCGGGGACGGTGGCAACGGTGGTGGTCACGTCCGTGACCAGATGCACCGCATCCGGCTCGCACGTCTCGGTGAGGTGGACCTTGTAGCCGTCCCACATCGTGCCGCGTTTGACGCTGCCACGGGCCTCGATGTCATACGGGGTGACCAGGCGCTTCGCGCCCGGCGGACGGTCTTTTGGGTCCCTCCGTTCCACCTCGCCCTCCACCAGGTGGAAGTGCTGGACCCACACCTGCCGCAGAATGCCGACTTCCGGCAGTTCCCGAAGCGCTGGTGGCGCGTCGTCCGCCCAGACCAAGCGCAGCAGACGCATGCCGTCCGCTCCGATCCAGCGGCCCACCTCGACACGCTTGGCATGGGCTTTGGGGAAGCGGGAGTCCTCGATCCGGGTCGCGTAATGCTTGAACCAGTCCGGCAGCGCACGGGCACTGAGCCAGTCCGGCTCGGCGTAGGCCACCGCGTTCAGCGCCGCCCGTAAAGTCTCGCCGACCAGCTCCAGCCAGTTCAGCTCACGCGCCGAGGAGAGCACATGTGTGGAGTCGGTCCGCGCCTTCCCGCCCGATGTGAGCAGTTCCCGGTCCTTGGCCGCGACCAGGATCGCGTCCAGCACCGCCCGCCCGGCATCCCCGCCGACCAGACGGTCCCTGAACTCCGTGAGCACCGAGAAGCCGAAGCCGGGATCGGTCAGCTCCAGCCCCAGCGCGAACTTCCAGTCGATCCGGGCCCGCACCGCCTCAGCGGCCTGCCGGTCGGTCAATCCCTCCACGAACTGCAACACCAGCACCATCGCCAGCCGCCCCGGTGACCAAGCAGGCTTCCCCCGCACCGGGAACAGACCGACGAACTGCTCATCGGCGAACAGAACGCCCAGCTCATCCCGGACCCGGATCGCCAGACTG
>NZ_JAAGLT010000078.1 GCF_010548275.1 Streptomyces sp. SID12488
TTCAACGGCTGGGTTCTGATCAAGACCGGACTGCCGAGCTTCCTGGTCACCCTGGGCTCGTTCCTGATCCTGCAGGGCGCCAACCTCGCCGTCACGAAGATCTTCACCGGGAACGTGGCGTCCGACTCGATCGCCGACATGGAGGGTTTCGACCAGGCCAAGAAGGTCTTCGCCTCCGAGTTCACCATCGGTGACGTCAGCTTCAAGATCACGATCGTGTACTGGCTGGTGTTCGCCCTGATCGCGACCTGGCTGCTGCTGCGCACCAAGTTCGGCAACTGGATCTTCGCGGTCGGCGGCAGCAAGGACTCCGCCCGCGCGGTCGGAGTCCCGGTGAACTTCACGAAGATCGCCCTGTTCATGGGCGTCGGCGCGTGCGCCTGGTTCGTGGGCATGCACCTGCTGTTCTCGTTCAACACCGTCCAGTCCGGCGAGGGCGTCGGCAACGAGTTCCTGTACATCATCGCCGCGGTCATCGGCGGCTGCCTGCTGACCGGCGGCTACGGCTCCGCCATCGGCTCGGTCATCGGCGCCTTCATCTTCGGCATGGTCTCCCAGGGCATCGTCTACGCCAACTGGAACCCCGACTGGTTCAAGGCGTTCCTCGGCGTGATGCTCCTGGTCGCCGCCCTCGTCAATCTGTGGGTCCGCCGCCAGGCGACCCGGAGGTGAACTCATGACAACCAACCACACCGCCTCCGACACCACCACCTCCCCCAACGGCACCCTCACCCAGGACAGTCCGCCGGTCGACGCCACGCCGATCGTCGAACTGCGGGGCACCGGCAAGGCATACGGCAACATCCGCGCCCTGCACGGCGTCGACCTCGCCGTCCGCTCCGGCCAGGTCACCTGCGTCCTGGGCGACAACGGCGCCGGCAAGTCCACCCTGATCAAAATCATCTCCGGCCTGCACCAGCACACCGAGGGCGAAGTCCTCATCGACGGCAGCCCCGTCCACTTCGCCACCCCACGCGAGGCGCTGGACGCCGGCATCGCGACCGTCTACCAGGACCTGGCGACCGTCCCGCTGATGCCGGTGTGGCGCAACTTCTTCCTCGGCTCCGAGATGACCAAGGGCCCCTGGCCGGTCCGCCGTCTCGACATCGAGAAGATGAAACAGACCGCGGATACGGAACTGCGCAACATGGGCATCGTCCTGGACGACCTCGACCAGCCCATCGGCACCCTCTCCGGCGGCCAGCGCCAGTCCGTGGCCATCGCCCGCGCCGTCTACTTCGGCGCACGCGTCCTGATCCTCGACGAGCCCACCGCCGCCCTCGGCGTCAAACAGTCCGGCGTCGTCCTGAAATACATCGCCGCCGCCCGTGACAAGGGCCTCGGCGTCATCTTCATCACCCACAACCCCCACCACGCCTACATGGTCGGCGACCACTTCAGCGTCCTGCGCCTGGGCACCATGGAACTCTCCGCCGCCCGCAGCGAGGTCACCCTCGAAGAACTCACCAACCACATGGCCGGCGGCGCCGAACTCGCAGC
>NZ_JAAGLT010000079.1 GCF_010548275.1 Streptomyces sp. SID12488
GCTTCCTAATGCTGTTGTCAAGCAGCTGTAGTCACTGGAGGTGTGACTTGGTAGCGCCGTCCGTCGCGGATCAGGGCCCACAGGACGTTGACGCGTCGGCGGGCCAGGGCGAGCACGGCTTGGACGTGCTTCTTCCCCTCAGCGCGTTTGCGGTCGTAGAACTTCCGCGAGTTCGGGTCGCATCGGACGCTGACCAGCGCGGAGGTATAGAAGACCCGCTGCAACCTGCGGTGGTAGGTGACCGGCCGGTGGAGGTTGCCGCTGACCTTGCCCGAGTCGCGTGGTGCGGGGGCGACGCCGGCGAAGGCCGCCAGGGCGTCCGGGGAGTCGAACTTGTCCAGACCGCCGCCGACGGCAGCCAGGAACTCGGCGCCCAGCACGGGGCCGATGCCCGGGACGCTCAGGACGATGTCGGCGAGCTCGTGCTCGCGAAACCGGCCCTCAATGAGCTTGTCCATCTCGGAGATCTGCTCGTTGAGGGCCATCACCTCCTCGGCCAGGGTGTGGACCAGCTTCGCGATGGTCTTCTCCCCGGGGATCGCGGTGTGCTGGCGCTCGGCGGCCTCAACCACCTTTTCGGCCAGGCTTCTTGCGTTACGGACCTTGCGGTTGGCCAGCCACTTCGTCAGCCGGGCGACGCCGGTTCGGCGGATCGCGGCCGGGGTCTGGTAGCCGGTCAGCAGTCGGAGCGGGCCGGCGTTGGTGACGTCCAGGGCCCGTTCCAGGGCCGGGAACATGCTCATCAGCGTGGAACGCAGGCGGTTGACCGAGCGGGTGCGGTCCTCGACCAGGTCGGACCGGCGTCCGGTCAGCAGCTTCAGCTCGATGGCTGCTTCGTCGCCGGGGCGTATGGGCCGCAGGTCGCGGCGCATCCTGGCCTGGTCGGCGATGACGTAGGCGTCGCGGGCGTCGGTCTTGCCCTCGCCTCGGTAGCCGTCCGAGGCCCGGTTGACCAGGCGGCCGGGGATGTAGAGGACCTCCTGGCCGTGATTGACCAGCAGGGCCAGGAACAGCGCGGGCTCGCCGCCGGTCATGTCGATGGCCCAGGTGACCTCACGGCCGTCGGCCAGGTCCAGCACGTCGCCGATCAGCTTCAGCAGCTCGGGCTCGTCGTTGGCGACCCGCCGCGACAGCAGCGTCTTGCCCTCCGTGTCCAGCGCGAGCCCGTGATGGTGGCCCTTGCCGCTGTCGATCCCCGCCCATATCCGGCTCATCATGCTCCTGGCGTGCTCGTTCGTTCCGTACGTACCACGGACGACCTCGCCGGCATTGCTCTACTCAGCGACATGTTCGCATTTCCTAATCGGCGGCCGAGTCGTCGTGGGGTGCCGGGCGGCGAAGCGTGCTCAGCCACGAGACGGCAGCCGCCTGATAGCCACACCCAGCACCCCTGGGTGACCCAACCCTACGAATGGCTCGATCAACCCGATCAAGAAGGTAGAGCCGCCTGACC
>NZ_JAAGLT010000007.1 GCF_010548275.1 Streptomyces sp. SID12488
CGGCGGCGACCGCGCGTCGTACGCGCCGGACGCTCGCGCTCCACCGGCGGCGCGGCGGCAGCCGCCGGGCCGGAGGAGTGGCCGGAACGGCCGCCGCGACCGCGCGGGCCACCGCGTCCACCCGTCTCGCCGAGGTCTTCGACCTCCTCGGCGCCCAGGCCGGCCCGCGTGCGCTCCGAGCGCGGCAGGACACCCTTGGTACCGACCGGGATGCTCAGTTCCTCGAACAGGTGCGGAGACGTGGAGTACGTCTCCGGCGGGTCGTTGAACTTCAGCTCCAGCGCCTTGTTGATCAGCTGCCAGCGCGGGATGTCGTCCCAGTCGACCAGCGTGATCGCGATGCCCTTGGCACCCGCGCGGCCCGTACGGCCGATGCGGTGCAGATAGGTCTTCTCCTCTTCGGGAGACTGGTAGTTGATGACGTGCGTGACGCCCTCGACGTCGATACCGCGCGCGGCCACGTCCGTGCAGACGAGGACGTCGACCTTGCCGTTGCGGAAGGCGCGCAGCGCCTGCTCGCGGGCACCCTGACCGAGGTCGCCGTGGACGGCGCCGGAGGCGAAACCGCGCTGCGCGAGCTGGTCGGCGAGATCGGCCGCCGTGCGCTTGGTACGGCAGAAGACCATGGCCAGTCCCCGGCCGTCGGCCTGCAGTATCCGCGCCACCAGTTCGGGCTTGTCCATGTTGTGCGCGCGGTAGACGTACTGCGCGGTGTTCGCGACCGTCTTGCCCGCGTCGTCCGGCTCGGACGCGCGGATGTGCGTGGGCTGCGACATGTAGCGCCGCGCCAGACCGATGACCGCGCCCGGCATGGTCGCCGAGAACAGCATCGTCTGACGCCGGGGCGGCAGCATGTTCATGATCTTCTCGACGTCGGGCAGGAAGCCCAGGTCGAGCATCTCGTCGGCCTCGTCGAGGACGAGCGCGCGGATGTGCTTGAGGTCGAGCTTCTTCTGGCCCGCGAGGTCGAGGAGACGGCCCGGGGTGCCGACGATGACGTCGACGCCCTTCTTGAGGGCCTCGACCTGCGGCTCGTACGCCCGGCCGCCGTAGATGGCGAGAACGCGCACGTTACGGACCTTGCCGGCCGTCAGCAGGTCATTGGTCACCTGCTGGCACAGCTCGCGCGTCGGGACGACGACGAGGGCCTGCGGGGCGTCGGTGAGCTGCTCGGGCTTGGCGCGGCCGGCCTCGACGTCGGCGGGGACGGTCACGCGCTCGAGGAGCGGGAGACCGAAGCCGAGCGTCTTGCCCGTACCGGTCTTGGCCTGGCCGATGACGTCCGAGCCGCTGAGGGCGACAGGGAGCGTCATCTCCTGGATGGGAAAGGGGGTGATGATGCCGACGGCTTCGAGCGCCTCGGCGGTCTCGGGCAGAATTCCGAGATCCCGGAAAGTCGTAGTCAGGGCAATGCCTCTTCTGTGTACGCGGTGCGAGGCGAGCGCGGGGGTCGTGTCGGGACCGGGCCGAGAACATCGGCCGCCTCACGGGCGGGCCGAGTGGCACGGGACCACTGCCGACGCTCGAGCGCTCGTACCGCTGAGGGTCTCTCCGAACTCCGTACGCATCGTGCCGTACAGGTGAGGAGAGCTGTCGGGTCGGAGCCGATCGGGCCACCGACCGGGCATCCTCATTCATGTGGCCCGCCGAGCTACGTCTTTCAACTCAGTGAGCGCAATACCACCATACCCCGGAATCGCGCACATGCGATGGCCGATTCGGTCACGTAGTGGTCGTCACACTGATTGAGCAGGGCCTTCCGCCTTGTGGCCAGCGGGCTATTGTGCGCTTCATGACGACGCCTGACAATGCCTCCGGTACCTCCGCGACCCCCGACGAAAGCACGGCAGGGAGCGCGGCCGACGCCGCTCCCGCACTCACCGGAATCGCCGCCCAGGACTGGGCACAGGCCGCCACCGACCCGCAGTACCGTGCCGCGGTCGTGGACCTGCTCGGCGCGCTCGCGTACGGCGAACTGGCCGCGTTCGAGCGGCTCGCCGAGGACGCCAAGCTGGCGCCGACGCTCGTCGACAAGTCGGAACTGGCCAAGATGGCGTCGGCGGAGTTCCACCACTTCGAGCAGATCAGGAACCGGCTCACGGAGATCGGCGCCGACGCGGGCCAGGCGATGGAGCCGTTCGTCGCCGCGCTCGACGGCTTCCACAAGCAGACGGCTCCCTCCGACTGGCTGGAGGGACTCGTCAAGGCGTACGTCGGTGACTCGATCGCCAGCGACTTCTACCGAGAGGTCGCGGCCCGCCTCGACTCGGACACCCGGCAGCTGGTGCTCGCGGTCCTCGACGACACCGGGCACGCGAGCTTCGCCATCGAGAAGGTGCGCGCGGCGATCGACGCGGAGCCGCGTGTGGGCGGGCGACTCGCACTGTGGGCGCGGCGGCTGATGGGCGAGGCACTGTCACAGTCGCAGCGGGTCGTGGCCGACCGGGACGCGCTGTCCACGATGCTCGTCGGCGGCGTCGCGGACGGGTTCGACCTCGCGGAGGTCGGCCGGATGTTCTCCCGGATCACCGAGGCGCACACGAAGCGGATGGCTGCGTTGGGCCTGGCCGCGTAGTTGTCTTTGTCCGCGGGTCCGCTGTGGCTGGTCGCGCCCGCGCGGCGGAGCCGTACATGTCACAGCCCCGCGCCCCTTCAGGGGCCCTGCGGCTACGCCGTCGCCGATGACCGGTGGAGTCTGCCCTTAGGGCGGAGCAGCAGGGAGAGGGAGGCGGCGGAGACGGCCGCCGCGCCCAGCAGGATCAGCACGAAGTGGCCGGAACTCAGCGCGCTGTGTGTGATCAAGGCGCCGAAAAGGGCTCCGGCCGCACCGGTCGACAGGACCAGCGGGCGTGCGGGGAGGCGGTCGGGCAGCCGACGGGCCGCCGCCCATGCCAGCGCGAGGCCGAGGATCGCGGAGCCGAGTGCTTCCAAGAACATGTCGGGGTCCCTCCCACAGCCTGCCTGCGCGTGACGTTCTCAGCCCGTCATACCCGTGACCTGCGCAGGGCAACCCACTTGTAAGGGTGACGTGTGGTCAACCTGTGAATACGGCATGCGCGAGAACGCGGGTGGGGCCCGGCGGTTCGTCGTTCGAACCGCCGGGCCCCACCCATATGTGTCCCTACGTGTCCTACAGCGCGCTGAAGCCCACCTTGCGGACCGTCGGCTCGCCCAGCTCGACGTACGCGAGACGGTCTGCGGGGACCAGGACCTTGCGGCCGTGGTCGTCCACGAGGCTCAGCAGCGCCGACTTGCCGGCCAGGGCCTCGGATACGGCCCGCTCGACCTCCTCGGCGCTCTGACCGCTCTCCAGAACGATCTCGCGGGGCGCGTGCTGCACGCCGATCTTGACCTCCACGGCTATGTCCCTCCGACGGTCAGTGAAGTGCGCGGGCGTCCGCGCCGTACCCAGCACACATTAGCCCGGTGAGGGGACGTACATGTTCCGCCCGGGAACGCCAGGAGCGAACAGCCGACGGGAACAAACGGGCGGTCAGTGCTGCTCGGTGCCGTGCAGCGGGAAACCGGCGATGCCGCGCCAGGCCAGCGAGGCCAGCAACTGGACCGCCTGATCACGCGGGACACTGCGGTCGCTGTGCAGCCAGGACCGCGCCACCACCTGGGAGAGACCACCCAGACCGGAGGCCAGCAGCATCGACTCCGAGGGCGAGAGGCCGGTGTCCTCGGCGATGACCTCGGAGATCGCCTCCGCGCACTCGTTCGTCACCTTGTCGACACGCTCGCGCACGGCGGGCTCGTTCGTCAGGTCGGACTCGAAGACCAGGCGGAAGGCTCCGCCGTCGTCCTCCACGTACGCGAAATACGCGTCCATCGTCGCCCGGACGCGCTGCTTGTTGTCGGAGGTCGAGGCCAGGGCCGCGCGGACCGACGCGATCAGGGCCTCGCAGTGCTGGTCCAGCAGGGCCAGGTAGAGGTCGAGCTTGCCCGGGAAGTGCTGGTAGAGCACCGGCTTGCTGACGCCGGCCCGTTCGGCGATGTCGTCCATCGCGGCGGAGTGGTAGCCCTGCGCCACGAACACTTCCTGGGCGGCGCCCAGCAGCTGGTTCCGTCGGGCGCGACGCGGCAACCGCGTGCCCCGCGGGCGTGCCGCCTCAGTTTGCTCGATGGCTGTCACGCCGCCTCCCAATTTCATTCACATGCGGTGTGCGCCGCGCCGCCATCGTACTTTTCGGTAACCCTCGTGTGCGCGGTGCGAGCACAGAAATTCCTCGACCGAGCGACTGTATGTTCCGGGCTATCCGCTCAAATGGCAACAAATCCTGCGCTCGGTATGGAGTGTGGTGACGGCTAGCGGTAGTCGTCCTCGTCCAGATTCACGACGCGGGCCTGTTCCGCGAGATCGGCCTCACTCGCGCGGTCCGTGTTCTCGCCGGTCAGTGGGGCGTCGTGCTGCGGGGTGATGTCCGTGCGCTGCTCGGCGGTGTCGGCCTCGGGGGCTTCGACGTCGAACTCGGCGCTGTCCTCGCCCTCGTAGTCCTCGGGGTCGGTGGGGTCGACGGCCATGCTGGGCTCCCTTCCCGGGGGTGCGGTTCCACTGCGGGTGCCCTGTTACGAGCGTAGGAGACACGGGATCGAGATGCCAGGCGATCGGAGTGCCAGGCGATCGGGATTACCGGCCCTGTGATGCCGAACACACGAGCCACTGCGTGATCGTCTCGTAACATTGCCGCATGTCTTCGACCGAGCCGCCGTACATGCCGGCCACCAACGTGCTTCCGAAGGTGGCGCCCGTCAGGGTCGCTGAGGGCGAGCGGCTGCGCTCGGTCGGTCTGCCGGGGATCACCCTGACCGTGCGGTCGAGGCCCCCCGCGCGCGAGGGACTGCCGCCCGCGCTGTACGTCCATGGCCTGGGCGGTTCCTCGCAGAACTGGTCGGCGCTCATGCAGCTCCAGGACGAGCTCGTCGACAGCGAGGCGCTCGACCTGCCGGGCTTCGGCGACTCCCCGCCGCCGGACGACGGCGACTACTCGGTCACCGGGCACGCGCGTGCCGTCATCCGCTATCTCGATGCCTCCGGGCGCGGGCCTGTGCACCTGTTCGGCAACTCGCTGGGCGGTGCGGTCTCGACCCGCGTCGCGGCGGTGCGGCCCGACCTCGTCAGGACGCTCACGCTCGTCTCGCCCGCGCTGCCGGAGATCCGCGTGCAGCGCAACGCGGTGCCGACCGGGCTCCTCGCCCTGCCCGGTGTGGCCCGCCTGTTCACCCGGTTGACCGCGGAGTGGAGCGCCGAACAGCGCGTCCGCGGGGTCACGGCCCTCTGTTACGGGGATCCTGGGCAGGTGACGCCCGAGGGATTCCGCAACGCGGTCGAGGAGATGGAGAGACGGCTGCAACTGCCGTACTTCTGGGACGCGATGGCGCGTTCCGCGCGCGGGATCGTGAACGCGTACACGCTCGGCGGACAGCACGGGCTGTGGCGCCAGGCCGAGCGTGTGCTCGCGCCGACGCTCCTTGTCTACGGCGGCCGGGACCAACTCGTCTCCTACCGAATGGCCCAGCGCGCAGCGCGCACCTTCCGCGACTCGCGGCTGCTCTCGTTGCCCGACGCCGGGCACGTGGCGATGATGGAGTACCCGGAGACGGTCGCGTCGGCGTTCCGTGAACTGCTCGAGGACACAGGTTTGTTGAAGGCGAATGCCGGTACTGTGACAGCGAGGACCGTCGGCAGCCGGGCCGACGCCGCGAACGCTGGGAGCTGAGACGCGAGGTGGGACGTCACAGCCGCCGCGGGCGAACCGGCGGCAGCGCGAGTACAGGCGGCTCGGCGAACATCCCCGTGGTTCCGCAGGGGAAGCAACCCCAACAGGGGCAGGGCGCACCCCGTTTCACCGTTCCTGACGGCACGCCCGCTCATGGGTTCCCGCGCCTCCCCGAGGGCACGCCCGCTCACGGCTTTCCCCGTGTCCGGGGAAGCGGGCACCCCGAGCAGCGCGAAACCGGCGGTGGCTGGGGCGAGTTCGGCGGGCGGCCCGGAGCCGGTCCCGCCATACCGCGTCAGCGTCCCGTGCCTCCGCACGCTTCCGGGCCCAGGCAGGCGTACGTCGACGCCTTCGACGGAGCGGGCCGGCCCGGTGTCGCAGTCGAGGACGTAGGCCCCTTCTCGCCCCGCGCCCGGACATCGCACCCCGCCGACACGTACGCCCCGGCCGCCGAGGTGGCCGTCAAGGGCAAGGGCGGCAAGGGCCGGGCGTTCACCGGGATCGCGGCTGCCGCCGTCACCACCGTGCTGGCGGTCGTCGTGGCCGGACAGGTCACCCAGGGCCAGGACGACGTCGGCGGTGTGCGGACACAGACCGCGATCGGCTCGGGCCAGGACGTCCAGGGCTCCGGGGACTCCGCGGCGCGCGTCGACGGCGTCCCCGCCGCGTCCGACGCGCCGGCCGAGGCGACGACACTGACGTACGACCAGAAGATGGCCAGGACGTACGCGCTCGGGGCGGCCCTCAAGGGCTCGGGGAAGTTCGACGCGATCCGCGGGTTCGCCAAGGCGCCGGGGGCGGGGCGGAAGTACACCTACCGGGTGGATGTCGAGCAGGGCCTCGGGCTCGACGGGGGGTTGTTCGCGCAGGCCGTGCAGAAGACGCTCAACGACAGGCGAAGCTGGGCGCACAACGGGGGTCGTACGTTCGAGCGGATCTCCTCCGGCAAGCCCGACTTCGTGATCACCCTGGCGAGCCCCGGCACCACCGCTTTCTGGTGCGCCAAGTCCGGTCTCGACACCACCGAGGACAACGTGTCCTGCGACTCGGCCTCCACCGACCGCGTGATGATCAACGCCTATCGATGGGCGCAGGGGTCCAAGACCTACGGCGACAAGATCTACGCGTACCGGCAGATGCTGATCAACCACGAGGTCGGCCATCGCCTCGGCTACGGTCACGTGACCTGCGACAAGGACGGCGAACTCGCCCCGGTCATGCAGCAGCAGACCAAGTTCCTCGACCATGACGGGATCCACTGCCGGGCCAACCCCTGGCCGTATCCGGGAAGTTGACACGCGGCTCAGGGGCCACGTTGACATGGGTGGAAAGTTCGTTCACATTTTTGCGCATGTGGTCTAGTCATGCTGTCCGTCGCGCCGCCATCGAGCTGGCGCTGATCGGCGTGACCCCGCTCTGTGTAGCCGACGTTCTCTGTCGCTGACACCTGCCCCCGCGCGTGTGTGTCGCGACGTTCGTCTTTGCCCTCACCAACTGACCTCCGCCATCGGCGGCGGTTCTCGACGGCCTGATGCGACCCGACGCCCGGGCAGACGTGTGTTCCTCCCGTCTCATTCCCCGTCATTCCGTCTCATCATTCGAGAGATCGTCTTCCTGACGCGCCAGCCGTCCGTCAGAGCGCGCCGCGTGGCAGCGGTGTCCGTCAGCCTTGTCCTGGCCGCGGGCGCCGCCGCGTGCGGTCCGAAGGACAACGATGCCAAGGGCGCGGGGAGCGGCGACTCCAAGCCGCAGAAGGGCGGCACGCTCACCGTCCTGAACTCCAACCCGCAGGACGACTTCGCTCGGGCGGATGCTGGTCGGGCTGCTGGAGCCGACGGCCGGCGAGGTGCGCTACGAGGGGCGCGTGCGGTCCGGGGTCGGCCCGGCCGTGCAGATGGTCTTCCAGGACCCGGTCTCCTCCCTCAACCCCCGCCGCGGCGCCGGCGAGTCGATCGCCGACCCGCTGCGGGCGCGCGGCGAGAACGACGAGATGCATGTGCGGGGGCGGGTGGGTGAGCTGCTGGAGCGTGTCGGGCTCGACTCGGCGCACCTCGACCGCTATCCACACGAGTTCAGCGGTGGCCAGCGCCAACGTGTGGGCATCGCGCGGGTGCTGGCCGCCGAACCACGCGTCATCGTCTGCGACGAGCCGGTCTCGGCGCTCGACGTCACGACCCAGGCCCAGGTGGTCGCCCTGCTCGGCGAGTTGCAGCGCGAACTCGGCCTCGCGCTGGTGTTCGTCGCCCACGACCTCGCCGTAGTACGCCAGGTCAGTGACCGCGTCGCGGTGATGCGGCGGGGACGGATCGTCGAGTCGGGCCCCGCGGACGAGGTGTATGACAACCCGCGGAACCCGTACACCCGGCAGCTGCTGGCCGCCGTACCCGCTCTCGACCCGGAGATCGCGGCCCGGCGCCGCACGGCCCGACAGTAGTTGGCCCCGGCGTGACCGCACGAATGTTCGTAACCATGGGTGCGCGAATGATCTCTTAGCGCGAGGGAACGCCCGCCGCACGGGAAAGTTACGACCGTTCACCCCTTTTGGTGGTGCGACGGACAACCGTCCGTCGCACCACCGTCATGTCCGCATACGTTCGTCCCGCTGCGAGCCGCCGGGTCAACGGCGGCTCCTCATACGGGAGATCGGGGGTGTGCTCGTGCGCATCGGACTGCTGACGGAGGGTGGCTATCCGTATGTGAGCGGTGACGCCAGACTCTGGTGCGACCGGCTCGTGCGCGGGCTCGGCGGACACGAGTTCGACATCTACGCGCTCAGTCGCAGTGAGCGGCAGGAGGACGAGGGCTGGATCGAGCTTCCGTCGCAGGTCAGCCGGGTCCGGACCGCCCCGCTGTGGACGGCCGAGGACGACGGGGTGGTCTACGGCCGCCGCGCACGCCGGCGATTCGCCGAGGCCTACGGAGAGTTGGCCGCGGCCCTGTGTGGCGGGCCCGACGCGGGGAACGCGTCAGGCGGATCGGACCCGTCCACCGCTGAGGCGGACCGTTTCGGCAGCGCGCTGTACGGGCTCGCCGAACTCGCCCGGGACGAGGGCGGCCTGGTGGGAGCGCTCCGCTCCGAAGCCGCCGTACGTGCTCTGGAGCGCGCCTGTCGTGCGCCCGGCGCACAGGGAGCGGCGCGCGAGGCGCGTGTCCCGGACCTGCTCGCCGTCGCCGCGCACCTGGAACGCGCTCTGCGCCCCCTCTCGCTCGACTGGTACGAGGACGACGGGCTCGGCTCGGTCGACCTCTGCCATGCCGCGGCCGGCGGCCCGGCGGCGCTCCCCGGACTGCTCGCCCACCACTTCTCCGACGTCCCCCTGCTGGTCACCGAGTACGGAGTCCCGCTGCGGGCGCACTATCTGGCCTCGGGCGCGGACGACAGCGCCCCGGCCGTACGGTCCCTGCTCGCGGCCTTTCACGGCAGGCTGGCCTCGGAGGTCTACCGGCGGGCCGCGCTCGTCACCCCCGGCAACACGCACACCCGCCGCTGGCAGGAGAGATGTGGGGCCGACCGGGAGAAGCTGCGGACCGTGTACCCCGGCATGGAGGCGTCCCACTTCGCGGAAGTGGGCGAGTCGCCGGAGACCGCGGACCCCGACACGCTGATCTGGGTCGGCCGGATCGAGCCCGCCAAGGACCTGATCTCCCTCCTGCACGCTTTCGCGGAGATCCGCAAGGAGGAACCGAAGACCCGCCTGCGCATCATCGGCGCGGCTACGGGAGCCGAGAGCGAGGCGTACCTCGGCCACTGCCGGGCGCTGGCCGCGCAGCTCTTCCCCGACGAGGCCGAGGGCATCCACGCGGTCGGCGACAACCCGGTGTCCTTCGAGGAGATCGGCGGCCCGGAGGCACCGACGCTCGCGGAGGCGTACGCGGCCGGTGCGGTCGTCGTCCTGTCGAGCGTGGTCGAGGGCTTCCCGATCAGCCTGGTCGAGGCCATGTTCTGCGGCCGGGCGACCGTGTCGACCGACGTGGGCGCGGTGGTCGAGATCATCGGCGGTACGGGGCTCGTGGTGCCCCCGCGCAACCCGCGGGCGCTCGCGGAGGCGTGCGTGGCGCTGCTGCGCGACCCGGCGCGCCGAGAACGCCTGGGCGCCGCGGCGCGCGCCCGTGCCCTCGAACTGTTCACCGTCGAGCAGAACGTCGAGGCATTTCACGGCATTTACCTGGAGGTCGTCTCGCGCTGCCCAGTCCACAAGGTGGTCCTCGACCAAGCCGGCGAACCGCTCCCGTTCGCCGTCCCGGCGGAGGCGCACGTCCCCGGCCGCTGGACGCATGCCGACATACGCGTGGTGGCCCGGGGCGGGCCCGGCTGGGCGACAGGACGCGCTTCCGCACCGGTACAGGCGACCCCCGTACCCGCAGGGGAGGGCGCGCGATGAGCGAGCTGGGAGAACTGGACCGCCCGGGGACACCGGACAACCCCGCAGCCTGGGACGAACACTCGGAGGAGTGGCTCACAGGCGCGGCGGAGACGAACGTACGGGACACCGACACCGACACCGACACGGAGACAGACACGGAGACGGAGACGACGCGGACACGGTCACAGACGACCACGTCCTCCACCCGTACCGCGCGCCGGGGGACCGGAGACCCCGTGAAGGCGCTCATGCACAGACACCGTGAGCTGTGCGAGCGGGCGGTGGACCCCCTGGAGATCGCCGCCGGCCTGGAGGCCCACGGTGTGACAGACCGTACGGCCGCCCGCTTCCGCCACCGGGACGTGTTCTCCCTGGCCGAGGAGATGTACGCCCGGGTCTCCCGGGACACGGACTCGGCACCGCGGCCCACCCCGCCGCCCGTACCCCGGGTACGGGCCGACTGGGCCCTGCTCTCCCTGCTCCCGGGCACCCTGTGCGCGGCGACGGTGGCGGGTCTGCACCTCACCGAGGGCCGGGTGCGGCTGGCCGTGGCGACGCTGGGCGCCCTGGCCGTGGCGCTGGCCGTACGCGCGGCACTGGGCCGGGGGCCACTGGGCCCCAGGTCCCACCCGGCGCCCCCCGGCACGTACCCGAGCCACACCCCGGGCTCCACACGCGCGTGGACCTACTGGCTCCTCGCGTACGCGCTCCTGGGCGACGGTCTGCTCACCGCCGCGCTGACGGGCGGCCCCGACGGCGGATTCCAGGCCGCCGTCCGCGACCTGTCCACCGCCCCCGTCATGGCGCTCACCCTGGCCTGCGCGCCGGCGGCCTGGTGCGCCCACCTCTTCGCGGCGGGAGCCCGTCGCAAACTGGCCGCCAGCCGTGGCCTGACAGACTTCACCGCAGCAGTGAAACCCCTCCTCCTGGGCGCGTTCGCCCTGTTCCTCTGCACGTCGGCGGCGCTCGTGGCGATCTCCGCGACGGTCCTGCGTGAACCGGCGGCCTACACCACGACGGTCACCCTGGGCGCCCTGCTGCTCCTGGCCCGGCTCCTCACGGCGCACGGCTTCACCCACGCCCCGGCGGTGGTCCTCGGCGCGGCAACCGCGACGGAGGCGGCGGCCCTGGCCACCGCCTTCGCGTCCCACCTCCCCGGCTGCGCCTTCCTGGCCGTCCCGGTGGACACGGTCGTGGCTGCCTGGAGTCCGGCAGGCATCCCGGCCGCGGCCTGCGGAGTGGCCGCCCTGATCCTCCTGCTCCACGCCACCCGCACGCTGACCAGGGCGTCGGCGCACGCGATGCCGGGTGAGCCCGGATGACGTCCCGGAGCACGACCACGACCACGGCAGGCGACCCATTCCGCGACGCCCGGCCCTCCATCACGAACGAACCCGCAACCCCCGAAGGAGTACACCGATGATCACCTCCCGACCCGGAGCCGGAGAATCCGCCGAGGGAGCCGTCCGATGAGGGTTCTGCTGATCGGAGCCAACGGCTATCTCGGCCGCTTCGTCGCCGACCGGCTGCTCGCCGACCCGGCCGTGCAGCTCACCGTCCTCGGCCGCGGCGACGACGCCGACGTCCGTTTCGACCTCGCGTCCGGCAGCCCCGGCGCACTCACCCGCTTCCTCGACGCCGTCCATCCCGGAGTGGTCGTCAACTGCGCGGGCGCCACCCGCGGCGGGGCCCGCGAACTCACCCGCCACAACACGGTCGCCGTCGCCACCGTCTGCGAGGCCCTGCGACGCAGCGGCTGCGGCGCCCGTCTGGTCCAGCTCGGCTGCGGCGCCGAGTACGGCCCCAGCCAGCCCGGTTCCTCCACGGCCGAGGACGCCGTCCCCCGCCCCGGCGGCCCGTACGGTGTCAGCAAACTCGCCGCCACCGAACTGGTCCTCGGCTCCGGCCTCGACGCCGTCGTCCTGCGCGTCTTCTCGCCGGCCGGGCCCGGTACGCCCGCCGGCTCCCCGCTCGGCCGCCTCGCCGAGGCTATGCGCCGCGCGATGCAGTCCGGCGATGGTGAGCTCAAGCTCGGTGGCCTGGGCGCGCAGCGCGACTTCATCGACGTACGGGATGTGGCACGGGCGGTCCACGCCGCCTCGCTCTCGGCCGCGCAGGGCGTCATCAACATCGGCTCCGGCCGCGCCGTGCGGCTGCGAGACGCCGCCTCCGTCCTCGCCCGCGTGGCCGGGTACGGCGGCGCGCTGCACGAGCTCGACGGCCCGCCCGGCCCCCTGAGGGCGTCCATCGGCCACCCCCGCTCCGACCCGGACCACGCGCCTCCGGCCGCGTACCCGTACCCGGACGGCTGCGGCAGCTGGCAGCAGGCCGACGTACGCACCGCACGCGACCGGCTCGGCTGGCGGCCCCGGATCAATCTGGAGGAGTCCCTCGCCGACATCTGGATGGAGGCGGCATGCCGCATCTGACCAGTGCCAGGACGGGCACCGCGAGCACCGGCGTACGCACCGGCTTCGGCATCCCGGGCTTCGCGCACCCCCTCGTCGCCCCGGCCGAGTGGGGCGAACTGACCCGCCCGGGCACGCCCTTGCACTGGGTCGTCCTCAACGTCGCCGACGGCCCGGGCAGCCGCCCCGATCCGCACTGCCTGGCGGCCGTCGGCCGCCTGCGCAACGCGGGTGTCCGCGTCCTGGGCCACCTCGATACCGCCCACGGGGCCCGTACGTACGGTGAGCTCATCACCGAGGCGCAGCGGTACCGCGACTGGTACAAGGCCGACGGGTTCCTCCTGGACCGCTGCCCGGCCGACCGCACCGCGCTTCCGGAGATCCGCCGTACGGTCGGCACGCTCCGCGAGGCGGACGGTGACGCGCACATCGTCCTGGGGCACGGCACCCATCCGCATCCGGACTACGTCGAGCACGCCGACCAGCTCGTCACGTTCTCCGGCCACTGGAGCGACTACCGCTGGTCGCAGGTGGCCGAGTGGACCGCCGACCATCCGCCCGAGCGTTTCTGCCACTTCGTGCACGGCCTGCCGCTCGGCCATCTCGACGAGGCGCTGCGCGTCGCCCGCTGGCAGGGCGCCGCCACGATCTACTTCACCGACCGTACGGATCGCGGTGGCCGCACCGACCCCTGGGAGACGATGCCCGGCTACTGGGACGAGATCGTCTCGCGCCTCGGAACGGGTGTCTCGGAATGAAGAAGGGCGTGGCAGTGTTACGGGGAGAACAACTGTAGTGATTGACCGACCAACGGAGTCCCCGTGTCGCTGCCACCCCTGGTCGAGCCCGCTGGCGAGCTCACCGTAGACGAGGTCCGCAGGTACTCCCGCCACCTGATCATCCCCGATGTCGGGATGGACGGGCAGAAGCGGCTGAAGAACGCCAAGGTGCTCTGTGTGGGCGCCGGCGGCCTGGGCTCGCCGGCGCTGATGTACCTGGCCGCCGCGGGCGTGGGCACGCTCGGCATCGTGGAGTTCGACGAGGTCGACGAGTCGAACCTGCAGCGCCAGATCATCCACAGCCAGGCGGACATCGGCCGCTCCAAGGCCCAGTCGGCCCGCGACTCGGTGCTTGGCATCAACCCGTACGTCAACGTGGTCCTTCACGAAGAGCGGCTCGAAGCCGAGAACGTGATGGAGATCTTCAGCCAGTACGACCTGATCGTCGACGGCACGGACAACTTCGCGACCCGCTACCTGGTCAACGATGCGGCCGTCCTGCTGAACAAGCCCTACGTGTGGGGTTCGATCTACCGCTTCGACGGCCAGGCCTCCGTCTTCTGGTCCGAGCACGGCCCCTGCTACCGCTGCCTCTACCCGGAGCCCCCGCCGCCGGGCATGGTTCCCTCCTGCGCCGAGGGCGGCGTCCTGGGCGTGCTGTGCGCGTCCATCGGATCCATCCAGGTCAACGAGGCCATCAAGCTCCTCGCGGGCATCGGCGAGCCCCTCGTCGGCCGTCTGATGATCTACGACGCCCTGGAGATGCAGTACCGCCAGGTCAAGGTCCGCAAGGACCCCGACTGCGCGGTCTGCGGCGAGAACCCGACCGTCACCGAGCTCATCGACTACGAAGCCTTCTGCGGTGTCGTGTCCGAGGAGGCCCAGGAGGCGGCGGCCGGCTCGACGATCACTCCCAAGCAGCTCAAGGAGTGGATCGACGAGGGCGAGAACATCGAGATCATCGACGTCCGCGAGATCAACGAGTACGAGATCGTCTCGATCCCCGGCGCCAAGCTGATCCCGAAGAACGAGTTCCTCATGGGCACGGCCCTGGCGACCCTCCCGCAGGACAAGAAGATCGTCCTGCACTGCAAGACGGGTGTCCGCAGCGCGGAGGTCCTCGCGGTCCTGAAGTCCGCCGGTTTCGCGGACGCGGTCCACGTCGGCGGCGGTGTGATCGGCTGGGTCCACCAGATCGAGCCGCACAAGCCCGTCTACTGACCCGCGGTTCACCACCCCGTCCGTCCCGTTGCTCCTGTTCGGCCGGCGGGGGTCTCGCGCACCACAGGTGCCCGGGGCCCCCGCCGCCGTCATGAACAGACCTTGCCGTCCTTCGGCACCGTCCCGTCCAGCAGATACGCGTTCACCGTGGAATCGACACAGTCGCTCCCACTGCCGTACGCCCCGTGCCCCTCGCCCTTCCAGGTCAGCATCACGCCGACGCCCTTGCCCAGCTCGTCCGCCATCTTGCGCGCGCCCTCGTACGGCGTCGCCGGGTCCCCGGTGTTGCCGACCACGAGGACGGGCGCCGCGCCGGGCGCGCCGACCTCCGGTGTGTCGTACTGGCCGGCCACCGGCCAGTCGTGGCACCAGCCGGCCGTGTCCCAGCCCATGAACTCCCCGAACACGGGCGAGATCTTCCGGAATTCGGGCAGCAGCTTCCTGGTCTGTGCCGCGGTCGGCCGCTGCTTGTCGTCCAAGCACGATATGACCCGTTGGGCATGTGTCGTCGTGCCGTAGTGGCCCGACGCGTCGCGGTCGTTGTAGCTGTCGGAGAGCGCCAGCAGGTCCGATCCGTCGCCCTGCTCGGCCGCGTCCAGGGCGCTGGTCAGCGCCGGCCAGCTCTGCTTGCTGTACAGCGGCAGGACGACGCCGGTGACCGCCATGCCCTGGGTCAGTTTCCGCCCGGAGGACGTGGGCAGCGGCTTGGCGTCGATCCGCTTCAGCAGCGCCGCGGTCTTCCGCGATCCCTGGTCCGGGTCCTGGCCCGTCGACCTCAGGTAGTCGTCGAGGGCGCGCTGGAATCCCCGGGCCTGGTTCTCCGCGTGTCCCACCATGTCGGCGCTCGGGTCGACGACGGCGTCGAGGATCAGCCGCCCCACGTGCTTCGGGAACAAGTGGGCGTACACACCGCCGAGTTCGGTGCCGTACGAAATGCCGAAGTAGTGCGTCTTCGCGTCGCCGAGGACCTGGCGCATCAGGTCCATGTCGCGGGCGGAGTCGGTCGTCGAGACATGCGCGAGGAGCTTTCCGGCGGACTTCTCGCAGCCCTTCCCGAAGTCGGTCGCGTCCTGGAAGTACGACTTCTCCTCGGCCGCGTCGTCCGGCGTCGGGTCCACCGACTCGGCGGCCTGGATCTCCTTGTCACTGCGGCAGCGCACGCCCTCGCTGGCCCCTACCCCACGCGGGTCCCAGCTCACCAGGTCGTAGCGCTCACGGAGTGCGGAGACCGTGCCGGCGTAGGAGGGCATCACGGAGATGCCCGACTGGCCCGGTCCGCCGAAGTTGAACAGGAGGGACCCGATGCGGTTGCCTCCGGTGGCCTTGGCGCGGATGAGCGCCAGGCCGATGGTCTCACCGCCCGGCTTCGCGTAGTCCAGCGGCACCTTGAGCGTCGCGCACTGCCAGTCGCTGCCCGGCGTGGGGGAGTCCGACGTGCCCTCGCAGCGGCCCCAGCCGAGCTTCTGCGAGGTGAGCGAGGCGGGCAGCGCCGGCGAGGCCCGGGACGAGGAGGCCGCCGTCGAGGGCGTGGCCGTGCCGGACCCCTTGCCGTCACCGCTGTCGGATGTGTTGGCGCTGCAGCCGGCCACCAGCAACACGGTGGCGGCAGCAGCCGTCCAGCGTACGAAACGAGACATGCGCACTTCCCCCCTGAGAGCCGTCCGCTCGGATCAGCGGATGGCGTTCCGGCCATGTTAGGCGGATCAAGTCGAGCCCGTATCAGCCTGTGGATAACGCTCTTACCTGCACTTTTCTAGGAGCAGACGATCCCCGCCGCCGGTACCTTCCCGTTCAGCAGATAGCCGTTCACCGCCGTGCGCACACAACGGTTCCCGCTGTCGTACGCACCGTGCCCCTGCCCCTTGTACGTCAGCTCGACGCCGACACCCTCACCCAGCGCACCCACCATTTTCCGCGCACCCTCGTACGGCGTGGCCGGGTCGCCGGTGTTGCCGATGACGAGGATCGGCGCCGATCCGGTCGCGCCGACGTCGGGGTGGTCGGCGGCGCCCCGCACGGCCCAGTCGGTGCAGCTGATCATGGACCAGGCCAGGAAGTCGCCGAACAGGGGAGAGGCGGCGCGGAATGCGGGCAGCCGCGCCTCGACGTCCGCGACGGTGTAACGCGGCTTCTGGTCGGAGCAGTTGATGGCGATGTTCGCCGCAGTGATGTTGCTGTACCCGCCGTTCTGGTCGCGCCCGTTCATCGAGTCGGACAGCAGCATCAGGACCCTGCCGTCACCGTCGTACGCCCGCTCGAGGCCCTCGGTGAGGTAGGGCCAGAAGTCCTGCGAGTACAGCGCCTGCGCGATGCCGTTGGCCGCCGCGCTCTGGGTCAGCTCGCGGGGGAAGATGCCCGGGACCGGCTTGGCGTCGAGGTCCTTGAGGAGCTTGGCGATCCGGTCCTCGACATCCTGGGCGGTGTCGCCGACCGGGCAGTCCTCGGTCTTGGAGGTGCAGTTCTCGGCGAAGTTGCCGAGCGCGAGCTGGAAGCCCTTGGCCTGCCCGAGCGATCCCTGTTCGGGTGTCTGGGTGGGGTCGACGACAGCGTCGAAGACGGCTCGGCCCACCTTCTTGGGGAACAGATGTGCGTAGACGCCGCCGAGTTCGGTGCCGTACGAGATGCCGAAGTAGTACAGCTTGTCGTCGCCGAGGACCTGGCGCATCAGATCCATGTCCCGGGCCGCGTCGGTGGTGCGCACACGCGGGAGCACCCTCTTGGAGTTCTTCTCGCAGGCCGCGTTGAACTCGCGGGTGTTGTCCAGCAGCTCGGAACGTTCGGCGGCGTCGTCGGGCGTCGCGTCCTGCTGGAAGTACGCGTCGAGCTGTTCGTCGTCCTCGCACCTCACGCCGGCGCTGCGGCCGACCCCGCGCGGGTCGAAGCTCACCAGGTCGTAGCGCGTGCGCAGGGTCGCGTAGTCCGTGCCGAACGCGGGAAGTGTGGTGACTCCCGAGCCGCCGGGCCCGCCAAAGTTGAAGATCAGGGATCCGATGCGCCTGCTCGCGGCGCCGCTCGTCTTCGCGCGGATCAGCGCGAGTCCGATCGTCTCGCCCTTGGGCTCGGCCCAGTCCAGTGGTGCCTTCATGGTGGCGCACTGCCAGGCGCCGCCGCCCGGCAGGGGGGATGGCGCCTCGCCGCCGCCCTCCGACCCGGACGGCGCGGGACAGTCCTGCCAACTCAGCTTCTGGGCCGACGGATCCTCTTCCGCGGAGCCGGAATCGTCGCTGCACCCCGACATCAGGGACGACAGCAGGAGGGCGGTGGCCGTCAGAGCAGCGGCACGCGGCCGGAAGGGGTTGGGCATGCCCCCATCCTGCGGTCGTACCCGGTGGGACGCTCGGGGCGCGAGCCGTACGAGGTAGCGCGCGCCCCGGGAAGCACCGGTGCGAGGCCGCACTCCCTAGAGGGAGCCCTTCCGCGTCAGGTGGTTGAAGAACAGCCAGCCCGGCAGTACCGGGATCCAGAGGGTCAGCAACCGGTAGAGCAGCACGGCCGGGGCGGCGACCTCCTTGGGCAGACCGACGGCGATCAGACCGACCGTCAGGGTCGCCTCGACCGCGCCCACACCACCTGGGGTCGGTGCCGCGGAGCCCAGCGCGTTGCCGGCGAGGAAGACGACGGCGACGCTGGCGAGGCTGAGCGAGGTCGACTCGTCGCCGAACGCCCGGATGGACGCGTCCAGGCACATCACGAAGCACGCGGTCAGCAGCAGCATGCCGCCGATACCGGTGACCAGCTTCTGGGGCCGCTGGAGAACGTCCAGCATGCGCGGTACGACACCGGCGAACAGCGACCTCACGCGCGTGACGACGAATTTCCGAAGGAACGGCACCGAGGTCACCACGAGCACGAGTACCGCGACGGTCAGCAGGCCCGCGATGACCGTCCGGGACGGCGACAGCGACGGTGTCTTCTCGGTGCCCGTCAGATAGCCGAACGACAGCAGCATCAGGATGTGGCAGCCGAGCCCGAACAACTGCGACGCGCCGACACTGGCCACCGCGAGCCCGGGCCGCACGCCGACGCGTTGCAGGAAACGCGTGTTGAGGGCCACACCGCCGACTGCCGCGGGTGCCACGATCTTCACGAACGACCCGGCGACCTGTGCGGCCACGGTCCGCATGAACGGCACCCGCTCCGGCACGAAGCCGAGCAGACTCATCGCGGCGGCGAAGTAACTGAGCGCCGAGAACAGCACGGCCGCGATGACCCAGCCCCACTCGGCTTCGTCGAACAGCGTGGCGAACTCGATGTGGGTGAGCTGCGACAGCAGGAAGTACGCGCCGAACGCGCCCGCGATGAAACTCATCAGGGTGCGCGGTCTCACCCGTTCGAGCCGGGCCGGTTCGACCGGTGCCTGCGGTCTGATCAGCAGCACCTGGTGGCGGATCTGGGCGAGCAGATCCTCCTCCCGGGCTCCCTCCAGAGCCTCGTCGATGGCCCGCTTCTCGGCCCGCTGCTCCGCCCGCACGGCCTTTTTGTCGGACTTTTCCAGTATCACCGGCACAGCGTCGGGCTGGGCCGCCTCAAGCCGGGCCTGCTTTGCCTGCTGGGACGCCTCCAGGACCGCCTCGCGCTGCCGCTGGGCGCGCTCGCGGGCGAGTCTGCGCAGCGTCGCGCGCGTGGAGCGCGACAGGGCGATGGGCTGGAGCATCGGCAGACAGTCCGCCACCGCGTCCGGGCCGAGCACTCCGACCGCGGACGTCACCGTGCGTTCGGCGCCCACGCGCAGCCCCAGCGTCGACACCAGCTGGGCGATGTCCATGCGCAGCAGCAGGTCCCCGGCCGCGATCTCGCCGACCCGGAGGTCGGTGAGGATCACCTTGCCGGAACGATCCACCAGAATCGCCTCGCCGACGAGCCTGCGATGCGCGATGCGCCGCGACTGCAGGGCCCTCACCTGGTCCCAGGTGTTGCGCAGCAGGTCGTCGGTGATTTCCTCGTCCTCCAGCGAGTCGAGCGTGCGGCCTCCGGTGTGCTCGTAGACGAGCATCACGGCATCAGGGCCGAGCTCCGAGGTCGCGATCAGCTTCGGCGCGTTGGCCCCGGCGGCGATCGCCGCGTACGCGAGGAGAGCCTCCTGCTCCAGCGCCTGGCGCAGCGACTGGAGGCTGCTGCGGGTGGCCAGGCCGCGCAGCGTGATGTTGCGCCACATGCGGTAGAAGAATCCCTGCGCCTGCTGCTCGCGGTCGACCACGGTGACGTCCAGCGGGGGGCCGTCCTCCAGGGTGACGAAGTAGCGCCGGCCGCGGTCACCGCTGTCCGCGGCCTCCGGGACCTCCTCGCGGGCCGCGCTCACCGGGCGGAAACCGACGTGCCGCAGGCCCGCCATCAGGTTGCGTCCGGTGGGACGCACGTTCGGCGAGCCGACCGCGTACAGCGTCCCGTACGCCACCGACCAGCCGATCAGCACCGTCAGGATGATCGAGAACGGTGTCGTGTAGCCGGTGACCAGCATCGAGAAGGCGTCGAGCATCAGCACCACCCACAGCACGGCGCGCCAGCGCGGCCGACGGGACATGCCGACGGCCGTCATGTACGCGATGACTGGCGCGAGATAGCCGTGCACCGGGTCGGTGAGCGCGTGGATGTCGCCGGGGGAGGGTTGGGTCAGCGCCTCCTGGATGGAGTTCGGGGCGGCCTTGGCGACCCACAGGTCGGTGGCGAGGGTCACCCCGTGCGCGAGGACCGCCGCGAGCACACCGTCGGCGATGCGGAGCCCGTCCCGTTTGATCAGCCGTTCGATCGCGAAGGCGACCGGCACCAGGAGGATCGCGATGCTCGACGCCAGACCCGCGATCTTGATCAGCAGGTCGGGTGCCTGGCCGGTGCCCTTGTTGATGTCCTGTTCGAGCCCCGAGGTGGTGCCGTGCGCGAACGCGGCGATCGCGAGCAGGACGACGATCGCGAAGACGCCGGCCAGGAGCCGCATGAGATCGGAGGGGCGGTGCACGCGCGCGGGGAGCAGCGGTTCGTCGCCCTCGACCTCCTCCGCGTGGGCCT
Source organism: Streptomyces sp. SID12488 (assembly GCF_010548275.1). GTDB lineage: Bacteria > Actinomycetota > Actinomycetes > Streptomycetales > Streptomycetaceae > Streptomyces. Next base: position 20,496 of record NZ_JAAGLT010000007.1, read on the forward strand.
CGTCGTCGGCGCAGTCGGCGGCTGGCCCGGCCGGTGTCCGCTCGGGCTCGTTGCCGGTGCCGTCCGCACCGGGGCGCGACGAGACCTCAGAGGTGTCCTCCGTGCCTTCGGGGTGCACGCCCTGCTGCTTCATGGTCTCTTCTTGGTCTCGTATCACCGGTCACCGCCCGCACGATGGTGGCATGCCCCACTGACACACAGGGGCATCAGGGTGCAATGCGGGGGCGCACAGTCTGCCGCAAGCACTGCTCCGGGGCGAGGAATACCCACGGTCGCCGTCTCGTCACGTTGTCGGTGGGGTGGGGCAGGATGGGTCGGATGAGCGACGAGAGCCGTCCGGCGGACGCCCTGCCGGAGTACGCCGAGCGAGCCCTGGAGGCCGCCGAACTGATCCCTCCCGGGCGTGTCATGACGTACGGCGATGTGGCCGAGTGGCTGGAGGAGGGCGGACCGCGCCAGGTCGGGCGTGTGATGGCCCTCTACGGAGGGGCTGTTCCGTGGTGGCGGGTGGTCCGCGCGGACGGCGTCCTGCTCCCGGGCCACGAACTGGAGGCCCTCAGCCACTACCGCGCGGAGGGCACGCCACTGAAGGAGGCGAGCCGGTCCGCCGAGGGGCATCTGCCGCGCCTCGACATGAGACGGGCGCGGTGGGACGGCGGTGAGCGGGCGGAGGGTCACACCTGACAGCTTCCGCCATCGGGCGGGCGTCAGGGGGACCAGTGGCCCGTACGGGGTAAACCGGGCACGTCCGTGCCATGGCGTACGTTCGTGGGGCGAGGGGCCCGGGTGACGCTCGGGGCGGGAGTGAACAAGCGGAAGACCTGCTTCCGAACCGCCCGTCGGCGTACCGTCGGCTGCACCCACCCCCCTCACCTCCCGGCCACCGTCCTCCACGCGGTCGGCCAACCAGCACACCCACCAGGACCGGCGAACCACGTGAGCTCCTCTTCCTCCACCAGGCGCCTGTCGCACCTCCAGGTGCGACAGGGGAACCGTGGCGCTTACCGGCTGGTGCGCACCCCGCCCACGCGGCAGGATCCCCCTCTTCTGGACGCCGCACAGCGCGCGGTGGTTGACCACGCGCGGGGCCCACTCCTCGTCCTCGCAGGTCCGGGTACCGGGAAGACCACCACCCTCGTCGAATCCGTGGCGGCCCGGATCGCCCGTGGCGGGGACCCCGAGCGGATCCTCGTGCTGACGTTCAGCCGCAAGGCGGCCGTCGAACTGCGCGACCGCATGGCACTGCGCATCGGAGCCGCCCGCGCTCCCCGCGCGACCACCTTCCACTCCTTCTGCTACGCCCTGGTCCGCGCCCACCAGGACAGCGACCTGTTCGCGGAACCCCTGCGGCTCCTCTCCGGCCCCGAACAGGACGTGGCGGTACGCGGACTGCTCGCCGGCCAGCCCGACCTGGAGCGACTCGGCCTGGCCCACGTGCGCTGGCCGGACGAACTGCGCGCCTGCCTCACCACCCGCGGCTTCGCCGACGAGGTCCGCGCGGTCCTCGCCCGCAGCCGCGAACTGGGCCTCGGCCCGGACGCCCTGGACGCCTTCGCCCGGCGTATCGGCCGCCCGGACTGGCGGGCCGCCGCCGCCTTCCTCGCCGAGTACCTCGACGTACTCGACATGCAAGGAGTGCTCGACTACGCGGAACTCGTGCACCGCGCCGTACTCCTAGCGAGCCGCCCCGACACCGCCGGGCAGCTCGCCGCCCGTTACGACGCCGTATACGTGGACGAGTACCAGGACACCGACCCGGCCCAGGTACGGCTGTTGCACGCGCTTGCCGGAGGCGGCCGGACACTCGTCGCCCTCGGCGACCCCGACCAGTCGATCTACGCCTTCCGCGGCGCGGACGTCAACGGCATCCTGGACTTCCCGGATGCCTTCCCGCGCGCGGACGGCCGCTCTGCCCCGGTCGAGGTTCTCAGGACGTCCCGCCGCTCCGACGCCACTCTGCTGACAGCCACCCGTCTCCTCACCCAGCGCATGCCCCTGAGCCGCCTCCCGGCCGAGAAGGTGCGCGCCCACCGCGGACTCGCCCCGGTCCGCGACGGAGGCCGCGTCGAGGTCTTCACGTACCCGACGTCCGGTACGGAGCTGGAGAACATCGCCGACATCCTCCGCCGCGCACACCTGGAGGACGGTGTCCCCTGGGGTGAAATGGCTGTCCTGGTGCGGGCCGGCGGCCGTACGATCCCGACGGTCCGGCGCGCCCTCACGTCCGCCGGGGTCCCCCTGGACATCGACGGCGACGACCTGCCCCTGCGCCACGAACCCGCGGTGGCACCGCTCCTGACGGCGCTCCGAGCGGTGGCGACCGCAGCGGCGTCGGGCTGGGACTCGGGCTCGGGCTCGGGCTCGGGTGAGGAGAGGGACACCGAAGGAGCGGAGGACGGCGGGGGCGAAGACGCCGACGTCGCCCCGTCGGGAGCCACCGCCTGGCTCGGTACCGAAACCGCCCTGACCCTCCTCACCTCCCCCCTCGCAGGCATGGACGCCGCCGACCTGCGCCGCCTCGGCCGCGCCCTGCGAGAGGAGGAGAGGACCGCGGGCAACCCCGTACCACCCCCCTCGGACGAACTCCTGGCTCGCGCGCTGGCCGAACCGGAACGTCTGGTCGTCCACGATCCGACGTACGCGCGCGGTGCCCAGCGCCTCGGCGCGCTGCTCGGCAAGGCACGTGAGCGCCTCGCGGGCGGCGGCACAGCGGAGGAAGCCCTCTGGGACCTGTGGAACGGCACACCCTGGCCAGGACGGCTGGAGCGGGCCGCCCGGCGCGGCGGCGCGGCCGGACGCAACGCCGACCGCGACCTCGACGCCATGTGCGCTCTGTTCGCGACCGCCACGCGCGCGGAGGAGCGCACCGGCGGCCGTGGCGCCCTCAACTTCCTGGAGGAGATCGACGCCGAGGACATCGCCGCCGACACCCTCACCCGCCGTGCCGTGCGCCCCGACGCCGTACGTCTGATGACCGCGCACCGCTCCAAGGGCCTCCAGTGGCGTCTCGTGGTCGTCGCGGGCGTCCAGGAGGGTCTGTGGCCCGACCTGCGCCGCCGCGGCTCCCTCCTGGAGGCCGACCGCATCGGCCGCGACGGACTCGCCGAACCGCTCACCCCGGGAGCACTCCTCGCCGAGGAGCGGCGACTGTTCTACGTGGCCGCCACACGCGCGCGTGAACGCCTGGTCGTCACCGCGGTGAAGGCTCCCGCCGACGACGGCGACCAGCCTTCCCGTTTCGTCACCGAACTCGGCGTCGAACCCAAGGACGTCACGGGCCGCCCGCGCCGCCCCCTCTCCGTGGCCGCCCTCGTCGCCGAACTGCGCGCCACCACGGTCGACCCGCGCGTGTCCGCCCCCCTCAGAGAGGCCGCCGCCCGCCGCCTGGCCCGGCTCGCCGCGCTCACCGACGAGGAGAGCCGCCCACTCGTACCGTCAGCCCACCCCTACCGCTGGTGGGGCATGTACGAGCCGACCGAGAGCAAGGTCCCGCTGCGCGACCGCGACCAGCCCGTCGTGCTCTCCGGCAGCGCCCTCGACCAACTCGCCAACACCTGCTCCCTGCAGTGGTTCCTGGGCCGCGAGGTGAAGGCCGACGCCCCCGCGACCGCCGCCCAGGGCTTCGGCAACGTGGTGCACGTCCTCGCCGACGAGGTCGCCTCCGGACACACCCCCGCCGACCTCGCCGTCCTCATGGAACGCCTCGACTCCGTCTGGAACGCACTCGCCTTCGACGCGCCCTGGAAGTCGACGCAGGAGAAGGAGCACGCGCGCGTGGCGCTCGAACGCTTCCTGACGTGGCACGTCGACTCCAGTCGCACCGCCCGCACCCCGGTGGCCAGCGAGCACGACTTCGACGTGACCCTCGGAGCCGGCGACTACGAGGTGCGCATCCGCGGCTCCATGGACCGCGTCGAGGCCGACGGCGAGGGCCGGGCCTACGTGGTCGACTTCAAGACCGGAAAACAGACGCCCACCGCCGCCGAGGTGGCCCGTCACCCCCAGCTCGCCGTCTACCAGCTCGCCGTCCGCGAAGGTGCCGTCGACGACGCCTTCGACGGTGTGCGCCCCGAACCGGGCGGCGCGGAACTCGTCCAGTTGCGTCAGGGCGCCGCGAAGAAGGACGGGGGCGAGACGCTGCCCAAGGTCCAGGCGCAGGCCCCCCTCGGGGAAGAGACAGAGGCGGAGGGGGAGTGGGTCGGCGACCTGCTGGCCACCGCCGCCGGCAAGGTGCTCGACGAACGGTTCAGCCCGACCGTCGGCCAGCACTGCGCGCACTGCTCCTTCCGGGCGTCGTGCAGTGCCCGCCCGGAAGGCCGGCACGTCGTCGAGTGACACCGGTCGGCCCCGCACGAGGGTGACGCCGTACGGGAGTGACGTACGGCACCACCTGTGCCGACCTGCGCTTGTGCCGCCCCGGACGGCGAACCTGGCCTCCACTGTCAGTGGCCGCCGCTAGCCTCTCTGACGTGCCAGCCAGTATCAGCGACCCCGAGCAGCTCAAAGAGCTCCTCGGCATCCCGTTCACCCCGGAGCAGACGGCCTGCATCATCGCGCCGCCCGCCCCGCAGGTGATCGTGGCCGGAGCCGGGTCGGGCAAGACGACGGTGATGGCGGCACGCGTGGTGTGGCTCGTCGGCACCGGCCAGGTCGCGCCCGAACAGGTGCTCGGCCTCACCTTCACCAACAAGGCCGCCGGTGAACTCGCCGAACGCGTCCGCAAGGCGCTCGTGCGGGCGGGCGTCACCGACCCGGACGTCATCGACCCCGACAACCCGCCCGGCGAACCGGTCATCTCCACCTATCACTCCTTCGCCGGCCGCCTCCTGAAGGACCACGGCCTGCGCATCGGCCTCGAACCCACCGCCCGCCTCCTCGCCGACGCGACGCGCTACCAACTCGCCGCGCGCGTACTGCGCGAAGCCCCCGGCCCCTATCCGGCACTCACCCGCTCGTTCCCGGACCTGGTCAGCGACCTCCTGAATCTCGACGCCGAACTCGCCGAACACCTCGTCCGGCCCGAGGAACTGCGCGCGTACGACGCCGAACTGCTGCGCGCCCTGGAGGGCGCCAAACTCACCAACGCGGACCTGCGCAAGGTCCCCGAGACAGCTGCGGCCCGCCGTGAACTCACCGAACTGGTGACCCGCTACCGGGCCGCCAAGCGCGAGCGCGACCTCCTCGACTTCGGCGACCAGATCGCTCTCTCCGCCGCGCTCGCCCGCGTCCCCGAAGTGGGCCGCGTCCTGCGCGACGAGTTCCGGGTGGTGCTCCTCGACGAGTACCAGGACACCTCGGTGGCCCAACGCGTCCTCCTGGCAGGCCTGTTCGGCGACGGAACCGGCCATCCGGTGACCGCGGTCGGTGACCCCTGCCAGGCGATCTACGGCTGGCGCGGCGCCTCCGTCGCCAACCTCGACGACTTCCCCGAGCACTTCGCCCACGCCGACGGCAGCTCGGCCGCCCGCCAGTCGCTCAGTGAGAACCGCCGCAGCGGAGGCCGCCTCCTCGGCCTCGCCAACGGCCTCGCCGAGCCCCTGCGCGCCATGCACGCGGGCGTGGAGGCCCTCCGCCCCGCACCCGGCGCCGAGCGCGACGGCCAGGTGCGCTGCGCGCTGCTGCGCACCCACGCCGAGGAGATCGACTGGCTCGCCGACTCCATCGCCCACCTCGTACGCACCGGCAAGGCACCCGGCGAGATCGCCGTCCTGTGCCGCACCGCCACCGACTTCGCCGAGATCCAGGGCGCGCTCGTCGCCAGGGACATCCCCGTCGAGGTGGTCGGGCTCTCCGGGCTGCTGCACCTGCCCGAGGTCGCCGACCTCGTGTCCGTCTGCGAGGTCCTCCAGGACCCCGGGGCCAACGCCTCCCTGGTCCGGCTGCTGAGCGGCCCGCGCTGGCGCATCGGGCCGCGCGACCTCGCCCTCCTCGGCCGCCGGGCCCGCCTTCTCGTGTCCCACGCGCGCGGGAGCGACGCCGACAACCCGGACCGCCGGCTCGCCGCGGCTGTCGAGGGGGTCGATCCCGCCGAGGTGATTTCGCTCGCGGACGCCCTGGACACCTTCCTGGAGACACCTCTGAGGGGCCAGGGCGACGACGACGGGCTGCCCTTCTCGCCGGACGCGCGCGTGCGCTTCGCCCGGCTCGCCACCGAACTGCGCGACCTGCGCCGCTCACTCGCCGACCCGCTGATGGACGTACTGCACCGCGTCCTCGCCGTCACCGGACTGGAGGTGGAGCTGTCGGCGTCCCCGCATGCCCTGGCCGCCCGCCGCCGCGAGACCCTCTCCAACTTCCTGGACATCGCCGCCTCGTTCGCCGCCCACGAGAGCGAGGCGAGTCTGCTCGCCTTCCTCGGCTTCCTGCGCACGGCCGCGCAGTACGAGAAGGGCCTCGACAACGCCCTGCCCGGTGGCGAGAACACCGTCAAGGTGCTCACCGCCCACAAGTCCAAGGGGCTGGAGTGGGACGTCGTGGCCGTTCCCGGCCTGGTCACCGGCACTTTCCCCAGCGCCCAGGGCCGCGAGAAATGGACCTCTCAGGCCAAGGTCCTGCCGCACGGACTGCGCGGCGACACCGACACACTGCCCGACATCGAGGCCTGGGACTCCCGGGGCATGAAGGCCTTCCAGGAGGCGATGAAGGACCACCAGCACACCGAGGAACTCCGCCTGGGCTACGTCACCTTCACCCGTCCCCGCTCCCTCCTGCTCGGCTCCGGCCACTGGTGGGGCCCCTCCCAGAAGAAGCCCCGAGGCCCCTCCGACTTCCTGCAGGCCCTCCACGACCACTGCACGGCCGGACACGGCGAGATCGAGGCCTGGGCGGACCAACCGCCGGAGGACGAGGAGAATCCCGCCCTGGGCGCGACGACCGCCGACCAACTGTGGCCCCTGCCCCTGGACGACGCCGCGTTCCGCCGCCGCCGGGCCGCAGCCGAGACGGTCCTCGCCCACCTGGAGACCCTCGCCTCCCACGAGGACGGTCACCCCGCGACCGCACACGACGCCGACGCGTACGACGACCCGGACTGGCCCCCGCCGCCGGACGACGAGCCTCCGTACGAGGATGACGAACCCCTTGACGACGGCCCCCTCCGCGAAGACGCCGCTTCCCCCGCCGAGGACGACGGTGACTGGGACGCCTGGACGACGGAGCGCCCCGAACCGCCCGTACAGACCCCGTCCCACGCGCGCGTGACCCACACCGGGCCTGACCACGACCGCCCGCGCACGGTGCCCCACGCCCGCAGACACCCCGCCGAAGCGGATCTCACACCTGAGGAGGCCCGCGCCGCCGCCTCCTGGGACCGCGACCTCGACGCGCTCGCCGGGGAACTGCTGCGCGCGCGGGCGAGCGTCACCGACGTCCCCCTGCCCCCGACACTGACCGCGTCCCAGCTGATGCTCCTGGCCGCCGACCCGGACGCCCTCGCGCAGGAGCTGGCCCGGCCCATGCCACGCCCACCGCAGCCCGCAGCCCGCCGGGGCACCCGCTTCCACGCCTGGGTCGAGGCCCGCTTCGAGGAACTGCGGCTCCCCATGCTGGAGCCCGAGGAACTACCGGGCAGCGACGCGGAGATCGCCGACGAACGCGACCTGCAGGCCCTCAAGGACGCCTTCGAGCACACCGTGTACGCCCACCGCACGCCCTACCGGGTCGAGACCCCCTTCCAGCTCGACATCGCCGGACGCGTCGTACGGGGCCGGATCGACGCCGTCTACAAGGAAGGCGACGGCGCGGAAGCGAGATACGAGATCATCGACTGGAAGACCCACCGCGCCCACACCGCCGACCCCCTCCAGCTCGCTGTCTACCGCCTGGCCTGGGCCGAGCAGCAGGGCGTTCCCCCGGAGGCCGTCGGGGCGGCCTTCCTGTACGTGCGCAGCGGCGAGATCGTCCGGCCGGACGATCTCCCGGACCGGGCCGCACTGGAGCGGCTGCTCCTGGACGAGCCCGCAGCGTTCGAAGTACCGGACGAGGACGTCAGTGCGGGCCGATAAGCTCATGACCATGAGCCAGGCCCCGGACAGCGCCGTCCGTACGTACATCGAGCAGCACCGCGTCACCTTCCTCGACGACCTCGCCGAGTGGCTGCGCATCCCGTCCGTGTCGGCGCAGCCCGACCACGCCGCCGATGTACGCCGCAGCGCCGACTGGCTCGCCGCCAAACTCAGGGAAACCGGCTTCCCCACCGTCGAGGTCTGGGCGACACCGGGAGCCCCGGCGGTCTTCGCCGAGTGGCCCGCCGACGACCCCGCCGCCCCCACCGTCCTCGTCTACGGCCACCACGACGTGCAGCCCGCGGCCATCGAGGACGGCTGGGACAGCGACCCCTTCGAACCGGTCGTCCGGGGAAACCGTCTCCACGCGCGCGGGGCCGCCGACGACAAGGGCCAGGTGTTCTTCCACACACTCGGCGTCCGCGCCCACCTCGCCGCCACCGGCCGCACCGCACCCGCCGTCCATCTGAAGATGCTCGTCGAGGGCGAGGAGGAGTCGGGCTCCGTCCACTTCCGTTCCCTCGTCGAGGAGCACGCCGACCGGCTCTCCGCCGACGCCGTGATCGTCTCCGACACCGGCATGTGGGCCGAGGACACCCCCACGGTGTGCACCGGCATGCGCGGCCTCGCCGAGTGCGAGATCCAGTTCCAGGGACCCGACCAGGACATCCACTCCGGATCCTTCGGCGGCGCCGTGCCCAACCCGGCGACCGCCGTCGCCCGCCTCGTCGCCGCACTGCACGACGAGCACGCGCGTGTGACGATCCCCGGTTTCTACGACGGAGTCACCGAACCCACCGACCGCGAGCGTGAACTCTTCGCCGAACTCCCCTTCGACGAGGAGCAGTGGCTGCGCACCGCCAAGTCGTACGCCACCCATGGCGAAGCCGGACACACCACCCTGGAGCGCGTCTGGACGCGTCCCACCGCTGAGGTCAACGGCATCGGCGGCGGCTACCAGGGGCCCGGCAGCAAGACGATCGTCCCGGCCTCGGCCATGGTGAAACTCTCTTTCCGGCTGGTCGCCGGCCAGGACCCCGACCACATCGAGAAGATCGTCCGCGACTGGGCCGCGACCCGCGTTCCCGCCGGGATCCGGTACGAGATCACCTTCGCGGCGGCCACGCGCCCGTGCCTGACCCCGCTGGACCACCCCGCCCTGCAGTCCGTGGTGCGCGCCATGAGCCGCGCCTTCGACAAGCCGGTCCGCTACACGCGCGAGGGCGGCAGCGGCCCGGCCGCCGACCTCCAGGACGTCCTCGGTGCCCCCGTGCTCTTCCTGGGCATCTCCGTCCCGTCCGACGGCTGGCACGCCCCCAACGAGAAGGTGGAGATCGACCTGCTCCTCAAGGGCGTCGAGACCACCGCCTACCTGTGGGGCGATCTGGCGGAGAACTGGCGCCATGAGTCCTGACAACCCTGAGCGGTCCGGACCGGCAGCCGACCCGGGGCACACTGGAAGCACCGCCCCGCACCTGCGTGAACCCGCCCGGAAACCGCCGCCCCCCATGCGTCCCCACCCGCATCCCGCTGAACCGACCGCCGAAATATCCGTTCCACCGGGGGAGTTGGAAGCACCTGTGACCACCTGGACCGACCACACCGCCGACCGTCCCATCTCGCTCACCGCCCCCAGTGGCATCGACCGGGCCGCGCACCACCGGCTCGACGAGGCCTGGCTCGCCGCGGCGTGGAGCCACCCCACAACCCGCTGCTTCGTGGTCTCCGGCGGCCAGGTCCTCATCGACGAGACGTCCGAGGGGCGTACCGAGCTCGTCATGACCCCCTCCTTCGAAGCCCCTCTCACCGAAGCGCACCGCTACTTCCTCGGCAGTGACGACGACGGCACCAGCTACTTCGCCCTCCAGAAGGACGCCCTGCCCGGCCGCATGGACCAGTCCGCGCGCCCCGCGGGCCTGCGCGAGGCCGGCCTGCTCCTCTCGCCCCGCGACGCGGGTCTGATGGTGCACGCCGTCGCCCTGGAGAACTGGCAGCGCCTGCACCGCTTCTGCTCCCGCTGCGGCGAGCGCACCGTCATCGCCGGCGCCGGCCACATCCGCCGCTGCCAGGCCTGCGGCGCCGAACACTACCCGCGGACCGACCCGGCCGTGATCATGGCCGTCACCGACGAGGAGGACCGCATCCTCCTCGGCCGCCAGGTCCACTGGCCCGAGGGCCGCTTCTCGACGCTCGCCGGTTTCGTCGAGCCCGGCGAGTCCATCGAACAGTCGGTGCGCCGCGAGGTGTTCGAAGAGGCCGGCATCCACGTCGGCCAGGTCGAGTACGTCGCCAGCCAGCCCTGGCCGTTCCCGTCCAGTCTCATGCTCGGCTTCATGGCCCGTGCCACCTCCACCGACATCGAGGTCGACGGCGACGAGATCCACGAGGCCCGTTGGTTCTCCCGTGAGGAGCTGCGCGCGGGCTTCGAATCCGGTGAGGTCCTGCCGCCGTACGGCATCTCGATCGCGGCACGCCTGATCGAACTCTGGTACGGCAAGCCGCTGCCGAAACCGAACAGCGCGCTCTGACGCCCGAGGCCGGTTCCTGAGCCGGTCCCGCCGATGTGCCGGGGCATGCGAAGACCCCCGCACGGCCGTCGGGCCGGTCGGGGGTCCGGGACACGCGGGGTCAGGCGCCGAGGGCCTGCTTCACCTGCGCGAGGCTCGGGTTCGTCATCACGACCTCCGGGCCGTCGTTGGAGGGAACGACCAGTACGGTCGGAACCGTCTGGTTGCCGCCGTTCGCCTTCTCCACGAACGCTGCGGAGTCCGGGTCGTGCTCGATGTTGATCTCGTTGTACGCGATGCCCTCGCGGTCCATCTGGCTCTTCAGCCGACGGCAGTATCCGCACCATGTGGTGCTGTACATCGTCACAGTGCCCGGCATGTCTCTCGCGCTCCTCAGCAGTTCGGGGGACGGGTGCTCGTTGTGGTGGAACGTACGCGGCCCGGCCGCCATTCCCGCAGGGTGTCCGAGAGGGGATGCCTGCCGCATTAGTACGACCGCAAGGGGCTGCCTGTGGACAACCGGCTCACCTGTCTCCGGCGACCTGGCAGCATGGCCGTGTGACAGCAGCAACGCACTCCACCCTCTTCCCGCAGGTTCCGGACTCGGCCGACGCGGTGCTCGACGGACTCGATCCCGAGCAGCGCGAGGTGGCCACCGCCCTGCACGGGCCGGTGTGCGTACTGGCAGGTGCAGGCACGGGAAAGACCCGGGCGATCACCCACCGCATCGCCTACGGCGTCCGCGCCGGAATGCTCCAGCCCTCCAGCGTGCTCGCCGTCACCTTCACCAACCGTGCCGCCGGTGAGATGCGCGGGCGGCTGCGCCAGCTCGGCGCCGGCGGAGTCCAGGCGCGCACCTTCCACTCGGCCGCGCTGCGCCAGCTCCAGTACTTCTGGCCGAAAGCCGTCGGCGGCTCCATGCCCCGCCTCGTCGACCGCAAGATCCAGCTCGTCGCCGATGCCGCCGCCGCCTGCCGCATCCGCCTCGACCGGGGCGAACTGCGGGACGTCACAGCCGAGATCGAATGGTCCAAGGTCACCCAGACCGTCCCCGCCGACTACGTGCCCGCCGTCGCCAAGTCCGGCCGCGTCGCACCCCGCGACCCGGCCGAGATCGCCCAGCTCTACGCCACCTACGAGGATCTGAAGCGGGACCGCTCCCTCATCGACTTCGAGGACGTCCTGCTGCTCACTGTCGCTGTCCTCCAGGACCGGCACGACATCGCCGAGCAGGTCCGCTCCCAGTACCAGCATTTCGTGGTCGACGAGTACCAGGACGTCAGCCCGCTCCAGCAGCGGCTGCTGGAGCTGTGGCTCGGGGAAAGGGACAGTCTCTGTGTGGTCGGCGACGCCAGCCAGACGATCTATTCGTTCACAGGAGCAACTCCTGACCATCTCCTCGACTTCCGCACCCGCCACCCCGGTGCCACCGTCGTCAAGCTGGTCCGCGACTACCGCTCCACACCCCAGGTCGTCCACCTCGCCAACGGACTGCTCGCCCAGGCCCGGGGCCGCGCCGCGGAACACCGCCTGGAACTGATCTCCCAGCGCGCCCCCGGACCCGAACCCGTCTACACCGAGTACGCCGACGAACCCGCCGAGGCCGAGGGCGCCGCCCGCCGCATCCGGGACCTCGTCGCCGGCGGCGTGCCCGCCAGCGAAATCGCCATCCTGACCCGGACGAACGCCCAGTCCGAGACGTACGAACAGGCACTCGCCGATGCCGGAGTCCCCTACCAACTGCGTGGCGCCGAACGGTTCTTCGACCGGCCCGAGGTGCGCAAGGCCATCAGCGCGCTGCGCGCCGCCGCCCGCTTCGGAGCCAACGACTCCCTCCTGGACGACGTCATCGACCTGCCCTCCCAGGTGCGTGCCGTGCTGTCGGGGGAAGGCTGGACCAGTCAGCCGCCCGCCGGCTCCGGGGCCGTCAGGGAGCGCTGGGAGTCGCTGGCCGCACTGGTGAACCTCGCGCAGGACTTCGCTGCTGCGAAAGCGAGTGCCACGCTCGCCGACATCGTCGCCGAACTCGACGAGCGGGCGAACGCCCAGCACGCCCCGACCGTGCAGGGTGTCACTCTCGCGTCCCTCCACTCGGCCAAGGGCCTGGAATGGGACGTCGTCTTCCTGGTCGGCGTCGCCGAGGGCATGATGCCGATCAGCTACGCGAAGACCGATGAACAGATCGAGGAGGAACGCCGCCTCCTGTACGTCGGAGTGACCCGCGCGCGAGAACGCCTTCATGTCTCCTGGGCGCTCTCCCGCGCGCCCGGGGGCCGTCCGAACCGCCGTCCCAGCCGCTTCCTGGACGGACTGCGCCCCGGCTCCGTCACCACGTCCGTCCGGACGGGCACGGCCGGCTCCGGTGGCATCGAGCGCGGCTACGGAGGCCCCCCCGGGGCCGTCCCGCGCCGGACCCAGAGAACGCCTGCCCGCTGCCGGGTCTGCGGGCGCACGCTGACCGACGCGGGCGAGATGAAGCTGATGCGCTGCGACGAGTGCCCCTCCGACATGGATGAGGGCCTCTACGAACGGCTGCGCGAGTGGCGGGCGGTCCAGGCGGCGCGCAGTGGGCAGCCGGCCTTCTGTGTCTTCACCGACAGGACCCTGATGGCGATCGCGGAGACCATCCCGGACGAAGCAGGGGAGCTGGCCCGTATCCCCGGCGTCGGAGTGCGCAAGCTCAACCGGTACGGATCCGATGTTCTGGCCATCTGCGCAGGTCAGGAAGTAGAGGGTGAGGTCGGCAGTGACTGATTCAAACTCGTCGGAAAAATAGTTTGCGCATGCCCCGGGAATCCCCATAGGTTCTTAGCCACGGGAACAGAGTCTTCTCAGAAGGCCTGGCCCTGTGCTGTACTTCATAGTCGTATATCTGTTGGACTGGTTCACCCCAGTCCCCCAAGACGCCGAGAGGAGGCGAGTCCAGTGATCAGCATCAACACCAGCTCTGTCAGCACGGTCAAAATGACCGATCTCTCGACCGTCTCCCTGTGCATGCTCGGCGTCTCGGACCTGGGCACCGGTCTGTCCGGCATTCCTGCCGTCCGGCCGGCGTCCTCCCTGTCTCTCGCGGGTCTTCCTGTCCGTGAGCGCAATGAGCGACCGAGCAAGGCACTGGAAGCAGGAGCAGTAGAGGCGAAGGCCCCGGCCTATGCCTTTGCGGCCGGTGCCGGATCCCTCAAGCAGACGACGCAGCACCACACGATGTGGGCCTTCCGTGGGCCAGAACCCTGGAGTGATCCAGCCTGATTGATCAGGCCGGCGCCTTCAGGGCCGCGGAACCCCACCCGGGATCCGCGGCCCTTCTGTTTTCCCCGAACGGGGACGACGGAGTGAAGGGGCCTCGGGACAAGAGAAAACCCGCCGGTACCAGCCGCACCCGGCCCAACAGGGCCGGAACGACCAGACGAGGAAAACAACCCGTGCAACTCGAAGCGCACGCCCCGTCAGTACCGCCTTCCGAAACGATCCCCCCGCCCGGCCTCACGGAGGACAGCACCTTGATCCCGCTCACCGCGCTCACCGCGCTCGACGACGCCATCGAGAACCTCGGCGTACCTGTCCCCTGCCGTTCCTACGACCCGGAGGTCTTCTTCGCCGAGTCGCCGGCCGACGTCGAGTACGCCAAGTCCCTCTGCCGCACCTGCCCGCTGATGGAGGCCTGCCTCGCCGGCGCCAAGGAGCGGCGTGAGCCCTGGGGCGTCTGGGGCGGCGAACTGTTCGTCCAGGGTGTCGTTGTGGCCCGCAAGCGGCCCCGTGGCCGTCCGCGCAAGAACCCGGTCACAGCATGAACATCACCGGAACGATCGACCGCCCCTTCACGCACGACCCCAAGAAGCAGGCCCCGATGACGCCGACCACCAGCGAGCCCGTCGGCTCCGCGACCCCGGACTTCACCACCACCGGTGCGAACGACTCGCGCCAGAACAGGACCCGAGAGATGCAACTCATCCCAGAAGCCTTGGCTCGTGCGCATATGCACGACCGCCTCCAGGAGGCCGAGCGGGAACGCCGCGCGCACCGCGTGGTGACCGCTCGTCGGCTCCAGCGCCGAGCGGAGCGCGCCTCTCTGCGTGCCCGCCGTGCGCTCGCCATGGCGGTCATGCAGTAACGATCACGGCAGCTCTGCAGTAAGCAACAGCAGCCACTTCCCGTGGGGGTCGGTCCGTCAGAACGGACCGGCCCCCGCGGTGCGTTGTGCCCTCCAGACCGCCGGTCTCGGCGATATCGTCGCCGGGTGACGAGTCTTCCCGGTAGCAGTGGTGGCGAGGACGCCGATTCCCCGACGGACTCCCGACCCGTCGTGTGCGCCCGCTGCGGTACGCGGGCCGAGGGCACGCTGCTGACCTGGACCTGCTCGGTGGAGAACGGAACGCGTCACTACCTCTGCGACACGTGTGCCCGGGAGAACCTCAGGGCGATCGAGGGGCGGCTTGACCCGGCCTGGTGGTGAAGTCTGCTCAGGCCTCGGCAGCCGCGGACTCCTCCTCGGCCTCCGGCAGGAACCCCGGCAGCCACTCCTCCAGTTCCGCGCGCATGCGGACCGTCGCTCCCAGTTGGCACAGGACACCGATGGTGCTCAGGGTCACACGGTGTATCAGCAGGTACGACGGGGGCAGGTTGAGCCGCTTGCCCAGTTGGTGCGCGGGGGAGCGCGGGTCGGCTATGCGGGTCGCCTGGCTGCGCATCCAGCCTCGGCTGAAGGTGAACTCGTCAGCCTGGGCAGGTTCGATGATCGGCAGGAGATAGTCGAGAACAGCGTCGGGATCCAGGTCGATCGTGTCCTTGACGAAGCCTTCCGCGCAGAGGGCCTCGTAGATCGCCTCGGCCTGGCCGTCCAGGGTCAGGCGCAGTGAGTGGCCGATCGTCGGAGGCAGACCGCCCGGGAGCCGGTCGACCGTACCGAAGTCGAGTACGCCCAGACGCCAGTCGTCCTTGCCGCCCGGGCCGCCGGGCAGCAGACGGAAGTTGCCGGGATGGGGGTCGGCGTGCAGGAGGCCGGTGCGGGCGGGGCCCGAGAAGAGGAACCGCGCCAGCAACTGGCCCGCGCGGTCGCGCTGCTCCTGCGTACCGTCGGTGATCACCTCCGACATCGGTATGCCGTCGATCCACTCCGTCACCAGGACCTGCTCGCACTGGTGGACGACGGCCGGTACCACGACGTCCGGATCGTCCGTGAACTCCTCCGCATGGGTCCGCTGGGCCTGGGCCTCCAGGCCGTAGTCGAGTTCCTCCGAGACACGGTCCCGGAGTTCGGTGATGAGCGGCTTGATGTCCATCCCGGGGATGAGGGGCCCCAACAGGCGGGCGAAGCGGCTCAGCTGGTTCAGGTCGGAGAGCAGTGCCTCGCCGGCGCCCGGATACTGCACCTTGACCGCGACCTCGCGTCCGTCGTGCCACAGCCCCCGGTGCACCTGGCCGATCGAGGCCGCGGCGGACGGCTTGTCCTGGAACTCCAGGAACAGGTCCTGCCAGTCCGCGCCGAGCCGTGCCTCGAGTACCGAGTGCACCGTGCGCGTCGGCATCGGCGGGGCCGCTTCCTGGAGCTTCGTCAGCGCCGCGCGGTAGGGGCCCGCGACCTCCTCGGGCAGGGCCGACTCGAAGACGGACAGGGCCTGCCCGAACTTCATCGCACCGCCCTTCAGCTCGCCGAGCACCTTGAACAGCTGTTCCGCCGTGCGCTGCTGCAGTTCGCGGCCGACGATGTCCGCCGACTCGCCGACGAGCCGTTTGCCGAGTCCCCAGGTCGCCCGCCCGGCGATGCCGAGCGGGAGCGCGGCGAGCTTGGCGGTACGGGTGACCGCCTTCCGGGGAAGATCAGACATGAGCCCTCCAAGTTCCGGACAGCCGCGCCGCGTCTGCCTCACGGCGTAACTCCGTCGACGGCCGTTGCTCCGCCATTGTCTCGTGCGACTCCCCGTCCTCCGAGGTGTGTTCCTCCTTCTTACTCTTCTCCTCGGCACCGCAGGGACATGCGGGGTGGGCCCAGACCGGTCGGGCGTGCCAGTCGAGACCGGGTACGGAGACCTCCCAACGGGCGCCCGCGGTGGACGGGGTCCTACCGTCCAGGAAGGCGAGCGCGTGGCTCGCGGTCAGGCCCGCGACCGTCGTCGCCAGGGCCAGATCACAGGCCCTGACCTGGCGCGGACGTGCGGAGCGCCACTGCGCCACCAGGCGTGGCCAGACGGGGTCCCGGTCGACGCGCCACCGGTCCAGACAGCCGGCGCAGGCCGTCTCGCCCGGCAGGACCAGCGGGCCCACGATGCCGGTTCCCTCCACCACGCCCGCGTACAGATGGGGTGTGCCCGAGGTCACGAGTGGTTCTGCGGCTGCCGGGTCGGGAGCATGCACGGCGAGGTCGTCGCGCGGGGCGAGGATCACCAGGGAGAGACCGGGGTCGTGCTCGCCGGGCGGCGACTGGGCCGCCGTACGCCGTGGTGAGCGGTCCGGTGCCGCCCGGCGGGCAGCGCGCCGCGCGGACTCGTCCCGGCGTTCGCCGACGGAATCGACGGGCAGACCACCCGGTGCGACGTCCCACGGCTCGACCACGCCGCCGTCGCGCACATCGACGTGTCCCACGCCCGCGCCCGCCAGCAGCGAGGCCACCACGGCGCCCACCCGGCCCGCGCCCCGGACCTGCACGCGCAGCGACCTGCGAGCGGCCAGCCGTGCCATCGCCTCGCCCGGGTCCCGTGCGATCAGAGACAGAGAGGCCAGATCGGGACCCAGCCGCTCCAGAACCTTCTCCTTGCCGCGCAGCGTTTCGACGGCCGGGCCGCCGCCTGTCGCGTCGTCGAGGAGGCCGGCCTCGCTCAGCCGCTCCACCAGTCCGTCGACATGGGCGGCCGGCAGGTCCATGCGGTGCCCTTCGTCATGGAGGCGCGGCAGTCCGCGAGTGCCGTCGAGCAGGCTCAGGAAGCTGCCCGTCGCCGTGTCCATCGGGCCGAGTGTCATCGCGTGGGCGGGCGTCATCCCGAACTGCACCGTGTTCAGATCCCGCCAGCCGCTGCGCAACGCGCCCTTCATGATGGGGTGACTGACACGCGGGCGGGTCTCACCCGAGTGCCTTGTGGCCGTCTGTGTGACAGCCGTGTCCGAAGCAGGCGCAGGTGTGGTGGTTGATCGCATGGCAGGCCCCCGTAGCCAGAGAAAATCCCCGTGGAAAGTCCTTGTTTGTCGGTGGATGTCAGTGCTCGTCCGCCGATGGATGCCAGCATGCCCGGTTCGCCCATCGGGCGTCGAAAGTTGTCCACAGGCGGTGGGTGTTAGTCGTACAAATCAAACGCATGGTGGGGATCGCCGCCGAACCGCGCCGGAGTCAAGACTTCCTCCATGCACAGCGGGTAACGTCGTGCCGTGCCCGCCGACCCACTGCACCGCGCCGGAAACCCACAGCGCAGTACGACGAGCCAGCCGCCGAGCGGCTCGGGGGCGAGCGCGATCGAGGTTCGCAGGAGCGACCGGCGACGCCGGACGGTCTCCGCGTACCGCGAGGGCGATCGCACCGTCGTGCTCATCCCCGCCCGGATGTCCGAGGCCGAGGAAAAACGCTGGGTGACTGTCATGCTCGACAAACTGGCCGCCCAGGAGAGCAAGAACAAACGGGTGCCCGGCGACAGCGAGCTGGCCGAGCGCGCCGAGCAGCTGTCGGCCCAGTACTTCGAAGGCCGCGCCCGGCCCAACTCGGTGCGCTGGGTCACCAACCAGAACACGCGCTGGGGATCGTGCACACCGGCCGAGGGCAGCATCCGCCTGTCGCACCGGCTGCAGGGCATGCCCGAGTACGTTGTCGACTACGTCCTCCTCCATGAGCTGGCGCATCTGCTGGTTCCTGGGCACGGGCCCCGTTTCTGGCGGCTCCTGGACGCGTATCCGCGGACCGAGAGGGCCCGTGGCTACCTTGAAGGAGTGGTCGCCGCCGACCGGCTGCCGCATCCGCCCTCCGCGCGCGGGGACTGATCTCCGGGCCGCGAGTGCGCGGTGGTGACGGGGTGTTGTGTACCGGGTTTGTACCGGCTCGGGTCACGTCCGGAATTAGCCGTTAGCCTGACCCGACGCATTCGGCATTCGGGATGGGGGACGGTCGGTACGCATGGCCAGGGAATTCCAACGCGGCCACAAGGCCAGGATCAGTGATCTCACAGCGGGCACGGACCTGTACGTAGGTGTACAGATCTCCGGACCGGGGCTGACCTTCGACATCAGCTGCTTCGGCCTCGACGCCGACGAGCGGCTCTCGGACGACCGGTACTTCGTCTTCTTCAACCAGCCGAAGTCACCCGAGGAGTCCATCCAGATCCTGGGCGCTCAGGCGGGCGACACGGAGTCCTTCCGCGTCACGCTCGACCGGATCCCGCCGCAGATCCAGAAACTGTCCTTCACGGCCACGCTCGACGGCGCCGGGCAGATGTCGCAGATCGCCCCCGGATACCTCCGTATCGTCGCCGGCGGTGAAGAGGTGGCCCGCTACTCCTTCAACGGCTCGGAGTTCTCCACCGAGCGGGCCGTGATGCTGGGCGACTTCTACCTGAAGGACGTGTGGCGGTTCGCCGCGGTCGGACAGGGTTTCGACGGCGGCCTCGACGCGCTGCTGAAGAACTTCGGCGGGGAGGTCGCCGAGGAGGAGAAGCCCGCTCCGCAGCAGCCCCAGACCGGTGCCGCTCCCGGTTTCGCGCCGCCCGCGTTCGGTGCTCCGGCACCGGCCCCCGCCGCTCAGCAGCCCGCCGCGCAGGGTTTCGCGCCCCCTCCGGGAGCCACCGCGCCCCCGGCTCCGGCCCCCGCGCCGTCGATGCACGCGGCTCCCACCATCATCGCGCCCCTGACACCGCCCGGCGGCGCCCAGGTACCGCCCCCGGCTCCGGCTCCGGCGCCCTACGGACAGCCGGGGCACCCGCAGGCCCCGTACGGCCAGCCGCCCGCCCAGACAGGGTCACTGCCCCCCGGCTACGGCCAGCCCCAGGCGCCCCAGACCCCGCCCGGCTACGGGCAGCCGACCCCACCCCCGGGTTACGGCCAGCAGCCCCCGTTCGGGCAGGTCCCCGGCCCGCAGGCCACCTACGGCGTGCCCCAGGGCGTACCGCAAGGTGCTGGGCAGGGCGCCGGCGTCACAGCCGCGCTCCAGCAGTTCAAGGAGACGCCGACCGGTCAGCGCTGGACGCAGCAGAACAAGAAGCTGATCCGCGTCGACCTGGGCATGGGCGGTCAGCCCGTGCTGGCCCGACAGGGCAGCATGGTCCTCTACCAGGGCAAGGTCGACTTCAGCTACAAGGGCGCCGGATTCGCCGGCCGCGTCGTGGGTGGCGCGACCGGCCAGGAGATGCAGCTGATGCGCTGTACCGGCCAGGGCCAGGTGTTCCTCGCCGACAACTCCACGATGCTGCACCCCATCGAGCTGCAGGGCGACGGCATCTGCGTGTCCGCCGAGAACGTCCTCGCGTTCGACGAGAGCCTCCAGTACGAGGTGCGTCGCGTCGAGGGACACGGCATTCCCGGCGGTGCCCTCTTCACCATGCTGTTCACGGGCACCGGCACCATCGTCGTGAAGACGCACGGCGTCCCCGTCGTCCTGCCCGTCACGCCCACCACGTTCGCCGACTGCAACGCCGTGGTCGCCTGGTCCGCCGCCTCCCAGGTGGTTGTCTCCAGCCAGGTGCGGATGCGCCGCAACGCCTACCCCGGTGACACCGGGGAGGGCGTCAACCTCCAGTTCCGAGGCGCGCCCGGCAACTTCATCGTCGTCCAGCCGTACGAGGTCTGAGGGAGCCCGTCATGAACCAGCCACTCGCGGGCTACGCTCCCGCACCCGTCACCGCCCGCATGGACAACCACGGCAATCACATGCTGAAGGTCGCCATGCAGACCGGAAACGACCTCCTCGCGCGCGTGGGGTCGATGGTCGCCTACGAAGGGTTCGTCCAGTACGAGCCCAACCCGCCGGCCGTACGCCAGATCGCCAAGGACTGGATGACCGGCGAGGGCGCGCCCCTGATGAAGTGTTCGGGGGACGGCCTGCTCTATCTCGCCGACTACGGCGCGAACGTGGTCGTGATCAACCTCAACGGCGACGGCATCTCCGTCAACGCCACCAACCTGCTCGCCTTCGACGCACACCTCACCTGGGGCGTCGAGCGGGTCAAGGGGCTGGCGAAGTTCGCCGGGCAGGGCCTGTGGAACACCAAGATCTCCGGGCAGGGCTGGGTCGCGCTGACCTCCCGGGGCAAGCCGATCGTCGTCGACTGCGGTGGCGGCGACGACGAGACGTACGTCGACCCGGACGCGCTCGTCGCCTGGTCCCCGAACCTCAAGGTGAAGGGCAAGCGCAGCTTCAAGGCGCAGTCGCTCATCGGGCGGGGCAGCGGCGAGGCCTACCAGATGGCCTTCTCCGGCCAGGGCATCGTCGTCGTCCAGCCCAGCGAGGACAGCACCGACCGTCTCCGGGTCCGGGGCTGAGGGGGAACCAGAACGCCATGCAGAGCCCACTTTTCGCGCACAACGACTCGCAGACCCAGGAACGCTGGAGTCTGCAGAGCAAGCAGATGCTCCGGGTCACCCTGGAGGGCCACGACGACATCCTCGCCCGCAAGGGCACGATGGTCGCCTACCAGGGCCTGATGGAGTTCGACGCCGAGTACCAGAGCAGCAACCAGGGCCGCTCGCGCGCACAAACGGGCGAGGGCCTGGACCTGATGCGCTGCCACGGCCAGGGCACCGTCTATCTCGCCAACCTCGCCCAGCACATCCATGTGGTGGACGTGGAGCAGGACGGGCTGACGGTCGACAGCAGTTACGTGCTGGCGATGGACTCCGGGCTGCACCACGAGGTCATCGCCGTGGACAGCCTGTACGGCATCTCCGGTTCCGGGAAGTACCAGCTCAACATCACCGGCCGCGGCAGGGTCGCTCTGATGACCTCGGGCGCGCCGCTGATGATGCAGGTGACGCCGGACAAGTACGTCAACTGTGACGCCGACGCGATCGTCGCCTGGTCGACCGGCCTGCGCGTGCAGATGCAGGCCCAGACGCACACCTCCGGAGTGTGGCGACGCCGCGGCAACACCGGCGAGGGCTGGGAGCTCAGCTTCATGGGCAGCGGCTACGCGCTGGTCCAGCCCAGCGAGTTGCTGCCGCCGCAGAACGCCCAGATCGGCTCGGGCGCCGCCGCCCAGTTCGGTATGGGACAGCACGGGGCCCGGGCGCAGAACCAGGGCAACGCCTGGAGCTAGTCGCACCGGCCAGGTGGCAGGTGACGTGTAAGGGGCGACCGCCATGGGTGGTCGCCCCTTACACGTTCACAGTCTGGCGAGGGTTGCTTCGAGCAGTCGTACGACTGAGTCGTCCGCTACGTCCGCCACCTCGTCGTAGGCGAACCAGCGCAGGTCCAGGGACTCGTCACTGATCGCCGCCACGGCTCCCCGCGGGGCCAGGGCGGCGTACTGCACATCCAGGTGCCAGGCGCAGGGCGTGTGGTGCCGGTCCAGGCGGACCGGAGTGCTCTGGAGCAGACTCAGCGAGGGGATGCCGGACTCCTCCGTGGCCTCGCGGAGCGCGGCATCGGCGAGCGTGTTGTCGCTCTGCTCGCAGTGACCGCCCATCTGGAGCCACATCCGCAGCTTCCTGTGGAGCGTGAGCAGGACCCGCTCACGCTCCGGGTCGATCACGAGAGCGCTGGCTGTGATATGTCCGTCCTCGCAGGCCTTCCACATGCCGTCGGGATGGCCGTCCAGATGGTCCAGGTAGACCTGACGGAGATCCTGCTGATCCTCGTACTTCTCCAGCACCTGGACCGTGTCGTCGTGGAGAGTCACTCGGAGTCGTCGTCCTTCTTCAGGTCCGGCTTCTCGGCGGAGCCGCCCGCCGCCTCGCCGAGCATCTTGTCCAGCTCGGAGAAGTCGAGCTGCTCGCGGTGCACGAAGCCGTCCGGGTCGTCCAGGTCGGAGGCCGTCGGCAGCATGTCCGGGTGGGCCCACAGGCCGTCCCGGCCGTCGACACCGCGGGCGTCCGTCAGCGACGCCCACAGGCGCGAGGCGTCGCGCAGACGGCGGGGGCGCAGCTCCAGGCCGATCAGGGTGGCGAACGTCTGCTCGGCCGGGCCGCCCGAGGCACGCCGGCGGCGCAGGGTCTCACGCAGCGCGTCCGCGGACGTCAGGCGGGGCTTCGCCGCAGCGTGCACCACCGCGTCCACCCAACCCTCCACGAGGGCCAGCGCCGTCTCCAGACGGGCCAGGGCGACCTTCTGCTCCGGGGTGTCCTCCGGCTGGAACATGCCCTGCTGAAGCGCGTCCTGCAGCTGCTCCGGGTTCTGCGGGTCGAACTGTCCGACCACGTCCTCCAGCTTGGCCGTGTCGACCTTGATCCCGCGCGCGTAGCCGTCGACCGCGCCGAACAGATGGGAACGCAGCCACGGCACATGGGCGAACAGGCGCTGGTGGGCGGCCTCGCGCAGGGCGAGATACAGCCGTACCTCCTCCTGCGGCACACCCAGGTCCTTGCCGAACGCCTCGATGTTCGCCGGCAGCAGCGCGGCCCGGCCGGTCGGGCCCAGCGGCAGACCGATGTCCGTCGAGCCGACGACCTCGCCCGCGAGCACCCCGACCGCCTGTCCGATCTGCGTGCCGAACATCGCGCCGCCCATGGAGCGCATCATGCCGATCAACGGGCCCGCCATGGCCTGCATCTCCTCGGGCAGGACATCGCCCATGGCCGCGCCGACGCGCTCGGCGACCGGGTCGACCAGCTCCTTCCAGGCGGGCAGGGTGGCCTCGACCCACTCCGCGCGGCTCCACGCCACGGCGGAGCCCGCACCGGACGGCAGCGATGTCGCGTCGTCCAGCCACAGGTCCGCCAGTCGGACGGACTCCTCGACCGCGGTGCGCTCCGAGGGGCCGATGCTGGAGTCCTTGGTGCCGTCGGACGTCCCCTGCGAGACCGTCTGGCGGGCGATCTGCTTGGCCATGTCCCAGTTCACCGGACCGCCCTCGTACGAGAGCATCTGGCCCAGCTGCTGGAACGCGGCGCCCAGGTCGTTGGGGTTCATGGAACCGAACATGGCTGCGAGCGGATTGTCGCCTCCGGGACCACCGAAGCCGGGCAGTCCGAAACCGAACGGTCCCTGACCACCACCGCCCTGCTGGTCCTCCTGCTTGCCCTCGTCGCCGTTCTCCGGCTCCTCCGGCGGAAGGCCGAAACCGAATGGGGTGTCACTCACGGGATTCCTCGGCTGGTAAGGCCGTCGGCTCTTCGACGGCGGCTGCCCGACAACACCACCCAGCCTAGACACCGTGGCCGGTTGGGGGCTCGGTGCTTCGCCGACTCCTGGCCTGCGGCAGGATGGATGTCACCTGGTACGTACGCGTCACGCGCGTCCTTACTGAAGACAACCGCTGGAGACGCCGGTGAGTTCCCCAGATCCGCAGGTTCGCGCAGCGCGAAACCACTCAACCAACCCGGCCCAACGCGGGCCGGTCGTCGCGGTCACCGGTGCCGCGGCAGGCATCGGAGCGCTGCTCACGGAGCGACTCGCCGCGTCCGAGGAGATCAAGCAGGTCGTCGCCATCGACGAGCGCCGCGGCGAGTGCGCGGCGGCGCAGTGGCACATCCTCGATGTACGGGATCCGGCCATCGCGGAGAAGCTGCGGGGCGCCGACGTCGTGGTCCATCTGGCCCTGGATCTGGACCTGGAGACGGACGGCGCGGCCCGTACGGCGTACAACGTGCGCGGGACGCAGACCGTGCTGACGGCTGCCGCCGCGGCCGGGGTGCACCGGGTCGTGCTGTGCACGTCCGCGATGGTCTACGGGGCGTTGCCGGACAACGAACTGCCGCTCGCGGAGGACGCCGAGCTGCGCGCGACTGCCGAGGCGACCGGGGTCGGCGACCTGCTGGAGATCGAGCGGCTCGCCCGGCGCGCACCGCGGGCGCATCCCGGGCTCAATGTGACGGTCGTGCGGCCCGCGGTGCTGATCGGCGGTACGGACACCGCTCTGACCAGGTATTTCGAGTCGCCTCGGCTGCTGGTCGTGGCCGGGTCGCGGCCCGCCTGGCAGTTCTGTCACGTCGAGGATCTGTGCAGCGCTCTGGAGTACGCGGTGCTGGAGAAGGTCGAGGGAGAGCTGGCCGTCGGGTGCGACGGGTGGCTGGAGCAGGAGCAGGTCGAGGAGATCAGCGGGATCCGGCGCATGGAGCTGCCGTCCGCTGTCGCTCTGGGCGCGGCAGCCCGGCTGCACAGGATCGGGCTCACGCCCTCACCGGCCGGGGATCTGGCGTACACGATGTATCCCTGGGTGGTGAGCGGGAGCAGGCTGCACGATGCCGGGTGGCGGCCTCAGTGGAGCAACGAGGAGGTGCTCGCGGAGCTGCTCGAGGAGGTTGCCGGGCGGCACACGCTGGCTGGGCGGCGGCTTGGGCGGAAGGACGCGACCGCGGCGGGGGCCGCGGGGGCGACGGTGGCTTTGTTGGGTACGGCCGCGTTGGTGCGGCGGGCTCGGAAGGCTCGGCGGCGGATCTGAGGGGTGGGGCGCGGGTGGAGTTTTCTCGCCCCCGCCGCCCTTACCCGTCCCATCCTGTTCCTGGGGGCTGCGCCCCCAGGCCCCCGCTTCGGCCCTGAAGGGGCCTCGTCCTCAAACGCCGGACGGGCTGTATGTGCGGGCGTGGCACGATGAGGGGTATGGCATCCCTCAGTGATCATCCCGGTGAGCAGGCCGCTCTGGAGCCCATCAAGCTCGTTGCCGTTCGGGAGGCGCCGCTCTCCCTGGATGAGGTTTTCCGGGCTGTGGGAGACGACTCCGCCGGGGGGACCGCCCTGTTCGTGGGGACCGTGCGGAATCACGATGGTGGTGCCGATGTCGAGGCGCTCGGCTATTCGTGTCACCCCAGCGCCGAGGCCGAGATGCGGCGTGTCGCCGAGAAGGTCGTCGCCGAGTTTCCGGTGCGTGCGCTCGCCGCTGTGCATCGGGTCGGGGACCTGGCCGTGGGGGACCTCGCTGTCGTGGTCGCCGTGTCCTGCCCGCACCGGGGGGAGGCCTTCGCGGCCTGCCGGAAGCTGATCGACGACCTCAAGCACGAGGTGCCCATCTGGAAGCACCAGACGTTCTCCGACGGGACCGAAGAATGGGTCGGCGTCTGCTGAGCCGGGCGGGTGACCCTGTGCGTGAGGCGTCTCCGGTTGCGTAACCGCCCCCCGGGCGTGAGCGTTGACACGGCGGAAGTTAATCTGCTGATCAGTCAGTTGCAGTCGCTCTTTGGGGTTGGGAGGTCGGCATGGCGGCACTCGCCTGGTTGCTGATTCCGCTTGTGGCTGCGATCGGCGCCGGTCTGTGGGGCAGTTGGGCCAACCGGACGCGCAGGACGCGCGGTGACGGTCCCGAACTCGACGGTTACGAGCGGTTCCGCGAGGCCATGGAGAAGTCCCGTACCTGAGCCACCGGACGGGCGGCCCTGACGGTGCGCCGACAGGACCGTCCCGTACTGTCGTGCCATGCCACGCCGCACCGCGACGCTGCTCGCCTCCACCCTGATGCTGATCGCGCTCCTGTGCGCCGGAGTGTTCATCAACGTGCCGTATTCGGAGCTGTCGCCGGGGCCGACCGTGAACACTCTCGGGGACCACGGCGGCGACCCGGTGCTGCAGATCTCCGGGCGCAAGACCTACGCGACCACCGGGCATCTGAACATGACCACCGTTCGGGTCACCAGCGCCGACTACAAGATGAACCTCGTAGAGGCCGTGTTCGGGTGGCTCACGCACGACAGCAAGATCGTGCCGCACGACACGCTCTACCCGGACGGCAAGACCGAGGAGCAGTCGACCCAGGAGAACGCCGAGGAGTTCAGCCAGTCCCAGGAGAGCGCCAAGGTCGCGGCCCTGGAGCAGCTCGACGTCCCGGTGCAGTCCTGGGTGATCGTCTCCACTGTCCTGAAGGGGTCCCCGGCCGAGGGCGCGCTGCACGCCGGTGATGTCATCAAGGCTGTCGACGGTACGACGGTCAAGGAGCCCGGCGATGTCGCCAAGCTGGTGACCAAGCACAAGGCCGGCGAGAAGGTCGTCTTCACCATCGTGCCCGCCGCGGAGCAGGCAGCCGCCGAGAAGGCGAAGCGGGCGGCCACCAAGACACAGGACGTCACCATCACGACCACCAGGTCCGAGGACGACGACGCCGAGCGCGCCATCGTCGGGATCTCCGCCGGGACCGACCACACCTTCCCCTTCACCATCGACATCAAGCTCGCCGATGTCGGAGGGCCCAGCGCGGGTCTCATGTTCGCTCTCGGTATCTACGACAAGCTGACGCCCGGGAGCCTCACGGGCGGCAAGTTCGTGGCCGGCACCGGCACCATCGACGACGAGGGCAAGGTCGGCCCCATCGGGGGGATCGAGCTGAAGACCGTCGGCGCGCGGGACAAGGGGGCCCAGTACTTCCTGACGCCGGCCGACAACTGTGAGGCCGCCGCCAAGGACACCCCCGACGGGCTCACGCTCGTCAAGGTGGGCACCATCGGTGAGGCGTTGAACGCTCTCAAGGACATCCGCTCCGGTGACACCGGTGAGCTGCCGAAGTGCGGCACCAAGTAGTAGTCGGGCAGGAATGTGGGTGAGCGGTCCGTAGGGCCGCTCACCCACATCTCGTTCCTCCGCTAGTCCGCGAACGTCGCCGACAGTGCCTCCGCCAGGCCCGGTACCAGGCCCGAGCCCGTCAGTACCTCCGTCGCCGCGTCCTTCTCGCGCAGGCGTACCGCCGAGTCGCGCGTGCCGTCGCGCAGGACCGCGACCGTCATCCGGACCTCCTGACGGTCCGGGTGCGCGGCGACCCAGGCCGACAGCTTCTTCTCGCTCAGTCCCGCCGGAACCGACGCCTCCGCGGACGGCGGGAGCATCAGGCGCTCGACGGTGAGGGCGCAGCCGACCACGGAGTCGGGCCAGGCGATGGTGGCGAGGAACTCGTCCAGCGGTTTGCCCGCCGGAATCTCGTCCTGCTCGATCGGGGTGAGACCGGTGGTCGTCTGCTCGTCGGCCAGGCCGAGCTGGGCTGCGAGAGCCGGTTCCTGGACCCGCAGGCGGGCGGTGTCTACGAGGGCGAAGAGGCGGGCCGGCTGGTCCCAGCCGAGGCCGGAGACGTACTCGTCGATCTCGAGTACGGCCCGGGTGAGCGGGTTCGCCGCCATGGGAGTGTTGGACATGGTCACAATCCTGCCTCGTTCATGGCCCGAAGCGGGAACCGAGTAAAGCGTGAGTAAGTTGCATAGGTGAGGCCTCTACGATCACGAGGCCTGACGGATGGTCCGCGAACACGGGGGCCTGACGGACCGACAGCGACTTTTGAGGTGCCGACCTTGGCTTTCCAGATGCCGGACCGCGGCGGAGGCCCGCAGGGGCCACGGATCAGAGTGGGCCGCCCGTCCCGGCGCGTCCGGACCCTGCTCATGACGCTGGGCGTCCTTGCCGTACTCGGCATGGCGTTCATCATGTTCGCGGGCTTCTGGACGGACTGGCTCTGGTACCGCTCGGTCAACTACTCATCGGTCTTCACGACCACGCTGTGGACCAAGATCGGTCTTTTCTTCGTCTTCGGTCTGCTGATGGCGACTGCGGTAGGGGTGAACATCTGGCTGGCGCACCGGCTGCGCCCGCCGCTGAGCGCCATGTCGATGGAGCAGCAGAGCCTCGACCGGTACCGCATGGGCATCGCCCCGTACAAGAAGTGGCTGCTGCTCGGTATCACCGCCCTGGTCGGCCTCATCGCGGGCGCGTCGGCGTCCGGGCAGTGGCGGACCTGGCTGATGTGGGTCAACGGAGTGTCCTTCGGGCAGAAGGACCCCCAGTTCGGTCTGGACGTGTCGTTCTACGCCTTCGACCTGCCCTGGTACCGCTTCCTGATGGGCTTCGGCTTCGCAGCCGCGATCCTCTCCCTGATCGCCGCCGCCCTCACCCACTATCTGTACGGCGGGCTGCGCATCACCAGCCCGGGCGCTCGCGCCACGGCAGCGGCGACGGGCCATCTGTCCGTGCTGCTGGGTATCTTCGTCGCCCTCAAGGCGGTCGCGTACTGGCTCGACCGGTACGGCCTCGCGGTGAAGTCGAGTGACTTCAAGGCGACCGGCAACTGGACGGGTCTGCGGTACGTCGACGCCAACGCCTACCTGCCGGCCAAGACGATCCTGTTCTGCATCGCCATCATCTGCTCGCTGCTGTTCTTCGCGACCCTGTGGCGGCGCACCTGGCAGCTGCCCGTCATCGGCTTCGGACTGATGGTCCTCTCGGCCATCCTCATCGGCGGGCTGTACCCGGCGATCGTGCAGAAGTTCCAGGTCCAGCCGAACGAGCAGGCGAAGGAAGCCCCGTACGTCGAGAAGAACCTGAAGGCGACGCGCGAGGCGTACGGCATCGACGGCGCCAAGGTCAGCGAGTACGCCGGCCGCAGTGACACCGAGGACAAGACCAAGCTGCGCGACGACGTCGACGCCACGGCGAGCATCCGCATCGTGGACCCGAACATCGTGTCGCCGACGTTCCAGCAGCTCCAGCAGATCAGGAACTACTACGCGTTCCCGACCAACCTGGACGTCGACCGGTACAGCAAGGACGGCAAGGACCAGGACACGGTCATCGGTCTGCGAGAGCTGAACCTCAACGGCATTCCGAAGAACAACTGGATCAACGACCACTTCCGCTACACGCACGGATTCGGCGTGGTCGCGGCCAAGGGCACCACGGGGGACGCCCAGGGCCGCCCGGTCTTCACCGAGTCCGACCTGCCGTCCACGGGTGACCTCGGGACGTACCAGCAGCGGATCTACTACGGCGAGAAGACCAGCCAGTACTCGATCGTCGGCGGTCCCCAGAAGGAGATCGACTACTCCGACGACACCGGTGAGAAGACCACCAGCTACCGGGGGAAGAGCGGAGTCAGCCTCTCCAACCCGATAAACCGTGCCGCGTACGCCGTCGCGTTCGGTGAGCCGCAGATCCTCTACTCCGGTGCCATCGGTGAGGGTTCGCGGGTTCTGTACAACCGCACGCCCAAGGAACGCGTCGAGGCGGTAGCGCCCTGGCTGACCATCGACGGTGACGCCTACCCGGCCGTCATCGACGGTGAGATCCAGTGGATCGTCGACGCCTACACGACGACGAACGGCTATCCGTACGCCTCTCGCACCACGCTGGGAGACACGACGGCCGACTCGCTCACCGCCGGCAACAACCAGCGCGCGGTGGTGGCCCAGCAGAACCAGGTCAACTACATCCGCAACTCGGTGAAGGCGACCGTCGACGCGTACACCGGCGAGGTCAAGCTCTACCAGTGGGACACCAAGGACCCGGTCCTGAAGACCTGGATGAAGGCCTTCCCGAACACGGTCGAGCCGAAGGGCGACATCTCGGCCGCGCTGATGGCCCATCTCCGGTACCCGCAGGACCTGTTCAAGGTCCAGCGCGAGCTGCTGACCCGCTACCACGTGGCGGACGCCGAGACGTTCCTCAGCGGTTCCGAGGTGTGGCAGGTGCCGGACGACCCGAGCAACAAGTCGGGCGACGCGGTGCCGCCGTACTACCTGAGCATGAAGATGCCCGACCAGCAGGCGCAGGTGTTCTCCCTGACGACGACGTTCACGCCGAACGGCAGGGACAACCTGAGTGCCTTCATGTCTGTCAACGCCGAGGCGGGGACGAGTGATTACGGCAAGATCAGAATCCTGAAACTGCCGACGAGCGGAACCGTCAGCGGACCCAAACAGGTCCAGAGCCAGTTCAACTCCGAACAGAACATCGCCGAGACCATCAGGCTGCTGAGAGGCGGGGACTCGGAGATCGAGTACGGCAACCTGCTGACGGTGCCGCTCGACGGCGGGCTGCTGTACGTGGAGCCCGTCTACGTACGAGGCAGCGGACTCAAGTACCCGCTGTTGCGCAAGGTGTTGGTGAC
This sequence comes from Streptomyces sp. SID12488, assembly GCF_010548275.1. Taxonomy (GTDB): domain Bacteria; phylum Actinomycetota; class Actinomycetes; order Streptomycetales; family Streptomycetaceae; genus Streptomyces. Next base: position 50,919 of record NZ_JAAGLT010000007.1, read on the forward strand.
CTACGACGGCCAGACCGCCTTCGAGGACACACTCGACGCCGCGCTCGACAAGGTCTTCGGGGCGGAGGGCACGACCACCGAGCCACCGGACGACGGCGGTGGCACGACGCCGCCACCGGCGTCCGGCAACCCGACGGTCCAAGAGGCCCTCAACGACGCCCAGAAGGCCTTCGACGACGGCCAGGCCGCCCTCAAGAAGGGCGACTGGGAGGCGTACGGCAAGGCGCAGACGGAACTCGAGGACGCGCTCAAGCGGGCTGAGGAGGCGCAGACCGCGGCCGACAAGAAGACCGGCGCCGGGAGCGGCTCCTCCGGTACCGCGAGCCCCAGCCCCAGTCCCAGCAGTACTTCCACCAGTAGTTAGTGCTGCTCGGAGGCCCTGCTGAGGCTGTGGCTCCCGCTCCTCCCGCGCCGTGGTACGGTTTAAACACAACGGCGCGGGGTGGAGCAGCTCGGTAGCTCGCTGGGCTCATAACCCAGAGGTCGCAGGTTCAAATCCTGTCCCCGCTACTGATCGCGAAGGCCCGGATCCTCCAAGGATCCGGGCCTTCGCGCTGTGCGAACGCATGTGCCGACCTGGTGAAGGCCGCGCCTACCCGGGGCAGTTGAGGGTAATTGTGTTTCACTTGTCTCTCTGTGGGCATGTCGACAAAACGCTGTAGAGACCTCACTGGCTGCGGTATACCAGGTGTACCCAGGTTGCAGGTGGTGCGACGATGGACGTTATGGGGGACAAGGCAACTCTGTTGGAGACAGGGCGATTTGTGCAGCCTTCCGACCGGGACGAAACCGGCGAGGCGGTAGAAGAGGCACGCAGGCGGCTCGCGGCCGAGGCCGGCGACGTCGAGGCGATGAGTGTCCTCGGAGCCATGCTGCTGCGCCGTGGTGATCTCGACGGAGCCGAGCCTCTGCTGCGTGCCGCCACCGCCGCGGGTGACCGTGCCGCGGCCAACAACCTCGGCGTCCTCCTCCATCAGCGCGGGTACGCCGACGATGCCGCCGGATGGTGGCGGGTCGCGGCTGTCGCCGGCTCCGCCGCCGCCGCGCACGCACTCGGCCGCCACCACCGTGAGCGCGGCGACGAGCCGGCCGCCGAGTACTGGCTGCGCCAGTCCGCCGAGCAGGGGCACATGCTGGGCGCGTACGCCCTCGCCGATCTGCTGGAGCACCGCGGGGACGCGGCCACGGGGCAGTGGATGCGGGTTGCCGCCGAGCGGGGGCACCGGGAGGCCGCTTACCGGCTCGCCCGTGCGCTCGACCGCAAGGCTGCGGAAGGTGCGGAGAGCGCCGGCGCTGAGGACGGTGCGGGTGAGGGCGGCGGCGCTGAGGCCGAGCAGTGGTATCGGCAGGCCGCCGCTCGGGGGCATCAGCGGGCCGCGCTGCATCTCGGGGCGATTCTGGAGCGGCGCGGTGAGCTCAAGGAGGCCGGGCGCTGGTATCTGACGTCCGCCAAGGACGGCGAGGCACGGGCCGCGTGTGCACTCGGGTTCCTGCTGCGCGACGCGGGGGACGCCGAGAGCGCCGCTGTGTGGTGGCTGCGGGCTGCCCAGGACGGGGACGGCAACGCCGCCAACGCGCTGGGCGCGCTGCACGCCGAGCGCGGTGAGACCCAGACAGCCGAGCGCTGGTACCGGGCGGCCATGGACGCCGGGGACGTGAACGGCGCGTACAACCTCGGACTGCTCTGCGCCGAGCAGTCGCGTACCGCGCAGGCCGAGCAGTGGTACCGGCGGGCCGCATACGCCGGGCACCGCGAGGCCGCGAACGCGCTCGCCATTCTGCTGTTGCAGGGTGGGGACGCGTCCGGGGCCGAGCCGTGGTTCTCCAAGGCCGCCGAGGTGGGCAGTGTTGACGCGGCCTTCAATCTGGGGATTCTGCACGCCGGGCGGGGCGAGGACGTGGCCGCGCTGCGGTGGTACGAGCGGGCCGCCGGCGCCGGGCACACCGAGGCGGCGCTTCAGGTCGGGATCGCCCGGCTGCGGGAAGGCGACGACCGGGAGGCCGAGCGGTATCTGCGGTGCGCGGCGGGCGGCGGGAGCCCCGAGGCCGCGTATCGGCTGGCCTCGGTGCTCGACGCGCGCCGTCCGCAGGCGCCCGCGCACGAGCTCGGTGAGATCGCGCACGAGAAGACGGAGTGCGAGGAGTGGTACGAGAGGGCGGCTTCCCAGGGGCACCGGCGGGCGCAGGTGCGGGTGGGGATGCTGGCGTCGGCTCGTGGGGACGTGGTGGAGGCGGCTCGGTGGTACCGGGCCGCGGCGGAGGCCGGGTCTCGTAACGGGGCGTTCAATCTGGGGCTGTTGCTGGCTCGGGAGGGGAGTGAGCCCGAGGCCGCGGTGTGGTGGGCTCGGGCGGCTGAGGCGGGGCATGGGCGGGCCGCGCTGCGGCTGGCGCTGGTGTATGCGCGGCGGGGGGAGTTGGCGGAGGGGCAGCGGTGGGCTGATCTGGCGGTTTCGCTGGGGCCGGCGGAGGTTGCGGAGCGGGCGGCTCGGTTGCGGGACGCGTTGCGGGAAGAGCTTTCTGCCTGACGGTGCGGTGGGTGGGGGTGGGCGTTGGCTATTTCGCCCCCGCCGCCCCTACACGTCCCATCCTGTTCCTGGGGGCTGCGCCCCCAGACCCCCGCTTCGGCCCTGAAGGGGCCTCGTCCTCAAACGCCGGACGGGCTGAAATGATCCGGCCTGGCTGCCGGTGCTCAAGTGATTTGCCTTCGTAGGTGGGGCTGACGTAACGTTGGGTTTACCGACGCGGGGTGGAGCAGCTCGGTAGCTCGCTGGGCTCATAACCCAGAGGTCGCAGGTTCAAATCCTGTCCCCGCTACTTGAGGCCGAGGGCCGGAGTCCGATACAGGACTTCGGCCCTCGGTGCGTTTCCCGTTCAGGCCGGTGCGTGCTGTCGTATCGGGGCCCAGCACCGGATGATGTCGCGGACCGAGACGATGCCCGTGGGCTCGCCGTCGGCCAGGACGATGAGGTGGCGGAAGCCGCCGTGGGCCATCGCGTGTGCGGCCTCCTCCAGGGTCCAGGAGGGCGTGGCGAAGACGACGTCGTTGGTGGTGTGGGCGTGGGCGCGTTCCGCGTCGGGGCTCTGGCCGCGGCCGACGGAGTTGAGGATGTCGCGTTCGGTGAGGATTCCGATGGCGCCGGCGTCCGGGTCGAGGACCACCGCCGCGCCGATACGCCGCGCGGCCATCAGCGCGGCGGCCTGACGGAGTGTGTGATCGGGGCCGATGGTGAGGACCACGGTGCTCATGGCGTCACGTACGAGCATGGGGTGGAGCCACCTCCTAGAGAGTTCCCGCCCCTGTTGAGTGTCCTGTCCGCGCTGGCTTGTTCAGCGTTTCACAAGTTCACAAGTGGGGGGAGCTTCAGGGTGGCAGTTAAAGAGACGGTCAACAAGGGGGCGTGTAAGGCTGTTACAGGGCGCGCGGGGGATCAGGGGCGGGATCAGTAGCGCTGGTATTGAACGTTACCGCTGGTGGGGTGCAGGATCACCCTGCGCTCCACTGGTGAGCTGCATGGTCGCGGTTGTCGTTGGTTGTCGTTGGTCATCGCTGGTCGCCCTCGGACGGCCCAAGGACGGCCCGGCTGGGACGCCACCGGGAGATTTGCAGTCCTCCCAAGATGTCCGCTCATGGACTGCGCTGACCTGCTGAAACTAAGAGCTTGGACCAGAACTCGCCTCGGCCGTCCGCATGTCGCCCACGGGAGCGTAAGGGCGCGCGCGTGGCTGCGGCGCCGAGATGCTCGCTATTGAAGCTGGAATCCAGCAACCGTGGTAGCGATCCTTCCGGCCTCGAATCTTCGGCTGTCCAGACTATATTGAGGGGCGACAGAAACTGATACGGCATGCACTGTCAGATGCCCTGACTTTCGCCGCCTGTCACGCAAAATCATAGGTACACAGGATCGCTATTTCGGTTAGTAATACTTGAATAGTTATTAGAGGCCCTGCTTCCGATTCGAGGAATGTCTACGCCCGTAACTTCACCTCGGTGTTCTCGTTGGATCTGAGGACACGCCGAAGGAGGGCGAGGGGGTGGAGCCCCTCGCCCTCCAGTGAGGCCTTGCGGCCTCAAGCGAGCGTGACCACCCTCGCGACCGGCGAGTAACCAATTTTCCGGTCGCGAGGGCCCAGTGTCCGCCCACATCTTTTGGGGTTGTAAGTTGCCCGAACAGAACAGCTCGAACCAAGGACCCGTCGCAGCGAGCGGCCAAGCCGCTGCGCCAGCATCAAATAGCGGCCACGCCGCAGTGGTTGCAGCGAAGGGCGCGGTCCTTCAGAGGGGGCTCTCTCTGCTGGCTGGGTGCGCTATCGACCTAGTCCTACTCGTCACCAAAAACGAACCCTGGGACCAGGCTGCTTGGCATTCCCTGGTGACCGTCGGCTTGCTGAACGCAGTAGTAATCGTCACCGAAAAGGTGCGTGTCGTCGTGTCATAAACTTTCACGACTGGCCCCAGTTCCTTTCTCGCTACTGCGTCCATTTCGTTGATGCAGCGGTTCAGTGCCTTCCGCTGCGCCGCTGTATCAACCTGAGCTAACGACGTGACCTGACTAGGGTTACCTAATTGTGCTCACGGGTATCGGTCCATGCTCAAGACTCACCCGTTCGAGCTAATCCAACATGGAAGAATAATTGTGCCGCTTGCGGCATTTTGCACGCTTTGGCGATGCCCTGAAGTCTCGATGCGGTAAAGAGTCACCTCCGCAGCGAACCAGATGTGTAACTCTTCCCGCTTCACGCGTGGTATCAGAGAGCAATCACGAAGCTCGCGAGGTCAGATGGCGCGCCAACCTGCCCCGTACACACGACGCCGGAGCCGTGATCTCCTGGCCGTGGAGCTGGCCACCTCTGCCGCGACGTAGCGAAATGACACCAGCCGCAGTGTGGTGCACGCCCGCTACGCTGGTACGCACCACCTCAGGACGGAGAGTGCCCTGCGAATGGGACCGAAGACGACCAAGGTCTACGAGACGCTTCGCGCACGACTCGCCGCCGGCGAGTACGCACCCGGTGACAAGCTCCCGTCGGAGCGCACACTCGTGGAACAACTCGGCATCGGTCGGACCGCGCTTCGGCAAGTGCTGGCCCGACTGGTAGTGGAGGGCGCGCTGGAGGTACGGGGTCGGAGTTCGTACCGCGTGCCGGGCGCGGTGAGCGTCAAGACCCCTGAGGGGCTGGAGCCGTGGCGCATCCATGGCGAGCGAGACCTCTACGACAACCAGTGGGTCAAACTCCAACTCTGGGACGTCGAACCGCCCGGAGTGGAGCGCTTCGAACATCATGTCGTGAAGCTCCAGCGCGTCGCCATCACCGCCGTTCTGGACGACCAAGACCGCGTGCTCATGATGTGGCGGTACCGCTTTGTCCCGCAGCAGTGGGGGTGGGAGTTGCCCGGCGGCATCGTGGACGAAGGGGAGGAGGCCGCGACCACGGCACTTCGGGAAGTCGTCGAAGAGACCGGCTGGCGGCCCAAGTCGGTGGACCACGTAGTCACCTACCAGCCCATGGTCGGCATGGTCGACTCGCCTCACGAGATCTTCGTAGGCCACGGGGCCGACCATGTCGGTTCGCCAACGGACCTCGAAGAGGCGGGGCACATCGAGTGGGTGCCGCTGGCCGACGTACCAGGGCTGATGGCACGCGGTGATCTGATGGGTTCCGGCACCCTCGTTGCACTGCTCCACATCCTGGCGAGTCGCGGCAAGCAGGGGCTTACAGCCGCGCACTGAGCAGGTCGACGCGGCGGCGCTGCCGCACCGAACCGGTGCGGCTCGCCAACAGTCGTGCCTGTCGCAGGTGGGTGTGCGCGTCGTCGTACTCGGCTCGTGCGAGGTGCGCTTGCGCGAGGTCGCTATGGAGGCCGGCCTGCGCTCGGACAAAGGTGGGGTCCACCACGTCCAAGGCGTCGTACAGGCTGGTCACTGCTTCGCCGTCGCCAAGCAGGGCGAGAACGTTGCCGTGCCACCGAGCGAGGTGGGCACCGTTGAGGAAGATACTCAACATGTCCGGGTCGCGATCCTCGGAGCCGGGCGGGATGCTCGCCAGGGCCGCATCGAGGGCGCGGCGGCAGTCGTCGGGCATCCCCGCGTGAGCGCACATCTCCGCTTCAGCCGCGTACAGCCATGCGCGAAGGCGGGGCGACCCTGCTTGCCCAACGGTGCGTTGCGCATCGCGTACCAGCTCGACACCGAGGGACGGCCGGCCAGCCTCACACAGCACGTATGCCTGTTCCGCCATCGCGTGCGCGAGGTACATCGGAGCCTCAGCGTCGCGCGCTGCCCGCTTCGCGAGTTCGTAGTGCCGCCAAGCCCGTTCGACCGCCCCCGAGTCGATCGCCTGCCATGCGGCCAAGGTCGACGCCCCCGCGAGCGCGAGCGCCACAGGTCGACGTGTGGTGGGAAGCACCGCGAAGTTCAATGCGTCTTCCAGGCGGGCGAGATGCCCCGTCATCTGGTCGACGAGACCGGCCGCACCCATCTGACGGTCCATCGTGCGCAGTATCTCGGTCTGGTCGTTGAACGTCTTCACCATGGATACGCCGACGCTGGTAGCTGAATCGATCCTGCTCAGCAGCTCGTCGTACCCGTCCGCCATCGGCGGAACGGGAGCTAGCGAAGCACCCCTCAGCTCCCTGTCGGTGACCCCGAGAAGCTGCCTCAGGATCGCCGCATAGCGGTCCGACAACGTGCGCTTGCCGTTCTCCCACTCGGACACATACACCCGCAAACTCGCGGTCGACGCAACGTCGGTGACGTGCTGTCGGGCGTACTGCTCGATCTCGCGAACCAGTCGTTCCTGAGACCAGCCACGCGCCGTCCGCGCGTTCTTAAGTCCTGAACTCACAGGCCACCGCCCGACGTTGGGTCCGCTCACTGACCTTTCCAGCATGCCTCATATCGCCGCAGGTCAACAGGCCTTAACAGGCTTCTTAACAGGCCTGCTGTGAAGCGCTGTTGGCTACCGGCACCCCTACCCGGCGGGGTCTTCTGGAGATGCACCGGGGCGGACAATCACCGCTCAAATCGGCAGAGTCATTGACTCTGGTGCGCACCAGATGCTTTCCTTCTGGTGCGCACCAGAAGACGGAATCGCTCCCGATTCACCGTGTGCAAGCACGACCAGGAGCCCCGCAGTGGACGGGGGGAGGGGCACCGGACAGTCGTCCGCTTCGCGGCGGGCGATCCCTTGGCAGTCCGGATGGCAGACCGAGAGGTCTAGGTCTCTGCCTACAACGGGGCCCTGGTGAGCTGTTCCTTAATCCGGCAGCCGCATCCCCGAAAGAGATCGCTCAGCCCCTGCCCGGCCACGACGGGCGTACGCAGCAAAGCAGGTAGGGGCACTCGGTCCGCCGTTCCGTTCGGTGGGCCCACACCTACGACACCTCAGGAGATCGCAATGTTCGGCATGAAGTCGCAGGAGCCCACCACCGACCTGACCTCCCCGGAAGCCGTCCAGGCCGGTCAGGAGGTCTACGACCGCATCACGTCCGGCGAGTGCAAGGACGCGGTGGCGGACCTGAACGAGGCCCACGGCCGCACGAACTGACCAACCCACCACATCAAACGGCGCGCGGCGCCCGGGTTGCCCCCCCGGGCGCCGCTTCGGGCCGTTCCACCCACTGAGGAGACACGACCCATGAAGTTCATCGTTGCTGGTCATGAAGCTGTTACCGCGTCGGAGTTCGCGGAGTTGGCGTTCGGTATCGACCTGGAGTTGTTCACCGGCCCCGCCAAGGAGTCCGTGAACGAGCGGGCGGCGCGGCTGGACGTGGCCCACGAGGTCCTCGCGGAGCTGCGGGAGACGGACGTGGAGGCTGCTGCGTACGCGGAGACGTTGCTGCGTACGAGCCCGTTGAAGGATGCGCGGGCTGCTGCCCGCCGGCCGCGTCGGACGTCGGTGCGCCGGTCGGTGCGCAGCCACTCCAGCCGTACGGCGGTGGCCGCATGAGCGAGAACCTGACGCTCGACGGCATGGCCGTGGCGCTGCGCGCCCTGCGCCTGCTGGCCGTCGACTTCGGTCACCTGCCCGCGCCGGACGTGGACGTATCCACGTACTTCCCGGACCGGCTGCGACTGCGCTTCCACGACGACCTGTCCGAGTTCGAGGCGTGGCGGTCCGCGCTGGGGGTCGACCCGGCCACGGTGGTCTACCGCGAGCAGAGCGCCGGCCGGACGCGCGTGCTCAAGACGACCGCCGACTTCGCGGGCGCCGTGCTGGAGCTGGTCGGCTACGGCGACGTGCTCGTTCCGGCGGTGGCGGAAGCGGGTGCGGCATGAGTGCCGCCACGGTCCGCGTCGAAGCGCCGTCGACGGGCGTCGAAGGAGCGTTGACGCCGGTCGGTGTGGAGCGTGCAATCACTGCTCTGGCGAGTGTGCTGACGGTGCTGCTGACGGCGGTGGCGTTCTGGCTCTCCTACGAGCACTTGCAGGAAGTCGCCGCCGCGCACGGCATGGCGGAAGCCGTCGCCCGCTCCTGGGCGTGGCCGGCGACGGTGGATTTGTTCATCGTGATCGGGGAGTTGCTGATCCTGCGTGCCTCGCTCGCCCACCGGGTCGACGGGTGGGCGATCGGGCTGGTCGCGGCAGGTGACGGCGCGTCCATCGCGCTGAACGTGGCAGGCGTCGGGCAGGATGCCAACGCCCTCAACTACGTTGTGGCGGCCGTTCCTCCGGTGGCTGCGCTGTTGGCGTTCGGCGCGTTGATGCGGCAGGTCCACGCCTACCTCGCAAGCCGCGCGTCGACGGGCGTCAACCCGCCGCCGCCGGGCGTCGAAGCACCCTCGACGCCCGTCAACGTGAGCGTCGACCGCCCCCCGGCCATATCCCCTGCGGAGATCGTGGCCGGGACCGCATCGGTGCCCGAACTCCCGGCATCCGCACCGGAGACCGAGCAGGCTCCGACGCCCGTCACGGTGGAGGCGACGCCCGTCACCGCAGCGTCGACGCCCGTCGACCTGTGCACGCCGGTCGTCTACCCGAACCGGGTCGATCAGTTGGTACGGGCCCTGTACGGGAGCGACTTCACCCAGCCGAGCACCGCGCGGATGACGCAGGCGATGACGGCCGCGGGGCTGGGTGCGTCGGAGTCGACGGCCCGCACCGCCCGCGGCCGGGTCAAGGCACGTGAGACCTACCTGACGGACTTCCCGACCGCGATCGCCGGCTGAGCGGGGGACGGTCATGTCGATCGGCTACGCGAAGTGTTTCGATCCGACCGGCGCCCGCTACGGCGTCCCGACGTTTCCGTGGCGGTGCGTCCCGGACGGCTACGCCACCTACCGCCAACTTCGGGCGCGTGGTCTGCGTCCGGGTGGTCAGCCGGTGGCGGCTCAGGCGCTGCGTCCGCGCTTCCGGCGCGGCCCGCTGGTCGCCTACTTCTACCGCCTCGACCAGGCCAAGCCGGTACGCCCGATGACGCCGGCGAAGTGGCGGGCGCTGGAGTGCGCCAACCGCGCACGGCGGACGTGCCCGCAGTGCGGCACGGACGCCGGATACGTCATCCCGCTCTCGCTCGGCGTGTGCGTGACCTGCGCCTACCCCGACGACGAACAGTGCGCTGCCTGAACACCCCACCCAAACATGGGAGTTCGAGTGAACATCACACGTCACCACGCGCTCACCGCGGGCGCCGCTGCTGTCAGTGCGGCGCTGGCCATCGTGATCGGTGTGCGGCTGTCCGGTTACGGCGTGCCGCTCTCGCTGCTGCTGGCCTGCTGCCTGTCCTGCGTGGCCACGTTCTCCAGCCTGCTGTTCCGCGTGATCGGTGCCTGGTCGACGACCACGCACCGCTGCACGGTCACCGGCTGCGACTTCCGCGTCAGCCTCACCCACACGGACCGTGCGGAGACCCGGCGGTGGCAGGAGATCGCCGCCCGTCACCCGCACCGCAGCCACTGAGCTGCGGACTTTCCCCCTTGATTCGGCAGGCCCGGCCACAAGCCTCCACAGCAACCGGCCGGGCCCTACTCCACTAGAGGAGTGCTCACAGCATGACGGAACTCAGCACAGAGCCGGTAGTAGTCCTACCGGCTGCCCCGACCCCACCACCCGCGCCCCCGGACACCCCGCCCACCCCGGCCAAGGGTGAGAAGGAGGTGGACCACACGCCGGGTGGGTGGCCCGTCGTCCCGCTCGCCCTGTCCGGGGCGAACAGCACCGTGGGTGCGCTCGCCGCCGCGTCCCTGGTGGGCGGGCCGATCGCCGCGGTGGTGGCCGCTACCGGCATGGTCGTACTCGGCACGGTCGCCGCCACCCGCACCCGAAACAGCAACCGCAAGCCCAACTCCCGCCGTGAGACTCGCCGGTCCGCGGCCCGCGCCGCCGGCCGCGCGGCTGCTCGCACCGCTGGGCTGCGGAGCTCCGGTTCGAGCACACGCGCAGGCTCCGGGAGCCGCTCGGCAGGCTCTCGCGCCGGCCGCTCTAGTGGTCGCTCGGGCAAGGTGCCCGGCCAGCACCGCCGTAGCACCGGCCCCGCCGCTGGTCGCAGTGGCGCGGTAACCAGCCGAAAGGCGCAGGGCAAGGGCGGTCACAGCCTGTCCAAGCCCGCGGTAGGCAAGGGTGCGGGTGGTGCTGCGGGGCGGGTAGGGCAGGTCAAGGCGTTGCGGGCCTCGCAGCGGGCTGCGGCCGGCTCGCGTGGTGGGCAGCGGGTGCAGACCACCAGCGCGCGCCGCGCGGTCGCCGATGCCCGGCGCAACGCCAAAGCCGCCGCCGGCAAGTCCCGGTCGGGCAAGCGCCCTGGTCTGGCAGGCCGCGTGATGGGCGGTGCCGTCCGTAAGGCGCGTGCCGCCCGCGACCGTGCGGTCGCCCGGCAGCGCGCCCGCCGTGATGCCAAGACGGGCGGGACGATCGCGGCGCAGCGTGGGCAGGTCCGTAAGGGTCCGGCCCGGCGGGCGGCGCGTCAGGCTCTGCGTCGTTCCGCGGCCCGCTTCCACGGTCGCCGTCTGCTGGCTGCGCTGCTGGCGTTGCCGGTTGGTCTGCTCGGGTTTCTGACCAGCCCGATCGGGCGGAAGTTCAACCTGTCCTGGCTCATCCACCCCGGCCGGCGCCTGCTGCGCCGGATGCTGCAGACCGCCGGCGAGCAGCGCGCGGACCGCGACGAAGCAACGTGCGAGGCGTTGCGCGAGCAGGAGGCCGCCGCCGATGCGGAGGCGACGCAGGACGGCACGCAGGGCATCGCGGACGGTGTCGAGCGTCCTGCGGTGAAGGTTCCGACCAGCACAGTTCCCGAGGTCAATGAGGGAGAGCACGTGTCCGGATTCCGGTTCGAAGAGGCCGCTTCCGAGATGGAGCAGGCCGCCCACCAGTACGACCCCGACAACGCCATGGAGATCCTCGCCATGGTCGAAGGACTGCCCGCCGCGCTGACCAGCGTGGCGAACGTGATGAAGATCCTTGCCGAGCGTTCCGACTCGGAGTTTCCGCTGGAGAAGGAAGTCGCGGACGGCTTCAACGACATCTTCGGCGCCGTGATGAGCGCGGTCGCGGTCGCTGAGGACATGGGCCCGCTGTTTAGGCAGGTCCATGAGCAGGACATCGCCCGCCATGAAGACCCCCGCAACGGACCCGAGGCCGAGAAGGGCTGGAACGTCTAACCATGAGCACTGCCACCGCCAAACAGCAGGGCAGTGGCCCGGTGCTGGACTGGGCTGCCGGTCACGGACCTGTGACCGGCGCCCTGTCCGCGACCACCGGAGCCTTCGCCATCGCCACCGCCGGCGCCGCCACCGCCATGCCGCCCGGCTGGGCCATCGCGGTCGGTGCCGCGGGCGCCCTGGGACACACCGTCGTCGGCCTGCGCGTCCGCAACGCCGGCCGCACCCTGGCCACCCGCGCCGCCTCCTGGCTCGTGGGGGCCGGCTGGACCACCTGGGCCATGACGAACGGTCCGCTCACGTGGGCTGCGCTCGGCTCGCTGGCCACCATCGGCGTGGGCATCGGCGCCGCCGCACGATCAGCCGCGCTCTATGAGGAGGCGCGGGAAGACGAGGCGTTCGCGGTCGAGCAGCGGCAGGTCTCGGCGGAGTTGTCCGCGGAACGCCGTGCGATCGCCGCCGAATGGGTCGACCGGATCCAGCGCGTGTGCTCGATCACCGTGCGGGTGCTGGGTGTCGAGATGTGGGACACCGGGGCCGGGTTCTCTATCGATGCCGAACTCCCCGCCGGCGGCGCGACCTGGAACCGGATTGCGTCCGAGTCGCCGCGGCTGTCCGCGGATGCCCGGCTGCCGCACGGCTGCACCGCCACCGCCTCACCCGGCATCGACCAGGGCCGCGTCATCATCGACGTGACCACCGTCAACGTCCTGGAAGAGGAACGCACCTACCCCGCCGACTACAGCACCCTCTCGGTCCTCACCGGGATCCCGTGGGGCTACCGCACCAACGCCTCACAGATCCTCGCCTACCTGCGCGAGCAGTGCGCTCTGATCGTCGGCCCGACCGGTTCGGGCAAGACGAACATGGTGCACGCGATCCTCGCCGGGTTCGCCCGTGCCGACGACGTCCTGACCTGGGTGATCGACCTCAACGCCGGATCCGCTGGTCTGCCGTGGGTGCTGCCCGCACTCAACGGCGAGATCGACACTCCGGAAGGTAAGCCCGTGCGGCCCGGTATCGACTGGCTCGCCGGCACGTTCGACGAGGCCCTGACCATGCTGGACGCGGCCGTGCGCGTGGCCAAGCAGCGCAAGATGGGCTACCAGGACGTGCTGTCCAAGGCCAACACGGATCTCCTGCCGATCAGTTCGCGGATTCCTCAGATCATGATCGTGATCGATGAGGGTGCGGAGATTCTGGCCAGCAGCGACCGGGAGATCCGCAAGCTCGCGGAAAAGATCCTGGAGGTCATCCGGATCGCCCGCGCCATGGGCGTACGCACCGTACTCACCGCCCTCGGTGCGACCGGGTCGGTGCTGAGCAACCTGATGATCCGCCGCGAAGCCAAGGTGCGTGTCGCCCTCACCGGGGGCGAGACCGAGGGCATGGACCTTTCCAAGATGTTCCCCGGCGCCCGCGGCCTGCGTGTGGACCAGGCCCCGCACAAGGGCGCCGGGTTCATGGGCACCCCGGAATCATCGGCCGCGTTGTTCAAGGCGTGGCGGATCCTCCCCAACCAGATCCGGGAGATCACCGCCGCCACCTCCGACCGTCACCCGATGCTCGACGACGTGTCCGCCAAAGCAGCCGGCCCCGCCTACGCACGACGCTGGGACACCGACCGCACCACCTGGATGCGCAACCAGACCGCAACGGACCCCGCCGCCGGCGACGGCTCGCCGGACGGGGCGGGAACGCTGCGCCTGTCCGCGCTGAACAGTGCCCAACCGGAGTCGCCTGAGGAGGAGTTGGCGCGCCGGTTCCGGGAGGAGATCGACGCACAGTTCGCCACCGCGTCCGACCCGCGCACCACCGGTGAGGACGACGGGGCGGACCGGCCGGCCGGGCTGAATCTGTCGGCGCTGCGGGGCGAGCAGGACAGCCCCGCACAACAGGCCGCGCTCGCCGCGCTGCTCGCCGCTGGCACCGAAGGGACCGGAGCATCCGCGATCGCCCGCGCCCTGGCGGACGCGTACGGCACGACCCGTCAGACGGTCGTCGGATGGCTCAAAACATGGATGCAGGACGGCACCGCCGTCCGTATCGGTGAGGGCACCAAAGCCCGCTACGTCCACCGCACCCACACATCCGACAACTGACCCCTTGTCGCTTGTCACCCCCACCACACCACATGCCGCCTGACGGGGTCTGGAGTCCCCGAAACGGCTTGTGACCTGGGAGATGACAAGCGACAAGACAAGACAAGCGACAAGCCGCACGACAAGAGAGGCGACAAGAGAGGCGACAAGCAACGCGACAAGCCGGCATCCATCCGCACGGGCCCGCGCCACCTGTCGGCGCGGGCCCGCGGCACACCCCGAAGGAGCCTGAAATGAGCCAGCACACCCCGCCCGGCCACATGGCCCCGCACATACCCGCCGACCTCTACCAACAGGCACAAGCGACCGGACAGCCCGTCGTCTACGTCGTCACCCCGACCCCGCCGGGCATCCCGTGGCGGCGCATTGTCGTCCCGTTCGCGATCGCCGGCGCGGTCGTCGCCGGCGGCTGGGGACTCGTCGCCGCCATCTGCTTCCTGCTCGACGCCGCGGCCCACACCTTCACCGTCATCGCCGGCGCCGCCGGACCCATCGGACTCGGCGGCATCACCCTGCGCCTCGCCCGCTCCAAGAACACCTAGCTACGCCAAGGGCGGCCCCCCACTCTCGCCAAAGAAGCGGGGCCGCCCTTGTCCAGCCAGTCACCATCGAGGAACTGGAGACAACCAGCATGACCCAAACCACTGACATTCGGCGAGTACCCGCACCCCTACGGACCGCCCTCGGTCTGGCGGCGGCCGGTGTGCCGCCGCTGCCGCTGCGGGCGGGGAAGGTGCCATTCGGCAACTGCCGCACCTGCACGAAGAACGCGTGCGGCGGACGGCCGAACATGAAGACCCCCGGCCCCTGCACCTGCCCGGCGCCCTGTCACGGCTGGGCCGCCGCCACCACCGACCCGAACGTCCTCAACTCGCCTGCGTGGGCGCGGGTCTGGCGGGAAGCGGTTGCGGTGGCCTACCACCCGGGTGGCGCCGGCCTCACCGTCGTCGACCTCGACAACACGGCAGCCATCGCATGGGCCCGCGACACCCTGCCCGCTACCCGGATCGTGCGCACCACGAGGGGTGAGCATTGGCTCTACCAGGGCGTCATGCAGGGCGCCAACGCGGTACGGCCCGGCGTGGACATCAAGTCGACGATGGCCTACGCCCGTTGGCTCGGTGCCGGTACCGGCACCATAACGGCGCTGCCTGCGATCGTGCGCGCGCTGGCCGTGAAGGCACCCACCGCGGTCCGGCCGGCGACCATCCGCGTACCCGCGTTGACCGGGGGCGGGGCGTGCCCTCACCGCACGCCTGCCTATCTGGATCGTGGGATCGCCATGGCGGAGCAGCGCATCACCGAGGCGTCCAGTGCGGTGCACGCGACGGTCTATCGGACGTTCCTCGCAGTGCTGTCCACGCACGGCCGGTGCGGCTGCCTCACCGACACCCACACCGCGCGGCTGTTCACCGCCGCGCAGGCCAAGGGCGAAACCGTCCGGCACTGCACCGACGCGTGGGCCAACGCCCACACCGCATTGGGGCTGTAGCGATGTCTGAGGACGAAAAGGACCCGGCCCGCAAGGTCATCACCGACTACGCGCAAACGCACTTCCGGTACTTCCGCACCGCCGACGGAACCGTCTACGCACAGAAGAACGCCCACCCCGTCGCCCGCCCCATCCGCTCCCAGGGCACCACGGGCAGCCACCGCCAGGAACTCATGGTCGGCCTCTTCCGCGACGGGATCGGCGTATTCAACGGCAGCGCGCTCAAGGAGGCGTTGGACTTGATCGAAGCACTCGCACTGACCGAGGACGTACAGCCCGTCCATATCCGTGTTGCCCCCGGCTTCGACGGGGCGACGTGGCTGGACCTGGGCCGCGATGACGGACAGTCCGTCCGCATCCACCCCACCGGATGGGACATCCTCACCCCCGACCCCCGCGAAGTCTGCTGGCGACGTACCCAGCTCACCGGCGAACTGCCCCTGCCCGTCAAGGACACCGAAGGCAAGGGCATCGACCTTCTGATGAGGCTGTGCAACTTCGCCACCGCGGAAACCGAATGCCTGGCCATCGCGTGGCTGATCGGCTGCCTCGGCCCGTCCGTTCCCGTCCCCGCCCCGTTCCTCACCGGCCCCCAGGGCGCCGGCAAGTCCACAGGCGGACGGATGCTCGTGCGGATCATCGAGGGCATGACCGGCGACCTGCGCCGCGCTCCGAAGGACGAGGAGAACCTGATCGCGGCGGTGGCGGCGGGATGGGTCACCGCGCTGGACAACCTGTCCCACATGACCCCCGACCTGTCTGACGCGATGTGCTGCATCGTCACCGGCGCCGAAAGCGTGAAGCGGGCCCTGTTCACCGACGGGGACGTGTTCCGCGTCGGCTACCGCCGTCCCCTCCTGCTGACCGGCATCGACGTGGGACTCATCCGGCCCGACCTCGCCGATCGGTTGCTTCCCCTGCGTCTCGAACGGCCCCGGGTGCGGCGTACCGAGGATGAGCTGTGGACGGAGTATGCGCAGGTACTGCCCGTCATCCTCGGCTCGCTGCTCGACCTCACGGTCAAGGTCCGCGCCGTTGCTGCGGAGACTCCCACGGACCTGCGGATGGCGGACTTCGCCCACCTGTGCGCACAACTCGACGCAGCCACCGGCCTGGGAGCACTCAGCGCCTACCGGGCCTGCCTCGACGACCTGAACGACGACGTCATCGAGGGCGACCTGTTGGCGCAGACCGTCATTGAGCACGCGGCGACCCTGGAGGCGGGCGCGGAAGCGCGGATGACGTCCACCCAGTGGCTGCACTGCCTCAGTCACGTCTACAGCGGCGAGGAACTGCGTGCGCTGCCCAAGGGGTGGCCGACCACGGGCAAAGTCCTCTCCGACCGTCTCAAGCGTCTTCAGCCCACCCTCGCCGCCCGGGGCGTGATCATCGACTCCGGCCGCACCAAAGAGGGCCGCTACATTGAAATGACCCGGCTCGCCCCGCCCTCGCACGAGCAGGAACGGGCGTTCTGACCGGCGCCCCCTACGTGCACAAGCAAGAGGAGCACCAGCCCGGGGCGTGCTCCTCTTGCTGTTCGCCGCCGCGCGGCGCCCTAAAGACGTGCCGCGAAGCGGCTCCTTCTTCACTCTCTGTGGGGCACCGCCCCACCACAGGAAGCCCCTCTTTTTTTCCTAAGTAGGGGAACGCTGCGTCACCTGCGTCACCCGACCCCACAAAACGGTGGGTGACCTGCGCAGACAGGGGTGACGCAGACGGCAAGTCTCTGCGTCATCCCGCGTCACCTGCGTCATCGGTGACGGACAGCCTGCGTCACCGATGACGCACGCCCAACTCTCCGCGTCACCCCAAAACCGCAGGTCAGGGGCACGCATGACGCAGATGACGCGGGTGACGCAGAAATTCCCACCTCGGACACACACGGACTCCCTCGCACGGAGGACACCCCATGAGCACCGCACGTGAACATCCAGACCCGCGCGCCACCCTCCGCGCCGGACTCCCCGACCGCTACCTCACCCCCGACGACATCGCCGAGATCTTCGAGGTGCCCAAAGAGACCGTCTACCAGTGGCGCAAGAAGCACACCGGACCGCCCGGATTCCGCATCGGCAAGCACATCCGCTACGACCCCACCGACGTCCACGCCTACGTCACCGAACGCAAGACCGCCGACCAGGCCGCCGCCTGACCCCAGCACGCGCCACACAGCTCAACACCCCAGGGAGGGCCACCCCGTGGCCCTCCCTTCCCCATGCCCAGAAGGGACCACCGTCGCATGGCTGGCCACATCCAAGACCGCTGGTACAAGACCGAAACCACCGCCGCCGGCAAGACCCTCCGCGTCAAGAGCGACCGCCACGGAAGTGGCCTGCGCTACCGGGCCCGGTACATCGGGCCGGACGGCACCGAGAAGTCCAAGAGCTTTCCCGATGGACAGAAGCGGCTCGCTGAGAAATGGCTGTCCGGGATCGAGGCGGACATGACGCGCGGGCAGTACATCGACCCTCGGGCCGGTCGCCTCACCGTGCGGCAGCACGCCGAACGGTGGTTGGCGTCCCTCACGATGGATCCCAGCACGTACGTGAGCACCGAGACGCGCATCCGCCTGCACGTCCTGCCGTACCTGGGTAGCCGTTCACTCGACTCGCTGAGGCCGATCCACATTCGTGAGTGGTTGCGGAAACTCGAAGACAGGGGATTGGCCCCCGCCTATCAGCGGGTCATCTTCGCGAACCTCAATGCGATGTTGGCGGCTGCCGTAGACGATCGCCTGATCCCGCACAACCCGTGCCGTTCGGCGTCTGTGAAGGCGCCCAAGCTCGAACCTCGCCGGATCCTGCCGTGGGCGCCTGAGCGCGTGCTAGCCGTGCGCTCTGAACTGCCGGAGCGGTACCGGGCCATGGTGGACTTGGCCGGCGGGTGCGGCATGCGGCAGGGCGAAGTGCTCGGCCTGGCCGTTGACGATGTGGACTTCGCCGAAGGAGTCGTTCACATCGTTCGTCAGGTCAAACTCATTGCCGCGAAGCAGGTGTTCGCGCTTCCCAAGGGCGGCAAGGCTCGTACCGTCCCCCTGCCGGAGAGCGTTGCTCGCGCGCTTGAGGCTCATATCGCGCACCAGTCGCCCTTGGCAGTGACGCTGCCGTGGCGGTCGGTGGACGGCTCACCGGTCACGGCGTCCCTTCTCTTCCCCAATGCCGAGGGACGCGCGGTGAAGCGCTTTGTCTTCAACGAAAAGGCATGGCGACCCGCTCTCGACAAGGTGGGTATCCCGCGCGGCAGGGAGAACGGCATGCACGCGCTGAGGCACTTTTACGCGTCCGTTCTGCTGGACGCGGGGGAGAGCATCAAGGCTCTGTCGGAGTACCTGGGACACCACGACCCCGGTTTCACGCTGCGGACGTACACGCACCTGATGCCGAGCAGCGAGAAGCGCACGCGGGAAGCGGTGAACCGCGCGTTCGAGGACGGCCCGAAGGCCGATGACGGCCCCACGACGGCCCAGGGGGGTTGAGGATGGAGGAAACGCGCAGGTCAGGGCGCAAATAGCGTCAGTAGCGCTGGTTCAGGTAGCCCAGCATCTCGTCGTGCAGGTGGCCGTTCGACGCCGCCGCGTCTCCGCTGTGCGGGCCCGGGCGGCCGTCGAGGCCGGTGAACGTGCCGCCCGCCTCCGTGACGATGATCGCGTTGGCCGCCATGTCCCACAGGGACAGCTCCGGCTCCGCACAGATGTCGATCGCGCCCTCGGCGACCAGCATGTACGGCCAGAAGTCGCCGTACGCGCGCGTGCGCCACACCTCGCGGGTCAGGTCGAGGAAGCCGCCCAGCGCACCGCGGTCCTCCCAGCCGGAGAGCGACGAGTACGCGAACGACGCGTCCGTCATCTTCGAGACGTTCGAGACGCGCAGCCGGGACGACGAGGAGAGGCTGCGGCCGGTGAACGCGCTGTGGCCCTTCGCCGCCCACCAGCGGCGGCCCAGGGCGGGAGCGGAGACCAGGCCCACCACCGGATGGAAGCCGCCCTCGCCCGCCTCCATCAGGGAGATCAGCGTGGCCCAGACGGGTACCCCGCGGACGTAGTTCTTGGTGCCGTCGATCGGGTCGATCACCCAGCGGCGGGGGCCCGTGCCCTCGATGCCGTACTCCTCGCCGAGGATCGCGTCGCGCGGGCGGGCGCGCTGCAACTGGCCCCGGATCAGTTCCTCGGTCGATTTGTCCGCCTCGCTGACCGGTGTCATGTCCGGCTTGGTCTCGACCTTGAGGTCGAGTGCCTTGAACCGGGCCATCGTCGTGGCG
Organism: Streptomyces sp. SID12488; assembly: GCF_010548275.1. Taxonomy (GTDB): domain Bacteria; phylum Actinomycetota; class Actinomycetes; order Streptomycetales; family Streptomycetaceae; genus Streptomyces. The sequence goes on from NZ_JAAGLT010000007.1 coordinate 70,360, forward strand.
TCGGCAGCGTCCGCGAGGACGTGGGCAAGGCGCAGGTCATCGAGATAGTCGGGCATAGGCGAACCGTATCTTTCGCTGCCGTCGCCGGGCTACAGGGGGCAGTGGGCGCGATCGCCCGCAGGTGTCCGGCTCCGTCGGCATCGCCGACGCTGTCGGCTCCGGGCGGGGCGCGAATGTCGATACGCGCCCCCGGGCGCTGTCGCGAACCCTTGACAGTGACTCCGTGCGCGTCAAACCTGGGGCCCGGAGCCGCTCGCCCCTGGGAGGCGGATGATGCCTGCAGCGCGGGATTCCTTGCTGGATGCCGCTTACACGGCGCTCGCGCGTCGTCCGTGGTCCACGGTGCGCATGGTCGACGTCGCGGCGGCGGCCGGAGTGTCCCGGCAGACGCTGTACAACGAGTTCGGCAGCAAGGAGGGGCTCGCCCGGGCCCTGGTGCGCAGAGAGGCCGATGCCTACCTCGCGGGCGTCGAGCGGGCGTTGACCGGGCCCGCCGACCCCGGTGCCGGTGCGCGGGAGCGGCTCACCGAGGCCGCCGAGTGGACCGCGTCGGCCGCCCGCGACAACGTCCTCGTACGGGCCCTGCTGACCGGCTGCTGGAGCGAACGGCTGCCCTCGCCGACGTTGTCCGCCGTGCCGTCCTCCGCCGCGGTGCCCGCGCAGCGACGGGCCGACGGGCCGCTGCCCTCGCCCGGCGACTTCGTGGCGCTCGTCCGGGACCGTGCCGTGACCGTGCTGTCCGGCGCCGGCGCGGCCAAACCGGACGTGGCCGAGATGTCCCGTACCTGCGAACTGGCCGTCCGGCTCGCCCTGTCCTGTGTCGCCGCGCCCCCGGGGGAGGGGGGTGTCGCCGACCTCGTACGGAGTGTGTTGCAGCCCTCGGACGCCGCCGTGTGGAACTGACGGTGTGGGGGCGTCCCGTCCAGGGCGAGGGCGGCTAGTGCGACGAGCCCGACAGTTGGAGGCCGATCACGCCGACGATGACCAGGGTGATCGAGACGATCTTCAGGACGGACACCAGGTCGTCGAGGAAGATCATTCCGTAGATCGCGGTGCCCGCGGCGCCGATGCCGGTCCACACCGCGTATGCCGGGCCCACGTCGAGCTTCTTCAGGGAGAGGGTCAGCAGGCCGAAGCTGCCGAGGGCGAAGACGCAGAACGCGACCGTCGGCCACAGGCGGGTGAAGCCGTGGGACAGCTTCAGGCAGACGGCGAAGCCGACTTCCAGGAGCCCCGCCACAACGACCAGCAGCCACGCCATGTCTTGTCCTCCCGTGTGCCACGTCGACCGCTATGTCTGCTGTGCCTGATGCGTCTGTTACGTCGTGCTCGGATCCGGCTCGGTGCGATTATGCACTTACCGGCCGTCGCCCCGGCCAAACAACGCGGAGGTCAGTCGCCTTCCGTCCGCTCCCTTGTCGACAGCAGCCGGCGCAGGGAGTAGAGCCGCGCCGGATCGGCGTGACCCTTCTCCACCCACTCGTCCAGCGCGCAGTCGGGCTCGTCGTGACTGCACGCGCGCGGGCAGCCCTCCGTGCCCGGTTCCAGGTCCGGGAAGGCGTGGATCACGAGGGACGGGTCGACATGGTGCAGCCCGAACGAACGTACGCCCGGGGTGTCGACCACCCAGCCCGCGTCGCCCGAGAGGGGGAGGGCCAGCGCGGAGGTGGTGGTGTGGCGGCCCCGGCCCGTCACCGCGTTGACGACTCCCGTGGAGCGCCGTTGGTCGTTCGGCACCAGAGCGTTGACCAGGGTCGTCTTGCCGACGCCCGAGTGGCCCACGAACGCCGTGATCTTGCCGTCCAGTTGCTCGCGCACGCGGGCCACGGCGGCCCCGCTCTCCAACTCCTGGCGGCTCGTGACGACGTAAGGGATGTCCAGGGCGCCGTACAGCTCCAGGAGCTTGTCCGGCGGGGACAGGTCCGACTTGGTCAGGACCAGGAGCGGGGTCAGACCGCCGGCGTACGCCGCCACCAGGCAGCGGTCGATCAGGCGGGGGCGGGGTTCGGGATCCGCCAGGGCCGTCACGATGGCGAGTTGGTCGGCGTTCGCCACGACCACCCGCTCGTAGGGGTCGTCGTCGTCCGCCGTGCGGCGCAGGAGCGAGGTGCGCTCCGCGATGCGGACGATACGGGCCAGGGTGTCCTTCTTGCCGGAGAGGTCGCCGATGACGGCCACGTGGTCGCCGACCACCGCGGCCTTGCGGCCCAGTTCGCGGGCCTTCATCGCCATGACGATCCGGTCGTCGACCAGGACGGTCAGCCGGCCCCGGTCGACGGTGAGGACCATGCCGTCGGCCGCGTCCTCGTGCTTCGGGCGGATGTTCGTACGGGGTCGGTTGCCCTTGGGGTTCGGGCGGGAGCGGATGTCGTCCTCGTCGGTGTTCTTGTTGTAGCGCCGCATGATTCTGGTCCGCCCGTCAGTTCCCGAGCATTCCGGCCCACAGATCGGTGAAGTCCGGGAGGGTCTTCGCCGTCGTCGCCACGTTCTCGATCCGTACGCCTTCCACCGCCAGACCGATGATCGCTCCGGCCGTCGCCATGCGGTGGTCCTCGTACGTGTGGAAGGTGCCGCCGTGCAGAGGGCGCGGGCGGATGTGCAGGCCGTCGGCCGTCTCGGTCACGTCGCCGCCGAGTTCGTTGATCTCCTTGGTCAGGGCCGCCAGGCGGTCCGTCTCGTGGAGGCGCAGATGGGCCACCCCGGTGAGGGTGGAGGGGGAGTCCGCGAGGGCCGCCACCGCCGCGATGCCCGGGGTCAGCTCGCCGACCTCGCTCAGGTCCACGTCGATGCCGTGGATCGACCCGGAGCCGGTGAACTCCAGCCCGTACTCGGTGAGTTCGCAGGAGCCGCCCATCTCCGTGAAGATCTCGCGGAGCCGGTCGCCGGGCTGGGTGGTGCGGGCCGGCCAGTCGGGGATCGTCACCTTGCCGCCGGTCACCAGGGCCGCCGCCAGGAAGGGCTGGGCGTTGGAGAGGTCCGGCTCGATGGTGAGGTCACGGCCGAGCAGGGCGCCCGGGGTGACCCGCCAGACGTTCGGTTCGCCGCCCGACTCCGGGGTGTCCACCTGGGCGCCGACCGCGCGCAGCATGTCGACGGTCATCCGGATGTGCGGGAGCGAGGGCAGGGTCGCGCCGGTGTGGCGGACCTCCACCCCCTGGTTGAAGCGCGGGGCGGAGAGAAGCAGGGCGCTCACGAACTGCGACGACGAGGACGCGTCGATCGACACCGGGCCGCCGTCCAGGGCGCCGCCGCCGTGCACCGTCAGGGGGAGCGTGCCGCGGCCGTCGTCGTCGATGCGGGCGCCGAGGGCGCGCAGGCCGTCGATCACGCCGTGGAGCGGACGCTCGTACGAACGCGGGTCGCCGTCGAAGCGGATCGGGCCGTCGGCGAGGGCGGCGACCGGCGGCAGGAAGCGCATCACCGTGCCGGCGTTGCCGACGTCGACCGTGGCGGGCCCGTGCAGGCCGGAGGGGATCACGCGCCAGGCCTCGCCGGAGCCGGAACCGTCGGGGGCCCCCGCGACGGACGAACTCGATGACACCGTCTCCTCGATGCCGACGCCCATCGTCCGCAGGGCGCCGGCCATCAGCAGGGTGTCCCGGGACCGGAGGGGGCGGCGCAGCCAGCCGGGCTCCGAGGCGAGGGCGGCGAGGACGAGGGCGCGGTTGGTGACGGACTTGGACCCGGGCACGTGGACCGTCGCGTCGACGGCTCCGCTCGCGTGCGGGGCGGGCCAGAGGACGGGGGCTGCGGGGTTCGGGGCCATGGGGCCCACTTTAGTGGGGGTTCCGTGTACTGGGATTGGCTGGGGAACGTGGGTCGTTTGTCGGCTGCAGGTGCGTTGTGGCTGGTCGCGCCCACGCGGCGGAGCCGCACAACGACACAGCCCCGCGCCCCTAAAAGGGGCGCCCCTGAACGTCCGCTGAGAACGGAACCCGTCACACCTCCAGCAGCCAGCGCCCCCCGCCCACCAGCGAGCACAGGCTCACCGCGTGGAACAGGAACAGCCACAGGCCCGCCGGTACGTGCGTGAGCCTCGACAGCTGGTCCGCGTCCGAGTCGCCGGCCCCGCCCCTTCGGCGCTTGGCCTGGAGTTCGAAGGCCGGGCGGACTCCGCCCAGGAGCAGGAACCACACCACCGCGTAGGCGAACGCCGCCTGGATCTGGGGGCCGGCGAGCCAGGACACCGCCACGAAGGTGCCGCCGGAGACGAACACGGTGAGGGCGCCGTACGCGTTGCGGATCATCACCAGCATCGCCAGCAGCAGTGCCGTGGCCAGCCACAGGAGGGCCGTGATGTGGCCGGCGGCGAGGAGCGCGGCGCCGCCGAGGCCGAGCAGCGGGGGAGCGGTGTAGCCGAAGGCGGCCGTCAGGATCATGCCCAGGCCGTGCGGCTTGCCCCGGCTGACCGTGAGGCCGCTGGTGTCGGAGTGCAGGCGGATGCCGGTGAGGGTGCGGCCGGTCAGCAGCGCGACCAGACCGTGACCGCCCTCGTGCGCGATGGTGATCGCGTTGCGGGAGAGGCGCCACAGCGGATGCGGGACGATCACGGCGAGCGCGGCCGCCATGGTCGCGATCACCACCCACAGGTCGGGGTCGGGCTGGCTGCCGAATATCTCGTCCCAGAGGCCGGCCAGCGAGGTGGTTGCGGTGCTGTCCATTGTGGGCGGAGGCTCCCTAGCGTCGCTTCGAATCTGGCAGTGTGGCACGTATGTGCGGTAGGTATGCAGCGAGTCGTGCGCCCGAGGATCTCGCAGGAATCTTTGAGGTCGACAAGTGGGAGCCCGAGGAGACACTCGCCCCTGACTTCAACGTGGCCCCGACCAAAGAGGTCTATGCGGTCCTCGACCGTCCTCTCAAGGACGCCGAGGATCCGGATCCGGTTCGGCAGCTGCGGAAGCTGAAATGGGGGCTCGTCCCGTCCTGGGCCAAGACGCCCGAGGGCAGCGCCCGGATGATCAACGCGCGCGCGGAGACGGTCCACGAGAAGCCCTCGTTCCGACGTGCCTTCACCACCCGGCGCTGCATCCTGCCGGCCGACGGCTACTACGAGTGGGTCACGGCGACCGGCGAGCGCGAGCTGGAGGTCGAGGGGAAGAAGAAGCGGCCGCGGAAGCAGCCGTACTTCGTGACGCCCGCCGACGGGTCGGTCTTCGCGATGGCGGGCCTGTACGAGTTCTGGCGGGACCGGACCCTGCCCGACGAGCACCCGCTGGCCTGGTGGGTGACCTGCTCGGTCATCACCACCGAGGCCGAGACCTCCCCGCTCGCCGGCACCCCCGACAACGGCCCGCGCGCCCTGGCCGACATCCACCCCCGGATGCCCCTGATGCTCACCCCGGACCACTGGGACGCCTGGCTCGACCCGGCCCGCACCGACGTGGACGACCTGCGCGGGCTGCTCGCGCCGCCACCGTCCGGCCTGCTGCGCGCGTTCCCCGTCTCCACGGCCGTGAGCAACGTCCGCAACAACGGACCGGAGCTGCTGACCGAGCTGGAGGGGCCCGAGGAGGGCACACTCTTCTGACGTGAGCCCATCTGACACACATACCGAGACCGTCGAGACCGTCGAGACCGACGCGGGCACCGCCCGCATCACCTGGCGTCCGGCCGCGAAGGCCCGGCTCGTCCTCGCCGTCGGTCATGGCGCCGGCGGGGGCATCGAGGCGCGGGATCTCCAGGAACTCGCCGGGGAGCTGCCCGCGCACGGTGTCACCGTGGCGCTCGTCGAGCAGCCCTGGCGGGTGGCCGGGAAGAAGGTGGCGCCCGCGCCGAGGACGCTGGACGTGGGGTGGCGGGGAATCTGGCCCGCGCTCGCGAGGCCCGGGCTGCCGGTGATCGCGGGCGGGCGCAGTGCCGGGGCACGCGTGGCCTGTCGTACGGCCGGGGAACTGGGCGCTGTGGCCGTGCTCGCGCTCTCCTTCCCGCTGCACCCTCCCGGCAGGCCCGAGAAGTCGCGGGCCGCCGAACTGCTCGGGGCCGGGGTCCCTGTCCTCGTGGTCCAGGGCGGCAACGATCCGTTCGGGAAACCGGCCGAGTTCCCGCCGGGGGAGCACGAGTTGGTGGAGGTTCCGTACGGCGATCATGGTTTCGCCGTGCCGAAACGGGCACCCATGGGGCAGGAGGAGGCGTTGGCGGTGATCACCGGGCGGGTCGTGGAGTGGACCGCGTCACTCGGGTGAGGGCCGGGAATGCCGGGCGGCGGCCCACTGTTGTGCGGATCAGACACCACGAGCGTGGGGTGACCGTTCGTACGAGAGGAAGTCCGCCGCATGGGTTCGACCATCTGCCCGAATCGCCGCAGCAGCGCTGACCTGGACTGGACGGTGCTGCACGCGTCGAAGACCGCCCCTATTCGGGCGGCGGGCGGACACGATGTTCGTCTATCCTCCGATTCGAGTGGGATCGGTTTCGGTCTCGCCACGTCGTTGGAGGAGGTGGGTCCGGTCACTGGGACCGACGCAGGGACCGAACACGGCCAGGCGGAGCAGCCCGAGGGTCCGGGCAGGAGTGAGTCGACCGCCGAGCGCAGTGCGCGCTTCGAGCGGGACGCGCTCGAATTCCTCGACCAGATGTACTCCGCCGCGCTGCGCATGACACGCAACCCGGCCGACGCCGAGGACCTGGTGCAGGAGACGTACGCCAAGGCGTACGCGTCCTTCCACCAGTTCCGTGAGGGCACCAACCTCAAGGCGTGGCTGTACCGGATTCTCACGAACACGTTCATCAACTCGTACCGCAAGAAGCAGCGCGAGCCCCAGCGCAGTGCCGCCGAGGAGATCGAGGACTGGCAGCTCGCGCGTGCCGAGTCGCACATGTCGACCGGTCTGCGCTCCGCCGAGTCGCAGGCGCTCGATCACCTGCCCGACTCGGACGTCAAGGAAGCGCTGCAGGCGATCCCGGAGGAATTCCGGATCGCTGTGTATCTCGCGGACGTAGAGGGCTTTGCGTACAAGGAGATCGCGGACATCATGGGGACACCCATCGGCACGGTGATGTCCCGGCTGCACCGCGGTCGCCGTCAGCTGCGCGGCATGCTGGAGGACTACGCCCGTGACCGTGGCCTGGTCCCGGCCGGTGCCGGAGAGTCGAACGAAGCGAAAGGCTCGGGCTCATGAGCTGCGGAGAGCCGCACGAGACGGACTGCAGTGAAGTACTCGATCATCTCTACGAGTTCCTCGACCGGGAGATGCCGGACTCGGACTGCAACAAGTTCGAGGTCCACTTCGAGGAGTGCTCTCCCTGCCTGGAGAAGTACGGGCTCGAACAGGCCGTGAAGAAGCTGGTCAAGCGCTGCTGCGGTCAGGACGACGTGCCGACCGACCTGCGCGCCAAGGTCATGGGGCGGCTCGACATGATCCGCTCCGGGCAGGTCGTGCCCGACCACGACGTGACTGCCGAAGGCTGACACCGCCGGACGCCGTCGGCCCCGCCTTGGCGGGGCCGATCGTCGTTCTCCTGCTTGTACCCCTGTTTGCCTGGGCCCTCAGAGGTGGGACCTCAGACGTCCAGGCCGTTCTCGATCCTCTTCAGGCTGTGGCGGGCCAGCGCAAGGTTGCTGCGCTGCCGGTCGAGCGCGATGTACAGGAAGAGCGCGCCCTTGCTGCTGGCCAGCGGGCGGATCAGGTGGTACTGCCTGCCCAGTGTGATGAGGATGTCCTCGATGCTGTCGTTCATGTCCAGTGAGGCCAGCGTGCGCATCTTCGCCCGTACGACCTCGGTGTTGCCCGCCGCCGCGAGCTCCAGGTCCAGGCCCGGGCCGCCGCCCAGTGTGCCGAGCGACATACCGCTGTCGTAGTCGACGAGCGCCACGCCGAGCGCCCCGTCCACGGTCATGGCTTCCTTGAGCGCTGTCTCGATGTTCATTCTGGTGCCCCAATTCCTCAGTGATGCTGACCGGTCGCAGTCCGTGCAACTACGATCGAACTCGAACGACCTGCGGGTCGTAAAACATCAACTTTGGTGTGCGTTACGAAAGTTGCGCTCAAAGTACTGTGCAGCGGTCGTACGCGAAGGGGGAATGGCGAAATGTCGACGGCAATTGAGGCTTCGCTGGCCCGGTTCCTCGACTCCCCCGGCGTCACCGGTGTCGCCCTCGTCGACGCCGTCACCGGCCTCACCTACGGAGTGGCGGGAGACACCGCCGAGGCAGGGGACGGCCCGGAGAGTTCCGAGTTCGCCGCTCTCGTCGCCGAACGGCTGGGCCGGGCGGGCGCCGAGGGCGAGTTGGAGAGCGTCGTCACGACCAGCCTACGACGCCACCAGGTCCTGGTCACGGTGGGTCGCCCGGCCGGAGACCCGCTGCTGCTGACGGCCGGACTCGACCGGGAGCGGGCCAACCTCGCACTCGCCGCGCGCAGCATGGGCGACCTGGCCGACGAGGTGCTGGCATGACGGGCCCGACCGGTACCGCAGCCGCACCCACTCGTACGACCCGCACGAGAGTGCGGGTGAGTGCATGAACGCGTCCGCCGCCCGCAATCTGCCCGCACTGCTGCTGGGGCTGCGCGAGGAGGGGTTCAGCGGCACGGTACGGGTCGCGGGTACCCCGGGCGGCACGTTCCACCTGCGTGCCGGCCTGGTGGGCGCGGTCGAGACACCGGGCGCGCCGACCACCACCACGGCCCTGCTGACCTCGGGCCGGATCGGCGACGAGGACTGGCTCGCCGCGTGCGCCGCACAGCGTGACGCGGACCTGCTGGGTGAACGCCTGGTCGCCGACGGGCTGGTGGGTGCCGCCGAGCTTGAAGTCGTCTGCACGGCCGCCGTGTTCGACGCGGCCTTCGCCCTGTCGCTGGGCGCGCCGGGCAAGTGGGAGCTGAGCGACCCGGAGCCGGCACTCCTCGCCCGACCGGGCGTGGAGCCACGGCAGTTGACCGACGAGACGACGCGGCGCATCGCGCTGCTCATCCGCCTCTGGGGACCTCCGGGCGAACTGGCCCGGGTGCGCCCCATACCCGGAGTGGGGGTCGTGGAGGGGCCGCTGTCCAGTCGGCACGAGGACATTCTGAACCAGGTCAACGGACGCCGTACGGCCCGGGACATCGCCTTCGCGCTGGGACGCGGGCTGTACGCCGTGATGCTGGACCTGATCCGCATGCAGGCACTCGGGTTCCTCCGGTGGGAGACCCCGACTGTCCCCGGCGGCCGGCCCAGCACGGCGCCGCGTGTCACCCCTGGCCGTACGTCGGCCGCCGGCCTGCCGCCGGTGCCGTCGAGAACCGAGCCGCTGCCGAGGCGTATGCCCCGTGGCGGAGAGAAAGGGGGGAAGTGAGTGCGGACGATGGAAGAGATGACCCAAGCACCGACCGAAGTGCTGACCCAGGCACCGACCGAAGGGCTGACGGAAGCGACAAGGGACGCGATGAGGGACGCGACGAGGGACGCGACAAGGGAGACGCGGACCACGACGACCCGGGTGTGAGCACGCCCCCTCTGCCCGTACGGAAGCCTCTTCCCGTACGGGGTGCGGCGAATCCTGCCCTGCTGGGCCCCTCGGCCGAAGAACTGGCCGCCGACCAACCCTCTGTCGAGACGCTGCGGCGGGTCCGCCATGCGTTGGGTGCTCTTCCTGAGCCCGACTGACCGCAAGGAGTACGTCCCATGGGTCCCCTGAGCCCTCCGAGCCCTCTCAGCGACAATCCCCAGCCGCCCCGATCTCCCCAGTCCTCCCAGCTCACCGACATTCTGATCTCGTTACGGGACCGGGTGATGGGAGTCTCGGAGAGCGTTCTGTCCACCGTGGACGGCCTTCTCGTCGTGGCCGACGCGGACACCGTGCACCCCGAGTCGGTTGCGGCGCTCGCCGCCGCGACGCTCGGGGTGAGCCGCCGTATCGCCGAGCAGGCGAAGATCGGCGCCCTGCGCGAGGTGGTCGCCCGGTGCGGCTCCGGGCACGTCATCGTGCTGGCCGTCGGCGAACGCGCGCTGCTGACCGTCATGGGCGACGACGGGCTGGACATCGCCGCGTTCCAGCGTGAATCCCCGGCCACGATCGAGGAGTTGACCAAGGTGCTGGCGGCGGATGTGGCGTACTGAGCGGGTGTACCGAACCGACGTTCTGAACCGACGTACTGGGCCGATACGGCGGCGGCTCACCCTATCGGGCTAATCTGCGGCCCCTGAGGCCTGAGATTCGGCCAATGCCTCCGTACGGCCGCCTTCGGCCGCCCTATCCTCCATGTCCCGGAGCCTGAACAGGCTTGTGCCGAACGTCAGCCCGGCCGGCCCCGGTCCGGGACACGGGGGAGGGAGCGCCATGCGGTCGATCACGCCGTGGGCGCGTGTCTACGTCATCGCCGTCGCCGTGGGGGCCGTTCTGTGCGCGGCGCCCGTCCGGTTCGCGCACGCTCCCTGGGGCGCCGTGGCGCTGTTCACCGCGCTGTGCGCCGCGTGCGAGCAACTCGCGGTCGGCCGGTTCGGCGGAGGCCGGGGGTACGAGGGTCCGGGCGCCGCCGGTCCCGGGGGCACCGGCGGCCCGCCTCGGTGGCACACGCCCGTCCTGCTCGCCGCGGCCTTCCTGCTGCCGCCCGCGGCTGCCGCCCTGGTGCCGCTGCCGGGCGCGTTGCTGGTGCGGGGCGGCGAGCGGACGCCCTGGCCGCGCCGGCTCTGGCGGGCCGGCCAGCTCGGGATCGGAGCCTGGACGGCTTCACAGGTCCACTGGTCCCTCGGCGGGCCGGACGCGGTCGTCTCCTCCTCCCTCTCCTCCTCCTTCTCCTTTCCGTACGCCCTGGTCAGTGCCGGGGTGGCCGTGGTCGCGTTCTGCCTGGTCCTGGCCCTCCTCGACGGAGGCATCCTGGCGCTCGCCGAACGGGTGCCGGTGCGGCTGGCCTGGCGCGGGCTGTTCGTACGGTCCCTGGTGCCGGTCGGGGTGCACGGGCTCGCCGGGCTGATGATGGCCGTCCTGTGGCGCGGCCCGTACGGTCCCGTCGCCGCGCTGCTCGTACTGCTGCCGATGTGGGTGTCGTGGTGGGTGTTCGCGCAGTACCACCGGGAGCGGGCGGCGCACCAGGCGACGATCAGGGCGCTCGTGCAGGCCGTCGACATCAAGGACGGGTACACGCGCGGGCACAGCGAGCGGGTCGGACAGGCGTCGATGATGATCGCGCGGGAACTGGGCATGGACGACGAGCGGGTGGAAGTCCTGCGGTTCGCCGGAATCCTGCACGACGTGGGCAAGCTGGGCGTCCCCACCCGGCTGCTGCGGAAGGACGGGCCGCTGACCCCGGAGGAGCGGCGGGTGATCGAGCTGCACCCGGAGTACGGGCACGAGATGGTCCGGGGGATCGGCTTCCTCGGGGAGGCCCGGTCGGCGATCCTGCACCATCACGAGCGGCTGGACGGGAGCGGGTACCCCTACGGGCTCGTCGGCAGCCAGATTCCGGAGTTCGCGCGCGTGGTCGCCGTCGCGGACGCGTTCGACGCGATGACGTCGACCCGGTCGTACAGCCGGGCCCGGCCGGTGCGGGTTGCTCTGGCGGAACTGGAGAGGTGCGCGGGGACGCAGTTCGATCCGGTGATGGTGGGGGCGTTGGCGCGGGCGCTTGGCCGGCGGGGTGGGTGGCATCCGGCGGTCACAGCTGACGGGGTCCAGTCCCGTCGTGATTACCCACCCACTCCGCCAGTTTCCAGTCGGACACCAACGCACCCCGGCTCCGGCCCCGATTCCCGATCCGGCTCCGATCTCGGACCCTGCCCCGGCTCCGGCCCCCTTCCGCTTCCCCTTCCCGGGCAGGTTCGTAGCGAGGGTGGGGTGGGGTGACGTGAGAACCCTCGTCCACGTCACCGCCGGTCTCCTCACCCTCCTCTCCCTCGCCCACACCCTCTGGTCCGGCCTCGACGGGCGTGCCGTCGCGGTCTCCTTCGGGGTGCTCGTCGCGCTCGGGGAGCTGACCCGGTGGAGCGGGCCCGAGTCGCGGGAGGCGGCGCCGCTCGCCGCCGCCGGGGCGCTGTCGTACGCGCTGCTCGGCGAGGACGCCGGGCGGGCCACGCACCATGGCGCCCTCCAGGTCGTCGCCGTCGTCGTCGCGGCCACCCTCGTCGGCTCCGTGCCGCACGTCGCGCGCGGGCACGGGCCGACCGCCGACCATCTCGCCCGCCGGGTGCTCACCGCCGGGTTCGCCGCCATCTGCTTCCAACCCCTCTACAACCAGGGCGTGTTCGAGGCCTGGGGTGGCCCCGCCTACGTCCTGCTGCTCGTCGCACTGCTGGTGCTCACCGCGCTCTGCGACGCCGTACTCGCCGCCGCGCTCGCCCACTCGCGCACCGGCTGGCCCTTCGGTCCGCTGCTGCGGGACGAGCTGCGGGCCACGCTGGGGATCGGGACCGCCGTGTGCGCCACCGGGGTGGTCATGGCGCTCGCCGTCGCCGTCGTCGGGCTCTGGGCGCTGCCCGTCTTCTCGCTGCCGCTGCTCCTCACACAGCTCGCCTTCCGGCGGTACGCGGCCGTAAGGGCCACCTATCGGCAGACGATCGCCTCGCTGGCCCGCGCCACCGAGATCGCCGGGTACACCCCGGCCGGGCACGCCCGTCGCGTCGCGGTGCTGAGCCGGGCGGTGGGACGGGAGCTGGGTCTGTCCGAGCCGGAGCTGACCGTGCTGGAGTACGCGGCCCTCATGCACGACATCGGGCAGCTCAGCCTCGTCGACCCGGTACCGGCCGGGGCCACGGCCGTACTCCCCCTGGAGGAGCAGCGCCGGATCGCGCTGCTCGGCGGGGCCGTCGTACGGCAGACGGGGGTGGCCGCGGCGGTCGCCGTGGTCGTGGAGCGGCAGGCCGATCCGTACCGGGAACAGCCGGTCTCCGCGCGCATCGTGCGGGCCGTCAACGCGTACGAGGAGAAGGTGCGCGACGCGGGAGTGGGCGGTCCGCTGCGGGCGCTGGAGGAGCTGCGGCTCGGCACGGGCCGGGACTATCAGCCCGAGGTGGTGGAATCCCTCGCCCGGGTACTCGCCAGGAATGGCGGAGTCGTCCGGGAGCGTATCGGTTGAAGATGGTGGTGGGAGAGGGGTGGACGGTCTTACGCTGCCCTCGGTTGGGTAACCCATGGGTAATGAGCGCCCCTCCAGCGGTCCGTGGTTGGATGCGAGGGAGAGGCTGTACGGGGGCAGAAGCCGGCCCATTCCACGGCACTGGCAGGCGGGAATCGTGAGGATCTTCGGCAAGGGGCGGCACCGGCCCTCCGCCTCATGGCGGCAGGCCACCGACCGCGCGTTCACGCTGATCGGTGACGGGCGGTACGAGGACGCGGGCGCGTTGCTGACACGTGCCGCCGATCTTGAGCCCTGGCTATCCGAATCCTGGTTCAACCTGGCCCTGCTGCACAAGTTCCGGCACGACTGGGAGCAGGCCCGCGCGGCCGGTCTCCGCGCCGTCGCGCTGCTCGACCGGGAGACCGGGGCCCCCGACTGGTGGAACGTGGGCATCGCGGCCACCGCCCTCCAGGACTGGCCGCTGGCCCGGCGGGCCTGGCAGGCGTACGGGCTGCGGGTGCCCGGGGGTGCCACAGCCGCCGGTGAGCCCGTCGGGATGGACCTGGGCAGCGCGGCCGTACGGCTGTCGCCGGAGGGCGAGGCCGAGGTCGTGTGGGGGAGGAGGCTCGACCCCGCCCGGATCGAGGTGCTGTCGATTCCGCTGCCGTCCTCCGGTCGGCGCTGGGGCGAGGTCGTACTGCACGACGGCGTGCCCCATGGCGAGCGGACCACCGTGGCCGGGCACTCCTACCCCGTGTTCGACGAGATCGAGCTGTGGGCGCCCTCGCCCGTGCCCACCTGGGTGGTCCTCCTGGAGGCCGCCGCGGAGGAGGACAGGGACGCCCTGGAGCGGCTGGCGTCCGACGCGGGGTTCGCCGCCGAGGACTGGTCGTCGTCCGTTCGGCTGCTGTGCCGGATGTGCTCGGAGTCCCGGATGCCGTCCGACGAGGGCGACGGCGAGCATCTCGATCCGCACGATCACAGTGAGCCGGGGCATCCCGGGCCGCTGGGGCACCGTACGGACGGGCAGCTGTGGGCGCCGGAGCGGGAATGTGGCATCGCTGCCCCGGCAACTCTCGTACGGGGGTTGCTGGACGGGTGGGTTGCCGACAGTCCGGAGACTCGTGACTGGCGGGATCTCGAAGAGGTCTGTTAGGGCTCGTTGCCGGGTGCGGGTCCCTTGTGGCTGATCGGGCAGTTCCCCGTGCCCCTGAGGGGCGCCTCTGTGGGGCGGCCCCCAAAGGGCGTTGCCCGTACCCTGTATCAGCAACTCTCCCCCCGTTTGTTTGAGGAAGGCATCGTCGGTCATGGCGCAGCAGGACACCGATCAGCAGCACGTGGGCGTGCTTCCCGTGGACGACGAGGGCTTCGTCATCGACACCGAGGACGGCGAGGAGCGCGAGGCGGCCTGGCGTGAGCGCGGGACCTCGCGGCCCATCACGGTCGTCGGCAACCCGGTGCTGCACAAGGAGTGCCAGGACGTCACCGAGTTCGGCGCGGAGCTGGACCAGCTGGTGGCGGACATGTTCGCCAGCCAGCGCACCGCCGAGGGCGTGGGCCTGGCCGCCAACCAGGTGGGCGTCGACCTGAAGGTCTTCATCTACGACTGCCCCGACGACGACGGCGCCCGGCACACCGGTGTCATCTGCAACCCGATCCTCGTCGAGCTGCCGGCCGACCGGCGCCGGCTGGACGACAGCAACGAGGGCTGCCTCTCGGTGCCCACCGCGTACGCGCCGCTCGCCCGGCCCGACTACGCCGAGGTGACCGGACAGGACGAGAAGGGCAACCCGATCAAGGTGCGCGGCACCGGCTACTTCGCGCGCTGTTTGCAGCACGAGACCGATCACCTGTACGGCTACCTGTACATCGACCGGCTCTCCAAGCGTGAGCGCAAGGACGCGCTGCGGCAGATGGCCGAGAACGAGCCCCGGTACCCCGTGGTCGCGAACGACTGACAACTTCTGACAACGTCTGAGGCGGACGTGAACGCGAACGGCTCCTGCTCAGGATGATGCCCTGAGCAGGAGCCGTTCGCATGTCCGTCGCACGTTCGATCGAAACGTGGACTCAAGTGCGCCTGTAGTGATCCAGAACCAGTCAGGCAAGAGGCGAATCTCGGCAGCTTGGGGTAGTGAAGGAAGCAAATCCGTTCCCAGAACGGTCAGTTGTAGGGCTGAATGGGAACTGCGGGGATACGCAACGGCGCACGCCTGGCACAGCGGGAGGGGTGTTGCGCCAACTCGCGGCTGAGAGGGGTTTGTTCGTGCCTGCTTTCCCACACAGCACCTCACCGGCGACACCAGCGGTAGCGATCCCACCATCACTGGCCTTACCTGTGATCGAGGCGGCGTTTCCCCGGCAACTGCATCCGTATTGGCCCCAACTGCAGGAGAAGACCAGGGGCTGGCTGCTGGAAAAACGCCTCATGTCGGCGGACAAGGTCGCAGAATATGCCGACGGACTTTGCTACACCGACCTCATGGCCGGGTACTACCTCGGCGCCCCTGACGACGTACTCCAGGCGATTGCGGACTTCAGTGCCTGGTTCTTCGTCTGGGACGACCGCCACGACCGCGACATCGTGCACGGCCGGCCCGCCGCCTGGCGGCATCTCAAGGGTCGTCTCCATGCCGCGCTGGACGCACCCGGGATGTATCTGTACCACCGGGACCCGCTGGTCGCGGGGTTCGCGGACAGTGTCCTGCGCCTGTACTCGTTCCTGGGCGGGAGGTGGAACGCCCGCTTCGCGCGGCACTTCCACGAGGTGATCGACGCGTACGACCGCGAATTCCGAAACCGCACAAACGGAACCGTGCCGAAAGTCGAGGAATACCTCGAACTCCGGCGACTCACCTTCGCGCACTGGATCTGGACCGATCTCCTGGAACCCAGCGCGGGATGCGAACTCCCGAGTGTGGTGAGGAAACACCCTGCATTCCATCGGGCGGCGCTGCTGAGCCAGGAATTCGCCGCCTGGTACAACGACCTCTGCTCTCTCCCGAAGGAACTCGCGGGGGATGAGGTGCACAATCTCGGGATCAGTCTCATACGGCACGACGGGCTGACACTCGAAGAGGCCGTCACGGAAGTCAGGGGGCGGGTCGAGAGGGCGGTTCTGGAATTCCTCTCGAAAGAACAGGAAGTGCGCAGGTTCGCCGAGTCGCTCGACGACGGCAGTGTGCGGGGAAAGCAAATCAGCACCGCCGTGATCGTCTGTCTCGGCAATATGCGGAACTGGTTCAGTTCCGTCTACTGGTTCCACCACGAGTCCGGCCGCTACATGGTCGACAACTGGGACGACCGCTCCACACCCCCGTACGTCAACAACGAAGCGGCAGGTGAGAAATGACCGTCGAATCAGTACGTCCCGTGTCCCCCCACGCCAGGGACCTGCCCGATCCGCCCTTCGCGGGCGGCGGTGTCCCGCTTCTCGGCCACGGCTGGCAGCTGGTCCGCGACCCGCTGGGCTACTTCGCCCGGCTCCGCGACCACGGCGACGTCGTACGGCTGAAACTCGGCCCCAAGACGGTGTACGCCGCCACCGCGCCGGAACTGGTCGGGGAACTCGCGCTGAACCCCGACTACATCATCGGCGGCCCGCTGTGGGAGTCCCTCGAGGGGCTGCTCGGCAAGGAGGGCGTGGCCACGGCCAACGGGCCCACCCACCGGCGTCAACGGCGCACCATCCAGCCCGCGTTCAGGCTGGACGTCCTCCCCGAGTACGGGCCGATCATGGCGGAGGAGGCACAGGCGTTCGCCCGGCGCTGGCAGCCCGGCGAGGTCATCGACTGCACGGCGGAGTCCTTCCGGATCGCCGTCCGCATCGCGGCCCGCTGTCTGCTGCGCGGCGACTACATGGACGAGCGGGCCGAACGCCTGTGCGTCGCGCTCGCCACGGTGTTCCTGGGGATGTACCGGCGCATGGTGATCCCGGCGGGACCGCTCTACCGGCTTCCGCTGCCGGCCAACCTCAAATTCAACCGGGCACTGGCCGATATGCATCTTGTCGTCGACGAGATCGTGGCCGAGCGCCGGGCATCCGGTCAAAATCCGAACGATTTGCTGACAGCGTTGCTGACGGCGAAGAACGAGAATGGCGACCCCATAGGCGAACAGGAGATCCACGACCAGGTCATCGCCATAGTGACCCCGGGCGCCGAAACCGTCGCCTCCACGATCATGTCCCTGCTCCAGATCCTCGCCGAACAGCCGGAACATGCCGACAAGGTGGCAGAGGAGGCCGAATCGGTCGGGGGCGACCGCGCGGTCGCATTCGCGGACGTCCGCGAGCTGGCCTACACGAACAATGTCGTCGTCGAGACGATGCGTTTGCAGCCGCCCGTATGGATATTGACACGGCGGGCGGTGGCCGAGACCGAGCTGGGCGGCTATCGGATTCCGGCCGGTGCCGATCTCGTGTACAGCCCGTACGCGATACAGCGCGATCCGCGTTCGTACGAGCGGAACACCGAGTTCGACCCCGACCGCTGGCTTCCGGAACGTGTCAAGGACCTGCCCAAGTACGCGATGACCCCGTTCGGCGTGGGCAACCGCAAGTGTCCGAGTGACCATTTCTCGATGGCCATGCTGACCATTCTCACGGCCGAGGTGGCCAGGAAGTGGCGCTTCGAACGGGTGCCAGGATCACGCGACGCGGTCCGCGTGGGCATCACCCTGCACCCGGACCGGATGCTGCTGCGGGCGACGCCCCGCTGAACGGGCCCTGGTGGTGGAACAGGCGTACGTTCAGGCGGCCTCCGGGCCCTTGAACGTACGCCGGTAGGCCTGGGGGGTGGTCCCCAGCGACCGTACGAACTGGTGGCGCAGTGCCGCCGAGTTGCCGAACCCGGTGCGCCAGGCGATCGCGTCCATCGTCTCGTCCGTCGCCTCCAGCAACTGCTGGGCCAGCAGCACGCGTTGCCGCAGGATCCAGCGGTAGGGCGTGGTGCCGGTCTCCTGCTGGAAGCGGCGGGCGAAGGTGCGGGGCGACATATGGGCGCGCTCGGCGAGCTGCTCGACGGTCACCTCCTCGTCGAGATGGCGCTCCATCCACACCAGCACCTCCCCGACGGTGTCGCACCGCGACCGTGGCAGGGGCCGCTCGATGTACTGGGCCTGCCCGCCGTCCCGGTGCGGCGGTACGACCATCCGGCGGGCGATGGCGTTGGCGACCTCGGGCCCGTGCTCCTCGCGGACGAGGTGCAGGCAGGCATCGATCCCGGCGGCCGTACCGGCGGAGGTGATCACCGGCCCCGCGTCGACGTACAGCACGTCCGGCTCGACCTGGACCTGCGGATAACGCCGGGCCAGCTCGTCGGCGTGCCGCCAGTGCACCGCGCACCGCCGGCCGTCCAGCAGGCCCGCGGCGGCGAGCACGAAAACCCCGGAACAGACGCTGAGCACCCTGGCCCCGCGCTCCACGGCCCGCCGAAGCGCGTCCAGCAGCTCCGGCGGATACTCCCGGTCCGTATAGGTCTGCCCGGCCGGTACGGCGATCAGGTCGGCCGTCTCAAGACGCTCCAGCCCGTGTTCCGTACTCACCGAGAAGCCCGCGTGGGTGCTCAGCGTCGGGCCCTCGGCCGAGGCGACGGCGAAGTCGTACACCGGCAGACCCTCGTCGCTGCGGTCGAGGCCGAAGACCTCGCAGACGACGCCGAGTTCGAAGGGATGCACTCCGTCGAGCAGAACCACGGCCACGTTTTCGAGCATGCCTCCAGTGTGCCTCGGCATTGGCAGGAAATCGAGGGTGTGCGGCAGTCCTGCCACTGACGGTCAGGAGCATTCGGCACGAGACTAATGTCCATGAACACAGCAACGGACAACATCGTCGGAATCCTCGTCGTCGTCGCGGTCTTCGTGACCCTCGCTCTCCCGGCCCTGATCGGCCTGGCGCGCGACCGGCGCATCGACCGCCAGCTCCGCGAGGCCCAGCGGTCTCGTCGGGAGGTCGAGCGAATCGGCCCCACGGCGCTCCCCGCACGGCGGCAGCGCTACTTCACCACCACGGTGACCCCCCACTCCTGAATCCCCCGGCACGAGACCTGGCCGGTCCGGGCGGCGCACAGTGGCCGCGTGGACTCCAGCCGGGTCCTGCCTGCCGATACGGCCTTGAAGGCGGCGCTCGCGTCGCCGGGTAGCAGGACGACCCCGCTGTTGGTGGCCGCCAGACCGGGACCGCTCAGGGTGACCGGTTTCCAGGGCCGCTCGGAGGTTCCGTCCAGGCTGACACGGACCGTGTCGCCCACCGCCAGACACACCGTGAGGCCGCTGTCGCGGGCGCCGAGCGTCGTCACTGCCTTACAGCCCGCGGAACTCGGCGTCGGGCTCGTCGGGTTCGTGGTGGAGGTGGGAGTGGGGGAGGGGGCGGACGACACGTTGTTGCCGCCTTCCTTGCCGCTGTCGGTCCGGTCGGCGCAGCCTGCGACGCCGAGTGCGAGTGTGAGTGCCACGAGGGCGCGGACGGGGGTCGTGCGGCGGCGGATCTTTCGGTACATGGGTGGGCCTCCTCTTCTCTCCGACGTGTCACCCGCACGTCCGGATCCCACACCTGGTCCCACAGCTGATCCCACACCGGAGCCCCGGCCGCGAAGGCGGCGGCCGGGGCTCCGGTGTGGGGCGGTGGTCAGCTGGTCGTGACGGCGGTGTCGTCGAGAACGAAGCTGGTCTGGAGCGAGGAGTCCTCGACACCGCTGAACTTCAGGGTGACGGTGGTGCCCGCGTACGAGGACAGGTCGAAGGACTTCTGGGCGTAGCCCGAGGCGGCGTTGATGTTCGAGTACGTCGCCAGGGTGGTCGAGCCGGCGGTGACCGTCAGCTTGTCGTAGGCGGTGCTCGTGGAGGTCTCCTTGGTGTCGACGTGCAGGTAGAAGGTGAAGGTGGCCTTGCAGCCGCTGGGCACGGTCACCGACTGGGACAGCGTGTCGGTGTGCGCGGAGCCGTAACCGTCCAGCCAGGCGTAGTACGAGCCGGCGTGCGCCGCCTCACTGGTGGAGTTGCCGATGACGCTGGTGGAGGCGGTCCAGGTGGTGTTGCCCGACTCGAAGCCGGGGTTGCCGAGCAGCTGGGCCGAGGTGCAGGTGCTGCTGCTCGACCCGACGGTCCAGCTGAAGGAGGCGGAGCCGGAGGCGCCGGTGCTGTCGCTCGCGGTCACGGTGACCTGGTACGTGCCCGCGGTGGACGCCGTACCGGAGATCAGGCCGGTCGAGCCGCTGATCGACAGCCCGGTCGGCAGGCCGCTCGCGCTGTAGGTGAGGGTCGCCGACGCACTGTCGGTCGCGCTGATCTGCAGGCTGACCGCACTGCCGGTCGTGGTCGACCTACTGCCCGGGTTGGTGACGGTCACCGTGTTGCCGGTGCTGGTTCCCGAGGTGAAGGCGGTGGTGCCGTTGGGGGTGCCCCAGCCGGTCGGACCGTCGTAGCCGGTGGCCGCGGTGCAGAAGTACGAGGTGGTGCAGGAGCCGTTGTTGCCGCTGGTGACGTCGTACAGGTTGCTCGTGTGGCTGTAGGGGTACTTCGCCGGGTAGTCACTGGAACCCGGGGTGCCGGCCAGCGCGTACACGCCCGCGATGATCGGCGCCGAGGCGCTCGTGCCACCGTAGACGGCCCAGCCGGAGCCGCCGTAGGTGTCGTAGACGGCCACACCGGTGGCGGGGTCGGCGACGGCGGAGACGTCCGCCTCCATGCGCTTGGTGCACCCGGTGTCGGTCTGCCAGCTCGGCTTGGGATCGTACGCCGAGCAGCCGGAGCCGGTCCCCTCCGTGCTGCTGGTCTTCCACACGGACTCGGTCCAGCCGCGGGAGTTGGAGGACGTGGAGAGGGCGGTGCCGCCGACGGCGGTCACGTACTGGGAGGTTGCCGGGTACTCGGCGCCGTACGCGCTGTCACCCGAGCTGACCGTGATCGCGACACCGGGGTGCTTGAAGTAGGAGGTGTCCTCGGTCGTCTGGGAGGACGCCTCGTCGCCGCCCCAGCTGTTGGACACGAACTTCGCGCCGAGCGCCACGGCCTCGTTCTCGGCGGTGCCGAGGTCGGAGTCGGTGGCGGAGCTGGCCTCGACGAGGATGATGCTGCAGTTGGGGCAGACGGCGCTGACCATGTCGAGGTCGAGCGCCTCCTCGCCGGCCCAACCCGTGTCGTTGGTCGGCAGCGAGGTCGTCGAACCGGTCTGGCTGACCTGCTTGAAGCAGCCGCTGGCCTTGGTGCAGGCGGACAGGCCGTACGTCGAACGGTAAGTGGCCAGGTCCGCCTCGGCGTTGGGGTCGTTGTACGCGTCGACGATGGCAACGGTCAGGCCGGAGCCGCCCGTTGACGGGAGGTTGTAGGCGCTGTGCAGGTTGGCCGGGCTGAGCCCGGACGGCGCGGCGGCAGCGGCTGCTGCGGCCAGCCGCTGCTTGATGTCGGTCCGGCGCTGGGCGAAACAGGACACGTGACCGGGCTCGGCGGTGGCGCAGAGATGCGTGGTCGGCACCTTCTGGCCGGCCTTGCCGGTCGAGTGGAACGTCTGCCGGTCCGGGGAGGTGAGGGCCTTGGAGTTCTGGGTGACCCGGGAGTTGCTCGCGGCTGCGTGCGCTACGGGCGCCGCGTGCGCCGGCGCCGCGACGAGCCCGGCGAGGCTGAGGGCCAGGGCGGGGGTGGCCGCGACCAGCAGTCTTCGCAGGCTCCGTCTGGGCTTACCGGTGGGTGACTTACGCATGGGGTACTGCCTCCGTCGCTGGAGTGGGGTTCTCGACGCTGATGGCAGGCCTGTGACGCGCGTAGCGGCAGCAGTGCGCGTTATCGTCAGGGGCATGACACTTTGGACGTTCCGTGATGCCGTTGTGCGCATGACAGGATGGCCAGAAAGTAGCCGGGGCCGACAAGACCGGAACAGATGCGCCGGAAGAACTTTGCCGCTCCATAGGAGGTCCATGGACGGTGGATGGACGATCCATGGACGAGGCCTCGTAGTTGATGGGGCCGGGCTTACCGTTCGGTAAGCCCGGCCCCATCAGTGACGGACCGTCAGAAATCCTCGTCGAGGTCGACCGTGCCCTCCACGGCCACCTGGTAGGCCGACGGGCGGCGCTCGAAGAAGTTGGTCAGCTCCTGGACGCCCTGCAACTCCATGAAGGAGAAGGGGTTCTCGGAGCCGTACACCGGCGCGAAGCCCAGGCGGGCCAGCCGCTGGTCGGCGACACACTCCAGGTACTGCCGCATCGACTCGGTGTTCATGCCCGGCAGACCCTCACCGCACAGGTCCCGGCCGAACTGGAGTTCCGCCTCGACCGCCTCCCGCATCATGTCGGTCACCTGCTGCTGAAGCTGGTCGTCGAACAGCTCAGGCTCCTCCTTGCGGACGGTGTCGACCACCTCGAACGCGAAGCTCATGTGCATGGTCTCGTCCCGGAACACCCAGTTCGTGCCGGTGGCCAGGCCGTGCAGGAGACCCCGGCTGCGGAACCAGTAGACGTACGCGAAGGCCCCGTAGAAGAACAGGCCCTCGATGCACGCGGCGAAGCAGATCAGGTTGAGGAGGAAGCGGCGGCGGTCGGCCTTGGTCTCCAGCCGGTCGAGCTTCTCCACCTCGTTGATCCACCGGAAGCAGAACTCGGCCTTCTCGCGGATCGACGGGATGTTCTCCACCGCGTCGAAGGCAGCCGCCCTGTCCGCCGGGTCGGGGAGGTAGGTGTCGAGGAGCGTCAGATAGAACTGGACGTGCACGGCCTCCTCGAACAACTGGCGGCTCAGATACAGCCGCGCCTCCGGGGAGTTGATGTGCTTGTAGAGCGTGAGCACCAGGTTGTTCGAGACGATCGAGTCGCCCGTCGCGAAGAACGCGACCAGCCGACCGATCATGTGCTGCTCACCCTCGGACAGCTTCGCCAGGTCGGAGACGTCCGAGTGGAGGTCGACCTCCTCGACGGTCCAGGTGTTCTTGATGGCGTCCCGGTAGCGCTCGTAGAAGTCCGGGTAGCGCATGGGGCGGAGAGTCAGCTCGAAGCCCGGGTCGAGCAAATTCTTCTCGGAGTGGGTGGAACTCATTACTGGCAGGCCTCGCAGGACTCGGGGTTTTCCAGGGAGCAGGCGACGGCGTCGGGGTCGGCGGCCTGCTGGACGGGGACGGTCTTCTCCGGCTGAGCCTGCGCGGCGCGGGCGATGCGGGTCGCCGGACGGGAGCGCAGGTAGTACGTCGTCTTCAGGCCCGACTTCCAGGCGTACGCGTACATCGAGGAGAGCTTGCCGATGGTCGGCGTCTCCAGGAACAGGTTCAGGGACTGCGACTGGTCCAGGAACGGCGTCCGGGCGGCGGCCATGTCGATCAGCCCGCGCTGTGGGATCTCCCACGCCGTGCGGTAGAGGGCGCGTACGTCGGCCGGGATCCAGGCGAAGTCCTGCACCGAGCCGTTCGACTCGCGCAGCGCCTCCCGGGTGCGGGCGTCCCACACGCCGAGGTCCTTCAGCTCCTTCACCAGATACGAGTTGACCTGGAGGAACTCGCCGGACAGCGTCTCGCGCTTGAACAGGTTGGAGACCTGCGGCTCGATGCACTCGTACACGCCGGCGATCGAGGCGATGGTGGCGGTGGGCGCGATCGCCAGGAGCAGGGAGTTGCGCATCCCTGTCGCGGCGATACGTTCCCGCAGCGCCGACCAGCGCTCGGGCCAGGTCAGCTCGACGTCGTAGTGGTCGGGGTGGAGCACACCACGGGCCGTACGGGTCTTCTCCCAGGCCGGCAGCGGGCCGCCCCGCTCGGCGAGGTCGGCGGAAGCCTCGTACGCGGCGAGCATGATCCGCTCGGCGATGCGCGTGGAGAGGGCCTTCGCCTCGGGCGAGTCGAAGGGGACGCGCAGCTTGAAGAAGACGTCCTGGAGGCCCATCGCGCCCAGGCCGACCGGGCGCCACCGCGCGTTCGAGCGGCCCGCCTGCTCGGTCGGGTAGAAGTTGATGTCGACGACCCGGTCGAGGAAGGTGACGGCGGTACGGACCGTCTCGTCCAGCCGCTCCCAGTCGATGTCACCGACGACGGTGTCGACAAAGGCACCCAGGTTCACCGAGCCCAGGTTGCAGACCGCGGTCTCTCCGTCGTCCGTGACCTCCAGGATCTCGGTGCACAGGTTCGAGGAGTGGACGACACTGCCCGGCTCGGCCGTCTGGTTGGCGGTGCGGTTGGCGGCGTCCTTGAAGGTCATCCAGCCTTGGCCGGTCTGCGCGAGCGTACGCATCATGCGGCCGTACAGATCGCGGGCCGGGATGGTCTTGCGGGCGAGCCCGGCCTCTTCGGCCAAGCGGTAGGCGGCGTCGAACTCGTCGCCCCACAGGTCGACCAGTTCGGGCACGTCGGAGGGGGAGAAGAGCGACCAGAGCGCGTCCGCGTTCACCCGGCGCATGAACTCGTCCGGGATCCAGTGCGCGAGGTTCAGGTTGTGCGTACGGCGGGCGTCCTCACCCGTGTTGTCGCGCAGCTCCAGGAACTCCTCGATGTCGGAGTGCCAGGTCTCCAGGTACACCGCGGCGGCACCCTTGCGCCGGCCGCCCTGGTTCACGGCGGCGACGGAGGCGTCCAGCGTCTTCAGGAACGGCACGATGCCGTTGGAGTGCCCGTTGGTGCCGCGGATCAGCGAACCGCGGCTGCGGATCCGGGAGTACGACAGCCCGATGCCACCGGCGTGCTTCGAGAGGCGGGCGACCTGGTGGTAGCGGTCGTAGATGGAGTCCAGCTCGTCGACGGGCGAGTCGAGGAGGTAGCAGGACGACATCTGGGGGTGCCGGGTACCGGAGTTGAAGAGGGTGGGGGAGGAGGGCAGGTAGTCGAGGCGGCTCATCAGCCGGTAGAGCGCGGCGACTTCGTCCAGCGCCCGAGACGTGTCGTCCTCGGCGAGACCGCTCGCCACGCGCAGCATGAAGTGCTGGGGCGTCTCGATGACCCGGCGCGTGATCGGGTGGCGCAGGAGGTACCGGCTGTGGAGGGTGCGCAGCCCGAAGTAACCGAAGCGGTCGTCGCCCTCGACGTCGATCAGGGTGTTCAGACGGTCAGTGTGCAGCCGTACGAACTCGGCCGTGCGGTCGGCGATCAGGCCCTCCCGGTGGCCGACCGCGACCGACTCGGAGAAGGACGTGACGCCCTGCGAGGCGGCTTCCGCGGCGATGGTGACGGTCAGCAGCCGGGCGGCCAGCCGGGAGTAGGCGGGGTCCTCGGAGATGACGCGGGCCGCGGCCTCGGTGGCCAGCTCGCGCAGCTCCGACACGTCGGCCCGCGCGGACCGGCCGCGCAGCGCGGCGGCGGCGACCCGGCCGGGGTCGGCGTCGGGAAGGTCGGCGGTCAGCTCGGTCAGTATCCGCAGTAGCGCGGTACCGGGACCGTCCGTCTCCACCGGGGCCACTCGGGTCGCTGAAGCCGGTTCGGCTGGCGCGATGGTCACGTGGGGGCTCTCCCTCGCTCGGCACGGGGCCTTGCGGAGGGCAGCGGGGCACACGGACGCCTTACGGGTACGCGCGCGTCCACCGGCCCACTCCACGAGGCCCGGACGTCGGGCGCCCGGACCGGTCGGCCGGGCGCGCTGTCGACAGGTCCTCGGACTGGACACGCGCACAAACGTGCACGAGTACACCGTTGCGGGACAGTTCCGGATTCGCACCGGATTCCCCTGCGGCGACAGCGAGCATGAGCATACATCTTGTGTCGGGCCCCGGAAGCACCCCCACATGTTGTGTCGAACGGTGAGTTGGGCGCACTTAAGGGGCGCGGGGCTGTATCGATGTGCGGCTCCGCCGCGCGGGCGCGACAAGCCCCCACCGGGCCCGCAGACGAAGAACCGCGGACCCGGCGGAGCCCTCAGTGGGAGGCGCCTGCCGTCGCCGGCGGCAGCTGCGCCACGCCCGGATCCCCCGAGTCCGCCGTGTAGTCCGACGACTTCGTCTCGTCCACGCCGTCCGGGGCCTTCAGCGCCTTCAGCACGAAGGTGAGGACCACCGTCACGACGACGTTCAGGACGAACGCCGTCAGGCCGATGTAGCCGATCTCACCGATCCCCGGGATCTCCTTCGCGCTGCCGCCGAAGTGCTTCTGCGTCGGGGACGCGACCCCGTACGCTGCCAGCGTGCCGTACAGCATGCCGACCGCCCAGCCGGCCAGCAGGGCCCAGCGGTGGAACCAGCGGGTGAACAGGCCGCCGACGAGGGACGGGAAGGTCTGCAGGATCCAGATGCCGCCCAGCAGCTGGAAGTTGATGGCGACCGTCTTGTCCATGGTCAGGACGAAGATCAGCGCGCCCACCTTCACCAGCAGCGAGACCAGCTTGGAGACCTTGGTCTCCTGCGCCGGTGTCGCGTCGGGCTTGAGGAAGTCCTTGTAGATGTTGCGGGTGAAGAGGTTCGCCGCCGCGATGGACATGATGGCCGCCGGGACCAGCGCCCCGATGCCGATCGCCGCGAAGGCCACACCCGCGAACCAGGACGGGAACATGTCCTCGAAGAGCTGCGGGATCGCCAACTGGGGGTTGGTGACCTTGACCCCGGCCGCGATCGCCATGAAGCCCAGCAGGGCGAGCAGCCCGAGCATCAGGGAGTACAGCGGCAGGATCGTGGTGTTGCGGCGGATCACCTCACGGCTCCTGGAGGACAGCGTCGCCGTGATCGAGTGCGGGTACATGAACAGCGCGAGGGCGGAACCCAGCGCCAGCGTGGCGTAGGTCCACTGGCCGGCCTCGGCCGGGATCAGCGCGCCCGCCTTGGCGGCGGTGTACTTCTCGCTCGCCGCGCCGAAGATCTCGTCGAAGCCGCCCAGCTTGATCGGGATGTAGATGATCGCCACCGCGATGACGATGTAGATCAGCGTGTCCTTCACGAACGCGATCAGGGCGGGGGCCCGCAGGCCGGAGGAGTACGTGTAGGCCGCCAGCACGCCGAAGGCGATCAGCAGTGGCAGGTCCTTCACGAACCAGTTCGTGTTCTCGCCGCCGCCGACGCCCATCACGTCGAGGACCGCCTGGATGCCGACCAGTTGGAGTGCGATGTACGGCATGGTCGCGAGGATGCCGGTGACCGCCACCGCCAGCGACAGGCCCTTCGAGCCGAAGCGACCGCGGACGAAGTCCGAGGTCGTGACGTATCCGTGCTTGTGGGAGACCGACCACAGGCGGGGCAGGAACGTGAAGATCAGGGGGTACACCAGAATCGTGTACGGCACCGCGAAGAAGCCGGCCGCGCCCGCCGCGTAGATCGCCGCCGGTACGGCCACGAAGGTGTACGCCGTGTAGAGGTCTCCGCCGAGCAGGAACCAGGTGACCCAGGTGCCGAACGACCGGCCGCCCAGGCCCCATTCGTCGAGGCTGTTCTCGTTCTCGGCCTTGCGCCAGCGCGTGGCCATGAAGCCGACGACCGTGACGGCCAGGAAGAAGATGATGAAGACGGTGAGTGCCACACCGTTCACGCCGTCGTTCACGCGGACGCACCCCCGTCCTTGGAAGCGGCCTTGCGGGCGCGCTGGTCACGCTGCCAGAGCTGGTACGCGGTCATCGTCAGCGCGGTGGAGACGAACACCCACAGCATCTGGTACCAGTAGAAGAACGGGATGCCGATGAAGGCCGGATCGACCTTCGCGTACGAGCCCACCCACAGCATCGCGACGAATGGTGCGAAGAGGCAGAGCCCGATGACGACGCGGATCGGAGTCACCACCGGTTGTTCCGTGACCGGTTGTCTCACTTCAGGCGCTTCAGGCATGTCAGGACTCCGTCCCCTCACCGATTCCCGTGATCAGTTCTCTATGATCACTTGTGCAACGCGCAGGAATCTAGAGGACGGTTCCGTCTTATGTAACCCCGCAGTCAGGGGGTCAGTCGATCGGCCGCTTGAGCCGCGCGACGAACTTGTACCGGTCCCCCCGGTAGACAGACCGCACCCACTCCACCGGCTGGCCGTCCTTGTCCAGCGAGTGCCGGGACAGCATCAGCATCGGCAGGCCCACGTCGGTGCCGAGCAGACCGGCCTCGCGCGGGGTGGCCAGCGAGGTCTCGATGGTCTCCTCGGCCTCCGCGAGGTGGACGTCGTACACCTCGGCGAGGGCCGTGTAG
This sequence comes from Streptomyces sp. SID12488, assembly GCF_010548275.1. Lineage (GTDB taxonomy): Bacteria > Actinomycetota > Actinomycetes > Streptomycetales > Streptomycetaceae > Streptomyces. The sequence goes on from NZ_JAAGLT010000007.1 coordinate 98,384, forward strand.
AGGGACGTGTACTTCGCGAGTGACCTGCGCAGGGCGGGGAAACGCTTCGCGGAGAGGTGGGTGGTCTCTATCGCCATCGGCTCGCCGTTCGCCATCCGCAGCCGCTCGATGCGCAGGACGCGCCCGCCCGCCGTGATGTCGAGCAGCTCGGCGAGGGCGTCGTCGGCGGTGATGTAGCCGATGTCGAGGAGCTGCGAGGTGGGTTCGAGGCCCTGGGCGCGCATGTCCTCGGTGTACGAGGTGAGTTGCAGCGCCTGGGAGACCTTCGGCTTGGCGACGAAGGTGCCCTTGCCCTGGATGCGTTCGAGCCGGCCCTCGACGACCAGTTCCTGGAGGGCCTGGCGGACGGTGGTGCGGGAGGTGTCGAACTCCGCCGCCAGCGTGCGCTCCGGTGGGACCGGGGTGCCGGGCGCCTGGGTCTCCGTCATGTCGAGCAGATGCTTCTTCAGACGGTAGTACTTGGGCACGCGCGCGGTACGGACGGTAGCCCCACCCTCGTTCTCCGCACTGCTCACGTCGGTGCTCATGCTCCGCCTTCCCGGCTCCTGGTACCGCTACGGCCGGCATCCCGCCGGTCCAAGTGCACATCGTGGCACGGTCGGCGCCGCGATTGACCTGTGAATGGTCTCTACGGACCCCACCGACCCTCGCGCGCTCCGTGATCCCCTCTGTATACCTTCACGCCCCCTGCTGGTCTAGTCCACCGCACGAAAAGCCCTTCCCAAGCCCGCATCCGCACCCTCCCCCGAAGTGGTCTACCCGGTGGCGGATGGATGTGCAGGGTATTTCCGCCACTTTCTTACTTAAAGGTTCCTGCATATGTAGGTCGCATAACGGCTGGTCAAAGGCGTTCCCGCACCCTTGACACGTTGTTTGGTCTGAGCCAAGCTCCGCCTACTGGTCTACACCATTGGTCCAGCTCCCAGAGGAGGTTGGCGTGAAGCGCAAGCTGATAGCCGCGATCGGTATCGCGGGCATGATGGTCTCCATCGCGGCATGCGGGGACAGTGACAGCGGAAGCTCGGACAACTCCGGCGCCGACGCCAAGGAGCTGACCGTCTGGCTGACCGTGGACGCGCAGAACAACTGGCCCGGGCTGGTGAAGGCCGCCGACGCCACGCTGACCAAGAAGCACCCCGGCATCAAGATCAACCACGAGTACTACGGCTGGCCCGACAAGAACGCCAAGCTCGACGCCGTCCTCGCCACCGACAAGGCCCCCGACGTTGTCGAGATGGGCAACACCGAGATGCTCGGTTACATGGTCAAGGGCGCCTTCGCACCCCTCGACCCGGCGAAGTTCGACAACTCCACCGCCTGGCTGGACGGCCTCAAGGCCTCCGTCACCTACGACGGCAAGACGTACGGCGTCCCCTACTACGCCGGTGGCCGCGTCGCCAACTGGCGTAAGGACGTGGCGGCTTCGGTCGGCGTCAAGTCCGTGCCGAAGACGTACGCCGAGCTGACCTCCGACCTGGACAAGATCCAGAAGAAGGAGGGCGGCAAGTACAACGCCTGGTACCAGCCCACCCGCGACTGGTACGCCGCCATGTCCTTCGTGTACGACGCCGGCGGCTCGATCGCCGAGGAGTCGGGCGGCCAGTGGAAGGCGAGCCTGTCTTCCCCGGAGTCCGTCAAGGGCCTCACCGAGTTCAAGAACGTCATCGACAAGTACATGCACGGCGACAAGACCAAGGACGAGTCCGACCGCTACATCGTCTACGGTCAGGGCAAGACGAGCATGATCTTCGCCGCCGCCTGGGAGGGCGGGTCCGCGGAGGCGCCGGAGAACGACAAGACCGGCAAGCTCAAGGGCAACCTGGAGAACTTCGTGATGCCCGGCCCGTCCGGCAAGAACATGCCGGTCTTCCTTGGCGGTTCGGACCTCGCCGTCCCGGTGAAGTCGAAGGCGCAGACGGTCGCCGCCGAGTGGATCAACGCCTACACCGGAGCGAGCGGCCAGAAGGGCCTGATCGCCAAGGGCAACCTGCCCAACAACAAGACCGACCTCGCCACCCTCAAGAGCGACCCGGCGACGGCGGTCCCGGCCACGGCGGCCGAGTCCAACTGGTTCGTGCCGATGGCACCGGGCTGGGGCCAGGTCGAGAAGGCCCAGATCCTGCAGACGATGCTGCAGAGCATCGGCACCGGCAAGAAGTCGGTCGAGGACGCCGCGAAGGAAGCGGACACGGCGATCGACAAGGTCATCAACGTCAAGTAGCGAGCCGAGGCGGGGCCCTGTCACGGGGCGGGCCCCGCTCGCCCGCACCCGAAGGACTTGCAGGTCCTGCAGGTCCTTCAGGACCTACGAGACCCGGACGACCGCAACGACCGTACGACCTGAGGGACCGCTGAGGAGCGCGCGGATGAGTGCCGCCGATACGACCGCCGATACGACCACACCTGCCAAGCTGCCGCCGTCGACGCGGCACGCGCAGCCGTCACCGCCGACCGGCAAGGACGCACCGCCACCCGCGAGGCGGACCCCGAAGGCCACCGCCGCAATTCCGTGGGCCCTGCTCGCGCCCTGTCTGCTGATCCTCGCGCTGGTCCTCGGCTATCCCCTCGTACGTCTGGTCACCCTGTCCTTCCAGAAGTTCGGGCAGTCCCAGCTGTGGGGTTTCCAGCCGGCCGAGTCGGTGGGCTTCGACAACTTCGGCAAGGTGCTCGGCGACAGCGAGTTCTGGGACGTCGTCGTACGCACCATCGTCTTCGCCGTCGGCTGCGTGGTCCTCACCATGGTCGGCGGCATGCTGATCGCGCTGCTGCTCCAGCGGGTGAGCGGCTGGATGAAGACGCTCATCAACATCGTCCTGGTGGCCAGCTGGGGCATGCCGATCATCGTGGCGACCACCGTCTTCAAGTGGCTGTTCGACTCCGACTACGGGATCGTCAACGCGCTGCTGAGCAGGCTGCCGGGCGTCGAACTGATCGGCCACAACTGGTTCGCGAGCGGACCGCAGGGCCTGGCCGTCATCATGCTGCTCGTCGTCTGGGGCGCGGTGCCGTTCGTGGTCATCACGCTCGGCGCGGGGCTGACCCAGGTCCCGAAGGAGCTGGAGGAGGCGGCCCGGCTGGACGGCGCGGGCGCCTGGGGCGTCTTCCGTTACGTCACCCTCCCCATCCTCAAGCCGATCATCGTGATGCTCACGACCCTGTCGGTCATCTGGGACATGGGTGTGTTCCCCCAGGTGTTCGTCATGCGGAACGGCCACCCGGAGGCCGAGTTCCAGCTCCTGACCACCTACTCCTACGACCGGGCCTTCGCCGTCAACGACTATGCCCAGGGCTCGGCGATAGCCCTGCTCACCGTGGTGCTGCTGCTCGGTGTCGTCGCCGTCTACATGCGCCAGATGCTGAAGATCGGAGACGTCGAATGAGCAGCGTGACCAGCACGACCAGCGTGACCGGTATGAGCGCGGCAGCCCCGGTGCTGCCCGGGAAGCCCCGGAAGTCGAAGGCCGGCTGGAACCTGCTGGGCCTGTTCGTCTTCCTGACGGCCGGCTTCCCCGTCTACTGGATGCTGAACACGGCGTTCAAACCGGCGAAGGACGCGATCGACCCCGACCCGAGCCTGCTGCCGACGGGCTTCACCCTCGCCAACTTCCGCCGCGCGCTGAACATCGCCGACTTCTGGGGCCCGGTCGGCCGCAGCCTCATCGTGTCCCTGACGGTGGTGGTGATCGGCATCATCGTGGGCATGCTGGCCGCCCTCGCCATCTCACGCTTCGCCTTCCGCGGCCGAAAGGTCGTCATCGTCGGCATTTTGGCCGTGCAGATGGTCCCCCTGGTCGCGATGATCATCCCCGTGTTCCTGCTTCTCAACGACCTCGACCAGTACGACCGGCTGTCCGGCCTGATCATCACCTACCTCACCTTCATCCTTCCGTTCACGGTGTGGACCCTGCGCGGCTTCATCGTCAACATCCCCAAGGAACTGGAGGAGGCCGCGATGGTCGACGGCTGCTCCCGCACCACCGCCTTCCTCCGCGTGGTCTTCCCGCTCCTGGCCCCCGGCCTGGTCGCCACCTCGGTCTACGGCTTCATCCAGGCCTGGAACGAGTACCTCTACGCCCTGATGCTGATGAGCCAGAAGAACCAGACCGCCACCGTCTGGCTCGGCAACTTCACCACCAAGCACGGCACCGAGTACGCCCCGATGATGGCCGGCTCCACGATGATGGCCGTGCCGATCGTCGTCCTCTTCCTCCTCGTCCAGCGCAAGATGGCCGCGGGCCTGACCGCGGGCGCCGTGAAGGGATAACCCCACCCGATGACGACACTCGCCCGCCGCCCCGCTGCGTTTGATCCGGAAAAAGACGGCCTCACCCGCAACGCGCTCACGGTTCTCCAGCCCGGCTTCATCGGCACCAGGGCCCCCGACTGGCTGCTGCGCCGCCTCGCCGAGGGCCTGGCCTCCGTGGGCCTGTTCGGCCGCAACATCACGTCCCCCGCCCAGCTGGCCGCCCTCACCGCCCAGTTGCGTGCCGAACGCGACGACGTCCTGGTCGCGATCGACGAGGAGGGCGGCGATGTCACCCGCCTGGAGGTCCACACCGGCTCCTCCTTCCCCGGCAACCACGCCCTGGGCGCGGTCGACGACAGCCGGCTGACCGAACAGGTGGCGTACGAGCTCGGCCACCGCCTCCGTGCCTGCGGGGTCAATCTCAACTGGGCCCCGTCGGCGGACGTCAACTCCAACCCCGCCAACCCCGTCATCGGCGTCCGCTCCTTCGGGGCCGACCCGGAGCTGGTCGCCCGCCACACCGCGGCCTACGTCACCGGTCTCCAGACGGCGGGCGTCGCCGCCTGCACGAAGCACTTCCCGGGTCACGGCGACACGTCGGTCGACTCCCACCACGCCCTCCCGCGCATCGACGCGAGCCGCTCGGTCGTCCTCGACCGCGAGCTGTCCCCGTTCCGTGCCGCGATCGCCGCCGGCACCAGGGCGGTGATGAGCGCCCACATCCTGATCCCGTCCCTGGACGCCGACCGCCCGGCCACCCTCTCCCACCCGGTCCTCACGGACCTCCTGCGCGGCGAACTCGGCTACACCGGCCTGATCGTCACCGACGGCATGGAGATGCAGGCCATCGCGGGCACCTACGGCATCGAACACGGCAGCGTCCTCGCCATCGCCGCCGGTGCCGACGCCATCTGCGTGGGCGGCGGCCTCGCAGACGACGAGACGGTACGCCGCCTGCGTGACGCCCTGGTCAAGGCCGTCCGAACCGGCGAACTCCCGGAAGAACGCCTCGCGGACGCGGCGGAACGAGTCCGGACCCTGTCCCGCTGGACGGCGGCACCACCGCAGGAGCCCTCCGCCCCGAGGCTCACGGACGTCGGCCTTCTCGCCGCCCGACGCGCCGTGGAGACGACGTACCCGGCGGACTCGGCCCCGTTCGAACCCCTCCGCGAGCCCCCGTACGTGGCCGCCTTCACCCCCGTGGCGAACTTCGCCGTCGGCAACGAGACCCCGTGGGGTGTGGCGGCCGAGCTGGTACGCCTGCTGCCCGGCACCCGCACCGGCACCTTCACCGGCGAGGCCGCGGCCCGGGCGGCCCTGACCGAGGCGGGCCCGAGCCGTATCGTCGCCGTGGTCCGGGACGAACACCGCCACCCGTGGATGTCGGCGGCCCTCGACACCCTCCTCACCGCCCGCCCCGACACGATCGTCGTCGAGATGGGCGTCCCCCAGTCCCCCCGCCGAGGCGCCGCCCACCTGGCAACCCACGGAGCAGCCAGAGTCTGCGGCCAGGCGGCAGCAGAGATCATCGCGGGGGAGTAACCAGACAACGACAAAAGCGCCGGTCCCCCTCCAAAAGAGGGAGGACCGGCGCGCCACTTTAGGGGCGCGGGGAACTGCGCGACAAGCCACAACGGACCCGCACCCAGCCGAGAACCGAACCCGGCAGACGCGCAGATCCCTTAAATCCCCTGCCAGTCAGGCTTATTGACAAAAGTGTGCCGAAAATAGTCCGCAAGCTTCAGCTTGGAAGCCGCCCCCTCGTCAACAACCACCGTCGCATGCGGATGCAACTGCAGCGCCGACGCGGGGCACACCGCAGCAACAGGCCCCTCCACAGTCGCCGCCACGGCATCTGCCTTACCCTCGCCAGTCGCAAGCAGCACCAGATGCCGCGCCTCAAGAATCGTGCCGATGCCCTGCGTGATGACGTGATGCGGCACCTGACCGATGTCGCCGTCGAAGAACCGCGCGTTGTCGATCCGCGTCTGCTCGGTCAACGTCTTGATCCGGGTCCGCGAGCGCAGCGACGAGCACGGTTCGTTGAACCCGATGTGTCCGTCGGTCCCGATCCCCAGCAACTGCAGGTCGACCCCGCCGGCCTCGGCCAGCGCCCTGTCGTACGCCTCGCACGCCCCCCGCACGTCCTCGGCGGTCCCGTCCGGCCCCATGAACGCGTCCATCCCGATCCCGAGCGGCTCCAGCACCTCGCGCCGCAGCACCGAACGGTACGACTCCGGATGCTCGGCCGGCAGCCCCACGTACTCGTCGAGCTGGGCTATCCGAGCCCGGGACACCTCCACGGCACCGGAACTCACCTGGGCCGCGAGCGCCTGGTAGATGGGCAGCGGGGTCGAGCCGGTGGCCACGCCGAGCAGGGCGGTCGGCTTGTGCCGGAGCAGCTGTGCCATGGCCCCGGCGATGAGCTCGCCACCCGCCTTGGCGTCCGGAACGATGACAACTTCCACGCTGGGCCTGCCGATCTGGAGAGAACCGTGTGGTTTAGACCAATCTAACAGACCGTGGTAACGGCGGAAATTGGCCTGGCGATCCACCCCCGCACAGGAACCAACAGAGCTAGGCTGCATGGAGGACGCTTGTGGCGTCCGACTAGTTCTTTCGGACAGCCTTCAGGTGCCCGGTCTGCTCGTGAAAGCACAGCAACAAACACTCTTCAACGCATGGACACAACCTGTGGTCTAGTCCACAATGCGTAGAGGGGCACGCGAAGAGACGTACGGCGAGATCTACGAAGAGACACAAGACCAGAGCCTCCGTCTTCCCCGCACAGGAAGACGGATCGAGGAACCGGGGCTCTCTGCCCTGACTGCGCCGGCTCCTCATCCATCGGCCGACCGGGACCGCACACCCCACGGCCGTTGCTGCTCCGGGCTGCGGTGCCGGGAGGGCTGAGGGTCCCTCTCAGGCGCCGCGGCCCGCGGGTGTTTCCGGGCCCGTTCGAGGCCCCCGCCCGCCACGGTTTCCGGCCATGTCCGAACCGGCGGGTACGCTCGCACCCGTGCCCTCCATGAACGAACTCGTACGCCAGCACACCGCCCTGAGCGACTCCGACCTGGAGTGGCTGCACCTGCTGGTGTCGGAGTGGCAGCTGCTCTCCGACCTCTCCTTCGCCGACCTCGTCCTGTGGGTCCCCACGAGCGACGGCACCCGCTATGTCTCGGTCGCCCAGATGCGGCCCAACACCGGCCCGACCTCGTACCAGGACGACATGGTCGGCCACCTCGTCCCCCGTGGTCGCCGTCCCATGCTGGACGCCGCCCTGGACGAGGGCCGGATCGTGCGCGAGGGCGACCCGGAATGGCGCGAGGAGGTCCCGGTCCGCGTCGAGTCGATCCCCGTGCGCCGGGAGGGTCGCGTCCTCGGGGTCATCGCGCGCAACACCAACCTCCTCACCGTCCGGACCCCGAGCCGCCTGGAGCTGACGTATCTCCAGAGCGCCTCCGATCTGGCCCAGATGATCGCCGCCGGATCGTTTCCCTTCTCGAACCAGGTGGTCGACATGGACGCCTCGCCGCGGGTCGGCGACGGACTGATCCGGCTCGACGCCGACGGCATCGTCCAGTACGCCTCGCCCAACGCGCTGTCCGCGTACCACCGTCTCGGCCTCGCCTCCGACCTCGTCGGCCACCACCTGGGCGTGACCACCTCCGAACTTGCGCCGTCCCGGGGCCCGGTGGACGAGGCGCTCTCCAAGGTCGCCAGCGGCTGGGCGCCGCGCGAGTTCGAGATCGAGTCCGTCGACGGGGTCATCCAGTTCCGCGCCATTCCCCTCAAACCCAAGGGGACGCGCATCGGTTCACTCGTCCTGCTCCGGGACGTCACCGAACTGCGCCGCCGCGAGCGCGAGTTGATCACCAAGGACGCGACCATCCGGGAGATCCACCACCGGGTCAAGAACAACCTCCAGACGGTGGCCGCCCTGTTGCGCCTCCAGGCCCGGCGCATCGACTCGGAACGCGGGCGCGAGGCCCTGGAGGAGGCCGTACGGCGGGTCGGGTCCATCGCGATCGTGCACGAGACGCTCTCCCAGAACCTGGACGAGCGTGTGGAGTTCGACGAGATCGCCGACCGTGTGCTCGCGATGGTCTCCGAGATCTCACCGGGCACGGTCACCGGCCGGCGCACCGGGCGCTTCGGCATTCTGGACGCGGAGGTCGCGACCCCGCTCTCCATGGTGCTGACCGAGATCCTGCAGAACGCTCTGGAGCACGGCTTCGGACCGGGCGACACCGGCTCGGTCGAGGTCTCGGCGGTCCGCGGCGGCACTACCAAGGAGTCCCGCCTCCTCGTCACCGTCCAGGACGACGGCGTCGGTCTCCCCGAGGGATTCGACCCGCACCGCTCCGGCAACCTGGGCCTGCAGATCGTACGGACGCTGGTGGAGGGGGAGTTGGGCGGCACGTTCGACATGGTGGCGGCACCCGAGCGCGGTACGCAGGTGATCCTCGACATCCCGGTGCGCGCCAACAAGTAGCGCGCGCACGGCGGATGAGCCCGAGTGCGGTAAGAGGCCCGAGCGCAGCGATGAGCCCCGGACCATGGGATGGTCCGGGGCTCAGATGCTTGTATGGTGATGCGCATCGGGGGCACTGCGCGCTGCGGCTCGGGGGCGGGAGATGCGTACTCGCTGTACGCGCCGCCAAGCTCAGGCTGTTACGGGGTGGGTTGTCAGGCGGTTGCCTGGCGGGCCCGGTTGCGGGCGGCGCGACGCTTCATGGCACGGCGCTCGTCCTCGCTGAGACCACCCCAGACGCCGGAGTCCTGGCCGGACTCAAGCGCCCACTGCAAGCACTGCTCCATTACGGGGCAGCGGCGGCAGACGGCCTTGGCTTCCTCGATCTGCAGCAGCGCAGGACCGGTGTTGCCGATGGGGAAGAAGAGTTCCGGGTCTTCCTCGCGGCAAACGGCGTTGTGACGCCAGTCCATGGCTGCTACCTCTCCTTGGTATTACATGCACGTTGCTTGTGAATGTGAACGCTTTCACGAATCCCTCAACAAGTGAAGGGTCCACCATCAGACGAACTGATGTGGGCCTTTGTAGTGAGGAGGGGTTCTGGCTCTCTGTGGTGGCCGGTGTTGCGGGCCGTCCCGAGCGCCACGTAGAGACTCGCAAACCTCAGCGACGGATACAACCCCTACCGGAAAGTTTTTTTTGATTCCTCGGTGTCGGCTCGGTCACAGCCGTACTTCCATGGGGTGGACCCTGGCCTAAACGTTCGAGTGGAAGGACTTTAGCCCGTTCCGCTCACACAATCACACGCAGTGCACGGCGTACGCCTGTGAACGCCACGCTCGTTCGCAGTCCCAGGTGGTCGCCGTCCATCTGGAGGGGTAGGGGGACCTTCGAATGCAAGGTGAAGTCCGTCAGGTCATGCAGGGAGGTGACATGCCTCCCATGGGGTCCCCGCTCGGGGGACGAAGTGAGCAACTGCGTGCCATACCGGGCGACCGAGCCCGTCGACATGCGACTGAGACCGAGTACGTCGAGCCCGGTATCGAACGAAGCCTTAGGTGACGCGTACACCGGACGATTACCCAGATACGTCCAGGGGGACGTGTTGCAGACTATGGACAGCACCAGATCTGTCACCGGGTCGACGCCCGGCTGTTCCAGGGTGATCGTGCCGTGCCGGCGGTTGGCCTCTCCCAGGAATTGACGCGCGACCTGCCGCAGGTAAAGGGAATGTGTGGATTTACGGCCGCGTTCCCGCTGCTGTTCCACTCGGCCGACCACACCGGCGTCGAACCCCAGTCCGGCACAGAAAGTGAACCAGCGCTCCGGCACCGACTCGTCCTCGGTGCCCGGTGTGCCTCTCGCGACACCGAGGCCCACCGTGCGCTCCCGGTCCTCGCGCAGGGCGTCCAGGAGGACGCCGGTGGCCTCCACGGCGTCGTTGGGCAGGCCGAGGGCGCGGGCGAAGACGTTGGTGGAGCCGCCGGGGACCACGGCGAGACGGGGCAGCCGGTCCGGGTCGGGCCCGTTGTGCAGCAGGCCGTTCACGACCTCGTTGACCGTTCCGTCGCCACCGAGGGCGACGACCAGCTCGATGTCCTTGCTCTCCGCCGCCTGCCGGGCGAGGTCACGCGCGTGGCCCCGGTACTCGGTGGTGACCGCCTCGAGCTTCATCTCGCTAGCGAGAGCATGGGTCAGCACATCGCGCGTACGTGCGCTTGTGGTGGTAGCCGCCGGATTGACCACGAGAAGTGCACGCATGCGAAGCAGGGTACCTACCCGGTGGTACTCGGCCCAGGGCAGGTATGGGATCAGTAAGAAGCAGGGGGCGTGAGCCGGGGCGCCGTATGAAGCTGCGGGTGCGTTGTGGCTGGTCGCGCCCCACGGCGGAGCCGCAATATGTCACAGCCCCGCGCCCCTGAAGGGCGCGGGCCGAGCACCCTGATGTCCAGGGCTACCCTTCTTCGGTGAGCGCTCAGCAGAACCCTGCCCCGGAAACCCCTGGATCCACGGAGCCGCGACCCCTGCGGCTGACCCTCGCGGCCGTGCTCGCCGCCCTGGAGGGGCTCGCCCTGATGGCCGGCGGGGCCTACATCCTCGTCCTGGGGCTGACCGGCGATCCGGACGACCGGCAGCAGGCCGTCACCGGCGGTGTCACGCTCATCGTGCTCGCACTGCTGCCGCTGCTCGCCGCTCGCGGGCTGCTGGGGCGGCGGAGCTGGAGCCGGGGGCCGGCCGTCATCACGCAGATCATGGCGCTGCCCGTCGCCTACAACCTGCTCCGGGCCGACAGCATGGCCGTTCCGGGCGGGATCGTGCTGGGTGTCGTGGCGGTCGCCGCGCTGGTGCTGCTGGTGAACCAGGAGACGACCCGGGCCCTCGGGATCCGGGGGCCCGGCAGCGAAACCGAATAACCCGAAGGGTTACTCGGTCACACGGTTACTCGTCGGGGGGTTCACTCCTCCACCAGCAGCTTCTCGCGCAGCTGGGCCAGGGTCCGGGCCAGCAGGCGGGAGACGTGCATCTGGGAGATGCCGACCTCCTGCGCGATCTGCGACTGCGTCATGTTGCCGAAGAAGCGCAGCAGCAGGATGCGCTTCTCGCGGGGCGGGAGATCCTCGAGGAGCGGCTTGAGCGACTCGCGGTACTCGACGCCCTCCAGGGCCTCGTCGTACGAGCCCAGTGTGTCCGCGACCGCCGGGGACTCGTCGTCCGTGTCGGGAACGTCCAGGGACAGCGTGGAGTAGGCGTTGGCCGACTCCAGGCCCTCCAGGACCTCCTCCTCCGAGATGCCCAGTTTCTCGGCGAGCTCGTGGACCGTGGGGGAACGGCCGTGCCGTTGCGAGAGCTCCGCCGTCGCCGTGGTGAGCGAGAGGCGCAGCTCCTGGAGCCTGCGCGGGACGCGGACCGCCCACCCCTTGTCACGGAAGTGCCGCTTGATCTCGCCGACGACCGTCGGGGTCGCGTACGTCGAGAACTCGACGCCACGGTCCGGGTCGAAACGGTCGACCGACTTGATCAGGCCGATCGTCGCGACCTGGGTCAGGTCGTCCAACGGCTCACCGCGGTTGCGGAAGCGGCGCGCGAGGTGCTCGACGAGCGGAAGATGCATACGGACCAGCCGGTTGCGCAGCTCCGCGTACTCGGCGCTGCCGTCCGGCAGCGCGCGCAGCTCGTAGAACAGGGCGCGCGCTCCGCTGCGGTCCGTCGCGGAGTGCTGTGTGGCCTGAGCCGGCGGCTGCGCCGTCTGTTGTGCCGTCTGTTGTGCCGTCTGCTGTGCGCCCTGCGCGTCGTCTCGTTCGTGCTCGCTCATCGTCCCGCCCGTCGACCCTCCCGGAGTCCGAGCGTCGGCTCGGACAGGGGAGAGCTCACTTGGCCCTTCCAGGGGCGCACTCTGCACGGCACCTTCCCGATCCAGCTGCCCGTCGTCCACGAAGCCGGCCTCCGGGGGGTTGTCCTCCGGATGCGGCCGGGCCTGCTCGGGGATGCCGGAGATACCGGCGATGCCAGAAATGGCGTCCGCCGTGCCTCGCTCTTCGTCACGCACCGGCCCGTCCCCGTTCCTCACGCCGGCCCGGGTCCCGCGCCGCGCTTCTTGTGGAGACTGATCGACACGGTCTTGTCCTCGGCGACGGTCGAGTCGACCTGGCCCGCGAGGGCGGACAGGACGGTCCAGGCGAAGGTGTCGCGCGCGGGGGCGTGACCGTCCGTGGTCGGGGCCGAGACCGTGACCTCCAGGGAGTCGTCGATCAGTCGGAACACACAGCTGAGTACGGAGCCGGGCACGGCCTGCTGAAGCAGGATCGCGCAGGCCTCGTCCACTGCGATGCGCAGGTCCTCGATCTCGTCGAGGGTGAAGTCCAAACGGGCCGCGAGACCGGCCGTGGCCGTACGCAGCACCGACAGGTAGGCACCCGCGGCCGGCAGCCGGACTTCCACGAAGTCCTGGGTCGCGGGCTCGCCTGCGAACTGGGACACCCTCACCTCCAAGGTGGTACAAGCTCTTTCGGGGGCCGAGGGTCGCCCCCCGGGTAACGCGATGGGTGTTCTGCGGTGACGCTACCGCGCTCTCGACTTTCCTGTCCCCAGGACCCCAGCCCCTTGCCGTCACTCATAGTAAACCTGTGTATACGCACAGTGGCTAGGGGTCTGCGGGCCCAATTGGGAAGAGCGCGCGCCGGGTTGACGTACCCAGACGTCAGACGGTCGAACCGTCCGGATCCAGAGTCACACGAGTACGCCCTCGGTCACCAATGCCCCTGCTCACACGGGCGTGCGGTCATACGAGAACATGGTCGACGAAGCACCAGCGCCAGCTCTCGCCGGGTTCGAAGGTCCTCATCACCGGGTGACCGGTCTCCTTGTGGTGTTCCGTCGCGTGGCGCATGGGCGAGGAGTCGCAGCAGCCGACGTGGCCGCATTCCAGGCACAGGCGCAACTGCACCGGGTGGGTTCCGGCCGCCAGGCACTCCGGACAGGTCTCGTTCTTCGGCTGGGGTTCCGGGAGCGGCAGCGCGTCGGCATGCGTGCACTGTTTCATGATTGCCAGGTTACGACGGCTGTGCGGTGGGCCGCGCGGAAAGCCGGAGTGCGCGGATGCCAGGGTGGGTGGAAACGAGAGTGGGCCGAAACCGATGCATGTGATGCCACTGCTCCTGCTGGTCGCGGGCAGCGCCGCCATTGCCGCCGCGGGCCGCCGCACCCCTGTCCCGCCCCCGTTGCTGCTGGTCGCCGCCGGCCTGGTGTTCGCGTACGTCCCCGGGGTGCCCGACTACGCGCTCGACCCGCATGTCGTCCTGCCGCTGATGCTGCCACCGCTGCTGTACACGGCGGCCGTCGACAGTTCGTACCTCGATCTGCGTGCGCAACTGCGGCCCGTGGCACTGCTGTCGGTGGGGTACGTGCTCTTCGCGACCCTCGTCGTCGGCTGGGCGGCCTATCTGATCGTGCCCGGGCTGCCGCTGACCGCCGCGCTGGTGCTCGGCGCGGTCGTGGCGCCGCCGGATGCCGTCGCGGCCACGGCCATCGCGCGCCGGGTCGGGCTGCCGTCGCGGGTCACCACCATCCTCCAGGGCGAGTCCCTGGTGAACGACGCCACCGCGATCACCGCGTACCGCGTCGCTCTCGCGGCGGCCGTCGGGGAGGGCGCGACCTGGGCGGGCGGGATCGGCGAGTTCCTGCTCGCGGCGGTCGGCGGCATCGGGATCGGGATGATCCTGATGATGCCGATCCACTGGCTGCGCACGCACCTGAGGGAAGCGCTGCTCCAGAACACGCTGTCCCTGTTGATCCCGTTCGCGGCCTACGCGGTCGCCGAAGCCGTGCACGCCTCCGGGGTCCTCGCGGTGGTGGTCGTGGCGCTCTATCTGGGACACCGCGCGTGGGAGGTCGATTTCGCGACCCGTCTCCAGGAGGAGGCGGTCTGGAAAATGGTCGCCTTCGTTCTCGAATCGGCGGTCTTCGCCCTGATCGGACTGCAACTGCCGGTCGTCCTGGAGGGCCTTGGGGAGTACGAGGGTGTCGACGCCGCCTGGTACGCGATCGCCCTCTTCCTCGTGGTCGTCGTCACCCGGTTCGCCTGGGTGTATCCCGGGACGTTCGTGCCCCGGCTGCTGTCGGCGCGGATCCGGGAACGGGAGCCGAACCCGACCTGGAAGGGCGCGTTCGTCATCTCCTGGGCCGGGATGCGGGGGGTCGTCTCGCTGGCCATCGCCTTCTCGATCCCGCTCACGATGGAGGGCGGCGAGGCGTTCCCGGAACGGAACCTGGTCCTCTTCCTGACCTTCACGACGGTCATCGGCACGCTGGTCGTCCAGGGTCTGACACTCCCGCCCCTGATCCGGCTGCTGAAGCTCCCTGGGCGCGACACGCAGGCCGAGACGCTCGCTGAGGCGAACGCCCAGGCGCAGGCGTCCAGGGCGGCACAGCGGCGCCTGGAGGGCCTGCTGGAGGACGAGAGCAACGCCCTGCCGCCTCCACTGGCCGACCGGCTGCGCATGGTGCTGGAGCGCCGGCAGAACGCCGTCTGGGAGCGGCTGGGCTCGGTCAACCCCGTGACCGGCGAGACGGTGGACGACACCTACCGGCGGCTGTCCCGCGAGATGATCAGCGCGGAACGGGAGATGTTCGTACGCCTGCGGGACGGGCGCCACATCGACGACGAGATGCTGCGGACCCTGCTGCGCCGGCTGGACCTGGAGGAGGCGGCGGCGTTCAGGGAAGCGGAGTAGCGGAGGCGCGTTCCGGTCGTGTCTACGGGAACGGGCGGCCGGTGATCACCGCCGCGATGGTGGTTCCGTTCGCGAACGCGCCTTCCTCGGCGAGGGCGACAAGTCCGTAGAGCATCTTGGCGACATAGAGACGTTCCACGGGTACGTCGTGACGGGCCTCGAAGTCGTCGGCGAAGGCGTGCAGTTCGGGGGTGGTACGGCCGTAGCCACCGAAGTGGAAACGGTGGTCGAGGGTCCATGAGCCGCGGGGCCCGCCGAAGGTGAGGTCCTGGAGGGCCCGTATCTCCGCGTCCAGGAAGCCTCCCTTTAGGACCGGGATGCCCAGGGCGCGCTGCTCGGGGGCGAGGCCCGCGGCGAGGCCGGCGAGGGTGCCGCCGGTGCCGCAGGCGACCGCGACGACGTCGGCGTGGCCGCGCAGCTCCTCACCGAGGGCACGGCAGCCGCGTACGGCGAGGGGGTTGCTGCCGCCCTCGGGCACGACGTACGCGTCCTCGGCGCCGGCAGCCCGGAGGACGGCGGTGAGGGTGTCGGGGTCGGCCTTGTGCCGGTACGTCGATCTGTCGACGAAGTGCAGGCGCATGCCGTTCGCCGTGCAGTGGGCGAGGGAGGTGTTGAGGGGGCGGTCCGCCAGTTCCTGACCGCGGACCACGCCGACCGTGGGCAGGCCCAGAAGACGGCCGGCGGTGGCTGTGGCCCGCAGGTGGTTGGAGTAGGCACCGCCGAAGGTGAGGATCGGCCGGTCGGCGGCGGCTTCCAGATTGGGCACCAGCTTGCGCCACTTGTTGCCGATCAGATCCGGGTGGACGAGGTCGTCGCGCTTGAGGACCAGCCGGAGGGAGCGGCGAGCGAAGCGGGGGTCGACGAGTTCCTGGAGGGGGCTGGGGAGAGGCACGGGGCCATTGTCAGCTGGTCCGGCGTCCGAGATGAGAGGCGGGTCCAGCCCAGGCCTTGTTTCCCACCGGCCCACCCGTTCACCGCATCTGGCCAGCGCGGGCCGGGTTGTTTCAGCCCGTCCGGCGTTTGAGGACGAGGCCCGTTCAGGGCCGAAAGCGGGGGTCTGGGGGCGCAGCCCCCAGGGACAGGATGGGACGGGTAGGGGCGGCGGGGGCGAGGAACCCCTACTTCAGACGGTCCCGTACCCGTTCCCTCAGCCACTGCATGGTGAAGCCCCGGGGATCGATCTTGCCGGGCTGCCATTCGAGGTGGCCGATCACCGACCGTTCCGTCCACCCGTGATGGCGGCACACCGCCGCGGCGACCTTCTCGATGGCGTCGAGCTGGACCTGTGGCCAGGGATCCTCCCCGTCGCCGAGGTTCTCGCACTCGAAGCCGTAGAAATGCCGGTTGCCGTCGGTGTTGGCCTCGTTGTCCAGCGGCAGCGCCTTCTCCGCGATCACCGCACGCAGGACGTCGTCGTCGCCCAGGCCAGCGTGGTTGGCCCTGCCGTAGCCGACCAGATGGACACGGCCGTCCTTGGTGATGACTCCGTGGCACAGGGGGCCGGGCAGCTCGGCGTAGCCCCCACGGCAGAGCTCCACCGTGTACTCGCTGCCCTCGGTCACCGTGTGATGGATCATCACGCCGTGGACCGGGCCCCAGGGACCCTTGTGATTGCGGTTGTGGTGGACCCAGTCGCCCACCTCGACGACGATGACGCCTTCTTCCCTGAGCCGGTCCAGGAAGTCGGCAGCGGACATGGGTGGGGCCATGACCGTCTCCTCCGCGCTGCGCGACGGCCACCGTTCGTGACCGCCTGTTACGCAGCTTGTACCGGAATCGGACGGTCGGGGCCAATCGTTCGCACGATGTGCGAGCCGATCTGGTCAATGACGACTATCTGACGTCACTGACCGTCACTGGTGCAGGAACGAGTCCCCGTTCACCGCGATGTGGCTCTCCAGAGCCTGCAGGGCCCGCTGTGTCGCGTCGGGGGAACCGCTGCCGCGCCGCTCCGCGTAGTACGCGGCGCCCAGCTTCTTGAGCAGATCGCCGCCGGCCCGCTGGGCCTGTACCTCGTCGAGCTTCTGCTTGCCCTGCGTCAGGCCGCGCTGTGCCTGTTCCTTGGCGCGGTCCAGGAAGCCTGCCATCGATGTCTCCTTGTTCGCTTTGTTCGTTGTCCGGTAATTGCTCAAACGGCCGACCCGATCTTGAAGTTCCCCGGAAGAGGCATTTCCCGTTCGCCAGGTCGAACGAGCTGGCGAAAAACTCTCATGTGCCCACTTCGGGGATGATCCATTCCCGCTCATTCGTGTAATAGCACTGACACGCTCGGTGAGGAAGGGTGTGGTGCGCAGGCGTCCGATGCGGAGCACACCCGAGGGGGGTCGACGCATCGGCGCATTACGCGTTAATGGGAGGGCAGTTCTTTATGTCGGTAGGCGAAGAGATCCGCACGGAGCAGGACAAGCCGCAGCAGAGTCTCGGCACTTCGGCCGCGCGGAACCTGGCCACCACCACCAAATCCGTACCCCAGATGCAGGAGATCAGCTCACGCTGGCTGCTGCGGATGCTTCCCTGGGTGAACGTGCAGGGTGGTGCATACCGTGTGAACCGGCGGCTCACCTACTCCGTGGGAGACGGGCGTCTGACGTTCGTGAAGACCGGTGAACGCGTGGAAGTGGTCCCCGCCGAACTGTCCGAGTTGCCGGCGCTGCGGAACTACGAGGACGAGGAGGTGTTCGCCGAGCTGGCCCGGCGTTGCCAGCAGCGGGAGTTCGCGGCAGGCTCGGAGATCGCCTCCTTCGGCAGCGCGAACGACGAGGTGTTCCTGCTGGCCCACGGCAAGGTCGAGAAGATCGGCACGGGCCTGTACGGGGACGACACCGAACTCGGCATGCTGGCCGACGGCGCCTACTTCGGCGACCAGGCGCTCGTCGACCCCGACGCCCTGTGGGAGTACACGGCCCGCGCGGTCACCACGTGCATCGTGCTGACGCTCTCCCGTCAGCACTTCGAGCAGGTCGCTGAGCGTGCCGACTCGCTGAGTGAGCACCTCCGGGCGCTGAGCGCGATCCCCGAGCAGAGCGCCAACAGGTACGGAGAGAAGGAGATCGACCTCGCGGCTGGTCACCACGGCGAAGCGGACATCCCGCGCACGTTCGTCGACTACGAGGCCAGGCCCCGCGAGTACGAACTGAGCATCGCCCAGACGGTGCTGCGCATCCACTCCCGTGTGGCGGACCTCTACAACCAGCCGATGAACCAGACGGAGCAGCAACTCCGGCTCACGGTCGAGGCACTGAAGGAGCGTCAGGAGCACGAACTCATCAACAACCGGGAGTTCGGGCTCCTCAGCAACTGCGAGTACGACCAGCGACTCCAGCCGCACGACGGCGTCCCCGGCCCCGACGACCTGGACGAACTGCTCAGCAGGCGGCGCGGGACCAAGTTCCTGCTCGCCCATCCGCGCGCGATCTCCGCGATCGGCCGTGAGCTGAACAAGCGCGGACTCGTCCCCGAGACGATCGACATGAGCGGCAACCGCATCCCCACCTGGCGCGGTGTGCCGATCTTCCCGTGCAACAAGATCCCGGTCACCGAGGCCCGTACGACCTCGATCATCGCCATGCGTACCGGCGAGGCCGAGCAGGGGGTCATCGGGCTCCAGCAGGCCGGTATCCCGGACGAGATCGAGCCCAGCCTGTCCGTGCGGTTCATGGGCATCAACGAACAGGCGGTCATCAACTACCTGGTGACGGCCTACTACTCGGCGGCCGTCCTGGTCCCGGACGCCCTCGGCGTACTGGAGAACGTCGAGATCGGCCGCTGGCGATGACCCGGGCCCACGGCCCGGCCGAGACCATCGGGACTCTGGATCCGGAGAGGCGGAACCCCATCGGCAGTCCGGCGGAGAGGCCTTCGGAGACATCACCGGAGTCCGGGGGACGGGAGCGGCCGGCCGTGGGCACAAGGCACGCGAGGCAGGGGGGATCATCCCCCGTACATGTACGGGGGAAGGGGGAGGAGAGAGTGGCGTCCGGCGGGACGGACGCGCAGGACGCCGCCCTCATCCTGGAGCAGTCCCGGACCGTGGTCGATCCCGTGCTGCGCACGGCGATCGAGTCGCTGCCCGGAGCCATGCGCCGCGTCGCGCTCTACCACTTCGGGTGGGAGCACGCGGACGGCAGCCCGGCGGCGGGCAACGCGGGCAAGGCGATCCGCCCGGCGCTCGTGCTGACCGCCGCCGCGGCACTCGGCGGCCGGCTGGAGGCGGCCGTACGAGCGGCCGCCGCGGTGGAGCTGATCCACAACTTCACCCTGCTGCACGACGACGTGATGGACCGGGACACCACCCGCAGACACCGGCCCACCGCGTGGACCGTGTTCGGCGACGCCGACGCGATCCTCGCGGGAGACGCCCTGCAGGCCCTGGCGCTGCGGTTGCTCGCCGAGGACCCGCACCCGGCGTCCGCCGTCGCCGCCGCCCGGCTCGCGTCCTGTGTCGTCGAGCTGTGCGAGGGGCAGCACGCGGACACGGCCATGGAGAAGCGGGGCCCCGGCGAGGTCACCCTCGACGAGTGCCTCGTCATGGCCGAGGCCAAGACGGGTGCGCTGCTCGGCTGTGCCTGCGCCCTCGGGGCGCTGTACGCGGGCGGGTCGGCCGAGGACGTCGAGGCGATGGACGCGTTCGGCCGGGAGGCAGGGCTCGCCTTTCAGCTCATCGACGACGTGATCGGTATATGGGGGGACCCGAGCCGCACCGGCAAGCCTGCCGGGGCGGATCTGGTCGCCCGCAAGAAGTCCCTGCCCGTGGTCGCCGCACTGGCCTCCGGCACACCGGCGGCCACCGAACTGGCCGAGTTGTACGCAGTTCCGTACGACGAGGCGCAGGAAGGGGCGCTGGAGCGGACGGTGCTCGCCGTCGAGCGGGCGGGCGGCCGGGACTGGGCGCAGCTTCAGGCGGCCGACCGGATGGCCCGCGCTGTACACGAACTGTCCCGCGCGGTCCCCGACCCGGAGGCGGCGGGTGGCCTGCTGTCCCTGGCCGAGTTCGTGACCCGCCGCACCACCTGAGGCCCCGGAGCCACCCGCGGTGGGGCGTACGGCCCTGACTCCGTGCGCCCCGCCGCGGCGTTCCGGTCTGGCGGGTCCCGCACATCCCCACGGTGTGCGGGCCCCGTCACACATCCCGCACCCGTTAGGCTCAACCGCCGTACGATCAACGGCGGTTGAGACAAAAGGGGCAGGGCATGGGCGTGGCGATACGTACGGCGGGCGAGGACGACCGGGAGCTGGTCGTCCGGCTGCTCGACGAGGCGTTCCAGGACGATCCGGTGAGCGGCTGGGTCTTCCCGGACCCGGCGCACCGCCGCACGACGCATCCCGGACTGATGGCCGCCTTCCTCGACATCGTGCTCGCCGAGGGCCGCGTCGGCCTCGCCGAGGACGGCACGGCATGCGCCCTGTGGCTGTCCGTTCCCGCCGACGCCCACCCGGAGAACGAAGGGGACGAGGCGGACGCGGCGCAGGGTGACGACGCCGCCCGGATGCGCGAGGCCGTCGATCCCGACAACGAGCGCGTCGAACTGATCGCGCGGCTCACGGCCGGGATACACCCCTCCGGGCGCGCCCACGAATACCTGTGGATGATCGGCGTCGCACCGGACAGCCAGGGCCGGGGGCTGGGTACCGCCCTCGTGCAGCACGTCCTCGACCGCTGCGACCGTGAGGGAGTGGCCGCCTATCTGGAGGCCACCAGCCTCCGCAGCCGCACACTGTACGAGCGCCTCGGCTTCGCCCTCCTCGACCGCCCGCTGGAGCTCCCGGACGGCCCCCGGATGTGGCCCATGTGGCGCGAACCGCAGATCTGACCAGAAAGCTCCGAACCGGTGGGGAGCGTCCTGGTGGCTCTCGCAATACCCTGAGGGCATGGGCAGAGAAGAGCACGACTGTCCCGTCTGCGGGCAGCACGTGACCACGGTGGTGCGGCGGTACAAGACCCTGGGCGCATGGGTGCCGAAGTGGGTCGCCGGACCGTGCCGGAACACCGAGTGCGAGGCGTACGTCGATCCGGAGGCCGAGGCGGAGGCCGCGGCCGGTTCGGCGGCGAAGGGCGGGCCCGCCACGGGGAAACCCTGAAGCCGGCGGAGAGACGGGCGGTGAGACGGGGCAGAGAGCACCGACCGGCCGGGGTACGCGCGGCACGGCCGGGCCCGTAGGTTGGGTTCATGTCCGAACCGCACATACTCCACATCACCGAACGAACCCTCTGGGACGCGGCCCGCGAGCGAGGCGCGTACGAGATGTCGACGCGTGGCCGCACCCTCCAGGAGGAGGGCTTCATCCACTGCTCGACCCGCGCCCAACTCCCGGTCGTGGCAGCCTTCCTGTACGGCTCCTACGACGGCCCCGACGACCTGGTGGTGCTGGTCGTGGATCCCGCGCGGCTCGGAGTACCCCTGAAGTACGAGGCCCCGAAGCCGGGCGGCGAGAAGTTCCCGCATGTGTACGGGCCGATCCCGGTGGCCGCCGTGGTCGACGTCGAGGCGTGGGGGTGAGCCCCAGGGCGTGGCGGCGGGCCGTGCTCGTGTGGGTGGTCGCGGTGGCCGTCGGGGGTGCGCTCACGGTGTGGCTGCGGGACTCGGCGGAGCAGTCGGAGACGTATGGCCGCTACGGGACGGGCGATGGTGATCCCGCGCCGCAGCAGGACGTGGAGGAGGCGTGTCCGAAGTCGCCGGGAGGTTCCCCGTCGCCGGAGGCCTTTCCGACGGACGTGCTGTGCGTGTATGTGACCACTCCCTAGTCGGGGTTGTCCGCCGATGTCGCCTTCGGCAGCCCGCCGGTCTCGGGGTCGCGGCCGGTGAGGCAGTACGTGCCGCCCGCCGGGTCGCGCATAACCGTCCAGTGGGCGTGCCGGGCGACGACCGTGGCCCCCAACTCCTCGTGGCGGGCGCCGGTCGCCCCGATGTCGGCGCAGGCCAGGTCCAGGTGGGCGGAGGCGGCGGGCCGGTCGGTGTCGAGGCGCTGGAGGAGGACCCGGACCGGGAGACCGGCCGGGGGCCTGAGAACGTGGAACTCCGGGAGCGAGCCGGTGAGGGAGTCCCAGGCGGTGAGGCGCTCCCAGAAGGCGACTTCCGTGCCGTAGGCGGTGGGCGGGATGTCGATGGACACCTGGTCGAGGCGGCTGCCGTCCACCACGGCGGGCCGTACCGCCTCCCCGTGCCAGGGCACGGCGCAGAACAGCTGCCCGGCGGGTGACCGCAGCACGGACCAGCCGGCGTGCGCCCCGACGACCGTCGCCCCGAGAGCCGACGCCGACCCGACGAAGGCGTCGACGTCCTCGACGGCGAAGTCGAGATGGGCACCGCCGTCCCCGGAGACCACCCCCTGCACCTTGACGCAGGCGTCGCCCGCGCCCGGCAGCAGGGTCACGAACTCGCCCTGCTCACCCCGGGTTTCGGACAACCGGGTGTCCGTGACGGCGGTCCAGAACGCCTGGGCGGCGCCGAGGCGGCCGACGGGCCGGTCGACGAAGGCGTAGGTCCAGCGGATGCCGCTCTCGGTGCCGGTACCAGTGTTGTTGCCGGTGCTCATGGGGTGATCGTAGGCTGGCGGGTTTCCACGGCACCTGCGGTTTTTCGAGGAACAGGCTTTGCCCGCAGTTCGTCGCGAGTACGCCTGCGCTTGCTTCCATCGAACGCATGGACCACATCACGTTCCTGGTGGCGGTCGTCATCGTGACGGCCCTGGCCTTCGACTTCACCAACGGATTCCATGACACGGCGAACGCGATGGCCACGTCCATCGCCACCGGCGCCCTCAAACCGCGAACGGCGGTCCTGATCGGCGGTGTCCTCAACATCGTCGGCGCCTTCCTGTCCACCGAGGTCGCGAAGACGATCTCCGGTGGCATCGTCGACGACACGCTCGTCACCCCGGGGATGATCTTCGCGGGGCTCGTCGGGGCGATCCTGTGGAACCTGCTGACCTGGCTGGTGGGGCTGCCGTCGAGTTCCTCGCACGCCCTGTTCGGCGGGCTGATCGGCGCGGTGTGGGTGGGCGCGGGCGCCGAGGGTGTGCACTTCACCAAGGTCGTCGAGAAGGTGCTGATCCCGGCGCTGGCCTCGCCGCTGGTGGCCGGAGTCGCGGCCCTGATCGCCACGTACCTCGCCTACCGGCTCACGGCCCGCGCCCGCAAGGACTCGGTGACCAAGGGGTTCCGCGTCGGCCAGATCGCCTCCGCCTCCCTCGTCTCCCTCGCGCACGGCACGAACGACGCGCAGAAGACCATGGGCATCATCACCCTGACCCTGATCTCCGCGGGCGCGCTCGGCCACGACGCCGGCCCGCCGGTGTGGGTGATCGCCTCGGCGGGGCTCGCCATCGGCCTCGGCACCTATCTGGGCGGCTGGCGGATCATCCGGACCATGGGCAAGGGGCTGACCGAGATCCAGTCGCCGCAGGGCTTCGCCGCCGAGTCGGCGTCCACGGCCGTCATCCTCACCTCCGCCCACCTCGGCTTCGCCCTGTCCACCACCCAGGTGGCCTCGGGCAGCATCCTGGGCGCCGGTCTGGGCCGGCGGCTGGCGGAGGTCCGCTGGGGCGTCGCGGGCCGCATGGTGATGGCGTGGCTGATCACCCTGCCCGCCGCCGCGCTGGTCGGCGGGGTCTCCGCGGGCGCCGTCAGGTACGGCGGCACGTTCGGCACTGTGGTCGTCGCGCTGGTCGCCGTCGCGGTCGCGGCGGGCATCGTCCTTGCCGCGCGCCGCAACCCGGTGAGCGCGCACAACGTCAACGACACCCATGAGGTCAGCATCAGGCCGACGGCGCCGACGACCGTCGGCACGGCCGCGTGAACGAGGGAGAACCCACATGAAGCTGGACTGGACCGCCCTGGGACAGGTGGCCGCCGTGAGCCTCGGGGTCACCGTCGCCGTGGTCGTCGTCTTCGCGTTCGGCGTCCTCGGACTCGCCCGGGTCGAGAGTGCGCGCGAGAATGACGGAGGTACCCACCCGCTCGGATTCGCCCAGGCGGGGCTGTGCTTCCTGGCATGTGCGGCCGTGGTCGCGTACGGCATCTATCTGATCGTGCCGCAGTTCCACTGACCGCTACTGATCACTGCTGATCGATATTGACCGCTGATGTTGATGCCAAGGAGGCCGACGGTATGACACCGCTTATGTCCGGACTGAAGGTCGACTACAGCGACCTCGACGAACCCGTCCTCGTCCGGCGGGACGGCACGCCGGTCGAGACCTGGCGGGAGAACTACCCGTACCCCGAGCGCATGGAGCGCAGGGAGTACGACCTGCACAAGCGGCTCCAGCAGATCGAACTGCTGAAGCTGCAGAGCTGGATCAAGCAGACCGGACGCCGGCTGGTCGTCGTCTTCGAGGGCCGGGACGCGGCCGGAAAAGGCGGCACGATCAAGCGCTTCACGGAGCATCTCAACCCGCGCGGCGCCCGCGTGGTGGCCCTGGAGAAGCCCACCGAACGCGAACGCGGCCAGTGGTACTTCCAGCGGTACGTCGAACACCTCCCGACCGCCGGCGAGATAGTCCTCTTCGACCGCTCCTGGTACAACCGGGCGGGCGTGGAACGGGTCATGGGCTTCTGCACGGACGACGAGTACCGCCGTTTCACCCGCCAGGCCCCGCTGTTCGAGCGCATGCTCGCCGACGACGGCGTCGACCTGATCAAGTTCTGGTTCTCGGTCTCCCAGGGCGAACAGCGCACGCGTTTCACGATCCGCCAGGTCGACCCCGTACGGCAGTGGAAGCTGAGCCCCATGGACCTCGCCTCCCTGGACCGCTGGGACGACTACACGGCGGCCAAGGTCGCCATGTTCCGTGCGACGGACACCGAACAGGCTCCCTGGACGGTGGTGAAGAGCAACGACAAGAAGCGGGCGCGGGTGGAGGCGATGCGCAGCGTCCTGGCCCGCTTCGACTACACGGACAAGGACGAGGAGGTCGTCGGCAGCCCGGACCCGAGCATCGTGGGCTCGGCGGTGAACCTGCTGGAGGCGGGGGAGGATGACGACGGCGAGTGAACGCCGTCCCACCCGAACCCGGGAGCCGCTGACGTGACCGAACCCTCCACCTCCGCCGCCACCGACCGGACGCGCCTCGCCGAGAGCGCGTACGGCAGCGACCGGGACCTGGCCGCCCGGCAGTCGCTCTACCAGTGGCAGACGCCCCGCCACGACCTGCCGGGCATCGTCGTCGAGCAGCTGGGCGGTGTGCGGGGGAGCGGGCGCGTGGTCGACGTCGGCTGCGGCAACGGCAAGTACGTCCAGCGGCTGCGCGAGGACCGGCCGGACGTGTCCTCGTTGGGCCTGGACATCTCGCCCGGCATCCTCGCGACCGTCCCCGGCCCGGTCGCCGTCGCGGATGTCACGCGACTGCCCCTGGCCACGGGGAGCGTCGACGCGGTCCTGGCGATGCACATGCTCTACCACGTGCCCGATATCCCTCAGGCGGTGCGGGAGTTGGCACGCGTCGTCGCCAGGGACGGGGTGGTGATCGCCTCCACCAACGGTGAGCTGGACAAGGCCGAACTCGACGGCCTCTGGCACCGGGCCGCGCGCGACGTGCTCGGCACCGGACAGGAGCCGTCCCGGTTCTCGATCGGTGGCCGCTTCTCCCTGGAGAAGGCCCCGGGCTTTCTCGGGGCGGAGTTCGGCCGGGTGCGGACGATCGAGCTGCCCAGCACCGTCACGGTCCGCGAGCCCGAGCCGGTCGTCGCGTACCTGGCGTCCTACCGGGCCTGGGCGGACCAGTACGACACGCCCTTCGACGCGACGATCGAGCGGGCCCGCGCCATCGTCACCGACCGGATCGCCCGCGAGGGCATGTTCGAGGTCACCTGCCGGGCGGGGATTCTCGTCTGCCGACGTTGAGCGTGCCGACGTGGCCGGGCAGGGAAATGGCCGGGGCAGGGGGACGAGCCGGGACAGGGAAAAGGGCCGGTCAGCCTTCGACCGGCCCTTCGAGGAAGGCTTGCATCAGGCCTTCTTCGTCTCCCAGAAGATCTTGTCGATCTGGGCGATGTAGTCCAGCGCCTTCTGGCCCGTCGCCGGGTCCGTGGACGCTTTGGCGGCCGAGAGGGCCTTCAGGGTGTCGTTGACCAGCTGGTGCAGCTCCGGGTACTTCTCGAAGTGCGGGGGCTTGAAGTAGTCGCTCCACAGAACCGAGACGTGGTGCTTGGCGAGCTCTGCGCGCTGCTCCTTGATGACGGTGGCGCGCGCCTGGAAGTGCGGGTCGTCGTTGGCGGCAATCTTGTCCTGCACGGCCTTCACCGACTCCGCCTCAATGCGGGCCTGGGCCGGGTCGTACACACCGCAGGGCAGGTCGCAGTGTGCGCTGACCTTCACCTTGGGGGCAAACAGGCGGGAAAGCATGGAGCGTTCCTTCCTCGTGATCGTCTTCTCAGGTTGGACATTACTCCCTGAGAGAGGGGTTTTCGCGAGTGCCCCCATGGGCTTAGGACAAAAGTAGGGCGTCAGACTGGGACTCGTGGAGGATGGACCGGGGAGGTGCCGGGATGCCGGAGCTGTCGCAGGAGAGCGAACACGGAAGCGAACACGGGAGTGAGCCCGGGAGCGAGCACGGAGGGGCCGCGAAGCCCTTCGGCTGGGTCGCCGTGACCGGACCGTCGATGGTGCCCACGCTGTATCACGGCGACTTTCTCGTGGTGCGGTACGGGAACCGGGTCAGGGCCGGCGACATCGTGGTCCTGCGCCATCCGTTCCAGCAGGATCTGCTGGTCGTCAAACGGGCCGTGGAGCGCCGCGAGGGCGGCTGGTGGGTGCTCGGGGACAACTCCTTCGCCGGCGGCGACAGCACCGACTACGGCACCGTGCCGCACGATCTGATCCTGGGCCGGGTCCGGTTCCGCTACCGGCCGCTCAAGCCGGGTCAGCGTTCGCCGCTGACGCTGCTGCGCTGGGCGGTGTCGGCCGCCAGGCCCGTCTTCTCGGACCGGTCCGCCTCCAGGCGCTTGCGGGCTCGGTAGGCGGCCACGTTGGCCCGGGTCGCGCAGCGGTCGGAGCAGTAGCGCCGGGAGCGGTTCGTCGAGGTGTCGAGGTAGGCGTTGCGGCAGGGCGGTGCCTCGCACAGGCCGAGACGGTCCACGCCGTACTCGGTGAGGTGGAAGGCCAGGCCCATGGCGGCGATGGCCGCGAAGCCCGCCGTCGCGTTCGACGGGTGGTCGGCGAGGTGCATGTGCCACAGTGGGCGGCCGTCGTCGTCCCGGCCCCGCCTGTCGTCGGACGCGGTGTGCCCGGAGATCTGCGGGCTCACCGGGAACTCCAGCAGGAGCGAGTTCAGCAGGTCCACCGAGAGCGTCTCGTCGCCCGTGTCCGCCGCCTCGAAGACAGCGCGCAGACGGGCCCGTACGGAGCGGAACCGGGTCACGTCGGCGTCGGTGGCGCGACGGGCGGCCTGCTGGTTGGCGCCGAAGAGATCGCGAACGGCGTCGATCGAGGTCAGCGAGTCCTTTCCGCGGGCCGGTTCCTCGGTGTTGACGAGGCGCACGGCGTAGTCCGAGTAATAGGCCAGTTCCACTTGTAGTCCTTACGAGGGCGCTCTATGGTCGTGGATGCGGGGAAGTAACGGCTGATACTGCTTCCAGGGTATTACGCATGCGTTCGAAGCGGGCGAGTGAGCGACTGACGGGGAGAGGTTTTCCATGACCACCACCACGGGCACCACCGGGACGGACACCGGAACCGACTGGAATGCCTGGCAGGCGAGCTGGGACCGACAGCAGGAGTGGTACATGCCGGACCGCGAGGAACGGTTCCGGATCATGCTCGACATGGTCGAGGCCCTCGTCGGCCCCGCCCCGCGCGTGCTCGACCTCGCGTGCGGCACGGGAAGTATCACGTCCAGGCTGCTCGACCGGTTCCCGCAGGCGACCAGCGTCGGCGTCGACCTCGACCCGGCGCTCCTCGCCATCGCCGAGGGCACCTTCGCGGCCGACGACCGGGTCACCTTCGTCACGGCCGACCTCAAGGACCCGCGGTGGACGAGCGGGTTGCCGTACGACTCGTACGACGCCGTTCTGACCGCCACCGCCCTGCACTGGCTGCACAGCGACCCCCTCGCGGACCTCTACGGCCGGATCGCGGAGCTCGTCCGCGACGGCGGTCTGTTCATGAACGCGGACCACATGATCGACGAGAGCACGCCCCGGATCAACGCGGCGGAGCGCGCACTGCGCCACGTACGTATGGATCAGGCCAAACACGACGGTGTCGTCGACTGGGCGGAATGGTGGCGGCTCGCCGCCCAGGACCCCCTCCTCGCCGGGCCGACCGCCCGCCGCTTCGAGATCTACGGCGAGCACGCCGACGGCGACACGCCCTCCGCCGGGTGGCACGCGCGCGTGCTGCGCGAGAAGGGGTTCGCGGAGGCGCGTCCGGTGTGGTGCTCGCCGTCGGACACGCTGCTGCTCGCGCTCAGGTAACCCGGGAACGCGGAAGGGGCGGTACGAGGATCTCGTACCGCCCCTTGCGCATGTCCGCTGCCGTCGGCCCTGTTGTCGTCAGAGCACCTTGGACAGGAAGGACTGTGTCCGTTCGTGCTGCGGGTTCGTCAGGACGTCGCGCGGGTTGCCGGACTCGACGACCACGCCTCCGTCCATGAAGACCAGGCTGTCGCCCACCTCGCGGGCGAAGCCCATCTCATGGGTGACGACGACCATCGTCATACCGGACTCGGCCAGGTCGCGCATGACGTCGAGGACGTCACCGACCAGCTCCGGGTCCAGGGCCGAGGTCGGCTCGTCGAACAGCATCAGCTTCGGGTCCATGGCCAGGGCCCGGGCGATGGCGACGCGCTGCTGCTGGCCGCCGGAGAGCTGCGAGGGGTAGTTGCCGGCCTTGTCGGCCAGACCCACGCGCTCCAGGAGCTGGCCCGCGCGCTCACGGGCCTGCGCCTTGTTGGCACCCTTGACCTGGACCGGGGCCTCCATGACGTTCTCCAGCGACGTCATGTGCGGGAACAGGTTGAAGCGCTGGAACACCATGCCGATGTCCCGCCGCTTCAGCGCGACCTCGCTGTCCTTCAGCTCGTACAGCTTGTCGCCCTTCTGGCGGTAGCCGACCAGCTCGCCGTCGACGTACAGGCGCCCGGCGTTGACCTTCTCCAGGTGGTTGATGCACCTGAGGAACGTCGACTTGCCGGAGCCGGAGGGGCCGATGAGGCAGAACACCTCGCCCGACTTCACCTCCAGGTCGATGCCCTTGAGGACCTCGACAGGGCCGAAGGACTTGTGGACGCCTTCGGACTTGACCATGGCGACGCCCTCGGACCCGGTGACCTTTTCCGTGCTCATGGTCAGCGCCTCCAGCTTCCGAGGGACAGCATGTTCGCCTTGATCTTCTGGAACGGCGTGTCCGCGAGAGTACGGCTGGAACCACGCGAGTAGTACCGCTCGATGTAGTACTGGCCGACGCTGAGGACCGAGGTGAGGATCAGGTACCAGGCCGCGGCGAGGAAGTACATCTCCACCGGGGCACCGGAGGTCTGCCCGATGTCCTGGGCGTAGCGGAACAGTTCGGCGAACTGGACCACCGACACCAGTGAGGTCGTCTTCAGCATGTTGATGACCTCGTTGCCCGTGGGCGGCACGATCACGCGCATCGCCTGCGGGATCACGATCCGGCGCAGGGTCTTGGCGTGGCTCATGCCCAGGGCGTGCGAGGCCTCGGTCTGGCCCTCGTCGACCGACAGGAGGCCGGCGCGGCAGATCTCCGCCATGTAGGCGGCCTCGTTCAGGCCCAGGCCCAGGAGCGCCGTCAGGAGCGGCGTCATGAAGCTGGACCAGTAGTCCTTGTAGATCGGACCGAGGTTGATGTACGTGAAGACCAGGCCCAGGTTGAACCAGACGACGAGCTGGACCAGGACCGGGGTGCCGCGGAAGAACCAGATGTAGAACCAGGCGATGGTCGAGGTCACCGGGTTCTTCGACAGCCGCATGACGGCGAGCAGTACGCCGCCGACGATGCCGATCACCATCGAGAGGACCGTCAGCAGGAGGGTCTTCCAGACGCCCGTGACGATGCGGTCGTCGAAGAAGTAGTCCGGTACGGCGCCCCAGTTGATGTTGCCCTGGGCGAACGCGTAGACGATCGAGACGAAGAGCCCGATCGCGACGACGGCCGAGACGTACCGCCCGTAGTGCCGGACCGGGATGGCCTTGATGGCCTCCGGTCCGGCCGGGGGAGTGTCCGCCGGTCCTGTCGCCTTGTCGATGTCAACAGTCACGGGTGTTGCCTTTCAGTGCCCGTACTTCCGTGATACTCGGGTCACTTGCCGCCGTTGACGGTGGCCGAGGTCACGGCGCCGTCCTCGACGCCCCACTTGGCGATGATCTTGGCGTACTCGCCGTTCTTGATGATCGCGTCGAGCGCGGCCTGCAGGGCGTCCCGCAGCTGGGTGCTCGACTTGGCGACCGCGATGCCGTACGGCGCCGCCTCGACCTGCTCGCCGACGACCTGGAAGTCGTTGCCGCCGCCCGAGGTCTTCACCGCGTACGCCGTGACCGGGAAGTCGGAGGAGCCGGCGTCGGCGCCGCCCGCGCGCACCCGGGTCTGGGCCTGCTGGTCGTTGTCGTACGGCTCGATGGCGATCTTCTTGCCACCCGTGCACTTCTTCGTCTCGGCCTTGGCGAGGTCCTCGGAGACCGTGCCGCGCTGGACCGCGATCTTCTTGCCGCAGAGGTCGGACCAGCTCTTGATGCCCTGGTCGTCGCCCTTCTTGGTGTAGATCGAGACACCGGCGGTGAAGTAGTCGACGAAGTCGACGCCCTCGCCGACCTTCTTGCCGTTCTCGGTGCCGTCCTGGCGGTCCTTGGTGTCGGTCATCGCGGACATGGCGATGTCGTACCGCTTGGAGCGCAGGCCGGTGATCAGGGTGTCGAAGGTGCCGTTCTGGAACTCGAACTTCACGCCGAGCTGCTTGCCCATGGCGTCCGCGATGTCCGGGTCGATACCGACCGTCTTGCCGGAGTCGTCCTTGAACTCGACCGGGGCGTACGCGATGTCCGAGCCGACCGTGACGACGCCCTTGTCCCGGATCGCCTGGGGCAGCTTGGCGGCCAGCGGGGCGGAGCTCGTCGAGGCGCTCTCCGAGCCGGTGCCCTTGTCCTTGGTCTGGTCACCGCATCCGGTGAGCAGCAGGGCGCCCGCGACCGCGATCGCACCGACCGCGGCTAGCCGGTTGTGCGCTGCGGTCGTACGAAGGGTGGAGCTTGCGGTCATGGTGGGTTCCTCCGGCGGATGGATGGTGAGCCATTGGGGCCGGCGCCTGCCCAGGGGGCGGACGATGCCGGCGGGTCGGTCGACTGCTGCACACATCTTTGAGTGTCGCGACCTTGTGTGATTACGGCATCTTGCCATTCGGGCGGAGGCATTCAGGTGACCGGCTATGTCAAAATCGGATAACGGGCGGCCCCCGTGGAGCGTCAGGTCGGACATCAGAGCCGGACCTTCCCGGATCTTCTACGGGAATCATCCGTTCCGGCCGGAAGATCTTCGGTGTATCTCGCCAGGTGAACGGCTGTTGCATCCGTACGCACGGCCGCGGAAGGACTCCGCCCCGACCGGTGGCCCGACACGGTCACGACTCGGTCCTGTCACGGCCCGGCTCCTTCGTCGACCAGCCTCTCGATTTGATCGATCATGCCCAGGTATGTGGTCATGTGTGGTGATGAGTCATGTCGCCCGCGTGTGACCTTCGCTCCATGGGGTCGTCCGCGGTGTCCTCCGTCCGGTAAGAAGGTTCCTTACACCCCTCATCAGGGACTCAGGGCGCGTGTGCGGCGCGCCCGTCGCGTTCGTGCCCGTGCGCATCACTCACCGGGGCCTTGCGCGGTGCCCGCCCACCCCTCACCAGGAGTGGCCACCCTCAAACCGTGAAGACCTAAGGGGTACAACAAAGTGGCAGCGGAGATCGTCAATCCTCGCAGCGACATCGACACCGGCAGTGATGCCGATGAGTTCGACCCGGCGTTCGCCCTGCACCGGGGCGGCAAGATGGCCGTGCAGGCCACCGTGCCGATCCGGAACAAGGACGATCTGTCCCTCGCGTACACACCCGGTGTGGCCCGGGTGTGCACCGCCATCGCCGAGCAGCCCGACCTCGTCAACGACTACACGTGGAAGTCGAACGTCGTCGCGGTCGTGACGGACGGTACGGCCGTCCTCGGACTCGGTGACATCGGTCCCGAGGCATCCCTCCCGGTGATGGAGGGCAAGGCGATCCTGTTCAAGCAGTTCGGCGGCGTGGACGCGGTTCCGATCGCGCTGGCCTGCACGGGAGTGGACGAGATCATCGAGACGGTGGTCCGGCTCGCGCCGTCCTTCGGTGGGATCAACCTGGAGGACATCTCGGCCCCGCGGTGCTTCGAGATCGAGCGGCGGCTCCAGGAGCAGCTGGACATCCCCGTCTTCCACGACGACCAGCACGGCACGGCGGTCGTGACACTGGCGGCCCTGCGCAACGCGGCGCGGCTCACCGGGCGGGAGCTCGGGGAGCTGCGGGGCGTGATCTCGGGCGCGGGCGCGGCGGGCGTCGCCATCGCGAAGTTCCTCCTTGAGGCGGGGCTCGGCGATGTCGCCGTCGCCGACCGCAAGGGCGTCGTCTCGGTGGACCGGGACGACCTCACGCCGGTCAAGCGCGAGCTGGCCGAGCTGACGAACAGGGCCGGGCTGAAGGGGTCGCTGGAGAGCGCTCTGGCGGGCGCCGACGTCTTCATCGGTGTCTCCGGCGGTACGGTCCCGGAGGCGGCGGTGGCTTCCATGGCCAAGGACGCGTTCGTGTTCGCGATGGCCAACCCGGACCCCGAAGTGCACCCCGACGTGGCGCACAAGTACGCGGCGGTCGTCGCGACCGGGCGCTCGGACTTCCCGAACCAGATCAACAACGTGCTGGCGTTCCCGGGGATCTTCGCGGGGGCGCTGCAGGTGCGGGCTTCGCGGATCACGGAGGGGATGAAGATCGCGGCGGCGGACGCGCTCGCGGCTGTCGTGGGTGAGGATCTGGCCGCCGACTACGTGATTCCGTCGCCGTTCGACCCGCGGGTCGCTCCGGCGGTGACCGCGGCGGTCGCCGCGGCGGCTCGGGCGGAGGGTGTCGCTCGCCGCTGAGGCTGGTGTTCGGCGGTGGCCCTGTCCCGTCCCATCCCGTTCCTGGGGGCTGCGCCCCCAGACCCCCCTTCGGCCCTGAAGGGGCCTCGTCCTCAATCGCCGGACGGGCTAAAAATCAGCTCGTCCGGCGATTGAGCGGGTAAGGGCGGCGGCGAAATCAACAGGGCGTGTGTCACAGTGCCGCCTCGTTCCCCCGGCCCGGCCGGGCCCCTATCGTCAAGGTCATGTTCGCTGCCTACGCCGCCCGCATCGACCCCGACCACCCGCTCGACGGGCTGGAGTTGGGCGACCGTCCAGCGCCCGAGTCGCGCCCGGGCTGGACGACGATCGATGTCAGGGCCGCCTCGCTCAACCACCACGACCTCTGGTCCCTGCGCGGGGTCGGACTCCCCGAGGACCGGCTGCCGATGATCCTCGGCTGCGACGCCGCCGGCGTCGACGCGGACGGCAACGAGGTCGTCCTGCACTCCGTCATCGGCCAGACCGGCCACGGCGTCGGACCCGAGGAACCCCGTTCCATCCTCACCGAGCGCTACCAGGGCGCCTTCGCCGAGCAGGTCGCGGTACCAGCGTGGAACGTCCTGCCCAAGCCCAAGGAGCTCTCCTTCGAGGAGGCCGCCTGTCTGCCCACCGCCTGGCTGACGGCGTACCGCATGCTCTTCACCAACGCGGGTGTACGCCCCGGCGACTCCGTGCTCGTGCAGGGCGCCGGCGGCGGTGTCGCGACCGCCGCGATCGTGCTCGGCAAGGCGGCGGGCCTCCGCGTCTTCGCCACCAGCCGGGACGAGGCCAAGCGGAAGCGGGCGCTGGAGCTGGGCGCCGTCGAGGCGGTGGAGTCCGGGGCGCGGCTGCCGCAGCGCGTGGACGCCGTGATCGAGACGGTCGGGGCGGCTACCTGGTCGCACTCGGTCAAGTCACTGCGGCCCGGCGGCACCATCGTCATCTCGGGCGCCACCAGCGGCGACCGCCCCTCGCACGCCGAACTGACCCGCATCTTCTTCCTCGAACTCAAGGTCGTCGGCTCCACGATGGGCACGAAGGACGAGCTGGAGGACCTGCTGTCGTTCTGCGCCGCCACCGGCGTACGTCCCGTCATCGACGAGGTGCTCCCGCTGGACCGGGCCCGCGAGGGCTTCGAACGCCTTGAGTCCGGTGACCTGTTCGGCAAGATCGTCCTCACCACCTCCTGACTCCACCACTTCCTGACCCCCACCACCTCCTGACCTCCACCACGTACGTCTCGCTGCGGCGGGCCCGGGTTTCTTCCGGGCCCGCCGTCTGTGTGTTCGCGGCATCCTGTGCGTCAACTAGGGTTGACAGCGCCCATGTGTCAACCTAAGTTGACATCATGACCGAAGCAACAGATCTCGCCGAGCGCGCGGGTGACCGCGATCCGCGGATCGGGCTGCGGGCCGTCTCCGCGCTGCGGAAGCTGGTCGAGCAGCTGGAGTCCGTGCAGGTGCGCAGTGCGCGCAATCAGGGCTGGTCGTGGCAGGAGATCGCCGCGGAACTCGGTGTCAGCAGGCAGGCCGTCCACAAGAAACACGGGAGGCAGTGATGTTCGAACGGTTCACGAGCGATGCGCGCGAAGTGGTGCGGGGTGCCGCCGAGCACGCCGAACGCGTCGGCAGCCGGTCCGTCGACGCCGAGCACCTGCTGCTCGCGCTGCTCGCGCTGCTCGACCGGGAGGCCGGTCGAGCCTCCTTCGCGCTGGCCTCGCTCGGCCTCACCGACCGCAAGGAGTCGGTGAAGGGTGCTCTGGGCGACGCCCGGCGTCGCGCCGGGCTGTCCCAGGCCGAGGCCGATGCCCTCGCCGGGCTCGGAATCGACGTCTCCGACATCGTCTCCCGGGTCGAGGAGGTGCACGGCGTCGGCGCGATGTCCGGCGTCCGGCGGGACAGAGGGTGGTTGTCGGGGCGCCGCCCCTTCGGCCGGGGTGCCAAGGATGTGCTGGTGGGGTGCCTGCGCATCGCGGTGGCCCACAGCGACCGCCGGATCGGCGACGAGCACATCCTCCTCGCCCTCACGGCCCGCCCAGGCGTACCGGCAGAGGTCCTCGCCGATCAGGGAGTCACATACGAGGCCCTGAGCCGGGTGCTGTACAGCGAGGGCGAGGCGAAGGCGGGCTGAGGCGGCGGGCCGAGGTGGCGGGTTGAGGCGGGGTTCGGGGTGGGGTGGCGTCCCGCCAGGTGGTTGAGCCGATCGACTGTGCGGAGCGCGCAGGCAGGCGCCGCGCCGTGACGGTTCGGGTCACCCGTGGTGCCGGCGGCAGGTCGGCCGGGCGCGGAGCGGGAGCCGTGCCCCATGGGCGGTCGGCACGCGGCTCACCGGAACGCGTCGAGTGAGGTTGCCCGCACCATGTGGCGGGACACGACCCGGGTTGGAGCCCCGCACCTCGGCTGTGCCCCCTCTCACGCCTTCGGCGTCCGCAGCGCCGCCTCCACCAGTGCCGCCGCCGCTGACAAGTGGCCGCGGATCTCGTGGAGCTGGGGTTCCGTGACGCGGTGGTCGCGGGCCGAGTCGCGGATGCCGTCCCGGAAGCGGTCGAGGAGGCGGTCCAGGTCTCTGGCCGGGTCGCCGGTGGAGTCCTCGTGGGCCCAGGACGGTTCGTAGCCGGCCGGGAAGTCCGGGGGAGTGTCCGTGTACTGCGGACGCTCCGGTTCCGGTGCCGTGGCGGTCGTGGTGCCGCCGGGGCGGGGGAAGCCGAAGTCCTTGCCCAGGCCCTGGCCGATGTCCTTGCCGAGGTTCTTGCCGAAGTCCTTCCCGAACTCGCCGAACTCCTTGGCCAGTTCGGTCAGGCCCTCCCGGACCCCCGTCGGCCAGTCGCCCCTGCTGAAGTGGTCCTGGACCTGTTCCTGGACGCGTTTGGCGATGCGCTGCACCTCCTCCTGGGCCTGCGCGCGGGCGTTGTCCTGGGCCTCCTTGGCCTGGCGCCTGGCCCGCTGCGCCTCCTCGCGGGCCCGGCGGCTCTCGTCCTTCGCGCGCCGGGCCTGCTCCTTCCACTCCTGCTTGGCGCGTCGCATCTCCTCCTTCGCGACGCGCCACGCCTCCTTGTCGCCGGCGTCCGCGTGCTCCCCGTACTCACCGTGGTCCCCGAACGGGGTGCTCCGCGCGGCTCCGGAGGCTCCGCGGGCCTCGCTCGCCGCCGCGCGCACCTCCCGGCGCAGGTCGCCCGCCGCGCCCCGGACGTCAGCCCGGATCTCGGCGGCGAGCTCGGCGACCGAGTCACGGATCTCCAGTTCCAGGTCGGCCAACTCGCCGCTGCGGTCGGCCAGTTCGGCGCGGCCCGCGTCCGTGATGGCGTACACCTTGCGGCCGCCCTCGGTGGTGTGTGTGACCAGGCCCTCGGTCTGCAGTTTGGCCAGGCGGGGGTACACGGTGCCCGCCGACGGCGCGTACAGCCCCTGGAAGCGTTCCTCCAGGAGGCGGATCACCTCGTAGCCGTGGCGGGGGGCCTCGTCCAGCAGCTTCAGCAGGTAGAGGCGGAGGCGGCCGTGGGCGAAGACGGGAGGCATGTCAGAGCACCTTCTTGTTCGTCGTGCCGGAAGTGTCCCCGGGGGCGGAGTCGGCCGGTTCGTCCTCCGGTTGGGGGCGTCGGAGCAGGGCGATCGAGCCGGAGACCGTCGTAGCCCGGAGCTTGCCGGTGCCCGCGCCCAGGCGGCCCGTGACGCGGTGGGCGCCCCACTGGCCGTGGACGCGGAGGTCGTCGAAGGCGCTCGAGATCCTGCCGCTCGCCGTGTTGGCCTCCACCTCGGCGTCCGCCGGATGCGGGAGCCGGATGGCGATCTCGCCCGAGACGTTCGTCAGCTGCACGTCCGTCGGGCCCTCCGGGTCGAGGTCGACGATCATGGAGCCGCTCACCGACTCCGCGCGCACCGAGGGGCCGGAGCCCTCCACGACGGTCAGGTCGCCGGAGACGGAGTTGAAGCGCAGATCACCCGTGACCGCCTGGGCCTCCAGGCTGCCCGAGACGGTGTCGGCGCGGACCGGCCCGGAGAGGCCGACGAGTGTCGTGTCGCCGGTGACGCCCTTCACCACCGTCGGCCCGGCGACCCCCGAGACGAACGCGGCGGCGCCGACCACACCCACCTCGACGCGCGCGGCAGCCGGGACGGTCAGGGACACCACCGCGGAGCGGCGCCAGCTCTTGCGGTCCAGCCACTTGAGGAAGCCCTTCCAGGGCAGGTCCTCGTACGCCACCGTCAGCACGCCGTCCTCCTGGGTCACCACCAGGGGTGGGCCCTCGATCTCGGTGACCTCCAGACGGGCGGAACTCTCCTCCGTGCCCACCACGTTCACCGTTCCGTTGACGATGCGTACGTGCAGGCCCGTGATCGGCTCGGCGAACGCGAGGTTGCCGGGCTCTTTGACGGACCACTCGGACGTGGATGTGGTGGACATGGTGCGGACCCCCTAGGTGAACGGACGGGTTGACGAACGGCAGGCCGACGACCGGGTACGTCACGACACGCCATATCGCGTCTTCCGTTATTCACGATATATCGCGGACACGGAAAGTCAAGACACCTGGACCGGAGCCGCTCGCCGCGCCCGCTCGCTCATTTGCTCGTCACGCGTCGTCCTCGTCGTCGTCCAGCCGCGCCAGCCAGGTGGCCAGACGCTCCACCGGCACCTCGAAGTCGGGATTGAGGTCGACGAAGGCCCGCAGCTGCTCGGCGAGCCACTCGAAGGTGACCTCCTCCTCGCCGCGCCGCTTGGCCAGTTCTTCGATGCCTCGGTCGGTGAAGTACACGGATGTTCTCCTGGGGACTGCTGTGTCTGGTGGGACTGCTGGGACTGTTGGTGAAGGCTATGCGCACGTATCCGGGGCCCTGATGACGAAGGGCCCGGCACCGGATCTCTCCGGTGCCGGGCCCCCGTACATCAGCCCTGTTCGGCCGAGGCCGGTCGAGCCTTACGCCTCGAACACCTCGCGCAGCAGCTGCTCCTGCTCCGCCTGGTGACGCTTCGCCGAACCCACTGCCGGGGACGAGCCGGCCGGGCGCGAGATGCGCCGCAGACGCTCGCCGTGCGGGATGTCCGCGCCGACCGCGAGGTCCAGGTGGTCGATCAGGTTGAGGGCGATGAAGGGCCACGCGCCCTGGTTCGCCGGCTCCTCCTGCGCCCACAGGTACTTCTCGGCGTTCGGGTACTTGGCGATCTCCGCCTGGAGTTCCGCACCCGGGAGCGGGTACAGGCGCTCGATGCGGATGATCGCCGTGTCCGTGTTGCCGCGCTTCTTCCGCTCGGCCTCAAGGTCGTAGTACAGCTTGCCGGCGCAGAAGACGACCCTGCGGACGTCGGCCGGGGCGGCGGACTCGTCGCCGATGACCGGGCGGAACGCGCCCGTCGTGAACTCCTCCGCCTTCGACGCCGCCGCCTTGAGACGCAGCATCGACTTCGGGGTGAAGACCACCAGCGGCTTGTGGTGCGGGTTGTGCACCTGCCACCGCAGGAGGTGGAAGTAGTTCGACGGCAGCGTTGGCTGCGCGACCATCATGTTGTTCTGGGCACAGAGCTGGAGGAACCGCTCGATGCGGGCCGAGGAGTGGTCCGGGCCCTGGCCCTCGTGACCGTGGGGGAGGAGCAGGGTGACGCCGGACGTCTGGCCCCACTTCTGTTCCGCGGCCGAGATGTACTCGTCCACCACCGTCTGCGCGCCGTTGACGAAGTCGCCGAACTGCGCCTCCCACATCACGAGCGCGTCGGGGCGGGCCAGCGAGTAGCCGTACTCGAAGCCCATGACCGCGTACTCGGAGAGCAGGGAGTCGTAGACGTTCAGGCGGGCCTGGTCGTCCGACAGGTACTGGAGCGGGGTGTAGTCCTCACCGGTGACCCGGTCGATCAGGACCGCGTGACGCTGGCCGAAGGTGCCGCGCCGGGAGTCCTGGCCCGAGAGGCGCACCGGGGTGCCCTCCAGGAGCAGGGAGCCGATCGCGAGCGTCTCGCCCATGCCCCAGTCGATCGTGTCGTCCTCGATCATCGCCGCCCGGCGCTGCAACTGAGGGATCAGCCGCGGGTGGACGGTGACGTGGTCGGGGATGTTGACCTGGGACTCGGCGATGCGCTTGATGACCTCCTGGGAGACCGCGGTCTCCACGGCCACCGGGAACTCGGCCCGGGGGTCGCCGACATGGGCCTCGGCCGGCGCGGAGATGGCCTCGCGGACCTCCGTGAAGACCTTCTCCAACTGGCCCTGGAAGTCCTGCAGCGCCTGTTCGGCCTCTTCGAGGGTGATGTCGCCGCGACCGATGAGGGACTCGGTGTAGAGCTTGCGCACCGAGCGCTTCTTGTCGATCAGGTCGTACATCAGGGGCTGCGTGAACGCCGGGTTGTCGGACTCGTTGTGACCGCGGCGGCGGTAGCAGATGAGGTCGATGACGACGTCCTTGTTGAACGCCTGGCGGAACTCGAAGGCCAGGCGAGCGACGCGGACGACGGCCTCGGGGTCGTCGCCGTTCACATGGAAGATCGGCGCCTCGATCATGCGGGCGACGTCGGTCGCGTACATGGAGGAGCGCGACGACTCCGGGGCGGCGGTGAAGCCGACCTGGTTGTTGATGACGATGTGGACCGTGCCACCGGTGCGGTAGCCGCGCAGCTGGGACATGTTGAGCGTCTCGGCCACCACGCCCTGGCCCGCGAAGGCCGCGTCACCGTGCAGGGCGACCGGCAGGACCGTGAAGTCCGTGCCGCCCTTGTTGATGATGTCCTGCTTGGCGCGGGCGATACCCTCGATGACCGGGTCGACCGTCTCCAGGTGGGACGGGTTGGCGGCCAGCGAGACGTTGATCTGCTCGCCGTCGAGGCCCGTGAACACGCCCCGGGCGCCCAGGTGGTACTTCACGTCGCCGGAGCCGTGCATCGACTTCGGGTCGAGGTTGCCCTCGAACTCCCGGAAGATCTGGGCGTACGACTTGCCGACGATGTTCGCGAGCACGTTCAGCCGGCCGCGGTGGGCCATGCCGATGACGACCTCGTCGAGGCGCGACTCGGCCGCCGAGTCGATCACGGCGTCCAGGAGCGGGATGACGGACTCGCCGCCCTCCAGCGAGAAGCGCTTCTGGCCGACGTACTTCGTCTGCAGGAAGGTCTCGAAGGCCTCCGCCGCGTTCAGCTGGCGCAGGATGCGCAGCTGCTCCTCGCGCTCCGGCTTGCTGTGCGGGCGCTCGATGCGGTCCTGGATCCACTTGCGCTGCTTGGGGTCCTGGATGTGCATGAACTCGACGCCGGTGGTGCGGCAGTACGAGTCGCGGAGCACGCCGAGGATGTCGCGCAGCTTCATCAGGGACTTGCCCGAGAAGCCGCCGACGGCGAACTCGCGCTCCAGGTCCCAGAGGGTGAGCCCGTGTTCGGTGATGTCCAGGTCGGGGTGCTTGCGCTGGCGGTACTCCAGCGGGTCGGTGTCGGCCATGACGTGGCCGCGGACCCGGTAGGAGTGGATCAGCTCGAAGACGCGGGCGGGCTTGGTGACGTCGTCGTCGTGCGAGGCGTCGATGTCCTTGAGCCAGCGCACCGGCTCGTAGGGGATGCGCAGCGCCTCGAAGATCTCGTCGTAGAAGCCGGCCTCGCCGAGCAGGTAGTTCGCGACGACGCGCAGGAACTCGCCGGAGGCGGCGCCCTGGATGACCCGGTGGTCGTAGGTCGACGTGAGCGTCATGACCTTGGAGATGCCGAGCTTGTTCAGGGTGTCCTGGGACGTGCCCTGGAACTCCGCCGGG
Source organism: Streptomyces sp. SID12488 (assembly GCF_010548275.1). GTDB lineage: Bacteria > Actinomycetota > Actinomycetes > Streptomycetales > Streptomycetaceae > Streptomyces. The sequence continues at coordinate 139,150 of NZ_JAAGLT010000007.1, forward strand.
TAGTCCATGGAACCGACGCCCATGATGACCGACTGACCGGGCATCAGACGCGGCACCGAGTGGACGGTGCCGAGGCCGCCGGGGTTGGTCAGGGAGACCGTGACACCGGTGAAGTCGTCCATCGTCAACTTGCCCTCGCGGGCGCGGCGGACGATGTCCTCGTAGGCCTGCCAGAACTCGAAGAAGTTCAGCGACTCGGCCTTCTTGATGCCGGCCACGACGAGCTGGCGGTCGCCGTTGGGCTTCACCAGGTCGATGGCCAGGCCGAAGTTGACGTGCGCCGGCTTGACCAGGGTCGGCTTGCCGTCCTTCTCCGCGAAGGAGTAGTTCATCGACGGCATGGCCTTGATGGCCTGCACCATCGCGTAGCCGATGAGGTGGGTGAAGGAGATCTTCCCGCCCCGGGCACGCTTCAGGTGGTTGTTGATGACGATGCGGTTGTCGAAGAGCAGCTTCACCGGGACCGCGCGCACGGACGTGGCCGTGGGCACCTCGATCGAGGCGTTCATGTTCTTCGCCACGGCCGCGGACGGGCCGCGCAGGGTCACGAACTCCGGGCCGTCCGCGGCCTGGGCTGCGGGAACGGCCTTGGGCTTCGCGGCGACCGGCGCGGGCGCCGCGGCGGGCTTCACCGCGGCGGGCTTCGCGGCCGGAGCGGCCGCGGCGGGCCGGGGAGTGGCCTCCGGAGCCGGCGCCGGTACGGCCGGGGTCACGGGAGCCACGGGTGCGGCAGGAGCCGCTGGGGCGGTCGTGGTGGTCTCTGCGGCCCCCGCGGCCGCAGTACCCGCCGGAGCCGTCGAGGCGGCGGGCGCCCCGGGCTTGTAGTCGGCGAAGAAGTCCCACCAGGCTCGGTCTACCGAATTCGGGTCCTGGAGGTACTGCTGATAGATCTCGTCGACGAGCCACTCGTTGGGGCCGAACGCTGCCGCAGGGTTACCTGCGGGTTCGTCGGTCGAGATGCTCGATGAGTTACTGGGGGACTGTGCAGACACGGCGGCAACCGCCCTCTTCCGCTTCACAAGGTGATGGACAGCGGGAATTAAGGCTACGCCCCCGTGGCCGAAAGGTCAGTCCGGGTCCGTTCATCGTCGTGTAAGTCACATCGAGAATCGGGTTTCGGGGGGTGAAATGGCGGGAAACAAGCGGGGTTCCGGTCCGAAAGAGACACGTGAAGGAAGCCCAAATTGTCGGCAGGGCGCACCAAATGCGCGGGCCTGTGAGCAATCACACGTGTCCACGCGCGTCCGTCAGCGCGGATGCCAGGTGGATCTTGCGGCTCCGTTTCGAACTTTACGTCAACTTGGTACGGATGACTCTCCCGGAAGAGTGACCAAAATCCGGCAACCCCGCTCGGATTCGGCCACACCGATCCGGCCGCCGTGCAGATCGACCGCCCAGCGGGCGATGGCCAGCCCGAGGCCCGTACCGCCGTCGCTGCCCGGGCCGTGCGGCGCGCTGACGCCGCCGCGGTTGAACCGCTCGAAGACCCGGTGCCACTCCGAGCGCGGGATGCCGGGGCCCTCGTCCAGGATCTCCAGCTCCAGCGACTCGGTCAGCGTCCCGCGCCGGGCCTTCACCGTGACCCGGCCGTGCGCGGGGCTGTGCTTGACCGCGTTGTCGATCAGGTTGGCGACGACCTGGTGGAGGCGCTCCGGGTCGGCGTGCGCGACCAGTTCGGGCGGGTTGACGTCGAGGTGCAGATGGACGTCGTTACGGGTGTGACCGCCGGAGCCCGACGCGATGCCCGCGCGCGTGGAGGCGAGCATGTTGGCTTCCTTGAGCACACCGGAGAGGTACGGCCAGACCTCGAACCGGCGCTTGCGCAGCGGCACGACCCCGTTGTCGAGCCGGGAGAGGTCCAGCAGGGTCTCCACCAGCCGCCCGAGGCGCTCGGTCTGCTTGAGCGCCGTACGCATGGTCTCCGGATCGGCGGCCGAGACCCCGTCCACGACGTTCTCCAGCACGGCGCGCAGCCCCGCGATGGGGGTGCGCAGCTCGTGCGAGACGTTCGCCACCAGCTCCTTGCGCTGACGGTCCTGGGCCTCCAGCTCGTCGGCCATGACGTTGATCGTCTGGGCCAGGTCGCCCAGTTCGTCCCAGCGGTTCTCGCGTACCCGGCGCGTGTAGTCGCCGTGCGAGATGGAGCGGGCCACCGCGTTCATGTCGTCCAGCGGCGCGGTGAGCGAATGGGCCACGAACTGCGTGATCAGCAGAGTGGCGATCATCGAGAAGACCGTGATGAAGCGGAGCTCCGTCTTGGTGTGCACCGCGATCATCGACAGACCGGTGGTGATCAGAACCGAGACGACGACCAGTGCGCCCAGCTTGGTCTTGATCGAGAACGGGCGTACGCCGCCCCAGGGCTCCCCGGGGCTCCTCCGTGCGACCGGCCGCCCGAGGTTCATGGCGTCGGTGTCTCCAGTGCGTAGCCGACCCCGTGCACCGTACGGATCCGCTCGGCGCCGATCTTCCGGCGCAGCGCCTTGATGTGGCTGTCGACGGTGCGGGTGCCGGAGGCGTCCGCCCAGTCCCACACCTCGGCGAGCAGCTGCTCGCGGGAGAGGACGGCGCGGGGGGTGTTGGCGAGACAGACGAGCAGGTCGAACTCGGTGGGCGTGAGATGCACGTCCTCGGAGCGCACCCGCACCCGTCGCTGCGCGTGGTCGATCTCCAGCTCGCCGAGCCGCAGGATGCCGGAGCGCGGTGTCGACGCGGCGATGGCGGCCCGCTCCACCCTGCGCAGCAGCACATGCACCCGCGCGGCCAGCTCACGCATGGAGAAGGGCTTCGTCATGTAGTCGTCGGCGCCGACCCCGAGCCCGACCAGCATGTCGGTCTCGTCGTCGCGCGCGGTGAGCATCATGACGGGCACGGCCCGCTGGGCCTGTACCCGCCTGCATACTTCCAGCCCGTCGAACCCGGGCAGCATGATGTCGAGGATCAGCAGATCGGGCTGCCAGGCCTCGGCGGTGTCGACGGCGGCCGGCCCGTCGCCAGCGGTCTGCACGAGAAATCCCTCGGCGCGCAGACGGGCCGCGATGGCGTCGACGATCGTCGGGTCGTCCTCGACCACGAGTACCCGGCGCTGGGCGCCGGGAGTCGCCGTCGCGCCGTTCTGGGAGGTGTGTGTCTGCTCCATCGCCCGTCCCTGAAGTGTGCTTTCCGGAACCAGTGGGGTGGTTCCTTGGCTGCGCTTGTCCGCGCATGACTGCGATTGACGCACGACTGATCGGATGAGTGATCGGCGTCAGGGGAGCAGAGTACGGGCAGTCACCGTGGGGGGTCTATCCAGGTCTGATGGCGAGATGGACGACGTCCGGGACTCCCCGGGCAACCTGGATCTCTTCGGTGCGTACTGACCGGAATCCGGCATTCCGTAGAGTTCCCTCGAATTTCCGGGAGGGGTGCGCGGACCACACCGCGAGCACCCCGTCCGGCCTCAACACCTTTGCGCGGCTTGCCAGTCCGGCCTGCGAATACAGGCTCCGGTTGTCCTCCGTGACGGGCCGGCCGGGGCCGTTGTCGACGTCGAGACGCAGCGCATCAAATGTGGCGGAGGTCTCATTGACGTATCTCGCGAGATCGGCTGCGACGAGCTGGGTACGCGGGTCGGTGAGGGCGTCGGAGGACAACGGGGCGAGCGGCCCGTTCCGATGCCGTCCGATGATCGCCGGTTCACGTTCGGCAACAGTGATGCCGCCCCAGCGGGGTCGGATGGGGCGTGGCGGCACCTTGGCGCAGCGTGGATCGGATGAGCCCGGGCTTCACGAAGCCTGTCGGCTTGCTGTGAATCGGCCGAGGGGTGGTGCGGGTCACAGACAAGGGCGTGGGTGGAGGCGAAGGGTGGGGCGAAACGGAAGGAGCGCCTCACCGTGGACCGGACCGATGCGAAGGGTGACGTGACGACGGGCTCCCCGACGCCCTCGGGCGCGTCCGTCGCGGAGGGCGTACGGCTGCTGGACGGGATGCCGAGGCAGCGGGGACCGGCGGAAACCCTGTCCGCGCGGCCCGTGGCGCCTGAGGCGGCTGCGCCCGGCAGGCGGGTCCTCCGCCCGTGGCACCTTCTCCCCACTCCCACCGCGACCCCGTTCACCTTCACGTTCGTGGCCGTCCTCCTGGTCACGGCCTTCGCCGCCGAGCACGCGGACCCCGCCCTCGTGCACGCCCTCCACCAGGGCTCCAGCACCGACGTCTCCCATCTCATGCGGACGCCCGTGTTCGTGCTGGCCGCCAGCGCGCTGTGGGTCGTGGGCGGCGTGACATCGCCGTACGCCGTTGTCCTCCTCCTTGTCCTTACCGCGCTGGAGCGGCGGATCGGCGGGCTGCGTACCGCCGTGGTGTTCGCGCTCGGTCATGTGCTGGCCACGCTCGCTACCGAGGTCCCGGTGGGGCTCGCGGTGCTGGTGGGGTGGCTGCCCGCGAGTTCCCTGCACCGGCTCGACTACGGGGTCAGTTTCGGGGTCGCGGCGGGCGTGGGCGCCTTGGCGGGGTTGCTGAGGCCCTGGCTGGGGTGGCCGTTGCTGCTGGTGTTCGGCGGGACGCTGGTGCAGGACCTGATCGCCTACACCGACCCGATGACCAACTGGGGACATGTGACGGCGCTGGCCATCGGGGTCGCCACCTGGCCCTGGGTGCGGCGGTGGCGGCGGGCCTAGGGCCTTCCGGTCGGCGTCCCGACGAACTTCGCGCTTGTCAGCGGCGCCTCGACCTGCCAGCCCAGCGCCTCGTACAGCGCCCGTCCGTCCGGAGTTCCCGCCAGTACGCCTCTCTCCGCGCCCTGCGCGACGGCCTCCTGGGTGAGGGTGCGCATCACGAAGGAGCCCAGGCCCCGGCGCTGGTGCGCGGGGGAGGTCGCCACCTGGTCGACGACCGCGGTTCGGCCCGTCGGGGCGAGCTGGCCGCGCGCCGCCCAGGAGCCGTCGGGTGCCGCGAGCAGGACGCGGGTCACGCCGCCGCGCGTCCACACGCGTACCCGGTAGCCGTCGGGGACGGCCGGCGGCTCCGACGCGGTCAGCGGGACCGACATCAGCCAGCCCGGCTCGGGAGCGACCCACCAGCCCTCGCCGAGCCAGTCGGCGACCGTCGCCGGGTCCTCGAACACCTTGAGCCACACGCCCGCCCCGGTCACCGCGTCGGCCACCTTCCGGACGGTCCGCTCCTCGACGTCGTCGTTCACCGAGTGGAGGACGTGCCGGGTGACCTGCTCGGCCGTGCCCACGTCGATCGTGTAGCCCCAGGGCTCGACCAGCGGCGGCGACGCCCCGCGCGAGACCACCCAGCCGTCGACCCAGGCCCGCACGGTTCCGTCCACGCCAACTCCTCGAGTAATGGTCAGTAATGGTTAAAATGCAGTAATGGATGTTACGTCCAGACTGTATGCGCAGGTCCGGCCGTCGCGGCAGAGGTGATCGCTCACGGCGAACACGGGATGGGGAACAACCGGCCGTCGCCAAGCATTGAGTCGGCATAGCTCAACTTGAGTGCCGAAGGGGAGATCATGGCTACTGAGTCCACGGCGTTCACACCGCTCACACTGCCCGTGCTGCCGCTCGACGACGAGGTCGTGCTGCCCGGCATGGTTGTTCCGCTGGACCTGAACGACGCCGAGGTGCGTGCCGCCGTGGAGGCCGCCCAGGCCGCCGCGGGCAGCGAGCCCGGCAAGCCCAGGGTTCTGCTGGTGCCGCGCATCGACGGGACGTACGCGAACACCGGTGTCCTCGGCACCGTCGAGCAGGTCGGCCGGCTGGCCGACGGGGATCCGGGCGCCCTCATCCGAGCCCGGGGCCGCGTGCGGATCGGCGCCGGGACCACCGGCCCGGGGGCCGCGCTGTGGGTCGAGGGGACGCGGATCGACGAGACCGTGCCGGATCCCGTGCCCGGTCATGTCACCGAACTCGCGAAGGAATACAAGGCTCTCGCCACCGCCTGGCTCCGGAAGCGCGGCGCCTGGCAGGTCGTCGACCGCGTACAGGCCATCGACGATGTCTCCGCACTTGCCGACAACTCCGGTTACTCGCCCTTCCTCAGCACCGACCAGAAGATCGAGCTGCTGGAGACCACCGACCCGGTGGCCCGCCTGAAGCTCGCGACCCAGCAGCTGCGCGACCACCTCGCCGAGCAGGACGTCGCCGAGACCATCGCGAAGGACGTCCAGGAGGGCGTCGACAAGCAGCAGCGGGAGTTCCTGCTGCGGAAGCAGCTGGAAGCCGTACGCAAGGAGCTGCGCGAGATCAACGGCGAGCGGGACGGCGAGGAGTCCGACGACTACCGGACCCGCGTCGAGGCCGCCGACCTGCCGGAGAACGTGCGTGAGGCCGCGCTCAAGGAGGTCGACAAGCTGGAGCGGTCCTCCGAGCAGTCGCCCGAGGGCGGCTGGATCCGGACCTGGCTCGACACCGTTCTCGAACTGCCGTGGAACGAGCGGACCGAGGACTCCTACGACATCCAGGGCGCCCAGGCCGTGCTCGACGCCGAGCACGCGGGCCTGGAGGACGTGAAGGAACGCATCACCGAGTACCTCGCCGTGCGCAAGCGGCGCGCCGAGCGCGGGCTGGGAGTTGTCGGCGGGCGTCGTGGTGGCGCCGTGCTCGCACTCGTCGGGCCGCCCGGCGTCGGCAAGACCAGCCTCGGTGAGTCCGTCGCGCACGCCATGGGGCGGAAGTTCGTCCGCGTGGCGCTGGGCGGGGTCAGGGACGAGGCCGAGATCCGCGGTCACCGGCGTACGTATGTCGGCGCGCTGCCCGGGCGCATCGTGCGGGCCATCAAGGAGGCCGGGTCCATGAACCCCGTCGTTCTCCTCGACGAGATCGACAAGGTCGGCTCCGACTTCCGGGGCGACCCGGCCGCCGCGCTGCTCGAAGTCCTCGACCCGGCGCAGAACCACACCTTCCGCGACCACTACCTCGAAGTCGAACTCGACCTGAGCGACGTGGTGTTTCTCGCGACCGCCAACGTCCTGGAAGCCATTCCCGAGGCGTTGCTCGACCGGATGGAGCTCGTGCGGCTGGACGGGTACACGGAGGACGAGAAGGTCGTCATCGCCCGGGACCACCTGCTGCCACGGCAGTTGGAGCGGGCCGGCCTGGAAGGCGCCGAAGTCGCCCTCGACGAGAGCGCGTTGCGCAAGCTCGCCGGGGAGTACACGCGGGAGGCCGGCGTCCGCAACCTGGAGCGGTCCATCGCGCGGCTGCTGCGCAAGGTCGCCGCACAGCACGAACTCGGGGAGCGGAAGCTGCCGTTCACCGTCACCGAGGACGATCTGCGCGGACTCATCGGGCGGCCCCATCATGTGCCCGAGTCCGCCACCGACCCGGCCGAGCGGCGCACTGCCGTACCGGGCGTGGCGACCGGGCTCGCGGTCACCGGGGCCGGGGGCGACGTCCTCTACGTCGAGGCGTCGCTCGCCGACCCGGAGACCGGCGCCGCCGGCCTGACCCTCACCGGGCAGCTCGGCGACGTGATGAAGGAGTCCGCGCAGATCGCGCTCTCCTTCCTGCGCTCGCACGGCGCCGAACTGGAACTGCCCGTGGGCGACCTGAAGGACCGGGGTGTGCACATCCACTTCCCGGCGGGTGCCGTGCCCAAGGACGGTCCGAGCGCGGGCGTCACCATGACGACCGCCCTCGCCTCCCTGCTCAGCGGACGGCTTGTCCGGACGGACGTCGCCATGACCGGCGAGGTCTCGCTGACCGGGCGGGTGCTGCCCATCGGCGGTGTGAAGCAGAAGCTGCTCGCCGCGCACCGGGCCGGCGTCACCACCGTGATCATCCCGAAGCGCAACGAGGCCGACCTGGACGACGTCCCGGCCGAAGTCCTGGAGAAGCTCGACGTCCACGCAGTCACGGACGTCCGCCAGGTCCTCGAACTGGCGCTCACCCCGGTGGAGAACCCGGCGGAGGTGAGGGTTCCGGCAGCGGCGTGACGGACGCTGCCGGTCGGTGAGGGCCCGGGTCCTGGAGGCGAATTCCAGGGGCCCGGGCCTTCCCGTGCGCGGTTCGGAGGTTGAAGGGAACCCTCGATGACACCGGCGCCCCCAGCCTGCGAAATACTGTCCGAGCTGCGGCAACGGCCGTGTCTGGCGGAAACCTTCAGAGCGGCGAAACCGGATCAGGGGTGCTGACGTGCACGAGGACGGGAACGGCGAGGGGAACCTCGGCGGGCGGCATGTCGGGTCCACCACCCCCGGGCGTGGGGTCGAGCGGGAATTCCTCGCCCTGGAGCGCGAGTTGACGGTGTTCCTGCGGCGCGCCCGGGCCAGTTCCGGGGAGATGGCCCGCGAGGTCCATCCCGACCTGGAGGCGTCGGCGTACGGGCTGCTGGTGCGGCTGGAGGAGTGCGGGCGCCAGCGTGCCACCGAGCTCGCCGCCTACATCGGCGTCGGCAAGGCCACCATGTCCCGCCAGCTGCGCGCCCTGGAGGAGCTGGGCCTCATCGCCCGCGAGCCCGACCCGGCCGACGGACGCGCCTGGCTCGTCCACCTCACGGACGAGGGCCGCGTCCGCTTCCGTACCGTCCGGGAGGCGCGACGGGCCCGGTACGTGCGCGAGCTGGCCGCCTGGGACCGCGTCGAGGTGGCCGAACTGGCCCGGCTGCTGCACCGGCTCAACCTCGGCATGGAGAAGTAGGCCCGCCGCGACGGCGGTCAGTGGTTCCCGGCCGTCAAAGCTCCACGTACACCACCGTCGCGTCGTCGTGCGTCTTGCTGCGGCCCAGGCGTGGGCGGCCCCCGTCCGCGTCGGCCCGCTCCAGCTCCCGTACGCGGTTCACCAGCGCCCCCGGGCCCTCCTTGCGTACGGCGGTGAAGCAGGCCGTCCAGTCGCCCTCGGTGAACCGCTCCACCCAGCGGGTCGCCCCGTCCGTCAGGGCTGCCAGGGCGCGGACCTCGGCGCGCGGGAGTGAGCCCGTCACCGCGCGGGACGCCACCGCCGGATCGGCCGCCGCGGTGAAGAAACCGCCCTCCCTGTTGCGTACCGTCGCGTCGGCGATCGCGTCCGTGGCCAGGGACGAGCGGGGGACGCGGGACAGGCGGTCGTCCAGGTGTGCGGTGACCGTGCCGTCCGGGGACTCGGTCAGCAGGGCCGAGTCGGACAGGACCAGGTGCTCCACGGCGGCCGGTGACCAGCGGGCGAGAACCACGGTGGCCTGAGGGGTGCGTGGGTGAGAAAGGTCACAGGATTGCGCGTGGGCCTCGGCGGTACGAGAGATCGCGGTCGCCAGGATCTCGGTGAGGGGCATATCCCGTTGTGAAACGGACAGTTCGGTCAGCGCGCCGCCGAGCCGGGCCGTGTACCAGGGGACGGAATGCAGACAACCCGTTCCGGCCGTGGGGGGAGTCACCCCGTCCAGGAGGACGAGTGAACCGCCCTGCCCGGAGGCGGGAAGTCCGATCGCTGCGAAGTCCTCATTGGGGCGGGCCGGATCGCCGGGCTCCGTGACCAGTTCAGTACGCATCCGGCCAGTCTGCACGAGCCCTTCACAAGCTTCTCAAAAGGCTGGCAACGATTGCTGAAACAGCGGGTAGTCGCTGGTCAGACGCCTGGTTTGGGCGAGAATGATCCACTCGGTGAATACGTGGCAGCGGATAATGTCAAAGCCCGCCGCCCACGTCCAACCGGCCCGCCATCGACGGCGAGGGCACAGGCCGGAGGAACTTGCCGCCAACTCCCCGCCGATGTTGACTCCTTGATGTTCACTCCTTTGAGTGGCGGGTCGGGTGACGCGCGCTCCCTGCCCACCGGCATGGGAGGGTCGGGAGCCGGACCGTGCCGGAGAGCCGGAACCGTACCGGGTGAGCGGACAGGCCAGAACCATCCGGACGGCCATGCAGTTGACGGATCGTCATTCGGGTCCCGACGGATCGCCACCCGGGCCCATGGGCACACGAGTCAGGAATGCGAGCACCGGTGCAGAAGACGCGGCCTCGGCGCACAGGCAGGCAGACAGCTCCCGCAGGGGGCGCTACCGGTGACGCCCCGACCGATCCCGCGGGCCGGGGTCGTCCCGCCCACGTCCGCAACCGGCTCATCGTGGCCGTCGCCGTCGTGGCCGCCGCGATCGCCGGGGCCGGTGCCCCGTCCGTCGTGGCCGCCTCCTCGCAGCTCCACGACTCCCAGGATCTGGTGACGCTCGCGACGCAGACCCAGGACGCCCTGACCCTCGCGCACTCGCTCGCCGACGAACGCGACGAGGTCACCGTCTACATCGCCGCCGGGCGCCCCAAGGCCAAGGCGCCCTCCGAGCAGCGCGCCGCCCGCGTCGACCGGGAGGTCGGTGACCTGCGCGCCAACCCCGACACCCCGGCCACGCTCGTCGCGGACCTCGACGACATCGCGGCGCTGCGCACGCAGACGCTCACCGGGAAGAGCACCGCTCTCCAGTCGCACGAGGCGTACTCCGCCGCCATCGCCGGGCTGCACCGCCTCGCCGAGCAGCTGGCCGAGAAGCAGCCGACCCGCGCGGGCGCCGGCGCGTACGCCCTCGCCGAACTCGACTCCGCGGTCCAGCAGGCCGCCGCCGCCCGTGGCCTCCTCCTCGCCGCGCTCAGCGTGCCGACGTCCACCGAGAACGTGTACGACCCGGTCACCGGGCTGTCGTCCGAGGAGACCGTCACCTCACCGGCCGACGCCAGGACGCGGGCCGCGCTCAGCGCCGCCGCCCAGCAGGCCCGGCTGCGCTCGGACGCGGCGATCACCGACTTCCGCGAGACGGCCCCCGAAGCCGCCGTCGGCAGCTACGACTCCACGGTCACCGGACCCGAGGTCGACACCGCCGACAAGTACCTCGCCTCGCTCACCGACCAGGCCACGCTGTCCACGAGGGACCTCGCCACCAGCCTCAGCGGCGTCGACGCGGCCGTCTCCGCCCGGCTCGAACTGATGCGCGGAGTCGAGTCCTCCCTCTACGAGCGCCGCACCAAGGCCCTCACCAAGCTCCGCGACGACGACGTCACCGAGCTGGAGATCCGGATCGCCGCCCTCGGCGCCCTCCTCCTGGTCGCCGTCGGTATCGCCACCGCCATGGCCCGCAGCCTCACCCGCCCGCTCTCCGTGCTCCGCCGGGGCACCGCCCGGCTGGCCGAGGCCGCCGACCCGCTCGTCGAGGAACCGGTCAGGTTCACCGGCCGCAACGACGAGTTCGCCCAGGTCGTCCGCTCCGTCAACGCCCTGCACGGCCGCGCCCTCGCCGTCCACGAGCGCATCGCCACCCTGGAGTCCGACCGCAAGCACCTGGTCGGCCAGCGCCAGAAGATGGCCGACGCCCGCGAGGAACTGCGCGCCGAACTCGCCGACGCGGCAGGCCAGTTGGCGCGCACCCGGGACAGCATCCACGGCACCTTCGTGAACCTCGCGCTGCGTACCCTCGGCCTTGTCGAGCGTCAACTCGCCGTCATCGAGGGCCTGGAGGAGCGCGAGCAGGACCCGGACCGGCTCGCCACCCTCTTCAAGCTCGACCACTTCGCCACCGTCATGCGGCGGCACAGCGAGAACCTCCTCGTCCTCGCCGGCGCCGAACACGGCCACCAGCACGCGGGTCCCGTCCCGCTCGTCGACGTGGTCCGTGCCGCCGTGAGCGAGATCGAGCGGTACGAGCGGGTACGCATCGCCGCGCTGCCGCCGCACGGGCATCTCGCCGGGTTCGCCGCCGACGACGTCAGCCATCTGCTGGCCGAACTCCTGGAGAACGCCACCTCGTTCACCCCGCCCGAGCTTCCGGTGGAGATCTCCGGCTGGCTCCTGGAGAGCGGCGAGGTCATGCTCTCCGTCCAGGACGAGGGCATCGGCATGACCGCCGAGCGCCTGGTCCGCCTCAACTCCCGCCTCGCCGACTTCGATCCGGACGTCCCGCACGACACGTACGGGACGTCAGGGACAGGCGAAACGGGCGAGGCCGCCGAGGAGGAGGGCGGCGACGGGCTCGGGCTCGGGCTGTACGTCGTCGCGCGGCTCGCCCATCGGCACGGGGTGCGGGTGCAACTGCGGGAGCAGCAGCAGGGCGGTGTCGCGGCGGTCGTCGTCCTGCCGAAGGCGCTGCTGGCCCCGGACCCGGCCGCCGTACCGCCGTCGGCCACGTCGACGCCCGGCGGCTCGACGCTCTCCTTCCCGGGGGCCGATGCCGAGGTCAACTCCAATGTCCTGCAAGGGCGTTCGGAGGCCGAAGAGCCGATTGAGGACCTTGCCGAGGAGCCGGGTGAGATCCCGGCCGACGCGCCCGACCCGATGATCGCCCTGGCGGAGCGGGCCGTGCGGAACGCGGAGGCCGACGCCGAAGCGGATATGGACGCGGACGCGGACGCGGATGTGCCCGAGCCCCTCCCCGCGTCCGAGATCACCATGGAACTGCTCGTGCCGGAACTCCCGGCCGAGGACACCGCCGAGCCGACCGTCCCCACGGCTCCCGACAGCGAGACCACCGCCCCGGACCCCTACGCCATCGGCCCCGACACGCACGAGCGCGTCGAGGAGGAACCGATCACCGACAAGGGACTGCCCAAGCGGACGCCCAGGATCACCACGCCCGCCGCGCCGCCGAGACCACGGATGGGTTCCGTCGACGCCGAGGCACTGCGCCGCCGGCTCGGCGGGTTCCACCGCGGCGCGCGTGACGGACACCGTGATGTCGAGGCGGAGATCGCGGAGCAGACGGGACGGACGGCGCGTACGGCAGAGCCGGCACGTGCCGAAGAAACCACGGGGGGAACAGTCGAGGAGGCAAGCAGTTGACCGCGCCCAGTACCTTCGGCCTGAGTAGTGAAGCCCGCAACCTGCACTGGCTGCTGAGCAATCTCGTCGAGGAGGTGCCGGGACTGACGTCGGTCGCGGTGGTCTCCTCGGACGGTCTGCTCCTGCTCTCGTCCGACCCAGACAGGAACGCGGAACGTCGGCCCGACCGGCCGACCGGCCCCAGAGGCTCCGCCGCCGACCTCGCCACCATCGTCTCCGGCATCGGCAGCCTCACCATCGGCGCCGCCAAGCTGATGGACTACGGCGGCGTCAAGCAGACCATGGTCGCGATGGAGGACGGCACCCTCTTCGTGATGTCGATCAGCGACGGCTCGCTGCTCGGTGTGCACGGCTCCCCGGACTGCGACATGAGCGTGGTGGCGTACCACATGGCGCTCTTCGTGGGCCGTGCGGGACACGTCCTGACCCCCGAACTCCGCAGTGAGCTGCGGGAGTCGATCGAACGGGAGTCGGCGGACAACGAGCCGGCGGCGGTCGGTCCGATGGCCGTCCGCTCCGTGCCGGGCCGGTCCGCGGAGGGTGTCAAGTGAGTACGCCCGGCACGCCGAAGCTTCCCGTCCGTGGCGGCGACCGCAAACCGGCCCGGGTACGCCCGTACTCGCTGACCGGTGGCCGGACCCGCTTCGGTCATGTCCTCCTTGTCGAGACGTTCGTCGCCGCGATCGAAGCGGCCGAGGAGCGCAAGGAGTTGGAGAATGGTTCCCTCAGCACCCGGGTCATGCCGGAGCTGCGGGCCATCGTCGAACTGTGCCGCCGGATGCGTACGGTGGCCGAGATCGCCGCGCTGCTGAGGATGCCGCTGGGCGTGGTCCGCGTGCTCCTCAGCGACCTCGCGGACCAGGGAATGATCCGTGTGTACGGAACCGGTCACGGGCCGGGGCAGCCGGACCGCGCGCTGCTGGAAAGGGTGCTGAGTGGACTCCGTCGTCTCTGACGTCGCCCGTGGTGTGTCCCCGCTTCTCCATCTCGCGGCGGAAGGACAAGTTCCCGCCGAGACAGAGGAGTTGCGGCCCTGGCAGGAGGACCGCACCCGCGCGCCGATCGCCACGAAGATCGTGATCGCGGGCGGTTTCGGTGTCGGCAAGACCACGATGGTCGGCACCATCTCGGAGATCGAGCCCCTCCAGACGGAGGCGCTGATGACCGAGGCGAGCGAGGGCACCGACGACCTCACCGCGACCCCGGACAAGCGCACGACGACCGTGGCCATGGACTACGGCCGCGTCACGCTCGCCGACGACCTGGTGCTCTACCTCTTCGGTACGCCGGGCCAGCAGCGGTTCTGGTTCATGTGGGACGACCTGGTGCGCGGCGCGATCGGTGCGGTCGTCCTGGCGGACACCCGGCGGCTGAAGGAGTGCTTCCCGGCGCTCGACTACTTCGAGAGCTGCGGACTGCCGTACATCGTGGCCGTCAACCACTTCGACGGCAGCGCCGAGTTCGAAGCCGAGGATGTGCGGGAGGCGCTCACGATCCCCAAGGACATACCTGTCATGATCATGGATGCGCGGCGCCGCCTCCCGGTGATCGAGACCCTGCTCGCCCTGGTGGGCCACGCGCTGGACGTCAGTCCCGAGTAAGTCGACGTAACTGCGACGCAACTGCGACAAGGGGAGAGACCAGACCGTATGCGGAAGATACTCGTCGTCGGAGCCGGTCAGGCCGGCCTTCAGATAGCCCTCGGACTCCAGTCGCACGGGTACGAGGTCACCCTGATGTCCAACCGGACCTCGGACGAGATCCGCTCCGGGCGGGTCATGTCCACGCAGTGCATGTTCCACAGCGCCCTCCAGCACGAGCGCGATCTCCAGCTGAACTTCTGGGAGTCCCAGGCCCCGAAGATCGAAGGACTCGGCGTCTCGGTCGCGGCCCCCGGCTCGCACGACCCGGGCCCGACCCAGCGCGCGATCGACTGGGTCGGCAAGCTCGACGGCCACGCCCAGTCCGTCGACCAGCGGGTGAAGATGGCCGGCTGGATGGAGACGTTCGCCCAGCGCGGCGGCCAACTGGTCATCCACGGCGCGGCAGTCGGCGACCTCGACTACTTCTCCCGTACGTACGACCTCGTCCTGGTCGCCGCGGGCAAGGGCGAGCTGGTGTCGATGTTCGCCCGCGACCCGGAGCGCTCCCCTTACCGCGAGCCGCAGCGCGCGCTGGCCGTCGCCTACGTGCACGGCCTGGGCCCGCGCCCCGAGCACCCGGACCTGGACGCCGTCCGCTGCAACCTGGTCCCGGGCGTCGGCGAACTCTTCGTCATGCCGACGTTCACCACCTCGGGCCGCGCCGACATCCTGTTCTGGGAGGGCATACCCGGCGGCCCCCTCGACGTCTTCAACGGTGTCCGCGACCCGGCCGAACACCTCTCCCTGACCCTGGAACTCATGGAGCGGTTCACGCCGTGGGAGTACGCGCGGGCCACCAAGGTCGAACTCACCGATGCGGGCGGGACGTTGGCGGGCCGCTACGCACCCACCGTCCGTAACCCGGTCGGCCGCCTCCCCGGCGGCGGCCTGGTCCTCGGGGTGGCCGACGTGGTCGTGGC
The DNA here is from genome assembly GCF_010548275.1 of Streptomyces sp. SID12488. Taxonomy (GTDB): domain Bacteria; phylum Actinomycetota; class Actinomycetes; order Streptomycetales; family Streptomycetaceae; genus Streptomyces. Next base: position 154,432 of record NZ_JAAGLT010000007.1, read on the forward strand.
GAACGACCCGATCACCGGCCAGGGCTCCAACTCCGCTTCGAAATGCGCGGCTTCGTACCTCGCCTCGATCCTCGAACAGGGCGAGAAGGAGTTCGACGAGACCTGGATGCGGGCCACCTTCGACCGCTACTGGGACACCGCCCAGCACGTCACCAAGTGGACCAACGCGATGCTCGGCCCGCCGCCGGAGCACATCGTCAACCTCCTTGGCGCGGCAGGCCAGTTGCCCCCGGTTGCAGACCGCTTCGCCAACGCCTTCGACGACCCGTCGGACTTCGAGAACTTCTTCTATGAGCCGGAGAAGACGGCCGCCTACCTGGGTTCGCTCACGGGCGCGTAGTCGGCGCCGGTGCCGGTGCCGGTGGCCTGCGTGGGCTCGGTCGCGAGGGAGTACCCCTCGTCCGAGCCCGCCGTGGCGTCGGCGGGGAGTTTCGGCGGCGTGTACCGCAGCAGGGGCTTCCCGTCCGGGTCCGGCCGTACGGCGCCCAGCACCGGGTTGGCCGCGATCGGCGACACCTTCACCTTCGCGCCCGGACGCGGCGCCTGCACGACCATCCCGCTCCCGAGATAGAGGGCCACGTGCGTCGCCCCGGGGAAGTAGACGACCAGGTCACCGGGGCGCAGCTCGGCCAGCGGGATGTGCGGCAGCCGCGCCCACTGCTCCTGGCTGGTCCGGGGAATGGGCCGCCCCGCCTCCTCCCAGGCCTGCGAGGTCAGCCCCGAGCAGTCGAACGACGCCGGCCCCTCGGCACCCCACTCGTACGGCTTCCCGAGCTGCGCCACGGCCTGCCGCAGTGCCCGCTCGCCCTCCCCGGACGGCGTCCGGTCGGTGCTGAGGGCGCCGGAGGTGATGAACTCACGCTGCTTTCCGGCGACTTCGCCGCGCTCCAAGTCGGCCAGCTCGGAGAGCTGTTCGGTGCTGAGAGTGGCGAGCAGCTCCTCGACCTCCCTGAGCCGCTTCCGTACGGCGTCCCGGTCCCGCTTCTGCTTTTCGGCGAGGGTGAGTTGCTCGTCCAGGGCGGCACGGGCCGCGCGCGCCAGACCGTCGGTGCGCTGCTCACCGCCGACCAGCCGGGTCACCGTCTCGGCCCGCTCCAGCGCCAACTGCCGGATCACATGACCCTGTTCGAGCGCATGCTGCGGATCGCGGGCCAGCAGCAGCTGTACGTACGGGGAGATGCCGCTGCTGCTCTGGTACTGCTGCCGGGCGAGCCGGCCGAGGGCGCCGCGCCGATCGTGCAGGGAGAGGCGGGCGTGCACGAGCTGTCCGTCCAGCCGCCGCACCTCGGCACGCTGCCGCTTCAGCCGTCCGGCGGTGGTGTCGTAGGTCTCGGTGGCCTGCTCGGCCTCGCGGTACAGCCGCTGAAGGTCCGTCAGGAGGGCGGCGACGGAGGGTTCTTCCTCCGCGGAGGGCTCACTGGGGGACTGGGCCGCCGAGGGGCCCGGGTCCGGTACGGCCAGTGCGGGGACGGGTGCGAGGAGTGTGCCGGCCACCATGGCCGCCGTACAGACCAGACGCAGAAGCCTTCCTGACACGTCATCACCTCCGGTGTGGAGCAGCCCTTCCGCTCCGCACCGCGAGCCTGTGACGCGGGCGCGAGGTCCGCGCGCCGAGCGTGCGCGGTTCGGCCCAACTCCGTCACCCGTCCGTGTCGTCCGGCTTGCCCTGCGGCGTGGCGGCTAGGCCCTGTCGTCAAATTCCCGCCTGCCCCGCGGCGCCATGCACGCACTCTCGCCGCACCGGACACAGACCCACGTACAACCAGTACGAGGGCCTGCGCCCGGCACGCCGAGAGCACGCACCTGACGCCGCCCGGCCCGCCCTCCGGGCGGACGACGGGAATTTAACGACAGGGCCTAGGCCTGCCCGGCGGACCGTGCCGGAGACGCGGGGCTTGGCACGCCCGTCTGCGGTCATTCGGCGCCGTGGCCATCCTCCGGCCCGCTCCGCCGGGCAGGCCCTGGTCCGGCCGCCGGTTTCGACCACGGCCAGCGGAGCTTGCCGTCGCCGGCCTTGTCGCCCTCCGGGTCGTACGTGTACTTCCAGCCCGGGTGGAGGCCCAGCTTTCCCGGCCGGCCCTTGGGGGCGCGCCGGTAGACCAGTACGGTCGGGGGGCCGCCGGCCGCGTCCGGTACCGGGACCTTGTACGTCTTCGGCGGGTGGCCGGTCGGCCCGAGGAGGATGGGCAGCACACGGCCGTCCAGGGGGCCGCCCTCGAAGGCGGTGTCTTGGCTCTTCACGGGATCAGTTTCCGGTATCCGCGCCCAGCGCGTCGCGTACGACCGCCGCGGTCTGCGGGTCACGTCCAGCGGTCACCGTGAGCGCCGCCGCGAACTGCTCCACGAGCCAGTCCCGCAGCTCGTCGACCGGCGGCTCCTTGCCCTCGTCCAGCCAGATCAGCGAGGCCGCCTCGACCGAGGTGATCCACATCCGTACGGTCATCCGCAGCCGGGGACCCGGTTCCGCGACCCCGAGATGGCTGAGGATGTGCTCGGCGGCGGTACGGCGGACCCGGTCCACTATGGCCGTCGTACGGGACGTCTCGACGACGCTGCCGCCCTGGAGGAGGGCGCTGAAGCCGGCGTCGTGCTCGTCGACGAAGGCGAGATAGCGGTCCAGGGCGCGGGACAGGCGCTGGGGGAGCGGGCCCTCGGGGGGTTCGTCGAAGCAGAGTTCGAGTTCCTCGGCGGCGGAGCGGAGCGCGCCCTCGTACAGCTGCTGCTTGCCGCCGGGGAAGTAGCGGTACACGAGGGGGCGGGAGACTCCGGCCGCCTCCGCGACGTCGTCGAGAGAGACGTCCTCCGGGGGGCGGTGCGCGAAGAGGGAGAGGGCGGCTTCCAGCAGTTGGTGTCTCCGTTCCTCGACGCCTAGTCGCCGGTATGCGGGAGTGGGGGTCATGGGGGCAGCGTAATCGGGCGCCGCAGGTGAGGTGGGGCGCCCTGTGCTGGTGCGGGCCATCCCTGGGGCTGCCGCCCCCAGACCCCCGCTTCGGCCCTGAAGGGGCCTCGTCCTCAAACTCCCCCGGAGGGGGGACCCCCAGACGGGCTGAGAATGCGTGCCCGGCGCCGAAGAGCCACCGCAGGACGGTTACGCCAGCAGGCCGGATGCCTTCCACAGCCTCCGCCCGACCCCCCGCAACACCCCGATGTCGTCCAGGAAGTCGGTGAGTCGCCGTGCCCCTGTCTGCATCACCTCCCGCCGGTGCCCGCTCGCCCGGACCTGCGCCATCGCCTCCGCCTTGTTCAGGCCGACGTTCGCGTAGACGTCAGGGTTGACGAAGGCGACCGAGAAGATCCGGGCGAACTCGCCGGACGTGACGCGGGTGTACTCCTGGGACCACCTCGGGGCCGTCACCATCTGGCGGCGGAGTTCCTCGCGGGCGTAGCGGACGTGGCGGGCCTCCTCGACCACGTGGATCCTCGTCACACCCCTGATCAGCGGCTGGACACGCTCGTCCGGGAACGTCAGGCGCTGCATCCAGTCGAGGACCTCCTCACCGAGCAGGGTCGCCGTGAAGGAACCGGGGGTGGTGGAAACCGTCTTGAAGAAGCGGCCCAGGTTCTGGTGCGTCCGGCTGACCGGGTAGTACGGCGTGCCGCCGCGGCTGATCAGCCGGGCGAACATCTTCGAGTGGCGGCACTCGTCCTCGATCTCCGTCAGGGCGTAACGGACGTGCGCGCTCGTCGCCGCCTTGTCGTAGATGTGCCGTACGAGGAGCTGCATCAGGATGATCTCGAACCAGATGCCGAGCGAGGCGAGCGCCGCCGCCTCGTGCCGGGAGAGCTGGATGCGCTGCTCCTCGCTCATCCGTTTCCACAGCGGAGTGCCGTAGAGGGAGACCAGCTCGGGCGGCCAGAACCACTTGCCGTCCTCGAAGGGGGCGTCCCAGTCCAGTTCCTTGTCCGGGTCGAAGGAGTGCTTGGCGGACGCGTCGAGCAGCCGTTCGGCGACCTGCTCCCGGTCCTTGAGCACGCCGAGCGCGTCGCGGAGTATCTCGGCTTCCGTCGCTGTCGTCACACTCTTATGAGACCGCTTGTCAGCAAGTCGGTCAATCCCCTGGGAGCTACTTACGCGTAGACCCGTGCGTAGAGCTGTGCAGAGCTGAGCGCAGAACTACGCGCAGCCTTATGTGCGGCTTACGCGGTCACCCGAGTGGAGTAGCGTGCTGGCGTGTCCACGACTCCGCCGCCCCAGCCGCCCGACAACCCCTTCGGCCCGCCCCCGCCTTCGGGGCCCTACGGGCAGCAGCCGCCTCCGCCTCCGTACCAGGGTCCGCAGCAGCCAGGTCCGTACGGCCAGCAGCCGCCGCCCCCGTTCCCCTCCGGGCAGCAGCAGCCCTACGGCGTGCCCGCCCCCGGTCCCTGGGGCGCCCCGATGGCGCCGCCGCCCAAGAAGAGCCGGCTCGGGATGATCCTCGGCATCGTCGGTGGGGTCGTCGCGCTGGTCGTGGTCGTTGTGGGCGTGCTCGTGTGGATCGGGACGAAGTCCGACGCCGGCTTTCCCGACGCCGAGTACAAGCTGACGCTGCCGCAGAAGGTGCTCGACGAGAAGTACGAGCTGGCCGGCGACCTCTCCCGCTCCGAGGGCCGGGGCATCGAGGAGGAGGCCGACGGCGCCTGGGACGCCCGGGACACCAAGGCCGTGGTCGGTCAGTACAGCCTCGGCGGCGACCAGGCGAAGGGCACGCTGGTGATCTCCGGCATGTACGGACGCTTCAAGAACACCGGCCTCGCCCGCGACAACATGATGGAGGGCGCGGCAGGCGGCGACGGAGCCAAGGTCGCCGTCAAGCCCAAGGACTTCAGGCCGGCCGGTTCCGACGTCACCGTCACCTGCGAGGTCCTCGTCCAGACCCAGGTCGGGACGGAGCTCACCATCCCCGTCTGCGGCTGGGTGGACGGCAACACCGGTGCATCCATCGCCGAGATCACCGCCGACACGGTCACGAAGAAGCCCGCCGAGGTGGACCTGGCGGCTGCTGCCGAGACTGCCGTAAAGATCCGCGGCGAGATCAGGAAGCCGATCGGCTGAGCGACTCCGGTGCGGGGTCAGTTGCTGGGTCCGGGCCAGGTGCGAGGGCCGGTGCCGCACCCGACACCGGGTCCGCCAGCGGGCTCGCGGGGCCCGGCGGGAACGAGGTACGCACGGTGAACGCGTACTCCGTCGGTCCGTGCGCACGCAGATGGAGGAGGCGGGTCTCCGCCTCCTCCACCGTCGGCCGGTGTCCCGCCGGCACCCAGCACAGAGCCGTGACGGCCTCTTCCAGCCGCTCGAAGAACTCCCGGCGGCGCGCCAGCAACTCCCGGTGCTGCCCCTGGTACATGAACGCCGTGAGGGCGTTCGTGTCCCGCCACACCGACATGTTGACCAGGGTCCACTCGTCGAAGACACGGAAGTCGGTGGCGTCGCCCGTATCGTCCTGCAGCCTCCAGACGAATCCGTCCGAGGCGTCGGCGACGGCGTTCACCGGGGCGAGGCCGTCGGTGAACGGCTTCAACTGCTCTGAATCCAAAAGGGCTTTGAGGCGGCCGATGTTGATCTGGGCGAGTTCGTACACGGCCTCGGAAGACTCGGAAGATTCGGCAGATGATGACGTCATGGGCCGCACGCTAGGTCGGGGGTCCGACCCCCGCACCCCCCTTTTCTCACCTGTCGAGCACCGCCTCCATCACCGCCCGCGCGATCGGCGCCGCCGTCCCGCCCCCGCTGATGTCCGTACGGTCGGCGGAGGCGTCCTCGACCACCACCGCGACGGCCACCGTCGGCTCGACGTCCCCTTCACCCTGCGCCCAGGAGATGAACCAGGCGTACGGCGTACCGGAGTTGCCGATGCCGTGCTGGGCGGTGCCGGTCTTGCCGCCGACGGTGGCGCCGGGGATCGCCGCGTTCGTGCCGGTGCCCCGCTCCACGACGTCCAGCATCAGCTCACGCATCCGTACGGCGGTCGACGGACTCATCGCCCGGAGCCGGCTCCGTACACCCGAGGCCGTAACTGTCGTGCCGCGCGCGGTGGTTGTCCGCTCCACCAGGTAGGGGGAGGGCACCTGGCCGCCGCCCGCGACCGCCGCCGCGACCATCGCCATCTGCAACGGCGTGGCCCGCGTGTTGTACTGGCCGATCGCGGACAGCGCCAACTGCGCCTTGTCGACGTGGCGGTCGAAGGTGCTCCGCGCGACCGAGAAGGGGATGCGCAGCCCCGCGTCGTTGAAGCCGAACCCGTCCGCCGTGGCCGCCAGGTCGGCGACGCCCACGTCCACGCCCAGCTTGGCGAAGACCGTGTTGCACGACCAGGTGAACGCGGCCCGCAACGAGGCGTCCGCACACCCGTCGCCCTCGTTCGTGAGCGCCGTGGACGTACCGGGGAGGCGGTACGGGTCGGGGGAGCGGGTCGGCTCGTCCAGGTCGGTGACCGCCCCCGCGTCGAGCGCCGCCGCCGCAGTGACCACCTTGAACGTCGAACCCGGCGGATATGTCTGCCGCACCGCCCGGTTGAGCATCGGCTTGTCCGGATCACCGTTCAGCCGCCGCCAACTCCTCTCCACGGCGCGCCCGTTGCCGGACAGCACTGCCGGGTCGTACGACGGGGCGGAGACCAGCGCGAGGACGCGCCCGGTCGACGGCTCCACGGCCGCCACCGCACCCTTGCGCCCGCCGAGCCCCTCGTAGGCGGCCTGCTGGGCGGCCGGGTCGATGGTGGTCACCACCTTGCCGCCCGGGTTCTGCGCACGCGTCACGTCGTTCCACAGCGGGAACGGGGAGAGCAGCGGATCGGTGCCCGAGAGGATGCCGTCCTCCGCGTGCTCCAGGAACGTCGTGCCGTACACCTGGGAGGCGAAGCCGGTGACCGGGGCGTACAACGGGCCGTTCTTGTACGTCCGTTCGTAGCGGAGCTGCTCCCCGGTGTCCGTGGACCCGGTGACCGGCCGGTCACCGACCAGGATGGCGCCGCGCGGCTGGCCGTAACGGGCGATCACCTGGCGGCGGTTGGCCGTGTTGTCGTCGTAGCGCTGGGCCTGGACGACCTGGACGCGGGTGATGTTGACGAGGAGAGCGAGGAGCAACAGGGCGCAGAAGAGGGCGGCGTGCTTGATGCAGCGCGTCATCTGCCTTGGTTTTCTTGCCCGTTCAGGTTGTCTCGTCATGGTGTGGGCTGCCCGTCGTTGTTCTCGGTGTGCTGTCGCCGGGCCGAGTCGCTGATCCGGATCAGCAGCGCCACGATGATCCAGTTGGTGACCACGGACGAGCCCCCCTGTGCCAGGAACGGCATCGCCATACCGGTGAGCGGAATCAGCCCCGACACCCCGCCCGCGATCACGAACACCTGGAGCGCCACGATCGAGGCGAGGCCGACGGCGAGCAGCCGGCCGAAGGGGTCGCGCAGCGAGAGGCCCGCCCGGTAGCCGCGTTCCACCAGAAGGGCGTACAGGATGACGATCGCGGAGAGACCGGCCAGCCCGAGTTCCTCGCCCGCCGTCGCCAGGATGAAGTCAGACTTGGCCGCGAAGCCGATCAGGATCGAGTGACCGAGCCCCAGACCGGTGCCGAGCATGCCGCCCGCCGCGAACGCGAACAGCGACTGGGAGAGCTGGTTGGGGCCCTGGCCGGCCTCGATCGTCGCGAACGGGTGCAGCCAGTCCTCGACGCGGCTGTGGACGTGCGGTTCGAGGGTCCCGACGGCGAAGGCGCCCAGTGCGGCCAGCAGCAGACCGACCGCGATCCAGCCGGTGCGGCCCGTGGCGACGTACAGCATGACCACGAAGAGGCCGAAGAAGAGGAGCGAGGTGCCGAGATCGCGCTCCAGGACGAGTACGCCGACGCTGAGCAGCCAGATCGCGACGATCGGGCCGAGGACCCGCCCGGTGGGGAGCTGGAGCCGGCTCAACCGCCAGATCTGGCGGCCGGTGTACGCGAGCGCGCCCCGGTTGGCGGCCAGGTACGCGGCGAAGAACACCGCCAGCAGCACCTTCGCGAACTCGCCCGGCTGGAAGGAGAATCCGGCGATCCGGATCCAGATGCGGGCCCCGTTCACCGCCGGGAAGAAGATCGGGAGGATGAGCAGGGCGAGGGCGGCGGCCACACAGACGTACGCGTACCGCTGAAGGACCCGGTGGTCGCGCAACAGGACGACGACCACGATGAACAGAGCCACGCCGACCGTGGACCAGACGAGTTGGGCGGGGGCGGCCCGGTGCCCCGGCGTCTCCAGGTCGAGCCGGTAGATGAGGACCAGGCCGAGGCCGTTGAGCAGCACGCCGATGGGCAGCAGGAGCGGGTCGGCGCAGGGGGCGCGGCGGCGCACCGCGAGATGGGCGAGGAGCGCGAGCACGCCGAGCCCGGCGCCGTAACCGGCGGCGCCGGGCGGGACCGTGCCGTTCTTCGCGAGGCCCACATCGCAGTAGCCGTACACGGAGAGGAGGACGGCGACGACGATGAGGGCCAGCTCGATGCCACGGCGCCGGGGGACGCGCGGGGCGGGAGCGGAGGGATCGGCGGGCTCCGACAGCCAGGGCTTCGGGGATTCCTCGTACGCCGCCGCCACGGTGGTTCCGGGCTTCGTCATGTTCGGAATCTACCCAAAATGGATGGAATGTTGCGTGACGCTGTGCCGGGTAAAGGGCACGACCAGGGTCAGCAGAAGCGCGGCGCGGCGCCGATGTTGTCGATGTAGCGGGCGGCGCCCCAGGCCCAGGTGCCGTCCGTCAGGAGGTACCAGAGCGAGTTGCCGTCGACGTTCTCGCCGCCGGTCTTGCAGAAGATGTTGACGATGGCGCCCTTCGGGACGACCCGGATGATCGCGCTGCCACGATTCGGCGCGCTGCGCAGCCGCAGTCCGCCGTTGGCGGTGACGATCCCCTTGTAGAGGACGGTGTTGCTGTTGCTGCTGGTGTTGTTGTGCTGGCCCCAGTTGCTGTTGTTGCTCTGCTGGTTGCTCTGTTGGTTGTTGCTTTGCTGGTTGTTGTTCTGCTGGTTCCAGCTGTTGTTGCTCTGCTGCTGCCCGCCGCCGTCGTTGTTGTTGTTCTGATTGCTCTGATTGCTTTGGCTACTTTGGTTGTTCTGGTTGCTCTGGCTGTTCTGTTGCTGCTGCTGGTTCCAGCTGCTGCCCCAGTCGTCGTCGGCGGGGCTCGCGAGTGCCGGGGTGACGGCGCCGACGGAGAGTGCGGTGGTGGCGGCGGCTATGCCGAGGCGGGTCAGGGTGGTCCGCGGTGACATGTGGGCTCCTTTGGCAGGACAGAGCTGACTAACCGCCACGCTAGGAGCGCGTCGTGTAAGGCGCCCGTCACGCTGGGCCGTTGGTGGCGGGCTCCCGTGATTCGGCCAGCGTGAGCGTCGCCAGAGCGCCACCGCCGTCACCGTCCGGCGCGTTGGCGAAGGTGAGCCGGGCGCCCAGTACCTCCGCCTGGCCCAACGCGATCGTCAGCCCGAGCCCGTGCCCGGTCGCCCCGCCCTCCGTGCGGAACCGCTGCGGCCCGTGCTCCACCAGGTACTCCGGGAAGCCGTCACCGTGGTCCCGCACGGTCACGACCGGCCCGTCGACGGTCAGCGTCACGGGCGTACGGCCGTGCCGGTGGGCGTTGGCGATCAGATTCCCGAGCACCCGTTCGAGCCGACGCCGGTCGGTGTCGACGAGGGCGTCACGGACGACGACGGTCTCCGTGTCGGCTCCAGCGGCTCCGAAAGCCCGAACCACCCGTTCGGCGAGGGCGCCGAGCGCCTCGGTGTCGACCTCCAGCCGCTCCTTGCCCGTGTCCAGCCGGGAGATTTCGAGCAGGTCCTCGGTGAGTGTGCGCAGTGCGGCGACCCGGTCCCTGACCAGCTCGGTCGGCCGCCCGGCAGGCAGCAGTTCGGCCGCCGCGTGCAGCCCGGTGAGCGGGGTGCGCAGCTCGTGGGCCACGTCGGCGGTGAAACGCTGTTCGCTGAGCAGTTTCCGTTGCAGCGAGGCGGCCATGGTGTCGAGGGCGGCGGCGACGGCGGCGACCTCGTCCGGCGAGCGGTTCGGGTCCTGCGTACGGGCGTCGTCGACGCGGGCGTCGAGGTCGCCGGCGCTGATCCGGCGGGCCACCTGGGCGGTCGCGTGCAGGCGGCGGGTCACCCGGGTCACCGCGAACGCGCCGACCAGCAGCGTCGCGCCGATGGCAAGGCCCGACGACCACAGGATGGCCCGGTCGAGGCCGTCGATCGTACGGGCGCTCTGTGAGTAGTCGAGCGCCACGGCCAGCGCGTGACCGCCGTCCGCGGGACCGGCCGCCCACATCGTCGGCACCCCGTCGTGGTCGGTGACCATCGTGCCGCGCTCCCCGGCCGCCGCGAGCGTCCGCAGGGCCGTCGGCAGCCCCTCGGGGTCGATACCGGTGTGAGGCCGCAGCGCGTCCCCGGCCTCGTACGCGGCCGTGGCCTCCACCAGCCGGGACAGGGCGCGGTCGCGGGCCTGGTCGACGGTCTGGTGGGTCACCGAGACATGCACGAGGACGCCGAGCAGGGCGGCGAGGGCGCAGCACATCCCGGTGATGAACAGCGCGGCCTTGGCGGCGAGGGTGCCTGCCCACCCGGGCAGCGAGACCCTCACCGGGCGCTCGCGGAGGAGGCGGGCAGGGGGGTGGGGAGGCGCTTGGGTTTGCCGGTGCGGAGGAACTCGTCCCGGGTGAGCAGCATCGCCTTCTGGTCGGCGTCCCAGGTCCACTGCGTGCGGTACTCGTACCCGGGGATCTGCGACGGCGAGCGGATTATCACGGCCCGGCCGGCCAGTTCCACGGCGGTCACCGCGTCGTCGTTCGCCATGATCTGGACCAGCCTGTGCCGCTGGAAGGTGTACACGCGTACGGCCGTCCCGTTGCCCGGCAGCAGCCGGAAACCGAGGGCCATGTCGTCGCGGCCGTCGCCGGTGAGGTCGCGGTAGTAGGCCTTGAGGACGGGACACGCGCTGGTACCGGCGGCTGTCCCTGCCCCCGTCCCTGTCCCTGTGCCCTTGCGGCCGCAGGCGGCCATCCCGGCGGCCGTTCCGGTGTACGGGGAGCCGTCGGCGGTGTAGGTGTCGGCGTGCCTGGCGATCTCGGCCCGTACGACGGCCACCGGGTCGACCTTGTGGATGTCGTCGCCGGGGGCGGTGACGCCTTTCACGGTCTCGGTCTCGGCCTCGCCGTAGTCCCAGGCGGGGCTGGAGGCGGCCGGCAGCTCGGGCCAGAGCCGGGCGGGGCTGACGGCGGTGGCGGTCGGCCCGGCCCCGCGCAGCCCACCGGCGTCACCGCAGGCGGCGGTGGCGGTCGCGAGGGCGAGGACAGCGAGGGTGGCGCGCAGGGCGCGGGAGATGCGGCTGGCGTCCACTGCACTCCTGCGTCGGCGTCGGGAAGGGGATGGCGGGCGATGGTCGATGAGTCGCCACGTCCACGACACCCTATTCGCAGGGAAGTCGCATTTCGCCGGGCGGGTTACGCGGGCTACTCCGCCAGCTCCTCCAGCAGCCGGGCCGTGGACAGGCCCGTCCGCAGGTACTCCACGAACCGCTCGTTGTGCAGGGCCCACGGGGACCGGCGGGATCTGATGAGACGGATCGCCTCCTCGATGTCGTACCCGTCGAGGACGAGGGCGTGCGCGACGACGAGCCCCGAGCGGTTGTAGCCGCTGTAACAGCGCACGAGCACCCTGCGCCCGTCCTCCAGCGCGGCGCACACGGCCTCGGCGAGCCGGATCACGCCGGCGAGCTGGGTACCGTCGAGCGGGCCGTCCGGGATGGACCACACGTGATGCTCCACGCCGGGATCGGGCCCGTACCCAGGGAGCTTGAGCAGGGTCATGACCAGGTCGAACTCATCGTGGACGACGGCGAACTCGATCTCCCCCGGGCGACGCGTGAACTCGTGTCCGCCCATCCACAGCCCGGGCACGATCTCGCTCCACGGCTTGCCCGGAGCCGGCACGTCGGGCTCCTTCCTGCGGGTCCGCAACTACGCCGCCTCCCCCACTCGGGCACCCAACTACGCCCCAACTCCCTTCAAAGGTAACCGGGTCCTTGCCCCGGCAGCACCCCGCCTGTTCCCATGGCCATGCGGGGATTGGGGTGATGGTGGATGAGCGGACTGCGCGTCGTACCGGCCTGGCGCCAAGGTCACGAACGGCTGTACGTGTGCCTGACGGACGGGCGGAACATCGCCTGGTACGACCGTGAGTCGTCCCGGGTCAACCTGTTGAGCGACGACCTCAGAGGGGACGTACTGGAAGCCCTGGGCCCGTTCCTGACGGGCCCGGTGACGGTGGGCCCGCCCCCGGTCCCCACCCCGGCGGAGCTGGCCCGCCTCTCCCTCCACCCCGACGACGACCTGGCCCCGAACCGTCCCGGCGAGGCCCTCCAGGTCGCCCTGGACCGCGACCCGGGCCCACCCCATCGTCTCCGCCCGGACCCCCGAAGGCGTGCCCTGACGGCGGAACAGGCGGTGGGCGATGCCCTGGAGGCGCTGGAGGGCGCGGGCTGGCACACCCTGCACTCGCTCCCGCTCCCCGGCGGCGACCGGATCCACCATCTGGTGATCGGCCCGGGAGGACTGTTCGCGGTGCACACGCTGTACGCCCGTAAACAGCGGGTACTGGTCGCCGACCCGATGGTCTCCCTGGGCCGCCGGGACCCGAACCCGCTGCTGCGACGGGTACGTTCCGACGCCGACCGGGCCTCGTACGCCCTGACGGCCGAGGTCCACCCCCTTCTGGCCCTGGCAGGCCCGGCCGACCTGCGGATCACGGTTCCGCTGCGGGAGGTCAGGGTGCTCCAGGACACGGATCTGTCGGAGCTGGTGCGACTGGGTGGCGTACTGAAACCGGCGGACGTGGAGGCCCTGCACGCGGTGGCCCGGGACCGGGGGACCTGGGGGCGGGTGTAGGCCGTTTCGTTCGGATCAGGTTCTGGGTCAGGTGGTGGGGGCCGGGTCGATGGACAGGCAAGGCGCGTCCGACCGCGGGTTGATCTCGCTCCGGGCGCCCAGGATCTTGTGACCGGCAGGGACCCGCGGTGACCGGCCTTGGAAGCGGTCTTCCGGGTTGCGCCGGAGAAGCGAAGGGGGGAGCCGTGGCCGCTGAGGTGACGGGGAGTTTCGAGTACAGGATCACGCACAGCATCGGCAGGGCGGTGGGCGGCAGGCATGCCCGGACGATCTGCCTCACCAACGCCACGACCGGTTGTCTGGAGCGTTTCGACAGGCGGGTGAACGAGGTCCATGAGACGTGCGACCACTGCGAGGCACGGCTCCTGGTGACCCTTCCGTCGTTCGCCGAAGTGCGCAGGCAGCAGCGAGTGCACGGACTGTTGTGGAAGGTCTACGCCTTGGCGACGATCCTCTGTGGCTCCGGACTCCCGGAGGTGATCCGCACGACGGGCAAGGGATCGCGGCCCTTTCTCGCCCTCTGTATCGCCATTGGCCTGACCCTCTACTGCGCGTCCTTGACCCTGCTGAGCGGGCTGCGATCGGTCAGCAAAGGAGGGCCGGATGTCACCCGCGTCGACGGTCGGAAGCGCGGAACCGGTTCGCACGGCTGGAGCTTGGTGACAGGCGCCGACGACTCGTGACGTGATGCGACGCGACGGGCTCTACGGCCGGCCGTCTGTCCCCGCAGCGACCGCTACGAGATGATCAACCGCAAGGGGTGCCTGCGGAGACGGGAACGAGGGCGCCCAAGGCCGTTTTGTGGTGAGCAGCGGGGGACACCCTCTCGACCGCCTCGGAGTTCGGCGGGCGGGAAACCGACTTCATGGCGGCTGCGTCAGCAGGAGCGGGGCCAGCAGGTCCCCGTACGTATCCAGGCGGGCCGCGATGTCCCCGGCCCTGAAAGTGAGTTGGGCCGGGCTGGTGCACCCCGCCACCTCCTCCCACGTCACCGGTGTCGAGACGGTCGGCTCTGCCCGCGCCCTGAGGGTGTACGGCGTTGCCGTGGTCTTCCGGGCCGCGTTCTGGCTGTAGTCGACGAAGACCTTTCCGGGGCGCAGGCTGCGAGTCATGCGGTGGACGACCAGGTGGGGGAGGGTGTGTTCCGCCTCGACCGCCAGCTCCTTCGCGTACGCGGTGATCTCGCCGGCCGGGGTCCGGGCCGCCGGTGCCGTCAGGAGGTGCAGGCCCTTCGAGCCGGACGTCTTCGCGTACGCCTCGATCCCGTCCGCCGCCAGCCGCTCCCGTAGCCAGAGCGCCACCTCGCAGCACTCCACGATCGTCGCCGGATGGCCGGGGTCCAGGTCGAGCACCATGCGGTCGGCCTCGCCGGGGGCGTCGATCAGCCACTGCGGGGTGTGGAACTCCGTGACCAGATTTGCCGCCCACATGAGGCTCGGCAGGTCCTGGATCAGGATCATGCGCGCCGGGCCCTCCGAGCGAGGGACCACCGCCGTCGTGACCCAGTCGGGCGTACCCGGCGGCACGTTCTTGGCGAAGAAGACCTGGCCGTCGGGGCCGTCCGGGTAGCGGAGGAAGGAGACCGGGCGGTCGTGGAGGTGGGGGAGGAGGGCGTCCGCCGTGGTGGCGTAGTAGTGGAGCAGCTCCCCCTTGGTGACGCCTGTCGCCGGGTGGATCACCTTCTCCAGGTTGGAGAGCGCCACCCTTCGCCCCTCCACTTCCGTGATCGGCGTCATACGATGAGAATCCCATGAAAGTGGGGCAAAGTGCCCCTGGGTGACCGGAGGAAGGTTTCCTCGTGCGATCCATCTGGAACGGCGCCATCTCCTTCGGGCTGGTCAGCATCCCGATCAAGCTCGTCAACGCCACCGAGAGCCACGCGATCTCCTTCCGGCAGATCCACGTCGAGGACGGCGGGCGCATCCGGTATCGCAAGGTGTGCGAGATGGAGGACCGGGAGGTCCGGGGGGACGAGATCGGCAAGGCGTACGAGGGTGCCGACGGCTCGATGATTCCGATCACCGATGACGATCTGGCGTCGCTGCCCCTGCCCACCGCCAAGACCATCGAGATCGTCGCCTTCGTGCCCAGTGACCGTATTGATCCGCTACAGATGGACACCGCCTACTACCTGTCCGCGAACGGGGTCCCGGCCGCCAAGCCCTACACCCTGCTGCGCGAGGCCCTGAAGCGCAGCCAGAAGGTCGCCATCGCCAAGTTCGCGCTCCGGGGGCGGGAGCGGCTCGGCATGCTGCGGGTCGTCGACGACGTCATCGCCATGCACGGGCTGCTCTGGCCCGACGAGATCCGGGCCACGGACGGGGTCGCGCCGGATACCGGCGTCACCGTGCGGGACCAGGAACTCGATCTCGCCGACGCCCTCATGGCCACCCTCGGCGAGGTCGACCTCGCCGACCTCCACGACGACTACCGCGAAGCCGTCGAGGAGCTCATCGCCGCGAAGGCCGCCGGCGAGGAGGCGCCGCACGCCCCGGCGCCCAGCGGTGGCGGCAAGGTGCTCGACCTGATGGCCGCGCTGGAGAAGAGCGTCCGGGAGGCCAAGGAGTCGCGCGGCGAAACCGTCGAGGAGGAGGGGGAGGTCGAGCCCCTGCGGGGGCGTCGTACGGTTGCCGCTTCGAAGGCCGCGCCCAAGGCGGACGCCGGGAAGAAGTCGACCTCCACAGAGAAGAAGGCCGCCGCCAAGAAGACCACCACCGGCAACAAGTCGACCAGCGCCGCCAAGAAGACCCCGGCGAAGAAGGCCGCAGTCAAGAAGACAGCCGCTCGCAAACGTTCGGCGTGACCGCCCCTTCTCCATGGCTCCACGAGGGCCTGACGCCCCGCCAGGGGCGCGGGGCTGCGTCCATCTGCGGCTGCGCCGCGGGGCGCGACCGGCCCCCACCGGGCCCGCAGCCGAAGAACCGCCTAGCCGGTGAAGCGCACCCGCCGCAACGCCAGTACCGCGTTGTGCCCGCCGAACCCGAACGAGTTGCTGAGGGCCAGATCGCCGTGGTCCGGCAGCGGGCGCGGGGCGCCTCTCACCACGTCCAGGTCGATCGCCTCGTCCTGTTCCCCCGCCGTGCAGCCGATCGTCGGCGGGATCGTGCCGTGGTGCAGGGTCAGGACCGTCGCGACCGCCTCCACTCCGCCCGCGGCGCCCTGGAGGTGGCCGAGGTGGCCCTTCAGGGCCGTGACGGGGGCCGGGGTGGTGCCCAGTACCGCCCGCAGCGCGTTCGCCTCCGCCAGGTCGCCGTCGAGCGTGGCCGTGGCGTGGGCGTTGACGTGGACCACGTCGGCGGGTTGGCCTCCGGCGTCGCGCAGGGCGCGGTGGAGGGCCAGTGCCACTCCGGTGCCGGACGGGTCGGGCGCCGCCATGTGGTGGGCGTCGGCCGACAGGCCCCAGCCGGCCGCCTCGCAGTAGACACGGGCGCCCCTCGCCCGGGCGTGTTCCTCGGACTCCAGGAGCAGGAAACCCGCGCCCTCGCCGTTGACGAAACCGTCCCGGTCCCTGGCGAAGGGGCGGGACGGCAGGTCCCCGGCGGGACGCGTGGACAGAGCGCGCATCGCGGCGAACGACGCCATGATCGCCGGGGTGACGACAGCCTCGGCGCCTCCCGCGAGGGCGACGTCGACATGGCTGTACCGTATGCGGTCGATGGCTTGGCCGATCGCCTCCGTGCCCGACGCGCAGGCGCTGGTCACCGTGCGGGCCTCGCCCGTGATGCGCAGGGCCAGCGAGATCTGGGACGCCGCCTGAGACGGCACCGTCATGGGGGTGGTGAGCGGCGAGACCGCCCGGGGCCCCTTCTCGCGCAGCCTGCGGTCGCCGCCGACCAGGACCGACGCGTCGCCCAGGATCGCGCCCACCGACACCCCCACGCGCTCGGGGGACAGACCGCTCGCCTCCGTGCCCGAACCGTCGAAGCCCGCGTCCAGCCAGGCCTCCCGCGCCGCCAGTACGCCGAACTGCGCGGACCGGTTCATCCGGCGGGCCTGGGGGCGGGGAAGCAGGCCTGCCGGGTCCACGGGGACCGTGCCCGCCACGCGGACGGGCAGGCCGGTGAACTCCTCGCCGGTCAACTCCCTTATTCCGCAACGGCCTTCGAGGAGGCCTCGCCAGAGATCGGGGACTCCGACACCGAGCGGGGTGATGGCGCCCAGGCCGGTGACGACGACCCGGCGGGCGACGAAGTGGCGCAAAGGGGCGGGGACTTCCGGCTCGGAGCGCACGGCGAAGCTGCCTCCCCGAGTGCGACGTGGACGGTCGGCGCGGAACGGTTGGCGCACCTCAACTCTGCCCATGCCAGGGGCAATTCATGCCGGGATGGTTCAGGTTTCAATCGTTAACGTACGTTCACTGCTTGTAGGCGATGTAGGTGGTGTCCAGCCCCTCGGCCCCTCGGCCGCTCAGCCGCGCGGCCACGGACGTCCGTCCAGTCGCTCGACATCACGGTTGAGGCGGCTCAGTTGGGCGGCGAAGTCCGCGACCTCCTCGGCTGTCCAGTCGGCCATCACCTTGGCCAGGCCGTCCAGGTTCGCCGCGCGGTCGGCGGCCAGCCGGCGCTCGCCCTTCTCCGTCATCGCGAACTTGCGTGCCATGCCGCCTTCGGGGTCGGGGATGCGTTCGACGATTCCGGCCCGGAGCATCGCGGCGGTCTGCCGGTTGAGCGTGGACGCGTCGAGGCTGAACGCGGCGCTGAGCTGGCCGATGGACATCGGGCCCTCCACCTGGATACGGCTGAGGAGGGTGTACGCGCTGCGGTCGAGCCGTTCTGGCGCGCCCCCCGCTCTCGGTGAGCGCAGATGCATGTGCCGACCGAGGAGCATCGTCTCGAACTCGATCAGATCAAGGGGTTTGTCCACGTCGTTGTCGACGCGGTCGTTTGTCGGCTTGTCCACGCGGCTGCTTCCTTCGGCTCCTGGACGGGTCTTCCCTTCGGTGGACCCTCTCCCAAGTTAGTTCGTTCACCGGCGATGTGTATGCTGCACATCTCGTGCATCATGCACATCGCCGTGAGGGAGCAACCCCGTGGACAGTCCCAAGCCCGACGCCGGCTCCGGCAGAGTTGTCGGCATCCTCGCCTTCGCCGGCATCGTGGCCGCGATCACGCAGACCCTCGTGGTCCCGCTGATCGGGGAGCTGCCGAGCCTGCTCGACACCTCCGCCTCGAACGCCTCCTGGGTGATCACCGCCACCCTGCTGGCCGCCGCGGTCGTGACTCCGGTCGCCGGCCGGCTCGGTGACATGTACGGCAAGAAGCGCATGCTGCTCGTCTCGCTCGTGCCGCTCATCCTGGGCTCCGTCCTGTGCGCGCTGTCCTCCTCCGTGCTCCCGATGATCGCCGGGCGCGGACTGCAGGGCATGGGCATGGGCGTCGTACCCCTGGGCATCAGTCTGCTGCGTGACGTCGTACCGGCGGAGAAGCTCGGGTCGTCCATCGCGATCATGAGCGCGTCCATGGGTGTCGGCGGCGCGCTCGGGCTGCCGTTCTCCGCGGCGATCGCCGAGAACGCGAGCTGGCGGGTGCTCTTCTGGGTCGTGGCCGCGCTGGCCCTCGCCTTCGCCGCGCTGATCGCGGTCTTCGTGCCCGCCGGGCGGGAGAACACCGCCTCCGGGCGCTTCGACGTGCTCGGCGCGATCGGGCTCGGCACCGCGCTGATCTGCCTCCTCCTCGCCGTGTCGAAGGGCGCCGACTGGGGCTGGGGCAGTGGCACCACCCTCGGGCTGTTCGCCGTCGCCGTGGTCGTACTGCTGGCCTGGGGCTGGTGGGAACTGCGCAACGCCGAACCGCTGGTCGACCTCCGGGTGACCGCCCGTCCGCAGGTGCTGATGACCAACGCGGCCTCGATCCTCGTCGGGTTCGCGATGTACGCCCAGGCCCTGGTCATCCCCCAGTTGATGCAGCTGCCCAAGGAGACCGGTTACGGCCTCGGCGAGTCCATGCTCGCCATGGGCCTGTGGATGGCTCCGGCCGGTCTGATGATGATGGTCATGTCACCGCTCGGCGCCATGCTCTCCGCCAAGTCGGGCCCCAGGATCACGCTCTCCGTCGGCAGCCTGGTCATCGCCATCGGGTACGGGATCTCCCTGCCCCTCGTCGGCTCCGGCTCCACCTGGGCGCTGCTAGCGGTCACCATCGTCTGCAACACGGGTGTCGGCTTCGCCTACGGCGCCATGCCGGCGCTCATCATGGGCGCGGTCCCGCAGTCCGAGACCGCCTCCGCCAACAGCTTCAACACCCTGATGCGCTCGATCGGCAGCTCGGTCTCGGCCGCCGTCATCGGCGTCGTCCTGGCCCAGATGACCACCGACTTCGGCGGCTTCGCGCTGCCCTCCGAGGCCGGATTCCGGGCCGCCATGATGCTCGGCTGCGGTGTCGGCCTCGCGGCGTCGGTCGTCGCCTTCCTCATCCCGGTCCGCTCGGTGGGGGCCCCTTCGGAGCCTGAGACGGCTCCGGGGGCTCTCGACTCCCAGGTGTCCCAGGCGTCCGAGGTGTCCCAGGCGTCCGGTGCGTCTGAGGCCAGGGCCTGACGGCGACCCCCAGCCTCGTAACGAGCCGACCTCCCCGGGTTTCCGACGGGGAGGTCGGCTCGTTCTGTCGTGTCCTGCCTCTTGTTCAGGAAGGGGCAGTGGAATTAGATGGTCTGTCAGTGTCGCCGGGCAGTGGCCTTAGGCCGTGCCGAAGGGGCCTCTCAGGCATGCCTGGATTCGGCCGCCGCGATGCTGACATGAAGAATTTACAAGGTTTCCTTCGCCTGCCCGCCGTGTTTCCGAGGCGTGAGGCGGAAGTGAATTCAACCGGGTTTCTGACAGCTCGCTGACGGCCAGGGTGTGCCGCCGGGTCTGCGGTGATGTCGATACTGATTGGAATTGGACGGTTTTTCGGGACTTGGGACGGCCGGGTGATGGTGGCCGAATGGAATCGGCCGCATACGGAATGTTCCACGCCATGTTGACTCGCGAGTAATGTCGGCGCTAGCTTCCCGGTGGTTTCCCCTCGAAGCGTTTCCCCCAGAAGTGAAGTGCCTCCGCGCCACACAAAACCCCCACCGTGCAGTTTCACCGAATATTTCGGAGAATCATGACGTCTGCCGTGCGCGCCGTTGACATGATCATTGGAGTCACCCCGTTCGGCGAGCCCGACGCCAGGCTCGCCGCCGCGGTCAGCCGGGCAGGCGGCCTAGGGGTACTCGACCTCGGTCTCGGCGACCGGAGAGCCAGAGACGCGCTGGCGCGAATGCGCCGCCTCGCCGCGCTCTCCACCCCCTCCAGCCCCTCTGTCCCCTCCACTTCCGACTTCCGCTACGGCGTACGGATCGGCCCCCACTGCCGACTCACCCTCGCCGACCTGGTCGGCGACGGTGGCCCCGACACCGTGATCCTCGCCCCTGATGTCGCCGATGTCTCCGACGCTTTCAGGCCGGTCGCCGAGGTCGCCGCCCGCCACCGTGTCCTCGTCGAGGTCACCGACCTGGCGGAGGCCCTCGCGGCCGTCCGGTCCGGTGCGCACGGGTTGATCGCCCGGGGCAGCGATGGCGGCGGCAGGATCGGTGACCTCAGCACCTTCGTCCTGCTGCAACGGCTCCTCGCCGAACCCGGCATCGACCTCCCCGTCTGGGCCCGTGGCGGCATCGGCCCCCGTACGGCAGCCGCCGCCGTCGCCGGGGGAGCGGCGGGCGTCGTGCTCGACAGTCAACTCGCCCTGCTCGCCGAGTCCTCGCTGCCGGAGGCGACGGCTGCCGCGCTGCGCTCGATGGACGGCTCGGAGACCGTCGTCGTGTCCGGTCACCGCGTACTGCACCGGCGCGGCCCTGACGCCCCGTCCGTCCCGGCCGGCGATCCGGCGGCGGTCGCGGCGATGCTCGGCGCCCAGGACCCGCGCACCCAGCTCCTCCCGGTCGGCCAGGACGGCTTCCTCGCCGCCCGCTTCGCCGACCGGTGGGGCGACGCCGCCCGCACGGTCCGCGCCCTCACCGGCGCCATTCACGACGTTGTACGAGGTGACGGGCCCGTACGTGCGTTGCGCTCCGGTTCCCCGATGAGTCGGTCCCTCGGCACCCAACTCCCCGTCGCCCAGGGGCCGATGACCCGCGTCAGCGACCAGGCGCGGTTCGCCGCGGCCGTCGCCGGGGGCGGCGCGCTGCCGTTCGTCGCGCTGGCCCTCGCCAGTGGCGAGCAGACCCGGACCATGCTGGCCGAGACCCGGGAAGCCGTCGGAGGCGACCGGCCCTGGGGTGTCGGCGTGCTCGGATTCGCGCCCGAGGAGCTGCGAAACGCCCAGCTCGAAGCCGTACGGGAGCTGCGGCCGACGCATGCCATCATCGCGGGCGGCCGTCCGGCCCAGGCCGAGGCGTTGGAGCGGGCGGGGATCAGTACCTTCCTGCACGTGCCCTCGCCGGGGCTGCTGAAGCAGTTCCTGGAGGCCGGGGCACGCCGGTTCGTGTTCGAGGGGTCCGAGTGCGGCGGCCATGTCGGACCGCGCGGCAGCTTTCCGCTCTGGGAGGCCCAACTCGCCGTCATCGACGACTACTTGGCCGGGGCCAAGGACAGCGACGCCGAGCGGATCGAGGTGTTCTTCGCGGGTGGTGTCCACGACGAGCGGTCGGCCGCGATGGTCGCCGCCCTCGCCGCTCCACTGACCGCGCGCGGCGCATCCGTAGGCGTCCTCATGGGCACCGCCTATCTGTTCACCGAGGAGGCCGTGGCCTGCGGAGCGGTGCAGCCGCTCTTCCAGCGACAGGTCGTCGACGCGACCAGTACCGCGCTGCTGGAGACGGCACCCGGTCATGCCACTCGGTGCGTACCCAGCCCGTTCAGCGACAACTACCGCGAGTTCGAAGCGGAGTTGAGGACGAGCGGGGTGCCGGATCGGCAGATCTGGGAGCGGCTGGAGCGGCTCAACGTCGGGCGGCTGCGGATCGCCAGCAAGGGCATCGAGCGCGACACCGAGGGCGAGTTGGCGGCCGTGGACGAGCAACGGCAGCTCGACGAGGGCATGTTCATGGCCGGCGAAGTGGCCGTGCTGCGCTCGGCGACCACGACGATCGACGCCCTGCACCACTCCGTGGCAGGCGGCGCCGCCGACTTCCTCACCGACCGGGCGGCGGAGCTGCGGGAGCGGCTCGGTGTACACCCGCCAGAGGAGGCTCCGGCGCCCGCGCCCCTCGACGTCGCCGTCGTGGGCATGGCCTGCATGTTCCCGGATGCCCCCGACCTCGCCGCCTTCTGGGCGAACGTCCTCGGCGGTCACGATGCGGTGAGTGAAGTACCGGCCGACCGCTGGGATCCTGCCGTGCACTATTCGCAGGAGGCCGGGGACGGCGGCGTCACGCCGTCCAAGTGGGGAGGCTTCCTGCCCCGCATCCCCTTCGACCCGCTGTCGTACGGCATTCCACCCACCTCGCTCGGCAGCATCGAGCCCGTCCAGCTGCTGGCACTCGAAGCCGCCCGGCGAGCCCTGACGCACGCCGGATACGGAGAGCGGGGGCGGGAGTTCGACCGCTCGCGCACCTCGGTCGTCTTCGGCGCGGAGGCGGGCAGCGACCTGTCCAACGCGGGCACGCTGCGCGCCGTACTGCCCTCGTACTACGGCAAGGTGCCGGACGGGCTCGCGGATCAGCTGCCCAGGCTCACCGAGGACTCCTTCCCCGGCATGCTCTCCAACGTGATCTCCGGCCGGATCGCCAACCGGCTCGACCTCGGCGGTGCCAACTACACGGTCGACGCCGCGTGTGCCTCCTCCCTGGCCGCCGTCGACGTCGCCTGCAAGGAACTGGTGGGCGGGACCAGCGACGTCGTGCTGTGCGGCGGCGCCGATCTGCACAACGGCATCAACGACTACGTGCTCTTCTCCTCCGTGCACGCACTCTCCCCGACCGGGCGGTCCCGCGCCTTCGACAGCTCGGCGGACGGGATCGCGCTGGGGGAGGGCGTCGCGTGTGTCGTGCTGAAGCGGCTGGCGGACGCCGAGCGTGACGGCGACCGGATCTACGGGGTCATCAAGGGCGTCGGCAGCTCCAGCGACGGGCGTTCCCTCGGGCTGA
Organism: Streptomyces sp. SID12488; assembly: GCF_010548275.1. Taxonomy (GTDB): domain Bacteria; phylum Actinomycetota; class Actinomycetes; order Streptomycetales; family Streptomycetaceae; genus Streptomyces. The sequence goes on from NZ_JAAGLT010000007.1 coordinate 177,343, forward strand.
CGGCTCCCCGGCCCGAGGGACAGCGTGCCGCGCTGCAACGGGCGTACCGCAACGCGGGGGTGTCGCCCGCCGAGGTCGGACTCGTCGAGGCGCACGGCACCGGGACCGTGGTCGGCGACCGAACCGAACTCGCCATCCTGAGCGAGGTGTTCAGCGAGGCCGGAGCCAAGTCGGGTGCTGTGGCGCTCGGGTCGGTCAAGTCGCAGATCGGGCACACCAAGTGCGCCGCCGGACTCGCCGGCCTCATCAAGACGGTGCTCGCCCTGCACACCGGGGTCAAGCCGCCCACCCTGCACGTGAGCAAGCCCAACTCCGCCTGGGAGGAAGGCAGCAGCCCGTTCGTGTTCCACGGGCAGGCACGACCATGGGCGGCTCCGGCACACGAACGACTCGCGGGACTCAGCGCGTTCGGCTTCGGCGGCACCAACTTCCATGTGGTGCTGGAGGCCTACGCCGACTCCGCCCCGCCCGCACACGGGCTCGACGCCTGGCCCGTCGAACTGTTCACCTTCCGGGCGGCCGACCTGGCGGGGGCCCGGCGGGCCATCGAGGACGTGCTGAAAGCGGCGGAGGACGAGCAGTCCTCCTGGCGGCTGCGCGATCTCGCCCTCGCCGCCTCGCGCCGCTCCGACGCCCGCCACGAACCCGTGCAGGTGGCGGTCGTGGCAACGGACACGGCAGGACTCGTCGGGCAGTTGCGTCGGGCACTGGCGGGGGAGCACGACCCGCGCGCCGGAGTCCACCTCGCTGCTCAGGACCGTGGGGAAACGGCAGGCCAGGTCGCCTTCCTCTTCCCCGGGCAGGGCAGCCAGCGAACCGGGATGCTCGCCGACGTGTTCGTCGCCCTCCCCGAACTCCAGTACTACCTGGAACTCGGCAGCGACCACGCCGACCTCCTCTACCCGCCCACCGCCTTCGACGACACCGCCCGCGACCGCCAGCACACCGCGCTCACCGACACCCGCGTCGCCCAACCCGCCCTGGGTATCGCAGGTCTCGCCGCGCACGCCCTCCTCACCTCGGCAGGCGTGCGCCCGGACATGGCCGCCGGGCACAGCTACGGCGAACTCGTCGCCCTCAGCGCGGCCGGCGCCCTCGACCCGGAGGCACTCCTCGCGCTGAGCGCCGAGCGGGCGACCGCGATCCTCTCGGCCGCGGGCGAGGCCAACGGCGACGACCCGGGCACCATGGCTGCGGTGTCGGCGGGCGCCAAGGACGTCACGGCCGCCCTGCGCGCCGCCGACGCGCCTGCCTCGGTTGTCGTCGCCAACCACAACTCGCCCAAGCAGACGGTGATTTCGGGACCGACGGCGGCGGTCGACGAGGCCGTACGGCTGCTGCGCGCGGCCGGGCTCGGCGCGAAGCGCATCCCTGTCGCCTGCGCCTTCCACAGCCCGCTGGTCGCCGGCGCCGGGGAACGGTTCGCGACGGCACTGGCCCAACAGCCGGTACGCGCGCCGGAGTTCACGGTGTGGTCCAACCGGACGGCCGCCCCGTACGGCGCCGACGCCGACGCGGTGCGTGCCGAACTCGCCGCGCAGATCGGTGCCCCGGTCGGTTTCGTCGCCCAGATCGAGGCGATGTACGAGGCGGGCGCCCGGATCTTCGTCGAGGCCGGGCCCGGTTCCGTACTGACGAGGCTGGTCGGCCAGATCCTCGGCGACCGCCCGCACCGGACGGTCGCCTGCGAACCACGGCCCGACAGCGGACTGCGCGGCTGGCTCGACGCGCTGGCCCAACTGGCCGTCGCGGGGCTGCCGGTGCGCACCGGATGGCTGTTCCACGGGCGCGACGCCGTCGACGCGACCCGGACGAAGGCACCGAAGCGGCCCGGCTGGACGGTCGACGGCCATCTGGTCCGCACCGCCGCCGGCGAACTCCTCCCCGGTGCGCTCGCACCGGCCCGACGCGTAGTGGAGACGACGACAGTGACCGCGAATCACCAGGACGGCACCCCGGGCGCCGACGGCAGGGACGCGCTGATCTCCGAGTTCCTGCGCGCCAGCCGCGAGATGGTCGCCGCTCAACGGGACGTACTCCTCACGTACTTCGGCGCGGCTCCGGGACAGTGGATACCCGGGCCCACGGCACCGGAGCCCCTGCGGATGGCACAGGCTCAGGATCAGCAGGGGGTGGCCGTGCCGCCCGCCTATCCGCCCGCGCTCTATGCCGTGCCCGCCCCCGTCCCCGTCCCTGCCGCTGTGGGGTTCACGGAGGCGGATGTGCTGGGGGTGGTGCTGGAGATCATCAGTGAGCGGACCGGGTATCCGGTGGACATGATCGAGCCCGACCTCGATCTGGAAGCTGACCTGAGCATCGACTCGATCAAGCGGGCTGAGATCGCCGGTGAGTTGGCGCAGCGGCTCGGCATCGGGGGCGCCGGTGACCTCACGGTGCTCGGTGATGCCGAGTTGGAGGATCTCGCCAAGGCCCGTACGGCGGCTTCCGTGACGGCATGGCTCGCGGCGCGGCTCACCACGGCCGTGTCCCAGCCCGTGTCCGCTCCCGTCCCTGTCCCCGCTGCTGTGGGGTTCACGGAGGCGGATGTGCTGGGGGTGGTGCTGGAGATCATCAGTGAGCGGACCGGGTATCCGGTGGACATGATCGAGCCCGACCTCGATCTGGAAGCTGACCTGAGCATCGACTCGATCAAGCGGGCTGAGATCGCCGGTGAGTTGGCGCAGCGGCTCGGCATCGGGGGCGCCGGTGACCTCACCGTGCTCGACGATGCCGAGTTGGAGGATCTCGCCAAGGCCCGTACGGCGGCCTCGGTGACGGCATGGCTCACCGTGCGGCTCACCGGCCCGGATGAGGTCGAGGAACAAGGAGCGGCACCGCAGTCCCTCCGGCCGGTGGCGGCCGAGGCGGCCGACGTGTCCCCGGAGGTCACCGGTGAGGCGCCGAAGCGCTTCCAGTTGCGCCCCGTCCTGCTGGAACAGCAGGACGGACACGGCATGGCGGACGGGACCCCGACCGGGACCGGGAGCGTCGACCCCGCCGCCGTACTGGCCGGAAAGCGGTTCGCCCTCCTCGGTGACGACGATTCCGGCACGGTAGCCCGGGAGGTCGCGGCGCGGCTCGCCGGGCATGGCGCCGACACGGTGGTCCTGGGCCCCGAGCATCTGCTGACCGGAGCGGACGGGCCGGACGGGCAGGTTGACGGCGTGCTGTACCTCGACCCGCTGGCCTCGTCCCGGCCACCGGTGCTGCCCGACGCGTTCCCCGTGTTCAAGGCGGCCCTCGGACTCGGGCCGCGCTGGCTGTTCGCCGTACGGGTGACCACGGAAGGCGGCCCGGACGAGGCCGAGTTGAGGTCGGCCGGCCTGCACGGGCTCTTCCGGACGGTCGCCCGGGAGTACCCGGAGACCGACGCGCGGATCATCGACCTCGCCGACGACGACACGAGTGCCGCGGCCGTCGCCGACGCGCTGCTCGGCGAGCTGCTCGCCTCCGACCGCACCCCTGTCGTCCTGCGAACTGCCGCAGGACGCCATGGACTTGAGCTGATCGAAACCCCGCTGGGCGCACTCGGCACCACCGGCGCCGGACCCGCCGGGGACGGTGCCGCGGAGGCCGCCGCCCTCGGACTGGACCGGGACAGCGTGGTCCTGCTGGTCGGCGGGGCGCGGGGCATCACCGCGAAGTTCGCCGCCTCACTGGCGTCCGCCTCCCGCTGCCGGATCGAACTGCTCGGCCGCACACCCGCACCGGAGGGCCCGGAGGGCGCGGCCACAGCAGCCGCCGGCACCCGGACCGAACTGCGCGCCGCACTCGCCGCCCGGGGCGGACTGACCCCCGCCGAGCTCAACCGCGAGGCCGAACTCCTGCTCGCCCAGCGGGAGATCACCGCCACCCTCGACGAACTGGGGGCCCTCGGCAGCCCCGCCCGCTACCACTCCGTCGACTTCCGGGAACAGGACGCGGCGCTCCAGGCCGTGAAGGAGATCCACGCCGAACACGGCCGCCTCGACGGGGTCGTCTACGCGGCCGGGGTGATCGAGGACCGGCTCATCGCCGAGAAGACCGCCGAGTCCTTCCAGCGCGTCTACGGGACGAAGACCACCGGTGCGGAGACCCTGCTCGCCGCACTGGAGCAGCTCCCCAACAGGCCTGCTTTCGCTGTCCTGTTCGGCAGCATCTCCGCCGTCCTCGGCAACCGGGGCCAGGTCGACTACGCCGCCGCCAACGACGCCCTCCAGAGCCTCGGCGCCGCCTGGGCGTCCCGTACCGGGCAGCGGGCCCTGACCGTGCACTGGGGGCCGTGGGCGCCGACCGGCGGCCACACCGGCATGGTGACCCCCGAACTCGGGCGCGAGTACGCCCGGCGCGGGGTCAGGCTCATCGACCCGGAGGAGGGCACGGCCGCGCTGCTCCGTGAACTGGCCTGGGGCGAGGAGTCGGCAGGCACCGTCGTCTACACCTCGTCGGGCTGGTAACCGACATGACTGATCGTCATACGCGGTCAGCGGGTGGTGGTACGTCGACGCCCGTGGCCATCGTGGGTATGTCCGTGCTGCTGCCCGGCGCCGCCGACCTCGACTCCTACTGGCGGAACCTGCTCGCCGGGACGGACGCCATCACCGACGTGCCGGACGGGCGTTGGGACGCGGACGCCTACTACCGGCCCGACTCCGCCGGTGGCCGTGCCGTCGCCGACCAGGTGTACTGCCGGCGCGGCGGGTTCGTGGACGAGCTGGCGGAGGTGGAGGTGACCCGGTTCGGGATCATGCCGAACTCCGTCTCCGGCACCGAGCCCGACCAGCTCATCGCCCTCAACGTGGCCGCCGCCGCCCTCGCCGACGCGGGCGGCGACGACCACCTTCCCGACCGGCACCGCATCGGCGTGGTCCTCGGCCGGGGCGGCTACCTCACCCCGGGCCTGGTCCGGCTCGACCAGCGGGTCCGTACGGCAGGCCAACTCGTCCGCACGCTGGGCGAGTTGATGCCGGAGCTGGATCCCGCCCAACTCGACCGTGTCCGTGCTGCGTTCACGGACCGGCTCGGTCCCGACAGCCCCGAGTCGGCGATCGGGCTCGTCCCCAACCTCGCCGCCTCCCGGGTCGCCAACCGGCTCGACCTGCGCGGACCCGCGTACACCGTGGACGCGGCCTGCGCCTCCTCGCTGGTTGCCGTGGACCAGGCGGTGAACGAACTGGCTTCCGGGCGCTGCGACCTGATGCTGGCCGGGGGAGTCCACCACTGTCACGACATCACCCTGTGGAGCGTCTTCTCGCAACTCCGCGCCCTCTCGCCCAGCCAGCGCATCCGCCCCTTCCACCGGGGCGCCGACGGCATCCTGATCGGTGAGGGCACCGGCGTGGTTGTCCTCAAGCGCCTCGCCGACGCCGAGCGCGACGGAGACAGGATCTACGCCGTCATCCGGGGCACCGGCGTGGCCAGCGACGGCCGCGCCGCCGGGCTGGTCAACCCCGACCCCGGCGGCCAGACCCACGCCGTACGCCAGGCCTGGCGCGCCGCCGGACTCGACCCCGCCCAGCCCGGTTCGGTGGGCCTCCTGGAGGCCCACGGCACGGCGACCCCCGCCGGAGACGCAGCCGAACTGGCCACGCTGGCAGAGGTGTTCGGGCCCAGGACAAGCGAAGGCGCGGGCGGCAGCGGTCCGGCGGTGATCGGCTCCGTGAAGTCGATGATCGGGCACACCATGCCCGCCGCCGGGGTCGCGGGCCTGGTCAAGGCTGCCCTCGCCGTCCACCACGGCATGCTCCTGCCCACCCTGCACTGCGACGACCCGCACCCGGCCCTCGCGGCCACCCGTTTCCGCCCGCTGGACCGGGCGGCGCCCTGGGAGACGACCGCCGAGCAGCCGGTACGGCGGGCGGCGGTCAACGCGTTCGGGTTCGGCGGGATCAACGCCCATGTGGTGCTGGAGGAGGCGCCCGGGGCGCGTACGAGGAGCACGGCGTCCCTCATGCCGACGGCACCCGGGCCGTCGGTCACCGTCGCCGAGCCCGAGCGAGTCCTCCTGCTCGCCGCCGACACCCCCGAGGCCCTCGCCGCCCTGCTCGACGCGGACGACCCGGCCGTACTCGCCGCCGGTCTCGACGCCGCCCGTACACATCCGCAGGCCGGGCCCGCCCGGCTCGGCATCGTCGACCCGACCGCGAAGCGGCTCACGCTGGCGCGCCGGACGATCGCCAAGGGGCGGGCATGGCAGGGCCGTAGCGACGTCTGGTTCCGGCCGGAACCGCTACGGGGCGATGCGGAGGGGGGGTTGGGAGGCCTGGCCTTCGTCTTCCCCGGCCTCGAAGGTGACTTCGAGCCCCGCGTCGACGACATCGCCGCCCACTTCGGTCTGGACGCTGTGCTCCCGACCGGCGAACGTGCCGAGGTCGGGGACGTGGGCCGGCACGGGTTCGGGGTGGTCGGGGTCGGGTTGCTGCTCGACCGGGCGCTGCGCCGCATGAGCGTCGTCCCCGACGCGGTGGCCGGGCACAGCGTCGGCGAGTGGACGGCGATGACGGCCGCCGGACTGTACGACGGCGACGAGGTCGGCGCCTTCATGGCGACCTTCGACCCCGACACGGTGACCGTGCCGGGGCTGGCGTTCGGGGCACTCGGCACATCCGCCGAACGGGTCCTCGAGGCGCTCGCCGAGGAGGGCTGGGCGGACGCCGGGATCGTGCTCTCGCACGACAACGCGCCCAGCCAGTCGATGGTGTGCGGCCCTGCTTCGGCGGTCGAGGAGTTCGTCCGGGCGTTCCGTGCCCGGGGTGTGCTCAGTCAGGTGCTGCCCTTCCAGTCCGGCTTCCACACGCCGATGTTGGCGCCCTACCTGGCCCCGATCGAGCAGGCCGCGAGCCTCTTCCGGCTTCAGCCGCCGACGGTTCCCGTCTGGTCGGGGACGACGGCGGCGCCCTTCCCGGCGGGAGAGTCAGCGGTGCGTCAGCTGTTCGTACGGCATCTGCTGGAGCCGGTGCGCTTCCGGCAGTTGATCGAGGCCATGTACGCGGCCGGACACCGGACCTTCATCCAGGTCGGCACCGGCCAGCTCGGCTCCCTCATCGGCGACACGCTGTCGGGGCGCGATCACCTGGTCGTCGCCGCCAACTCCCCGCACCGCGACGGTCTCGCCCAACTCCGGCGCGTGGCAACGGCGCTGTGGGTGTCGGGGAGGGCGACGGCACCGGCGCTGCCGGGCTCCGCCACCCCTGACACCACCGGCAACTCCGCTCCCCATGTCGCCGGTCCCTCCGACCGCTCCACGGAACCGGCCCTCCCCGGGAACCCCGTGCGGGGGGACCGGCCGTCCAACCGCCCGCCTGTCCGGCTCGACCTGGGCGGCGCGCTCGTCTCCCTCGACGAACCGACGCTCACGCGACTGCGCGCTGAACTGAGTTCGGGGCTGAACCTCGCGGGGCCTGCGGTTACCGGGGCACCGGTTGCCGCCGCGCTGTCGGGCACCGTTGCGTCGCCGTTTGCTGCCTCGACGCCGGTGACGGCTCAACGGAGGCGTGCCGCCGGGGTGTTGGGCGTCACGGAGATACCCGGTGCCGCCGGTCTCCCGGGCGCCGCCGCGCTGACGTCGTCCCTGGACGCGCTCGCGGGCCGCTTCCCGGCCGCCGCCGAACTCGGCGCGCTGCTGCGGGAGACGGCGGACACCGCCGCCGAGCTGATCGGCGCGGGCCGTCGCCGTCCCGGTTCCGCCGCGGCCTACACCGGGGGTGCCGCGCAGGATCCGGGCGGCCCCACCGTGGGCACCGGCCTGGTCGGCGGCCCGGCAGGCAGCGCGCTCAACGGGGCTTCTCAGCAAGCCTCCGCGACGTCCGCCGAGGCATCCCGGCCAGCCACCGCACCGCCCGCCGGAGATTCCCGGCAAGCCCCTTCGGTACCCTCCTCGGTACCCGCCGGGACTTCTCCCCGGGCCTACAGCACACCCACCGCCCCTTACCCCGCCCCAGGCACCGTGCCCCCCTTCGGAGCCCACCCCACCCCGGGCCTCCCCGCCCCCGCGTCTCTGCCCCCGCTCCTGCGCCCCCGGTCAACCGCCCTCACCACCCGGTTACTTCCCCCGACACCGCCCGCCGAGGCGACCCCTCCCCCCTGGCGCACCACGGTCCACGTGTCCCCGGACACCATGCCGTACCTCCTCGACCACTGCTTCTTCCCGCAGCGTCCTGGCTGGCCGGAGGTGGCCGACCGATGGCCGGTGGTCCCGGCGACGACGATCGTGCAGCACATGATGGAAGAGGCCCTGCGAGCGGCGGAGCAGACCGACCCCGGAACCCCAGCCGTCGCCGTCGCCGTCCACGGCGCCCGCTTCGACCAGTGGCTCACCGCCACCCCACCCCGCGACGTGGACGTGACAGTCGCCCCCGTCCCCGCCGCCCCCACCCACCGCGCCGTCTCCTTCGGCCCCCGAGCCCGAGCCACCGTCGAACTCGCCGCCACCTACCCGGAGTTGACAGCCCACCCCACCCCCTGGCCCACCGACCCCACCACCGAACGCACCCCCGACCACACCGCCGCCCAGCTCTACGCCGAGCGCTGGATGTTCCACGGCCCGGCGTTCCAGGGGGTCACCGAGCTCACCGCGCTGGGCGAGGCGCACGTACGGGGAGTCATCACGACCCCGCCCGCGCCCGGCTCGCTCCTCGACAACGTCGGCCAGATCCTGGGGTACTGGATCATGGCGACGCGCACCGCGCGGACGGTCGTGTTCCCGGTCGGGATGCGGGAGATGAGGTTCTACGGGCCGCACCCCGAACCCGGCACCGACGTCGACTGCTTCGTCCGGATCACCTCACTCACCGACACCGTCCTCGAAGCCGACGTCCAACTGACTGTGGACGGCCGGGTATGGGCCGTGCTGAGCGGCTGGCAGGACCGCCGTTTCGACAACGACCCGCAGACCAGGCCCGTCGAACGATTCCCCGAGCGCAACACCCTCTCCCAGGCCCGGTCGGACGGCTGGGTACTGCTCCACGAACGCTGGCCCGACCTCGCCTCGCGCGACCTCATCATGCGCAACTCCCTGGGCGGGGAGGAGCGTTCGCAGTACGAGCGGCACGCGCCACGCGGTCGCCGGCAGTGGCTGCTCGGCCGGATCGCCGCCAAGGACGCCGTACGGCGGTGGCTCTGGGACCGGGAGGGCGAGGGGGACGTGTTCCCGGCCGAGATCCAGGTGCACAACGACGCGACCGGGCGGCCGTACGTCACCGGTACGCACGGCAGGACCCTGCCCCCGCTGGACATCTCGCTCGCCCACCGGGCCGAGGCAGGGGTGGCGATCGTACGGCGGACCCGGCCCGGTTCCGTCCCCGGCGGAGGTCCGGGTACCGGGCCCGGGATCGACATCGAGGAGGTCGTCGAGCGGGACGCATCCACCCTGGCCACCGCCCTCGGCCCGGCCGAACTCGCCCTGCTCCGCGCCAGGTCGGCCGCCGGCGGCGAGTCCGAGGCGCTCTGGTTCACCCGTTTCTGGGCCGCCAAGGAAGCCGTCGCGAAGGCGGAGGGCACCGGATTCGGCTGTAGGCCAAGGGACTTCGCGGTACGGGAGACCACGGACGCGGGCGACCGGCTCACGGTCTCCGGGCGGCTCGCACCCGCCTACACCGTGCACTGCGAGCAGACGGGCAATCCCCCCGGACTGCCCGACAGGGAGTACGTCGTGGCCTGGACAACCGGACCGGCCGAAGAAGTCGCCGAAGAAGTCACAGCACAAAAAGGGGAGTTGGAGCGATGACCAGCCTCAACGGGCACACGACCGGAGCCGTTGGTGAGGAGGCGGTGCTCGCCGACATCAGGGGCATGCTCGCGGTCCTCCTCGACGAGTACGGCCTCGGCGACGTCGAGATCCGGATGGACACCACCTTCAACCGCGACCTGGAACTGGAGAGCATCGACCTGGTGGCCCTGGCCGGGCTGCTGGAGGAGAAGTACGGCAACCGGGTCAACTTCGCCGAGTTCCTGGCCGACATGGACTTCGACGAGATCATCGAACTCACCGTCGGACGGCTCGTCGAGCACGTCGTCGCCAGTCTCAAAGCGGCGGAGGCGGGCTGACCATGGGACACGTCGACATCGGCGGCGGCCTCAGGCTGCACGCCCAGCGCATCGGCCCGCGCGGCGGACGGCCGGTCACCGCGACCGCCGTACTCGTGCACGGCCTGCTCACCGACAGTCTGGCCAGCTACTACTTCACCGTGGCACCGGCGTTCGCCGCCTCCGGCATCGACGTCGTCATGTACGACCTGCGCGGCCACGGCCGCTCCACCCGCCCCGCCACCGGCTACACCCTCGACGACAACATCGACGACCTGGATGCTCTCCTCGACCGGCTGGAGGTGACCGGCCCGGTCCATCTCGTCGGCAACTCCTACGGTGGGACAGTCGCGTTCGGATACGCGGCCCGCCATCCCGAGCGCGCCGCCAGTGTCTCCCTCATCGAGTCGGAACCGGCCACCGCCGCCTGGGCGGGCAAACTCAACGGCATCCTCGGCCGGGTCATGCACCAACTCGCCCACAACGAGGCCGACGCCATCGCCTGGATCACCGCCAACCGCAGCCAGAACACCGCCCGCCTCGCCAAGGGCGCCGCCCGGCTGGCCCGCGAGACCACCCTCGCCCGGGACATCCCGGCCAGCCGCGTGCTGACCGAGAGCGAGATAAGTTCCGTACGCTGCCCAGTGCTTGGGGTGTACGGGGGTGACTCGGACCTCGCCGAACTGGCGCCCTGGATGGAGTCCGTGCTGCCCGACTGCCGGACCGTCGTCGTGCCGGGGCACGAACACTCCGTGCTCGTCGAGGCGTCGGGGACGGTCGGCGGACACGTCCTGTCGCTCATCCTCGGGGCGACCGTTCCGGTACAGCTGGCGGGGGCGGAAGCGCGGTGAGCCGGTTCCTGTTCGTCGTGCCGCCGCTCGTCGGACACATCAACCCGGCAGTCGGAGTCGCCGCCGAACTCGCCGCACGCGGACATGAGTCGGCGTGGGCATGCGCCGATCCGGGACTCGTGCGGCGGCTCGCGGGGGAGGACGCCACCGTCTTTCCGTGCGCCGGGCCCGTCCCCGGCTCGGGCGACGGCGTACGGCCGCCGGACCTGCGGGGGCCCGAGGCTTTGAAGTTCCTCTGGGAGAGGTTCCTCGCCCCCCTCGCCGAGGAGATGGCCCCCGGAGTCGCCGCCGCCGTGGGGGAGTTCGGGCCGGACGTCGTCGTCGCCGACCAACAGGCCCTCGCCGGTGGCCTCGTCGCCGAGCGCCTGGGTCTGCCATGGGCGACCTCGGCCACCACCTCCGCCGAGTTCACCGACGTACTGTCCGGTATGCCCAAGGTCGCGGAGTGGCTGGACGGGCTGCTGGCGGGCCTCAGGAACCGCGTCGGTGACAGCACGGGCACCGCGGACCCACGGTTCTCCCCACACCTCGTACTCGCCTTCAGCACACCGGAGTTCGTCGGCCCGGACGCCCGCACCGGCGACCAGATCCGCTACGTCGGCCCGTCCGTCGCCGACCGGCCCGCGCCGTCCGGCTTCCCCTGGGACTGGCTCGACCCGGCCCGCGCCACGGTCCTCGTCACCCTCGGCACCGCCAACACCGACGTCGGCGAACGTTTCCTGGCCGAGTGCCAGAGTGCCGCACGTGAGCGGGCGGACCGGATGCAGACGGTGATCGTCGACCCGGCGGGCGTACTCGGAAGCTCCCTGGGTGGGGCGGACGACAAAGGCGTACTGGTCGTCCCCTCCGTGCCCCAACTCCCGCTCCTCGAAAGGGTCGACGCCGTCGTCTGTCACGGCGGGCACAACACCGTGTGCGAGGCGCTCTGGCACGGGGTGCCGCTCGTCGTCGCGCCCATCCGGGACGACCAGCCCGTGATCGCCGGACAGGTCGTGGCGGCTGGGGCGGGCATCCGGGTGCGGTTCGGGCGGGTCACCGCACCGAAACTGGGCGCCGCGATCGGCGCCGTACTGCACGAGCCCGACTACCGCTTGGCGGCGAGCCGGATCCGTACCGCGTTCCGGGCCGCCGGAGGTGCCTCCATGGCGGCCACCCACCTTGAGCAACTCGCCATCGGTGCGCCCGCCAAGGAGACGGCATGAAGGAGAAGGAGACGGTATGAGCGACGACGAGCACGAGCACGAGACCGGCACACCGGAAGCACCGGCCGCTCCGCCCCGTGCCGAGCAGGTGGCCGCCCTCCGGCCCACCTACCAGGCCGATCTGGCCTTCGGCCTCGACCGGTTCTTCGAACCCCCGCGCACCAGTTGCCCCTGGTGCGGCTCGGCCCGGCTGGAGACCCGGCTGCGGACCACCGACCTGCTCCAGCACAAGCCCGGACGGTTCGTCCTCGACCGCTGCCAGGACTGCCGGCACACCTTCCAGAACCCCCGACTCAGCGCCGCCGGGCTGGAGTTCTACTACCGCGACTTCTACGACGGACTCGGCGAGAAGCAGCTCGGCAACACCTTCGCGAGCCGAACGAAGATGTACGAGCAGCGGGCCCGCGCCCTCCTCCCCTTCGACGACGCGCCGAAGAACTGGCTCGACGTCGGCACCGGCCACGGCCACTTCTGCGAGTCGGCCCGGGTCGTCCACGCGGGCACGACCTTCGACGGCCTGGACTTCACCGACGGCGCCGAACTCGCCGAGCGGGCGGGGCGCGTGGAGCGCGGCTACCGGGGCAGCTTCACCGAACTGGCCCCCGAACTGGCCGGCCGTTACGACGTCGTCAGCATGTTCCACTACCTGGAGCACAGCACCGAGCCCCCGCTCGAACTGGATGCCGCGCGCCAGGCCATCCGCCCCGGCGGACACCTGGTGATCGAGGTCCCCGACCCCGACAGCCGGTACGCCCGGCTGCTCGGCCGCTGGTGGCTGCCCTGGCTCCAGCCCCAGCACCTGCACTTCGTCCCCGTCGACAACCTCCGGCAACGGCTCACCGACCTGGGCTTCACCGTCGTCCTGGAACAGCACGCCGAGCCGCACGACCCCGTCGACCTGCTCGCCGCCGTCTGGCTGGCCCTCGACAACGCCGCCCCGCGCGACAACCTCCCGTGGCTGCCGCACCCCCCGAACGCCCTGCGCCGCACGCTGCGCGGAGCCCTGCTGCTGGCCGGCGTCCCGGCCCTGATCCTGGGCACTCTGCTGGACCGCTTCGCCGTACGGCCGATCTCCCACCGCCTGGGCGTCTCCAACGCGTACCGTCTGGTGGCTCGCCGGGACTGACGAGTCCTTCCGGGGGCCGCAACACCGGCGGCTGTGTCGTCGCGGGCCCCCGGACCTCCGGACCCCTCAGTACAGAAGCAGGTCAGCAGGGACAACCGGCGCGGACATCGCGAGGCGATCCCGAGTGAACACGACGTACGTCATGACCCGTCGACGAGTCACAGGACCTGGGGCGGGTCAGCACACCTGGTGCGCGTCACAGCACCTTGGCCCGCACCAGCATCGACAGCACGAGGGCACCCGGCAGCAGCGGCAGCCAGACCGTCAGGACGCGGAAGCCGACGACGGTCGCGGTGGCCAGGGACAGCGGGGCGCCCATCGCGGCCAGTGTGAACACCAGGGCCGCGTCGACGGGACCGATCCCGGCCGGCGCGGGTACGGCGCCGACCGCGGCGCTCGCGGCGAGGTAGGCGAAGACCACGTCCGGCCAGGCGATCGGCAGCCCGAGCGAGGCCCCGACGGAGGCCAGCACGGCCGCCTGGCACAACGAGAAGCCCGCGGCACCGCCCCACAGCGCGGCGACCCGCACGGGCCGGGTGTGCAGCCGCCGCGCGTCGGTCAGGGCGGTGCGCAGACCGTCGAGCAGGGGGCGCCGCAGCGGACGTACGAAGGCAAGAACCAGCGTCACGACGACCACCGCGCCGGACACGCCGAGGGCGATGGGCAGCAGTGTCCCCTGGTCGGGGAGCAGGTCGGCGGTGGCCAGGGAGGTCGGGAAGGTCGCCAGGAGAGCGAGGATCAGCAGAAGCTTCGCGACCGGCTTGACCAGCGAGTACAGGGCGAGGGACGCGGTGGCACGGGCCAGCGGGATGCCACGGCCGGTCAGGAAGCGCAGGGTGACGGCGTGGGCGCCGAGACCGGCGGGCAGCACGTTGTTGGCGGCGCCGGCGGCGAACTGCGAGGCCAGCAACAGCCCGGGCGGCAGTCGCTCGGGGATCGCCCCCTGCCGGGCGAAGGCGGCGGACACCCAGCACAGGAACGTGAACGCGGCCCCGATGGCGAGCCACCCGGGGTCTGCGGTGGTCAGCTGCCAGGCCCCGTCGTGCAGCACCTGCCAGTTGTCCGCCGCCCAGATCCCGATGAGCAGGAGCGGCAGCAGACACAGGACCCGGCGAGCGTGCCGGGCGGCGGGGAACCGGGAACAGAAGGAGGCGCGGGAAGCCGCGACGGGACAGTCCGCGGTGCCCTGGGGAGAGGGCTGGACCGTCGGAGCGGGCGGGGCTATGGGGACAATCGGCAAAGAGGACACAGCGCGCGTCGTCCTTCCGCGTTGCGCCCACGCGCTGCGGGGGCGGACGGGGGGGAATTGAAGAGCGAAGCAAGGGGGACGGCAGGAGCGTTCCCGGTCCGCGTGACGGGGTGGTGTCCAGGAAGAGAAGGGGTGCGGGCGGACGGGCGACACAGGTGATGCCTGAAGCTTTCTGTCAGAGTCTCCCCTCGTCGCCTCCTGTCAATCTGTCAATACGTCCTTTTCACCACGCACGTTCAACGCCTGCTTGCGGCCGTCGGTTCCGCAGCTCCCTCATCAGCCCCTCGATGGGCGCGGTGACGACCGAACTCACTCAGCGCGCCTTCGACGATCGCCTCCAACCGCGCATGATGCGCACCCCGCCAGTACAGACGCTCGCACACCACACACTGCGCGTAGACGTCGTACGTACGCCGGGTCCCGTCCTCCAGCCGGTCGCCGACCGTCTGTTTGTCGGCCTGCTCCAGCCGTCCGTTGCAGGCGGTGCACCGGGTCCACGGGGCGAGTGCGGGCGCGAACCGGTCGAGGACGTCCCGGAGCTGGTCGTCCGGACGGTCGCTGTAGATGTACGCGCCCGCCCACAGTTCGCGGCGCCGCAGCAGACCCCGGTCCCGGGAGAGCAGCACCCGCTGCTCGGCCGCCGACAACGTGGCCAGCGCCGGGTCACCGATGTCCGCGCTCTCGTACGCGGCGTCGACACCCAGGAGCCTCAACCGGCGGGCGAGCGTGCCCAGGTGGACGTCGAGCAGGAACCGCAGCGGCGCCCCCGGCACCGACTGCGGCCGGACGACGGCGTCGACCTCCACTGTCTCGCCCGCGCCCGGCACATGGGACACCGTCACTTCCCGGCCGTCCACCAGCAGCTGTCCGGCCTCGGTGAGCGGTACGCCCAGCGACTCCACCACGTGCCCGAGCGAGGACGACCCGTCGGTGATCACGGTCGTGGGCCCGGCACGTCGTTCGGACGGGACGAAGAGCCGCAGCTCAGGGGCGAAACTGATGACGATCTCCGGTCTGCTCACCCGGCCAGCATGTCATCGCCCCGACCGGGGCGGTCGGCCGTACCGGGCCCGGCGACCGGCCGTGGGCCGCGAGGCCGCCCTCAGGCCGGACAGCCGCGTCCCGGCCTCCGACCGCGACCGGTAGCGGTTCCTCCCCGAGACGACCGCGCGGGGCCGACTGCCGGGCCACTCGCACGGGGTGGCGGTGTACGACGAAGAAGTGCTCGACAACGGCCGCCCGTACGGTCCTGGAGTCGTGCCCCGGCGGTTCGCCCGGCGACCGCCTCCACCGGCAGGGCCCCCTCCCGGCCGCCGAGGCGCGGGACACCGGCGTACGCGACAACGTCGGCCTCGCCGACATCGGGCCGGCCGCGATGCCCCGGCCCGGACAGGAACTGTCGGTCACCCGGGAGGCGTTGACTCCCGCGTACGCCCCGCCGGAGGCGTTCCGGCCGGCCGAGCCGAGCCCCGCCGGTGACGTGTACTCCCTTGCCGCCACGGTCCACGCCCTCACGCACGGCTGCCCCCTCCGCACCTCCCGGCGGGGGCAGCCTCGGCATCGCACAGGCCATCGTCCGGCGCGTTGCGCCGCTACCGTGCGACCGCCTCGATGACGCTGTGCCCGCGGGTGGTGGCCATGCCCGGGTCGTCCAGAATCCGTCGGATCTCGAATCCCGCCGCCGCCAGGAGTTCCGTCCACTCGTTCTCCGTGCGCTCCTTGCCGCCGAGGACGACCAGCATGAGCAGGTCACCAAGGACGCTCCGGATGTCGCCCTCGGCGGGCCGCAGGACGGTCTCGACGAGGATGAGCCTCCCGTGCGGGGGCATGGCGGCCCGGACCTTCCGGAGGACCTTCAGGGCGTTGTCGTCGTTCCAGTCGTGCAGGACCCGGGAAAGGACGTACACGTCTCCGCCCGGGGCGACCGTGTCGAAGAAGCTCTCACCGACGAGCGTGCACCGGTCGGTCACGCCGGCTGCGGCCAGGTTCGCCTCTGCCTGCGCCACGGTCTCGGGCAGGTCCTGGAGCAGTCCGCGCATCTCCGGGTGTCGTGCGAGCACCGAGGCCATCAGCCTGCCGTCGCCACCGCCCACGTCGACGACCGTGCGGCAGTCCTCGAACTCGTAGAGCCGCAGAGCGGCGATCGCGGCGGGCATGGTGGCGCCCATGGCGCGATTGAAGACGCGCGCCTCCTCGGGATGGGAGGCGAGGAACTCGAAGTAGTCCATCCCGAACGCCTCGTCGAAGGCGGGGCGGCCGGTCTTGACCGTGTGGATCACGCCCGCCCAGGCGCGGAAGACGGCACCGCTCTGCAGCAGCACTCCGTCACGGAAGCCGTCGGGTGCTCCGTCGGCGAGAGCCCTGCCCGGTTCCCTCAGGCTGAAGGACTTGCCAGGGTGCTCGGCCAGCATGCCGAGGGCGGTGAGGGCCCGGCAGAACCGGTACAGGGCGTCCTCGTCGCTCTCGGTCGCCTTGGCGATCTCACCGATGTTCATGGGCTCCTCGCCCAGCAGATCGGCGAGACCCAGATACGCGGCCACATAGAGCGTCTGGCCTATCCAAGGGCCGGACGCGTGGTACATCTCCCGGAGATCCGGCTCGGGTCGGGTTTCGCTGGACATGTTCTCCCCCTCTGGCGTCGACTGCTGTCCCTGGACTTGACCGGTTCACGTCCTCAGGAACCCGTGATGTCGTTTCCGGGGAGCTCCGCGACGACCAGGAGGTAGCCGAGCTCCCACACCTCGATGAGATTCGAGAGGTCGAGATCGTCGACCAGTTCGGCGCCGAGCGTGTTGTCGATGTGCTTCTTGTCCTGTTCGAGCCGCTCGGCGATGCCTTCGAGGGTCCGTTTCATCACCTGCTCACTGATGTCGGACACCTCGACCAGGCGCAGGCCGGCCTCCCGGACCAGGCCCGGATAGTCGTCGATCCTCACGATCGGGCCCATGACCCAGTTCTCGTAGAACCTCTCGACAGCCCCCCTTTTGTGTTCGGGAACGGGCGCGCGCTCGAAGAAGTCGGTCAGTACGACCCGGCCGCCGGGCCGGATCACCCGCGCCATTTCCCGTAATACCTGGACACGGTCGGGCATGTGAATAATTGACTCCAGCGCCCATACCGCGTCGAACGAATCCGCCTCGAAAGGAAGGTCGGCGGCATCCGCGTACTGGAAGGAGGCCCGGTCGGCCAACCCTGCTGCAGTCGCGCGAATACCGGCACGCTTTACCTGTTCATGGCTGACGGTGACGCCGACGACGCTACCGTTGATGGCATTCGCCAGACGGATGGCCGGCGTTCCCATTCCGCAGCCGACGTCGAGAACTCGTGCGCCCGACTTGGTCCTCAGCTTCTCGATCATCAGTTCCGTGAAACGTTCTTCCGCGCGTTCCAGAGGCCAGGTGTCCTCGGGGTTGTCCCAATAACCGAAATGCAGGTTGTGATCGCCGCCAAAATTGTCCGACTCGAAGCCGGCCATTTGGTCGTAGAGAGTTCCCACCTGATCGACGGCAGTGGGTTCCGTCCGAGACATGTGCTTCTCCATCCAGTCGACTGCCCTGAGAGGTGCGAGCGTTGGTTGGCGTGCCATGCATCTCCGGGAACGTTAGCAACTGCTTTGTGAACGGGGCAACATTTATTTTGGACACTGAATTGTTTCGGTGTTTGTCTCGGTGGCGTACGGATGACAGGTATTCGCTTCGACGCATGAGGGTCGGTGCTCCCCGGGGTGGCCGGCCTGGTCGGCGCATCGGTGTACCCGCAGGTCCAGAGCGGTCGATGTGCCTGTTTGGGGAGCGGGTGGGAGTCGCGGTCCATGTTTTCGGCCAATTCTGGCCGAAAGTTAGTGCGGGGGTGTCATCAAAAGTCTCGTGGTGTTTCACTGGTTTCGCCGATGGGGGTACGTGGGGAAGGTCTTTTTGGCCGGTCCGCGGCCCACCAGCCTATTAGTTGTCCATTTGGCAATTGATTGGCAAAATTGTTTTTGTAGTTTCACCAACGGGGGTTCGTGGTGCTGCACGCAGAGATCTTCGCTGCTCTCCATCCATGCTGTGACGCGGGGCGAGGCACGGCCCGCCACCGCAAGCGCTGACAGGTCGGTCCCCGGACGCGGAAGACGTTCGGCCACCCATGTCCTGTTCTCCGGCGGCCCGCGTTCCCGCATTCGGCACCGGCGTCACTGTGCCATATTCCCGTACGAGATCATGCCCGGCGGTCGGAAGAAGCTGGACCTGAATTCACCCTGGTAATACCGGTGTGCTCAGGGCCGCCCTGCCACGGTCGGTCAGCCTGATTCCGGGGCTTCCTTCCGTGTCGTGATCTCCCTGTTCCGCGAACCCGCGCCAGAACACGGATTTTCCTGCCAAGAAGCACCGCTCAAGGAGGAATACTGTGCCTGCCACAACGCCGTCCCAGAGTCCCGACCTGATGCAGCTTTACCATATGGGGGGTCCCTGGATCGGGCAGACCTTCTATGTCGCCGCCGAACTCGGAATCGCCGATCAGCTCGGCCCGGAACCGATGCCGGTCTCGGAACTCGCCGCCGCGACCGAGGCGAACGAGGAGGTCCTCTACCGGTTCTGCCGCGTCCTCGCCTCCATGGGCGTGCTGCGGGCCCACCCCGAGCGCGCCTTCTCCCTCACGGAGGCGGGCGGCATGCTGCGCAGCGACGCTCCCGGCGGCTTCCGCTACGGCGTCATGCTCCAGAGCGGCGCCTGCTTCCGCGCCTGGACCGAGGTGATGCACACGGTGCGCACCGGCGAGCCCGCTTTCAACAAGGTGCACGGTGCCGCCTACTACGACTTCCTCGAAGCCAACCCGGCGGAGAACGAGCTCTTCAACCGTGCCATGGGAGTCACCTCCCTGGCCCCGGCCATCGCCGCCCTCAAGCGCTACGACTTCACCGGCATCAAGCGACTCGTCGATGTGGGCGGTGGCGTCGGCACCCTGATCGCCGCCGTCCTGGAGCTGAACCCGGGGATGACCGGTGTTGTCCAGGACCTCGCGGCCGTCACCGCCGAGGCCCCCGACCACCTCGCGGAACATGGCGTGCAGGACCGTGTCGAGGTCGTCGACGGGAGCTTCTTCGACTCGGTCGTGCCCGGTGCGGACGCCTACGTGCTCTCCCGGGTGCTGCACAACTGGAACGACGAGGACTGCCTGAGGATCCTCCGGCGTGTGCACGAGGCGATGCCACCGCACGCCAAGCTCATCGTCATCGACAGCGTTGTCCCCGACGGCGGCGGACTGCACCCCAGCATGCTGGCCGACCTCTTCATGATGGTCATCCTCGGCGGCAAGGAGCGCACCGAGCGGGACTGGCGCCTGCTGCTCGACGAAGCGGGCTTCCGGATGACACGCGCGGTCCAGGCCGAGAACGCCGGCGACACCCTCGTACACGCCCTCGTCGAAGCCGTACGGCGCTGACCGGGGCCGCGCCCCACCGACGTACCGGACCCGCCTTCCTTTAGAACCCAACAGAGAAGAGGCACGTGCACATGGTTTCCCGAAGAGCGTTCATCCGTGCGGGAGCGACGGCGACACTGGCCGCCGCGACCGCGACGACCGCGTTGCCGGCGGTCCTCGCCCATGCGGCGGCCGGGCCCAACTGGGCACTGCTGCAGCGGCACCTGAGCGGCACCCTCGTACTGCCCACCGACACGGCGTACACCACGGCGAAGCAGATCTCGTGGACCGAGTACGACACCGTGCAGCCGGCGGCCGTCGCCTACTGCCAGTCCGCCGCCGACGTGAGCACCTGTCTGAAGTTCGCCCGGGCCAACGGGATACCGGCGACACCGCGCAGTGGCGGCCACAGTTTCATGGGCTTCTCCCTGACGACCGGGCTCGTCATCGACGTGTCCCGGCTCAACAGCGTCACGGCCGACGGAAACACGGTCACCATGGGTGGCGGGGCGCTCCAGATCGACACCCTCAGCGGCCTGTCGGGTACGGGTCTGGCACTGCCCGGTGGTCTCTTCCCGACCGTGGGCGCGGGCGGCTTCATCCAGGGCGGCGGACTCGGCTGGCAGACGCGGCACCTCGGCATGGCCTCCGACACCCTTCAGTCGGCCTGCGTCGTCCTGGCCGACGGCACCGTCGTCACCGCCTCGCCGACACAGAACGCCGACCTCTTCTGGGCCCTGCGCGGCGGCGGCGGAGGCAACTTCGGCGTCGTCACGTCGTACCGCATGGCCGCGACTCCGGTGCCCACCCTCTCGCGCTTCAGCCTCACCTGGACCTGGGACCGGGCCGCCGACGTCCTGACGGCCTGGCAGCAGTGGGCCATCGCGTCCCCGCGCCTGCTCAGTTCGGGCCCCGTCCTCGCGCTCTTCGACGCGGCGCCCGGCAACACGCCCTATCTGGGCGTGTCCGGTGTCTGGATGGGTGACCCGGCCGACCTGCCGCCGCTCCTCGACGCCCTCGTCGGCGAGGTCGGACACGCCCCGTCGACACGCACCGTGAACGACGACACCTACACCGCCGGAATGCTGGCCTGGTACAACTGCGGCAACCTGACGGTGCCCCAGTGCCACCTCCAGGGCACGACCGGCGACGGCCGGATCAGCCGATTCGGCTGGTCCTTCGACCGCAGCCGCCTCTTCGGCGCTGCCATCCCGGCCACGGGCGTCGACGCGCTGCTGACCGCCTTCGACGCCGACCGGGTCGCCGGCCACTCCCGGTTCATCCGCACCATCGTGCTCGGCGGCCGGGCGAACGACCTCGCACGCACCGACACGGCCTACGTGCACCGCGACTCCGAGTTCGTCATGAGCATCGCCACCGGGCTGCCCACGGGCACGCCGAGCGCGGCCGACCAGACCATCGCGCGGAACTGGGCGGGTCATGTCTTCGACACGGTCAACCCCCATTCCAACGGCGAGAGTTACGTCAACTACCTGGACCGTGTGCTTCCCGACTGGGCCGACGCCTACTACAAGGAGAACCTGACACGGTTGAGGAGTGTGAAGAGACACTACGACCCGAGCAACTTTTTCCGGTTCACACAGAGCATCACCTGACCTCCGCGGGTGACCGGCCCCACCGGGCCGGTCACCGGCCGGGTCGAGGAGGAAGAGTACTTAGCGTCCGGGGGAGTCGTGCACCAAAACTTGGTAGAACGCTGGTCGGAGTTACTCGTTCTCAACCGCACCGTCGACACCCTGTGTCAGGGAATCGGCGATCTGCTGATGATCGAGGGAGGGTGTGGCATCGGCCGTACGGCCCTGCTGCTCGAACTCGAACAGATGGCCAGAGCACGCCAGTTGGTCATGTGCACCGCGCGCTGCAGCACCCTCGAGTCCGACTTCTCCTACGGGGTGATGCACCAGCTCCTCGAACCTCACCTCTCCACCCTGGCGGCCGGGCACACCGAGGCCGCGCCGGTCGCCGCGGAACTGCTCGCAGTGATGGACTCGGCCGTTGTCCCCGCCGATGCCGCGAGCGACATCCACGTCCTGAACGGAATGCTCTGGGCCGTCCGCCGGCTCGCCGGGCAGGCTCCGGTCGTCCTGGCCGTCGACGACCTGAACTTCTGTGACGCGTCGTCCCTGCACGTCCTCGCCTACATGGCCCGGCGGCTGAAGGGCTGGCCGGTCGCGATCGTGGGCACCCGCCGGCTCGGTGAGCCGGTGATCACGCCGACCATGCTCGCGGCGCTGCACGAGGCCGGCGAGTGGACCGTACTGCGCCCCGCCCCGCTGACCGCCGCGGGCACGGGAGAGCTCGTCGACGGTCTCCTCGGGCCGACGCCCACCTCGGTCGTCGAGGAGATGCACGGACTGACCGCGGGCAACCCGATGTTCCTGAACACGATGCTGAGGGCGTCCGGCGGCCCCCACCACGAGCCGGTGGGCGCCGGCCTGTCCGCGGGTGGCCTCGAACGGCTCGTGGGCACGACCGTGCGCAACCGGCTCGCGCACCTGCCCACCGGCGTGTCGTGTGTTGCCGAAACGATTGCCCTCCTGGAGGGCGAAGCGGACAGCGCCCTCATCGCCGAGGCCGCGGGCATACCGGATCGGGAAGGCGCGGGCGCGCTGGCCGTCCTGGGCGGCATGGGCCTGCTGACCGACCTTGCTCTGCCGACCTACGTCCACCCCGTGTTGGGCAACGCGCTGCGGAGGCTGCCGGAGGTCGTCGCCCCGGACCGGGTGCACCGCCGGGTGTCCGAGGCCCTGCACCGGCGGAACGCCCCGCCGGCCGACGTGGCCGGGCATCTGATGCGGACCGGACCGGTGGGCACGGGCTGGGCCCCCGAGGTGCTGCGGGCCGCGGCCACGGCGGCCGTGGGTGAGCGCAGGCCGGCCGAGGCCCTTGCGCTGCTGCGGCGCGCGCTCGAAGAACCGCTCGCTCAGGACGTGCGCGACGAGGTGCAGGCGGAACTGGACTGCGTCGAGCTGATCACGGATCCGCAGGGACTGCTGCCCAGGCTGCGGGCCCGCCTGGGCACGACACAGACAGCGCAGAGCCGGGTGAGTACCGTCCTCGCCTACGCCCAGGTGCTCCTGCGCACCCATCGGACCGAGGACGCCGCCGAGGCTTTGGAGGAGTGCCGCGCCGGCCTCACCGTGATGGCTCCCTCACGGTCGCGGGACGCGCTGCTCAGGCGGATCGACACCGCGGAGGCGATGGCCGCGCTGCTGGGCTCCTCCGGGGCGTCGCAGATCTCCGACCTGCTCGCGAAGCTCTGCGACGACGGCACCGGCGACACGCTGCACAAGGTGTCCCTGCAGGCCTTGGAGGCGACGGTCGAAGGGCGCACCTCCGCGCGGACGGTGGTCCGGGCCCTTGACCGGGAACTCGCGCAGGCTGGCCAGGAGGCCCCCCTGATGCCGTACACGGTCTTCACGCTCCTGTGGGCCGACGAACCGGAGCCGGTCGACCGGTGGTGCGACGCGGTACTGACCGGGCAGCCGGGGACGGGCAGCCTGCCCGCCACCGTGATCGCGCTGGCCCTGCGCGCCACCTCGCAGTTGGAGGCCGGGCGGCTGCAGGGAGCGGAACGAGACGCCCGCCAGGCCCTGGAACTGCTCGGCGAGCAGGAGGCCACGGATCCGCTCCAGTCCCTGGTGCTCGCCCCACTGCTGAACGTGCTCACCGAACTCGACCGCACGGACGAGGCCGTCGCCCTCCTGGCGGGCCGTGGTTACGCCGGGGCCCTCCCCGAGCTGTTGCCGCACACCATGGTGCTCGCCGCGCGCGGGCGGCTGAAGGGCGCCCGAGGCGACACCGAGGGCGCGTTGGCGGACCTCATGGAGGCCGGCCGCCGGACCGAGAACTGGGGAACATCCAACCCGGCCGTCTCGCGCTGGCGTTCCGAGGCCGCGTTCATGCGCAACCAGCTCGGAGATGTCGAGGGCGCCCTCCGTCTGGTGGAGGACGAGCTGCACGCGGCGCGCCTGTGGGGCACTCCGCGGGTGATCGGTGTCGCCCTGCGGGCCAAGGGCCTGATCCTCGGGGACGAGGAGGGGCTGGCCGCTCTGACCGAGGCCGTGGAGGTGTTGCGGTCGGGGACGGCCCGCCTGGAGACGGCGTATGCCGAGGCCGGTCTCGGCATCGTGCAGCGGCGCCGCAACAACAGGCGCGCCGCCCGCGAGACGTTACGGCGGGCCCTGGCACTCGCCCAGCAGCTCGGTGCCGTACGGCTGGCGGCGCGGGTCCACGCCGAACTGCTCGCGGCCGGCGGTCTGCCTCGGCGCTGCGAGCACTTCGGCACCAAGGCACTCACCGCGAGCGAGTACCGGGTGGCACTGCTGGCCGCCGTGGGCCGGACGAACGGTTCGATCGCGCGGGAGCTGTTCGTGACCCGGCGGACCGTCGAGACCCATCTGACGCGTGCCTACCGCAAGCTCGGCATCCAGGGCCGTTCCGAACTCGGCCGGGTGCTGCAGGCGTGAGCGGGGGAGGACCGCGCGGTCGCCCCCTCCGCCCCGGGCCTTCAGTGCCGGGGCGGAGCGCAGGCGTTGTCGGCCTGTTGGCCATCCTCGATCCTTGCGACCGGCCCGGCGACGAGCTGTCGGAGCACGGATCGCAGCGCCTCTCGAGCCGGCGCGTCCAGGTCGTCCAGCAGGCGGTTCTCGATCGCCTCGATGTCCTCGCGGGTGGCGTCGACGGCTCGGCGGCCGTCCTCGGTCGCCTCGACGATGCGTGCCCTGCGGTCGGCGGGGTCGGGCCGGCGGCGGACCAGGCCGGCCGCTTCCAGCTCGTCGAGGACCAGGACGAGTTTGCTCTTGTCCACCGAGACGGCCTGGGCGAGCGCCAGCTGGCTCCTTATGGGCGCCTCGACGATGGCCATCAGGACGGTGTAGCCCCACAGCGTCATGCCGTGCTCGCGCACGACCGAGACCTCCGCCGTGGCGAGCCCCTGCTTGAGCCGGGCGAACACCCAGTGGAGATCGCTGTGGAGCCGGCCGCCCGACGCCCGGTCGTCGGCGGGAGTAGTGAGGGACATGTCAGCAGAATAGCAAAGGACCAAAATCGTCTTGACTTGAGATTATCTTGGCCTAGTCTGGTTTCGACTTCAGATCATCTTGCCTGGAAGGGAATGCTGTGGCGCATCTGCTGCATCTGGACGCCAGCGCCCGGAGTGACTCGTTCTCACGGGAGCTCGGCGCGGCCTTCGTCAAACACTGGAAGACCGCCCACCCGGACGCCACCTACACCTACCGGGACCTGGTGGCGGACCCGGTCACGCCCATCGACGAGGCCCGGGTCCGCCTGGCCACCCAGTCCTCCGTGAACGGGGTGCGGGGCTTAGAGGCGATGGACGAAGTGGCCGCCGCGCCCGAGCTGGCCGAGGCCTGGGCGGCGACCCGCCCCCTCATCGAGCAGCTCCTCGCCGCCGACGTCCTGCTCATCGGGACCCCCATGTACAACTTCAGCGTCCCGGGCTCGCTCAAGACCTGGATGGACCGGGTGACCCTGCCGTGGCTGCCGCTCGCGGGGAAGTCCGCGGTCATCCTCAGCGCCCGCGGCGGTGCCTACGGCCCCGGCACACCCCGGGAGCCCATGGACTTCCAGGAGCCGTACCTGCGCGCCTACTTCTCCGCACTCGGCCTCGAGGACGTGGAGTTCGTGCACACGGAGCTCACGCACGCCCCGATCATGCCGTTCCTGGCGCAGTTCCGGGACGCCCACGAGGAGTCCCGGACCGCCGCTCTGGACGCGGTCGAGGTCCTGGCCACCCGGGTGCCGGCCGAGAACCCCGCGGCCTGAGCCGTCCCAGCACGCACTCACGTAAGAGGAGAGGACACCCCGCACGATGGACACCGCACTCAAGGACCGTGTGGTCCTGATCACCGGAGCATCCAAGGGAATCGGCGCCGCGACGGCCCGGGCCTTCGGCCAGGAGGGCGCCCGGGTCGCCATCACCTACCGCGACAGTCCGGAGAAGGCCGAGAAGGTGGCCTCCGAGGTGGAGGCCGCCGGCGGACAGGCTCTCGTGGTCCGGCTCGATCTGGAGGACCTGCGCACAGTCGAGGAGGCCGCGAACACCGTCGTCGAGCAGTGGGGCGGGATCGACGTGCTCGTCGCCAACGCCGTGCGCTGGGGCGGTGACGGTCCGCCGGACCCGAGCATCCGCTTCGAGGACGTGCCGCTCGAGGAGTGGCAGGCCATGATCGGCGCCAACCTGATCGGCGCCGCCGCCCAGGTCCGCGCGGTCCTGCCGAGCATGCGCTCGCGCGGCTGGGGCCGGATCGTGCTGATCTCCTCCAGTGTCGCCGAGGAGGGCCTGCCCGGCCCCGGACCGTACGGAACCGCCAAGTCCGGTCTCTACGGCCTCGCCCGCAGCCTTGCCTGGGAGGCCGGCCGGGACGGCATCCTCGTCAACGTGGTGGCGCCCGGCCTCACCCTGACCGACAGCCGCGCGCCCATCCCCAAGTTCGTCACCGACAAGCTGGCCGCCGGCACGCCCACCCGTCGGCTCTCCGACGCGGACGACGTTGCCAAGCTCGTCCTGTTCCTCGGCTCGGGAGCCAACGGCAACCTCACGGGCGAGGTGGTCCGCGACGGCTCGTCCGCTGCACGCGCGCCCCACATGGGTCCCTGACGCCGTAGCACCGTAGCGCCGTACCACCTCTGACCGGGGTTCCGTCCGACATCGTCGGACGGAACCCCGGTTTTTTCGTGCCCGGACAGCCGGCACCGCCCGCCCCGGCTGCACTCCGTGACCTGTTGTGCGGCACGGGGTGACGGAGATTGTCTCGGTAGTGCTCTGACGCCCCGGTGGGGCTCCGCCCCGGACGATGACTCAGGAGGGCGGCGCGGAGCCGCCCCACACAGCGGAG
Source organism: Streptomyces sp. SID12488 (assembly GCF_010548275.1). Classification (GTDB taxonomy): domain Bacteria; phylum Actinomycetota; class Actinomycetes; order Streptomycetales; family Streptomycetaceae; genus Streptomyces. The sequence goes on from NZ_JAAGLT010000007.1 coordinate 204,054, forward strand.
AGGAAGGGCAGCGGCTCATGCAACCCCGAATCGCCATCGTCTACTTCAGCTCCAGCGGGGTGATCTCCCGGGTGGCCGAGCACCTGGCGGAAGGGGCCGCGGCGCAGAACGCGGAGGTCCGGGTACGCGCCCTGGGCGCGACCGGCGGGAACCCCGCCCCGAAAGCCGGCCGGCTCGTCGAGCCGACACTCGACGACCTCGACTGGGCCGACGGACTGCTGATCGGCACGCCCACCTGGTTCGGCAACATCGCGGCCCCGCTCAAGGCGTTCCTGGACACCACGAGCCCGCTGGCGCTGCACGGCCGGCTGGCGGACAAGCCCGTCACCGGCTTCACCAGTGCCTCGCTGCCCAACGGCGGCCAGGAGGCGGCGCTCCTCGCGCTGTACCACACGATGTTCCACTGGGGCTCGCTGATCGTGCCCACCGGATACACCCACCCCGTGCTGCGCAAGGTCGGCGGCAACCCCTACGGCCTGTCCGTGACGGCACCGGACTCGGGCGAACTGACGGCCGACCAGATCGAGGCGGCACGCTTCGTCGGCGGCCGGATCACCCGGCTGGCCCGGCAACACGGCCCCGCCGGCCTGCATGCCGTACGGGAACTCTGGTCGGCCGACCTGCCCGCGCGCCCCCTGGAAACGTTCGCCGCGGCGGACGCCCGGCGCGCGTGACCCCAGAGCTCCTGCCCCCTCACCAAGGCGAGAGGTTCCGATGAACGCGAGAACACGAGTGGCGGTGGTCGGCGCGGGCTGGGCCGGCGGACTGCACCTGGAAGGCTTCCGGCGCGCGGACGCCGAACTGGTGGGCGTCTTCAGCCGCACCCGGAGCCGGGCCGAGGACCTGGCCGCCCGGTACGGAGTGCCGGTGGTCGCGGACACCCTCGACGAGCTCCTGAGCGAGGCCCGCCCCGACGTGGTGTCCATCGCCTCGCCGCCGCCCGCCCATCACGAACAGGTCCTGCAGGCCGTGGAGGCCGGCTGCCACGTGCTGTGCGACAAGCCGGTCGGCATGACGGCCGGCGAGGTCCAGGACATGCTCACCGCCGCCACGAAGAAGGGTGTCCAGCACGCCACCGGCTTCATCTGGCGCGGCGACCCCGGACTGTCCCGGATGCGGGACCTCGTACGCGGCGGACGGGTGGGCCGGGTGCGCGAGGTCCACAGCACCTGTGCCCTGGGCGCGCCCCGGATGGCCATGAACTGGATATACGACGAGTCGGAGGGCGGCGGTGGGCTCATGCAGCACGGCACCCACGTCATCGACCGGCTGCGCTGGCTGCTCGACGCCGAGTTCACCTCGCTGTGCGGACGGCTCTCCCACGACGTACGCACCGCACCCGTCGGCCCCGAGTTCCACAACACGCTCGACGCCTTCGCCTGGGCCCGGGACAACCACGGACGCGACCACGAAGCGGTACCGCGGGCCGAGGTCACCGCCGATGTCGGCTACGACGTCCTGGCCGAGCTGAGCAACGGAGTACGGGTGCGGCTGTGGGAGTCCACCCATCTCACCGGACCCGCCGAGGAAGAGGTGACCGTCATCGGCGACGAGGGCGCCCTGACCTGGGGCGGCACGGATGGACTGACCTTCCGGCCGACCGGCGGGGCGGCGCAGCCCCTCACGGTCGACGGCATGTCCGGCTCGGGCGCCAACACGCGCCACGAAGTGGGCCTGCGGCGCTGGGAGCGGCTCGCCACGTCCTTCCTCGCCTCCGTCCGCACCGGAACTCCCCAGGACCACCCGACTCTCGAAGACGGCTGGCACGTGGCGCGCATCGTCGACGCCGTCAAGCGCAGCCACGCGACCCGATGCTGGGAGGAAGTATGAGCGAGCAGGCCCCCACGGTCCCGAGCGACCACCTGCGGGTGATGTTCTTCCTGACCGTCGAGGAGGAGGCGCAGGATCGTTTCCTCACCGCCTACGACCGGATCTGCGCCGATGTGGCCGACGTTCCGGGCCATGTCATGGACCAGGTGTGCCAGTCACTCGCCGACCCCCGTGAATGGGTGATCACGAGCGAGTGGCGCAGCGCCCAGGACTTCCTCACCTGGGAGGCGGGCGAGGGACACCGTGAACTGGCGATGCCCCTCGTCGCGGAGACCACCTCCCGCCGCTCCCTGCGCTTCGCCGTACGGCGGGAAACGCGCCAGAAGGCGGGGTCCCGATGACCGCCCGGGGCCGGGTCCTCGTCGCGGGCGCGGGCATCGCGGGCCTCGCCGTCGCCGTCGCCCTGCGCGACACCGGATTCGACGTGACCGTCCATGAACGGGCGGCCGACGGCCTCGGCGCCGTCGGCTCCGCCATGGGACTGAATCCGGCGGCCGTACTGGCCCTGCGCGCCCTCGGGCTCGACGGTCAGGTGATCGCGAGCGGCGCCGAGGTGCACCGCTGGGAGCTGCTGAACTGGGACGGCGAACGCATCGGCGGCTGGCCGCAGACCAAGGTCTCCGAGGCGTTCGGCGCGCCGAGCATCACCCTCCCGCGCGCCCGCCTCCACCAGACCCTCCACGCGGCTCTGCCCGACGGGCAACTGCGTCGGGGATCCACCGTCGCCGGGTACCGCGAGACCGCCGCCGGAGTCGACCTCCTGCTGTCCGACGGCACCTACGAACGCGGTCACCTGCTCATCGGCGCCGACGGTCTGCGCTCGGCCGTCCGTCGTCAGATGCACGGCGACACCCCTCCGCGTCCGGCGGGCTTCACCGCCTGGCGGGCCGTCAGTGACAGGGCGGCCGACGACGGTTCCTCGACGGCGCGTCAGATCCTCGGCTCGGGAGCGACGTTCGGATCCTGGCCGCTGCCCGGCGGACGGACGTACTGGGTCGCGACCCTCGCGGACGAGGAACAGGAGGCGGCCGGACTCACCCACGGGACGGACGCCACCGCACACACACCGAAGGACCACGCCGCCCTCGCGGACGCCTTCCGCGCGGCACCACCGTCGGCCGCCGCGCTGATCGAGGCGACCACGCCCGCGAAGGTCCTCCGGACCCCGATCCTCGACCGGCCACCGCTGGCCGGCTGGTCCACCGTACGCACCCTGCTCGTCGGCGACGCGGCCCATCCCATGGTGCCCACCACCGGCCAGGGCGGCGGGCAGGCGCTGCTGGACGCCATCGCGCTCGCGGACGTACTGCAGGGCGCCGACCTGCACGACCACCACGGTCTGGCCGGGCGCCTGCACCACTTCGAGGAACAGCGCTTCCCGGTGGCCACCGGCGCCGCCCAGGCCGCATGGCACCTCGGGCGCCTGCACCACGAACGCGATCCGGAGCAGGTCGCCCTGCGAGACCGCCGCTTCCAAGCCGTCACCGAGGCCGAATGGCTCGGTCGACAGGGCCTCGGCCCGGCATCCACCGCCGTCTCCAGGAGCGCCTGATGAACCGATACGCACTCACCTTCACCGTGGAACCGGGCAGCGAGCCCGAGGTCGCCCGCATCCTGTCCGGCTACGGCCGCCCCGCCGCAGGCCGCCGGGCCGGTGGCCCCCCGCTGTTGCGCCGCACCTCGGTGTTCCTCTCGGAAAACCGGGTGATCAGGGTGATCGACGTCGACGGCAGGCTCGGCGAGGTCATGGCGCACCTCGCGGAGCAGCCCCAGATCAGGGCAGTCGAGGAGGCACTCGACCCGCACCTTCAGGAGCCCCGGGACCTGTCCGGCGGCGACGGCATCCGAGCCTTCCTGCACCGTGCGCTCCTCCCCGTCGTCCACGACCGGGACACCGCCGGGCACCTGCTGCCGCAGAGCCCGGCCGAACAGCGGGGAAACCGCGTCGCGCTGCTCTACCCGGCCCGGCCGGGAAGCGGCGGCGAACTCGCCGAACTCCTCGCCGGCACCCGGGTCCTGCACCCCGACACCCCGACCACCCTCGCCCGCACCACGATCTTCCGGCGCGGTGACGTGGTCCTCCGCCTGGCCGAGGTGCACGGCGACACCGGCGAGGCCCTGGACCGGATCGCCGCGGCGGCCGTCCGCTCCGGCGGCGCCGACAAGCTGGCCGCGCTGGTCACGGCGGACGAGAACCTCCACGACACCGACGGATTCCGGGCCTTCCTGGAGCGGATCTCCGTGCGCATGCTCACGGACCGCCGGATCGGAGCGCCGGCATGAGCACCGACCAGAGCGCCGGTACGGGCACCGCCGTCGCGGTCGTCGGCCTGGGCGTGATGGGCGGCGGCATCGCCCGCCGCCTCCTCGCGCGGGGCATCACCCCGACCGTCTGGAACCGTTCCCCGGAGCCCGCCCGGGCGGTCGCCGAACTCGGGGCGACCGTGACACGGACACCCGCCCTGGCGGCCCGTCACGCCGATGTCGTCCTGGTCTCCCTCGCGGACGGTACGGCCACCGAACAGGCGCTGCTCGGCCCGGACGGTGTGCTCGCCGACGGCCCGATCGACGGCGTCCTCGCCTCCGCGAGCACCATCTCGCCGGACCTCCTGCGCGTCCTGCGCGAGCGCACGCCCCACGTACTCGACCTTGGCCTGCTCGGCAACGGCCACCACGCGGAGAACGGTGAACTGCGGATCTACGTCGGCGGAACGGACAAGGACCTGGCCCGGGCACAACACGTCCTCGATGCCATCGCGAAGCAGGTGGTGCACATCGGCGGTCCCGGTGACGGCATGCGGCTCAAGCTGCTCATGAACACCCTGATGGGCATTCAGGTGCAGGCCATGGCCGAGGCGACAGCCCTCGGGGAGTCCGTCGGACTGGACCGCGCGGTCGTCCTCGACGCCATCACCGTCAGCGGATTCGCCACGCCGGTCATGGGCTTCAAGGCCCGTCGACTGGCCGCCGGGCGCTACGACGACCCCGACTTCCGGCTTCGGCTCATGGCCAAGGACCTGAGCCTCGCCGTGGCCGAGGCCGACCGGACCGGCCTCGGCCTGCCCCTCGTCCAGGCTGCCCTGGCCACCCACGAGGAGTCCGTACGCCGGGGCGACGGAGACCTCGACTGCGCCGCCGTCGCGCGTACCGTCGCGGCGCCGAACGGTGAGGGGACGCGGCCGTGACCATCGACGTGCACGGCCATCTCAGCCCCCCGGAGTCGCTGCGCAGGTTCCCCATGCCCCGCTCGCTCGGGGACGCCGAGTCGATGATCGAGACCAAGCTCGCCGCCGGAGTGGACCTCACGGTCATCGGCAGCCCCGTCGGCGCGGGCGCCATGGTTCCCGTCCCGGGCGTGGACAACTACGCGCAGTCCGAAGAGGAGCTGGCCCGCTTCCACGACTGGCTCGGCGAGTTGGTCGCCCGGTACCCGCACCATCTGCGCGCCTACGTCTATGTCAACCCGTTCGGCGGCGAGGCCCACCTCGAGGCCGCCCGCGCCCGTCTCGTCCAGGACGAGTTCGTCGGCCTCATCGCCAACACCAGCGTGGCGGGCCGCTACCTCGACCACCCCGACGCCGCCGACTTCTTCGCCCTCGCGGCCGAGACCGAGGTGCCCGTCCTTCTGCACGCCCCCGCCGCCCCCGCCGCCGGTGCCGGCCTCGCGGACCTGATGGCGGTCGAACAGCTCGGCCGGTTCGCCGATGTCACCATCGGCCTCGCCTGCTGCGTCCTCGGCGGATGGCTGGAGCGCCACCCCGGCCTGCGCCTCATCGCCCAGGGCGCGGTCGCCGCCCTCGCCCTCCTCGCGGAGAAGCTCGACCGCGCCTGGTCGCCGGAACACTGGCAGCGGGGCAGGGCCGCCGACGCCACGCCAGACCCGAACCGTGACTCCGCCTCCGATCCGAGCCTGGGCTCCGGACCGAACCTCGCCTCCGGCCTCGACCCCGGCTCCGATTCGGGCCTCGGCCTTGGCTCCGGCTCCGGTTCGGGTCTCGGCCTCGGCTCCGGCTCCGGCTCCGATTCGGGTCTTGGTTCCGGTTCGGGCTCCGGTTCGGGTCTCGGGTCCGGTTCCGGCTTCGGTCCGAACCGCGACTCCGGCCCTGGTCCGAACCGCAACTCCGGTTCGTGTCTCGGCCGAGACTCCGACCCTGGCTCCGGTTCGGGTCTCGGGTCCGGTTCCGCTTTCGGTCCGAACCGCGACTCAGGCCCCGGTCCGAACCACAACTCCGGTTCGGGTCTCGGCCGAGACTCCGGCTCCGGTCCTGGCTTCGGTGCCGGCGGTGGTCCGCGCGCTGGTGCCGGCGACGGTCCCGGCCCGGGGTTCGGCAACGGCAACGGGCCCGGGTCCGGCTTCGCTGCCGGGCGCGGCTCGCGGCCCGCGTCCGCCGCCACGCCCCGCCTCCCGCATCCGCCCAGCAGCTACCTGAACCGCATCTGGGTGGACACCGCGACCCCCTCCGCCACCGCCGTGGAGCTGGCCCTGCGTGTCTTCGGCCCGGACAAGGTGCTCTACGGCACCGACTCACCGCCCCTGCCCGGCGCGTCGGTCGAAGGAGGGCTCCGGCTCGTCGAGCGCCTCGACATCCCCGAGGCACAACGGCAGGCCATCCGCGAGGGCAATGCCCGCGCGCTGTTCGGGGCCGGGCTGCCGAGCTCGGTACAGGCCGGCGCGTGACCGACGTACCACGCACCACATCTCCAGGACCTTCCAGCACGTGCACGGCCGCGCCGCACCCACACCACCACCTTCCAGTCCGCTTGGAGTCTCCGTGACCACCAGCAAGCCCACCATCCGGATCGTCGGCATCGACGACGTCCCCGCCAACCGCAAGCGCGGCGGCGACATGCGCACCCTCCTCAGCCCCGGCACGGTCGGTTCCACCTCGGGCTTCATGGGCGTGGCGATCCTCCAGCCCGGAGAGCGCGTGGTGGAGCACTACCACCCGTACTCCGAGGAGTTCCTGTACCTGACCACCGGCAGCATCACCGTCGACCTCGACGGCGTGCCCCACGAGGCGCGCGCCGGTCAGGGGCTCCTGGTTCCGATCGGTGTCCGGCACCGAGTGCGCAACACCGGTGAGGAGGAGGCACGCATCGTCTTCCACCTCGGCCCCCTGGCCCCCCGGCCCGAGCTCGGCCACGTCGACACCGAGGTGTTGTCGTGACCCGACACGCGGTGGTGACCGGCGTGGGCGTGGTCGCCCCGGGCGGCACCGGCGCCAAGGCGTTCTGGGACCTGCTCTCCGCGGGACGCACGGCCACCCGGGGGATCACCCTGTTCGACCCGGAAGGCTTCCGCTCCCGTATCGCCGCCGAGTGCGATTTCGACCCCGGGACCGTCCTGACCCCGGAACAGATCACACGTATGGACCGCTACGTGCAGTTCGGCGTGGCCGCCGCACAGGAGGCGCTCGCCGAGGCCGGCCTCGAACCCGACGAGGAAGCGTCCTGGCGTACCGCCGTCTCCATGGGCAGCGCGGTGGGCGGCACCACCCGGCTGGAGACCGAGTACGTCGCGGCCAGCGCTCGCGGCGCGGCCTGGACGGTCGACCACCGCAAGGTCTCCGCCGACCTGTTCCGGGTGTTCTCGCCCGCGCCGCTGGCCGGAGAGGTCGCCGAGCTGGCCGGCGCCCGGGGGCCCGTGCACACCGTGTCCACCGGCTGCACCTCCGGACTCGACGCGATCGGATACGCGCTGCGCCTCATCGAGGAGGGCAAGGCGGACGTCGTCATCGCCGGCGCCGCCGAGTCCCCCATCTCACCGATCACGGTGGCCTGCTTCGACGCCATCCGGGCCACCTCCACCCGTAACGACGACCCGGCCCACGCCTCCCGGCCCTTCGACCGCACCCGCGACGGCTTCGTACTGGGGGAGGGGGCCGCCGTACTCGTCATCGAGGAGGCCGAACACGCCAGGCGGCGCGGCGCGCGGGCCCGCTGCCAGGTCAGCGGCTTCGCCACCCGGGGCAACGCCTACCACATGACCGGCCTGACCAGGGAGGGCCTGGAGATGGCCGAGGCCATCGATCAAGCACTGTGGCAGGCTCGCGTGGACCCCTCCGCCGTCGACTACGTCAACGCCCACGGCTCCGGCACCCAGCAGAACGACCGTCATGAGACCGCCGCCGTCAAGAAGGCGCTCGGCGCGCACGCCCACGACACCCTCGTCAGCTCCATCAAGTCGATGGTGGGGCACTCGCTCGGCGCCATCGGCGCCATCGAACTCGTGGCCTGCGTCCTGGCGATGGACAACGACACGGTCCCGCCGACGGCCAACCTGGAGGTCCCGGACCCGGAGTGCGACCTCGACTACGTGCCGCTCCAGGCCCGAGAGGCCCCGCTGCGCAACATCCTGTCGGTCGGCAGCGGATTCGGCGGCTTCCAGTCCGCCGTCGTCCTCACCCCGGGGGAGCTCGCGCGATGACACGGCGGACCGCCCTCACCGGCATCGGGGTGATCGCTCCCTCCGGCGTGGGAGCCGACACGTTCTGGCGCTCGGCGCTGGACGGCCGTGGCGTCCTCGGCAGACTCTCCCGGTATCCGTCCGACGGATATCCCCTGACCGTCGTGGGTGAGGTGCGCGACTACGACCCGGCCTCGGTGATCGACTCGCGCGTCACGGTGCAGACCGACCGGTTCACCCAGTTCGCGCTCGCCGCCGCCGACCTCGCCCTGGAACAGGCCGACCTGCGGCCCGACACGCTGCCGCTGTACTCCTTCGGCGCCGTCACGGCGAGCGCCGCCGGGGGCGTCGAGTTCGGGCAGCGTGAGATCGAGCGGCTGTGGAGCAGGGGACCGGGGCACGTCGGCCCGTACCAGTCCATCGCGTGGTTCTACGCGGCCAGCACCGGACAACTGTCGATCCGGCACGGCCTCAAGGGTCCCTGCGGAGTCCTTGTCGCCGACGAGTCCGGTGGCCTGGACGCCATTGCCCACGCCGCCCGGGACATCCGCTACGGCGCCACAGCCATGCTCGTCGGCGGCGCCGAGGCACCGTTCGCCCCGTTCTCCATGGCCTGCCAGTACGGCCACGGAATGCTCAGCGAGTCACAGGACGCCGACCACGCCTACCTCCCCTTCGGCACCGGGGCACGCGGCTTCACCCCCGCGGAGGGCGGCGCCATGCTCGTCCTGGAGGAAGCGGAAGCGGCCCGCGCCCGGGGAGCCGAACCGTGGGCGCACATCGCGGGCCACGCCGGCACGCACACCGGCCCGCTGCGCCACGAACAGAGCGCGGAAGGACTCGCCAAGGCCATCCTCGGGGCCCTTGACGAGGCGGAGTGCGCACCCCACGACATCGGCGTGGTCTTCGCCGACGGACTGGGTGTCCCGGCCGCGGACCGCGCGGAGGTGAAAGCCCTTCAGGACGTCTTCGGTCCCGGTCTCGGCTCCGTCCCGGTGACCGTCCCGAAGTCCGGCTTCGGACGGGCCTACGCGGGAGCCGCCGCCATCGACGTCGCGCTCGCCGCCCTCACCCTGCGCCACGGCCTCATCCCGCCCACCCCGTACGTCACCTCGACCCCGTACGACATCGACCTGGTGACCGGCGCTCCCCGTCCCACCGGCGCGCGTGCCGCACTCGTCCTGGCCCGAGGCATTGCGGGCGGCAACTCGGCACTGGTCCTGCGCGCCCCCACGACCTGACCCGACCCGGCCCCGACCGGGGCCCTGTGAGCACCACTCCGGAGGAGAGACATGTCCGCATCCACCGCCCTCAGCCATGAGGCGCTCGCCGAGGTGATCACCAGGTGCGCCGGAGCCCGCACCGACGGAGCCGCGCTCCGCGACACCCGGCCCACCTTCGCCGACCTGGCCGTCGACTCACTCGGCCTGCTCGGCATCGTCGCCGAACTGGAACAGCTCCTCGGTATCCCGCTCGGCCCGGACGCCGAGCAGTGCGCGTCCCCGGACGAACTGCTCCACATCGCCAACGCCCTGCTCCGATCGGCGGCCTGACATGAGCGCAACCACCAGCAACTCCGTCGTCATCGCGGCACCCCTCGACCTCGTCTGGGACATGACCAACGACGTGGAGAACTGGCCGCAGCTGTTCAGCGAGTACGCCTCCGTCGAGATCCTCGAACGTGAGGGCCACCGTGTGCTGTTCCGGCTGACCATGCACCCGGACGAGCAGGGCCAGATCTGGAGCTGGGTCTCGCAACGCGAGACGGACCCCGAGACCCGCACCGTGAAGGCACACCGGGTCGAGACCGGGCCGTTCGCCCACATGAACATCCACTGGGCCTACACCGAGGTGGCCGGCGGCGTCCGCATGGACTGGAGGCAGGACTTCGCGATGAAGCCCGAAGCACCCGTGGACGACGCCTGGATGACCGACAACATCAACCGCAACAGCGTGGTGCAGATGGATCTGATCCGCCGGCGCGTCGAGGCACGCGCCCAGGAGCCCCTCGCCCAGTCGAAGGAGACGCGCGCATGAGCAGCGGCATCGCCACCACCCCGGCCGCGGCGGAGACGGACCGGACCCTGCTGGAGTCCGCGCGCCGCATCGCGGCCGGTCTCCCCGCACGCTCCCTCGACATCGAGTCCGCCGGCACTCTCCCGCCCGACCTGGTGAAGGAGTTCACCGAGCACGACCTGTTCCGTCTCGCCATGCCCACCGAACTCGGCGGTACAGGCGCCTCACCCCGCGCCATCGTCGAGATCATCGAGGAGGTGTCCCGGGGCGACGGCGCGACCGGCTGGTCCCTGCTCATCGGAAACATCGGCAACGCGTTCCTCGCCTGGCTCGAACCCGAGGTCGCCCGGCGGATCCTGGCCGAGACCCCCGACCTGATCGTGGCCGGCGGCCAGGCGCCCCTCGGCCAGGCCGTGCCGAAGCCCGACGGCACCGGATACACCCTCACCGGGCGGTGGCCCTTCGGCAGCGGCAGCCTGCACGCCCACTGGTTCATGGGCGGCTTCATCGTCATGGAGAACGGCAGGCCGAAGACCAACCAGTGGGGCGCCCCGGTGATGGGAGTGGCCCACTTCCCGGCCGACCGGGCCAGGATCGACGACACCTGGCACGTCGCCGGCCTGCAGGGCACCGGCAGCCACGACATCGTCGCGGAGGGCATCGACCTGCCCCTCGCCCACACCTCCGTGCCCTACTTCGAACGCGCCAAGTACGACGACCCGCTGTATCGGCTGACCGCCTACAACCTCCTGCTCACCGTGATGTCGGGCTTCCCCCTCGGTGTCGCCCGCCGCGCCCTCGACGAGGCCCGGCTCCAGTTCGCCGACCGGAAGCTGCTGAGCAGTGGCACGTCCTACCTGGAGGACCCGGCCGTCCAGGTCGCGATGCTCAAGCACGAGACGGCCCTGGACGCGGCCCGCCGACACCTCCTGGACACGGTGGACGAGCTGCTCGGCGCGCTCGCCGAGGACCCGCTCGACTACGCGGCGCGGGCCCGCCTGGCCGCGGCGGTCATCCACGTCTACGACGTCGGCCGGGAGCTGGTGCAGGGCCTGTTCCGGCTCGCGGGCACGGCCGCCGTTCTCGACACCAACCCGCTGCAGCGCTGCATGCGCGACCTCGTCGCCGGATCGCAGCACGTGGCTTTCTCCTTCGACTCCCGCAAGCGCATCGCCAATGCCCGGCTCGGCCTGCAGACCGCGCCCGCGTTCTTCGGTGTGTGAGAGGCCGGCACCGAGTCCACCGACCCAGACAAGTGAGGCAGGGACCATGTCCGTCACCAAACTGGAGAGTTCCCCGGTAGAGGAGGCCGTCCGCCTGGCGGCGACCCTCCCGGACCGCGCGTTGGAAGTGGAGTCCGGCCGCACCGTGCCGGCCGACCTGGTGGGTGAACTGCGCACCGCGGGCTTGTTCAGCCTGATGACGCCGGCCTCGCTCGGCGGCCACGAAGCCGACCCGCTCACGATCGTCAGGGTCGTCGAGGAGCTGAGCCGCGGCGACGCCGCCACGGGGTGGACCGTCCTGATCGGCCAGGGCGCCGGCTATCTCGCCTGGCTGGAGGCCGAGGCGGCCGAGGAGATCGTGAGCGCCACTCCCGCGCCGCTGGTCACCGGCTCGATGGCACCCCTCGGCACAGCCGTCGACACCGGCGACGGCGGTATCCGGCTCACCGGCCGCTGGCCCTACACCAGCGGCTGCGGGCTCTCCGACCACCTCGTCGCCGGTTACCGTCCGGCCGCCGGGCCGCCCCGCTTCGCCCTGCTGCCCCGCGCCTCCGTCACCGTCCACGACACCTGGCGTGTCGCCGGGCTGCGCGGCACCGGCAGCCACGACATCGAGGTGACGGACCTGCTCGTCCCGCACCGGTTCACCTTCGACCCGTACGGCCCGGCGCGCGAAGAGGGACCGCTGTACCGACTGCCGTACATGACCTACCTGCTCGTCGCCATGGCCGGCTTCCCGCTCGGAGCCGCCCGGCGCATCGTGGACGAGTATCGCGGGATCGTTCTCGCCAAACGCAACACCGAGCGGACGCTGCTCGCGCAAACCCCCATCGTGCAGGCCGAGATCGCCCGCTGCGAGGCCACCGTCGGCGCCGCCCGGGCCTTCGTGTACGAGGCCGTGGGCCAGGTCTGGGAGGAGACCCGGGACGGCGTCGCCTCACCGGAGTCCCGCGCCCGGCTGACCAGCGCCGTCCAGCACGCCATGCGGGCCACGCTCGATGTCGCCGACTCCGCGATGCGGGCCTGCGGAGCGAGCCAGCTCTACAACCGGGCGCCGCTCCAGCGCTACTTCCGCGACGTCCAGACCGCCGCACAGCACATCGCCTTCGGCCTGGAGGCGCAGCGCCGCGTCGGCTCCGTCCTGCTCGGCCAGGACGTCCCCGACTTCCTCATCTGACCGCGCCCCGGCCGTCCCGCCCCTCCCGTCGTCGAACCAGGAGAGCCAGATGTACCGAAGCCTGATCGTCGCCCGAATGCTGCCCGATGCCGCACCGGACATCGCAGACATCTTCGGGCGCTCCGACCGTGACTCCGACCTGCCGAAGACCATCGGTGTCCGCTCACGCACCCTCTTCCAGTTCGGTGAGGTGTATCTCCACCTCGTGGAGGGCGTCGAACCGGTCGAGGCGGCCGTCACCCGCAACCGCAAGCACCCCGAGTTCCGGCGCATCAGCGAGGAACTCGGCCCGTTCGTGGCGGCGTACGACCCGGAGACCTGGCGCGAGCCCAAGGACGCCATGGCCCACGAGTTCTACCGCTGGGAACGCGATGCCTGAGCGGACCCGCCGGCGCGACCGCGTGTGGCACCCGTTCGAATACGGCTACCAGGCGCCCCCGTACGCGTCACTGCAGTACCGGTTCTGGTGCGCCTTCGCCCAAGGCCTCATGCACATGGGCTGGTGGTGGGGCCTGGCCCAGCCGCACCTCATGTTCCCCGACAGGCACTCACCCGACCGCCGCTCACCCGATCGGCGTTCAGAGGAAGGCACACCATGACCGGAGCCCCCCGGCCGGACGCCGTCGCACTCAACGAACTGGTCGTCACCACCGCCCCGTGGGCCTTCCAGAGCCTCTACGTGGCGGCCAAGCTCGGCCTCGCGGACGCCCTCGCGCAGGGGCCCAGGTCCAGTGACGACCTCGCCGGGGAGACCGGCGCGCACCCCGGCGCTCTCTACCGCTTCTGCCGGGCCCTCGCGGCCCTCGGCGTGCTGGACGAGCACCCCGGCCAGGTCTTCGGCACGACCGCGATGGGGGCGGCCCTGAGCTCCGACGCCCCACGCGGTCTGCGTCACTTCATCATCGTCAACGGCGAGGAGAGCTTCCGTGCCTGGGCGGAGGTGATGCACACCGTCCGCACCGGCCGCGCGGCATTCGACCATGTCTACGGCCTCTCGCACTTCGCCTATCTCGCCCGGGAGTCCGACGCCAGCACCTCCTTCAACGCGATGGCGAAGACGGGCGCGCCGACCGAAACGGTCGACCGCTGCGACTTCTCCGACGACCAGGTCGTCGTGGACGTCGGCGGAGGCGCGGGCGGACTTCTGGCCCACCTCCTGGAGCGGAACCCCAAGCTGAAGGGCATCCTTCTGGACACCCCCGCGGGCGTCGCCCAGGCCCCGGACCTGTTCCGGTCCCGCGACGTGCTGGACCGGGCCGAGATCCGCGGAGGCAGCTTCTTCGACTCCGATTCCGTCCCCACCGGCGGCGACAGCTACGTTCTGTCCCGCGTCATCCACGACTGGAACGACGAGGACGCGCTGCGGATCCTGCGCGCCGTCCGCCGGGCGATGCCCACGGGCGCGCGACTGGTCCTCATCGACAAGGTGATCCCCGATGTCGCCGGATTCCACCCGGGCAAGTTCTCCGACCTGCAGATGCTGGTCGTACTCGGCGGCCAGGAACGCACGCTCGCCGAACTCACGGCGCTGCTGGACCGCGCCGGCTTCCGCCTGACCGACGTACAGATGCCCGAGGTCGGCCAGGACGCGCCCTGGGCGGAGGCACTGATCCTGGCGACCCCGGCCGACACCGGTTCCGGCTCCCGCTCCGACGAGAGGACCGAACGATGACCAGTGCACGATCCCGACAGAGCAAGGGGCTGCGCCTCTTCACCTCGGAGTCCGTCACCGCGGGCCACCCCGACAAGATCGCCGACCAGATCAGCGACACGGTCCTCGACGCGCTGCTGACCGAGGACCCGCACTCGCGGGTGGCCGTCGAGACCCTGATCACCACCGGTCAGGTACACATCGCCGGGGAAGTGACCACACGGGCGTACGCGCCGATCGCGCAGCTCGTGCGCGACAGGATCCTGGAGATCGGCTACGACTCCTCGGCCAAGGGCTTCGACGGCGCCTCCTGCGGCGTGTCGGTGTCGATCGGCGCCCAGTCGCCGGACATCGCGCAGGGTGTGGACACCGCGTACGAGCAGCGCGTCGAGGGCGGCGCGGCGGGGGAGAAAGGGGATGAGCTCGACAGGCAGGGCGCCGGCGACCAGGGCCTGATGTTCGGCTACGCGTGCGACGAGACGCCGGAGCTGATGCCGCTCCCGATCCACCTCGCCCACCGGCTCGCCCAGCGGCTCTCGGAAGTGCGCAGGAACGGGACCGTCCCGTATCTGCGCCCCGACGGCAAGACCCAGGTCACCATCGAGTACGACGGTGACAAGGCCGTCCGCCTGGACACGGTCGTCGTCTCCTCGCAGCACGCTCCGGGGATCGACCTGGACTCCCTCCTCACCCCCGACATCCGCGAGTCGGTCGTGGAACCCGAGCTCAGGGCCCTCCTCGATGACGGCGTCAAACTGGACACCGAGGGCTACCGCCTGCTGGTCAACCCGACCGGCCGCTTCGAGATCGGCGGCCCGATGGGCGACGCGGGCCTCACCGGCCGCAAGATCATCATCGACACGTACGGCGGCATGGCCCGGCACGGCGGCGGCGCCTTCTCGGGCAAGGACCCGTCCAAGGTGGACCGGTCGGCGGCGTACGCGATGCGCTGGGTCGCGAAGAACATCGTGGCCGCGGGCCTCGCCTCGCGCTGCGAGGTCCAGGTCGCGTACGCGATCGGCAAGGCCGAGCCGGTGGGCCTCTTCGTCGAGGCGTTCGGTACGAACACGGTCGACATGAGCCGCATCGAGAGCGCCATCAGCGAGGTGTTCGACCTCCGCCCGGCCGCGATCATCCGCGACCTCGACCTGCTGCGCCCGATCTACGCCCAGACGGCGGCGTACGGTCACTTCGGCCGCGAACTGCCCGACTTCAGCTGGGAGAAGACAGACCGGGTGGCGGCTCTGCGCACGGCCGCGGGAGTCTGAGATGCGGATCGCGGTCACCGGCTCCATCGCCACCGACCATCTGACGGTCTTCCCCGGCCGGTTCACCGAACAGCTCATCGCCGATCGGCTGGACACCGTCTCCCTGTCCTTCCTCGTCGACGACCTGGAGGTACGCCGAGGAGGAGTCGCCGCGAACATCTCCTTCGGTCTGGGCCTCCTCGGTCTCACCCCCGTACTGGTGGGCGCCGCCGGCACGGACTTCGCGGAGTACGACGTCTGGCTGCGCGTCCACGGCGTCGACACCGGCTCGGTGAAGGTGAGCCGGACCCGCCACACAGCCCGCTTCATGTGCACGACGGACGCCGACCAGAACCAGATCGCCGTCTTCTACGCCGGAGCCATGAGCGAGGCCCGCGACATCGCGCTCTCCGATGTCGCGGCCCGTGTCGGCGGACTCGACCTGGTGGTGGTGGCCCCCGACGACCCGGCGGCCATGGCGCGGCACACCGCCGAGTGCCGGGCGCTGGGCATCGCCCGGGTCGCCGACCCCTCGCAGCAGCTGGCTCGTCTCATCGGCGACGAGGCGCGCCAACTCGTCGACGGCGCCCAGCTGTTGTTCACCAACGAATACGAGGCCGCGCTGCTCCAGGAGCGCACCGGCTGGACCGAGAAGCAGGTCCTCGACCGGGTCGGCACCTGGATCGTCACCCGCGGCGGCTCCGGTACGACCGTCAGGGCCGGTGGTGCCACAGCCCTCACCGTCCCCGCCGTACCGACCGAGCGCATCGCCGACCCGACGGGCGGCGGCGACGCCTTCCGCGCCGGATACCTCGCCGGCCTGGGCCGCGGTCTGTCACCGGAACGCTCGGCCCAGGTCGGCTCCGCCCTGGCGACCACCGTCCTGGAGACGATCGGCACCCAGGAGTACAAGCTGGTCCCCGCCGAGTTCTCGACCCGTGTCGCCGACGCGTACGGACCAGTGGCGGCAGCGGAGATCGCGGCACGAGTGGTGGGCCGGGGATGAACGAAAGGCCGGGCACGGGCACCGACCGTTCCGCCGCCCCGCGCGAAGCGGGGAGAGGCTCATGACGACGTTCTCCTTCGAGTTCTTCCCGCCCCGCACCACGAAGGGCGAACGCACCCTCTGGGACGCCATCCGGCGGGTGGAGGCCCACCACCCCGAGTTCGTCTCCGTCACCTACGGGGCGGGGGGCTCCTCACGCGACCGGACGATCGACATCACCAGGCGCATCGCGGCCGAGACGACCTTGCGTCCCGTCGCCCACCTCACCGCGGTCGGTCACTCCGTCGCCGAGCTGCGCCACATCATCGGCATGTACGCGGATGCCGGCATCCGCGACGTACTGGTGCTGCGCGGAGACCCGCCCGGCGACCCCAGGGGCCGCTGGACAGCACACCCGCAGGGTTTCACCTACGCACAGGAACTCGTCGAACTCGTGCGATCCCTGGGTGACTTCACGATCGGTGTGGCCGCCTTCCCCGAGCGGCATCCGCGATCGGCGGACTGGGAGTCGGACATCCGGCACTTCGTGGCGAAGTGCTGCGCCGGTGCCGACTACGCCATCACGCAGATGTTCTTCCGGACCGAGGACTACCTGAGGCTGCGCGACCGGGTCGCTGCCGCGGGCTGCGACATTCCGATCATCCCGGAGATCATGCCCGCCACCGACGTACGCCAGATCCGCCGCTTCGCCGAGTTGTCCGGCGCCACCTTCCCCGAGGACCTCGCCCACCGCCTCGAAGCTGCGCGCGACGACCCCGTCGCAGGGCACCGCGTCGGAGTCGAGCACGCCACCGCCATGGCGGAACGTCTCCTCGGCGAAGGCGCGCCCGGGCTGCACTACATCACCCTGAACCGCGCCACCGCCGCCCTCGACGTTCACCGCAACGTCCAGACCTCAAGGAGCCTCAGTGGCCACGGACTTCGCTGACTTCAAGGCCGCTGATCTCTCCCTGGCCGAGTTCGGCCGCAAGGAGATCACTCTCACCGAGCACGAGATACCCGGCCACTGCAGCTACTGAGACCACTCACCCGACGTCCGCGTTTTCTGGGGAGAGGGAGCCTCAATCGTGCGCAAGGTGCTCATCGCCAACCGTGGCGAAATCGCTGTCCGCGTTGCCCGGGCCTGTCAGGATGCCGGGATCGCGAGCGTGGCCGTGTACGCCGACCCGGACCGGGACGCGCTTCATGTGCGTGCCGCGGATGAGGCGTTCGCTTTGGGCGGTGACACCCCGGCGAGCAGTTATCTCGACTTCGCCAAGGTGTTGCAGGCCGCCAAGGACTCGGGGGCGGACGCGATCCATCCCGGGTACGGCTTCCTCTCGGAGAACGCCGACTTCGCCCAGGCAGTCATCGACGCCGGCCTGACCTGGATCGGCCCGCCCCCACAGGCCATCCGTGACCTCGGCGACAAGGTCGCCGCCCGCCACATCGCCCAGCGTGCCGGCGCCCCCCTGGTCGCCGGCACCCCCGACCCCGTCTCCGGCGCCGACGAGGTCGTCGCCTTCGCCCAACAGCACGGCCTGCCCATCGCGATCAAGGCCGCCTTCGGCGGCGGCGGACGCGGCCTCAAAGTCGCCCGGAATCTCGAAGAGGTGCCGGAGCTGTTCGACTCGGCGGTCCGCGAGGCCGTGGCCGCGTTCGGACGCGGCGAATGCTTCGTCGAGCGCTACCTCGACAAACCCCGCCACGTGGAGACCCAGTGCCTGGCCGACTCCCACGGCAACGTGGTCGTCGTCTCCACCCGCGACTGCTCCCTGCAGCGCCGCCACCAGAAACTGGTCGAGGAGGCCCCCGCCCCCTTCCTGTCCGAGGCGCAGGTCGCGGAACTGTACGCGTCGTCCAAGGCCATCCTGAAGGAAGCCGGCTACGTCGGCGCCGGGACCGTCGAGTTCCTCGTCGGCACCGACGGCACGATCTCCTTCCTCGAGGTCAACACCCGCCTCCAGGTCGAACACCCCGTCACCGAGGAGGTCGCCGGCATCGACCTCGTCCGCGAAATGTTCCGCATCGCCGACGGCGAACCACTCGGCTACGGCGACCCCGAACTGCGCGGTCACTCCATCGAGTTCCGCATCAACGGCGAGGACCCCGGCCGCGGCTTCCTGCCCGCCCCCGGCACCGTCACCACCTTCACCCCACCCTCGGGTCCCGGTGTCCGCCTCGACGCGGGCGTCGAGTCCGGCAGCGTGATCGGCCCGGCCTGGGACTCACTCCTCGCCAAGCTGATCGTCACCGGCGCCACCCGCGCCCAGGCCCTCCAACGGGCCGCCCGTGCGCTGGCCGAGTTCCAGGTCGAGGGCATGGCCACCGCCATCCCCTTCCACCGCAAGGTCGTCACCGACCCCGCGTTCGCACCCGAACTCACCGGCTCCGACGCTCCGTTCACGGTCCACACCCGGTGGATCGAGACCGAGTTCGTCAACGAGATCCCCGCCTTCGCCGTGCCCGCCGACATCGAGGCGGACGAGGAGGCAGGCCGCGAGACCGTGGTCGTCGAGGTCGGCGGCAAGCGCCTGGAGGTCTCGCTGCCCATCTCCCTGGGCATGTCCCTGGCCCGCACCGGCCTCGCCGCCGGCGCCAAACCCAAACGCCGCGCCGCCAAGAAGACCGGCCCGGCAGCTTCCGGAGACACCCTCGCCTCCCCGATGCAGGGCACCATCGTCAAGGTCGCCGTCGAGGAAGGCCAGGAAGTCAAGGAAGGCGACCTCATCGTCGTCCTCGAAGCCATGAAGATGGAACAGCCCCTCAACGCCCACAAGACCGGCACCATCAAGGCCCTCGCCGCCGAAGTCGGCGCCTCCCTCACCTCCGGCGCCCCCATCTGCGAAATCATGGACTGAGCAGAAACAGCCGTAGGGCACAAGGCATACGACCAGCCCGCCGCCGCCGGCCCACCCCTCTCACCGCAGGAGCAGTCATGGCCACTCGGCCTCGTCCACATGAGCCCATGACTGCGCCGGCAGTAGGAGGAGGCGAGCCCGGTTCAGTCCGCAGGGTCACCGTCGACGCCGACGGACTGCCCCTGTCCGCACTGCTCAGCGAACCGGAACACGGGCCTGCGCGTGCCGTGGTGGTGGCCCTGCACGGCGGCGGGCTGAACGCCCGGTACTTCGACGCCCGGACGCGCCCGGGCCTGTCGCTCCTCAACCTCGGGTCGAGCCTCGGGTACACCGTGCTCGCCCTCGACCGCCCCGGCTACGGCCTGTCCGCCGAACGCCTGCCACTGGGCCAACGTCTGGTGGACCAGGCCGCGTCCGTCCGCGCGGCACTCCAGGACTTCGCCTCCCACCACGCCACCGGCGCGGGAATCCTGCTCCTCGCGCACTCCTTCGGCGGCAAGGTGGCACTCGGAGCCGCCGCAGACCTCGCCGACGAGAACCTGCTCGGCCTGGATCTGTCGGGCATCGGCCATGTGTACGAGGGCGACTGGCGCGACCTGTCCGACGCCACGCGGAGCGGCAGCTGGCGACGGAACTGGGGCCCGTTGCACCTCTATCCGCCGGGCACGTTCCGCCCGGGCGGTGTCCCGGCCGAGCCGATGCCTGCCCAGGAGAGCGCGGACGCCGCCCGCTGGCCCGACCGCTTCCACGAACTGGCGTCACGTGTCCGGGTACCGGTGCGGCTGACCTTCGCGGAGCACGAGTCGTGGTGGCGGCACGACCCGGCCACGCTCACCGAGCTGACCGGCGCCTTCGGGGCCGCCCCACGTGTCGTTGTCGACCGCCAGCCGGACGCCGGTCACAACATCAGCCTCGGCTGGGCGGCACGCTCGTACCACCTGCGTGTTCTCGCATTCCTCGAAGAGTGTCTTGTGCGACGTGAGGTCAACCAGGGCTTGTGACCCTGCGGGCGGCACTCGGTCACCCGAGGGTTCCCAAGGCGACGCCGATATGCGCGCAGCCCGCACCGCGATCATCAGCGGCGTCGCCAGCCCGCGGTTCCCTGATCTCCTCCCAGGTACTCAGGGCCCTGCCGCGGCGACGCTCACACCCTCAACGCCCGCCCTTCCGGGCACGCTCTTCCCCGGGCCCGCGCGCCTGAAGGTGTTCGCGGTCTACGGCCCGGCCATGGGGCCGGCGCTGCTGCTTCCCGGTGAACCTGTCGGTGTGGACCTGCCTGCTCTACGAGCCGTTCGCCGCGCCGATGGCCACGTCCATCGCCGCAAAGTGCAGCTCCCCACCGGCTTTCCCCAGGGCCATACCCGAGCTGCCAGGGACCGACCCGCACACCAGATGAACGTGTGCCGGGGCATTCGGTGCCACCGATACCACCCGCACACACGCGAAGACCCCGTCCTCAGCTGAAGCGCTGATGGCGGGGTCTTTAGGCACCTCATTCAAGGTGCCCCCGGCAGGATTCGAACCTGCGCACACGGCTCCGGAGGCCGTTGCTCTATCCCCTGAGCTACGGGGGCGTGTCTGGCGCGTTGCGCGGTGACGAGTAGAACCCTACCAGCTCGTTCGGGGTGATCAGGAACGGGTTTTGGAGGTCGTGGCAGACCCGGCCGGCGCCCGATCGTGCTCGTGGAAGTGGGGAAAAGCCGGACGCGGTGGCCGGTCTGGACCTACCCTCGAGTTGTGCCAGGCGTGTCCGGTCGGGTGCTTGTTGTGGACGACAACAAGGTCATCCGGCAGCTGATCAGGGTCAACCTCGAACTGGAGGGTTTCGAGGTCGTGACCGCGGCTGATGGTGCCGAGTGTCTGGATGTCGTCCATCAGGTGTGCCCCGATGTCGTCACCCTCGACGTCGCGATGCCTCGCCTCGACGGTCTGCGCACCGCCGCCCGGCTGCGTGCCGATCCCCGGACGCGCGACCTGCCCCTGGCCATCATCAGCGCCTGTACGCAGTACGAGGTCGAGGCCGGGCTCCAGGTCGGCGTCGACGCGTTTCTCGCCAAGCCCTTCGATCCCGCCGAACTCATCAATCTTGTACGGGAGTTGGCCGAGCGCGGGCGGGATGACGCTTCGTTCGAGAGTGCCCTCGGGCCGCCCCTGGGACCGCCGCTCGGACCAGCCGTTGGCTCCCTCGGTGCCCCTACTGAGGCCGAGCGCGCCGGACGAGGCGCCGTCGGCTGACCCGGGTATCGCTCCGCCCCCTTATATCTCGGCACCGTTCGGTCCCGAACAAGGGCACCGCCCCGCCGTAACCCCGGACCCTGTAACCCTGCAACCCCGGCATCGTCCACCCCGCGCCCGTACTCCCGCACGCCCCCGTCCACGTCCGCCCCCTCCGTCCACATACCGGAACAGCCGCCCCAACCCTCAAACCCAGTCGCCTACCCACCCCCTTCCTCCCATACGCTTGTCCCGTGACCCCCGTCGAGCTCTCCCGTACCGTGCTGTGCGCGGTACGTCGTGCGGTCGACGCGGGAGAGCTGAGGGTCGCCGTCCCCGCACGTGCCGTCGTCGCCGCGCCCGGACCCGGTGGTTCCGGGGACTACGCCACGAACATCGCGCTGCAGCTGGCCAGGCCCGCCGGGCGCACCCCCCGTTACGTCGCCGAAGTCCTGCGCGAGCGGATCAGTGCCGCCCCCGGTGTCCGTGGCGTCGAGATCACCGGGCCCGGATTCCTCAACATCAGCCTCGACAGCGCCGCCCCCGCCGCCCTCGTACGCGAGATCCTCACCCAGGGCCCGCGCTACGGACACAGCGACGCCCTCGCCGGTCAGGTGCTGTCGGTACGGCTGCCCGTCGCGCACGAACCCCGGGCCGAAGCCGTCGCCGACGCGCTCGCACGCATCCTCGCCACCCAAGGTGCCCGCATCCATCTCCATCGCGGCACCGGCACCGGCACTGGCACCGGCACCCATGAGGGTGAGGGTGAGATCCTCGACCTCCGCACCCTTCCACCCGCCCCCGGCGACCCCACCCCCCTCGGGCCCGACGCCGCCCGCTGGGCCCTCCTCCATCCCGCGCCGCGCGACCGGCCCCGTATCGGCGCCGAGCATCTTGGCCAGCGGGAGAGCAACCCCCTCTTCCGGGTGCGTTACGCCCACGCCCGTACCCGTGCCCTCGGCCGCAACGCCGCCGACCTCGGCTTCACCGCGTACGCCGGTGACCTCACCGACGTACCGCCTTCGCTTCTCGCTCTCCTCGCCGACCACCCCCGCCTGCTCCTCGGCGCCGCCACCCACCGCGCCCCGGACCGGCTCGCCCGGCATCTCGTCACCCTCGCCGATGCCACGCTCGCCTTCCTTCCCACCGTGCTGCCGCTCGGCGACGAGAAACCCTCGGCCGCCCACCGGGCCCGGCTCGCGCTCGTCGAAGCCGCCGGGACGGTGCTGGCCGGCGGCCTGTCCCTGCTCGGTATCGACGCACCCGAATACCTTTGACATCGAAATACCTCTGACATCACCGAGGAAGCCGCACAGCCATGAGCCGTTCCGCACACCCCGCCGGGCCCCGTCACGCCGATGTGCTGCCCGAGGGTCATCCCTCCGCGCCGCCCGCCGACCTCAACCACCTCGACCGGAAGGTCTGGGCGTCGACCGTCACCCGTACGCCCGACGGTGTCGTCAGCGTCGGCGGGATTGAGGTGACCCGGCTCGCCGAGGAGTTCGGGACCCCCGCCTACCTCCTCGACGAGACGGACTTCCGCGAGCGCGCTCGTGCGTGGCGTACCGCCTTCGGGGCCGACGCCGACGTCTTCTACGCGGGCAAGGCGTTCCTCTCGCGTGCCGTCGTGCGGTGGTTGCACGAGGAAGGGCTCAACCTCGACGTCTGTTCCGGGGGGGAGCTCACCACCGCGCTCTCCGGCGGTATGCCCGCCGACCGCATCGCCTTCCACGGCAACAACAAGTCCGTTCATGAAATCGAGACCGCCATTCGCGCCGGGGTCGGGCGGATCGTGCTCGACTCCTTCCAGGAGATCGTGCGCGTCGCGCACGTCGCGCAGTCCCTCGGCAAGCGGCAGCGCGTGCAGATCCGTATCACCGTCGGGGTCGAGGCCCATACGCACGAGTTCATCGCCACCGCCCATGAGGACCAGAAGTTCGGCATTCCGCTGGCCGGCGGTCAGGCCGCCGAGGCCGTGCGGCGGGCGCTTCAGCTCGATGGGCTCGAGCTGATCGGTATTCACTCGCACATCGGGTCTCAGATCTTCGACATGTCGGGCTTCGAGGTCGCCGCGCATCGTGTCGTGGGGCTGCTCAAGGACATCCGCGACGAGCACGGGGTCGAGCTGCCCGAGATCGACCTCGGGGGCGGGCTCGGTATCGCCTACACCAGCGACGACGACCCGCGCGAGCCGCACGAGATCGCCAAGGCGCTCAACGAGATCGTCGCCCGGGAGTGCGAGGGCGCGAAGCTGCGCACCCCTCGTATCTCCGTCGAGCCGGGGCGCGCCATCGTCGGGCCCACCGCCTTCACGCTGTACGAGGTCGGCACGATCAAGCCGCTCGACGGGCTGCGTACGTATGTCTCCGTGGACGGCGGGATGTCCGACAACATCCGGACCGCGTTGTACGACGCCGAATACAGCGTCGCTCTCGTCTCCCGGACCTCCGAGGCGGCGCCCATGCTCGTCCGGGTCGTCGGCAAGCACTGCGAGAGTGGGGACATCGTCGTCAAGGACGCCTTCCTGCCCGCCGACCTGGCGCCGGGTGACCTCATTGCCGTACCGGCGACCGGTGCCTACTGCCGGTCCATGGCCAGCAACTACAACCACGCCCTCCGTCCGCCCGTCGTCGCGGTGCGGGACGGGGAGGCTCGGGTGATCGTCCGGCGCGAGACCGAGGAGGATCTTCTCCGGCTCGACGTGGGGTGACGGCCGAATCCCGGAAAGCGGCGGAAGATCTCCTGTCTTCCGCCGCCCGGAAAACGAAATAGACATCTCACGATCCGGACGATGGGTAGAAACTTCAGTCCGGTGAGTGAGACTTATGAACCGTAGACGGTATGAGGAAACGAGGTCGGATGATGCGTACGCGTCCGCTGAAGGTGGCGCTGCTGGGCTGTGGGGTTGTCGGCTCAGAGGTGGCGCGCATCATGACGACGCACGCCGACGATCTCGCCGCGCGCATCGGTGCTCCCGTCGAGCTCGCCGGGGTAGCCGTGCGGCGGCCCTCCAAGGTGCGCGAAGGCATCGACCCCGCCCTCGTCACCACCGACGCCACCGCCCTCGTCAAACGCGGCGACATCGACGTGGTCGTCGAGGTCATCGGCGGTATCGAGCCCGCGCGCTCCCTCATCACCGCCGCTTTCGAGCACGGCGCGTCGGTCGTCTCCGCCAACAAGGCCCTCCTCGCCCAGGACGGCGCCGCCCTCCACGCCGCCGCCGGCGCCCATGGCACGGACCTTTATTACGAGGCCGCCGTCGCCGGTGCCATCCCGCTCATCCGGCCGCTGCGCGAGTCCCTCGCCGGTGACAAGGTCAATAGGGTGCTCGGGATCGTCAACGGCACCACCAACTTCATCCTCGACAAGATGTACTCCACGGGGGCCGGCTATCAGGAGGCCCTCGACGAGGCCACCGCCCTCGGGTACGCCGAAGCCGACCCGACCGCCGACGTCGAGGGGTTCGACGCCGCCGCCAAGGCCGCCATCCTCGCCGGAATCGCCTTCCACACGCGCGTGCGGCTCGACGACGTCTACCGCGAGGGCATGACCGAGGTGACCGCCTCAGACTTCGCCTCCGCCCGGAACATGGGCTGCACCATCAAACTGCTCGCCATCTGCGAGCGGGCCGGGGACGGCCAGTCCGTCTCCGCGCGCGTGCACCCGGCCATGATTCCGCTGACGCACCCGCTCGCCTCCGTGCGCGGCGCCTACAACGCGGTGTTCGTCGAGTCCGACGCCTCCGGTCAGCTGATGTTCTACGGGCCCGGGGCCGGCGGTGCGCCGACGGCCTCCGCCGTGCTCGGTGACCTCGTCGCCGTGTGCCGCAACCGGCTCAGCGGGACGACCGGGCCGGGCGAGTCGGCGTATGCCGCGCTGCCCGTTTCGGGTATGGGCGATGTGGTCACTCGCTATCACATCAGCCTTGACGTCGCCGACAAACCGGGCGTTCTCGCCCAGGTGGCCACCGTGTTCGCCGAGCACGGTGTTTCCATCGATACGGTTCGGCAGACGGGCAAAGACGGCGAGGCGTCCCTCGTCGTCGTCACCCATCGTGCGTCCGACGCCGCCCTGGGCGGAACAGTCGAGGCGTTGCGCAAGCTCGACACCGTGCGGGGTGTCGCCAGCATCATGCGGGTTGAAGGAGAGTAACCAGCAATGACCCACCAGTGGCGCGGAATCATCGAGGAGTACCGGGACCGGCTGCCCGTCTCCGCCAGCACGCCGGTCGTGACGCTCCGGGAGGGCGGCACGCCCCTCGTCCCCGCGCAGGTGCTCTCCGAGCGCACGGGCTGCGAGGTCCACCTCAAGGTGGAGGGCGCCAACCCGACCGGGTCCTTCAAGGACCGCGGTATGACCATGGCCATCACCCGGGCGAAGGAAGAGGGCGCGAAGGCGGTCATCTGTGCCTCCACGGGCAACACGTCTGCCTCCGCCGCCGCCTACGCCGTGCGCGCGGGCATGGTCTCGGCCGTTCTCGTACCGCGGGGCAAGATCGCCCTGGGCAAGATGGGGCAGGCGCTGATCCACGGCGCCAAGATCCTCCAGGTCGACGGCAACTTCGACGACTGCCTCACCCTCGCCCGCTCGCTGAGCGACAACTACCCTGTGGCGCTGGTGAATTCGGTCAACCCGGTGCGTATCGAGGGGCAGAAGACGGCCGCCTTCGAGATCGTCGACATGCTCGGCGACGCGCCCGACATCCACGTCCTGCCGGTCGGCAACGCGGGCAACATCACCGCGTACTGGAAGGGCTACACCGAGTACGCCGTCGACGGCATCGCCCGGCGCACCCCGCGCATGTGGGGGTTCCAGGCGGCCGGCAGTGCCCCGATCGTGCGCGGCGAGATCGTCAAGGACCCCTCGACGCTCGCCACCGCGATCCGCATCGGCAACCCGGCCTCCTGGAAGCAGGCGCTGGCCGCACGCGACGAGTCGGGCGGCCTCATCGACGAGGTGACGGACCGTGAGATCCTGCGCGCCTACCGGCTGTTGGCCGCGCAGGAGGGCGTTTTCGTCGAGCCGGCGTCCGCCGCGTCCGTCGCCGGTCTGCTGAAGCTGGCCGAGCAGGGCAAGGTCGACCCGGGCCAGACCATCGTCTGCACGGTCACCGGAAACGGCCTGAAGGATCCGGGCTGGGCCACCGAGGGCGCACCGCAGCCGGTCGTCGTCCCGGTGGACGCCGCGACCGCCGCCGAGCGACTCGGACTCGCGTAGACCGGGTACTGATCGCCTAACCGGGGTACTCCCTACCGAGTCCCTACGGCGGGTGCACAGGGGGCTTACGACACGCATCGTGCGCCTCCTGTGCGCCCTATGTCGCCACAGAACCTTCCTTCGATAAGCTGGGGTGAACCCGCCCGCCGCATATGCCTCCGCGCGTATGGCACGGCGCCGCGTTGCTCCAGCGGCCTGAGGGTCTCCCCGTAGGTCCTCAGCCGTTCTTCCAGTAGCCGTTCTCCAGTGTCGTATCGCATGTCATCGAAAGTCTTCGACGAATTCGCAGCTCAAGGAGAGTCATCGAGCGATGGCCGGTCCAGCGTTCCGAGCCGCCGCCGTCCGGGTGCGCGTCCCCGCCACCAGCGCCAATCTCGGTCCGGGCTTCGACGCCCTGGGCCTGTCGCTGGGGTTGTACGACGACGTGGTCGTCCGGGTGGCCGACTCCGGGTTGCACATCGACATCGCGGGTGAGGGAAGCGAGACCCTCCCACGCGACGAGAACCACCTCCTCGTACGATCCCTGCGCACCGCCTTCGACCTGCTCGGCGGACAGCCGCGCGGCCTCGAGATCGTGTGCGCCAACCGCATTCCGCACGGGCGGGGACTCGGGTCCTCCTCCGCCGCCATCTGCGCCGGCATCGTCGCGGCGCGAGCCGTCACCATAGGTGGCGACAGCCGTCTCGACGACGAGGCGCTGCTCGAACTCGCCACCGAGATCGAGGGGCACCCCGACAACGTCGCGGCCTGTCTTCTCGGCGGGTTCACGCTCTCCTGGATGGAGGCCGGAGCCGCCCGGGCCATCAGGATGGAACCCGCCGGCTCCGTCGTTCCGGTGGTGTTCGTCCCCGGGAACGCGGTGCTCACGGAGACCGCGCGCGGCCTCCTGCCGCGCACCGTCCCGCACGTCGACGCCGCGACCAACGCGGGGCGCGCCGCCCTGCTCGTCGAGGCTCTGACCAGGCGCCCCGAGCTGTTGCTGCCGGCCACCGAGGACCGGCTTCACCAGGACTACCGCGCCCCGGCCATGCCGGAGAGCGCGGCGCTGGTGGAGCGGCTGCGGGCCGACGGCATCCCCGCGGTGATCTCCGGCGCCGGACCGACGGTCCTGGCGCTGGCCGACGAGGCGACCGCCGACAAGGTCTCCCGGCTGGCGGGCGACGGCTGGGCCGCCAACCGGCTCGGACTCGACGCCCGGGGAGCGAGCGTTCTGCCGCTCGCGGCCCCCGGAGAGAGTTAGGCGACGACATCAACGGGGCACGCACCAGGGGACTTGCGACGTCCGGCGTTGTCACGTTCCGCGCCGTATCCGACAGCGCGTACGGCGCCGTCTCCGGCACTGCCACATTCAACGCTGCGACATTCAACTACATACGGTTGCCGGATTTGGAGAGGGGGAATGTTTGTTGGATCCGGTAGTGTTAACCTCAAGTCTGCACCCGACCCCACCATGGCGAGGTGCTTTGTGTCCCCGTCCGGGACAGACTTTCTTCCGGGAGCCCCCCAAGCCACTCTGTGTTTCATGCGGCGTTCGTTTCGTCGTGTGCAGGCGCTGAGCGGCATTCAGGGCACGCTCCGGAACCGGTGTTACCAAGCCACCTGACACAGAACTCAGTGTCACGGCTTTGGGAAACGCCATCACCAGAAACCTCTTCCGCCGCTTCGGCGGACCACCGCCCCGGCACGGTCCACTCATGAAGGACCGCAGCCGGACAGCAAAACCGGTCGCCGTGCCAGACAGGCCGACGTCCGCTCCAGGGAAGGACCCTTCGTGAGCGACACCACCGATCTGATGGGCGCACGTGTCGAGGAGACCGCTGCGGCGCCCTCCACGGACGCCTCCGCGCCTGCCACGGGTGCCGGCTCCCGGCGGCGCCGCGGTACCGGCCTCGACGGCATGGTGCTGGCCGAGCTGCAGCAGGTCGCATCCGGCCTCGGTATCAAGGGCACCGCGCGGATGCGCAAGAGCCAGCTGATCGAGGTCATCAAGGAGGCGCAGGCCGGGGGCGGGACCCCCAAGGCCGCCGCTGCCCCCGCCGGGGACGCCGCCGAGACCAAGCCCAGGCGCCGCGCCACCTCCAAGGCCCGTACGGGCGAGGACGCCGCGCCCGCCGCCGCCGAGAAGAAGGCGGCCGTGCAGGTCGTCGAGGCGCCCGCCGAGAAGGCCGTGGCCCAGCAGCAGATCGAGATTCCTGGCCAGCCTGCCAGCGAGGATGCCCCGGCCGAGCGCCGTCGGCGTCGCGCCACCGCCGAGGCCGGCAGCCCCGAGACGATCGTCGCCGAGGTGCAGAGCGAGCCGAAGGCCGAGACGCAGGCCGACGCCGACGCCGACGGCCGCCAGGGCCGCCGCGACCGCCGGGACCGCGGCGACCGCGGCCGGGACCGCGACCGCCGGGGCAACAAGAGCGACGAGCAGCAGGGCGGCGCCCAGCAGCGCGGGACCCAGCAAGGCCAGCAGAGCCAGCAGGGCCAGCAGCAGACCGGCGGTCGTCAGGACCGTCCGGACCGCGCCGAGCGCCAGGACCGTCCCGAGCGCCAGGACCGTCAGGACCGTCAGCAGCGGGACACCGGGCCGCGCGACACCGGCCCACGCGACAACGGACCTCAGGACGACGACGACTTCGACGGCGGCCGTCGCGGCCGTCGCGGACGCTACCGCGACCGCCGGGGCCGGCGTGGACGCGAGGAGTTCGGCCCGAACGAGCCGCAGGTCGCCGACGACGACGTCCTGATCCCTGTCGCGGGCATCCTGGACATCCTCGACAACTACGCCTTCATCCGTACGTCGGGCTACCTGCCGGGCCCCAACGACGTGTACGTCTCCCTCGCCCAGGTCCGCAAGAACGGCCTCCGCAAGGGCGACCACGTCACCGGCGCGGTCCGTCAGCCGAAGGACGGCGAGCGCCGCGAGAAGTTCAACGCGCTGGTGCGCCTGGACTCCGCGAACGGCATGGCCGCCGAATCGGGCCGTGGCCGCCCGGAGTTCAACAAGCTGACGCCGCTGTACCCGCAGGACCGTCTCCGTCTGGAGACGGACCCGGGCATCCTCACCACCCGCATCATCGACCTCGTCGCGCCGATCGGTAAGGGCCAGCGCGGTCTGATCGTGGCCCCGCCGAAGACCGGCAAGACCATGATCCTGCAGGCGATCGCCAACGCGATCACCATCAACAACCCCGAGTGCCACCTGATGGTCGTCCTGGTCGACGAGCGTCCGGAAGAGGTCACCGACATGCAGCGGTCGGTGAAGGGCGAGGTCATCTCCTCGACCTTCGACCGCCCGGCCGAGGACCACACCACGGTCGCCGAGCTCGCCATCGAGCGTGCCAAGCGCCTGGTGGAGCTGGGCCACGACGTCGTCGTACTGCTCGACTCGATCACGCGTCTGGGCCGTGCGTACAACCTCGCCGCCCCGGCCTCCGGCCGCATCCTGTCCGGTGGTGTCGACTCGACCGCCCTGTACCCGCCGAAGCGCTTCTTCGGTGCGGCCCGCAACATCGAGGACGGCGGCTCGCTGACCATCCTCGCCACCGCGCTGGTGGACACCGGGTCCCGCATGGACGAGGTCATCTTCGAGGAGTTCAAGGGCACCGGCAACGCCGAGCTGAAGCTCGACCGGAAGCTCGCCGACAAGCGCATCTTCCCGGCGGTGGACGTCGACGCGTCCGGTACCCGTAAGGAAGAGATCCTGCTCGGCAGCGACGAGCTCGCCGTCACCTGGAAGCTGCGCCGGGTGCTGCACGCGCTCGACCAGCAGCAGGCGATCGAGCTGCTTCTCGACAAAATGAAGCAGACGAAGTCGAACGCCGAGTTCCTGCTCCAGATCCAGAAGACGACGCCGGGCGGCAACAACAACGACTGACGGTCGGTAAAAGGCCGGTAAGCAGTCCACAAAGGGCCATCCCCTGTTACGGGGGTGGCCCTTTGTGCTGTATGGGACACGTGTACGATCGCGCTCTTCGGGCCGATTCTCGTGATGTGCCCGAACTAACGATCCCTAGGGGGGACTTGAGTGGGTATATCCCTGTCCGGTGAAGGCCGCCACAGACGCCGTGTGCGGATCGCCGTTCCCGTGATCGCCGCCGGCCTCGCCGCCGCGGTCACCGGTGCCCTGATGATGTCGTCCGCGAACGCCGCCACCGCCCTGCCGAAGCCCACCGCAGACCTGAGCCGCAGCGCGCCCAGCGCCGCCGAGCTGAAGCAGCGCGTCGCGGACGCGGCCACCGGCGACGACACCCTGGCTTCCAAGAAGGCGGCGTTCACCGCCGGCACTGTCGGCGGCACCAAGGGCGCGAAGATCATCGGCGGTTCGACGACCACCATCTCGGCGGCGCCGTTCATGGCCCAGCTCTGGTACGTCGACACCAAGGGCACGACCGCCACCGGCGACGACGTCCGCTTCTTCTGCGGCGGCGCCGTCATCGCGCCGACGAAGATCCTGACCGCCGCGCACTGTGTCAAGGGCTACAACTGGAAGGCCAACGGCGCCGTCATCACCGGTACCGCGACGCTGCCGGACGCCGACGGGAACACGGACGGGGTCGAGGCCGCCGTCTGGCGCC
This sequence comes from Streptomyces sp. SID12488, assembly GCF_010548275.1. Lineage (GTDB taxonomy): Bacteria > Actinomycetota > Actinomycetes > Streptomycetales > Streptomycetaceae > Streptomyces. Next base: position 235,443 of record NZ_JAAGLT010000007.1, read on the forward strand.
AGTGGAACAACCCGTCGTACAACACGACGACGTTCGACAATGACATCGCCGTCCTGACGCTCGACCGCCCCGTCACGGCCGCGCCGATCCGCATGACGACGTCCGGCGACACCACCTCCTACAAGGCGCTCACCGACGCCAAGGTCTACGGCTGGGGGCGCACCACCTCCACCACCCAGGACATCTCCGCGACCCTGAAGACGGCCACGCTGCCCATCCAGTCCGACGCCACGTGCACGGGCAAATACGGCAGTGGCTTCGTCAAGGGACACATGGTCTGCGCGGGCAAGCCCGCCACCGGCAGCGACACCGGTACCACCACGACCTGCAACGGCGACTCCGGCGGCCCGCTCGTGGTCGCGGGCAAGGTCGTGGGCGTCGTCTCGTGGGGTGTGACGAACTGCGTCGAGAAGGGCGCCTACAGCGTCTTCTCGAAGGTCACCTCGTACGTCGGCGCCGCGTACCCGCGGGTCGAGGACGCGAACCTCAGCGGTGACCAGATGGCCGACCTGTGGCTGCGCCGCGCCTCCACCAAGATCGGCTACGAGCGGGACTCCAAGGGGACCAGCTTCGCCGCGAGCGTGTCCTGGGGCAACTGGGACGGCGTCAACGCCGTCCTGCAGACGGACCTGAACCGGGACGACTACCAGGACCTGGTGCTCCGCGACAGCACCTCGGGCGCCGTCTACTGGACGCACTACGTGCCCAAGCCCGACGGCAGCGCCGGAACCTGGGCCACGAAGCAGCTCTTCGCCAACTGGAAGACCCGCACCCGGATCATCACCCCCGGTGACGTCACCGGCGACTACAAGCCCGACATCCTCTCGGTCGACTCCTCGGGCGCCCTGTGGATCTACCCGGGCAACGGCAACGGCACCTTCGGGTCGCCGACCAAGGTCTCCACCGGCTGGAACCAGTACAACTCGATCGTCGGCCACGGCGACTTCAACGGTGACGGCAAGGCCGACCTGCTCGCCCGGGCCAAGACCGGCTCGGTCGGCTACCTCCTCAAGGGCAACGGCAAGACCGGCTCCCAGGCCTTCGCGGCCCGGGTCAAGGTGCGCACCTGGGACAGCTACAACACCCTGGTCACCCCCGGCGACCTGACCGGCGACGGAAAGGCCGACTTCCTGGCCCGTACGCCCGCCGGGAAGATGTACCTCTACCCGGGCACCGGCAAGGGCACCAGCGAGATTTTCGGCACACCGAAGGTCGTCGGAACCGACTACAAGCAGTTCGACATCCTCGGCTGAACCCGCAGGTGAACGGGGTCTTCTGAGCGATTCGCGAGGAACGTCCCGCCCGTTCGGTCACACACTGTGCCCTTCGCACCACGCGAAGGGCACAGCGCGTTGTGCAACCCTTTTTCCGTAATGACCGTCTGACTGACTGGTTACGACGGGAAAAGGACTGGCCCTGAAAGCAGGGGGTAACCGACCGGACGACACCGAAGGAAGCACATGTCCGCCGAGAGCAATCCGTTCGATCCGGCGAAGCCGGCGAAGAGGGGCAGCCGCCGCAAGCCCCGCGGCAAGCACTCCAGGGCGCTGCTCGTCACCGCCTGGATCGCCGCTGCCATCGTCGTGCTCGGCGGCACCGGTCTCGGATACGTGTACTTCAAGCTCAACGGCAACATCAAGAGCGTCGACATCAACCAGGTCCTCGGCACCGACCGCCCCACGAACGTCGACAACGGCTCCGAGGACATCCTGGTCCTGGGCTCCGACACCCGCTCCGGCGCCAACAAGAAGCTCGGCGGCGGCGCGGACGACGGCAGTGCCCGGTCGGACACCGCGATGATCGTCCACGTGTACGAGGGCCACAAGAAGGCCAGTGTGGTCTCCATCCCCCGGGACACCCTCGTCGACCGCCCCCTGTGCACCGACACCAAGGGCGTCACGCACGACGCGGCCACCGGCGTGATGTTCAACTCCGCGTACTCCACGGGGGGCGCCGTCTGCGCGGTGAAGACCGTCGAGGCGCTCACCGGGATCCGTATGGACCACTACGTCGAGGTCGACTTCACCGGCTTCCAGAAGCTCGTCGACGAGCTGGGCGGAGTACAGGTGACCACGACCAAGGACATCAAGGACTCCGACAGCCACCTGAACCTGAAGGCCGGTACGCACAAGCTGAACGGCAAGCAGGCCCTCGGCCTGGTCCGTACCCGCCACGGCGTCGGTGACGGCTCCGACCTGGGCCGTATCCAGCTCCAGCAGGCGTTCATCAAGGCCCTCGTCGACCAGATCAAGGACGTGGGCGTCCTGACGAACCCCAAGAAGCTCTTCGACCTGGCGGACACCGCCACCAAGGCCGTCACGACAGACTCCGACCTGGGCTCGGTCCGCTCCCTGACCTCCTTCGCGACGGGCCTCAAGAGCATCAGCTCCGCCCACATGACCATGGTCACCATGCCGGTCGAGTACGACCCCGCGAACCCCAACAGGGTCATAGTCGACAAGGCCAAGGCCCGCCTGGTCTGGACGGCTCTGAAGAACGACCAGCCGATCCCGGCAGCCGCGACCAAGGGCACGGCAAAGGGAGACGCGGCAGGCGTGGTCAGCTAAAAGCGGGGGCGCAGCCCCCTGCTTTTCAGGGGCGCGGGGAACTGCGCGACAAGCCACAGCGCACCCGCAGACGCACACGGGCGATGCCACGCCACCCCGAATCGCGCCCCATCCCGGCCCCCAGGGAATACATAAGCGCAGCCCCCGGTTTTGGGGGATGCGCCCAGTCCTGGCAGACTGGTACGTCGGCCCCGGTTCACGCACCCGCATCCCGCGGAGGCGACCCGGAGCCCTCCCGAAACTAGGAGAACCCCTTGAAGCGCGAAGTCCACCCCGAGTACGTCGAGACGCAGGTCAGCTGCACCTGTGGCGCGTCGTTCACCACCCGCAGCACGATCACGAGCGGCAACATCCGCGCCGAGGTCTGCTCCGAGTGCCACCCGTTCTACACGGGCAAGCAGAAGATCCTCGACACCGGTGGCCGCGTGGCCCGCTTCGAGGCCCGCTTCGGCAAGGCCGCTGCCGGCTCCACGAAGTAGCGAGGCACCAGCGCCGGTCCATGGATGCCCCCCCGGGGCGTACCTGGACCGGCGTTTTTGGTCGCCCGCCGTCCCCCACGCACCACACGTTTTCAGGAGCCCCCATGTTCGAGGCCGTCGAGGAACTGCTCACCGAGCACGCCGACCTGGAGAAGAAGGTCGCCGACCCGTCGGTCCACGCCGACCAGGCCAACGCGCGCAAGCTCAACAAGCGCTACGCCGAGCTGACCCCGATCGTCACGACCTACCGCTCCTGGAAGCAGACCGGGGACGACATCGGCACGGCGAAGGAGTTCGCCGTCGACGACCCCGACTTCGCCGCCGAGGTCAAGGAACTGGAGAAGCTGCGCGAGGAGCTCACCGAGAAGCTCCGCCTGCTGCTCGTTCCCCGTGACCCCAACGACGACAAGGACGTCATCCTGGAGGTCAAGGCCGGCGCCGGCGGCGACGAGTCCGCCCTGTTCGCCGGGGACCTCCTGCGGATGTATCTCCGCTACGCCGAGCGCGTCGGCTGGAAGACCGAGATCATCGACGCCACCGAGTCCGAGCTGGGCGGCTACAAGGACGTCCAGGTCGCGGTGAAGACCAAGGGCGGCCAGGGTGCCACCGAGCCCGGCCAGGGCGTCTGGGCCCGCCTGAAGTACGAGGGCGGGGTGCACCGCGTACAGCGCGTGCCCGCGACCGAGTCCCAGGGCCGGATCCACACCTCCGCGGCCGGTGTCCTCGTCACTCCCGAGGCGGAGGAGGTCGACGTGGAGATCAACCCCAACGACCTCCGCATCGACGTGTACCGCTCCTCCGGTCCCGGCGGCCAGTCCGTCAACACGACCGACTCCGCGGTGCGCATCACGCACGTTCCCACCGGAGTCGTCGCCTCCTGCCAGAACGAGAAGAGCCAGCTGCAGAACAAGGAGCAGGCGATGCGTATCCTGCGCTCCAGGCTCCTCGCGGCAGCCGTGGAGGAAGCGGAGAAGGAGGCCGCCGACGCCCGCCGCAGCCAGGTCCGCACCGTCGACCGCTCCGAGAAGATCCGTACGTACAACTTCCCGGAGAATCGCCTCTCGGACCACCGCGTCGGATTCAAGTCGTACAACCTCGACCAGGTGCTGGACGGCGACCTCGACGCCGTCATCCAGGCCTGTGTCGACGCGGACTCCGCAGCGAAGCTCGCGGCAGCGTAAGCCCCGTACGAGCCCCGTACGAGTGACGAGTACCGGAGGACCAGCGTGCAGCAGAACATTGGGGGACGGCCCCCGAGCCCCCGCAGCTTGCTGCTCGCGGAGGTGGCCCAGGCCACCCAGCGGCTGGCCGACGCGGGCGTGCCCTCGCCGCGCAACGACGCGGAGGAGCTCGCCGCGTTCGTGCACGGCGTGAAGCGCGGCACGCTGCACACCGTCAAGGACATCGACTTCGACGCCCGCTACTGGGAGGTCATCGCCCGCCGCGAGGCCCGCGAGCCGCTCCAGCACATCACCGGACGCGCCTTCTTCCGCTACCTGGAACTCCAGGTCGGGCCGGGCGTGTTCGTGCCGCGTCCCGAGACCGAGTCGGTCGTCGGCTGGGCGATAGACGCGGTCCGCGCGATGGACGTCGTCGAGCCGCTGATCGTCGACCTGTGCACCGGTTCCGGCGCCATCGCGCTCGCCCTCGCCCAGGAGGTCCCGCGCTCCCGGGTGCACGCCGTGGAGCTGTCCGAGGACGCCCTGGCGTGGACGCGCAAGAACATGGAGGGGTCCAGGGTCGACCTGCGGCAGGGCAACGCCCTGGACGCCTTCCAGGACCTCGACGGCCAGGTCGACCTGGTCATCACCAACCCGCCGTACATCCCGCTCACGGAGTGGGAGTACGTCGCCCCGGAGGCCCGGGACCACGATCCCGAACTCGCCCTGTTCTCGGGCGAGGACGGCCTCGACCTCATCCGGGGCCTGGAACGCACCGCCCACCGTCTGCTGCGTCCCGGCGGCGTCGTCGTCGTCGAGCACGCGGACACCCAGGGCGGCCAGGTGCCGTGGATCTTCACCGAGGAGCGGGGCTGGGCCGACGCGGCCGACCACCCGGACCTCAACAACCGCCCGCGCTTCGCGACCGCCCGCAGGGCAACGCCGTGAGCGACACCCAGACTTCCTACCCCCAGCAGTACGTGTACGAGGAGGCCCGCTAAATGGCTCGGCGATACGACACCAACGACGCGACCGACCGCACGACCGGTCTGCGCGAGGCCGCGTCCGCCGTCCGCCGCGGCGAACTGGTGGTCCTCCCGACCGACACGGTCTACGGCATCGGTGCCGACGCGTTCTCCTCCGAGGCCGTCAACGACCTGCTGGAGGCGAAGGGCCGTGGCCGTGGCATGCCCACGCCCGTCCTGATCGGCTCCCCGAACACCCTGCACGGCCTCGTCACGGACTTCTCCGAGATGGCCTGGGAACTCGTCGACGCCTTCTGGCCCGGCGCGCTCACGCTCGTCGCCAAGCACCAGCCGTCGCTCCAGTGGGACCTGGGGGACACCCGTGGCACGGTCGCCGTACGCATGCCGCTGCACCCGGTGGCCATCGAGCTGCTGACCGAGGTCGGCCCGATGGCGGTCTCCTCCGCCAACCTGACGGGCCACCCGTCCCCCGAGGACTGTGACGCCGCCCAGGAGATGCTCGGCGACGCGGTCTCCGTCTACCTGGACGGCGGCCCCACGCCCGGAATCGTCCCGTCGTCGATCGTCGACGTCACGGGCAAGGTGCCGGTCCTGCTGCGCGCGGGCGCGCTGTCGGCCGAAGAGCTGCGCAAGGTGGTCCCCGACCTCGAGGTGGCGAATTGACAGCCCCTGACGCGGGGCGTGGCATAGGCATGCGTACGGGGGTCACGGGGGCTCAGCAGTGGAACGGGGCCTCGCGGGACGCCTTCCGCATCCTCTATGTCAGCACCGGCAACGTCTGCCGCTCACCGATCACCGAGCGGCTGACGAGGCATGCCCTGGCGGACCGGCTCGGCGACCCGCTGTGGGGCGGCCTCATCGTGGAGAGCGCCGGTACGTGGGGCCACGAGGGCGCGCCCATGGAGGCCAACGCGGAGGCGGTCCTCGCGGAGTTCGGCGCGGACCCCTCCGGCTTCACCGGGCGCGAGCTGCTCGACGAGCACGTCATCCGGGCGGACCTGGTGCTGACGGCCACGCGGGACCACCGCCAGCAGGTCATCTCCATGGGCCACTCGGCGGGCCTGCGCACCTTCACGCTGAAGGAGTTCACCCGCCTGGTGAAGGCGATAGACCCGGCGACCCTGCCCCCGCTGGACGACGGCATGATCGAACGTGCGCGCGCACTGGTCCGCGCCGCGGCGGCTCTACGCGGGTGGCTCCTGGCGCCCACCGCGGAGGCGGACGAGGTGTACGACCCGTACGGGGCGCCCCTGACGTTCTTCCGGTCGATCGGGGACGAGATACAGCAGGCGCTGGACCCGGTGGTGACGGCACTGACGGGAGTCGCCGCGCGTACGTAGGCGGTTCTCAGATGCACCGGGCGCACCCGCTCTCCCAGGCCTACATTGGACGTACGTCAACGTCGATGCCCGGAGTCCACCATGTCGGTCACGCGTGCCCCTGAGGGCGATCTCGCCGTTGATGTGCTGCGCCGGCAGGACCCCGAGCTCGCCGAGGTGCTGCTCGGGGAGGCCGAACGGCAGGCGACGACGCTCCAGCTGATCGCCGCCGAGAACTTCACCTCGCCGGCCGTGCTGGCCGCGCTCGGCTCACCGCTCGCCAACAAGTACGCCGAGGGATATCCCGGTGCCCGGCACCACGGCGGCTGCGAGATCGTCGACGTCGCCGAGCGCGTCGCCGTGGAGCGTGCCAGGGCGCTGTTCGGCGCCGAACACGCCAACGTCCAGTCCCACTCCGGGTCTTCGGCCGTACTGGCCGCCTACGCCGCCCTCCTGCGCCCCGGTGACACCGTCCTCGCCCTCGGGCTGCCCCACGGCGGTCACCTGACGCACGGGTCGCCCGCCAACTTCTCCGGGCGCTGGTTCGACTTCGTCCCCTACGGGGTCGACCCGGAGAGCGGCCTCATCGACTACGGGCAGGTGCGCGCCCTAGCCCGTACGCATCGCCCCAAGGCCATCGTCTGCGGGTCCATCGCCTACCCCCGGCACATCGACTACGCCGTCTTCCGCGAGATCGCCGACGAGGCGGGCGCCTACCTCATCGCCGACGCCGCCCACCCCATCGGGCTCGTCGCCGGGGGAGCGGCGCCCAGCCCGGTGCCGTACGCCGACATCGTCTGCGCGACGACCCACAAGGTGCTGCGCGGACCGCGCGGTGGGCTGCTGCTGTGCGGCGCCGAGCTGGCGGAACGGGTCGACCGGGCGGTTTTCCCGTTCACGCAGGGGGGCGCGCAGATGCACACGATCGCCGCCAAGGCCGTCGCCTTCGGCGAGGCGGCGACCCCGGCCTTCACGGCGTACGCCCATCAGGTGGTCGCCAACGCCCGGGTGCTGGCGGCGGGGCTGGCCGCCGAGGGGTTCGTGGTGACGACAGGGGGGACGGACACGCATCTGATCACGGTCGACCCGGCGCCCCTGGGAGTGGACGGACGTACCGCGCGAGGGCTGCTTTCCGCCGCAGGAGTGGTGCTGGACTGCTGTCCGCTGCCCCACGGGGAGGCGCGCGGGCTGCGGCTCGGGACGGCCGCGCTGACCACCCAGGGGATGGGGGAGGCCGAGATGGCACGGATCGCGGTGCTGCTGGCGGGTGTGCTGCGTGGGGCTGCCGGGAGCGGTGGGGTGCGTGAAGAAGTTCGGGAGCTGGCCGGTAGATTTCCGCCGTATCCCGGGCGATGAGGGGTAGTCGTCAACGTGTGCACAGGCGCGCGTGCAACCATCTTCGCTACCCGGAAGTCCCTATCCCTATGCGTCCCTCGCTAGGGTGTGGGGCCTGGATGGCCAGCGAGACCTGTGGGGAAGCCTGTGCGTGAATACCTGCTGACGCTCTGCATCACGGCCGCGGTGACGTATCTGCTGACCGGGCCGGTACGGAAGTTCGCGATCGTGGCCGGAGCGATGCCGGAGATCAGGGCCCGTGACGTGCACCGGGAACCCACTCCGCGGCTCGGCGGGATCGCGATGTTCTTCGGGCTGTGCGCCGGACTGCTGGTCGCCGACCACCTCACCAACCTCCACGAGGTCTTCAAGAACTCGAACGAGCCGAGGGCGCTGCTCTCCGGTGCCGCGCTCATCTGGCTGATCGGCGTCCTGGACGACAAGTTCGAGATCGACGCCCTGATCAAGCTGGGCGGCCAGATGATCGCCGCCGGCGTCATGGTCATGCAGGGTCTGACGATCCTGTGGCTGCCGATCCCGTCCGTGGGCAACGTCGCGCTGACCCAGTGGCAGGGCACCCTGCTGACGGTGGCGCTGGTCGTCATCACCATCAACGCGGTCAACTTCGTCGACGGCCTGGACGGTCTCGCGGCCGGCATGGTGTGCATCGCCTCGGCGGCGTTCTTCCTCTACGCCTACCGGGTCTGGGTCTCGTACGGCATCGAGGCCGCCGCCCCGGCCACCCTGTTCTCGGTGATCCTGATGGGCATGTGCCTCGGCTTCCTGCCGCACAACATGCATCCCGCCCGGATCTTCATGGGTGACTCCGGGTCGATGCTCATCGGCCTGGTGCTGGCGGCCGGCGCGATCTCCATCACCGGGCAGATCGACCCGGACGCGATGAACCTGTTCTCCGGGTCCGAGCGCGCCACCGTGCACCAGATGGTGCCGGTCTACATCCCGCTTCTGATGCCGCTCACCATCATCGCGATCCCGGCAGCCGACCTGGTGCTGGCCATCGTGCGGCGCACCTGGCGCGGACAGTCGCCGTTCGCGGCCGACCGGGGGCATCTGCACCACCGGCTGCTGGAGGTCGGGCACTCGCACAGCAGGGCCGTCCTGATCATGTACTTCTGGTCGGCGCTGATCGGCTTCGGTGCCCTGTCCTACTCGGTCAACAACGCGTCCATGTGGATCGTCCTCAGTGTGGTGGCACTGAGCGCGATCGGACTCGTACTCCTGCTGCTGCCGCGCTTCACACCGCGCACCCCGCGCTGGGCCGAGCGGTTCGTGCCACCGCGCTACCGGCGCAGCCGCACGACGGAGGAGGCCGGGGCCACGGCGCCCGCCGCCTCGGTGCCGGCCCTGGCCGGTGAGGAGGCCACCCCGGAACACCGTGCTCCGGTGCGGGCCGGTGTCTCAGGCGTCAACGGGGCGACGGCGATCGGCCCCCGTTCGCGGCTTCTGGACCGGCGTAAGGCCGGGTCGTCGCGCTGACGCAAGGTAAGAATCTGACTAATGCTTTGCTTGAAACAGAGAGAGCGTGGAGAGGGCAAAGCGCCCTAATACCAGACAAGTCGGCGCGGATTCTGCACAGGTGGGCAGGTTCACTCTCATGTGTGACACCGAGCACACCATCCAGGTAAAGACCTCATCAAATAGTTTGTGATACGGTTCACGAGAACCCCGGACAGAGCCGACGGACCGCAGTGCGACGGTCCATTGGCGCGAGTTTCTCTGCTCGAACCGGGGACTACGCTCGTCCATGACGACACCTGCCCCCCTGTGAAAGCGGAGTTGCCGCCATGCCGTCCAACGACGTCCGGATCCTGCTTCAAGCCGCTGTGCCCACAGCTGCCGTCGGCGCTATCGCAGCCGCCGTCAGTGCCGTGGTCGCGGGTCTCGAAGGAGCGGTCGGGGCGGTCGTCGCGACGCTGGTTGTCATTCTCTTCATGGGTATCGGGCTTTACGTTCTGCAACGCACTGCCAAAACGCTTCCGCATCTGTTCCAGGCAATGGGTCTGATGCTGTACGCGGCCCAAATTCTTCTGCTGTTCATCTTTGTCGCGGCGTTCAAGAACACGACGCTGTTCAACCCCAGGGCCTTCGCGCTCACGCTGCTCGCAGGCACGCTCGCCTGGATCGCGGCGCAGGCGCGTGCCCACATGAAGTCGAAGATCCTCTACGTTGAACCCGAGTCCACGATGGGGGACAAGCCCGAAAAGACAGGGCACTCGTCGTGAGAGGTAGGGCCGGGATAAGCGGGTGTGAGAGATCCTGCTATCGTCCGGTGCCAACTGCGGCATCGCGGGCGCGGGCATCTGAGCTGACGCCTGCTCAATCGCGAGGCTTGATGCCCCACAGCCGCCCCCACATCCGTTTCACCAGTCCAGTGCCGAACCGCGGCTGCGCGCCGCGCCGACACAACGAGGTTGCCGTACCCATGCGTCACGCCGAAGGAGCCCGTGGTGAGTGCTGACCAGACCCAGCTCGCCTTTGACTGGAGCTGTCGGATCATGTCCGACAACGGCTGTGGCTTCCCGGCTCCGGGCCTGCACTCGTTCCTCTTCAAGCCGATCGCCACGGTCGGCGGGGTCGAGTTCAACAAGGTGATGCTCCTCGCGATCGTCACCAGTCTCCTGGTCGTCACCTTCTTCACGCTTGCCTTCGGCAAGGCGAAGGTGGTCCCGGGAAAGCTGCAGATGGTCGGCGAGGCCGGCTACGACTTTGTACGCCGTGGCATCGTCTACGAGACCCTCGGAAAGAAGGAGGGCGAGAAGTTCGTCCCCTTCATGGTCTCGCTGTTCTTCTTCATCTGGATCATGAACATCTGGTCCGTGATCCCGCTGGCACAGTTCCCGGTGTCCTCGGTCATCGCCTACCCGATGGTGCTGGCCGCCATCGTCTACGTGGTGTGGGTCTCGCTGACCTTCAAGAGGCACGGCTTCGTCGGCTTCTTCAAGAACATCACCGGCTACGACAAGTCGCTCGGCCCGGTGCTGCCGCTGGTGATGGTCATCGAGTTCTTCTCGAACCTGCTGGTCAGGCCGTTCACGCACGCCGTACGGCTCTTCGCCAACATGTTCGCCGGCCACCTGATGCTGGTCATGTTCACGGTCGCCTCCTGGTACCTGCTCAACAGCTGGATGGTGCCGGCCGCCGGTGTCTCCTTCGTGATGGCCGTGGTCATGATCGGCTTCGAGCTCTTCGTTCAGGCCGTCCAGGCATACGTCTTCGTGCTGCTGGCCTGCACCTACGTTCAGGGCGCTCTCGCAGAGCACCACTGAGCAGACCCCCCTCAGCCCCAGAACGTCCGGTGGCCAACCCCCACCGGTCCTGAAAGAGAAAGAAGAATCAGCATGGCTGCCCTTGAGACCCTCGCCGCTGTCGAAGGCAACATCGGTTCCATCGGTTACGGCCTCGCCGCGATCGGCCCCGGCGTCGGCGTCGGCATCATCTTCGGCAACGGCACCCAGGCGCTGGCCCGCCAGCCCGAAGCGGCCGGTCTGATCCGTGCCAACCAGATCCTCGGTTTCGCGTTCTGTGAGGCGCTCGCCCTCATCGGCATCGTCATGCCGTTCGTCTACTAGACCGACGTATCGACGATCGAAACCTTTCAAGGAAAGGCACTGATGTGATCGCCAACCTGGTACAGCTGGCGGCCGAGGAGAAGCAGAACCCGCTTATCCCGCCCGGTCCCGAGCTGCTTGTCGGCGCCATCGCCTTCGCCATCGTGTTCTTCTTCTTCTGGAAGAAGCTGCTTCCGAACATCAACAAGGTTCTGGAGGAGCGTCGCGCGGCGATCGAGGGCGGTATCGAAGAGGCCGACGCCATGAAGGTCGAGGCCCAGAGCGTTCTTGAGCAGTACAAGGCTCAGCTCGCCGAGGCCCGGCACGAGGCCGCGCGACTGCGCCAGGAGGCGCAGGAGCAGGGCGCCACGCTCATCGCCGAGATGCGCGCGGAAGGCCAGCGGCAGCGTGAGGAGATCGTCGCCGCCGGTCACTCGCAGCTCGACTCCGACCGCAAGGCCGCCTCGTCCGCGCTCCGCCAGGACGTCGGCAAGCTCGCGACCGAGCTGGCCGGCAAGCTCGTCGGTGAGTCCCTCGAGGACCACGCCCGGCAGAGCCGTGTGATCGACCGTTTCCTCGATGACCTCGAGGAGAAGGCAGAGGCGACTCGATGACCGTGCACGGAGCCAGTCGCGAGGCTGCCGCCGCCGCACGGGAGCGTCTCGACGCGCTGACGGACTCGACGTCCGCCGACGCGAAGAAGCTGTCCGAGGAGCTGGCTTCGGTCACCGCACTGCTGCACCGCGAGGTGTCGCTGCGTCGGGTCCTCACCGACCCGGCGCAGTCCGGAGAGGCCAAGGCCGAGCTGGCCCAGCGCCTCTTCGGCAGCCAGGTCGGTGGGCCCACCACCGACCTGGTGGCCGGCATGGTGCGCTCCCGCTGGTCGCGTTCGCGCGACCTGGTGGACGCGCTGGAGGAGCTGGCGGACCTCGCCGAGCTCACCGCCGCCCAGCAGGCGGGCGCGCTCGACAACGTCGAGGACGAGCTGTTCCGGTTCGGCCGGATCGTCGCTTCGAACACCGAGCTGCGCGCCGCGCTGACCGACCGTGCCGCGACCACCGGCGCCAAGGGCGAGCTGCTGCGCAGCCTGCTCGGAGGCCGGGCCGCGGCCACGACCGAACGTCTGGTGACGCGCCTTGTGACCGCGCCGCGGGGACGTAGCCTGGAGGCGGGACTCGAGTCCCTGTCCAAGCTCGCCGCCGAACGCCGGGACCGCATGGTCGCCGTCGTCACCTCGGCGGTTCCGCTGAGCGACCCGCAGAAGCAGCGCCTCGGCGCCGCCCTCGCGAAGCTCTACGGCCGTCAGATGCACCTGAACCTGGACGTGGACCCCGAGGTCCTCGGCGGGATCCGGGTGCTGGTCGGCGACGAGGTCATCAACGGCAGCATCGCGGACCGCATCGAGGACGCCGGCCGCCGCATGGCGGGCTAGCCCGCCCGGCAGCCACACAGCAAGCAGCAACTCAATACTCGTAGTACGTACTTGAATGCGGCCCTGGTTGGGCCGTGCAGAGGATTCACCTCTTTTTTGGGGGGAGTCCCCATCCCCCCAAGTGAAACTTCGGGCCCAACAAGGAGAGCAGGGAACCCAGATGGCGGAGCTCACGATCCGGCCGGAGGAGATCCGGGATGCGCTGGAGACCTTCGTCCAGTCGTACAAGCCGGACGCGGCCTCGCGCGAGGAGGTCGGTACGGTCACCCTTGCCGGCGACGGCATTGCGAAGGTTGAGGGCCTCCCCTCGGCCATGGCCAACGAACTGCTGAAGTTCGAGGACGGCACCCTCGGTCTCGCGCTCAACCTCGAAGAGCGCGAGATCGGTACCGTCATCCTCGGCGAGTTCAGCGGCGTCGAAGAGGGCCAGCCGGTCACCCGTACCGGCGAGGTCCTGTCCGTGGCCGTCGGCGAGGGCTACCTCGGCCGCGTCGTCGACCCGCTCGGCAACCCGATCGACGGCCTCGGCGAGATCGAGACCAGCGGTCGTCGCGCCCTGGAGCTGCAGGCTCCGGGCGTCATGGTGCGCAAGTCGGTGCACGAGCCGATGGAGACGGGCTACAAGGCCGTCGACGCGATGACCCCGATCGGCCGTGGCCAGCGTCAGCTGATCATCGGCGACCGGCAGACCGGCAAGACCGCTCTGGCCGTCGACACGATCATCAACCAGCGCGACAACTGGCGCACCGGTGACGTCAACAAGCAGGTCCGCTGCGTGTACGTCGCCATCGGTCAGAAGGGTTCGACCATCGCCTCCGTGCGTGGCGCCCTCGAAGAGGCCGGCGCGCTGGAGTACACGACCATCGTCGCCGCCCCGGCGTCCGACCCGGCCGGCTTCAAGTACCTTGCGCCGTACACCGGTTCGGCCATCGGTCAGCAGTGGATGTACGAGGGCAAGCACGTCCTCATCATCTTCGACGACCTCTCGAAGCAGGCCGACGCCTACCGCGCCGTGTCCCTGCTGCTGCGCCGCCCGCCGGGCCGCGAGGCCTACCCGGGTGACGTCTTCTACCTGCACTCCCGTCTGCTGGAGCGTTGCGCGAAGCTCTCCGACGAGCTGGGCAAGGGCTCGATGACCGGTCTGCCGATCGTCGAGACCAAGGCCAACGACGTCTCGGCGTTCATCCCGACCAACGTCATCTCCATCACCGACGGCCAGTGCTTCCTGGAGTCGGACCTGTTCAACGCCGGTCAGCGCCCCGCGCTGAACGTCGGTATCTCCGTCTCCCGAGTCGGTGGTTCCGCGCAGCACAAGGCGATGCGCCAGGTGTCCGGCCGACTGCGTCTCGACCTCGCCCAGTACCGTGAGCTGGAGGCGTTCGCCGCTTTCGGTTCCGACCTGGACGCCGCGTCGAAGTCGCAGCTGGAGCGCGGTCAGCGACTGGTCGAGCTGCTCAAGCAGGCTCAGTACCAGCCGATGGCCACCGAGGACCAGGTCGTCTCCATCTGGGCCGGTACCACCGGCCGGATGGATGAGGTGCCGGTCAACGACATCCGCCGCTTCGAGAAGGAGCTCCTGGAGTACCTGCACCGCAAGGAGCAGGGCCTCATGACCTCCATCAAGGAGGGCGCGAAGATGTCGGACGACACCATCACCGCCATCGCCGACGCCGTCGCGGACTTCAAGAAGCAGTTCGAGACCTCGGACGGCAAGCTTCTCGGCGAAGACGCTCCGGCCGCCGCGGCCAAGTGACGACGGAAGGGACCTGACTCATGGGAGCCCAGCTCCGGGTCTACAAGCGTCGCATCAAATCCGTCACCGCGACCAAGAAGATCACCAAGGCGATGGAGATGATCGCCGCCTCGCGCGTCGTCAAGGCGCAGCGCAAGGTGGCGGCCTCCGCGCCGTACGCGACCGAGCTCATCCGCGCGGTCACGGCGGTCGGTACGGGCTCGAACACCAGGCACCCGCTGACCACCGAGGCCGAGACGCCGACCCGTTCCGCGGTCCTGCTCCTCTCGAGCGACCGCGGTCTGGCCGGCGCCTTCAACTCCAACGCGATCAAGGCCGCCGAGAAGCTGACGGCGCGCCTTGAGGCGGAGGGCAAGGAGGTCGACACGTACATCGTCGGCCGCCGCGGTCTGGCCCACTACAACTTCCGCGAGCGCAAGGTCGTGGAGTCGTGGTCGGGCTTCACCGACCAGCCCACGTACGCGGACGCCAAGAAGGTCGCGGCTCCGCTCATCGAGGCCATCGAGAAGGAGACGGCGGACGGCGGCGTGGACGAACTCCACATCGTCTTCACCGAGTTCGTCTCGATGATGACGCAGAACGCGGTCGACAGCCGTCTGCTGCCGCTGCGCCTCGACGAGGTCGCGGCAGAGACGACCGGCAAGGGCGAGATCCTGCCGCTGTACGACTTCGAGCCGTCGGCGGAGGACGTCCTCGACGCCCTGCTGCCGCGGTACGTCGAAAGCCGTATCTACAACGCGATGCTCCAGTCGGCTGCTTCCAAGCACGCCGCCACGCGCCGCGCGATGAAGTCGGCCACCGACAACGCGGGAGACCTCATCACGACGCTCTCCCGACTTGCCAATGCGGCCCGACAGGCCGAAATCACCCAGGAAATCAGCGAGATCGTCGGTGGCACCGCAGCACTGGCCGACGCGACCGCGGGGAGTGACAGGTAATGACGACGACAGTTGAGACGGCCGTTGCCACGGGCCGCGTCGCCCGGGTCATCGGCCCGGTCGTCGACGTGGAATTCCCCGTCGACGCCATGCCGGAGATCTACAACGCCCTTCACGTCGAGGTGGCCGACCCAGCCCTCGACGGCGCGAGGAAGACGCTGACCCTGGAGGTCGCCCAGCACCTGGGTGACGGCCTGGTCCGCACCATCTCCATGCAGCCCACCGACGGTCTGGTCCGCCAGGCCGTGGTCACCAACACGGGTTCGGGAATCACCGTCCCGGTCGGTGACTTCACCAAGGGCAAGGTGTTCAACACCCTCGGTGAGGTACTGAACTCCGACGAGACGTACTCGGGCGAGCGCTGGTCCATCCACCGCAAGGCCCCGCGTTTCGACGAGCTCGAGTCGAAGACCGAGATGTTCGAGACCGGCGTCAAGGTCATCGACCTTCTCACCCCGTACGTCAAGGGTGGAAAGATCGGCCTGTTCGGCGGTGCCGGTGTCGGCAAGACGGTGCTCATCCAGGAGATGATCTACCGCGTCGCCAACAACCACGACGGTGTCTCCGTGTTCGCCGGTGTCGGTGAGCGCACTCGTGAGGGCAACGACCTCATCGAGGAGATGTCGGAGTCCGGCGTCATCGACAAGACCGCGCTGGTCTTCGGCCAGATGGACGAGCCCCCGGGCACCCGTCTGCGCGTGGCCCTGGCCGGTCTGACCATGGCGGAGTACTTCCGCGATGTGCAGAAGCAGGACGTGCTGTTCTTCATCGACAACATCTTCCGCTTCACGCAGGCCGGTTCCGAGGTCTCGACCCTGCTCGGCCGGATGCCCTCCGCGGTGGGTTACCAGCCGACCCTGGCCGACGAGATGGGTCTCCTCCAGGAGCGCATCACCTCGACCCGTGGTCACTCGATCACCTCGATGCAGGCGATCTACGTCCCCGCGGACGACCTGACCGACCCGGCCCCGGCCACCACGTTCGCCCACCTCGACGCGACGACGGTTCTCTCCCGTCCGATCTCCGAGAAGGGCATCTACCCGGCCGTGGACCCGCTGGACTCCACGTCCCGCATCCTGGACCCCCGCTACATCGCGGCGGACCACTACAGCACGGCCATGCGTGTCAAGGGTGTCCTCCAGAAGTACAAGGACCTCCAGGACATCATCGCGATCCTCGGTATCGACGAGCTGGGCGAGGAGGACAAGCTCACCGTCCACCGTGCCCGTCGCGTGGAGCGCTTCCTGTCCCAGAACACCCACGTCGCCAAGCAGTTCACCGGCGTCGACGGGTCGGACGTACCGCTGGACGAGTCGATCGTGGCGTTCAACGCGATCATCGACGGCGACTACGACCACTTCCCGGAGCAGGCGTTCTTCCTCTGCGGTGGCATTGAGGACCTCAAGGCCAACGCCAAGGAGCTGGGCGTCTCCTGACCCCCGAGCTCTTGGGAGAGGGGCAGGGGAGCACCCTTCGCGGGGTGCGTCCTGCCCCTCTCCGTTCTACCTCTAGAATTGACCCCAACACCCGGTACAACAGCCGGGTGGTGACCCGAGGAGCCAACCTTGGCTGCTGAGCTGCACGTCGAGCTGGTCGCTGCCGACCGTAAGATCTGGTCCGGCGAGGCCACTCTGGTCGTCGCGCGCACCACATCCGGCGACATCGGCGTCATGCCCGGTCACCAGCCGCTGCTCGGTGTGCTGGAGTCGGGCCCGGTGACCATCCGTACGAGTGATGGTGGAACGGTCGTCGCCGCGGCGCACGGCGGTTTCATCTCGTTCGCGGACAACAAGCTGTCGCTGCTGGCGGAGATCGCCGAGCTGGCGGACGAGATCGACGTCCAGCGCGTGGAGCGGGAGCTCGAGCGCGCGAAGGCGGAGGGCGACGCCTCCGCCGAGCGGCGTGCGGACGTCCGACTGCGGGCCGTGGCGGCGCGCTGATACCAGGGGGCACCTCCCAGGCGCTTTAGGCACTGGGGGAGCTCCAGTGTGATGCTTTGCCTCAGCCGCGGCTGGGACCGGTTTGCGCCGGTCCCAGCCGCGGCTGAGGCAAATCCGGGTGTTTTTTCTTTTCCGTTACCTAGGAGACGAGGAGGTCGGTGTCGATGATCCTCGCTCTGACTGTGTGCGGCTTGGTAGTGGTGGTCGTGGCGGTCGGCCTGGTCGTCGTCGGGCTGCGCCGCCGGCTCATCCAACGCTCCGGCGGTACGTTCGACTGCAGTCTGCGCTGGGACGTACCCGAGAAACCCGATCCCAGCGGCAAGGGCTGGGGCTACGGTGTCGCCCGCTACAACGGCGACCGCATCGAGTGGTACCGGATCTTCTCGTACTCCCCCCGTCCGCGCCGCGTCCTGGACCGCTCGGCGATCGAGGTGGCCGGCCGCCGGGTCCCCGAGGGCGAGGAGGTGCTGGCCCTCCTCTCGGACGCGGTGGTGCTGGCTTGTCTCCATCGGGGGACGAGACTGGAGCTGGCGATGAGCGACGACGCGCTGACCGGTTTCCTCGCCTGGCTGGAGGCGGCGCCTCCCGGGCAACAGGTGAATGTGGCCTGACATACGTGGGGCGGCGGGGTGGGTCCGTACGTACGGACCACCCCGCCGCCTTCTGCTGTGCCGGTGGCTACGCCAGGCCGCCGCTGATCGCGTTCACCAGCTCCCCGTTGCTCGTGTCGCCGCTGAACTCCCAGAAGAACGCGCCGCCCAGGGACTGGTTCTTGGCCCAGGTCATCTTCCCGGCGATCGTCGCGGGAGTGTCGTAGGACCACCAGTTGTTGCCGCAGTACGCGTACGCGGTGCCGGCGATCGTGCCGGTGGCCGGGCAGGACGTCTTGAGGATCTTGTAGTCCTCGATGCCCGCCTCGTACGTGCCCGGTGCCGCGCCGGTCGCCGCGCCGCCGGGGGCGGACTGGGTGACGCCGGTCCAGCCGCGGCCGTAGAAACCGATGCCCAGCAGGAGCTTCGCCGCCGGGACGCCCTTCGCCTTCAGCTTGGCGATGGCGTCGGCGGAGTTGAAGCCGGCGGCCGGGATACCGGCGTACGAGGTGAGCGGCGAGTGCGGGGCGGTCGGACCGTCCGCGTCGAAGGCGCCGAAGTAGTCGTACGTCATCACGTTGTACCAGTCGGCGTAGGCGGAGGCGCCGCCGTAGTCGGCCGCGTCGAGCTTGCCGCCGGAGGAGCCGTCGGCGGTGATGGCCGCGGTGACCAGGTAGTTCGCCCCGAACGTCGAACGCAGGCCCGCCAGCAGGTTCTTGAAGGACGCGGCACCTGACGTGTCACAGGTCAGACCGCAGGCGTTCGGGTACTCCCAGTCGATGTCGATGCCGTCGAAGACGTCCGCCCAGCGCGGGTCCTCGACGACCGCCTTGCAGGAGGCGGCGAAGGCGGCCGGGTTGGCGGCGGCCTGCGCGAAGCCGCCGGAGTAGGTCCAGCCGCCGAAGGAGTACAGCACCTTGATGTTCGGGTACTTGGCCTTCAGCTGGCGCAGCTGGTTGAAGTTGCCGCGCAGCGGCTGGTCCCAGGTGTCGGCCACCCCGGACACCGACTGGTCGGCGGTGTAGGCCTTGTCGTAGGCGGCGTAGGTGTCGTCTACGACGCACTTGCCGTCCTTGACGTTGCCGAACGCGTAGTTGATGTGCGTGATCTTGGATGCCGAGCCCGAGGTCACCAGGTTCTTGACGTGGTAGTTGCGGCCGTAGACGCCCCACTCGGTGAAGTAGCCGAGCTTGACCTTGTTCCCGGTGGGCGGGGTGGTGGTCCCGCCGGTGGTACGCACGGCGACCGCGCCGCTCGCCGGACCGGTCTGGTCGGCGGTGTCCCGGGCCTGGACGGTGTACGAGTAGTCCGTACCGGGGGTCAGACCCGTGTCCGTGTACGAGGTGGCCGTCACCGTAGCGACCTTGGTGCCACCGCGCAGGACGTCGTAGTTCTTGATGCCCTTGTCGTCGGTGGCCGCGCTCCAACTGAGCTTCGCCGAGGTGTCGGTGATGCCGGAGGCTGTCGGCGTGCCGGGCGCCGAGGGGGCGTTGTCGCCGGGGACCGAGCCGCCGTCACAACTGCTGCCGTTCAGCTTGCAGTTGGCGGGGGCGCCGGAGCCGGCCCCGTTGAAGCCGAAGGAGACGGCGGCGCCGGGGGCGAGGGTGCCGTTCCACGACTTGTTCTTGGCGGTCCAGTGGGCGCCACTCGACGTGACGTCCGCGTCCCAGGCCGAGGTGACGGACGTGCCCGAGGGGAAGTCCCACTCGACCGTCCATGAACTGATCGACGTGGTACCGGTGTTCTTGACCGTCCACTTGCCCTCGAAACCGGTGCCCCAGTCCTGGGTCTTGGCGTAGGTCGCGGTGGCCGAGGTGGCCGCCTGTGCCGGGCTCGCCAGGCCCACCAGGGCGGCGAGAGGGAGGAGCAGGGTTGTCAGGCCTGCCGTACATCTTTGTCCGAAGCGCATGCCGCGCCTCCTTGGAGGTGTCAGGGGGGCGCGACTGAGCCTTCGCACCCACAGTGCCGCGAGAATAGGAAGGTCTGGACCACGGGTCAATAGGTCTGGACCACTTTGCGGAAAGCTTCCACCGATTCGCTAGACCCCCAACTCCTGCGCCAGCACCGCCGCTTGCACCCGGCTTCGCAGCTCCAGCTTGCCCAGCAACCGGCTGACGTGCGTCTTCACCGTCGCCTCGGCCATGTCGAGGCGGGTCGCGACGTCCGCGTTGGACAGTCCCTCGCCGAGACACGACAGCACCTCGCGCTCGCGGCGGGTGAGGGCGTCCAGGACGGCGGGGTCGGCTTTCGGCTCCCGTACCGGCCCGGAGGCGAACTCGGCGATCAGGCGCCGGGTGACCGCCGGGGCGATCAGACCCTCCCCGCGCGCCACCGTCCGTACCGCCTCGATCAGGTCCTTCGCCTCAGTGTTCTTCAGCAGGAAGCCGGAGGCACCCGCGCGCAGCGCTCCGAAGACGTACTCGTCGAGGTCGAAGGTGGTCAGCACCAGGACGTCGGCGAGCTGTTCGGAAACCACCTGCCGGGTCGCCGACACCCCGTCCAGGCGCGGCATCTGAATGTCCATCAGCACCAGATCCGGCCGTAGTTCACGGGCCAGCGCCACCGCCTGCTCACCGTCCGACGCCTCCCCGACCACCTCGATGCCGGGCGCGCTGCCGAGAATGAGGACGAGCCCCGCCCGTACGGCCGACTGGTCCTCGGCGACGAGCACCCGGATCGCCCGCGTCTCCCGGATCCCCCGTTCTGGTTCCGTCATACGTCTTCTCCTTCGGCTTCGGTGAGGGGCAGCGTGGCGCGTACGGCCCAGCGGGCGCCGTCCGCTCCCGCCGTGAAGGTGCCGCCCAGCAGTGCGACCCGCTCCCGCATCCCGACCAGACCGGCTCCCGAGCCGGGGGCACGCGGGCTGCCGTGATCGCCGTACGGGCTGGTCACGGCGACGCTCAGCGAACAGTCCCGCCGGGTCAGCGTCACCGTGACCCGGCCGGGGGAGGCGTGTTTGAGGGCGTTGGTCAGGGACTCCTGGACGATGCGGTACGCGGCCAGCTCGACCGGCGCCGGCAGGGTCCCGTGCTCGGTGTCGGTGTCGAGGGTGACGTCCAGGCCGTTGGTGCGGGCGCCGTCGACCAACGCGCCGAGGCCGTCCAGGGTCGGGGCCGCCGCCGGTTCCAGGTCGCCGCCGCTGTCGCGCAGGATGCCGATCAGGCGGCGCATCTCGGCCAGTCCCGCCACGCTGTTCTCCCGGATGACACCCAGGGCCCGCTTCGAGGTGTCCGGGTCGTCGATGGAGAGCGCGGCCGTGGAGTGGATCGCGATGGCGGAAAGGTGGTTGGCGACCATGTCGTGCAACTCCCTCGCCATCCGGGCCCGTTCGGAGGTCACCGCCTGGGTGCGGTCCAACTCGGCGAGCAGCGCGGTCTGTTCGGCCCGCAGCCGGGCGGAGTCGGCGGCGTCACGGTGGTTGCGCACGATCAGGCCGGTGGCGGCGGGAGTGAATGCCACGACGCCGACGACCACTCCGATCAGCAGGGCCTGCGGCTCCCGCCAGACCGCGAAGGGCACGATCGTGGCGGCCACCGACAGCAGCCCGGTGATCCGGGGAACACGGCGGGCGGTGGCGGGCGGGCCGTACAGCACGGCCGCGTACACGAGGTCCGTGAACATCACGACCGTGACGAGGCTGCCCTGCGTGACGGTGTCCAGGGTCAGCGCGGCCATGCCGACCAGCAGGCCCGTACGCGGGCGGACGCGCCGGAGCAACTCGCAGCCGGCCGTCACGGCGAGCGGGAGCAGGACCGGCCAGCGCCCCTCCCAGAGGACCATCGGCTCACTTGCCGGACGGGTGCCGAGACCGGCGCCCCAGAACAGCAGCCCGCCGAGCAGCCCCGCGAGCGCGATGCGCACGTCGTCGCGGTGCGGGCGGGGAGTTCGCGGGGCCATGACTCCATCCAACACGGCCCGGGCGCCGCACGCCTGGTCCCCGGGGAGGGTCGGCAAGGGTCCCGAACTGCATCCTTCGATGTACCGGGACTTCCTCACCGCCGACGACGAATCCGGCCCGTCCCGCCGGGAGCCTGTAAGGAGAACGGATTCCCCGGCCCCCTGGGGGCTCTCCTGTGAGGAGTGAGTCGTGATCGTCGCGTTGATCATCGCCTGCGAGGTCGGCTTCTGGGTGCTGCTCGCGCTCGGCCTGACCGCCCGCTACCTGTTCAAGAGGCGCCGCACCGGCGTGGCGCTGCTGCTGTGCGAGCCGCTGCTGGAACTGGTGCTGTTCGTCGTCACGGCGACCGACCTGAGGAACGGCGCCGAGCCGGGCTGGGAGCACGGCCTGGCCGCGCTCTACATCGGCTTCACGGTGGCATACGGCCACTACACGATCCGCTGGCTCGACGGTCACGCCGCCCACCGTCTGGCCGGCGCCCCGCCCCCGCCGAAACCGCCCCGCTACGGCATGGCCCGCGCCCGCCACGAGGGCCGCCTGTGGCTGCGTACGGTCGTCATGGCGGCGGTCGCCTGCGCGCTGCTCCAGGCGGCGGTCTGGTACGTCGGTGACGGGGACACCACGTCGCTGCGGTCCTTCCAGGGGACGGCGCTCCGGGTCGCCGGCATCCACGGCCTGATCGCCCTGACGTACACGATCTGGCCGAAGAAGGCGCCGGCCGGACACGAGGAGCGGTCGGCGCTCACCGCCCGGGACCCCTCAGCGTTCGCCGCCGGGAACCCACAGGACGTCCCCGACCGCCTTGTTCGCGGTCCGCGCCAAGATGAAGAGCAGGTCCGATAGCCGGTTGAGGTAGGTCGCGGTGAGCGGGTTCATCACCTCCGCGTGGACCTCCAGGGCCGCCCATGTCGAGCGCTCGGCCCGGCGTACCACCGTGCACGCCTGGTGCAGCAGGGCCGCACCGGGGGTGCCGCCGGGGAGGATGAACGAGCGCAGTTTCTCCAGGTCTTCGAGGAACCGGTCGCAGTCCGCCTCCAGCTTGTCGACGTAGGACTGCTCGACCCGCAGCGGAGGGAACTCCGGGTTCTCGGCCACCGGCGTCGCGAGGTCCGCGCCCACGTCGAACAGGTCGTTCTGCACCCGCGTCAGCACCTTGACGACCTCCACCTCCAGCTCGCCCATCGCGACGGCGGTCCCGATCACCGCGTTCGCCTCGTTGGCGTCGGCGTACGCGGAGATCCGCAGATCGGTCTTGGCGACCCTGCTCATGTCACCGAGGGCGGTGCTGCCCTGGTCGCCGGTCCTGGTGTAGATACGCGTCAGATTGACCATGCCGCCAGAGTAATGACGACCTTCCGCCACCGCTCAACTAGGCCGTCCGAGGGGCCGAATGAGCCAGGGCGGTGTGATGTCCGTCATTTGAGACGTGACGCGCATTACTTACCGGTCACACAGCACCCTGACGACCGCTAGGGTCCGCCGAAGAGGTCCAATACACGAGGCCCACCTAAACAGCGCGTCAGGGGAGTCGCACAGTGGCACGGAAGCTTGCCGTCATCGGAGCCGGCCTGATGGGTTCCGGCATCGCCCAGGTATCCGCCCAGGCGGGCTGGGACGTCGTACTGCGCGATGTCTCCGACGAAGCGCTCACCCGTGGCACTGACGGCATCAAATCCTCGTACGACCGCTTCGTGGGCAAGGGCAAACTGGCCGCGGCCGACGCCGAGGCCGCTCTCGGACGCATCACCGCGACGACCGACCTGGACGCGGTCGGCGACGCGGACATCGTCGTCGAGGCGGTCTTCGAGAAGCTGGAGGTCAAGCACGAGATCTTCCGCGCGCTCGACAAGATCGCGCGCGACGACGCCGTGCTCGCCTCCAACACCTCCGCCATCCCGATCACCAAGATCGCCGCCGTCACCGACCGCCCGGACCGGGTCGTCGGTACGCACTTCTTCTCACCGGTGCCGATGATGCAGCTCTGCGAGCTGGTCCGCGGCTACAAGACGAGCGACGAAACCCTTGCCACCGCACGGGAGTTCGCCGAGTCCGTCGGCAAGACCTGCGTCGTCGTCAACCGGGACGTCGCCGGTTTCGTGACGACCCGGCTGATCTCGGCGCTGGTCGTCGAGGCGGCCAAGCTGTACGAGTCCGGTGTCGCCACCGCGGAGGACATCGACCTCGCCTGCAAGCTCGGCTTCGGGCACGCCATGGGCCCGTTGGCCACCGCCGACCTCACCGGGGTCGACATCCTGCTGCACGCGACGAGCAACATCTACACCGAGTCCCAGGACGAGAAGTTCGCTCCTCCGGAGCTGATGCGCCGGATGGTTGACGCCGGTGACATCGGCCGCAAGAGCGGGCAGGGCTTCTACAAGCACTGAGCGGTATCGCACGTAGTCAACAGGCACGGAAACCGCACGAACCCCTGGGGTATCACCCTGTGGGGTGAATTGAGTATCGGTTCGCTCACAGACGGCAACCTGACCGCCCCTCAGGCAGTCAGACGTTGCATCACCTACCGACGCGGAGCACGACACGCACTCACGGGAGCGCATATGTACATCAGGGGCGACCACGCCGAGCTGGTCGTCGGGGGCCGCCTCGACGTCCGCAGCGCGGCGGACGCCCGTACGGTCCTGCATACGGCCGTCGACACGGGCGTCGGCGATCTGGTGCTGGACCTGTCCGAGCTGGACTCCTGGGACGCCACCGGACTCGGGGTGATCATGGGAGCCCACCGGCGGTGCGGGCGGTGCGGCAGACGGCTCGTGCTGCGCGACGTACCACCGCAGATGCAGCGCCTGCTGGTGGCCACCCGGCTGCACCGGATCCTGGCGATCGAGGGTGGTATCGGGGTGGAGTCGCTGCCCAGAGTGTGAACAAGCGAGTGCGAACCGGTGAGTGTGAAAACGCGCTTCACGCACAATCCTCACGAGACTGTGACGTCTCGGACGGCGCGGTACCCCGGCCTGTCATAGATACTGTGCGAAGGTTTAGGGTTCGGTCGCCCGCTGCCTGACATCCCGCGAGCGGGCCCGGACCAGAAGCGACAGCGCAGTGTGCAGCAAGGCCGGGAGGGGCCTGGGTCCCGTCGACCCGCACACGACGCTTTTGGGGGGCTTGAACCTTATGGACCCGAACAACCAGGGCTCCGAGGAGTACGGCCATGACGCGGACGGCAGCACGCCGCGTCAGCGCCCGCCTCGCGATGCCCTCGCAACCGACTTCGGCCAGCACACGCCGGCGCTCGCCCGCACGGCGCAGCTCGTCTCGGGCGACTACCTGCTCACTGTCAACCCCGTGGACGGCAGCGAGATAGAGGTCTGCCCGCCCGGCGAACGGCCCGGCAGGCCCGCCAAGCTCACGGCGGACGAGCGTGCCGAGATCACCCGCGCCGCCAGACCTCCCGTACCGGCCGGGCCCGCGCGGCCCGAACTGCCGCTCCTGGAGCGCGACGGCGAGCGCGAACGGCTGGTACGGCTGCTGGCCCGCGGCCGTTCCGTACGCCTCTCCGGGCCGGCCGGCTCCGGCCGCACCACGCTCCTCGACGCCGTCGCCGCGGACTGCGCGGACCTCGCCCCCGACGGCGTGGTCCGCCTCACCGGCTTCCACCGCACCCAGACCGATCTGCTCTACGACCTCTTCTACGCCGTCTACAACGCACCTCTGTACCGGCCGGAACCGGACGAACTGCGCGCCCTCGTCCGCGAGGCGGGCGCGGTCGTCGTCCTCGACGACGTGGAGTTCGGCGGTGCCGCGCTCGACGAACTCCTCGATGCGACCCCCGAGTGCGCCTTCCTGATCAGCGCCACCTCCGACGTGCCCGCGCCGTCCTCCGACGCGCTGATCGAGGAACTGTTTCTCGACGGGCTCGACCGGTCCGGCGGTCTGGAACTCCTGGAGCGCTCCGTCGGCCGCGTCCTCACCGAGGAGGAGTCCAACTGGGCCGGTGACCTCTGGTTCGAGTCCGAGGGCCTGCCCCTGCGGTTCGTCCAGGCCGGCGCCCTGCTCAGGCAGCGCGACAAACTGCGCGCCCGCGCCGACGCGTTCGACGAGTTCGGCGTCTTCGAGGACGCCCCGGTCGATGCCCCGGTCGACGCTCCCTTCGACGCCGGTGACGAGGACGACGTACCGCTGCCCTCGCTCGCCGAGGGTGCCGCGCCCGCGCCGCTGCTCGCCTCCCGGCTCAGCGCGTCCGCGCGGGAGACCCTGCGGTTCGCCGTCGCGCTCGGCGGTGAGGTGCCCCACCAGGCCCATCTGCCCGCGCTGGTCGGCGACACCCACGCGGACGCCGCCCTCGGTGAGCTGCTCGGCTGTGCGCTGGTCTCCCCGGTCGGCTCCCACTACCGGCTCGCGGCCGGGGTGCGGACCCAGCTGGAGGCCGCCGGATACGGCGAAGGCGCCCAGGAGCGGGCGTTCACCGCCGCCCAGCACTACGCCTGGTGGGCCGGACACCCTTCCGTGACCCCCGAGCGGGTCTGCGCCGAGGCCGACGCCCTGCTCGCCGCCCTGGCTGTTCTCGTCGGCCCGGCCCCCGAGACCACGCCGCCGGGGGAGGACGAGGAGAGCACGGCCGTGCAGCTGGCCCGCACGGCGGCGCCCGCCTTCGCGGCCGGCTTGTACTGGAGCGCCTGGGAAGACGCCCTGCACTCCGGCGCCGAGGCTGCCCGGCTCGCCGGGGATGTCTCGGAACAAGCCTATTTCCACCACGAGTTGGGCATCCTCGCGATCTGCGGCGGACAGCTCGACCGGGCCCGTAGCGAGCTGGAGGGCGCCATCGGGCTGCGGGGCGCCGCCTCCGACAAACGCGGCACGGTCGCGGGCCGCCGCGCCCTCACCCTGGTCGCCGACCGGTCCGGCGACACCCCCGGCCCCGGCTCAGGCCCGGATTCCGGCCAGGGTTCCACGGCGGGCGAGGAGTTGCCGGACGCGCGGTACGAGGAGTCGGCGTCGCCGCCCGGTGGCGTTCCGGCCGTCTTCGGGGCGGCGGGCTACCCGCCGCTCAAGGCGTCGCCCACGGGTTCCGGTTCGGCTTCCGGTACCGGTTCCGGCTACGGGGGCGGTGACTTCCCGGCGACGGTGATCACGTCCCGGTCCGGGGGCGGCGGGGCGCACAAGGCCTCGGCCGTCCAGCGGCTCGTGGGCGGTGCCCGGCGCAACCTCGTGGCGGCCGGCGCGGGCGTCCTGCTCGCGGTGGTGCTCGGCACGGTGGTGACGCTGGGTGCGACCTCGAACCACAACGACGCGCCGTCCGACCAGGTCGGCGTCAACCCGTCCGCCAGTCCGGGCAGCGACGACGACAGCCTGGGCGCCGACAAGGCCGACGACGGCGGCAGCGACAGCAACGGCGACACAGGTACGCCCACCAGCCGCCCGACCGACCCGGGCCCGGACGGAACGATGGGCACCTCGGACGACCCGACGCCGCCGCCGACGGAGGGCGAGGAGCCGTCGGACGACCCGACGGGGACGAAGACGCCGGGTGGCGGGAGCAGTACAGGGGGGAGCACCGGCAGTACGTCGCCGAAGCCGTCCCCGACGCCCAGTTCCAAACCGTCGACGTCGACCTCCCCCTCGACGACACCGTCCCAGTCGGCCACACCCAGTCCTTCGGCGTCCGAGTCGGCCGAGCCGTCCGTGGAGCCGTCGCTCTCGGAGCCCCCTGCCTCGGCCAGCGGCGCGGCCTCCAGCCCCGTCCAGACCGAGACGGCGAGTGAGCCGGCGAGCGCGCCCGTCGACACCAGCGCGCCCGCGACGACGTCAGGTACCGCGCCGGTGATCTGACAGACAGCATGTTAAAGGGGGCGGTCCCGTGGCAACGGGTCCGCCCCCTTCCGCGTAAAGCCGTCAACCGGCGTCAGAACAGCCGGAGTTTGTCGTCCTCGATGCCGCGCAGCGCGTTGTAGTCCAGGACCGCGCAGCCGATGCCCCGGTCCGTGGCGAGGACGCGGGCCTGGGGCTTGATCTCCTGGGCGGCGAAGATGCCGCGCACCGGAGCGAGGTGCGGGTCGCGGTTCAACAGGTCCAGATAGCGCGTGAGTTGCTCCACGCCGTCGATCTCGCCGCGCCGCTTGATCTCGACCGCGACGGTCGCGCCGTCGCCGTCCCGGCACAGGATGTCGACCGGGCCGATGGCCGTCATGTACTCGCGGCGGATGAGGGTGTAGCCGTCGCCGAGGGTCTCGATGCGGTCGGCGAGGAGTTCCTGGAGGTGCGCTTCCACGCCGTCCTTGATCAGGCCGGGGTCCACGCCCAGCTCGTGCGAGGAATCGTGGAGGATCTCCTCCATCGTGATGATGAGCTTCTCGCCCGCCTTGTTGATGACGGTCCAGATCCCCTCCTCTTCTCCTGCCCCCTCCTTCAACGTGCAGGGCGGAGACATCCAGTTGAGAGGCTTGTAGGCGCGGTCGTCCGCGTGGATCGAGACGCTGCCGTCAGCCTTGACCAGGATGAGGCGGGGGGCCGACGGGAGATGAGCGGTGAGCCGGCCCGCGTAGTCCACGGAACAGCGCGCAATGACGAGACGCATGGTCGGCAACGCTACTCGACGCGCGGTGGTCCACGCGATTCGCCCACCTCAGAAGTGCTGACGGGGGCTACCTGGGCCGAAGGAACATGCCAGGGGCAACTGTTCGTTGTTGGCTGATTGTGTGCCTATGGGGACGGTACTGACCGGTCCTGTATCCGCGTTTTCCTGGTGCCGTAACGGCCCGTTGCCTACGGTGGTAACCGGGAGGTCGCGATGCGTGTACGCAGCGTGCTTGGTGTCGCGGGTTCCCATTTCCCTGTCCGGCAACCCCTGCGACCCGGGGGTGCGAGAGGAGAACTCATGTCGCTCGACGTCTCACCGGCCCTACTCGAACAGGCCGAGCGAGGCGAGGTCGACGAAGCTGAATTCGTCGACTGCGTCCGGACCTCCCTGCCCTACGCATGGGAGATGATCAGCTCCCTGGTGGCCCAGCTGAAGGTGGACGGCGGAGCCTTCGCCGACAACCAGACGCCGCCGCCGGACGAGCAGGCACGGGGCCAGCTGCTGCGCGCGCTGGCGAGTGACGCGATACGCGGCGCGCTGCAGCGGCACTTCGGTGTGCGGCTGGCCTTCCAGAACTGCCACCGGGTGGCGGTGTTCCCGCTGGACTCCTCGGTGGACGTCAAGCTGGCCCGCTTCACCTCGGTACGCAGTCAGCTGCTGAACCAGTCACCGGAATTCCGGGACTGCTGAAGAGATTTGGGGCAACGGCTTGCCGCTCCGTACGCGGGAGGTTTTCTGTACGGGGCGGCAAGCTCCCTGCGGCAGCCGGGTGTTCAGCGCAGCTGGGTGACCACTTCGGTCCCCAGCCGCCGTACGTTCTCCTCCGTGGCCGCCAGGTCGCCGGAACCCTCGACGAGCAGGGCGAAGCGTGAGATGCCTGTACGTTCGGAGGTCGCCGCGAGCCGGTCGGCGCAGAGCCTGGCCGTGCCCACCGGGTGCAGTCCGCAGAGGAGTTCGGTGTACGCCACCGGGTCGCGCATCGAACGCTGCCGGCCGTCCACCGTGACATGCGCCTCCAGTCCCTGCCGCAGCCAGCCAGGCATCGCCTTCATCAGGATCTCGACCGCGTCCGTGCGCGTGTCCGCGATCTGGCAGACGCCGGCCGACACATGGGCGGCGCCCCGGATCTCGTCCCCCGTCCGTCCCGCCGCGCGTGCGTACTGCCGCCACAGGGCGACCATCTCGGCCTTCTCCTCGTCCCCGACATGCATCCCGAGGAGCATCGGCAGCCCACGCTCGGCGGCCAGCCGTACGCTCGACGGCGAGGTGCACGCGACGACGACCTCCGGCCCCGCGGTCTCCGTCAGCGACTCCGACGGGGTCGGTACGACGGCCACGTCACGGAACCTGAACCGGTCGCCGTCGGCCGACACGGACGGTTCGCGCAGCCAGCGCAGCAGCAGGTCGAGTGACTCCGGGAACGCCTTCTCGTACGCCTCGAGACCCGTCCCGAACACCTCCAGGTCGACCCACGGCCCGCCGCGCCCCACGCCCAGCGTGAACCGTCCGCCGGACGTCAGATGCAGCAGCGCCGCCTGTTCGCCGAGCGCCACGGGGTGGGTGGTGGGCAGCACGCTCACCGCCGTACCGACCCGGATGCGCCGAGTGCGGCCCAGCAGCAGGGCGGCCAGGGTCGTCGCGGACGGGCAGGTGCCGTACGGCACGAAGTGGTGCTCCGCCAGCCAGACCGTGTCGAGACCCGCCTCCTCGGCGACCTCGGCGGACCTGACCGCCCGGTGCAGCGCCTCCCCCTGGCCCTGGCCCGGGAACTGGGCCGCCAGCACAAAACTTCCTACGCGCATGCTCTTTCCTGCTTCCTAGGCCCCGACACGGAGCTCCCCCGCACGGCATAACCGCTCGACACGTGCCGAAGTCACGGCTTGGCGGAGAGATAGGCGGATTGTCTGCAGAATCGACCAGCCGGGCGGAGAGGCGCCGGGGTGCCGATGGTGAGCCGACGGGGGATTCGAGAGTTCGAGAGGAGGTTCGAGCGAGGTGAAGCGGAGGGCCCTCACTTACCTCTACCCCGGATCGCGCCGCGTAGGCTGGAGGGGACTTGTGCCCCTAAACCGCTCCGTGAGGTGTCCTGTGTCCCCGCGCCGCAACCGACCCCAAGACCCCGGCGGCACGTTCGGCCGGAGCGCCGACGAGGACGACACCGGCCGCTACGGCGGCTTCCAGTCCTCGGTGAGCTGGCAGGGCGAGAACTGGAACGTCCGGCATGTGGCGGGCGCAGGCGCCCAGGGCAAGACGTACCGCTGCCCCGGCTGCGACCAGCTGATCCCGTCCGGTGTCCCGCACGTCGTCGCGTGGGCCGAGCACGCGGGCGTCGACGACCGGCGGCACTGGCACAAGGCGTGCTGGAACGCGAAGGACCGCCGCACCACGCGGGTGCAGCGGTCCCGTAACGCACCGAGGTTCTGACCGGGTTTCCGCCCGGGTTCCCGAACATGCCCAGCAGTCGGGGCAGTTCACGCGTCCGGGTGAATCACACGTCCCGGCGGTCCAGCAGCACGAAGGCGCCGGCGATCGCCGCGACGGTCACCCCGGCGAGCAGGCCGAGCTGAGCACCGCCTGCCGTGTTCTCGTTGTCCAGCCCGAAGATCTTGGCAAGGGCGTTGGGCGCGTTGTACTCCATCATCTTCTCGCCGATCGTCCGCATGCTGTCGGACAGCATCAGGAACGCGGGCAGGATCGCCGGCACCAGCACGAGCCCCAGCATCGCGGTGATCGCGCCCGCCGAATGACGCAGCATCGAGCCGACCGCGAGGGCGAGCACACCGAGCAGCGACACGTACAGCGCGCCGATGACGACAGTGCCGCCCCACGCCTTGCCCTCATCGCCGCTGTGGATCGACTCGGTCACCAGGCCGACGAAACCGATCGCGAACGCGGACACGACGAACGCGACCGCGAAGAAGATGATCAGCTTGGCGGCGAGCACCCGGTGGCGCTGCGGCGAGGCGGTGAACGTCGTACGGATCATGCCCGTGCCGTACTCCGACGAGATGACCAGCACGCCCAGCGTGATCAGGCAGATCTGCCCGAGCACCAGCCCGAAGAACGCCGGGATGGTGTACGGCACATCGCTGAAGTCCTCGTTGGTCGTCTGCGCGGCGACCAGCATGCCGATGCCGACGACGAGGAGCAGGAAGACCCCGAGTGTCCACAACGTGGAGCGCACCGACTTGATCTTCGTCCACTCTGAGGCGAGGGCATGCCCGAGATGTGTGCGCGTGACCGGGATCGGCGAGGTGTAGAGGGTGTGCGAAGTGCCGGGCGCCGCCGGCCAGTTGGGCGCGGCCTGCGGTGCCAGCTGCTGCGTCGGGGGCTGCTGGGGCGTGCTCATCGGGCGTCCTCGGGCTTGGTCAGGGCGGGGGCGGCCGGAGCGGCGGGCGCCTGCTGAGGGGCGGGGGCGGGCTGCGCGTACGGGTTCACGTGGCCGCCGGCGGTAGCGCCGGGGCCACCAGGGGCGCCGTACGGCCCCGCGGGCTGTCCGGACTGTCCGGGGTTCCCGAACGGCGCCTGGCCGCCCTGCTGGGGCGGCGGCGGGGCGTACCAGCCCGGCTGACCCTGCCCCGGGACCGGCATCTGCACCGGCGGCTGCGCGCCCGGCGGCAGCGGCTGCTGGAGCCCGGCCTTCTGGTCGACGGTCGAGCGGTAGTCGACGGCGCCCTGCGTCATCCGCATGTACGCCTCCTCCAGCGACGCCTGGTGCGGCGACAGCTCCCACAGGCGTACGTCGGCGGAGTGCGCGAGGTCGCTGATGCGGTGCAGCGGCAGGCCCATCACGCGCAGCGCGCCGTCCTGCTCGGGCAGCACCTGTCCGCCCGCCTCGGTCAGCGCGGCCGTCAGCTTCTCGCGCTGCTGCGGCTCGGTCTCCGGCGTGCGTACGCGCGCGAAGTCGGCCGAGTTGGTGGAGATGAAGTCCTTCACGCTCATGTCGGACAGCAGCTGTCCGCGCCCGATCACGATGAGGTGGTCGGCGGTCAGCGCCATCTCGCTCATCAGGTGGGAGGAGACGAACACGGTCCGCCCCTCCGCCGCGAGCGCCTTCATCAGGTTGCGCACCCAGAGGATGCCCTCGGGGTCGAGGCCGTTGACCGGCTCGTCGAAGAGCAGCACCTGGGGGTCACCGAGGAGCGCGGCGGCGATGCCGAGCCGCTGGCCCATACCGAGCGAGAACCCCTTGGAGCGCTTTCGGGCCACGTCCTGCAGTCCGACGACCCCCAGCACCTCGTCCACGCGCCGCGCCGGGATGCCCGAGAGCTGGGCCAGGCACAGCAGGTGGCTGCGGGCGGACCGGCCGCCGTGCACCGCCTTGGCGTCGAGCAGCGCACCGACCTGGCGGGGGGCGTTGGGCAGCTTGCGGTAGGGGAAGCCGCCGATCGTCACCTGGCCCGAGGAAGGCTGGTCCAGGCCGAGGATCATCCTCATCGTCGTCGACTTGCCCGACCCGTTGGGGCCGAGGAAACCGGTGACGGCCCCCGGCCGCACCTGGAAGGAAAGGTTGTACACGGCCGTCTTGTCGCCGTAGCGCTTCGTCAGGCCGACTGCCTCGATCATGCTCCGCACCCACCGAAAAATTCAGGACAGCAGGGCACACGCCCCCGTAAGGGTTAGGAGCTTATCCGGACGCTGACGGTTCCCCCCAGCAGGCATCAAAAATGTCGGGTCCATGACCGCGTGAGGGGGTCGGGACAGCGGATGGGAGGAGGGATGTGAGCGGCGGACATGAGCAAGGGACATGAGCAAGGGGCATGAGGGGACCGGCTCAGGCGTCCCGGTTCTTCAGCAGCACGTACCCGCCGAGCAGGGCCACGGCAACCCACGCCAGCATGATCGCGAGGCCGCCCCAGGGACCGTACGGAGTGTCGTCGTCGACCGGGGTGACCACCTGCATGATCTTGCTGCCGGCCTGGTCGGGCAGATAGCGGGCGAACTTCTTCGTCGCCGAGACGGCACCCAGGATGTTGGAGATCAGGAAGAAGAACGGCATCAGCACACCGAGCGACAGCATCGGGCTGCGCAGCATCGTGGCCACGCCCATGGAGAACAGGGCGATGAGCGTCATGTAGAGCGCCCCGCCGATGACCGCGCGCAGCACGCCCGGATCACTGATGGACGTCGAATGGCCGCCCAGCATCGCCTGCCCGAGGAAGAAGGCGGCGAAGCTGGTGACGACCCCGACCGCGAAGGCGAGCCCGGCCGCCACCGCGAGCTTGCTCGCGAGGAACGTGCCGCGCTGCGGTACGGCGGCCAGCGAGGTGCGGATCATGCCGGTGCTGTACTCGTTCGACACGACGAGCACCCCGAACACGATCATCGCGAGCTGTCCGAGGCTCATCCCCGCGAAACTCGTGTACGTCGGATCGAAGGACAGCCGGTCGTTCTCGCCGAGCTCGCTCCACTGGTTCTTGACGAGGAGCGAGATCAGCGCGCCGAGCGCGACCGTCACCACGGCCGCGAGACCGAGCGTCCACACCGTGGACGCCACCGACCGGATCTTGGTCCACTCGGACCGGATGACCTGAGCGGCCGTCATGACCGTCCTTCCTGCCAGTTGTCGCCCCAGGCCCCCGACGGGGAATCGGACGGGGATTCGGGAGGGGGACCGGCCGGAAGGCCGGACAACGGGGCCGGTGTGTCGGAGTGCGCGTGGTACTCGACCGACTCGGCGGTCAGCTGCATGAACGCCTCCTCCAGCGATGCCTGCTGAGGGCTCAGCTCATGCAGCACGAGCTGATGCTGCGCGGCCAGCTCACCGATCTGCGCGGCCTTCCCGCCGTCCACCTCGAGCGTCTCACCGCCGGCTTGCACCGCGGTGATCCCGGCGGCGTACAGGACATCGAGCAGCCGTTCGCGCTGAGGTGACCGGATACGGACGTACGAACGCGAGTTCTGCTCGATGAAGTCCGCCATGGAGGTGTCGGCGAGCAGCCGGCCCTGCCCGATGACGACCAGGTGGTCGGCGGTCAGCGCCATCTCGCTCATGAGATGCGAGGAGACGAAGACCGTACGGCCCTGGGAGGCCAGCGATTTCATCAGGTTGCGGATCCAGTGGATGCCCTCGGGGTCGAGGCCGTTGACCGGCTCGTCGAACATCAGGATCCGTGGGTCACCGAGCAGCGCGCCCGCGATACCGAGGCGCTGCCCCATGCCGAGCGAGAACCCCTTCGCCTTCTTCCGGGCGACCGCCGTGAGCCCGACGGCGTCGAGCACCTCGTGCACGCGCGCGCGTGGGATGCCGTTGCTCTGCGCGAGACACAGGAGGTGGTTGAAGGCGCTGCGGCCACCGTGCATGGCCTTGGCGTCGAGGAGGGCGCCGATGTACTTGATGGGGTCCTTGAGCCGGTCGTAGTGCTGACCGTCGATCCGGACGTCACCTGCGGTGGGGCGGTCGAGGCCGAGCATCATCCGCATGGTGGTGGACTTGCCGGCGCCGTTGGGGCCCAGGAAGCCGGTCACGATGCCCGGTCTGACGCTGAAGGTCAGATGGTTGACCGCCACTTTCTCGCCGTACCGCTTGGTCAGCCCCTCTAGCTCGATCATGCGGCCACGCTAGTTCGGGGCGTTGGGCGGTGCCAGTTGGCTTCGCCGGGCGGGGGGGGTGGGCGTTGTGTGTCGAGTGCGGCGCCGTCGTGGCTTGTCGCGCCCACGCGGCGGAGCCGCAAATGTCACAGCCCCGCGCCCCTAAAAAGGTGCCCGTACCCCCTCGTGCGAGGGGGTACGGGCACCTACAGCCGTTTACGCGACCGTCCGTCCCTGGTGCTTACCGGGACTGCTGGGCCGGGACCCCGCGGGTGATCGGCTCGTCGTCCGCGACCGGGGCGGTGGCCTCGGCGACCGCGGCCCCCGTCAGGGTGGCGAGCATCTCGCGGACGTTCGTCAGCTGGGCGTTGATCGAGTCGCGGCGGTTGGTGAGAGCCGCCAGCTCGCGCTCCGATTCCGAACGGATCCGGTCGGCCTTGGCGTTCGCGTCGGCCACGATGTCCTCGGCCTGGCGCTGGGCCGTCTCGACGGTCTGACGGGCGCGACGCTCGGCGTCCGTGCGCAGCTTCTCGGCCTCCAGGCGGAGCTGCTCCGCGCGGTGCTCGATCTCCGCGAGGCGCTTCTCGGCCTTGGCCTGACGGGACGCGAGGTCGCGCTCCGACTGCTCACGGCGCTTGGCGAGGTTCGTCTCGAAGTCCGCGGCGGCCTGAGCGGCCTTGGCGCGGGTCTCCTCGAAGAGGGCGTCCGCCTCCTCGCGCTTGGACTGTGCGTCCTTCGTCGCCTCCTGACGCAGCTGGGAAGCGTCGCTCTTGGCCTTCTCGACGATCCGGACGCCCTCGTCCTCCGCCTTGGACTTGCGGTCCGCAGCGAACGATTCTGCGTCGTTGCGCACCTGCTGGGCCGCCGACTCGGCGAGCTCACGGTGCTGCTCGGACGCGCGACGGGCCTCCTCGCGCAGGTCCTTCGCTTCCTCCTCGGCGAGACGGAGGATCTTCTCGACACGCGCGCCGAGACCGGCGTACGACGGTTCTGCGTCGCTGACCTGGGCCTGGGCGTTCTGCGTTTCGAGATGGAGCTCCTCGATGCGCTTTTCCAGAGCAGTGATACGAGCCAGAGCGCTGTCACGGTCGGAGACGAGCTTCGAGATGCGTTCGTCCACCTGAGCGCGGTCGTACCCACGCCGCACAAGCTCGAAGCCGTAGGGGGAAGTGTCGCTCATGGGGTTCCTGTCGAATGAGACCGGTGAGGTGATAGGTGGAATCCTAGGGGGCCAAGCGGCGTGTCATAGAGCAGAAGCCCGATTGATATGGAGAATCAGACCCCTTTTGAGTGGCTAACCGGCGTGCCGCTTGCCAAAGAATTGGTCAAAGACCCCAGAAAACCCCACAGAATGCACGCAACACGCCCTCCAGGCTAGCCCTCTGACGACTTGCCACCCGAACGAGTCACGCCGACGGTAGCTCCCGCCTTGACGCCGCCGTCCTTGGTCGTCGACGGGGCCTCAAAAGACTCCAACGCTTCCAGGACGTCCTGGACACGGGAGATCTCCGCCTGAATGTCCTCGCGGCGCCGGACCAGGATCTCGAGCTCGCGCTTGCCCTCCTCGACCGTGGCCTTCGCCTCGCGGATCGCCTCGGCCCGCAGTTCCTCGGCCTCCCGGATCAGCGAGGCCTTCTTCTGCTCGGCCTCCTTCAGGAGCCCCTCGGCCTTCTTGACGGCGGCGATGCGGACCTTGCCCGCCTCGGAGCTGGCCTCCGAGACCAGGTCCTTGGCCTTCGTCTCCGCCTTGACGAGCTGCTCCTCGGCGGCCGTGATCAGCGCGTCGCAGCGGTCGCCGGTCGACCTCATGGTCTCGGCGGCCTCACGGCGGGCCCGCTCGTGCAGACTTTCGATCTCGGCCGTGATGCGGTCGCGCAGCTCCTCCGCGCGCTCCCTTATGGCGGTGGCGTCCCGGCGCGCGCCGACGAGCAGCTCGTCCGCGTTCGTGCGGGCCTTCTCCACCGTGGAGTTGCCCTGCGCCGTCGCCCGGGACAGCAGCCGGTCGGCCTCGGTGCGGGCCGCGCCCACCATCGAGTCGGCCTGCGCCTCCGCCTCCGCGGTCATCTTCTGCGCTGCCTGCTGCGACTCCGACAGGAGCTTGTCGGCCTCGGCGGCCGTCTCCGTGATGAGCGTGTCGACCTGCTCGGCCGCCTCGGAGCGCCGCTTGTTGGCCTCCTTGCGGGCCTCGTCCAGCGTGCTGTCGGCCTCGTCCCGAGCGGTCGACATCAGCCGGTCGGCCTCCGCCGCCGCCTCGGCCCTGACCCGCTGCGCCTCGGCACGGATCCGCTCCGCGTGCTGCTGAGCCGAACCGACCGTGTCGGCGGCCTCGGCCCGCAGCCGCTCCGCTTCCCCGGTCGCCTCCGAGAGCAGCTGCTCGGCAGCGGCCACGGACTCGGCCCGGACCCGCTCGGCCTCTGCGTTCGTCTCCTCGGTGAGGCGCTCCGCCTCCACCGTCACCTCGGTGATCAGCGTGTCGGCCTGCGTCGCCGCGTCCGAACGGATCCGGTTCGCGTCCTCGCGGGCCTCCGCACGGCTGCGCGCCGCGTCCTGCTCGGCGCCCGCGATGGTGTCCGACGCCTCGGTACGCACCCGCTGGGCGTGCGCGGAGGCGTCCTGGCGCAGCCGCTCCGCCTCGGCGATGGCCTCGCCCACCGTGCGCTCGGCGAGCGCCTTGGCGTGCTCCGAGGCCTCCGACGCCTCGCGCCGTACCCGGCCGGCGTCCTCCGAGGCCCGCTCCCGCTCGGAGTAGGCGTCCGCCCGGACCCGGTCCGACTCCTCGGACGCCTCGCGGCGCATCCGGTCGGCGACGTGCTCGGCGGCGGAGCGCAGCCCCTGGATCTCCTCCTGGGCCTGCTCGTGCAGCCCGGACACCGACTCCCGCACCTGCTGGGCGTGCTGTTCGGCCGCCGACACCATCTCGTTCGCCCGGCGGTCCGCCTCCTCGACCAGCCGTACGGCCTCGGCCTGGGCGTCCTCCACGCGCCTGCGCGCAGACGCCAGCAGCTCCTCGCTCTGCTCGCGGGCCCGCTCGCGCTCCTGGTCGGCCTCCTGGCGGGCGGAACCGAGGGTCTCCTCGGCCTCGCGCCGACGCCGGGTGGCCTCCTCCTGGGCGGCGGCCAGCGTCTCCGACGCCTCCGTCGCCAGTCGCTCGGCAGCGGCCTGCGCCTCGGCCCGTACCCGGTCGGCGGTGTCCTGGGCCTCCGTCTTCAGCCGCTCGGCCTCGGCCGCCGCCTCGGACCGCAGGCGTACGGCGATGGCCTCGCCCTCCGCCCGGGACGCGGACGCGTCCGCCGCCGCCTCGTCGCGCAGCCGCTGGATCTCCGCGTCGGCCTGCGCCTGGAGGCTGCGGATGCGCTCGGCGGCCTCCGAACGAAGCCGCTCCGCCTCCTCGGATCCCTCGCGGCGGCTCCGGTCGGCCTCCGCGCGGGCGTCGGTGAGCGCCTGCTCGGCGGCGGTGAGCCGGTCCTCGGCCTCGGTGTGCAGCCGGGTGAGCTCGGCGGCGGCCTCGTCGCGGCGTACCTCTATGGCCCGCTCGGTCTCCTCGCGCAGCTCGCGCGCGGCCTGGTCGGCGTCCGCCGCGATGCCCTCGGCCTGCTCGACGGCCTCCGCGCGGTGCCGCTCGGCCTCCTTGCGGGTGCGCTCCAGAGTCTCCTCGGCCTGCCGGCGCAGCGTCGTCGCGCGCTCGATGGCCTCCGTACGGACCTTCTCGCTGTCCGACTGGGCGGTCTGGCGCGTCTCGTCCGCGTCCGCCTTCGCCTTGGCGAGCAGCTCCTCGGCGGTCCTGGCCGCCTCCTCGATCTGCTGGACGGCCTCACGGCGCGCCTCCGCGCGGATGCGCTCGCCCTCGGCGACTGCTTCGGCGCGCAGCTGCTCGGCCTCGCCGCGCAGCCGCCGGGCCTCCTCCTGGAGCTCGACGGTCTTGGCGCGGTACTCCTTGGTGTCGTCCTTCGCCGTGCCCTTGAGCTCCGTGGCGATGTCGTGCGCCTCGGCGCGCAGCCGGTCCGCCTCGGCCTCGGCCTCGGCGCGGATGCGCTCGGCCTCCTCGGTGGCCGCCCTGGTGGTCGCCTTCGCGTCCTCGGACGCCTTGTTCAGGACGTCCTCGGCGGTGCGGGCCGCCTTGGCGAGCTGGGAGGCGGTCTCCTCGGCGGTGAGGCTGCGGGCGGTCTCCTCGGCGTCCGCGACGATCTTGTCGGCCTTGGCCTGGGCGTCGGCGACGATCTCCTCGGCGGACGCCTTGGTGGCCTCGGCCTCCTGGCTGGCCTCGGTGACCAGCCGGGCGACCTGCTCCTTCGCCGTACGGGTGCGCTGCTCGTTGGCCGACTCGGCGCCGGCGATCGTCTTGGTCGCGGTCTCCTTCGCCTCGCTGAGGACCTTCTCGGCCTCGGCGCGTGCCTCACGAAGGGCGGCCTCGGCCTCCTGCATCCGCTGCTCGGCGGCGCGGCTCAGCTCGGTGGCCTGACGGCGGGCGCTGTCCGACTCGGTCACCGTGGAGCTGCGCAGCTGCTCGGCGTGGTCGGATGCCTCGCGGGCCTCGGACGACGCGCTGTTCAGGAGCCGCTCGGCCTCGGCACGCGCCCGGCGCAGCAGCTGGTCGGCCTCCGCGCGGGCGGCCTCGCCCTCGTTCTGCAGCCGCTGCCTGGCCTCGTTCGCGACCCGCTCGGCCTCGGCACGGGCGGCGGCCAGCGCCTGCTCGGCCTCGGCGCGGGACTCGTCGACGAGCCGGCGCGCCTGGGACTCGCTGCGGGCCCGCAGCTGCTCGGCCCACGCCACGTTCTCGTTGACGTGCGACTCGACGGTCTGCCGCCGCTCGCCCAGCTCCTGGTCGAGCTGCTGGCGACGGGTGACCGCCTCCTGGTGCAGCTCGGCCTGCAAGCGGGCCGCCTGTTCGGCGTGCTCCTGCAGGATGCGCTGCGTCTGGGCGCGCGCCTGGGACAT
Organism: Streptomyces sp. SID12488; assembly: GCF_010548275.1. GTDB lineage: Bacteria > Actinomycetota > Actinomycetes > Streptomycetales > Streptomycetaceae > Streptomyces. The sequence continues at coordinate 275,410 of NZ_JAAGLT010000007.1, forward strand.
CTCGCGCTCGGCGTCCTGGCGCAGCTGGTCCGCCTGGATCTGGGCGTTCCGCAGCAACTGCTCGGCCTGATAGCCGATGTCTCCGCCGTCATAGGCGGGCCGGGACATGAGGGTGCGGCGCGCCTCGTGAAGCTTGGCGCGCAGTACCTCGACCTGGTAGCCGAGGTCCTCGGCGTGCTGAATCGCCTTTTCCCGCTCGGTCTTCAGCCGCTCCATCTCGGCCTCGAACCGAGAGAGGTGGTCGACGTCAGCCGCCGGCTCTCGCTCCTGGCGTTCGTAGCCCCGCACTGCGCGGTCCCATCCGTCCCCTGGTCGCAACCTTCTCCGAACGAGCCACGTCCATCCGCCGGACGGTGCCCCCGGGGAATGGTGTCAGATCAACGGCGAAGCACGGACTCCCGCCCTCACCCTCGGCCCCCGAAACCTGTACCCCGGCTCTCGGATCCCGCACCTCCACACACCGGGACCCGGGCCGCTTCCCGACAACAGGGGAGCGGCCGTGCCCAACCCTACCGGCCCATATGTACGAGGGTCAGTGCTCAGGTGACTCAACAGGCGCCGAAGTGACCAGTTCTGTCAGTACTCCGTGGCAATCCTTCGGGTGCAGAAAAGTGATCCGCGACCCCATGGAGCCGCGTCGTGGCTCCTCGTACAGAACGCGTACGCCCTTGCTGCGGACGTCCGCGGCATCGCCGTCCACATCTGCCGTACCGAAAGCGATGTGGTGCACGCCCTCCCCGTTCTTGGCGAGCCACTTGCCCACGGCGGAGTCCTCGCGGGTCGGCTCCAGGAGCTGGAGGTAGGAGGCGCCGCCGTCGTCCGTGTTGTTGATCTTCAACATGGCCTCGCGTACGCCCTGCTCCTCGTTGACCTCGGAGTGGTACACCTCGAAGCCGTACGTGGCCCGGTAGAACTCGACAGTCGTGTCGAGGTCGAAACAGGCGATCCCGATGTGGTCGATTCGCGTCAGCATGGAGTCAGTGCAGCGCTCCCGGGGTGGTTACGCAACGTGCGCGCTGTCACACCGACGGCCCGGTGACGCCAGGGGCTACCGCTCAGTACATTCAAGTAAACCCTCGTTCACACACTCCTCAGCTCCCCAGCTGAAAGGGGATCGCACCTCATGTCAGGAACGAACAGCACTACCTCGGTGATCGTCGCGGGCGCGCGTACGCCCATGGGACGGTTGCTGGGCTCGCTGAAGACCTTCTCCGGGGCCGACCTCGGCGGCTTCGCGATCAAGGCCGCCCTCGACCGTGCGGGTATCGGTGGCGACCAGGTGCAGTACGTGATCATGGGCCAGGTTCTCCAGGCCGGTGCGGGCCAGATCCCGGCCCGCCAGGCCGCGGTCAAGGCCGGTATCCCGATGAACGTCCCGGCGCTGACCATCAACAAGGTGTGTCTGTCGGGCCTGGACGCGATCGCGCTGGCGGACCAGCTGATCCGCGCCGGCGAGTTCGACGTGATCGTGGCCGGTGGCCAGGAATCGATGACGAACGCCCCCCACCTGCTCCCCAAGTCCCGTGAGGGCTTCAAGTACGGCGCGATCGAGATGCTCGACGCGATGGCGTACGACGGTCTCACCGATGCCTTCGAGAACATCGCCATGGGCGAGTCGACGGAGAAGCACAACACGCGTCTGGGCATCCTGCGCCCCGAGCAGGACGAGATCGCCGCCGCCTCCCACCAGCGCGCGGCGGCGGCCCAGAAGAACGGCGTCTTCGAGGCGGAGATCACGCCGGTCGAGATCCCGCAGCGCAAGGGCGAACCGATCGTTTTCAGCCAGGACGAGGGCATCCGGGCGGAGACGACGGCGGAGTCGCTGGGCAGGCTGCGCCCGGCGTTCACGAAGGACGGCACGATCACCGCGGGCACGTCGTCGCAGATCTCGGACGGCGCGGCGGCCGTGGTCGTGATGAGCAGGGCGAAGGCCGAGGAACTCGGCCTGGAGTGGATCGCGGAGATCGGCGCCCACGGCAATGTGGCGGGCCCGGACAACTCCCTCCAGTCCCAGCCCTCCAACGCCATCCTGCACGCCCTCAAGAAGGAGGGCCTGGGCGTCGAGGATCTTGACCTGATCGAGATCAACGAGGCCTTCGCGGCGGTCGCGGTCCAGTCAATCAAGGACCTGGGCGTGTCCACGGATCGGGTGAACGTCAACGGCGGTGCGATCGCCCTGGGCCACCCGATCGGAATGTCCGGCGCACGGCTCGTACTGCACCTGGCCCTGGAACTGAAGCGGCGCGGCGGCGGCGTCGGCGCGGCGGCCCTGTGCGGGGGCGGCGGCCAGGGTGACGCGCTGATCGTGCGGGTACCCAAGGCGTAGCAGGGCGGCCGGTGGCCACGTGGTCCTGAGGCCGGCCGTACGGCTCGAACGGCTCGTGCGGCCGTGATCGGAACGGAGTTGTGATGGAGGACGTCCCCACGCTGGTGGCCCAGGCCAGGGAGGGCCGACCGCGGGCCGTGGCCAGGCTGATCTCCCTGGTGGAGGGGGCGTCCGGACAACTCCGCGAGGTCATGGCCGCGCTGGCCCCGCTGGCGGGCAACGCGTACGTGGTCGGCCTGACGGGATCACCGGGCGTGGGCAAGTCGACGTCGACGTCCGCGCTGGTCACGGCGTACCGGCGGCAGGGCAGGCGGGTCGGCGTACTCGCCGTCGACCCGTCGTCGCCGTTCTCCGGCGGCGCGCTGCTCGGCGACCGGGTGCGGATGTCGGACCACGCGTCGGACCCGGGCGTCTACATCCGTTCGATGGCGACCCGGGGCCACCTCGGCGGTCTGGCGTGGGCGGCCCCGCAGGCGATCCGCGTCCTGGACGCCGCGGGCTGCGACGTGATCCTGGTCGAGACGGTCGGCGTGGGCCAGTCCGAGGTGGAGATCGCCGCGCAGGCCGACACCAGCGTGGTGCTCCTCGCGCCCGGGATGGGCGACGGCGTCCAGGCGGCCAAGGCAGGAATCCTGGAGATCGGCGATGTGTACGTCGTCAACAAGGCGGACCGGGACGGCGCGCACTCCACCGCCCGCGAGCTGAACCACATGCTGAGCCTGGGCGCGTCCAGATCCCCCGGCGACTGGCGCCCCCCGATCGTCAGGACGGTCGCGTCGAGGTCGGAGGGCATCGACGAACTGGTGGAGGCCCTGGAGAAACACCGCGCGTGGATGGAGGAGCACGGCGTCCTCGCCGAGCGCCGCCGCGCCCGCGCGTCCCACGAGGTCGAGACGATCGCCGTCACAACCCTCCGCGAACGTATCGGCGATCTGCGCGGCGACCGGCGGTTGGGTGCGCTGGCGGAGCGGATCGTGGCGGGCGAACTCGATCCTTACGGAGCGGCGGACGAACTGGTCGCGGGCCTGACGGAGAAGTGACGGGAGCGGGCAGGGCGCGGGATTTCCCGGTGGTCGGCTCCCGGACCACGCTGATACGTTGACCGGCATGTTCCTCCTCCTGGCATAGGTGCCGCCCCACACCACCGCGACCGGCCCGCACTCGTAGCGAGGTCGCCGTGGTGATCCGGCGTCCCTGTTTGCCACGGCGCTCGCTCGACGCGCCGCCTCCCGGAGGAACTCGTATGTCCGCGACCTCGACGCGGCCTTCCTATGCCGCCGTTCTGCGTATCCCGTACGCCCGCCGCACCTTCGCCACCGCTCTCCTCGGCAGACTGTCCTACGGCATCGTCCCGCTGTCCGTGATGCTCGCCGTGACCCGGGCCTCGGGCTCGTACGCCGTGGCCGGCACCGTGATGGCGCTCTTCGGTGCCACCGTCGTCCTCCTGGCGCCCGCCAGGGCCGCCCTCATCGACCGGTACGGGCCGTGCCGGGCGCTCGTTCCCCTGCTGATCGCCCACCTCACCGCGCTCGGGCTGCTGACCGTGGCCGTCTGGCGCCCGGGTGCGCCGGTGTTCGTCCTGGGCGTCCTCACCGCCCTCTCGGGCGCCTGCGTGCCGCCGCTCGGGCCGACGATGCGGGCCGTGTGGAGCAAGATCGCCGAGGACCGGCAGCTGCTGCAGCGGGCGTACAGCCTCGACGGCGTCGCCGAGGAACTGCTGTTCGTCTCGGGGCCGTTGCTGGTGGGCGTCCTCGCCGGGTTCACCGTGCCGGCCGTCGGCATCGTCGTCGGGGCGGCCCTGATGGCGGCCGGCACCGCCGGGTTCGTGACGTCTCCGGCGGTACGGGCGATGAGCCCCGCCACGCGCGAGGTCCGCCCGGGAACGGGCGGCGGCCGGGGTGTGCTGGGACGCGTCCGGGGTCCTGTCGGCGCCGCCGCGGGTGTCGGGCTCGCCCTCGGCTCGCTCGACCTTCTTGTCGTCGTGTTCGCCGGGCAACACGGCCACGGGGGCGCGAGCGTGGCCTGGGTGCTTGCCGCGCTCTCCGCCGGAAGCGCCGTCGGCGGGCTGCTCAACGGCGCCTTGGCCTGGCGCCGGCCGGCCAGGGTCCGGCTCGCCCTGCTGGCGCTCGGCCTGGGCCTGGCACTCCTCGGCGCGGGACTCGCCCCCGGCCTGGGCACCCTCACCCTCGCCCTGACGCTGGCCGGCGGCTTCGTGTCCCCGGCCATCACCACCGCGTATCTCATCGCCGACGAGGCGGTCGAGCCCGAGGCACGTGTCCGGGCCGGTGCCTGGGTCAATACGGCGATCAACGCGGGGAGCACGATCGGCTCCGCCGGGGCCGGAGTTCTCGCCGGACACCTGCCGGTGGGCGTCTGCTTCGCCCTGACCGGCGTGGCCGTGTTGCTGGCGGGGGCATTTCAGCCGGTCCGGCGATTGAGGACGAGCGCGTTCAGCGCGAAGGGGGGTCTGGGGGCGCAGCCCCCAGTGGGGGTATCCCCACTGGGGGAGGGATGGGACGGGTAAGGGTGGCGGGGGCGTTCTCAGTCGTCGTCGGAGTGGTCCCGCGTGACCTTGCCCGTGTCGAGGGCGACCTTCCATTCGCTCGCCGCGCCGTCCTTCACGGTCTCCACGCTCCACGCCACCGCGCCGTTCTCCTCGTCGGCGCCGACCTCGGTGACCGTGCCCTTCGCGGCGGCGGCGAGGGCGGCCTCCCGGGCGTCGAACTTCGCGCCCTTGAGCGCGGCGGACTCGGCGCGGTCCTCACTGTCGCGGTCGCTGTCGTCGTCGGTGTCACGATGCGCCCCCAGCACCTTCCCGGCGCCCGAGACCTCGACGTCGTACTCGGCCCCGTCGCCCCGCACGACCCCCACGCCCCACGTGCCGGCGTCGGCGCCGTCGTCGTCCAGCTCGGCGGAGAACGCGGTGCCCGGGGTGTGCCGCAGCGCGGCCGTGATGGCCTCGGCGGCGGTGATGCCGCTGCCGCGGACCACCGTACGGTCGTCCGCGGAGTCGTCGTCCCGGTCGGAGACCACCTGCACGTTCGCTCCGGTCCGGGGCCTCGCCGCCGTCTCGTCGTCGCCCGCTGCGAAGGCCAGGGCGGTGCCGCCGGCCAGGGCGGTGGCGGTGAGGGTGGCGATGACGATGTTCCGCTTCATGGGATTTCCTGCCTCTTCGCTCGGTTCGGTCGGTTCAGCGACGATTCGTTCCGCTTCGATGACGAGAACCAAGCTGCCCGACGGCGCCTGAAGCGAAGCTGAAGGCACCTGAAGGCGTCTTCAGCTTCGTTTTGCGAGGCTGTACGCATGCGACTGTTGATCGTCGAGGACGAGAAGCGACTGGCCCTGTCGCTGGCCAAGGGCCTGACGGCCGAGGGGTACGCCGTGGACGTCGTCCACGACGGCCGCGAGGGTCTGCACCGGGCCACCGAGACGCCGTACGACCTGGTGATCCTCGACATCATGCTGCCCGGCCTCAACGGCTACCGTGTCTGCGCCGCCCTGCGCGCCGCCGGTCACGACGTACCGATCCTCATGCTCACCGCCAAGGACGGCGAGTACGACGAGGCGGAGGGGCTCGACACCGGCGCCGACGACTATCTGACCAAGCCCTTCTCCTACGTCGTCCTGGTCGCCCGGGTGAAGGCGCTGCTGCGCCGGCGCGGGTCGGCGGGAGCCTCGCCCGTCCATGTGGTCGGTGAGCTGACGGTCGACACCGCGGCCCACCGTGTCCACGTCGGCGAGAGCGAAGTCACCCTCACGGCAAAGGAGTTCGCCGTACTGGAGCAGCTCGTCGTGCGGGCCGGCGAGGTGGTGTCCAAGGCACGGATCCTGGAGCACGTCTGGGACTTCGCGTACGACGGCGACCCGAACATCGTCGAGGTGTACGTCAGCACCCTGCGCCGGAAGCTCGGCGCCCCGCTGATCCGGACCGTGCGCGGCGCCGGGTACCGGCTCGAGGTGCCGCGGTGAGACGCGCTCTCGGCTCCGTACGGGCCCGGGCGACCCTCGGGGCCACCGTCGTCGTCGCGGTCGCGCTGGTCGCCGCCGGGACCGCCGTACTGCTCTCCCTGTGGTCCAACCTCAGCGGCCAGGCCGGTACCCAGGCGGAGCGGACCGCGCGGGCGGTCGCCGCCGACCTGGCGGCCGGGACGGCGTACGACAAGCTGTCGCTCGACGCCGACGACCGCCCTGTCCAGGTCGTCGACGCCGCCGGACGGCTGGTCGCGGCCAGCGAGGACCTGGAGCGGATCAGCGGCACGGGAGTGTCGGCGGTACGCCCGCAGCTCCCGGCGAGCGACGGTGCTGCGGAGGACGATGACGACGGCTCCCTCTCGCCCGGCGAGATCGACGAGGACGTCTCCTTCACCGACGGGTCCGCGACCGTCGAAGGAGACGAGGCCGACTACCGGTTCGCCGCCGTACGGGTCGAGGTCGACGACAAGGGCACCCTCACCGTGCACGCCGGGGCGCCGCTCTCCGCCGAACAGAGCGCCGTCAGCACCGCGTTGACCGTCATGCTGATCGGCTTCCCACTGCTGCTCGGCGTCGTCGCGGGCGTCACCTGGCTGGTCACCCGGCGTGCGCTGCGCCCCGTCGAGGGCATCCGGGCCGAGATGGCCGCGATCACCGCCTCCCAGGACCTCGCCCGGCGCGTCCCGGTGCCGGACACGCACGACGAGGTGGCCAGGCTCGCCCGGACCACCAACGAGACGCTGGCCGCCCTGGAGGCCTCCGTGGAACGCCAGCGCCGGTTCGTCGCCGATGCCTCGCACGAGCTGCGCAGCCCCATCGCCTCCCTGCGCACCCAGCTCGAAGTCGGCTCCGCACACCCGGAGTTGCTGGACGTCAAGGGTGCCGTCGAGGACACCGTACGGCTGCAACACCTCGCCGCCGACCTGCTGTTGCTGGCCCGGCTGGACGCGGGGGAGCGGCCCGCCGACGCGCGATTCGATCTCGCGGAGCTGGTCCGCGAACAGGCGGAGGGCAGGGCAGGACTGACGGTCGAGGCAGGCGCCGTGGAAGTGGCCGGGTCCCGGACGCAGTTGGGGCGGCTGGTCGCCAATCTGCTGGACAACGCGCAGCGGCACGCCCGGTCGGCGGTCACCGTCTCCGTGCGGCGGGAGGGAGCGCGGGCCGTGGTCGAGGTCGGCGACGACGGGGACGGGGTGCCCGTGGCGGACCGGGAGCGGGTCTTCGAGCGGTTCGTACGGCTCGACGCGGCTCGCAGTCGCGACGACGGCGGCGCCGGGCTCGGACTCGCCATCGCCCGGGACGTGGCCGTACGGCACGGCGGCACGCTGACCGTGGGTGAAGCGACCGCAGGCGGAGCCCTGTTCGAGCTCCGCCTGCCCATCACCTGATCTGTCGAACTGGTCGAACTGGTTGGGCTGGTCGGCCAGGTCCTACGGCCGGCCCCGCTGGCCGCGCAGGTGCTGCGCGACCGGCTTGAGCGACGTGCTGAGCTCGGCCAGGGCCTCCGGGGTCAGCAGCTCGATGAAGTGCCGCCGCACGGACGCCACATGATGAGGCGCGACCTTGTTCATGGTCTCCATGCCCTGCTCGGTGAGCACCGCGAACAGGCCCCGCCGGTCGGACTCGCAGTTCTCGCGGCGGACCAGGTTCGCGTTCTCCATACGGGTGATCTGGTGGGAGAGCCGGCTCTTGGACTGGAGGGTGGCGGACGCGAGGTCGCTCATCCGCATGCGCACATCGTCGGATTCGGAGAGGTTCACGAGGATCTCGTAGTCGTTCATCGTCAGGCCGAACGGTTGCAGGTCCTTTTCGAGCTGGTATGCCAGCAACCTGTTGACCTCCAGGTGGGTGCGCCAGGCGCACTGCTCCGCGTCGGTCAGCCAGCTTGTGGCCGTCTCGGTCTCCATGAATGAAGTCTACCTAAAAGGTTGAAAGGCGAACTAGTGAGGGTGGCGTGACGGCGCGCACACGTTCGACGTCACACTCCGCAGACTACCGCTCACAGCCCGAAGCGACGCTGGAGGTCACCGAGCTGTCCGGGAAGGCGCGGTGCACCCGGTTGCTGTGGATGACCTGCGGGAGCCCCACCGCCACCCGGCACTCCGGGCTCGTGCGGAACCACCCCCGTGGCCTGCTCGGCCATGAGTGTCTCGGAGGACTGGAGCAGCACCGTGCCGGCCCCGACGAACTCGAACTGGTGCTCCTCGCCGGAGGCCCCGCCGATGCCTGTCATCGCACGTAGACCGCCCATCAGGCCCGTCATGTACCCATGGTCGTAGTGGTGGCAGGGGGAGGGGCAGTCGGCCCAGCCGACCAGGGCCTGCGGGTCCACCCGGATCGGGGGTTCCATGAACACCACCGGGCCGTTCGACGCGGCCACGAACTTGCCCGTTCCGATGAGAGTCAGGAAGCCCGGCACGATCGACTGCTTGAGTGCGAGAGTTGGCTGAAAAGCGAGAAGGTTGCCCGAGCGAATGGTCAGGTTGCCCTCCTCCAGATCGTACGAATTCACGTCGAAGGCCCGGTCGGCGAGGAGCATCTTGCCCGAACCCTCGGCCACGACCCAGTCGCTCGCGTGCAGAGGCGAATGAAAAGACGTACGGACAAGACGGTCCAGGCGGCCGTGTCCGATGCCGTTGAAGTCGATCGACCCGTAATAGGCGATCATCTTCCCCTTCTGCAGGAACCACTGGCTCCCCTTGAGCTCCACGCAGAAGGTGTAGTTGTTGACGTTGTCGTCGGACGGCAGCGTCATCGGGTCGTGGACGACGGGCCCCGCGCCCGGGTAGGTGGTCACAGCTTCTCCTCCGACGCCTGGACGTACACCGCACCGCTGCCGCTGAGCTCCAGCTGGAACGCCTCGCCCGAGCCGCGGCCCACCATGTCGCGCCAGCCGAGCGCGGTGGACAGCTTGTTGCGTACGTCGCCGTGGTGCGCGACGTACGCCTGCGGGTCGACGTGGACCGGGCGCTGGGGGGTGATCGGCACCTCGATCACCCCGCCATGGGCCATGACGGCGACGGCGCCGTGCCCCTTGAGGGTGGTGGTGAACAGCCCCTGGCCCGTCACCTGACCCCGGACCATGCCCATGACCCCGCCCTGCGAGCCCATGAACATCGTGCCCTGCTGGAGCGTGCCGTCGAAGGCGAGGAGGCGGTCCGCCTCGACGCACAGCGTGTCCCCGGTGAGGCTGATGACCTGGATGTGGTGGCCGCCGTGTCCGAAGAGAACCGTGCCGCTGCCCTCGACGGTCATCAGCGGGGTGGCCTCGTTGGCGACCCGGCGGCCGATCATCGACATGATCCCGCCCTGGCCGCCCTGCATGTTGGGCGTGAAGGACACCTCGCCCTTGTAGGCGAGCATCGCCCCGCGCTGGCTGAAGACGCGCTGGCCGGGCATGAGGGTCGCCTCGACCATCTTGGAGTTGATCTCACGGAAGGGCATGTCACACGTCCCCGGCGATCGTGTTGCGCTCACTGGGCTGGACGTACACCAGGCCGTCGCCCTCGAAGCGGATCTGGAAGGCCTCGCCCCCGCCCTCGCCCATGAGTGTGCGGAACGTCACACCGGACTGGAAGGACTGCCGGACGTTGCCCTGGTGCGCGATGTACGCCCCCGGGTCGACGGTCAGCGGGAACTGCGGGCTGACGCGCAGCACCACCGCCGGCCCGTCCGACATGATCGCCGCCTGGCCGTGCCCCTCGACGGTCGTCGTGAACAGGCCGTTGCCCTGTGAGGCGCCGCGCATCCCGGTGAACGACGTGCCCGTGCGCAGGCCCGAGTCCGTCGCCATCAGGTTGCTCGACTCGACGTACAGCTTGTCCCCCTGGAGGGCCACAAGGTTGATCTCGGAGGCGCGGTCGGCGAACCAGCACGTCCCGTGCCCCTTCACCTCCATCAGTGTCATCTGCTCACCGGTGATCCGCCGGGTGACCATCCCCCGGATGCCCTCACCGCCGCCGCTGAGCTTCTTGAAGTCCATCTGTCCGTCGTACGCCACCATCGAGCCGTTCTTCGCCTTGACGGCGTCGCCGGTCATGTCGATGGCCAGCACCTTGCTGCCTTGAAGTCGAAACATCGCCACGGGGCGAAGGTAGCCCGCCGGACACCCCCGGCAACAGATCCCGAAGGTGGAGATCGCCCCTGAACCTCCCCCTAGGGGCCGAACACCCGAACATCCGTCCATACCCCCGCACCCCCGTCCCGGTCGCCCGAGCCGCCGATGCCACAATGGGCAAACGTTTGTGCACCCATTCACAAAGCGACCCCCTCGCACCCACCGAAGGTGACCCGTGGACATCAAGACCGCCTCCTCCCTCCGCCGCCTGCGGCTGGTCTCGGCGCCCGAAGCCGTTTCCTTCCTCCTCCTGCTGGTCTGCTCGGTGCTGAAGCGGACCACGGACTTCAACGCGGTGCCCGTCATGGGCGCGGTCCACGGACTCCTCTTCGTCCTCTACGTGATCTTCTGGGCGGACGCGTGGAGCCGCGCCAAGTGGTCCCTGAAGACCGCCGCCCTCTACTTCGTCCTCTCCGTCCTGCCGACCGGCGGATTCTTCGCCGAGCGCAAGCTGCGCCGCGAGGCCGAGGGCGCGGTCAACGCGGCCATCGCCTTCCGGGCCCGCCAGGAACAGGAAGAGGCCTACAAGTCATGATCGTCGCCTTCTCCGTGACGCCCCTCGGCGTCGGCGAGGACGTGGGGGAGTACGTCGCCGACGCCGTCCGCGTCGTCCGCGAATCCGGGCTCCCCAACCGCACCGACGCCATGTTCACGTCCATCGAGGGCGACTGGGACGAGGTCATGGACGTCGTCAGGCGTGCCGTCGCCGCCGTGGAGGCACGCGCGCCGCGCGTCTCCCTTGTCCTCAAGGCGGACATCCGCCCCGGCGTGACCGACGGGCTCACCTCCAAGGTGGAGACGGTGGAGCGCCACCTCTCCCCGTGACCCGCACCGGGTGACGGGGCACCGCTCACCCGGTAAACCACCCCCGTACACGCTCACCCGTCCGGACGCACCCAGTTCGACTCGCTGTCATATCTCCCCTTTGGTGGGGATATCGGCTCGTTCGATCACTGGAGGGCGCTGTGCGGCCGGAGGGCTACGACTACGACACCCACAGCCGGCTCGCCGGACCCCTGACCGAGGCGCCGGCCGGATCCCCGTACCAGGTGCGGTACACCTCGCTCCTCTCCCGCGAGCCACGCCGAATACGCGCCGTCCTGCTCATGACCCTCGCGCCGCTGCTCACGGGCGCCCTGCTCGTCTACCTCGTCTGGCCCACCCACTGGGTGGAGCGCGAGGCCGGTGAGAGGTGGATGGTCGATCTCGACATCGTGATGCTCGTCGCCATCGGGCTGATCGAGCTGTTCATGGTCGTCAACGTGGTGTCCATCGCCCACGCCACCATGGTCGCCCGCGACCCCGTCCCCGTCGTACCCGAGTCGGGCACCCGCGTCGCCTTCCTCACCACGTACGTCCCGGGCAAGGAACCCCTCGCGATGGTCCGGGCCACCCTCGAAGGCGCGATCCGCGTCCGCCACACCGGCCCCGTGGACGTCTGGCTCCTCGACGAGGGCGACGACGATCAGGCCTGGGCGCTCTGCGCCGAGCTGGGCGTACGGCACTTCAGCCGGTACGGGGTCCCCGAGTGGAACCGGGCCAAGGGCGTCCACCGGGCCCGTACCAAGCACGGCAACTACAACGCGTGGCTCGCCATGCACGGCGACGAGTACGACTTCTACGCCTCCGTCGACACCGACCACGTCCCGCTCCCCAACTTCCTGGAGCGGATGACGGGCTTCTTCCGCGACCCGGACGTCGCCTTCGTCGTCGGCCCCCAGGTGTACGGCAACTACACCCATCCCGTCACCAAGGCCGCCGAGTCGCAGCAGTTCCTCTTCCACGCCCTCATCCAGCGCGCCGGCAACCGCTACCGCGCCCCCATGTTCGTCGGCACCAACAACGTCGTACGCATCGCCGCCGTCAAACAGATCGGCGGGCTGTGCGACTCCATCACCGAGGACATGGCCACGGGGTTCGAGCTGCACCGCCGCCGCAATCCGCGCACCGGGCACTACTGGCGGTCCGTCTACACGCCCGACGTGCTCGCCGTCGGCGAGGGGCCGGCCTCCTGGACCGACTTCTTCACCCAGCAGACGCGGTGGTCGCGCGGCACGTACGAGACGCTCTTCAAGCAGTACTGGAAGGCGCTCTTCACCATGCCCCCGGGCCGGCTCCTCTCGTACACGCTGATGCTCGTCTACTACCCGATGACCGCCGTCAACTGGTTCCTCGGCATTCTGAGCTGCTTCCTCTTCCTCTGGTTCGGGGCCTCCGGCACCCAGGTCGCCGCCTCCGTCTGGCTGATGCTCTACAGCGACGCCGCCGCCCTCCAGATCGGCCTGTACCTGTGGAACCGGCGGCACAACGTCTCGCCCCACGAGCCCGAGGGCTCCGGCGGGCTCGCCGGCATGGCGATGTCGGCGCTCTCCGCGCCGATCTACCTGAAGTCCTTCGGCGCGGCGCTGCTCCGCCGCCCCAGCCGGTTCGTCGTCACGCCGAAGGGCGGCGACGCCAGCCCCGACCGGCTGCTCACCTTCCGCGTCCACCTCTTCTGGGCCGCGCTCCTGGCGGCCTCACTCGTCGCCTCGGTCCACCTCGGCCACACCCATGTGGCCATGCGTACCTGGGCCGTTCTCGCCATGGCGATCTCCCTGGCCCCGGTCGGGGTGTGGATCGCCACCCGGCTCAAGGACCGCAGGGAGAGCACAGAGAGCGGCGAGGAACCGGCGCTCACCACCGGCGCCGTCGCCCCGGTCTCCGGCACCCCGACAGGAGGCAACTAGGCCATGGCCTTCCAGCCCTCGAAGAAGACCAAGAAGACCGTCCTGGGCATCGGAGGCGTCGTCCTCCTCGCCGGTCTCAACGCCCCCGCCGTGCTCGGCTTCGCCGGTGAGCGCTACCACGAGTACAAGATCGCCCAGCCCGGCTACCAGGCGAAGTACGGCTCCTGGAGCTCGATCGACATCCCCAGGGAGTTCCGCACCAACGCCATCCACGCGGCGCTGCTCCGCACCGGCAAGGTCCTGATCGTCGCGGGCTCGGGGAACGAGCAGAAGAAGTTCGACAAGGGTTCGTTCGACACGATCCTCTGGGACCCGAGGACGGACACCTTCAAGAAGATCGCCACCCCGGACGACTTCTTCTGCGCCGGACACGCCCAACTCCCCGACGGACGGCTCCTGGTGGCCGGTGGCACCGCCCGCTACGAACTCCTCGACGGCGAGGTCGAGCGGGCCGGCGGCGGGATGCGCGTCAAGAACGAGAACCCCGACAAACCGGTGGTCCTGAAGAAGGGCACCCGCTTCCGCTCGCCCGCCGGAGTCGTGTACGTCAGCCGGTTCGACGTCACCGTCCCCGAGGCCAGGCGCACCCAGAAGATCACGTACAACGCGGCCGGGGTCATGCAGCCCTGGGTGACGAAGGTCGTCCCGAGCGAGGCCCGCGTCTTCGTCGAGGCGGCCGAGGCAGGGCCCGTGTCGATCACCGCCAAGCAGGCCCAGTACGAGATCGTCGGCCTGAAGGGCAAGGACGCGGACAACACGTACGGCCTCTCCGAGAAGATCACCATGGACAAGCAGGACTTCCAGGGGATCAGGGCGGCCTACGAGTTCGATCCGAAGGCCGAGAAGTACATCCCGGTCGATCCGATGGACAAGGCGCGCTGGTACCCGACGCTCGTCGGCCTCGACGACGGACGGGTCCTGGCCGTCTCCGGGCTCGACGACGTCGGTGCGATCGACCCCGGGGACAACGAGATCTACGACCCGAGGACCAAGGAGTGGACCCCGGGCCCCAAGCGCTACTTCCCCACCTACCCGGCCCTTTTCCTCACCAAGGGCGGCAAGTTGTTCTACCCGGCCTCGAACGCCGGTTACGGACCGGCGACGATGGGCCGCGCGCCGGGCCTCTGGGACCTGGAGAAGAACACCTTCGAGAAGGTGCCGGGCCTCACGGACGCCGACGAGACCGAGACGTCCGCCTCCGTCCTCCTCCCGCCCGCGCAGGACCAGAAGGTGATGATCCTCGGCGGCGGAGGCGTCGGCGAGTCCAAGAAGGCGACGCGTCGCACGGCCGTGGTCGACCTGAAGAAGGACAACCCGGTCTTCGAGCCCGGCCCCGACCTCCCTCAGGGCACCCGCTACCTGAACAGCGTCCTCATGCCGGACGACACCGTGTTCACGTCCAACGGCTCCGCCGACTACCGGGGCCGCAGCGGCAGCAACATCCTCAAGGCGCAGTTCTACGACCCCAAGGCCAACGCGTTCCGCACGGCAGCCTCCCCGAAGGTGGGCCGCAACTACCACTCCGAGGCGCTGCTCCTGCCCGACGGCCGGGTCGCCACCTTCGGCTCCGACCCGCTCTACGACAACCAGCAGAACACCAAGCTCGGCCACTTCGAGCAGCGGATGGAGATCTTCACCCCGCCCGCGCTGCACAGGAACGGCAAGAGCCGTCCGGTACTCGGGGACGGCCCCCAGGAGACCGACAAACTCGGCCGCGCCACCTTCGCCACCACCCACCCCGAGCGCGTCGCGAAGGCCCGCCTGATGCGCCCCAGCGCGGTCACCCACACGACGGACGTCGAACAGCGCTCCATCGACCTCCCCCTCAGCAAGGACCGCACCTCGGTGACGGTCGACGTACCGAAGGACCGGACACTCGTGCCGCCCGGCTGGTACATGCTGTTCGTGACGGACGCGAAGGGGACACCGTCGGAGGCGAAGTGGCTCCAGGTGCGGTGACGGCACGGATCCAGGGGCCCAGAGATACAGGGAGCCACCGAACAGGGTTCCCCGAGGCCCACCGGGCCGGACCGAAGGGCGAGACGGGGCTGACCGCGATATGACCGGCCGGTAGGGTCTGGTGCCGTGCCGAAGCCGCTCAGTCTCCCGTTCGACCCCATCGCCCGCGCAGACGAACTGTGGAAGCAGCGCTGGGGAAACGTCCCGTCCATGGCCGCGATCACCTCGATCATGCGCGCGCAGCAGATCCTGCTCGCGGAGGTCGACGCGGTGGTGAAGCCGTACGGTCTGACGTTCGCGCGGTACGAGGCGCTGGTGCTGCTCACGTTCTCCAAGGCGGGCGAGCTGCCGATGTCCAAGATCGGCGAACGTCTGATGGTCCACCCGACGTCGGTCACCAACACCGTGGACCGCCTCGTGAAGTCGGGCCTGGTGGCCAGGCGCCCCAACCCGAACGACGGCCGCGGCACCCTCGCCACGATCACCGAGAAGGGCCGGGAGACGGTCGACGCGGCGACCCGCGACCTGATGGCGATGGACTTCGGCCTCGGCGCGTATGACGCGGAGGAGTGCGCGGAGATCTTCGCGATGCTGCGGCCGTTGCGGGTGTCGGCGAGCGACTTCGACGCGGAGTAGGGCCGCAGGCCCGGTGCGTGGGGGCGGGGCCGGGGTGCCGGGGTCGCCGGAAGATCGCCGGAAACGGATGGTTACGCTCGTACGCATGAAGAAGAGCGTGTTGACCCGCTACCGCGTCATGGCCTACGTCACCGGTGTGCTGCTGGTTCTGCTGACCCTCGGAGTGATCGCCAAGTACGCGCTGAAGCTCGATGGCGCGGACGGCTTCACGAGTGTCGTCGGTATCGCGCACGGCTGGCTGTACCTCGTGTACCTGGTCTTCGCCTTCGATCTGGGCTCCAAGGCGAAGTGGCCGGTCCGCAAGCAGCTGTGGGTCCTGCTCGCCGGCACCGTCCCCACCGCCGCGTTCTTCGTGGAGCGCAAGGTCAGCCACGAGCTGGCGGGGCAGATCATGGAGCCGGCGCCGGTGGCCGCCAAGGCGTAACTGCCACGTAGCCGCTAGTGGTTGCGGCCCAGTCCCAGCACCAGCACCCGGGTGAACGCCTCCGCCCACTCCGCGTCCACCGGCTCCGCGCTCACCAGCGTGCGGTGCACCACCGCGCCCGCCACCATGTCGAAGATCAGGTCGACCGTGCGGGCGGCCTCCTCCGGGCCCGTTTCCGGGGGGAGTTCGCCGCGCCGCTGGGCGCGGGCGCGGCCTTCCAGGACCAGGCGCTTCTGCCGGTCCACGATCGAGGCGCGGATGCGTTCCCGCAGCGCGTCGTCGTGCGTCGACTCCGCGACCACCGCCATCAGACCGCTCTTGGTCTCCGGGCGCACCAGGATCGCCGCGAACTGGAGGACGACGCCCTCGATGTCGGCGGCGAGGCTGCCCCGGTCGGGCATCTCCAGTTCGTCGAAGAGGGCCGCGACCGCGTCGACGACCAGTTCGTTCTTGCCTGGCCAGCGACGGTAGAGGGTCGTCTTCGCCACTCCCGCACGCGTCGCCACGTCCCCCAACGTCAGCTTGGACCAGCCCAGTTCGACCAGCGCGTCCCGCGTCGCCGCCAGGATCGCCGCGTCCGCCGTGGCGCTGCGGGGGCGTCCCGTACGACTGACGGGGGTGCGGCTGCGGCTCTGCATGGCATGACCATAACCGGCCATTCCCCTCCTGTGAGGCCGTGAGGGAGGTCACTTCGAGGTGCTCCCGGGGCTGCTTCCCAGGAGGCTGCCGCTGCCGTTACGCTACGACTCGTAGCGAAAGCGGTGGCCATCGGTGGTGCCCATCGATCAGGACCGCATTTCACAACGCCTTTCACATGAGCGTGCCGGACGGGGGAGGATAGACGCATGCAGCCACGGAACATGTCCATGAGCGGGGTCGTCGACCTCGCCGCGGTGAAGGCGGCCCAGGAGGCCAAGTCGAAGGCGGAGCAGGCTCGCGCCGAAACCGCCCGGCAGGGCGGGGGAGGGGCCGTCTCGCCGACCGACCTCGTCATCGACGTAGATGAGGCCGGGTTCGAACTCGACGTCCTGCAGCGGTCCACCGAGGTGCCCGTCGTCATCGACTTCTGGGCCGAGTGGTGCGAGCCGTGCAAGCAACTGAGCCCCGTTCTCGAGCGGCTGGCCGTCGAGTACAACGGGCGCTTCGTCCTCGCCAAGGTCGACGTCGACGCCAACCAGATGCTGATGCAGCAGTTCGGCATCCAGGGGATCCCCGCCGTCTTCGCTGTTGTCGCCGGGCAGGCCCTGCCACTCTTCCAGGGCGCCGCCGGCGAACAGCAGATCCGCCAGACCCTCGATCAGCTCGTGCAGGTCGCCGAGCAGCGCTTCGGCCTCACCGGCCTCGTCGTCGACGCGGACGCCGAACCCGGCGACCGCCCCGCCCCCGCCCCCCTGGACCCGGTCGGGCCGTACGACGCGCTGCTCGAAGCCGCCGTACAGGCTCTGGACGCGGGTGACTTGGCCGGCGCGGTGCAGGCGTACAAGAACGTGCTGAGTGACGATCCCGGGAACATGGAGGCCAAACTTGGCCTCGTGCAGGCCGAGTTGCTCCAGCGGGTGCAGGGAGTCGATCCGCAGCAGGTGCGCAAGGACGCCGCCGAGAAGCCGGGAGACCCGACGGCGCAGATCATCGCCGCCGACCTGGATCTGGTGGGCGGCCATGTCGAGGACGCGTTCGGGCGGCTCATCGAGACGGTGGGGCGTACGGCGGGCGACGACCGGGATGCCGTACGGCTGCGGCTGCTGGAGTTGTTCGAGGTCGTCGGCGCGGATGATCCACGGGTGGCGTTGGCCCGGCGGGCGCTGGCGCGGGCGTTGTTCTGAGTCTGACTGACCGGTCGGTCGGGGTGAGCGGCAGGTCACAGTTCGATCAGTGGTCTGACCTGTCGCTAAACACTACGACGCGTGTTGTCAGCGTGAAGAATTTGTCGATCGAGTGCTCATGCGGCCTCACTTTGCCAAATCTTGGCAATTGCGGCCGCTGTTACTTGGAGTAGCTCGGGGGCGTCACGCTGTCGGGTTTGGGCCCTGAAGCTGCCGGTTTGTCACCCCTTTGAGTGCCACCCAGCGTTGTCGAGCGACACCCGCGGGTCGCTGCTCGGTTATCTGCCCGTTACTAGCCAGTAACGAACCCCCTTGTGCGGGCGGCGAGAATGCACCACGATCGGCGTCGCTCGGTCCTATCCCGTACACCGGCAGCCAGTCGGGCGGACGGGAGCTGTTGGGTCCCCACCGGGCAGAGTCGGCGGCAGTGGCGCCGGCTCTCGGACAGGGGGGTCTTCGCCTTCGGGTGGAGCCTGTCCGGCAAGGTTGCGTGTGATGTGCGTCAGGCGCGACCAGTGGTTGTCGCTCGGGGGTGATCGCCGGTGAGCTCGGGCGCTGTTCGCGCCGTCGAGCGCGGGCGCTCTCCTATACCGAGGACGTAGCACTTCTCCCATCCCTGCCCGGCTGGGCCGCCGTCATTGGGGCAGTCAGGGTCAGGAGATGTACGTCCGAGAAGGAGGAATTATGGAGTCCCAGGTGCGTGGCGGGACAAGATGGAAGCGCTTCGCTGTGGTCATGGTGCCCAGCGTTGCCGCTACGGCATGTATAGGTGTTGCCCTCGCGCAGGGTGCTCTCGCCGCTTCGTTCAGCGTTTCTGGCCAGTCGTTCAAGGTCAGCGCTGACTACATCCACGGTGAGGGCTTCTCGCAGTACGGCGCCATCGATGCCGGCAAGACGCTGGACGGCAAGGACGCCATTCACCCGGTTGCGGTGTCGGCGTTCTCCGATGCCCGTATCCAGAACATGTGCCAGTCGGTCGTTACGCCGGGCATCCCGTTCTTGGGTTCTGTCACTCTGCAGCTGACCGCGGGCAAGAGTGACGACGAGGACAAGCAGGTTTCTGCCAAGAACCTGTACATCGACGTCGAGGACCTCGCCGCCGAGAAGGCCGTGTTCAGCGGCATGAACATCGGCGTCGCCGGGCGTGACCTGAAGAACCCGCCCATGAAGGGCGGCGGTGAGCAGGCGAACCCCAACGGCTTCGGCCAGCAGGCGGACAAGGTGGATCTGTACAAGGTGAAGCAGACGGCGTGGGCCACCACCGCCGGAACCTTCACGTTGCCCGGTCTGAGCATGAAGCTCTACTCGGGTACCAAGGAGTGCTACTAAGCACTCGGTGACGGGCGGGGGAGGCCGTGAGGCACCCCCCGCCCGTTCCTCTCCGACCGGGTCTTCGCGCACCGCCCTCACGGGCTGGCGGAAGACTCCTCACCACAGCAACACCGCACCAGGGAGCTGTTTCCATGAGCGCCGAGACTCCTGCCGCCCCCAGTCTGTTCGACCGGCTGTGGCTGCAGTTCCGCGCCTGGCGGGGTACGAGGCCGTTCTGGGCCGGTCTGTTCGTCATGCTCGCCGGTATCCCGATCATGTACTTCCCTTACGCGCACCTCACGATCGGCCAGCTCACGGTCCGCATGTCCACAACGGCCGGCGCGGGATCGCTGATCATCGGAGTCCTGCTCGTCGTCCTGGGTATCAGCCTCTGGTTCCAGAAGCACGTACGGACCTTCGCCGGTACCGCCGCGATCCTGCTGGGACTGGTGTCTCTCCCGGTCTCCAACTTCGGCGGGTTCATCATCGGCTTTCTGCTGGCCCTGGTCGGCGGCGCGCTGGCCATCGCCTGGGCGCCCGGTGAGCCGGAGCCGGACACGAAGTACGGGGTACCGGCGGGCAACGGCGGCACGGATGCGGCCCCTGCCCCGGAGGCCCCTGAAGCCCCTGTTTCCGCCGAGGCCACCGACGGGGCGGACCCTGCGGCGGAGCCGAGCGGACTGGACATGAGCAAGTCGAACGAGCCGTACGAGCCGAACGATCTGTCAGGAACTAGCCCGGTGAACGGGGCGAACGGGAGGCGCAGTGCCGGCTGACAAGGTGACCCACGGGACTGATGTGGAAGAGTCCCGCGGGCGAACCGGGCCGAGGCACGCGGCCCCGAGGAAACCGCTGTTCACCAGGTTCCATGTGCCTGCCGGAAAGGCGATAGCCCTGGCGGCGATGCCGACCGCGGTGCTCATGGGCATGGGGTTCACGCCGACGCTCGCCAACGCCGACGAGCAGCCGGCGTCGAACGCTCAGCGGGCCGAAGACTACAAGGCCTGCGTCGCGGCCATGACGGACGACGCCTCGGCGTCGGCGAGCCCGTCGGTGTCGCCCTCGGAGAGTTCGTCCGACGAGGCCTCCGACGAAGCGACGCCGACCCCTTCTGCCTCCGCCGACGATTCGAAGCCGAGCGACTCCTCTTCGTCGGATTCAGGTTCCGACGACGAGGCCACGCCGGCCCCGACGCCTTCCGCGAGCAAGACGACGTCCAGTGGCAGCACCGGCGGCGGCAGCGACACGCCGACACCCACCCCCTCGGCGAGTGCGAGCGCCACCGAGGAGAGCGGCAACCTGCTGGAGACCATCGGCGACGCGATCGTGGACGTCTTCACGGGCGGCAGCGACTCGTCGACCGACACGGCGTCCACGACGACCACCTCCACGGAGTCGACGGAGACCACCGAGGCCGCCGACAGCGCCACTCCGACGCCGACCGCGTCCCCCGCCGCGACCGCGGAAGCGGCCGACAAGGGCACGACGACCGGTACCACCACGGTCAAGGACGCGAAGCCGAAGGTCACCGAGGTCCTCAAGGACGTCACCGACACGGCGGCCAAGGCGACCGAGAAGACCACGGAGGCGGCCACGAAGGCGGCCGACAAGGCCACCGCGTCCCCCAGCCCCTCGGCGAGCGCGACGACGGACCTGGACGACTGCCGGGTCGCCACCGAGGACGAGGGCGGTGTCGACAACACCATCCGGCTGCCCGACGACCCGTGGACCCTGGAAGCGAGTTCGTTGCTGCTCACAGGCGCGGACTACCAGGGCATCGTCAAGGTGCGCACCGCCGACGGCACGGTCAAGGACGTCCTGAAGTATGTGATCTCCGGTGGCACGGAGATCAACGACCTGCACCAGATCGTCAAGGACGACCTGTCCGGCAAGACCTACCACGCGCAGGCGGCCAAGGGCTCGAAGTCCACGATCAACAACGGCAAGACGGTCATGTACACGGAGAGCATCTCCGGCAACCTGTTCGGCCTGGTCCCGGTGACCTTCACCCCGAAGAGCCCGCCGCCCCTGAACATCCCGCTGATCTACTTCACGAACGTGAAGGTCATCCAGGCAGGCCAGTTCGGCGGCACGCTGACGGTCCCGGGCCTGCACCAGTACACGACCTGAGCACTCACATCCCCCGTTCGGGAGCCGCACCGAGGCCTGTGGCCCGACTCACCGCTGTTGGCGGGGGGTCGGGCCACAGGCCTGTGCGGGAGGTAAGCGGGGTTCGAACGTAATGGCTAATCAAGGGTTTCGTAAACGCTTTCCCAGTGCCATGATGATCCGGTCCCTGTGGGAAGGGGGCCACGGGGGGCGCGTGTTGACCGCACGCGCAGCGGAGACGGGGGTCTCAGTACTTCCTGACTTTCCTTACGCGGCAGGCCGCCGGTGACTCCACCGGTCGGTCGTGGCGGAGTGTTCGTCGTGCCTTCTTCCTGCTGGCCGAGACCGATCATCCGGACCAGACCATCCAGGCAGGTATCGATGCGTGAACAACTCCGCGAAGACCTCAACGAGCCGTCCGCGACGAGGCCTTGCGGCTGCCGCCGCCGTACTCGGCGTAGTGGTACCCGCGGCCCCCGCAGCTTCCGACGAGCCTAGAACGCCGCTCTCGGCAGCACCGCAGGGCCGCCCCTGCTCTGCTCAACTCCCTTGCCGGGCAAGGTAAATCCTCAATCCACGCTTGCCGCTCTCTGGGTGTCATCCAGCCCCCAGGTTCAGGCTTTTGTTCATGTTCGGACCCATTGCTTGAGTGACCGTCAGGTTCGACGGCGCGAGGTCGCCGAGTCGTGCCGGCCCCGCCGTATCCCTCGGTCGGCTCCCTGATCAGAACGGGTACTCCATTGCGCTCCAGACCCCCAGGGTTTCCCAAACCCCTGCTTCGGCTCTCTCGCATGACCGGCCGTCTGCTCCCGCCGATGCTCGCCGTGGCCTTGGTGGCCGGGGTGGGCGTGAGCAACGAGTACAAGGCACCGCCGACCGAATTGGCTGCCGACTACGACTGGTACGAGGACACCGCCGCCGAGCAGTTGCGGCAGGACCAGTGCCTGATGAGTGAGGTACTGCGGCTGGGCGGGCCGACCATGGCCTCCACCGCGAAGGAAGCACTCAACCAGAGTCCGGAGGGGCTGCGGGAGCTGGCCGACCGGGACCGCTGGGAGGACACTCCGCTCGCCATCGCGTACGAGTCGGACCGGGATGCCGCGCGTGCTGAGCTGGACCGGCTGCACGTGCTCCACAACAGCTGGAAGATATACGGGCTCGAGACGCCGGGCGGCTTCGATTCCGTCGCCGACTTCGAGTGGCCGCCCGGGACCAGCGGTGACGACGGTGAGGACTTCCACTCCCAGACCGGCCTCACGGCGTGGATCGCCGACCGGTTCTGGAAGAGTGAGGGTGACTTCTACGAGGACGCGACCCCGAAGGCCGACGCGGAGACCGTCGCGGCGGTGAAGGCTCTGGGGCAGCCGCTGTACGGCAGCGACCCCGATCCGTCCCTGCCGGACTGGGACCGACGGCTCGCACTGCGGGACGCCTTCAAGCACCTGACGGCCTGGAGTCTGGAGCCGACCGGAGCGGACAACGCACGCATCTTCCTGAGCTCGGGCGGGTTCCCGAACAAGGCACCGGTGCCGGGTACCGCCGAGCACCGGGTCGCCGTCGAGGACCTCAAGTCCCGGTTCGCCGCCTGTGGGTGGCGTGACCCGATGGACCCGGAGAAGGTCCTGGGCGAGGTCTCGGCGACCGCCGGGGCGGAGTGGCAGCAGGAGATCGGCTCGCAGGCCGCCAAGCGCAACGACATCCTGACCGCGAACAAGAACGCCGTCCAGGCGCTGACCGTGGCCTCCGAGTCGATGGGCAAGATGCTCGGCCACTCGTGGGTCGCCGACCACATCACCCGCTGGCAGGACTACTGGTCCTCGGGCGGCATCGGCTGGGTCGGCGATTCCCCGATGGCCGTCCAGATCCCGGGTGCGGCCGGCAAGTGCCTCGGTGTGCAGGGTTCCGGCACCGCGAACGGCACGGCTGTCGAGGTCGTCGCCTGCGCCACGGCGGCCGCCCAGCAGTGGAGGGTCAACGGGGGATACGGCGAGGGCTACAGCCTGCAGAACGTGAACTCGCAGAAGTGCCTCGACCTGGCCACCAACCAGACGAAGATCCAGATCTCGACCTGCCTTGGCACGCCCACGCAGGTGTGGAAGTTCAGCGTCCGGGCCGGCGCCACCCTGCAGAACCTGGGGGCGAACAAGTGCCTGAACTTCCCCACGTACACAGCCGGACAGGACGCGCTCGCGGCCGCCTGCAGCACCGCTGCCACGCAGAAGGTGCTGTTCAAGGTCTCCGCACACAACGGCACTGTTCCACCGACGGCGGAGTTCACCAAGGCCACGCAGCGGCTGACCGCCGCGCGCACCGGAGCGCAGGCCGAACTGGCCGAGCTCAAGCGCCGGGCGACGGCCGCGACGGCCGCCCAGACGGCCAGCACCACCGCCGAGCAGGCGGCGTACGCGATCGCGGACGCCAACGGGGCGCCGCGGGGTCGCGGTCTGCTGGTGGGCCAGCAGAAGGCACAGGTCACGCAGGGAGCGGCGGCTGCCGTCGCGGCGCTGGTGAAGGCCGGCGAGACCGCCGAGGCAGCTACTCGCGCGGCTGCCGCCGACAGCGCCACGATCGCCCAGCGGGCGCTGGCGCAGGCCGCGCAGTCCAAGGCGGAGTTCCGCAAGCAGGCTGCCTACCGGGCCGAACTGCAGGCCAAGGCGGCCGCGGACGCGGCCAAGCTGCACCGCGACAACGCCAAGAAGGACAAGGAGCTGGCCGAGTCGAAGCTGGCCGAGTCCCTGGTCGCGGAGACGGACGCGAAGGCGGCGGCTGCTGACGCGCACGCCAAGCGGCTGAAGGCCGAGGCCGAAGAGGCCACGGCGAAGAAGGAGAAGGAGACCGCCGACGTCAAGAAGTCGGAGGCGGCCCGCCACCGGCAGACCGCGGAAACCGAAGCGGTCAACGCGGAGACCGCCAAGGGCAGAGCCGAGGCGTCGGAGGCCACTGCGGTGGCCCGGAAGGAGGACGCCGAGACCGCCCGGGATCGTGCCAAGGACCTGCGTGACGACGCGTGGGACGCCGAGCAGAAGGCGGACGCGGCGCGCGCCAAGGCCGATGCCAAGGAGGCCTACGCCGAATCTCTGGTAGCGGGGGGTGCGGCGGACGCCGCGCGGGCGGCCGCCAATGAGGCCGGCCGGCACGCGGACGATGCCGAGGCGGCGGCCGGCCGGGCTCGTATCGCGGCCGACGCGGCCACCCAGGCGGCAGCTGACGCGGACGCGGCGGCGACTCGTGCGGAGGCCGCCGCCAGACGCTCCCGGGCAGCCGCGGACGAGGCGCAGGCAGCGAAGCTGCGTGCGGACGCCGCGGTACGCACCGCGACCAGCGCAGCCGCCGACGCCATCGACGCCTCCGAGCACGCCTCGGCCGAGGCCGCGCTGTCGGTCAAGGCGGCCAACGAGGCCGAGGCGAAGGCGAAGACGGCCAGGGCCGAGGCGGACGCGGCGCAGGCCGAGGCCAACAAGGCCACCGTCGCCGCAGCGAAGGCGGCGGGGTTCGCCTACGTCACCGCGCAGGCGGCGGTGGACGCCGGGAACTCCGCCGCGCAGGTCGCAGCGCCCGCGAACGACGCGATCCAGTTCGGCTCGCCGTACGTCACCAAGGACTCGGCCGCATCTCTGGTGGTCCTGTCCGGCCAGGCGGCGAAGACCATCGCCGAGCAGCAGAAGGCCGTCGCGGACGCCCACGCCACCAACGCGGCGGAGGAAGCGGCTGCCGCCCAGGCCATCGCCGACCAGGCACAGGGTGACGCCAAGGTCGCCTACCAGCACGCGGCGAACGCCGCCAAGTACGCCTCGGACGCCCGCGGCTACTCGAAGGAGGCGCTGACCTACGCGGCCGCTGCGGCGACCGCCGCGACGAAGGCACAGCAGTCACTGGCCCGCACCATCGGCTACCAGGCCCAGGCCACCGCCGACGCGGCGGCCGCCGACAAGGCCGCGGGTCGCGCCGAAGGCTACGCCGAAGCAGCCCGCACCTCTGCCGATGCCGCCGCCCTCGATGCTGCCGCCGCCCGTGCTGCCGCCGCGCAGGCGGAGGAGTCGGCCAGCCGGGCCAGGGCCGCCGCCGAGCGGGCCGACGCCGCGGCGACGGCGGCGGA
Source organism: Streptomyces sp. SID12488 (assembly GCF_010548275.1). Classification (GTDB taxonomy): domain Bacteria; phylum Actinomycetota; class Actinomycetes; order Streptomycetales; family Streptomycetaceae; genus Streptomyces. The sequence continues at coordinate 300,909 of NZ_JAAGLT010000007.1, forward strand.
GGAAGCCGCCAAGGACGCCCAGGCATTCGCCGAATCAGCACAGCAGGCAGCCGAGTCCGCCGAACGCAAGGCCGCCAACCAGACGGTCAGCGACGGTGCCGGCACCAGCTTCGGCGGCGGCACGTTCTTCGTCGTGGACGAGGACAGCGTCGAGGTCACGGATGTCAGGCAGCAGCAGCCGTGCGAACTGCCGCCCGGCATCGGCACGAGCTGCACGGTCACCTTCACCTACACCTTCAACGTCAAGGTCGACTACTACCTGTGCACCAATGCCAACGTGCCGGCGACCCAGTCGGGCTGCCCGTCGGTGGACACGGTGCATCTGGGTTCAGAGCCCTTCACCGGCCTGAAGAAGGACATCACCAAGACATTCACCCAGTGGGAGATCCTGCAGGGCCTGCTCAAGACCTATCTCGAGGTGGGCAGGCAGATCCTGGTCCAGGACTTCGTGGACTGCTGGCACGGCAGTGTGTCCGGCTGCGCCTGGGCGGCGTCCAACTTCATCCCGGGTAAGGCGCTGGGCAAGGTCGTAGAGGGGCTCAACGCTCTGAAGCTCGCCATGCGCACGGGCACCGGGGTGCGGGAGGCGTTCAAGGCGCTGAAGGCACTGGACGACATCGACCCGGCGACCCTCGCCAAGATCGAGAATACGGTCGACACATACGAGGACCTGGTCACCACCTGCACCCGGAACAGTTTCCCCGGAGGCACCCAGGTACTCATGGCGGACGGCTCCCGCAAGGCGATCCGCGATGTGCGTGTCGGTGAGACGGTGCTGGCCACCGACTCGCAGAGCGGGCAGTCCGCGGCCCAGCCGGTGACCGCGACCTTCAGCCACGACACCACGCGGCTGGTGGACATCACCGTCAGCGGCGGAGTCCTGACCAGCACGGCCGGTCACCGGTTCTACGTCGCGGAGCGCGGCTGGACGCTGGTCTCGGACCTGCGGGTGGGCGACCGCCTGCGCACCCCCGACGGAAGCCTGCACCTGGTGCAGGGCCTGCGGGACCGCGCCGGCCTGGCGCCCCGCGAGGTGTTCGACCTCACGGTCGACGGGTTCCACTCGTTCTACGTCGGCACCGTCGGGCAGCGTTCCCGCGACGTCCTGGTGCACAACTGCACCAACATCCTCGCCGACGAGACCATCGAGGGTGCGCACACCCTCAATGACCATGTGAACCTCAGCCCCCAGAAGCTGGCCGACAAGCTGGCCAAGGACGGCGTGGCGACGCAGTGGGCCAGCAGGGACATCGCCGTCGCGGCGGTCGACCAGGGCATGGCAGACTGGATCAAGCTGCCCGGCAATGCGGACAAACTGGAGGCCTGGCGCATCAGGCAGGCCCAGCGGGTCGGCAAGGGCATCGGCTTCGACCCGAGAAAGGACCTGCTGCCCATCCGTATACCGGTCACCGGGCACGGCCCCTCGCTCGGTACGAAGTGGGTGAGCGGCGGCAGCTCTGCCGGCCAGGCCGTCGGCAACACGGTGGTGATCCAGCTGAAGTTCGCCAAGGGGCATATGAAGCCCAAGACCTGGGTCGTCTACACCGCCTACCCGGAGTAGACATGACCTACGAGACCGGCCTCACCTGGCTCTCCGAGCAGTGCGACGAGTTGGCGGACCTGCCTCCTGCGGAGATGGACTGCCTCATCGAGCGGGGGCCGGTCTCGGCCATGCTCCTGATCACCGAACGGTCTGCCCTGGAGCTCGGCCACCCGGCGTCCCTGCAACTGGGCCGTGACGTACGGCGGCTACTGGACTCCGGCCTGACGGACGACACGATCCGCACGGCCTGGGTCGGCTCAACCGACCACGCGTTTGACCCGGCCAAGCAGCAGGTCGGAGCGCGGGAGTGGCTGGGGCGGATCGAATCGGCCTGGCTCGCGGTGGAATCCCACCGTGACCCCGGCTTCACTCCGCCCCCGGCCGACCCCGTGACGGACGAGTCCCTGCGCGCTGCGGCTCGCAGGGCGATGGCCCCGGTGGCCGCCGTGCTGACACGGGCGCACGAGGAAGGGGAGGTGTTCAACCCGCTGCCGCTGCCCGCCCCCCTGGTACCGGCGCTGGAGCAGGTGATCACCGGGGCGTGCGCCGACCTCGGTTTCCGGCTCTTCCTGCGCGCGGTCAAACGCCACGCGCTGCCGCTGAACGGCCCGTACCGGGCAGCGCTGGTGGCACTCGGCGAACGTCTCGGCTACCCGGAAGGTGCAGTCGACCAGGGCCTTCAGAGGGACTGACGTTACGAGGGGTGGGCGGGAGACGTGTCCCGCCCACCCCTCGCAGCGGACGTCAGTACACCGATTCAGCCTCGTCCATCCGGCCCACCGGCACCGTCTTCAGCCCGGTGACCGCGTCCTTCAGCGGGACCATCTCGATGTCCGTGCCGCGCAGGACCGTCATTCGCTACGAACCCATCAAGAAAAGCTGACGCGGGAGGGCGAGACGTTTGAGAACCCAGATGAAGATGACCCGCGACGGCGACGCGTTCATCGCCCGGCTCACGCCCCGTCAGGTGTCGGCGATGTACGAAGCGCTGAGCTACCTGAGCGACCGGGGCTGCGGTGACACGGAGCTGACCCTGTTGGTCGGCACGGGCAGGGAGGCGGTCGACGCGCTCATGAAACGCTTGGCCGGACGACACACCGAGTCACGCGACTTCAGGTTCACCATGGGGGAACTCCACATGGTGCTCAGCGCACTGACCGCCGCGCCCACGATGTTCACCGGGCGCGAAGGCGCTTTCCTGGAGGAGCCGTTCAATATTCGGCTGGGCTTCTACCGGGAGAACTTCGATGCCCTGGCGTGCGCCGTCGTCCGCGCAGCGGCCGAGGCGTGACACTCGGCGGTAGCCACTGACTGCGCAAGAGGGCGAGGGCCCTGTTCACGGGGAACGCCCTCGCAGCCGTACAGACGCAACCGTGGGGGCAGCCCTGTTCGCCCTCGCCCAAGTAGAGAGGACGGAGGACGACGCACCATATGGACACGGACCTCGAACTGACCCGGGACGGCGAGGAGTTCGTCGCACGGCTCGCCCCGTCGCAGGCAAGTGCCCTGTACGAGGCGCTCATTTACGCGCGCCACGAGAATGTCACCGACGCGTATCTGACCGTGCTGCTGGGCGCCGGCCGGGATGTCGTCGACGGCCTCCTGGCCCGCCTTCGTGACCACGGGGGCAAGCCGCTCGATGTTCGGTTCCAACCGACGGAGCTGCACGTGGCGCTCAGCGCGCTGACGAACGCGGCGACGCATTTCGTCTCGGGCCAAGGCCTGTTCTCTGAGGAACCTTTCCACATCCGGCTGGGCTTCTTCCGGCAGAACTTCGATGCCTTGGCACTCGCCATCAACAACGCCCTCTACCAGTTCTACGAGACGGCGTCATGAGAAGCAGCATCGGACTCACCCGCGACGGCGAGGCCTTCCTCGCCCGGTTCACCCCGGCCCAGGCCGAGGCATGCCACCGGGCGCTGTCCTTCCTGTACGACCGGACTCCGGGAGCCACAGCCCGGGCCGTCCAACTCGGCACGGATCCGAAAGCCGTCGCCTCCCTCACCGAACGCCTCGCGGGCGAGCGCAAACAGTCCTTCGAACTCCGGCTCCCTCTCCAGGAGTTGCACATCCTGCACAGCGCGCTGACTGCCACCGCGGTCATGTTCCTGGAACGCGGCGCGTTCTCGCAGGAGGAGTTCTACCGGCGGACGACCTTCTACCGAGAGCACTTCGACGCCTTGGCGAGCGGCATCGTCGAGGCGGCGTCCAAGGTGTGACACACCATGGACGCCTCGGCGGGCCCGGCACCTGAGGATGCTGCTGCTTGATCCAGGCCCGGCTGCTTCCCCCGTTGGGCTTCCGTTCCGGCGGGGTCTTCCGGATCCGGACATCTGCTGGCGCCATGACCGCAGGAGGCGTGGTCTGCCGAAATGGAAGAGTCGACAGCCCGAATCCCCTTCGCCGCAGGCGACTCCTACAGGAGAACCCTTGACATACGTTGACCCCCAGAAGCGCAAAAACGCCGAAGAAAACGGTATTCCGCATGCTCCCGAAAAAGTCATCGCCGAATGGCACTCGCTGGCGGAGACAGTATGTCGAGAGTTGCGGCACGCCGGTCTCCCCGCTTACACGCAACACCCCAACACTCTGGCCGACATGCAGGCCGGCGCGTGCGTTTCCGTCGACACCGTCGACGGTCCGGCAGGTGGCGTCCACGTCAGCTGGAACGCCGGTGAGACCCTGACCGAGGCTGCCCTCGGATACATGGAGCCGGATAGGCTGGATCTCGGGGAACCGGTGATCGAGCACGGAGTGCGAGTCGGTGCACTCATGGACGAGACGATCAGAAGCGTGCTCACGCTTGCCGGTTTCCGCACCTGTGACGCGGTCGAGCTCAACGACCTGGCCCCGGGAACCCATGTCGCCGGCCGACAGCCGAGACAGTGGTTCATCGAGTACATCCTCACGGAGGGTGTACTCGGTCTTATCGCCACGATCCGTTCCCGCGATCCAAGCGGTGACAATTCCGGTGAGCCGACCGATATCAGCGTGGAGGGCAGGGTTCTGCTCACCGCACGGGCCATTCGGATCGTGCAGGATGGTCTGCACCGTCTGACGGATGACGATCGGCAGGAGTCCGCCCGCGTCTTCCGCAGGCTCGCCGGAGCGATGCACAGCCAGGACATGGTGTACAGAGGCTTCTGGAAGGCAAACCGGTCACTGCTGGAACTTCCCGACGAGCTCTGCCTCCCAACGCAGGAACCACCGGCCGAAGCTGGTGGTCCGGTGACCCGCTCTCAGGTACTCGTGGCCGCGTACCTGGCTCTGCTCGGCAGTATCGAGCTGGCAGACGAGGACACCGTCGACGAGGACGCTGCCGTCAAGATCACCGAAGCGTGGACGGGAACCCTGCTGCGGCGGCTGGACGAGGCACCTGACGAGGACCGGCAGGAGCTGGTTCGCCTCTTTCGAGAGGCCGCGCGCGAAGAGACCAACTCCGCGCACAAGACGTTCGCTTCCGGTTTCCCGGAGGCCATCGGTTTGGTCGAGGGGAGCGACTGAACCGATAGTCAATCGATCAGGTGATCCGGGCATCGGCCCCAGATGTGCTCCTCCTGCCTCCAACCGCCGGGTGACTCCACGAGGCGGTCGGCGAGCATCATGACCGACGCGTCGATCGGCACCGACATGATCTCTCACCTCGTACGACGTAGAGAACGTCCTCAAGGACCTGGTGAAGGACGGAGACCAGGTCGTCCTCGGAATCAACCCTCGCGCGGACAAGCTGGCGAAGGAGATAGGCGCCAAGACTTTCAACAACAAGGCCTACGGCACGGAGCTGCTACGGGAGATGGGGATGGGCGAGCGTCCTATCTGGACGGTCGGAGTCGAAAGGACGGTGTCCAACCCCAACGTGCGGCTGACGGTCCTAGATGGACGGCGTCGTCGGCGCCTCCAACGCCGACGACGCGCTTGGACGTCGATCGAGTGGCACTTGGGAGGCAAGCGGGTCTTCCCCGAGCGTTTCAAGCCGGCCAACGGGAAGCCGGTGCCGTAACTAGGAAAGAGCTTCGGACATGACCGATTTCATCCGCACCGGAAGGCTGTTCCGGGTGGCCGGGTTCAACCCGTCCCACCGGTATCTGTTCCTGCTGAGCGAAGCCACGCTGGTCGACGGGACCTCGACGCATATCGAGGTGACCATCGGCCACGTGAGGCTGATGCTCCTGCAGCCCTACTACCGCAACGGCCTGCACATCCGCCGCGCCAATCCGCAGGAGTTCGCAGTGCTGGCGGAACGGCACGGGCTGGAGCCCGCCGATGCTGACTACACCTGGATGCTGGACCCTGACGGCGACAGCTTCGTCGTGGGTGGCAATCCGAACTGGCGCGAGGCGGAGTACGCGCTGATGGGAGGCCGGGAGTCGCTGTGGACCGGGCCCTGGCCGCCGGACTTCCCGGCGGAATCGGGGGGCGTCTTCTGACGCCTCGTCGCCCTCACCTTGTCACTTATGGTCCAGCATCGAACGCGACTCGAACTCGAAGCAGACGGTTCCGCTGATCAGCTGGCCTGCTGGCAGACGCCGGGCAGCCCGGCCGGCCTGGCCCGGCCGGGACGGTGCTGCGAAGTGGCTGGTGCGGGGCGGGGCATGTGGGTGTTTCGGTGAAGTGAGCGAGGTTTGGGGCGGCGCCAGCAACCGCCCCGCCCCAGGTCACCCCCTCCCGGCCCTCACCCCCGCAAACTCCCGAGTCCCTGCCCAAGGCAGCACCGCCCACATCCGAGTCCCACCACCCGGCTCCCGAGCCTCCCCGAACCCCCACTCCCCGCCACACCCCTCCACCACGCACCCCAATACCCGCAACGCATCCCCCCTCCGCTCATCGCAGGCCGCAGCCAGCCGGGGATGCACATGCCTCCGGTGACCGTCGTAGAGCACCACCTGCAACTCCCCCTCCCACCAGCGCAGCGACACGTACACCGACGCGTCCGCAGCGAACCGGAAAGCACAAGCCGTCAGCTCCCCCACCACCTGTACGGCAGCGTCCGTCATCTCCTCCAGCCCATGCGACTGGAGAACAACCCGAGTGGTAGCCCGTGCAACCCGCGAACTCACCGCCTCGGCAGGCAGTGTGAACCCGTACGTGAGCGTGTCCGGAGAGGGCGGCGGGGCCTTCGTGAGATCGGTCGAGATGGGACAGGCCGAGACGGCGAGCGATGCACACATGGCGAACTCCCTTGCTGGACAACGGACTTGACGTATTCGACGTACACCCGACCGGTGGCCTGTCTCCCTGGCGCGAGCGCGCCCCTCCCAGGGAAGGAGGACGCGGGCAGGCTCACGCGATGCGCTTCCGAGTGGTGTCGGGCCGTAAGCGACTCGTCACCAACTGTAGGCCTTGATGGGGAACGTGTGCCACATTCTCTTGCGCATTGCCTCCATCGAAGTGGACCAGTACATGGCTGACGCGGCAGACTGACTCCCAACCAACCGGGGAGGAAGGTGTAGATGCCGACACGGCCCGCGCCGACGGAACGTCAGAAGCGCCTGGGTGCCGAGCTGCGCAAGATGCGGCTCGCGGCCGGCCGGACCACGGAGTACGCCGCCGGGCTGCTCGGGCTGGACCGAACGAAGGTGTCCAACATGGAGTCGGGCGTGCGAGCCACCTCGCCCGAGCGGATCCGGATACTCGCCAGCAACTACGACTGCGCGGACGAGGCCTACGTCAACGCGCTCGTGGCCCTCGCCGACTCACGCAACCGCGGCTGGTGGGAGAGGTTCAGGGGCGCTCTCCCTCAAGGGCTGCTGGATGTCTCCGAGTTGGAGTGGTTCGCCACCCGGTTACGCAGCTATCAGACCGTTCACATCCCGGGTCTGCTCCAACTAGGCAGCTACGCCCGGGCCGTCTTCGACTCGGCGCTGCCCCCGCTGCCCAAGTCCGAGGTGGAACTGCGTGTCGTACAGCGCCTGCAACGTCAGCAGGTGCTCGACCGCGATAACCCCGTCGACTACGTCGCGTACGTGCACGAGTGGGCGCTGCGCATGCAGTTCGGCGGGCGTCGGTCCACCCGTGAGCAGCTCACCCACCTGTGTGAAGCGTCAGAGCGCAAGCACGTCGCCGTACGCGTGCTCCCCGTCGAGGCCGGAGCTTTCCCCGGCGCCGGGCACGCCGTTCTGTACGCCGACGGTGCCGTCCCGCAACTGGACACCGTGCAGCTGGACTCCGCGCACGGCGGCGAGTTCACCCACGCCGAATCCCAACTCGCCAAGTACCGCGCTCACATGGACTGGTGGCATACCCACACCCTGAACTCTCAGGACTCGCGCGACCTCATCCACGCCATCGCCCAGCAACTCTGAGGAGAGCCACCATGCCCGAGATCACCTGGGAAGAGCCCTACTGCGCCGAAGGAAACAACTGCTTCCGCATAGGCACCGACCCTCACGACAACGCCTACATCGCCATCGCCGGCCAAGAGGACACCTACCTCACCGACACCCGAGAAGCCCTCCGCACCCTCATCCAGGACATCAAGGCCGGCAAAGCCGACCACCTCCTGTGACCCGGAGCTGTGTGTCCGGTAGGAGTGGTGAGAAGAGATGATTGCTTTCGCGTTCGAGCCGCGTGCGGACGACGACTCCTGGGCCCCGGACTGGCCGACGGAGAAATCGGACTGGCCAGAGTGCCCGGGACTGACGAACTCTGATTTCCGTCTGGAGCTCTTCCAGGCGGATCTGCGACTCGTCGTCCACGGTGTGGACCTCGGCGTGCACCTGTCGGGACAACCCGTGGTCGACTTCGCGCTGATGTTGCACTACGCCACGACGATGCTGGAGACCCAGAGTGACATCGCGGTCGAGGCCAGCCTGACCCAGCATGTGTACGCCTTCAGCAGAGACGGGGACTCCATCACCCTCACGACGGAGTGGCCCCCGCGCGTGGCTCAGCTGACCTGGCCCGAGCTGCGGCAGCTCACCGACCAGGCGAAGGCCGAAGCGTTCCGGCTGATCACCACCGCCCATCCGGGGCTGCGCGACAACGCGTGGTTGCGCGAGACGGTGGGAGCGTCGCCGGCCATGTGATCCAACGGCGACGAACTGAGGGCGTCCCCAAGTTCACCGGGGACGCCCTCACCGTCGTACAAGCACCCGATCAGGCGTGTTCGCCCTCGCCCAAGTGATGGACGCGGACCATGTTCGTCGTGCCCGGGACGCCGGGCGGGGAGCCGGCTGTCATGACGACGATCTCGCCGATGTTGAAGCGGTTCAGCTTCAGCATCTCCTGGTCGACCAGGGAGACCATCTCGTCCGTGCTGTTGACGAACGGGACGACGTACGAGTCGACGCCCCAGCTCAGGGACAGCTGGTTGCGGGTGCCCTCGTCGGTGGTGAAGGCGACGATCGGCTGGGCCGCGCGGTAGCGGGAGAGGCGGCGGGCCGTGTCGCCGGACTTGGTGAAGGCGACCAGGCCCTTGCCGCCGAGGAAGTCGGCGATCTCGCAGGCCGCGCGGGCGACCGAGCCGCCCTGCGTCTTCGGCTTCTTGCCGGGGACGAGGGGCTGGAGGCCCTTGGAAAGGAGCTCCTCCTCCGCCGCCGCGACGATCTTCGACATCGTGCGGACCGTCTCGAGCGGATACGCGCCGACCGACGACTCCGCGGACAGCATGACCGCGTCCGCGCCGTCCAGGATCGCGTTCGCCACGTCGGACGCCTCGGCGCGCGTCGGGCGGGAGTTGGTGATCATCGACTCCATCATCTGGGTCGCGACGATCACCGGCTTGGCGTTGCGCCGGCACAGCTCCACCAGGCGCTTCTGCACCATCGGGACCTTTTCGAGGGGGTACTCGACGGCGAGGTCGCCGCGGGCCACCATCACACCGTCGAAGGCCGCGACGACGGCCTCCATGTTGTCCACCGCCTGCGGCTTCTCCACCTTGGCGATGACCGGGACGCGGCGACCCTCCTCGTCCATGATCTTGTGGACGTCGTCCACGTCACCGGCGTCGCGGACGAAGGACAGGGCGACCAGGTCGCAGCCCATGCGCAGGGCGAAGCGCAGGTCGTCGATGTCCTTCTCGGAGAGGGCCGGGACGTTCACGGCCGCGCCGGGCAGGTTGATGCCCTTGTGGTCCGAGATGACGCCCCCCTCGATGACGATCGACTTCACCCGCGGACCCTCGACGTCCACGACCTTCAGCTCGACGTTGCCGTCGTTGATCAGGATCTGGTCGCCGCGCGACACATCACCCGTGAGGCCCTTGTACGTCGTACCGCAGATGGTCTTGTCACCGGGGACGTCCTCGGTGGTGATGACGAACTCGTCGCCCCGCACCAGCTCGACGGGGCCCTCCGCGAAGGTCTCCAGGCGGATCTTCGGGCCCTGCAGGTCGGCGAGGACACCGATGGCCCGGCCGGTCTCCTTGGCGGCGGCACGGACCCGGTCGTACCGGCCCTGGTGCTCGGCGTGCGTGCCGTGGCTGAAGTTGAAGCGGGCCACGTTCATCCCGGCCTCGATCAGCGACACGAGCATTTCGTGGGAGTCGACCGCGGGGCCGAGAGTACAAACGATTTTCGAACGGCGCATGGGGCGATCCTATCGGTTTGTTTCGCTTCGGAATATTCCGCCTGGTGGACGACGTAGAAGCACCTACTGGACACAAAGGGGCGGGATAGCGCTCAGGTGAGGCTCTTCCGGCAATGTCTGCCCAATGTTTCCCAATGTTCGTCCAATATCCGTTAAGTGTCTTCAGTTGTCCGTTCCCGCTGATCCCGCTGATCCCGCCGGTCCCACCAGTGCGTACGTCTGTGTCGCGATCTCCAGCTCCTCGTCCGTCGGGACGACCGCCACCGCGACCCGGGAGCCGGTGGGGGAGATCAGGCGGGCCTCCTGGCTCCGTACGGCGTTCAGGGCGCCGTCCACGGCCACGCCGAGGCCCTCCAGGTCCGCCACCGCCGCCTCGCGCACCGGCGCCGCGTTCTCGCCGACCCCGGCCGTGAACGCGATGGCGTCCACCCGGCCCAGTACCGCGTAATAGGCGCCGATGTACTTCTTCAGACGGTGGATGTAGATGTCGAAGGCCAGCCGGGCCGCCGGGGCGTCCGCGCCGCCCTCGTCGATACGGCGGCGGATTTCCCGCATGTCGTTGTCTCCGCACAGACCGAGCAGGCCGCTCTTCTTGTTGAGAAGAGTGTCGATCTCGTCCGTGGACATTCCGCCAACACGCATCAAATGGAAGATGACGGCCGGGTCCAGGTCACCGGACCGGGTTCCCATGACCAGTCCCTCCAGCGGCGTCAGCCCCATCGAGGTGTCCACGCACCTGCCGCCCCGCACGGCCGACGCGGACGCACCGTTGCCCAGGTGCAGCACGATCACGTTCACGTCCTCGGGCGCCCGGCCCAGGAGTCGCGCCGTCTCCCGTGACACGTACGCGTGGGACGTGCCGTGGAACCCGTATCGCCTGATGCGGTGCTCGTCGGCCGTCTTCACGTCGATCGCGTAGCGGGCCGCCGACTCCGGCATCGTGGTGTGGAAGGCCGTGTCGAAGACCGCGACCTGGGGGAGGTCGGGGCGCAGGCTCTGGGCCGTACGGATGCCGGTGAGGTTCGCCGGGTTGTGCAGCGGGGCCACCGGGATCAGGCGCTCGATCTCCGCGAGGACCGTGTCGTCGATGACCGTCGGCTCGGTGAAGGACAGGCCGCCGTGCACGACCCGGTGCCCTATGGCCGCCAACTCCGGGGAATCCAGGCCCAGTCCGTCTTTCCCGAGCTCCTCCGCAACGGCCTTCAGGGCGGCCTCGTGGTCGGCGATCGGGCCCGTCCGCTCTCGGGACTCGCCGCCGGTCGCCAGCGGGGTGTGCTTCAGGCGGGACGTCTCCTCGCCGATGCGTTCCACCAGGCCCAGGGCGAGCCGGCTGCTGTCGTGCATGTCGAGCAGCTGGTACTTCACCGACGAGGAGCCGGAGTTGAGGACGAGGACGCGGGTCGCGGTCACTGCGCGGCTGCCTTTTCGGTAGGGGTGGAGCCGGCGGTGGCGTCGGCGGCGGCTGTCTGGGCCTGGATCGCCGTGATGGCGACCGTGGTGACGATGTCCGGGACCAGGGCGCCTCTGGACAGGTCGTTGACCGGCTTGCGCAGGCCCTGGAGGACCGGGCCGACGGCGATCGCGCCGGCCGAACGCTGCACGGCCTTGTAGGTGTTGTTGCCGGTGTTGAGGTCCGGGAAGATCAACACGCTTGCCTGCCCCGCGACTTCGGAGCCCGGGAGCTTGGTGGCGGCCACGGTCGGTTCGACGGCCGCGTCGTACTGGATCGGGCCTTCGATACGGAGATCAGGGCGCCGCGAGCGCACCAGTTCCGTGGCCTCCCGCACCTTGTCGACGTCGGCGCCCGACCCCGACGTGCCCGTCGAGTACGACAGCATCGCGATCCTCGGCGCCACGCCGAACTGCTCGGCGGTGGCCGCCGACTGGATGGCGATGTCGGCCAACTGCTCGGCGTTCGGGTCGGGGTTGACCGCGCAGTCGCCGTAGACGAGGACCTTGTCGGCCAGGCACATGAAGAAGACGGACGACACGATCGCGGCGTCCGGCTTGGTCTTGATGATCTCGAAGGCGGGGCGGATCGTCGCGGCAGTCGAGTGGACCGAGCCCGACACCATGCCGTCCGCCAGGCCCTCCTGGACCATCAGGGTGCCGAAGTAGTTGACGTCCGAGACGACGTCGTGGGCGAGTTCCACCGTGACGCCCTTGTGGGCGCGGAACTTGGCGTACTTCTCGGCGAACGTGTCCCGCAGTTCGGAGGTCTGCGGGTCGATCAGCTGGGTGCCGCCGAGGTCGATGCCCAGGTCGGCGGCCTTCTTGCGGATGGCGTCGACCGGGCCGAGCAGTGTCAGGTCGCACACGCCCCGGCGCAGCAGTACCTCGGCGGCGTGCAGGACGCGTTCCTCGGTGCCCTCGGGGAGGACGACCCGGCGCTTGTCGGCGCGGGCGCGTTCGAGGAGCTTGTGCTCGAACATCATCGGCGTGACACGGTCGCTGCTGGGTGCGGAGACCCGCTTCAGCAACTCGGTGGTGTCCACGTGGCGTTCGAAGAGGCCGAGGGCCGTCTCCGCCTTGCGCGGGGTGGCCGCGTTCAACTTCCCCTCCAGGGAGAAGAGTTGGGCGGCGACGGGGAAGCTGGTGTCGGCGACCGAGACGACCGGGGTGCCGGGGGCGAGACGGGCGGCGAGGGTGAGGACCTCGTTGCTCGGGCGCTCGTTCAGGGTCAGCAGGACCCCCGCGATGGGCGGCGTACCGGCGCTGTGCGCGGCCAGGGCACCGACGACCAGGTCGGCGCGGTCGCCGGGAGTGACGACCAGGCAGCCGGGGGTCAGCGCGGTCAGGAAGTTGGGCAGCATCGCGCCGCCGAAGACGAAGCCGAGCGCGTCACGGGCGAGCCCCGAGTCGTCGCCGAGGAGCACCGTGCCGCCGAGCGTCTGGGTGATCTGGGCGACCGTCGGAGCGGAGAGGGCGGGCTCGTCGGGGAGGACGTAACAGGGCACGGGGAGGCGGGAGTCGAGGCCCGCGGCGATGCCTGCGCGGTCCTCGCGGGCGACACGGTTGGCGATCATGGCGAGGACGTCGCAGCCCAGCGCCTCGTACGCGCGGTACGCGTTGCGCGTCTCGGCGAGCACCGACTCGGCGGTCTGGTCGCGTCCGCCGACCACCGCGACGACGGACGCGCCGAACTCGTTCGCGAGGCGGGCGTTGAGGGCCAGCTCGTCCGGGAACTGTGTGTCGGCGAAGTCGGTGCCGAGGACGAGGACGACGTCGTACTCGCGGGCGACACGCAGGAAGCGGTCGACGAGGGTCGAGACAAGCTCGTCGGTGCCCTGCTCGGCCTGGAGCGCGGACGCCTCCGGGTAGTCCATGCCGTACACGGTCGCCGGGTCCTGCGAGAGGCGGTAGCGGGCGCGCAGCAGCTCGAAGAGCCGGTCCGGGTTGTCATGCACCAGGGGGCGGAAGACGCCCACGCGGTCGACCTGCCGGGTCAGGAGTTCCATGACCCCCAGCTCGACGACCTGGCGGCCGTCGCCCCGGTCGATCCCGGTCACGTACACGCTGCGGGTCGTCACGCGTGCTCTCCGTTTCCTCGCTCGCGAATATGGCTCACCGAGGTGAGCGGAACCCTCTTGACAGTACCCGCGGCGATGGCTACGGCACCCGCCAGGATCGAGGGCCCGGCCAGGGCGTGAAACAATTGGAGCGACTCACCGGCATCACAGGCAACCAGAGCGATCAGACCGAGTCGGACCGATCACAGCGAGCAGGAGACAGAGCACGATGCGCATCGGAGTTCTCACCGCAGGCGGCGACTGTCCGGGCCTGAACGCAGTGATCCGGTCGGTCGTGCACCGAGCGGTCACCCAGTACGACGACGAGGTCATCGGCTTCGAGGACGGTTACGCGGGGCTGCTCGACGGCCGCTACCGCAGCCTCGACCTCGACGATGTCAGCGGCATCCTCGCCCGCGGCGGCACCATCCTCGGCTCCTCCCGGCTCCCGCGCGACCGGCTGCGCGAGGCCTGCGAGAACGCGCAGGACATGGCGCGCGAGTTCGGTATCGACGTACTGATCCCGATCGGCGGCGAGGGCACGCTGACGGCGGCCCGGATGCTGAGCGACGCGCGCCTGCCGGTGGTCGGCGTCCCGAAGACGATCGACAACGACATCTCGTCGACCGACCGCACGTTCGGCTTCGACACGGCGGTGGGCGTCGCGACGGAGGCGATGGACCGCCTGAAGACCACCGCCGAGTCGCATCAGCGCGTGATGGTCGTCGAGGTCATGGGCCGGCACGCGGGCTGGATCGCCCTGGAGTCCGGCATGGCCGCCGGCGCGCACGGCATCTGCCTCCCCGAGCGCCCCTTCGACCCCGCCCACCTCGTGAAGATGGTCGAGGAGCGGTTCGCGCGCGGCAAGAAGTTCGCCGTCATCTGCGTCGCCGAGGGCGCGCACCCCGCCGAGGGCAGCATGGACTACGGCCACGGCGCGATCGACCAGTTCGGCCACGAGCGCTTCCAGGGCATCGGCACGGCACTCGCGTACGAGCTGGAACGCCGGCTCGGCAAGGAGGCCAAGCCGGTCATCCTCGGCCACATCCAGCGCGGCGGCACGCCCACCGCGTACGACCGCGTTCTCGCGACCCGGTTCGGCTGGCACGCGGTGGAGGCCGCGCACCAGGGCCAGTTCGGGCGGATGACAGCCCTGCGCGGGACGGACGTGGTGATGGTGCCGCTGGCGGAGGCGGTCATGGAGTTGAAGACGGTCCCGAAGGACCGGATGGACGAGGCGGAGTCCGTGTTCTAGGTCAAGGCGGCCAAGGCTGTCCAGGAGGTAAGGGCGGTCAGCGGCGGTTCGGGCTGTTGGGGATGCTGGTGTCGACCCTCGCCCAGAAGTGCTCCACGATCCGGTCGAGGAATTCGCGTCCGATGTGGCTCGCCTCGCTCGCCGCGGAGCCGTCCGACCAGGTCAGGGTGGCGGCCAACTGCCCCTGGTAGTAGCGGTGCAGCTCCTGGAGCGTGCCCTCCAGGAGGCGCCGGTTCAGCGGCACCATCTTGTTGACGGGCCGGACGTACGCCTGCCAGCGCGTCGTGACCGCGCTGCGCAGCAATCCGGCGAGCTTGCCGTCGAGGCCGGTCAGGGACATGAAGTCCGCGAGCGAGAGTTCGAGCACCTCGGCGAGAATCGCGGACTGCCGCTCGGTGCCGCGCCACTCGCCGCTCTCCTCCATCCGTACGTAGACGAGCAGTTCGAGCCCTACGGCCCGCGCCACGTCCTCCGCGCTGAGGCCACGCGCGGCGCGGTGCTCGCGCAAGGTGCCGGGACGGCCGATGAGTTCGCAGGGCGAACACCACAACACGCCGGCGAGAGCGGTGAGTTCGCTTCTGCCCGGGGCCATGATGTTGCGTTCCCAGGCGACCACGTGGTCGGGCGTGATGTACGGCAGCCCGTACGAGACCCGCATCCCGTAGGCGACGTGCTCAGGGCCCATTCCGAGGGCCACACGGAGTCTGCGGGCCGCGTGGGCGTCGAAGGGCGGGGTCGGCGGCGTGGGCGGTGGAGGCGGAACTGGGGGTCGGCGCACGCGCCACAAGCTAGGGGCGCGGGGCGGCGGTGACTACGTTCTGTTCGGCCACAATCACGGATTGTAGGAAGCTACGGGTTCGGGGGTCGATTCGCGGTTGCCCGGTGCCCGCCGGAGCTCGTGGGGTGGGGGCGGACGAGGGCGGCGCGGACGGGGTTCGCGGCTGTCCGACCGTGCGAACGGCAAGGTGGTTGGGCATATGCGCGGGCGTTCGCCCGTGGGCGTTCGAGGGCTTGAGGTTGTTGGGGTCTCGGCTCTGTGGGCGAGTGTCGAAGGTGGGTGCGGTGTGGTGGGGGGTTCGGTGGGGTGGCGTGGGGCGGGTGACTGGCGAGTAGGGGCGGCGTGAATTGTGCGGTCTGTTGATGGGGCGCCGCTGGATTGCCGCTGGGCTGCCGCGTTTGCCGTGACTGCCGTAGCTGCCGTGGAGGCTGTCCTCCCTTTGTCTCCGATGGGAGTTCGGCCGTCAAGTGCGCGTTCAGCAGGGCATGTTGGGCTTGTTGGGGGGCTGGGGCGCGTACCGTGACCGGAGGCCGCGGGTTGCGGTCAGGCTGAGGCCGGGTTGCCAGGGTGGGTGGCTTGGCGGGTTTTGGAGGGCGCCGGGTGGCGTCGGGAAGTGGTGGTCCTGTGAGTGGCAAGACGGAGAAGATCGAGGGGCACATACGGGAGCGGCTGCTCGCCCCGAACTTCTGGCACCTCGCGACGGTCGGTGCGGACGGCGTGCCACAGGTGTCGCCGATGTGGGTCGACATCGAGGGCGACCATGTCATGGTCAACACGGCCATCGGCCGTGTGAAGGAGGAGAACCTCCGCCTCAATCCCCATGTCTCGCTCTCCCACCACGACCCCGAGAACCCGTACGACCGTGCGGAGATCCGGGGGCGCGTGGTGCGGTTCGTGGAGGGCGAGGAGGCGGAACGTTCCATGGACCGGCTCACCAAGAAGTACATCGACCAGGACCGGTATCCGTGGCTGCTGCCGGGGGAGCGGCGCGTGATGCTGCTCATCGAGGTGACGCGGGTGCGGCGGGTCGTGGGGGTCGAGCCGTTCCGGCCTGGGGTGCTGCCTGAGGTGTGAGCAGTTTTTTGGGCGGCGGGGCCGGCGGGGGCCAGGGGCTGCGGGAGGTGGCCCGCTTTGCCGGCTTCGATGTCGTGGATGAGGGTGCGGAGGGTTTCCCGGGTGTCGGTGCCCATGCGGAAGTCATCCCTTGACAGCCCCGCCCAAAGCGAAGCCCCCACCCACCCGCCGCGCCACCAGCACATACAACAAAATCACCGGCGTCGAATAAATAACCGAAAACGCGGCCAACTGCCCATAAACAACCGTCCCCCGATTCCCGAAGAAGTCATTGATGCTCACGCTCGCCGGCATCTGATCCGGCGTAAGCAGCAACATGAACGGCACGAAGAAGTTCCCCCACATCATCACGAACGAGAACACCGTCACCACAGCCACCCCCGGCCCCATCAGTGGCAGCACAATCCGCGTCAACGACTGAAGCGACGAAGCCCCGTCCGTCCAGGCAGCCTCCTCCAGCTCCTTCGGTACGCCGTCCATGAAGTTCTTCATCAGCCAAATAGCGAACGGAAGCTGCGAAGCCGCGAAAAAGAAGATCGTGCCCTGCATGGTGTCGATAAGGTTCACCCGCACGAAAAGCGCGTAAACCGGCACCATGATCGCGGTGATCGGCAGGCAGGTGGCGAACAGAACCGTCAGTAGAAACGGCCTGTTGAACCGCGACCGAAACCGCGACAGCGGATACGCGGCCAGCGCCGCACACACCACCGTCAGCAGCGTCCCACCCCCGCACAGCATCAGACTGTTGAGCAGCGGCGTAAACGTGACGTCATCCGTCAGCACCGCATCGAAGTTCCCCAGCGTCAAACCGTCCGGAACCCGCACCCGCAGATCGGCCCGCGGATCCAGAGCCGACAGGACGACCCACGCGAGCGGGAGAACGAATGCCGCCGCGACCACCAACAACCCCGCATCGGCCGCCAACCGGCGGTTCGTGCGCCGGGAATTCATCGTCGCCCTTGTGACCACGGCGTCTCACACCTCCGTACGCAGCAGCCGCATGTACACCACGGAGAAGAGCGAGCCGACGACCAGCAACAGCAGAGCCACCGCCGTCCCGTACCCGATCATGCTTTTCTGGAAGGCCTGTTCGTACATGAACAAAGGGAGCGTCTGGCTCCTGTTCCCCGGGCCGCCCCTCGTCATCACCCAGATCAGCCCGAACACCGACAGCGTCTGCAGCGTGTTCAGCATCAGGTTCGTGCCGATCGAGCGGCGGATCATCGGCAGCGTGATGTGCCACATCCGCCGCCAGCCCCCCGCGCCGTCCACCTCCGCCGCCTCCGTGATCTCCTTCGGGATCTCGTTCAGCGCCGCCGAGTACACCAGCATCGAGAACGCCGTACCCCGCCACACGTTCGCGAACGACACCGCCAGGATCGGCAACGTGAACAGCCAGTTCTGGGACGGGAGATGGAGCCAGTCCAGGATGGCGTTGAGGGTGCCCTCGCGCCGAAAGAAGGCGTACAGCAGGAACCCCGCCACCACCTCCGGCAGTACCCACGCCGTGATCACGATCCCGCCCACGACCGTCCGCACCGGCTTCGACGCGCGCTGCATCAGCGACGCCAGCGCCAGGCCCAGCGTGTTCTGGCCGATGAGGGACGACAGGACCGTGAACACCAGCGTCAGCCATACGGCGTTCAGGAACGCCTCGTCCTTGAAGGCCGTACGGAAGTTCTCGAAGCCGATGAACGACGACTCGGCCTGGCCCGTCAACTGGAGGTCGGTGAAGGCGATGTAGGCGCAGTACACGATCGGCCCGGCGAGGAAGAGGAGAAGCAGGATCACCGCCGGTGTGACCGGAAGCGCCCGCGTCAGCACTCGGGGCAGGGAGGAACGCCTGGATACACCCACACCCGTATCCGCACCTGTACCCGCACTTGTACTCACCGCTTCTCTACGACCTGGTTGTCCGTCGCCGACTTCAGCGCCTCGTCGTACGCGCTCGCCGCCTCCTCCACCGACGCATCGCCCGTCGTCACGCCCTCCATCGCCTCCTGGATGGCCGTCGAGACCTTCGGGTACGCCGGATACGCGGGCCGGTAGTGCGTACTCGCGACCAGGTCCGTGAAGAACTTGATGCCGGGCTGGGCGTCCACGTATGCCGGGTCTGCCGCCACGTCTTCCCGGACCGCGATGCCCGAGTTGGCGATGTACCACTTCTGGGCGTTCGCCTTCGTCTGCATCGTCTTGATGAACTCGAAGGCCAGGTCGGGGTTGCCCGCCTTCGACGGGATCGCCCATGTCCAGCCGCCCGACATGCTCACCTTGCCCGGCGCCTGGCCGGTCTGGGTCGGCATCGCCGCCAGGCCCAACTTCGTCGACCACTCGGGCCATTCGTGACCGCTGCCCGGCAGCCAGTCCTGGGGGAGCCAGGAGCCGTCGAGGTTGATGCCGAGCTTGCCCTCGGGGAGCAGTTCGCCGCGTACCCGGGTGCCGATGTTGGGGTCGAGGGCGTCCTCGACGTCCGGGCCCAGCTTCTCCTTGTACACCGTTTCGACGAATGTCAGGGCGTCCTTGAAGGCCTGACTCCCCGCGATCCACTTCTTCGACGAGCCGTCGTACAGGGGGTCCGAAGTTCCCGCGCCCTGTGTCCCGTACAGGAGCATCTCGAAGCCCTGCATGGTGGCCCCTTCACCCACCGGCTTGCCCGTGTAGACGTTCAGAGGTGTGACGTCCGGGACCTTCTCCTTGATCGTGCGGGCCGCGGACAACACCTCCTCCCACGTCTTCGGCTGCCAGGCCTCCGGAAGCCCGGCCCTCTTGAAGATGCCCTTGTCGAACCACAGCCCCCGCGTGTCCGTGCCGTCCGGGACGCCGTACGTCTTGCCGTCCTCGGCCTTGGCCGCCGTCTTCGCCGTGTCGACGAACTGATTCCAGTCCGGCCACTTGGCGAGGTAGGCGTCCAGCGGCTTCAAGTACCCGCTGGTGATGTCCGAGTTGATGAGGAACGTGTCCTCGTAGACCAGGTCGGGGGCCGTCTTGGGGGAGCGGAGCATCTGCTGGACCTTGGTGTAGTACTCCGAGTCCGGGGCCTTGATCGGGACCAACTCGACCTTCTTGCCCGGGTTGGCCTTCTCGAACTGCTTCTTGATGTCCGCGAGGTAGGTGTCCATCACTTTGATGGAGTTGTCGGTCGACTGTTTGAAAGAGATCTTCACCGTGTCCGGATCACTTCCGGAGCCGCCGTCGCACGCCGTGAGCGAACCGGCGGCGATGGTGAGGGTGGCGGCAACGAGCAGGGGGAATGGGGCAGTTGGGCGGGCGGCGGTGGGGCGCACGAGCACGACCTCCTACGGGCTTGAAGCCTGTATGGCTGCCCGGCGAACGTAAGAGGAGTGGTCTAGTCAGGTCAATGACCCTGCAGCGACCGGCGACCATTCGCTCGGCGGACGCTCGGTAGACGTTCAGACATCGGAAGGACGAACCGTGCCGGAGTCACCTGAACCACCGGAATCGCATGAACCACCGGGGACAGGTGTCACCCTCGGGCCTCGTCGACGACGAGAAGGTCTCCGCGATCGGGGCTTATGCGAGGGACGAGTTGGGGCCGCGTCTCGCCCGACTCGGCTCCCAAGTCATCGCCTACGACCGGCCGATGAGGTGAGGGCCAAATGAAACCCGACCAACTCCCCTTCTCCCGCTATCCCTTCACCCACCGGTACTGCAACTCCGGCCGCCCCACCTGCCCGTACTGCGGGGCCCGCGCCGCGCGGCCCGCGTCCACCAGGTGTTCCAGGTAGCGCCGGGCCGTGATGCGCGAGATGCCGACCTCCTCGGCGACCCCGGCCGCGGTGAGCCCTTCGGCGCTGGCCCGCAGGGTCACCGTGACCCGTTCCAGGGTGGGGGCGCTCAGTCCCTTGGGGAGTGCGGCGGGGCCCGGCGCGCGCAGGGTGGCCAGCGCGCGGTCGACCTCGTCCTGACCGCTCGCCTCGCCCGCCGACGCGTGGTACTCGGCGTACCGCACCAGCCGGTCCCGGAGGGTCGCGAAGGTGAACGGCTTCAGCACGTACTGCACGACCCCCAGCGAGACCCCCTCCCGGACCACCGCGAGGTCCCGCGCCGACGTCACCGCTATCACGTCCGCGTGGTAGCCGGCCGCCCGCAGCGAGCGGGCCAGTTGCAGCCCGTGTCCGTCCGGGAGATGGAAGTCGAGCAGGAGCAGGTCGACGGGCGTACGGTCCAGCGCGCGCCGCGCCTCCGCGCCCGTGTGCGCCTTGCCCACGGCCGTGAACCCGGGCACCCGGCCGACGTACATGACATGCGCGTCGGCGGCGACCGGGTCGTCCTCC
The DNA here is from genome assembly GCF_010548275.1 of Streptomyces sp. SID12488. Taxonomy (GTDB): domain Bacteria; phylum Actinomycetota; class Actinomycetes; order Streptomycetales; family Streptomycetaceae; genus Streptomyces. The sequence goes on from NZ_JAAGLT010000007.1 coordinate 321,889, forward strand.
ACGACGAGAACGCGGATGGGGTCGGTCGTCGTATCCCTGCGCGTGGTGTCTCTCGGGTCGGTCATACGTCGCCTCCTGGCAAGGCGGGCTCGGCTGTCTCGGCGGGCTCAGTGATGGACTTGGCGGTGCTGGACCTGACGGGAGCATGGCGTTCGGAAGCGTTCGTGGACAAAACCGCCACGGGCGCCGCAACCTTGGGCAACGGCAGCCGCACCTCGAACTCCGCCCCGCCGCACGCCGCCTCGGCGACCGTCAGTGTCCCCTCGTGCCGGGCCACCGCCTGCCGTACGAGCGCCAGGCCGAGACCCCGACCGCCCGGTCCCGCCGGCTTCGTCGTGAAGCCCCGCTGGAAGACCGCCTCCGCGTGGGCCGGGTCGACGCCGGTGCCCGTGTCCGACACCCGCAGCACCAGCAGGGAGTCCTCCGTCAGGGCCGTCACCGTCACCCGGGACGCCCCCATACCGCTCTCCACGCTTCCCTGGGCCGCGTCCACCGCGTTGTCGATGAGGTTGCCCAGGATGGTGACCAGGTCGCGGGAGGGGAGCGTGTCGGGGAGGAGACCGTCGTCGAGGCTGCTGTCCTCCGACACCACCAGCTCCACGCCCCGCTCGTTCGCCTGCGCCGTCTTGCCGAGCAACAGGGCGGCCAGGACAGGTTCACTGACCGCCGCGACGACCTGATCGGTGAGTGCCTGCGCCAGTTCCAGTTCGGCGGTCGCGAAGTCCACGGCCTCCGGCGCCCGCCCCAGCTCGATCAGGGAAACGACCGTGTGGAGCCGGTTCGCCGCCTCGTGCGCCTGTGAGCGCAGCGCCTGCGTGAATCCGCGCTCCGAGTCCAACTCGCCCATCAGGGACTGGAGTTCCGTCACGTCCCGGAGGGTGACCACTGTTCCCCGGCGCTCACCGCTCGACACCGGGGAGGTGTTGACGACCAGGACCCGGTCGGCGGTCAGATGCACCTCGTCGACGCGCGGCTCGGCGGACAGCAGCGCACCCGTCAGCGGCGCCGGCAGCCCCAGCTCGGCCACGGACCGCCCGACGACTTCACCTGCGCCCGCGCCCTCGTCCGGGACGCCCAGCAGCTCCCGCCCGCCGTCGTTCATCAGCGCCACCTTGTACTGCCCGTCCAGCATCAGCAGCCCCTCGCGTACGGCGTGCAGGGCGGCCTGGTGGTAGTCGTGCATGCGGCTCAGCTCGGCCGCGTTCATCCCGTGCGTGTGGCGGCGCAGGCGCGCGTTGATGACGTACGTGCCGATCGCGCCCAGCGCCAGCGCGCCCGCCGCGACCCCGAACAGTGCCGTGACCTGGTCCTGGACCCGGGCGGTGATCTCCTCGACCCGGATGCCCGCGCTGACCAGCCCGATGATCTCGCCGTCCGAGCCGCCGGCGTGGATCGGCGTGACCGCGCGGACGGACGGACCGAGCGTGCCGGAGAAGACCTCCGTGAACGACTCGCCGCGCAGCGCGCGTTCCCGGTGCCCGAGGAAGCGCTGCCCGATCTGGTCCTTGTCGGGGTGGGTCCAGCGGATGCCCTCGGGGTCCATGATCGTGATGAAGTCGACGTCCGTGTGCCGCTGCACCTGGAGGGAGTACGGCTGGAGCAGCGCGGTCGGCTCGGGAGCGGTGAGGATCGCCTCGCGCACCGAGGGGGCGTCCGCGACGGAGCGGGCGACGGCCATCGCCTGGCGGCCCGCCGCGTCCTCGGCCTGGCTGCGGTCGCTGAGGTAGGTGAACAGCGCACATCCGGCCACCACGACCGCGATCAGCACGGCCTGCATCGCGAACAGCTGGGCGGCCAGGCTGCGGGGTCCGGGAACGCGGGGGAAGCGCATGGTGCCAGTCTGCCTCTCCTTATAAGCGTGAACTAAATGAACGGAAGGGTGACCGCCCTCACAGGCCGAGGGATAGTCACGGCATCGCAGGGACGCGATTCACGGGCCTTGGCCTGTTTTCGGTCGCCGCCGCTCGCGACCCAGCAGCACCATCGCAACCCAGCACCATCGCACCCCCAGCACAACTTTCTCCCCATCCCCCGGACGTGAGCCGCACGCCGGTGATGCCGACGACGACGTCAAGGAGGGCAGCCGTGGCCACCTCATCCTCAACGGCACCTGCCGCACCCGCCGCCAAGCGGGACCGTACCCACTACCTCTACATCGCGGTCATCGCCGCGGTGGCCGCCGGTATCGCCGTGGGCCTGATCGCCCCGGACTTCGCCGTCGAGCTGAAGCCCATCGGTACCGGCTTCGTGAACCTGATCAAGATGATGATCTCGCCGATCATCTTCTGCACGATCGTGCTCGGTATCGGTTCGGTACGGAAGGCCGCGAAGGTCGGCAAGGTCGGCGGTATCGCGCTCGGCTACTTCGTGCTCATGTCGTTCGTCGCGCTGGGCATCGGCCTGGTCGTCGGCAACATCATCGAGCCGGGCACCGGCCTCGCGCTGACCGACGCCGTCAAGGAGACCGGCCAGGCGCAGGTGTCGGCGGAGGCCAAGGACACCACCGAGTTCCTGCTCGGGATCATCCCGGCGACGTTCGTCTCCGCGTTCACCGTGCCCGAGGTCCTCCAGACGCTGCTGGTCGCCCTGCTCGCCGGGTTCGCGATCCAGGGCATGGGCTCCACCGGCGCGCCGATCCTGCGCGGCGTCGAGCACATCCAGCGCCTCGTCTTCCGTATCCTCGGCATGGTCATGTGGGCCGCGCCCGTCGGTGCGTTCGGTGCCATGGCCGCGGTGACGGGGTCCGCCGGCGTCGACGCGCTCAAGCAGCTCGCCATCCTGATGCTGTCCTTCTACCTCACCTGTTTCCTCTTCGTCTTCATCGTGCTCGGTACGCTGCTGAAGATCTTCACGGGCCTCAACGTCTTCTCGCTCTTCAAGTACCTGGGCCGTGAGTTCCTGCTGATCCTCTCGACCTCCTCCTCCGAGTCCGCGCTGCCGCGCCTCATCGCGAAGATGGAGCACCTGGGCGTCAGCAAGCCCGTGGTCGGCATCACCGTCCCGACCGGCTACTCGTTCAACCTCGACGGCACCATGATCTACATGACCATGGCGTCCCTGTTCATCGCCGACGCCATGGGTACGCCGATGTCGGTCAGTGAGCAGATCCCCCTGCTCCTCTTCCTGCTCGTCGCCTCGAAGGGCGCGGCGGGTGTCACCGGCGCCGGTCTCGCGACCCTGGCCGGCGGTCTCTCCTCGCACAAGCCCGCGCTGGTGGACGGCCTCGGCCTGATCGTCGGCATCGACCGCTTCATGAGCGAGGCCCGCGCCCTGACGAACTTCGCGGGCAACGCGGTCGCCACGGTCCTGATCGGCACCTGGACCAACGAGATCGACAAGACGCGCGTCGCGGAGGTCCTCGCCGGTCAGCACCCGTTCGACGAGAAGACGCTCATCGACGAGAACGACGGCTTCCACCCGGACTCCGACGCCGCGGACGTCCCCGAGCAGGGCGGCGAGAAGGAACTCGCCAAGGCCTGATCCCAGGCCCGGCCCGGTTCGGCCCGGTTCGGTTCGGGCCGGCTGGATCCGAGCCGGCCCGAACCCGCCGACTCCGGGCGGCTGAGGTGCTCCCCCGTCCCTCAGCCGCCCGGGCACACACCCCTGGCGGCGCGGAACAGCAGTCAGACCCCGGAAACCCCGGGTGGCCCGGACACTCCCCGGTAGTCCAGCCACTCGGCCTGGGGCACCCCGGCAGGTCCGCCGGAGCCCCAGGACCTCGAAAAACGCCGAGCGGCCAGGCACTCCCCCGAAGCCTGGCCGCTCGGCTGTTTCCGTCAAGTTCGAAGACCCACGAAGGCGGGTACGCCCGCCGCGGTTCCGACCGCGGCGGGCGTACCCGCCTCTCATTTCTTCAGGCCGCCCGGTACACGGCCTTGTCCCGCTTCATGAAGAGTGATTCGCCGAGAAAAACTCAATTCGAGTCCCGGCGCAAGGAAATGCAGCGCCATCCGAAGTAGAGCACCCCTAGCGCTCCTCCAGCTGCACCGACCCCACACAGAACGGTCGCCCATGGGGCTGTTTCCTGTGTTATCCACAGCAGGCTGACCACAATCAGCGCTATGGACAGCGCGAATCGCTCTCCATAGCTGGGGTCGCGGCGCCCCATCAGTCCCCGATAGCGCTGCACTTATATGTGACGCCCTTCATCTTGATGTCCCGGAACCCCACCCTCGGCTTCGTGTTGGCAGGAGCGACATCGCCGCCGCCACCGCCGCCACCGCTTGCTTTCCGGCAGTCCCAACCGAGGGCTTCGAGCTTCTTGAGGTCACTCTTCGCCTGGTAGCTGTTGTACGACGCGATCATGGCTGCTCGTCGCTCCGCAGGCGTGGCCTCCTTGGCCTTCGTGTACAGGTAGCACCCGATGCTGGCGCCGATGCCTACCCACGACGCACCCTTGGCCAGCGCCTTGGTAAGGCCTGCCGCGCCGCTGCCTATCCCCACGACCGCGCAGAGTTCATCAGCTCCGGCGCGAGGTTGCCCTGCTGTCGCCGCCTGTGCGGCTTTACCTTTGCCTTCCGCCGGAGCGGCAAATGCCGTCTGCGCACCAATGCCGCACATCGTGCCGGTCATGGTGAAGGCGATCAGAGTGGAAATACCCTTGCTTCGTATGCTCACGAAGTTCAATCCCCCATACGTTCCAAAATGCTTGGTCAGAGCGATGGGAACGCTATCAGCGGTGACATGGGAGAGCAATCAACAATTAACCAAGAGAGGGTTTTGGTAGGGGGTGGATTTCATGGAGGGCGGTGAATCCTGCGCAATCCTTCTTTATCCCGCGGAACGGGCTTTTCGGTTGCAGGTGGGCGAGTGGTCCAGCCACCCGGCCCGGGGCACCCCGGCAGGTCCGCCGGAGCTCCAGGACCTCAAAAACGCCGAGCGGCCAGGCACTCCCCTGAAGCCTGGCCGCTCGGCTGTTTCCTTGCCCGGTACGACAGTTCGCCGGTACGACAGTTCACCCGTAGGGCAGTTCACCGGTACGGCGGTCAGCCGACGCGCCGCTCGGCCGACACGTCGGTCAACTCGGCCACCAGCGCGGTGGCCCGGGAGACCGGGACACCCGCCGCGGCCAGCAGGGTGACCGCGGCCGAGCGGCCCGCCTCCTCTGCTGCGAGGAGCCCGTCGTTCACCGCCTCCATCAGCGCGAACAGCATCTGCTCGTGCACGTACGCCAGTGCCGGCGCGGGCAGGGGGGAGGTGAACACGCCTTCCTCCAGGCCCCGCCGCAGCACCTCGACACACGCCTCGCGGACCGGAGTGAACCGGTCGCGGATGCCCTGCACGGTGACGCTGCGCTGGGCGAGCCCGACGAGGATGCGGTAGCGGTCGGCGACCTGCCAGACCGCGAGCGTGGACCGGGCCACGCGCTCCGCTGCATCCTCGGGGGCACCCTCGATCCCCTCGGCGTGTGCGGCGGCGACCGCCTCGACGGCGCCGTCGAGCAGCGTGCTGATCAGCGCCTCCCGGCTGGGGAAATGCCCGTACACAGTCCGTCGTACGACACCTGCGGCGCGCGCGATCTGGTCCATCGAGGCGTCGGGGTCGCGCAGCAGTTCGGCGAGCGCGACATCGAGTATGCGGCGGCGATTCACGTCGGCGCGGCTGGTTGTACCCGTGGTCATGGCTGACATTGTGCCTTCCGTTCCTTCTGTTTGCACACCACTGTGCATCGGGGTATGTTGCACATTATTGTGCAACTGCACGCCACTGTGCAAAATGATCAAGTATCAGTCAGTGATCACCAGCCGGTAAGAAAGGCGACCCCGTGGCCATGCGACTTGTCAGGACGGAACCCGTCGAGGGGATGACCCGCCCCTACGCCCGGCGCTGGTGGGCGCTCCTCGTGCTCTGCCTGAGCCTGTTGATCATCGTGATGGCCAACACCGCCCTCACGGTCGCCGCCCCCGACATGACCCAGGACCTGGGCCTGTCCAGCGCCGATCTCCAGTGGGTCATAGACGGCTACACCGTCCCGTACGCGGCGCTGATGCTGCTGCTCGGCGCGATCGGCGACAAGTACAGTCGGCGCGGAGCGCTCGTCCTCGGTCTGGTCGTCTTCGGTACCGGGTCGGTCGCGGGCTCGCTGGTCGGCTCGGCCACCGGGGTCATCGCGGCCCGTGCCGTCATGGGTGTGGGCGCGGCGCTGATCATGCCCGCCACGCTCTCCCTCCTCGCCGCGACCTTCCCGCGCGCCGAACGCGCCAAGGCGATCACCCTGTGGACCGCCACCGCCGGCCTCGCCATCGCGGCCGGCCCGCTGGTCGCGGGCGCGCTGCTGGAGAGCCACGGCTGGGCCTCGACGTTCCTGATCAACGTGCCGATCGCCGCGCTCGCCATCATCGGCGCCTTCGCCCTCGTGCCGCCCTCCAGGGCGGGCCACCACGACCGGATCGACTACGTCGGCGGGCTGCTGTCCGTGGTGTGGATCGGCGCGCTGGTCTACATGATCATCGAAGGGCCGCACTTCGGCTGGGGCGTCAAGGCGGTCACGGCGGCGGTCGCCGCGGGCCTCGGCCTCGTCCTCTTCGTCGTATGGGAACTGCGCCACCCGCGCCCGGTCCTCGACGTACGCCGCTTCACGCAGCGCAGGTTCGCGGGCTCGAACCTCGCGGTCGCCCTGTTCTTCCTGGCGGTCTTCGGTGCGTTCTACTACCTGACCCAGCACCTCCAGTTCGTGCTCGGCTACGACGCCCTGGACACCGGCCTGCGCATGCTGCCTCTCGCCGGCGCGGTCTTCGTCGGCTCGGCGCTCACCGGCTACTTCACCCCGCGCGTCGGCATGAAGGTCACGGTCACGGCGGGCATGGTCGGCGGTACGGCGGCCCTCGCGCTGCTCTCGCAGGTGGACTCCGGTTCGTCATACGGGACCTTCGTCGCCCCTCTCGTGGTCCTCGGCCTCGCGATCGGCCTCGCGCTCTCCCCGTGCACGGACGCGATCATGGGGGCGTTCCCCGAGGCCGAGCTGGGCGTCGGCGGCGCGGTGAACGACACCTCGCTGGAACTGGGCGGCTCGCTCGGCATCGCGATCCTCGGCTCGCTGCTCTCCACGTCGTACGCCTCCCACCTCACCGACGCGACGAACGGCAGCAAGCTGCCTGCGGGCGCGCTGAGTTCGGCCCAGGACTCGGTTGGCGCGGGCTACCAGGTGGCCCAGGCGATCGGCGCACAGGCCCAGCAACTCGCGGCACAGGCGTCGCAGGCGGCGAGCGCGGGGAAGACCGGGCAGGCGGCCGAGTTGAAGGCGCAGGCGACCCAACTCGCCCAGGGGGCACGTCAGATGGCGGACGCGGTCGGCTCGTCCTTCTCGGACGCGGTGGCCCACACCAGCCTGATCGGGGCGGTGATCCTGGGGGTGGGGACGGTACTGGTCGCTGTTCTGCTGCCGGGGAAGGGGCGCGTGGAGGAGACGGGGGGTACCGAAATGCCCGCGGACCCGGCCGACTTGCCCGAGCTCACACGTACGGGCCGATGAGCTGCGCTGCCGCTCGCCGCAGCCCAGGTCTTGTTTCCCGACCACCCACCCGCTTGCTGCGCTGTCCGGCCCAGGCCCAGCCACCCCCAGCCCGTCCGGCGTTTCAGGGCGGCGGTGGGGGCGAGAACCTCAAGGCGCTCAGGGCCTGAGGTCGGCCACAAGGCGGAACCGCTCCAGTACCGCCACCGTCGAGTCGTCCACGGTGAACCCGGGGTCCCCCAGCGCCGCCCGCATCTCCGCGCTGTGCCAGAACCGCTCGTGACCGGCCCGCCACGCGGCCACGTCCGGATGGCCCTCGCCCTCGTCGAGCGCGTGGGCGAGATCCACCTCGGCCAGCGGAACGACCCGCACGCCCGTGACCTCGATGATCCCGACCGGCCGGTCCTCGGAGTCGACGACCACCGAACGGCTCCCGACCTCCGGCAGAGCCTCGCCCTCGTGCTCGTAGTCCACGACGAGCCCGGTCGTGGACGTCTTCGAACCGTCGAGAATCGCGGCGACGAGCTGGTCGCGCAGCGGACCGGGAAAGGCGAACTCGGCCCTGGGAAGACCCTCGGGCGTCGGAGGGCTCGCGGGCTGACTGTGAGGCGGCTGCTCGGGGGTTGTCATGGGGTCACGGTAGGGGGTGGCTCCCTTTCCCGGCACGCCGATTACGCTCCGTACCGCATGTCATTTCCCCCGCCACCCTTTCCCCGCCTCCGCCCCGAGCGTCTCGGCGACGGCTCGGGGCAGCCACTCCTGAACATGGCCGAAGGTGAACCCGAGCCCGGTGGCCCGGGAGTTGTCCATGCCGTACGAGCGCGAGAAGGAGAACGGGGAGACCTTGCCGACGTCGACGTTCTGGAAGACGGTCCGGCCGTTCGGGATGTGCCGGGCCACGGCCGCGCACAACTCCTCGGTGGTCAGCAGGCCGTGGGAGGCGGCGTTGACCGGCCCGGTGAAGTTCTCGCCCACCGCCCAGAGCAGGAAGTCGGCGATCTCCTCGACGTGGATGTAGGTCGCGGGCCGGTTCTCGGTCGGTACGGCTATCGGTGCGCCGGTACGGATGCGCTCGGCGTAGTGGTCGAGCCGGCCGGTGAAGTCGTCGTCCCCGCCCAGGACATGGGCCACACGTACGGCGGTGTACGGAAACTCCGTACCGTCGGCCGCGGTGTCGCCGGAGCCGTCGGTGACATCGGCATCGTCACCGGCGTCGGCGGACGCGAAGACCGCCTCGGCCTGGCGTTTGCCCTCCCCGTAGTGCGTCTCGCGGAACTCCGGCTTGTGCCAGGGGAGTTCGAGCCGGACAGAGACGGTACGAGCGTCGACGGTGTCCTCGCGCACGGGGAGGACGGTGTCCTCGTAGACGAGGGAGTCCTCGTACTCGTACACCTCGACCGTGGACGTCAGCACATAGCGCTGGGTACGGCCGCGGGCGAAGACGCGCCGGGCGATCGCCGCCTGGCGGGGCGTGTAGCAGACCTGGTCGACGACGACGTCGAAGGCACGGCCACCGAGAGCGGAATTCAGGGTGGCCTCGTCGTCGCGGTCGGCGACGAGGTGAATTGTCCCGGCGGGTGGTGAAGCGGAACCCCGGTTGAGAACGGTGACCCGGTCTCCGGCGGCGATCAGTCGGCCGATGAGCCGTTTTCCGAAATAGCGATTACCGCCGATGACCAATACGTCACGCACGACGTCCCCTCCCCGTTGTGGACCTTGTGATCATAATTCTCCTGGCGCACAGTTGAGTTCTGAAGGGGGAGTCATGGGACATCCGGCCGGGATACCGAAAGAACCACGGCAGTCGCGAGTCGCCGCCAACGAAACGTCGGCGGCCCTCGACGCGCTGGACCGGCGGATCCTCGAGCTCCTCCAGACCGACGGCCGGATCAAACTGAGCGAGCTGGGCAGACGGGTGCGGCTGAGCCCGGCGGCGGTAACGGAGCGCGTACGCCGGCTGGAGTCGGCGGGTGCGATCACCGGATACGGCGCCCGTGTCGCCCCCTCGCGCCTCGGCTACGGCATCCAGGCCTTCATCCGGGTCAATCCGCACGGTGGCTACACCCTCAAGCACCCCAGGACCCTGGAACTGCTCGCCCGCCCCGAGATCACCGAGGCGCACCACGTGGTCGGCGAGGACTGCTGGATCCTCAAGGTGGCCGTGGAGAACACGGTCCACCTGGAGGACATCCTCGAACAGGCGTCGGCGCTGGGCAGGACGACGACGTCGATCCTCCTGTCGTCCCCGGTTGAGGGGAAGCCGCTGCTTCCCCCGGGGTGAGCCGCTCGGCCTGCGGTTGGCTTGCCTTGACGTCGGCGTCAAGGACTACGTTCGTACGTATGCGAATCGGCATGCGAATCGGCGAGCTTGCGGCGCGGGTAGGGACGACCACACGGACCCTGCGGTACTACGAGTCGCGGGGGCTGCTGCCCGCGCGGCGCACGGACAACGGCTACCGCGCCTACGACGAGGACGACCTGAAGCTGCTCCGGCAGATCCGGACGCTCCAGGACTTCGGGTTCGACCTGGAGGAGACGCGGCCCTTCGTGGACTGCCTGCGGGCGGGCCATCCGGAGGGCGACTCCTGCCCCGCGTCACTCGCCGTCTACCGCCGCAAGCTGGGCGAACTCGACGAGCTGATCGGCGAGTTGCAGTCGGTACGGGCGAAGGTCGGTGAACAGCTGACGCGGGCCGAGCGGGCGCGCGACGAGCTGGCGGCCGAGGCGACGGTTCCGGGCGGTCCGGAACCGGCATGCGAATGGGGAGGACGAGCGAGATGATCAGGGCAGCGGGCGTGGCCGAGGTGACGGACGCGGACTTCGAGGCGGAGGTGATCGGGGCGGAGTTGCCGGTCCTGGTGGAGTTCACGGCCGACTGGTGCCCACCGTGCCGCCAGATGGCCCCGGTACTGAGCACCCTCGCGGCGGAGGAGTCCGACCGTCTGAAGGTGGTCCAGCTGAACGTGGACACCAACCCCTTGACGACCAACGCTTACCGGGTGCTGTCCATGCCGACGTTCATGGTGTTCCGGGGCGGAGAGCCGGTGCGGTCGATGGTGGGGGCCCGGCCGAAAAGGCGGTTGCTGGAGGAGCTGTCCGACGTACTCTGACGCACTCCGAGCCGCAGACGAACAAAGAAATCCCCCGAGCGATTGTGCTCGGGGGATTTCTTTGCGTATATTCAATGGTTCGCGACTTGCTGAAATTGGGTCGCGACAAGTTCAATGAGCAGAGTATATCCGAGCGGGAGCGGAATTGTCAAACAGGGGCGCAAACACGGAATCAACTCGCGATGAATTGCGGAGTGAGCAGGAATTCGTCGACGGGCTCTACACCCGCGTCGACGCCCTGCGCGGCGACACCGAGCACTCCGTCACGGATGCGCTCGCGCAGGGCAGTACGCCGATGCAGGCCCGGCTCGAACGGGACGTGCTCGTCGCCGAGCGGTCCGGGCTGCTCGCCGCGCTGAACGCCGTCGACGGGTCGCTCTGCTTCGGGCGGATCGATCTCACCTCCGGTGTCACCCACCACATCGGCCGTATCGGACTGCGCGCCGACGACGCCGAGCGCACCCCGATGCTCATCGACTGGCGGGCCGAGGTCGCCCGGCCCTTCTATCTCGCCACCGGGCACACCACGATGGGGCTGCGCCGGCGTCGGCACATCAGTACGGACGGGCGGCACGTCACCGGACTGCACGACGAGATCCTCGACCTCGGGGACCCGACGCGCACCGGCTACGAGGACCCCTCCGGCGACGCTGTGCTGCTCGCCGCGCTCGACTCCGCCCGCACCGGCCGGATGAACGACATCGTGCAGACCATCCAGGCCGAACAGGACGAGATCATCCGCGCCCCGCACCGGGGTGTGCTCGTGGTGGAGGGCGGGCCCGGCACCGGCAAGACCGCCGTCGCGCTCCACCGGGCCGCCTACCTGCTCTACGAACACCGCGAACTCCTCGCCAAGCGGGCCGTGTTGATCGTCGGGCCCAACCCCGCCTTCCTCGGCTACATCGGCGAGGTGCTGCCCTCGCTCGGTGAGACCGGTGTACTGCTGGCGACCGTCGGCGAGCTCTTCCCGGGCGTGAAGGCCACCGCCGCCGACACGGCCGAGGCCGCCACGGTCAAGGGGCGGTCCGGGATGGCCGACGTGCTGGCAGCCGTCGTACGCGACCGGCAGGGGCTGCCCGACCCCGTCATCGCCATCGAGCACGACCGGGACGTCCTCATGCTCGACGCCGGACTTGTGAGGATGGCGCGGGAGCGCACACGCGAGGCGAAGCTGCCGCACAACGTCGCGCGCGAACACTTCGAGGGGCACATCCTCAACACGCTGACGGAGATGCTCGCGGAGCGGATCGGCACCGACCCCTACGACGGCAGCAATCTCCTCGACCCCAGCGACATCACCCAGATCCGCGACGACCTCGCCGAGAACCGTGAAGTCTGGGCCGCCATCGACCAGTTGTGGCCCCGCGTCACCCCGCGGCGACTGGTCGCGGACTTCCTGGCAGCACCCGAGGGGTACGTGTCGGAGGCCGACGCCGAGGCCATTCGGCGGCCCGTCACCCGGGCCTGGACGACAGCCGACGTACCGCTGCTCGACGAGGCGGCGGAGCTGCTCGGCGAGGACGACCGGGTGGCCCGGGCGCGGGCGGAGCGCGAGCGCAGCAGCCAAGTCGCCTACGCGCAAGGCGTGCTGGACGTTTCGTATGCCTCCCGTACGTACGAGTTCGAGGACCTGGACGCGGAGGACTCCGAGATCCTGTCCGCGCACGACATCATCGACGCGGAGCGGTTCGCGGAGCGGCACGAGGAGGACGACCTGCGCAGCGCCGCCGACCGTGCGGCGGCCGACCGGACCTGGGCGTTCGGGCACATCATTGTCGACGAGGCACAGGAGTTGTCGCCGATGGCGTGGCGGCTCCTCATGCGGCGCAGCCCGACCCGGTCGATGACCCTGGTCGGCGATCCCGCGCAGACCGCCGAGCCGGGTGGCGTCGGGGCCTGGGAGGACATCCTCGCACCCTACGTCCAGGGCCGCTGGGAGCATGCCCGGCTGGGCGTCAACTACCGTACGCCGGCGGAGATCATGGACGTGGCGGCGGCCGTGGTGCGGGCGGAGCGGTCGGACTTCGAGCCGCCGAGGTCCGTACGGTCGACCGGGGTACGGCCGTGGGTGCGGGCCGTCGACGGTGATCTCGCGGATCTCGCGGGGGCCGTGGAGAAGGCCGTCGGTGAGCTGGCGCCCGTCGAGGGACGGCTCGCCGTGATCGCACCGCGCGAGCTGCACGGGGAGTTGGCGGCACGGCTGGACGGCGTGGAGGCGGGGGCGGAGCCCGACCTGACGCGGGATGTCGTACTGCTCGATCCCCGGCAGGCCAAGGGGCTGGAATTCGACTCCGTGCTGCTGGTGGAACCGGGAGCCTTCGGCACGAGCGACCTGTACGTCGCACTGACCCGGGCCACTCAGCGCGTGGGCGTGCTGCACCAGGGGGAGTTGCCGGTGGCGTTGTCCGCTCTCGGGACCTGAGGGGGGCCGGTGCAGGGCCCGGTACACCCGGCCCGAACGCGTAACGCGTGCACCAAGAGTCACCAAGACGTAACAGTTCGCGCCATGGTCACTGCACGTGTGCGGCTGGTGCGGTATGCGTGTGCGTATGGAAGCCCATCCGTTCGCGACCGCACCGGCCGACAGCCCGGCACTCGAGTCGTTGCCCGTGGAACCACTGTTGACGTCGGAGTTCGACGCCGACCCGGGCGCGGTGTACGCGCGACTTCGGCGCACCTACGGACCCGTCGCGCCGGTGGGGCTGATGGGCGTACCGGTGTGGCTGGTTCTCGACTACCGCGAGGTGCTGGAGGTACTGCGGAACGAGAGTGTCTGGCGGCGGGACGTGCGCTACTGGCGGGCCCGGGCGCAGGGCCGGCTGCCACCGGACTGGCCGCTGCTCGCGGGCTACGAGGTGCGGCAGACGATGTTCATGGACGACGAGGAGCATCTCGCCGCCCGGCACACCCATTATGCGGCGCTGCGGCCGTTCCAGGACGGACAGACCCCGCAGGGCTGGGAGTTGCGGGCGACGGTCGCGCGGTACGCCGACGAGCTGATCGGGATGCTGGCGGCCGAGTCGGGCACGGCGGGGTTCGCCGACCTGGGCGCGCAGTACACGCGGCCGTTGCTGCTGATGGTCACCACGAAGCTGTTCGGGTGCCCTGTCGAGCTCGGGGACGAGCTGGTCATGGACCTGTGGCGGATGCTGGACGGCGGGCCGGACGCGGGGCCGGCGACGGGGCGGGCGCTGGCCGCGATGACGCGGCTGGCCGCGCACCGGCGGGCGCGGCCCGGGGACGACCTGACGTCGTACATGCTGCTGGCCGACCCGGAGCTGTCGGACGAGCAGTTGGGGCGTGAGCTGTTCATGAACGCGGTGTACCTGAACGACATCACCGGGAACATGGTGCTGAACACGCTGCTGGAGGTGTTGCGCGGGAACGCGACGGTGCGGCGCAGTCTGTCGGCCGGGCAGCTCGGGGAGACCGTGAACCGGGCGGCGCTGGTGAATCCGCCGGTGGCCAACATGTGCTTCCGGTTCGCGGCGCGGGATGTGGCGCTGGGGAACTTCTGGATCCGGGGCGGGGACATCGTCTCGCCGTCGGCCGCGGCGGCGCACGGGGACCTGATGGCGATCGGGTCGTCTCATCTGGTCGGGGCGACGGTGAGTACGCGGGCGCATCTGGGGTGGGGGGCCGGGCCGCACCAGTGTCCCAGTGCGGCGCGGGAGTTGGGCGGGATGATCGTGAGTACGGCGGTGGGGCGGATCTTCGACCATCTGGAAAAGGCCGAACTGACGTTGCCGGCGGACCAGTTGCCGTGGCGGTCGGGGCCGGTGGTGCGGGGGTTGCGGTTGCTGCCGGTTCGGTACGAGTTGAGCGGGCGTGGGGTGGGCGGCGGTGTCGGCACGGGTGCCGGGGAATGGCGGGGAGATGCGAGTGCCGGGGAGGCGGCGGAGGAGTCTGGTGGGGACGGGCAGATGAAGGGGCTGTTGGGGGCGTTGCGGAGGTTGATGTTCGGGGGGCGGTGAGACGGGGTCGGGCGGCGGGTTGTCTCGCCCCCGCCGCCCCTACCCGTCCCATCCCTGGGGCTGCCGCCCCAGACCCCCCTACGGCCCTGAACGGGCCTTGTCCTCAAACGCCGGACGGGCTGGAAAAGCCGCTTACGCCGGGCGCAGCCAGACCGTTGCCAGTGGTGGCAGGGTTACGCGGATGCTGGCCGCGCGGCCGTGCCAGGGCTGGGGGTCCGGTTTCAGGGGGGCCGGGTTGTGGATGTCGGCGCCGCCGTAGCGGGACGCGTCCGTGTTCAGGGTCTCGTGCCAGGCCGGGACCGTGTCCGGGACGCCGATGCGGTATTCGTTGCGGACGACCGGGGAGAAGTTGCTGATCGACAGAAGAGGGGCGCCCTCCGCGTCGTAGCGGACGAAGGCGAAGACGTTGTCCTCCGCCGCGTCCCCGACCAGCCACTCGAAGCCCGACGGGTTCGTGTCCAGCTGCCAGAGGGCCGGGGTGTCCCGGTACACCGTGTTCAGGTCGCGGACCAGGTCCCGTACGCCCCTGTGGTCGGCCTCGGCCCCGTAGGCGGGGTCGAGCAGCCACCAGTCGGGGCCATGAGCCTCCGACCACTCCGCGCCCTGCGCGAACTCCTGGCCCATGAAGAGGAGTTGCTTGCCGGGGTGTGACCACATGAACGCCAGGTACGCCCGCTCGGTGGCCCGTTGCTGCCACCAGTCGCCCGGCATCTTCGACACCAGCGAGCCCTTGCCGTGGACGACTTCGTCGTGGGAGATGGGGAGGACGTAGTTCTCGCTGTACGCGTACACCATGGAGAACGTCATCTCGTGGTGGTGGTGTTTGCGATGGACCGGGTCGTGCTGTACGTAGCCGAGCGAGTCGTGCATCCAGCCCATGTTCCACTTCAGCCCGAAGCCCAGCCCGCCGAAACCGCCGGGGCCCGTGTGGTGCGTGGCCCGGGTGACGCCGTCCCACGCCGTCGACTCCTCGGCGATCGTCACGACCCCGGGGACCCGCCGGTACACCGTCGCGTTCATCTCCTGGAGGAAGGCGACCGCGTCCAGGTTCTCCCGGCCCCCGTGCTCGTTCGGCACCCACTGGCCGGGCTCACGCGAGTAGTCGAGGTAGAGCATCGAGGCGACCGCGTCGACCCGCAGGCCGTCTATGTGGAACTCCTCGCACCAGTAAACGGCGTTCGCCACCAGGAAGTTGCGCACCTCCCGCCTGCCGTAGTCGAACTCCAGGGTGCCCCAGTCGGGGTGGGCGGACCGCAGCGGATCCTCGTGCTCGTACAGCGGGTGGCCGTCGAACTCGGCCAACGCCCAGTCGTCGCGCGGGAAGTGGGCAGGGACCCAGTCCATCAGTACGCCGATGCCGGCGCGGTGCAGCGCGTCCACCAGGTACTTGAAGTCGTCCGGAGTGCCCAGCCGGGCCGTGGGCGCGTAGAACCCGGTGACCTGGTAGCCCCACGAACCACCGAAGGGGTGCTCCGCCACGGGCATCAGCTCCACGTGCGTGAAGCCCAGATCCCGTACGTAGGCGGGGAGTTGGTCGGCGAGTTGACGGTACGTCAGGCCCGGTCGCCAGGAAGCCAGATGGAGCTCGTAGATCGACATCGGGGCCTCGTGCGCCGGGGCCTCCGCCCGCCGCGCCAGCCACTCCGCGTCCTCCCACTCGTAGTGGGAACTGTGCACGATGGACGACGTGTTGGGCGGGATCTCGGTCCGGCGGGCCATCGGGTCGGCGCGTTGTGTCTTCGAGCCGTCCGGGCGCGTGATCTCGAACTTGTACAGCTCGCCCTCGCCGACGCCCGGCACGAACAGTTCCCACACCCCGGTGCCGCCCAGCGACCGCATCGGATACGCCGTACCGTCCCAGAAGTTGAAGCCCCCGGTCACCCGTACGCCGCGCGCGTTCGGTGCCCAGACGGCGAAGCGGGTGCCGGTGACGCCCTGGTGGGTCATCGGCTCGGCGCCCAGCGCCTTCCACAGCTCCTCGTGCCGGCCCTCGCCGATGAGATGCAGGTCCAGATCGCCCAGCGCGGGCAGCAGCCGGTACGCGTCCTCGGTCTCCCGCACCTGGTCCTCGTACGCGATGACCAGCCGGTATTCCGGGACGCCCCGCAGCGGCAGCGCACCCGAGAAGAACCCGTCGCCGTCGTCGTGCAGCTCGGCCCGCAGATCCCCGGCTACGACGGTCACCGACCGGGCGTACGGCCGCAGCACCCGGAAAGCGACCCCGCCCGGCAGTACGTGCGCGCCCAGGACGGAGTGCGGGTCGTGGTGCGTGCCGGCCAGCAGCCGCCCGCGGTCGGCTGCGTCCAGCGCGGGGGAGGGAAGCAGAACGGTCTCCTGCGGAGCGACCTCGACCGGCTCCGGGGCGGACTTCTCCTGCACTGGCTCCGCCACCGTCACCGGCTCCGGGACCGTCACCGGCTCCGCCAGCGGCTCCGCCACCGCCACCGTCACCGGCTCCGCCACCGCCACCGTCACCGGCTCCGGGACCGTCACCGGCTCCGCCATCGACTCCGCCATCGACTCCGACTCCGCCACCGTCACCGGCTCCGGGACCGACTCCGGCTCCGCCATCGACTCCGGGACCGACAGCGGCTCCGCAACCGACTCCGCCACCGGGACCGGCACTGACTCCGACTCCGGCACCGACGCCGGCTCCGGCATGGGCTCCGGCACCGCCGGCGGCTTCGGTACGGGTTCCGGCTCCGTCACGGGCTTCCTCTCCTGCGTGGTTTCTGGCGTTGTCTCCGGCCTGGGCTTCAACTTCTTGTCCCGCTTCTTCCCCGGCTTCTCCTCCAACGCCTTCTCCAACTCCTTCGCTGCCGCCTTCGCCGCCTGCTTTGCCGCTTTCTTCCCAGGATCCTTCTTCGCGGACGTCTTCTTCTTCGGGTTCTTCGAGCCGCTGGACGGGAAGTGCGGGGTCACGGGCGGTGGCCTTTCGGAGCTGAGGCAGAGCGAGGGAGATGGGAGGGGGCGGGGTGACGCGTGAGGTCAGCCGGGTGCGGCCAGGCGCTGTACCGCCGACATCGGTACCGGAAGCCAGTCCGGGCGGTGCCGGGCCTCGTACACCACCTCGTACACCGCCTTGTCCGTCTCGTACGCCCGCAGCAGTACGGGATCGGTACGCGGGTCCTGGCCGGCGGTCTCCGCGTATCCGGCGCAGTACGCGGCCCGGCACAGCGCCGCCCAGCCGGGCGGCCGGGGGTGGAGCGAGTGGGCCGCGTAGTCGAAGGAGCGGAGCATGCCCGCGATGTCCCGGGCCGGCGGCTGCGGCAGCCGCCGTTCCGCGAGCGGCTTGGACGGCTCGCCCTCGAAGTCGATCAGCGACCACTCCCCGGACGGCGAACGCAGGCACTGCCCGAGGTGCAGATCGCCGTGGATGCGCTGGGCCGTCCAGGTCTGGCCCTCGGCGGCGAGATCGGCCAGCGCCTCGTACGCCGAGCGCAGGCCGGACGCGTACGGGTGGAGGGCCGGTACCGCCTGGACCGCCGCGTCCAGGCGGTCGATCATGCCGTCGACCAGCGGACGAAGTTGCGCGTGGCCCAGCGTCACGGTGGGCAGGGCACGGGCGAGCGCCATGTGCACCTCGGCGGTGGCCCGCCCGAGCGCTCGCGCCTCCGCGCTGAAGTCCTCACCCTTGGCCAGCTCGCGCAACGCGAGCTCCCAGCCGTCGGCGGCACCCCGCACGAAGGGCTGGAGGACGCCGAGTACGTAACTGTCCTCAGGGTTCAGCTCCGCGTCGGGATCGGTGGTCCCGGTGGCGTCGGTGTGTATCCACGCCACCGGGGCCGGTACCCGGGGGCAGCCCTCGCGGGCCAGCGCCAGCGGCAGTTCCAGGTCGGGGTTGACGCCCGGTACGACCCGGCGGAGCAGCTTCAGGATGAACGTATCGCCGTAGATGATCGACGAGTTGGACTGCTCCGCGGTCACCACCCGGGCCACCAGCCCCGCCGGTATCTCGCTCTCGCCGTCGTGCCCGCCCTCGCCCTTGTCGTCCGCGTCCCCGTGGCGGTCGAAGCGCAGCGCGCCGATCCGGGCCCGGGTCCGCATGGCCTCAAGCAGCACTTCGGCCGGCCGGGCGTCGTACAGGGCGTCATACACCGTCAGTCCGGTCAGCGGGCCCCGGTCCACGTGTCCGATCAGCGCGGGCGCCAGCCGGGGCGGCAGCGCCTCACGCGTGCCTATGAGGAGCTGGTAGCAGTCTCCGAGGCCCTGCAGCGCGGGCTGATGGGCGCGTACGAGGAGGTGGTACAGGCCGAGCTGGGTGGTGACCGGCAGTAGTTCGGTGGCCGCCACCAGGGAGAAGTCGGTGACCGGACGTCCCTTTCCGGCGAACCAGCGCTGTCTCGGCAGCCATTCGCGCAGCAGCGGGTCCAGGGACGTGAGGAGGTCGGGACCCGTCGTGGCGGAGCGGGTGATGGCTTCCGACATGGCATCGCGTCCTTTCCCCAGGGGCGGGGTGTGACTGTTGCGTGCCCCGGGCGGGACGGGAGAAACCGGCCCGCCGGGGTTCGGCACGTACGACCGTGTACATCCAGGTAAGACCATTATCTACCCGGCTATCTACCCGGCGTCCTGCGCGTCCTTCCGCAGCCGGAACCAGTAGAAGCCGTGGCCTGCGAGGGTGAGGAGGTAGGGGAGTTCGCCGATGGCTGGGAAGCGGACTCCGCCGATGAGTTCGACGGGGTGTGCGCCGCTGAAGGCCCGTAGGTCCAGCT
>NZ_JAAGLT010000080.1 GCF_010548275.1 Streptomyces sp. SID12488
AAGGGACTTCCCAATCGTGTTGTCAAGCCGCTCCCGTGACGGGAGGTGAAGCGTGAAAGCACTCTCCGTCACGGATCATCGCCCACAGGACGTTGAGGCGTCGGCGTGCGAGGGCCAGCAGGGCCTGCTTGTGGCCCTTGCCCTCGCTCCGCTTCCGGTCGTAGAAGGCCTTCGACACGGGGCAGCACTGAAGGCTGACCATGGCCGACAGGTACATGGTTCTGAGCAGACCGCGGTGGTAGCGCCGGGGGCGGCGCAGGTTGCCGCTGACGCGGCCGGAGTCACGTGGTCTGGGGGCCAGGCCGGCGAAGCCGGCCAGGCGGTCAGGGCTGCCGAAGGCGTCCATGTCGCCGCCGGTGGCTGCGAGGAACTCGGCTCCGAGCTTGGCTCCCATGCCGGGCAGGCTGCGGATCACCTCGGCGTGTGGATGCTCGCGAAACTTGGCCTCGATCAGGGCGTCGAGCTCGGCGATCTCCTCATCAAGGGCCATCACCCCCTTCGCGAGGCGGACCACCATGGTGGCGGCCAGCTTCTCGCCGGGCAGCGCGGTCTGCTGGGCCTGGGCGGCCTCCACGGCCGTCTTCGCCAGTGCGGCGGCTCCCCTGACCTTGCGGTTCTTCAGCCACATCTCGATCCGGCTCGCGCCTGCCCGCCGGATCGCCGCCGGGGTCTGGTAGCCGGTCAGCAGCATCACCGGCCCCCGGTTCGTCAGCTCCAAGGCCCGCTCCAACGCGGGGAATATCTCCAGCAGTTGGGCGCGGAGGCGGTTGATCTGCCGGGTGCGGTCGAAGACCGTGTCCAGGCGGCGGGTGGTCAGAGTGCGCAGGTCGACGGCGATCTCGTCACCCGGCCGCAGCAGGCCCAGATCGCGTCGGACGCGGGCCTGGTCGGCGATGACGAAGGCGTCCTTCGCATCGGTCTTGCCCTCGCCCTTGTAGGTGGCCGAGGCCCGGTGGACCGCCAGGCCGGTGAGGTAGGCGACCGGCTGGCCGTGGCTGACCAGCAGGCCGATCAGCAGCGCGGCAACGCCGTGGTTGAGGTCCACGGCCCACAGCGCGTCGGCGGATATCTCCAGGACGTCGCCGATCAGGGCGAGCAGTTCACTCTCGTCGTTCGCGACCCGGCGGGACAGCAGCCGCTTCCCGTCCGCGTTGATCACCACGCAGTGGTGGTGCGTCTTGCCGATGTCCACTCCGGCCCAGATCTCGGGCACGTTCCCCTCCGCCAGCTCGTCGTACATCGATCCCGCAGACGACCTCGCCGACGTTGTCCTACAGCAGCGATCGGAGTCGCATTTCCCAATTGGCGGTCGAGTCGTCGCGGGGCTCCAGGTGGCCAAGTCCCTTAAGCCATCGAGTGGTCTCGCCCATGACAGCCATACCCAGAGCCCCTGGGTCCTCCGATCTTACGAATGACCAGAGCAACCACTCTTGAAAGGTAGGAC
>NZ_JAAGLT010000081.1 GCF_010548275.1 Streptomyces sp. SID12488
CAGGGTCCCTTGCATGATCAAGATCTGTCCGGATTCATCCGGTGAGGCCGAGGGCGGTCAGGGATCTGCGACAGTCGCGGGCGGTGTAGCGGAGGGCGGCGGCGATGTTGGTGCGACCGTCCTGACGGTGGACGCCGATGGCAAGGTTGCGCAGGCCGGCCATGACGCGTGGGAGGCGACCGACGTGGATCTTGGAGTCGTCCTCGCGGAAAGTACGGTCGCGGACGTGGTGCAGGAGATTTTCAATCTTCCAGTGCCCTCTGATCCAGGCCGCGAGCTGGGGGCCGGTCGCTGTGCCGGGCGGCAGGCTGGTGATCAGGTAGACGCGCTCGATGGTGAGCCTGCCGCTGGTGAAGTCCTTTCTCCAGCGCACGACTTGTAGGGCCTGGCGTGCGTCGGGGTAGTCGAGGTGGGCGAAGGCGACGGTCTTCAGCCGCCGGATCTCCAGGCGGTGGTGAGCTCGGGTGCGGTCGTGGTGGTCGAGCGTGATCTCGCGCCAGGGCAGGTGGCGGACGCGGTCGAACAGGCCGGGATGGTTGGCCTTGACCTGGGCGATGTAGTGGGCGCCACGAGTGCGGAGGTAGGTGCCGTGGGCGTGCTGGGTATGCAGCGCATCGGCGGTGATGACCGTGCTGGTCAGGTCGATGCTGTCCAGCAGGGGCTGGAAGGCGGGGATCTCGTTGCTCTTGTCGGCGACCTGGCGCTGGGCCAGGACGTGACCGGCGTGGTCCATCGCGGCGAGCAGAGTGACATACGGGGTGTTGGCGGTGCGTGAGCCGCGCAGGACCTTGCCGTCGACGGCGATCGCTCGCAGTCCGGGGCCGGTTGGGGTGGTACGGGCGGCCAGGAAGGCTCCGATTGCCTGGTCGAGGGCGTCGCCGTCCAACTGGACGAGGAGACGGCGCAGGGTATGGGGGTGCGGGACGGACACCGCGCCGGTCAGTGGGTCCAGGGGAAAGCCGAGGGCCCGGCAGGCCCAGACAGGGGCATCGGTGATCCACTCGGTGATCGCGGTGAGTGACCGGGCGCCGGCCAGCACACTTGCCGCGGCTGCGGTGACCAGGGCGGACAGCTGGTAGCGGCGCCCTCGAACACCTCTCGGATCGGGCACCAGGCCCAAGAAGCCGGACAGGGCGACCGCGTCCGTCAGTGGGGCCGGCGCGGAAGCCCGGGCCAACTGGTCCAGCGCAGTGGGCATAGGGGAAGATGCAGGAGCAGGCACGGACTCACCAAGTGTTCATGGGACTTCGACACTCACATGATCACCGGGACCGTGCCTGTACTGCGTCCGCCCCTGCCCGAACCGGGACGTCCGACGCGACTCCCAACCAGCCCGGCGATCCGGACGAACCCCAATCACGCAACGCCCCCTGG
>NZ_JAAGLT010000082.1 GCF_010548275.1 Streptomyces sp. SID12488
GCTTGAGTTCTAGTGGTCGTTGCAACACCCCAGTTCAAGGGGTGCGATGGACTTCGAGATCCGCAAGAACAAGAAGCCGGGGGCCGGCAAGCTGACCCGCGAGCGGGCCGCATACTTCCAGCTCATGGAGCAGGGCTACAGCACCCGGGAAGCAGCCCGCATCGTCGGGATCAACCTCCGCACCGGCAAGAGATGGCGTAACGGCCGTCCCGCGTCCGGCGGCAGCAAGGCAGTTCCTCCGATCTATCAGGAGCCCGTGCAGACGCCCGTGCCACCAGAGCCGGAGGAACTGCCTCAGCCGTCGCGGTATCTCCAGGAGCACGAGCGCATCCACATCGCCGACCGGCTGCGTGAGCAGGCATCCGTCCGGCAGATCGCCGCCGAGCTGGGCCGTAGCCCCTCCACCATCAGCCGCGAGATACGCCGCAACCGCCGGGCCATGCCCAAGGGCGGATGGACCTACCGGCCCTTCCACGCCCACCGCCGTGCCGAACGGCGCCGCTCCCGGCCCAAAGTGGGCAAGATCGGCCAGAATCCCGAACTGCGGGACTTCGTCCAGGACCATCTGACGATGCGGTGGAGCCCCGAGCAGATCTGCCAGGCTCTGCAGGCACGCTTCCCCGACCGGCCGGACATGCACGTGACCCACGAAACGATCTACCAGGCCCTCTACGTCCAGGGCCGCGGCGAACTCCGGCGGGAACTGACCCGTGCCCTGCGCACCGGACGCGCCATGCGCCGCCCGCACCGCCACGCCGCCAAGCGGATCTCCCGGCCGATCAAAAACATGGTCATGATCAGCGACCGGCCGGCCGAAGCGGAGGACCGCGCTGTTCCCGGCCACTGGGAGGGCGACCTCATCATCGGCAAGAACGGCCGATCCGCCATCGGCACCCTCGTCGAACGCTCCACCCGCTACGTCATGCTCGTGCCTCTGCCCCACGGACACAGCGCCCTCGCGACCCGCAACGCGCTGGCCGCCACCGTCCAGACCCTCCCGCCGCACCTGTGGCGTTCCCTGACCTGGGACCAAGGCTCGGAGATGGCCGCCCACCGCACCTTCACCATCGCCACCGACATCCCGGTCTACTTCTGCAACCCGGCCAGTCCCTGGCAGCGCGGCTCGAACGAGAACACGAACGGCCTGCTGCGGCAGTACTTTGCCAAGGGCACCGACCTGAGCAGCCACACACCCGAGCACTTGGAGACCGTGGCCGCCGAACTCAACAGCCGCCCACGCAAAACGCTCGACTGGGAAACCCCAGCCGAGCGCCTCGCTAAGCTACTGGACCTAGCCAGCTGACCAGCAGTGTTGCAACGACCCCTGGAATTCGCC
>NZ_JAAGLT010000083.1 GCF_010548275.1 Streptomyces sp. SID12488
TAGGCCGTGTTTTGGAAGTCGCGGGCGGCTAGCCAGATGATGAGGCCGCTCGCGATTCGGCCGATGCCGTGCTCAGTGGTCACGTGGTGTTCGCGGCGGGTGGTGTCGCGGCGGACCATCTCGTAGCCGCCTTCGTCGAGGACAGCGACGGACACGAACCAGGCAGGATCGTCCTGGTCTGGCTGGATGACGACGAAGGTGTTGTCCGTGTCGTTGAGTTCGCTGATCAGGTCGAACAGGGCGTCCTCGGAAGGGTCGTCGATGTGGTCGCCGTTTTCGCTGTCTGCGCAGTAGTACTGGGCGGCCACTGGACTTCTCCCCACGGTGCGCTGTCGGTTCGGGCGCCAGCATGGCACGGCCGTAGGGGTCGTCGGCGGGTCACAGCCACTGCTGGATCGCCGCGATCTGGACCGTCGCCTCGAAGCGGACGGCAAGCTTGTCGTATCGGGTGGCCACACCGCGGTGCTGCTTGAGGCGGCTGATCCCGCACTCCACCGCATGACGAGCCTTGTAGTCCTGACGGTCGAAGGCAGGCGGACGGCCTCCCGCGCTGCCTCGGCGCCTGCGGTTGCGGATCTGGTCGGCCGGCTCGGGGATCGTGCACCTGATCCCGCGACGGCGCAGATAAGCACGGTTGGCGCGTGAGGAGTACGCCTTGTCGCCCCGCACCCGCAACGGACGCACCCGAGGGCGCCCGCCGGCGGTGCGGGGCACCCGGATCGCTTCGAGGACCGGCTCGAACTGCGGGCTGTCGCCCCGCTGGCCCGCCGTGACCAGCAGCGACAGCGGCTTCTGTCCCTGCTCGCAGGCCAGATGGATCTTCGTGGAGAAACCGCCGCGTGAGCGGCCCAGCCCGTGATCGTCCGGCTCGGTCCGCGTCCCGCCCGGCGGTTCCTTCTGCCCGGCACCGTCCCGGCGGGCACCGGCAGCATGCTGATGGGCCCGGCAGACCGTGGAGTCGACGTTCACCTCCCACGCGATCAGGCCCGCAGCATCAGCCCTGACCTGCAGCGCGGTCAGGATCCCAGCCCACACGCCCTCACGCTGCCAGCGCCTGAACAGCCCATACACGGTCTGCCAGTGCCCGTACTCGACCGGCAGATCCCGCCACGGCACACCGGTCCGCACCCGCCACCGCACCCCGTCGATCAACCGCCGCCGGTTACGAGCCGGACGCCCCAGCCCCACGACCGGCAACAACGGCTCCAGCACCGACCACTGCTCATCCGAAAGATCCCCACGCCCCACACCTAGATCATCACGGCATGAAGCATGGTCAGGGACTCAGTTCCAAAACACGGCCTAG
>NZ_JAAGLT010000084.1 GCF_010548275.1 Streptomyces sp. SID12488
CAGGCCTTTTTCCAGGACGAGTTCGGCGACGCCCCGGCCGCTGACGAGCGCCTCCTTGGCGATGTCGGTGGCGGCCGTGTATCCGATGTACGGGTTGAGGGCGGTGACCAGGCCGATGGAGTTCTCCACGCTTGCGCGCAGGGCCTCGGTGTTGGCGGTGATGCCGTCGACGCAGCGCTCGGCGAGCGTGAGGCAGGCGGCGCGCAGGTGGGTGATGGACTCCGAGAGGGAGTGCAGGATGATCGGCTCGAAGGCGTTGAGCTGGAGCTGTCCGGCCTCGGCGGCCATGGTGATGGTGACGTCGTTGCCGATCACCTCGAAGGCGACCTGGTTGACGACCTCGGGGATCACCGGGTTCACCTTGCCGGGCATGATCGACGAACCGGCCTGCACCGGCGGGAGGTTGATCTCGCCGAGCCCGGCGCGCGGCCCGGAGGACAGCAGACGCAGGTCGTTGCAGCTCTTCGAGAGCTTGACGGCGACCCGCTTGAGCACGCCTGACATCTGGACGAACGCCCCGCAGTCCTGGGTGGCTTCGACCAGGTTGGCGGCCGTGACGAGAGGCAGTCCGGTGATCGCGGAGAGGTGGCGGCGGGCCGACTCGGCATATCCGGCGGGGGCGTTGAGGCCCGTGCCTATGGCGGTGGCGCCGAGGTTGATCTCGTGGATCAGCTCGACGGCCTCCGCGAGGCGGCTGCGGTCCTCCTCGATCATCACGGCGTACGCCGAGAACTCCTGCCCGAGCGTCATCGGAACCGCGTCCTGGAGCTGTGTACGCCCCATTTTCAGCACGTCGTGGAACTCGACCGCCTTGCGGGCGAAGGCGTCCTGGAGCACGGTCATCGCCTTGAGGAGTTCCCGCACGGCGAAGACGGTCGCGACCTTGACGGCGGTCGGGTAGACGTCGTTGGTGGACTGGCCGAGGTTGACGTCCTCGTTGGGGTGCAGGTGCCGGTACTGGCCCTTCTCGTGGCCCAGCAGCTCCAACGCCCGGTTCGCCACCACCTCGTTGGCGTTCATGTTCGTCGAGGTGCCCGCACCGCCCTGGATGACGTCCACCACGAACTGGTCGTGCAGCCTGCCGCCCCGGATCTCCCGGCACGCCTCGACGATCGCGGCGGCCTTCTTCGGCTCCAGCAGCCCGAGTTCCTCGTTGGCGAGGGCGGCGGCCTCCTTGACGGCGGCGAGGGCGTCGATGAGGTGCGGGTAGGCGGAGATGGTCATGCCGGTGATGGG
>NZ_JAAGLT010000085.1 GCF_010548275.1 Streptomyces sp. SID12488
GTCTTAGATTCAACCGGTCAAGGCAACACTCTCGGCCGGGGTGCGGAATCCCAGGCACTTGCGCGGACGGTTGTTGAGCTTCGTCGCGATGGCGTCGAGGTCGTCCTGGCTGAACGTCGACAGGTTTGTGCCTTTGGGGAGGTACTGCCGGAGCAGCTTGTTGGTGTTCTCGTTGGTGCCGCGTTGCCAGGGGCTGCGCGGGGCTGCGAAGAACACGTCGACGCCGGTTTCGGTGGTGAACCGCTTGTGGGCTGCCAGTTCCATACCGCGATCCCAGGTCAGGGTGCTGCGTAGGCGGGGGTCCATGCGTTCGTAGGTCTCGGCCAGAGCGGGAACAACTACGGTGGTGTGGCGGCTGGCGAGTTTCACGACCGTGAGGAACCGTGACTTCCGGTCGACCAGCGTGGCGACCTGGCTGTTGTTCGAGCCGATCACCAGATCGCCTTCCAGATGCCCGAACTCGCTGCGGTCTCCCGCCGCCTGGGGCCGGTCCTCGATCGGTCGGGCATCGGTGATCTGTGAGCGCCACTGTCCTTTCACCGTGTGGCGCTTGTTCTTCCGGATCGGGCGGCCAGTTCGCAGGCGCTTGCACAGCTCGCGAGGGATCACTTTCCAGCGGGTGGTGTAGACCGATCGGTAGATCGTCTCGTGGCTGATCTCCATCCCCGGGTCGTCACCGTGGTGCAGACGCAGGTGGCCGACAATCTGTTCCGGCGACCACTCCTCCTGCAGCAGGGTCAGTACCGTCTGCCTCAACGCGGGCCTGCGGGCGAGCAGGCACTGCTTCGGGCGCCGGGCGCGGTCAAGTGCCCGTTCCTGCGCAGCGATCGCCCGATAGACGTCGCGTCCACCGTTGTTGCTGACTTCACGACTGATCGTCGACACTGCACGCCCCAGGCGGCCGGCGATGGCCCGGCAGGACTCTCCGGCATGAAGCCCGCGTGAGATCTCCTCCCGCTCGCCCATGGTCAAGCTTCCGGCACGTGCTTTGCGGGGTGTGGGAGCGATTCCTCCGTGGTGCTTGAGGACGGTGAACACCGAGCCGGGCGGCTTGCCGATCTGCCTTGAGATGACGCTGATCGACTCCCCGGCCCTCCAGCGCCGCCACAAGTCGGCCTTCATCTCGTCCGACATCCCCGGCCGACCCAGTCTCGCCACGTAAACCGTCCTCAACCAGCACTGTTGCTCTGACCGGTTGAATCTAAG
>NZ_JAAGLT010000086.1 GCF_010548275.1 Streptomyces sp. SID12488
GATGTGTTCGGGCTGCGGGACGCCATGTTCCGCGGTGACCGGATCAACATCACCGAGGACCGTGCGGTGCTGCACACCGCGCTGCGGGCGCCGCGGGACGCGGTGGTCGAGGTCGACGGTGAGAACGTGGTCCCGGCCGTGCACGCGGTCCTGGACCGGATGGCCGCCTTCGCGGACAAGGTGCGCTCGGGTGAGTGGACCGGTCACACGGGCAGGCGTATCAAGAACGTCGTCAACATCGGCATCGGCGGCTCGGACCTCGGTCCTGCGATGGCCTACGACGCCCTGCGGGCTTTCACCGCACGGGAGTTGACGTTCCGGTTCGTGTCGAACGTCGACGGCGCCGACCTGCACGAGGCGGTCCGTGACCTGGACCCGGCCGAGACGCTGTTCATCGTCGCGTCGAAGACGTTCACGACGATCGAGACGATCACGAACGCCACCTCGGCCCGGTCGTGGTTGCTCGAGGGTCTGGGCGGCGACGACAAGGCGGTTGCCAGGCACTTCGTGGCGCTGTCGACGAACTCCGGGAAGGTGTCGGACTTCGGGATCGATACGGACAACATGTTCGAGTTCTGGGACTGGGTCGGCGGACGGTACTCGTACGACTCGGCGATCGGCCTGTCGCTGATGATCGCGATCGGCCCGGACCGGTTCCGGGAGATGCTGGACGGGTTCGCGCTCGTCGACGAGCATTTCCGGACGGCGCCGGCGCAGGACAACGCGCCTTTGCTGCTGGGCCTGTTGGGTATCTGGTACGGCAACTTCTTCGACTCCCAGTCGCATGCCGTGCTGCCCTACAGCCACTACCTGTCCAAGTTCACGGCGTATCTGCAGCAGCTGGACATGGAGTCCAACGGCAAGTCGGTCGGGCGGGACGGGCTGCCGGTGGAGTGGCAGACCGGGCCGGTGGTGTGGGGCACCCCCGGGACGAACGGGCAGCACGCCTACTACCAGTTGATCCACCAGGGGACGAAGCTGATCCCGGCGGACTTCATCGGGTTCGCCCAGCCGGTCGCGGAACTGAGCGA
>NZ_JAAGLT010000087.1 GCF_010548275.1 Streptomyces sp. SID12488
GACGAAGCGTTGGAAGCAGCGTCCGCCGGGCTCGACCTGGGGCGACTGGGGCGAGGACGACGAGCTGGGCCGGATCAACCTGCTCACCCGGGAGAAGGTCCTGCAGGGCGTGCGCGAGGTCGAGCACGGCATCGCCTTCAGCCTCAGCCTGCCGCTCGACTATCCCGGCGGGTCGGCCATGAACCAGCGCCGCTACCCGCCGATCCTGCGCCCCACCGAGGACCTCCAGCACAACCAGGACGTCTTCTACAACATCAAAGCCAGCGAACACTTCTCCCCCGACCTCATCGACGTGTGGTCGGACGACGTGGTCACCCTCTGGCTGCAGTACTCCACCCAGTGGGACGCCCTCGCCCACCAGGGCGCCGAGTTCGACGCCGACGCCGACGGCACCGCCGAAGCCGTCTACTACAACGGCTACCGCGCCGGCACCGACCTCGTCGGACCCAAGGACGACGCCAAGGGCGACGGCAGCGGAAGCCTCGGCTTCGCCCGCCACCTCGGCCTCGAACACATGGCCCAGCACGGCGTCCAGGGCCGCGGCGTCCTCATCGACATCGCCCACCACCTCGGCACCGAATACCAGCCCGTCAACTACCGGCAGCTGCGCGAGATCATGGACGCCGACAACGTCACCGTCGAACCCGGCGACATCGTCCTGCTCCACACCGGCTTCGCCACCCAGATCCTCGCCTGGAACAAGAACCCCGACCCCGTCGCCATCCACCGGACCGCCGCCTACCTCGACGCCCACGACCCCGCCATCCTCCAGTGGATCACCGACTCCCAGCTCGCCGGCCTCGTCGCCGACAACTACGCCGTCGAGGGAGTCGGCGTCGGCAACGAAACCGGCCCCCACTCCCTCCTGCCCATCCACCACCTCTGCCTGTTCAAACTCGGCGTCCCCCTCGGCGAGTTGTGGTACCTCAAAGAACTCGCCGGCTGGCTGCGCGAACACCACCGCAGCCGCTTCCTCCTCACCGCACCCCCACTCAACCTCCCCGGCACCCAAGGCAGCCCCCTCACACCG
>NZ_JAAGLT010000088.1 GCF_010548275.1 Streptomyces sp. SID12488
TGAGCTTGTTCCGCTTTGACGGACACCATTGGTGTGGTGGTCAGGCTGCGAGTGCGGTCTCGTATTCGGCAGGGCTGAGGTAGCCGAGGCTGCTGTGCAGTCGGTGCAAGTTGTACCAGCTCTCGATAAATTCGAAGATCGCGGTGCGGACAGCAACCCGGCTGGGCCAGGCGACGGTTCCGAGCAACTCGCGCTTGATGGTGGCGAAGAACGACTCGGCGAGCGCGTTGTCCCAGCACTGGCCGGTGCGGCCGACGGACAAGCGAACCCCGAACTCCCTTGCCAGGGTGGCGAATTGCTGACTGGTGTACTGACAGCCACGATCCGAGTGGAAGATTACCGGCCGGGTGGGACGACGCCGGCGGAAGGCGTCCGTCAGGGCGTCGGCGACCAGTTCGGTCCGCAGGTGATCGGCTGTCGCCCAGCCGACCACGCGGCGGGAGGCGATGTCGATGACCGTGGCCAGGTAGAGCCAGCCCTCCTCGGTCGGGACATAGGTGATGTCACCGCACCAGCGAGCGTCCAGGGCCGTGACATCAGGCCGGAAGTCCCGGTCAACGAGGTCGGGCCTGATGGCGGCTCGTGGATCGGGGATCGTTGTCAGGTGCCGCCGTCTGCGGTGTCGGCCCTGCAGGCCGGCGGCCCGCATCAGCCGGGCGACGCGGCGGCGGCCGCATCCGGAGCCTTCCCGCTTGAGTACGGCATGCACGCGCGGGGCGCCGTAGGTGCCACGCGAGCGTTCGTGCACGGCCGTGATCTGTTCGGTCAGCTCGGTGTCACGGACCGCCCGCGGGCCGGGCCCGGCGGTGCGGCGGGCATAGAAGGCGGTTCGGGAGACCTGCAACAGTTCACACGCGCGCTTGACGTTGTGACCGTCTCGCTTCTCCGCCTCGATGAACGGGTGCACCGTCACCGGGTCTCCTTCGCGAAGAAAGCCGT
>NZ_JAAGLT010000089.1 GCF_010548275.1 Streptomyces sp. SID12488
TCAAGTGGCTGACGACCACGGACCACAAGACGATCGGCACGCTGTATCTGGTGACGTCGTTCGCGTTCTTCTGCATCGGTGGCGTGATGGCGCTGTTCATGCGCGCCGAGCTGGCCCGGCCGGGTCTGCAGATCATGTCGAACGAGCAGTTCAACCAGGCGTTCACGATGCACGGCACGATCATGCTGCTGATGTTCGCGACGCCGCTGTTCGCCGGTTTCACCAACTGGATCATGCCGCTGCAGATCGGCGCTCCCGACGTCGCGTTCCCGCGGCTGAACATGTTCGCCTACTGGCTGTACCTGTTCGGCTCGACGATCGCGGTCGGCGGCTTCCTCACCCCCTCGGGTGCTGCCGACTTCGGCTGGTTCGCCTACTCCCCGCTGTCGGACGCGGTCCGCTCGCCGGGCATCGGCGCCGACCTGTGGATCATGGGCCTGGCGTTCTCCGGCTTCGGCACCATCCTCGGCGCGGTCAACTTCATCACCACCATCATCTGCATGCGCGCGCCGGGCATGACCATGTTCCGCATGCCGATCTTCGTGTGGAACGTGCTGCTGACCGCGGTCCTGGTCCTGCTGGCCTTCCCCGTCCTCGCCGCCGCGCTCTTCGCGCTGGAGGCGGATCGGAAATTCGGCGCACACATCTTCGATGCCGCCAACGGTGGTGCCCTGCTGTGGCAGCACCTGTTCTGGTTCTTCGGGCATCCGGAGGTGTACATCATCGCGCTGCCGTTCTTCGGCATCATCAGCGAGGTCATCCCGGTCTTCTCCCGCAAGCCGATGTTCGGCTACATGGGCCTGATCGGCGCGACCATCGCCATCGCCGGCCTGTCCGTGACCGTGTGGGCCCACCACATGTACGTCACCGGCGGAGTCCTCCTGCCGTTCTTCTCCTTCATGACGTTCCTCATCGC
>NZ_JAAGLT010000008.1 GCF_010548275.1 Streptomyces sp. SID12488
AGTCGGACGCCACGTTCCCGGTGAAGATCTTCGTGACGGCGAGGTTGGCGCCCTGCAGGATCAGGAACGAGCCCAGGGTGACCAGGAAGCTCGGCAGTCCGGTCTTGATCAGAACCCAGCCGTTGAACGCGCCCACGGCGAGGGAGACGATCAGGGCGACGAACACGCCGGTCCACACGTTCATCGACAGCTGGAAGCTGAGGATCGCGGCGGTCAGCGCCGAGGTCGTGACCGCGACACCGGCGGACAGGTCGAACTCCCCGCCGATCATCAACAGGGCCACCGGCAACGCCATGATGCCCATCACGGACGCCTGGTAGAGCACCGTCGCCAGCGCGCTCGTCTCACGGAACGAAGGCGCCGCCGCGAAGAAGAACAGGTACACACCGATCGCCGCGATCAACGCACCCACCTCGGGGCGACCGAGCAGCCTGCGCCCCAGGGACCGCTGGTTGGTGCGCCCGTCCTTCTGAGCGGCCGGCGGAGCCGGCGGCGAGGAACTCGCCGCCGGAGCCGTTGCCTGACTCGACATCACCGAGTGCCCTTCGCGGCGAACGCGGCCACGGCGTCGGCGTTGTCCTTGGTGATGAAGGCCGGGCCGGTGAGGACGGGTGCGGTGCCGCCGCCGCTGAAGTTGCCGTTGGTCTTGTAGAGCCACAGGGAGTCGACGGAGAGGTAGCCCTGGAGGTAGGGCTGCTGGTCCACCGCGAACTGGATGCTGCCGTCCTGGACGGCCGTCACCAGGTCTTTGTTGAGGTCGAACGTGGCGATCTTGGCCTTGCTGTTCGCGTCGGACACCGACTGGATCGCGGTCAGGGCGAACGGGGCGCCGAGGGTGACGACCTCGTCGATGGACTTGTCCTGGTTGAGCTTCGCGGTGATCGTCGACTTCACGGACGGCATGTCGGTGCCGTTGACGTAGAGGTTGTCGGTCTTGCCGGCGAAGCCCTTCTTCAGGCCGGCGCAGCGGGCCTCGAGGGCGACATGGCCCTGTTCCTGGACGACGCACAGGGCGTGCTTGGCGCCGAGCTGGTTGAGGCGTTCGCCGAAGGCCTGGCCGGCGATGTTCTCGTCCTGGCCGAAGTACTCCAGCATGCCGAGCTTCTTCCAGTCGTCGAGGCCCGCGTTGAAGCCGACGACGGGAATGCCCGCGGCGGTGGCCTTGGCCACGGCGTCCTTCATGGCGTCGGGCTTGGCCGCGGTGAGCGCGATGCCGTCGACCTTCTGGTCGATCGCGTTCTGCACAAGGTTGGCCTGGTTGCCGGCGCTCGGGTCGCTGGAGTAGATGAGCTTGATGTTGTCCTTGGCGGCAGCGGCTTCGGCGCCCTTGCGGATCAGGTCCCAGAAGGTGTCACCGGGGGCGGCGTGGGTGATCATCGCGACCGTCATCCGGGGGGTGTCGGCCTTGCCCGCGGAAGCGGCGGCACCGCTTTCCTCGGACTTCTTGCCGCCGGAGCTGCTGGAACAGCCGGTGGCAAGCAGGGCCCCGGTGATGGCGACGGCGGCCAGAGTGGCGGCTCGGTGGTTTCTGTACATGTCCCTCGCACCTCGCTGTGCTGGTAAGGATGGCTTTGTGTCGGGCGGTGTGGAGCGGCTTCGGGTATGTGCCTGGCCGGTGTCCGCAGCGTGTGACAGACACCGGCTGAGGGTGTGGGATGACTCCGCGGTGATGGCCGGAGCCGGCGGGTCGGCGGCCGCGGTCAGCGGATGTGCCCTCGGGCCGCGGGGCCGGTGGGCGGGAGCGCCTGCCGGCGGCGGAGCGTCGCGCTCGGTGGTCTTGGTGCGGACCACCCGGCTAACTCACTAGAGCGCTTTATTAGCGCGCTCTAGTTGGCGTAACTATGGATCCGGCCACCAGTGATGTCAATAACCTTGTCAGGACGTATCGACAAGGTCTGTGCGCTCTGACGTTCCGGTCGTTGCTGCCGAGGTGCTTGGCCCTGACAGGGGCACCGCATGGGTCGCCACGGTGCCACGGAGCGGTGTGAGTGGTGCCAGGGCGGAGGCGGAACGCTGGGCACGGTGGGGCGCCGGTCGTCACCGCTTGACCGGGGTCGGTCGGCCAAGGCTTCGCTCAGGAAGCGAGTTCCTTGCGGATGCGGTCGAGCATGAAGGCGGAGGATTCGTGGGCTCGTTCCTCCCAGGCGAAGACGCAGGCGGTGGCGACACCGTCGAAGTCCAGCTCGCGCAGGGTGCCGAAGAAGGCGTTCCAGTCGACCTCGCCCTGGCCGATGTCCAGGTGCTGATGGATACGGGCGGTGGTGCCGGGCGGGTTGAGGATGTAGCGCAGCCCCGAGGATCCCTTGTGGTTGAACGAGTCGGCGATGTGCACATGCTGGAGCTTGTCGCCCGCATGACGCATCATCGCCGCGATGTCGGCCGACGGATCGGCTCCGGACAGATGGAAGGAGTGCGGGGCGCAGTAAAGGTAGTTCACCCAGGGCTTGTTGACAGCGCGAACCAGGTCGACCGCTGGGGTGTTCTCCTCGCAGAAGTCGTCCGGGTGCGCCTCCAGGTTCAGTGCGATGCCCTCCCGCTCGAACAGCGGCAGCAGTTCCTCCAGTGAGCGCCAGAAGGCGGCCTCGCTCTCGGCGGCGCGCTCGGGGCGGCCGTTGAACTCCGAGTTCATCAGTGGGCATTCGAGGTCGGCGGTGATCTCGATCATCCGCTTCCAGTAGCGGATGGCGGTCTGCCGCTCGGTTTCGTCCGGCGAGGACCACTTGTACAGCGGCAGCACCGAGGAGAGTTGAACTCCGTGTGTGCGCAGGGAGTTCTTCAGTTCCGCGATCCGCTCGTCGTCCGCGCGCGGATGCAGGAAGAACGGCATGAAGTCGTCGCGCGGCGACAACTCGATGTACTCGTAGCCGAGTTCGGCCACCGTGCGCACCATGTCGTCGATCGGCAGGTGGCGGAACATGTACGGGTCGAGGGAGATCTTCACGCGGCACCTCCGTAGAGCGCGGGCCTGGGCTTCATGTCGGCGGCGACGACGGCGCCGTCGGACTGGAGGGAGGAGACGGCCGCGTCGGTGATGACAGTCGCCGCGTAACCGTCCCAGGCGGAAGGCCCGGTGGGCTCGGCACCCGTCGCGACGCCGGCGATCCACTCACGGAACTCGGTGTCGAAGGCCTCGGCGAAGCGGGCCTTCCAGTCCTGCGGTACGGCGCTGCTGTGCTGTCCGGCGGTACGGACGGCGACGGCTGCCGGGGTGGGCAGCCGCACGAGACCGTCCTCGCCGACCACCTCGCACTGGATGTCGTAGCCGTACTGGCAGTTGACGAAGACCTCCAGATCGATCCGGACACCGCTCGCGGTCTCGAAGAGCATGATCTGTGGGTCCTTCAGGTGCTCGAACCGCTTGCTCGTGGCGCGCGGAGTGATCACCTGGGCGGAGACGATCTCATCGTCCAGCAGCCAGCGCAGTACGTCGATCTCGTGGACGGCGGTGTCCTGCGCGGCCATCGGGGAGGTGTACGCGTCCGGGACGGTCGGGTTGCGGTGCGCGCAGTGCACGATCAGAGGCGTACCGAGGGATCCTGAGGTCAGGACGGCCTTCATCTGCCGGTAGCCGGGATCGAAGCGGCGCATGAAGCCGACCTGGACCAGACGGCGGCCGTGGGCGCGCTCGGCCTCGACGACGCGCAGACAGTCCTCGGTGGTGGTGGCCAGCGGCTTCTCGCAGAAAACGGGCTTGCCGGCCGCGATGGCGTTGAGCACATGCTCGGCGTGGGTCGGGCCCCAGGAGGTGACGAGGACGGCGTCCACGTCGGGGGAGGCGATCAGATCGGCACCGGTGGGCAGCGCGACGGCGCCCAGCCGGGCGGCGACCTCCGCGGCACGCTCGGCGTCGATGTCGGTCACGGCGGAGACCTGCGCCTCTGTGACGACCTCGGCCAGGCGTCGTATGTGGTCCTGGCCGATCATTCCGGCGCCGATGACGCCTACACGTACAGTCATGTCATGTCCTAATCGAGGGGGCGGGAGAGGCGGGCTCATGCCACCGTGGGCGGTGTTGTGCAGTCACCGGCACGCATGGGCGCGAACTGCCGTCCGAGCACTGGGCGTCGAGCCCCGCTGAGCCCGTGTTCGGCCAGGTGCTCCCGGGTGCGTACGGCGATGGGGAGCGGCACCTCGGGCGCGCACGGGTACAGGTCCTGCTCGACGATCACGAACAACTCGGCGTCGAGCTTGCTCAGTTCGGCGACCACGTCAGCGGGGTCGGGCACGCCGGCGGGCGGCGTCACACACACCCCGCGCTTGACGGCCTCCCCGAAGGACAGGTCCTCGGCGGCGACCTGGGCGAGGACGGCCGGGTCCATCTGCTTGATGTGGACGTATCCGACGCGCTCGCCGAACCGGCGTATCAGGTCGAGGTTGTCACCGCCGCCGTAGGCCACGTGGCCGGTGTCCAGGCACAGGTTGGTGTACCGGGAGTCGGACTCGTTGAGCAGGCGCTCGATCTCCGGCTGGGTCTGGATGTGGCTGTCGGCGTGCGGGTGGACGACGAGCCGTACGTCGTACTCGTCGAGGAGGAGCCGGCCGAGCCGGTCGGCGGCGCGGCCGAAGCCGGCCCACTGCTCGGCGGTCAGTTCCGGCGACTCGGTGAACGCGCCGGTCTTCTCGTCCCGGTACATCGGCGGGATGAGGACGAGGTGGTGGGCGCCCGCGGCAGCCGTGAGCGTGGCGACCTGGCGGACATGGGCGAGCATCTCGTCCCATGCCTCCGGACGGTGCAGCGCGCCGAACGCGGTGCCACCGGACACCTGCAGGCCGCGGGCGTCGAGCTCCTCCTTCAGCCGCTGCGGGTCGGTGGGGAGGTAGCCGTACGGGCCGAGCTCCAGCCACTTGTAGCCGGCCTCTGCCAGCTCGTCGAGGAAGCGGGTGGGCGAGACCTGGTGCTCGTCATCGGAGAACCACACGCCCCAGGAGTCGGGCGCGGAGCCGAGACACAGGTTGCCCACGGTGGTACGGAGGGATGCCGTCGTTGCCATGGTGTACGTCCTTCAGCTGGAGGTGGGGAAGTTGAAGCCGGCGTTCACCTGCTGCTTGGGCTGGGGCCAGCGGGTGGTGACGACCTTGGGGCGGGTGTAGAAGCGGACGCCCTCGGGGCCGTGGACGGGGGAGTCACCGATGAGGGAGTCCTTCCAGCCGCCGAAGGAGTAGTACGACATGGGCACCGGGACGGGGACGTTGATGCCGATCATGCCGACCTTGACCCGGCGCTGGAAGCGGCGCGCGGCCTCGCCGCTGCCGGTGAACAGGGCGGTCCCGTTGCCGTACGGATTGGCGTTGATGAGGTCGATGGCCTCGTCGAGCGAGTCGACCCGGACGACGGCGAGGACCGGTCCGAACAGCTCTTCCTTGTAGGCGTCCATCTCGACGGTGACCCGGTCGAGCAGGGACGGCCCGGTGAAGAAGCCCTCCTCGTGGCCGTCGACCTTGAGGCCGCGTCCGTCCACGACGACGGAGGCGCCCTGCGTCGCCGCGACGCCGACGGCGTTCTCGACGCGCTCCTGCGACGCCCTGGTGACGAGCGGCCCCATCTCGGTGCCGGGCACGTCACCGGGCCCGACCCTGACCTCGCGGGCCTTGCGCTCCAGCACCTCGACGAGGGAGTCGGCGGCGTCACCCACGGCCACGGCGACCGAGACGGCCATGCAGCGTTCGCCGGCGGAGCCGTAGGCGCCCGCGGTGATGTGGTTGGCGGTGAACTCGAGGTCGGCGTCGGGCAGGACGACGGCGTGGTTCTTGGCGCCGCCGAGGGCCTGTACGCGCTTGCCGTGCGAAGTGGCCTGCTCGTGCACGTACTTGGCGATCGGTGTCGAGCCGACGAAGGACACGGCCTCGATGTCGGGGTGGGTGAGGATCGCGTCGACTGCGTCCTTGCCGCCGTGGATGACGTTGAAGACGCCGTCGGGGAGGCCTGCCTTCTTGTACAGCCCGGCCACGAAGTTGGCGGCGGACGGGTCGCGCTCGCTCGGCTTGAGGATGAAGGTGTTGCCGGTGGCGATAGCCATGGGATGCATCCAAAGAGGCACCATGGCAGGGAAGTTGAAGGGCGTGATGCCCGCGACGACACCCAGCGGCTGCCGAAAGTCGTGCACGTCGACGCCGCGCGACACCTGGTCGGAGAAGGATCCCTTGAGTACGTCTCCGAGCCCGCACGCGAACTCGACGACCTCCCGGCCGCGGGTGATCTCGCCGCGTGCGTCGTCGACCGTCTTGCCGTGCTCGGCGGAGATGATCCGGCCCAGCTCCTCCTCGTGCTCGACGAGCAACTGGCGGAAGGCGAACATCACTTGGGTGCGCTGCGCGAGCGAGGACTCCGACCACGTCTCGAACGCGGCGGTGGCGGCCACCACGGCCGCATCGACCTCGGCGGCGCCGCCGAGCACGACCCGCGCCTGTTCCTGGCCGGTGGCCGGGTTGAACACCGGCGCGGTGGCGGAGGTGCCTGCGGTGACCGGGGACCCGTTGATCCAGTGCTGGATGGTGGTCATGTCAGGGGTGTCCTTACAGGTAGTGGCGCTGGTCGAGCTTGTGGGAGGCGTACGTCTCGTACGCGGCGCGGGTGGAGTCCAGGGCGGAGGTCTGGGCGACGGGGACGTCCCACCAGCCGTGGCCGGGCGGGTTCGGCCCGTAGAGGTCGGTCTCGACGTGCACGACCGTGGTGCGGGTGGCTGCCTTGGCCTTCTCCATCGCGGCGCGGAACTCGTCGACGGAGGTGGCGTGCAGCACGTCCGCGCCCAGGCTGGAGGCGTTCGCGGCGAGGTCGACGGGGAGGACATCGCCGTCGAGCTGTCCCGAATCGCCGTCGCGGTAGCGGTACTTGGTGCCGAACCGCTGCGAGCCGAGCGACTCGGAGAGCGCCCCGATGGAGGCGAAGCCGTGGTTCTGGACGAGGACGACGATGACCTTCAGGCCTTCGGAGATCATGGTCACGATCTCCTGAGCCATCATCAGATACGAGCCGTCGCCCACGAGTACGACGACCTCGCGCGAGGGGTCGGCCATCTTCGCGCCGAGGCCGGCGGCGACCTCGTAGCCCATGCAGGAGTACGCGTACTCGACGTGGTAGGCCTTCGGATCCCGCGCCCGCCACAGCTGTTGCAGGTCGCCGGGCATGGAGCCGGCCGCGTTGATGACGACGTCACGGTCGCCGAGGACGTCGTTGAGGGCGCCGAGGATCTGGGTCTGGGCGGGGAGGCGGCCGGTGGTGCGCTCCGGTGCGAAGCACTCCTCCTCGATCTCCCTTGTACGGGCGACGAGTTGGCGTGTCCGGTTCCGGTACTCCTGGTCCACATCCCAGTCCGCCAGCGCTCCGGCGAGGGCCTGGATGCCGAGGCGGGCATCCGCGACGAGGGGCTCCGCCGAGTGTTTCACGGCATCCAGGCGGGCGATGTTGAGGTTGACGAAGGTGACGTCGGGGTTGGCGAAGACGGTGTGGCTGGCGGTGGTGAAGTCCGAGTACCGGGTGCCGATGCCGAGGACGACATCGGCATCGCGGGCCAGCTCGTTGGCCGCGTACGAGCCGGTCGAGCCGAGGCCCCCGACCGCGTACGGGTGGTCCCACGGCACCGCGCCCTTGCCGGCGTGGGTGTCGGCGACGGGGATGCCGGTGGCCTCGGCGAAGGCGCGCAGCGTGGTCTCGGAACCGGAGTAGACGGCGCCGCCGCCGGCCACGATCAGGGGTTTCTTCGCGCTGCGGAGAAGGGCGGCGGCCCGCTCGACGGCGGCCGGCTCGGGCACCGGGCGGCCCACGTGCCACACCCGCCGCCGGAAGAACGCGACGGGCCAGTCGTACGCCTCAGCCTGCACGTCCTGTGGCAGGGCGAGGGTGACGGCGCCGGTCTCGACGGGATCGGTGAGCACCCGCATGGCGGCCAGCGCGGCCGGGATCAGCTGCTCGGGCCTGGATATGCGGTCGAAGTACTTCGACACGGCGCGGAAGGCGTCGTTGACGGTGATGTCCCCGCCCCGGGTGTCCTCCAGCTGCTGGAGCACGGGGTCGGCGGCGCGAGTGGCGAACATGTCGGACGGCAGCAGCAGCACCGGGATGCGGTTGGTGGTGGCCAGCGCGGCGCCGGTGATCATGTTCGTCGAGCCGGGGCCGGTCGATGCCGAGCAGGCGAAGGTCGCCAGCCGGTCGCGCATCTTCGCGTAGGCCACCGACGCGTGGACCATGCCCTGCTCGTTGCGGGCCAGGTAGTAGGGGAGATCGGCCTCTTGGGTGACGGCGGCCTGGAGGAGCGCCTGCCCGAGACCGGCCACGTTGCCGTGCCCGAAGATGCCCCACACGCCGGGGATCAGCCGCTGCTCCTGGCCGTCGCGCTCGCTGTGCTGGTTCGCCAGGAAGCGGACCAGGGCCTGCGCGGTGGTGAGCCGGATCGTTTCCATCACTGGTTCTCCTCGGCGCCGAAGGGCAGCCGGTCGTCGATGTCCTGCGTGTCCCAGATCGTGCGCACCCACCCGGGTGCCGGGTCGTCGCAGATCAGCCACGCACGGTCCTGACCCGGACCTGCCAGGTGGTACCTGCCCGTGGCGCTCACAGCAGGCTCACCGCCCTGTCCACCGCCCCGGCGACATCGCCGTTGGACGGGTAGAGGAGGGAGCGGCCCACGACGAGGCCCTGCGCGGTCGGCTGCTTGAGCGCCCTGCCCCAGGACGCGAACGCGGCGGCGGCATCCTTGACCTCGCCGCCGAGCAGCAGTGCGGGGAGCGTGGAGGCGGACAGTACGCGCTCCATGTCGTCCACGACCGGCAGCTTCAGCCAGGTGTAGGCGGTACGCCGACCGAGCCCCGCAGCGATGCTGACCGACTTGACGACAGAATCCGTCGAGAGGTCGTTGCGGACCTTCCCGTCCCGCCAGGAACTGAGGAACGGCTCGACCATGGCGATGAGTTGACGGTCGTTCAGCTCGTTGACGGCACGCGCCGTGTTCTCCAGCGCGGACGGTGTCGCCGGGTCGTCGAGTGCGATCCGGGTGAGCATCTTGCCGCCGTCGAAGCCCATCGCCGCGATCGTCGCCGCGTCGTAGCCGGTGAACCGGTCGTCGATCTCGAAGACGGACCCGGCCAGTCCGGCGCGGTTCATGGAACCGAAGACGCTCTTGCCATCCAGTACGCCGAGCAGGAGAAGGTCTTCGAGGATGTCGGCGGTGGCCAGTACCCCGGTCACTCCGGGCCGTTCCAGGGCGGTGCACAGGCGGTCGAGGAGTTCGAAGCGGTCGGCCATGGCGTTCGGGTCGCCGCCCACGCCGTTGGCGCCGCGTGCGGGATGGTCGGCGGCGATGATCATCGCCCTGCCGTGCTCGCCGAGGGGCGAGGCTGCCCTCACCCGGCGTTCGGCTGCCACCGCGATGGCGCCGGGGTCGCCGACCCGGGCTGCCACGATCCGGTTCACGTTGTCGGACAGCACGTCGTCACACCTTTCCTTGGACGGCGGAGGCGGCGATGGACGCCTCGCGGAGCTTGGCCTCGACCTCGGCCCGGGTCGGCATGGCGTCGGAACATGACAACCGGCCAGCCACGATCGCGCCGGCCGCGTTGGCGAATGCGATGGTGCGGCGGGTGTCCCAGCCGGACAGCAGGCCGTGGCACAGGGCGCCGCCGAAGGCGTCACCCGCGCCGAGCCCGTTGACGACGTCCACCGGGACCGGCGGGATCTCGGCGGCCGAGCCGTCACGGCCCACCGCCAGCACACCCTTGGGGCCCTGCTTGACCACGGCCAGCTCCACGCCGGCCGCCAGCAGCGCCTTCGCGGCGGCGTACGGCTCACGCTCGCCGGTCGCGACCTCGCACTCGTCGAGGTTGCCGACCGCGACGCTGGTGTGGCGAAGGGCCTCGGCGTAGTACGCACGGGCGTCCGCCGGGTTGCTCCAGAACATCGGCCGCCAGTCGAGGTCGAACACCGTCGGCCCCGCCTTCGCCCGGTGGGCGAGTGCCGCGAGCGTGGCCGAGCGGCTCGGCTCCTCACTCAGACCGGTGCCGGTGACCCAGAGGATCCGGGCGTCGCGTACGGCCGCAAGGTCCAGCTCCTCCGGACGAATGTCCAGGTCGGGAGCCTTGGGCAGCCGGTAGAAGTACAGGGGGAAGTCGTCCGGCGGGAAGATCTCGCAGAACGTCACCGGCGTCGGCGCGATGTCCGACGTACCGACGAAGCGGGTGTCGACGCCGTAGCCCTCCAGGGCCGACCGCACGAAGTCGCCGAAGGGGTCCCGGCCCGTCCTGGTGATCACGGCCGCGGAGTGCCCGTAACGGGCGGCGGCCACGGCGACGTTGGTGGGGCTGCCGCCGAGGT
The DNA here is from genome assembly GCF_010548275.1 of Streptomyces sp. SID12488. Taxonomy (GTDB): domain Bacteria; phylum Actinomycetota; class Actinomycetes; order Streptomycetales; family Streptomycetaceae; genus Streptomyces. The sequence continues at coordinate 10,301 of NZ_JAAGLT010000008.1, forward strand.
ACTTGCCGAACGACGTGACCTCCGCCAGCCCCACGCCCGTCTGCAGCGGATACACATCCACTCCCACACGGCCCATGGCCATTACATCGAACGGCATCGCTGGGTTCCCTTCGCTCCGGAGGTACCGGGGAGTCCCTCGGGGGATGTTTCGCTCTCGCGCTCTACTAGCGCGCTCTAGGTGAGTACGATGGGCCCCGTCCAAATGTCATGTCAATAGCTTGTTGCCGGGAGATTTCGCGACCGCCCTCGGGGTGGGGTGCGTCAAAGGGGGTTTTCACAGGTGGATGCGTCAGCCAAGCAGCGGCCCACGATGGCGGACGTAGCCGCGAAGGCAGGCGTGTCCAGGGCGCTCGTATCGATCATTTTCCGTGGTCGGCCGGGGGCCAGTCAGGAGACCCGTGAGCGGGTCCTGCGCGTCGCCGACGAGATCGGCTACCACCCCGACAACGCGGCCAGGCTGCTCGCCCGGGGCCGCAGCCGCACGCTCGGCGTGATGTTCACCGTGCACCAGACCTTCCACCTGGACCTCATCGCGGGCATCTACCCCGAGGCCGAACGACTCGGCTACGACGTCCTGCTCTCCGCGGCCACGGACAGCCGGGAGGAGACCAAAGCTGTCGAGGCTCTGCTCGGTCACCGTTGCGAGGCGGTGATCCTGCTCGGCTCCGACGCGAAGGCTGAGTACCTCGACGAGCTGGGGCGTCGTACGGTCACCGTGTCGGTCAGTCGCCGGGTGCCCCACGCCAATGTCGACTTCGTACACTCGGCCGAGGGCAAGGGGGTGCGGCAGGCGATGGACCATCTCGTCGAGCTGGGGCACCGTCGGATCGTGCACATCGACGGCGGCAGCGGCCCTGGGTCGGCGGAGCGGCGGCGCGCCTATCGGGCCGCGATGCGCCGCCACGGGCTGGAGTCCGAGGCGCGGGTCATTCCGGGTGACCACACCGAACTGTCGGGTATCGAGACAGGGGAGTCGCTTCTGGCCGAGCGCGGGCGGGGACAGCCTCTGCCGACCGCGGTCCTCGCGGGCAACGACCGGTGTGCGTGGGGGCTGTTGATGTCCTTGACGCGGGCACGGGTCGAAGTCCCAGGGGACGTGTCGGTCGTCGGATACGACGACAGTCATCTGTCCCACCTGATGCCGATCGGGCTGACCACGGTACGCCAGGACGCGGTCCTCATGGCGGAGAACGCGGTGCGCTTCGCCGTGGAGCGGCTGGAGGGCCAGGGCGTGGCACCGCGGGAGGCTGTGCTGGACCCGAAACTGGTGGTCAGGGGGACCAGCGGGCCGGTTCCGCAGCCCCGAGCCTGAGCTGCGTGGTCTCTGCTTGACGAGACGGCGCTGCGCCGGTGGCCAGGGGTCGACCGGGGCCTCAGAGAAGTGCCCCGCTGTCCTGAGGGAGATCCTCCTCCACGCGGCACGGGGGAGTTCACCACTGGTTGCACGGCGCTCCGGCAGGCGGGCGACCAGGTATGGGTGCTGAGGCAGAGCCCGGCCGGGCGGCTGTTCGAGCCTCGCCCTGTGTACCTTCGTGGCAGGCCGCGAAGTCCACACCTGCGAGGGTGGAAGTGCGATGGCACCGTCCTCACCCTGATGGGCGAGGCTGATCGGAAGGCAAGCCGAACATGACCGGGCAACGCGACCGTTGGGCGGAACTGACCGGCGGACAGGCCGGAGAGGAATACGCTGCGCGATTCGCGCGGCTCGCCGAGTCGGGGCACGACATCCACGGCGAGGCCGCCTTCTGTGCCGCACTGCTGAAGCACACCGCCCGGATTCTCGACGCCGGATGCGGCACCGGCCGGATCGCGATCCGGCTCGCCGAGCTGGGCCACCACTGCACCGGCGTGGACGTCGACCCCTCGATGCTCGCCGTGGCCCGCCGCGATGCCCCTACGCAAGAGTGGCTCCTCGGTGACCTGGCCCGGCTGGACACACTCGGCCTGCATCCGGGCTTTGACCTGGCACTCGCCGCCGGAAACGTCATCCCGCTGCTGGCACCCGGCACCGAAGCAGCCGTCGTCCGGCAACTGGCCGACACACTGCGCCCCGGCGGGCTGCTGGTCACAGGCATGGGGCTGGACGCGGCGCACCTGCCGCTGCCGAAACCGCCCGTGACTCTTGCGGAGTTCGACCACTGGTGCACGGGGGCCGGACTGACCCTGCGGCAGCGCTACGCCACCTGGAACGGCGATCCCTACCACCACGGCTGCGGCTATGCCGTCAGCGTGCACATCCGCCCCACCACCTGAGTTCGCGCCCTGGCCGCGACTGCCCTCCTCGCACAGAAGACCAAAGCGTGGGCCGTGGGTGAAGCCGAGGGCTATGACCCTCTCCCGGTCGAACTCGATATCGATCAGCGACAGAACCCGGCGTGCGGTCCGGCTCGTCCGACGAGGTGCCCGGCACCGCGACGACTGTCGACAGGATGACGCCGAGCCGGGCGGTGATCGCGGAGCGGACCGGTCGCTGGTGTGGCAGAAGGCTCAGAGGTCACCTCGGACGGCGGGCGAGAGCAGTCGACATACTGGACCGCTGGACCGCCAGGGGCTGTTCCAGGCCCGTCAGGGCCTTCTGGGTGACGATCTATCGGGGCGTGGCGCCATTGCCGAGGATGCTGCTCGCTACGTCGGCCGCCTACTCTCCGATGCGGCCGGTTCGGTCGCCGGCAGGGCGGTGGCGACGGCGGCCAGGGTCTGTGAGCGTCGGCGCGGCCGTGGCCCGGGCCGGGAGCTCGGCGTCGTGGGCCTGACCCGCTCGCCGGCAGCCGAGGGAGCACAGCACGGGATCGTGGCGAATGCCATCGCGCCGTTCGCCGACACCGTCGCCCTGCGGACGATGCTCACGCAGGAGTTCAGCGAACAGAAGCAGGCATCAGGACTGACCCCCGACGTGGTGGCACCAGGTCGCGGCATGGCTCGCCCACGAGAGCTGCACGGTCTCCGGCAAGGTCATCGACGCGGCCGGTGGCGCGGTCAGCGAGGCCTGTATCAGCCAGACCACCGCGACGAAGCCGAACCCTGGCCTGACCCTTGAGGCCATGCCGGCCGTGCTGGAGCGCGCGCTCGACCGCACGGGAGCAGCTCCGTATCCCGGCGGCGGCGAGTTCATCTACGACGTCCTCAAGCCGTATGAGACGACACCTCGGACCACGTGAGCGAGAGCAGGCCGAGGTCCATCAGGAGCCCACGGACGTACGAACGGTGCTGGACAGGTTCGCCATCGACTCAGGTGACCGACCTCAGAGCCGGACCGCACCTGCGGGCTAGTCGGAACGCAGAGCGTCCCGCAGTGCCTTGGCGGAGCCGGCCGGGTCGTAGCCTTCGGGTACGCCTTCGACCAGGACGATGTCGCCCTGGACGTGCCGCGAACGCAACGGCGCGATCTCCTGGTACGCGGGTGAGTCCCACCACGTCCGCGCCTCGGTGATCCCGGGAAAGCCGATCACCACGACGCTCCCGGGCCAGCTGCCTTCCTTGACCTCGTGCTGCGTGAAATGCACGAGGAAGCGTCCGCCGTACGGTTCGAAGGTGGCGGGGATGCGCTCGATGTACTCGGCGATGTCCGGGTGCGGGGCGGCCTCTTGCAGATGAGCGATGGCGTAGGCGGGCATGGTGTCCTTCCCCTTGGTCGACTCTCTACGTCGGGCCACTGCCGAACAGAACGCGCGTGCGAAGCCTACCGTGCGGGCGAAGGCCTCCTCCCAAGGCTTGTAGCTCTCGTCCGGGTCCACGGCGATCCGCCAGGCCACCGAACCGGGCTCGGGCCACTCGCCTCCTGCTCCCTCGTCGTCGGCCCCATCTGCCCGACCTGAAGCAGACGCGAGGGGCAGCCGGGATCATCCGGCTGCCCCTCGCGGTGTTCCACGGCGTCGCGTGTCACCGGACCCCGGTGCGTCAGTGGCCTGTTCCTGTCGGTGGGGCCGGGAGACTCAGCGGGATCCGGTGCCGGTCACGCCTTGCCGAGCAGGCGCCAGATCTGGTTCTTCTTGGTGGTCAGGGCGCTTGCCGCGTCGCAGGTCCACTGGTGGACGAGTGCGCCGGCCGCAGTGGAGATCTCGCTGACGTCGACACACTTGCCGCTGTTGACGGCGACGAGCTGGTAGTCGTGGCTGTTGCCGAGCGCGGTCACCGCGCGGAGGGCGAACCGCTGGTTGGTGCCGCCGTGGCAGGTCCACTGCTGGACGGCGGCCCCGCCCGCGGTGGAGTAGGCGGAGATGTCGAGGCACTTGCCACTGGAGTGGTTGACGACGGTGTAGGTGTCCGTGGCGCCGCTGACGGGGTGGAAGTCGAAGACCTGTTCCTGGCCGCTTCCGCAGGTGTTCTGCCGGTACTGGGTGCCGTCGATGGTGGACTGGGAGGGGTCTTCGAGGCAGAGCGCACTGTGCTGGGCGACGGCCGTGGACGAGAAGCCTGATGAGGCGCCGATGTGCGGGTTCTGGGGCGCGAAGGAGACCTCGTCGAGGTGGGGCGCGGAGCTGGAGCGCATGGGCTGTCCCATGTCGGCGCCGCCGCCGGAGTAGACCAGGCCGATGGTGGTGCCGTCGTAGTTGTAGAGCTGGGAGGCGGTGAACTTCACCGTGTTGGCGCCGGCGGTGAGGGGGACGGGGACGGTGTAGTCGGCGAACTGGTTCCAGTGCAGGGTGTTGGCGAAGTTGACGCGGGTGGCGTCGCCGCCGTTGACGCTGACGTCGGCGTGCTCGACCAGGATGTCGGGGTTGCCGCGGCTGACGGTCATCTTCTCGCCGTTGGCGTAGCGCATGGTCATGGCGTAGGTGCCGGCCGAGGGCGCGTTGACATTGAGGGTGAGGGAGTTGGCGGTTCCGTCGCCGATGCCCGTGACGACGCCGCCGTCCGCCTGGCTGTAGGTGCTGTCGGCCGCCGCGGTGCCCGTGAGGGTGCCGTTCTCGGCCTGGTAGGTGACGACGTTGCCGGTGGTGACGGCACTGGTGGCGCTGAACGGCGTGACGGCCAGGTCGTCCAGGGCCAGGGTGCCGCTGGTGTCGGTCACCTTGACCTTGTTGATGCCGGAGGCCAGGTAGACCCGGTTGGCGGAGGTGGACCAGGCGTTGGTCGTCGCGCCGGAGAGGGTCTGGTCCTTGACGGTCCTGCCGTTGACGGTGAGGTCGGCCTGGCCGGTGTCGCGGAAGCGGGATGTCAGGTCCGCGTATCCGTCCCGGGCGGAGTAGACCCAGAACGTCGCGGACTTGCCGGAGGTCAGGTTCACCGCGCCCGCGCCGGACTGGCCCTGGGAGGTGTAGGTGGCGGTGCCGCTGTCGGAGAGGGAGGCCTGCTCGGCCTCGTAGAGCGTGGTGCCCTGGACGGCGGCGTTCTTGTACTGGAGGTCGATCTTGTCGATGATGGCGTCGCCGACGGTCGCCGCGCTGTTGTCGCCGGTGGTGGCCAGCGTGATGGTGTGGCTGCCCGAGGTGAGGTGCACGGTGGTGTCGCTGTGGCCCCACACCACCCACTGGAAGCCCACCGGTATGTCGACCCTGGTCGAGGGGCCGCCGTCGACCCGCACGTACACGTTCGTCGGGCCCTTGACCAAGGTCGACGCGGCAGAGCTGTTGCCGAGCACCGACAGGTTGTAGTCACCCGTGGTGGGGACGGAGACGGGGAAGGACATCATCGTGGTGGAGCCGGTGCGCAGACCGCCGACGTCCTTGGTGCCGGAGGTGGCGAACTTGGCGATGCTGCTGGTGGTGCCCTCGGTGTTGATGTTGTATCCGCTGCCGCTGAGGGTGGCGTTCTCGGCCTCGTACGTGGCCGACCAGGTGTTGTCGGAAGCGCTGGGGCTGCCGGTGCCGCCCGGGGAGACGATCACTTGGTACGCGGACATGGCGTCCAGGCTGATGGGGAGGGTGATCGAGCCGTCGGAACCGACGGCGACATCCGCGTCGGAGAGCCGTGTCGGGGTGGCGGCAGCGCCTGTGTAGCCGCTGTATCGGTCCTGGAACACGCTCACGTGCACGGTGCTGCCGAAGACCGAGGAGCTGATGTTCCTGATGACCGTGTTCGAGTCACCGCTGGTGCCGCCCCCGGCGAGGATGACGCGAGCCTGCTTCTTGGCGGTGTCGAGGCTCGCCAGGCCCTGAAGGGTGTACGCGTCGTTGTTCGGGGCGCCGGTCACCTGGACTGTGTTGCCGCTCATGGAGCTGTACCAGTTGTACAGCCACCACTGGGCGTTGGGAGTGTTCTGGCCGGCGGCGGAGTCGCCGAGGGTGCCGTTGATGTTCCAGTACGGCAGGTTCCCGTCGACCTTCTCGTCCTCGATGGCCGAGATCCACTGCACCATCTGACCGGGGTCGGTGAGGTGGTACCGGTAGGCGTACTCGTTGAGGTTGACCGGCAACGGCGTGGTGATCCCCGCCGCGGTCTCCAGCGCGCGGTAGGCGTCGACCGTGCTGCGTACGGCCGCCGGGCTGCCCAGGGTGTGCCAGGTCATGACGTCGGACAGGCAGTTGTTGGCCTTGCAGTAGGTGAGGAAGCCGTTGAGGGCGGAGTTCGTGTAGCTGGAGACGTTGGGGCCGGCCAGCCGTGCCTCGGGCCAGATGCCCTTGATGAAGTCGTAGGTCTGCAGCCACTCGGCGTTGAACGCGGCCAGCGACCCTCCGTTGGTGCGCATGCCCGGGTACCACATGCCGTCGGGCTCGTTGTAGGGGACGAAGACGATCCTGTCCTGTAGGGGCTGGCCATCGCCTGCTCGACCTGGGTCTTCATCGCTGCCTGATAGGCGGCGTAGTTGGTCCGTTCGTAGGAGAACGTGCGGTACACGTCCGTCATGTAGATGAAGACGTCCTTGCCGCCGCTGTCCACGAAGGGCTTGGCGACCTCCAACGCGTCCGAACCGGGGTGCTGCTGGCCGTCCTGGTACTTGGTGTTGGTGGTCTGGAGTCCCATCCCCTCGATGAGATTGTTTGTCGGCACCTCCGGGGCGGACAGGCCGTACAGCGCTCCGGAGGCGCCGCCGTGGAAGGCTCCGGTGGTGGTGCCCAGGTCGACGGTGAGGGTGGGGGTGGCAGCCGAGGCCGGCGTCACCATCGCGGTGGTGGCGCCGGCTGTGACGGTCAGCGCGAGCAGCGACTTGGTGATGCCGTGGAGAAGGCGTCTCGTGGTCGAGCGTCTTTGCCCGATTCCTGTCATGTGCTGATGTCCCTTCAGGGATGCGGCTGGTTGTTGCTGCACCGGCCCCCGTGCCGGACGTCTGGGTGGGTTGTCGCTCGCGGGTCAGACGGCGGTGGTGACAGAGGTGTCGGTCCCCGTGTGTGCGCGGCGAAGGTGGTCGCGGGCGAGCAGCAGATAGCTGCTGGCGGTCCAGGTGTAGGCGCGGTCGCGGAGTCCCTCGCCGGTCAGGGCGTCGAAGTTCTCGGCGAAGCCGGAGGATTCGCAGAGGGCGCGGAACCGGGCGCTGACCTCGTCCGCGAGGCGTTCGTGCCCGGCGCGGCGCAGGCCGTCCTCGATGAGGACGGTGGCGGGGGCCCAGATCGGGCCGCGCCAGTAGCCGTCGGGCTCGTAGTGCGGGGAGCCGGGGTGTTCGGTGGCCAGGCCGAACTCGGTGAGGTGGGCCTCGATCCGTTCGGCCAGTTGGTCGCGGACCTCGGCGGGCAGGCGGTCGCCGAGCACTATCGGCATCAGGTCGAGCAGGCCGGCGCTCCGGGTGGGGGCCCCGCCGTCTGCCGGGCGACTCAGGAACCTTTCGCCGTCCCACAGTTCGTCCAGCAGGGCCGCCTGGATGGCGTCGGCCGTCTCGGTTCGGCGTCGGGCGTCGTCCGGGAAGCCCAGCTCGCCTGCCAGCAGGGCCAGTTCGTCGAGCTGGAGGATCAGCATCGCGGCGAGGTCGGCGGTGATGGCCACGCGTCCGGGGTCGAAGGTGGTGGCGTTGTCCCAGCCGCTGTCGTTGCCGTGCTGGTAGTGGGGCAGGGCCGCGCCGGGTGCGCGCCGCGCGGTGAGCCAGAAGTCCGTCCAGCGCGTCAGTCTGTCGTACGCCTCGGTCAGCCGCGCCGGGGTGAGCGGCTCGGGGAGCCGTCGGCGCAGGTGGCCGAAGGCCCAGCCGTGGATGGGCGGTTTGACGAAGTTGTAGAGGACCTCGGAGTGGGTGACGGAGTCGGGCAGCGCGCCGCTCTCGTCCTGGTGGTCGAAGGGGAGGGAGAACTGGTCCCAGGCCAGGTCCGGGCAACCGGGGGCCAGGGCAAGGGCGTTGAAGCAGTGGTCCCAGCTCCACACCTTGTCCATCCAGTGCTTGGACATCAGTACGGCGGGCCGGGTGACGAGACCCGCCGGGCGCACGGTCGCCGACCACACCACATAGGCGGCGAGTTCTGCGGCCGGGGTGGTGGCCGAACGCCAGGGGGCGACCGCCTCGACGAGCCCGGCGAACGACTGCCGCGCGGCCTCCCTGACCTCGCCGAACGTCACCGCCGAGCGGAAGGGCGCTCGCGCACTGTCGAGTTCCTCGACCGCGACCTCCCACGAGCCGTCGACCCCGCCGATGACCGTGAGACCGCGGTCGCCGGCGCCCACATCCCCGGAGCCGGACACCTCGGCGACCGTGCCGGACAGCACGGTGATCCGGTAGCGGCGCCCGGTCTCGTAGGAGGTGAACACATACGCCCCGTCCACCGGGTCGCGGTAGAAGTAGGTCCCGCTGAACGGGGTCAGGGCGTGAGCCGCCGCGCTGATGCCGAACCCGAGACCGGTGCCGTGCACGCGTACGGTGTCCGGCGACGCGTAGGCGAGGTCGACACGCCCCTCCGTACCGGTCCAGCTCAGCAGGCCCGGTGTCGCCTCGACACGGGTCTCGGCGCGGGCGCCCGTCGCCGCGTCGAGCGGGACGAGGCGCAGGACGGCGTGCATGCCGTTCTGGTGCGAGACGAGATGGAGGTCCTCGGCGCGCGTCTTCTCCGCCAGCACGGGAGAGATTCCGAACCAGGAGCCGTGCGCGCTGAAGGGGATGTCATCCACGGAGAAGGGCGGGCCGGTCGGGGCGGCGGTCATGAAGCGGTACTCGTTTCTTCAGCGGAGGGGACGGCGTTCCGCCGGGTGGGGCGGCGGCGCTCGCACGGCGGCTCATGAAGAGCGCGGCTGCATGCGGACGGTTCGGGGTCAGTCCTTGACGGCACCGGCGGTCACACCGGCGGCGACATAGCGCTGCGCCAGGACGAGGATCACCGCGGCCGGCAGCGAGGCCACGACGGCGGTGGCCATGATGGCGTTCCACTGCTGGTTGTTGTTGCCGATGTAGTGGTAGATGCCCAGGGTGATCGGCTCGTGGGCGCCGCCGTTGACCAGGGTGCTGGCGAAGATGAAGTCGGACCAGGACCACAGGAACGCGAACAGGGACACGGTGACGATCGAGTTGCGGCTCATCGGCAGGACGATCGACCAGAAGGTGCGCAGCGGCCCGGCGCCGTCCGTCCTGGCGGCCTGGAGGAGTTCGCCGGGGATGCCGGACATGAACGCGGTGAAGATGAGTACCGCGAAGGGGACGGCGAGGGTGGAGTCGGCGACGATCAGGCCGGGGACGGACTGGAGCAGGCCGAGGCTGAGGTAGATGGCGTAGAAACCCATCGCCATGATGATGCCGGGGATCATCTGGGCGGCCAGGAGGACGAAGTTGAGGATTCCGCCGCCGCGCGGGCGCAGTTTGGCCAGCGCGTAGCCGGCGGGTGCGGCCAGCGCCACGGTCAGGACCACGGTGCCCAGGCCGATGAGCAGGCTGGTACCGAGGTAGGGCAACTGCTGGTCGACGACGGCCCGGTAGCCCTCCAGGGTGGCGTGGGCGGGGAACAGGTCCGGGGGGCTCTTGCGCATGTCCTGGTCGCGGGTGAAGGACACGTTGAGCATCCAGTAGACCGGGAAGAGCATGACCGCGGTCAGCAGGAGGCCGATGGCTGTCTTCCACCACGTACGGCGGTGCCGGTTGTGGACAGTCCGCACACTCGTCATGACAGCGCCTGCTTTCGCTGGACCCGGACGTAGACCAGGCCGAAGACCAGGGCGGCGACGACGAGCAGGTTGCCGACGGCCGCTCCGGGGCCGAAGGCGGGCAGCAGGTTGCCGAAGCCGAGTTGGTAGGACCAGGTGGCGAAGGTGGTGGAGGAGTCGGCCGGGCCGCCCTTGGTCATGATCCAGATGATGTCGAAGACCTTGAGCGTGTAGACGAGGCCCAGCAGCAGGGTGATGGCGGACACCGGGCGCAGGAGCGGGAAGGTGATGCGCCAGAAGCGCTGCCACGCGTTCGCGCCGTCGAGCGCCGCCGCCTCGTACAGGCTGCCCGGGATGGACTGCAGACCGCTGTGGAGCACGACCAGGTTGAAGGGGACGCCGATCCAGATGTTCGCGATGATCACTGAGGCCAGCGCCCAGGACGGCGAGGTCAGCCAGTTCACCGGGCCGATGCCGACGGCGTGCAGGGTGGCGTTGACGATGCCGGAGTCGCTGTTGAGCATCCACGACCAGGTGGAGGCCGACACGATGAGCGGCAGCAGCCAGGGCACCAGGAACAGGGCGCGCAGGGTGGCCGAGAGTCGGAAGTGCTGGTTGAAGAAGACAGCGAGGGCCAGGCCGATCGCGTACTGGAAGACCAGGCACACGGCGGTGAACACCACGGTGTGCAGCAGGGCGGGGGCGAAGGTCGGGTCGTCGAAGACGGTCCGGTAGTTGGCCAGGCCCGTGAACGGCGCGTCGCCCTGCACGAAGGAGCGGACCGTGTAGTTGCGCAGGCTCAGGTCGATGTTGCGGTAGAGGGGATAGGCGTAGAAGAGCGTGAGGTAGAGGGTGACCGGGGCGAGGAAGGCCCAGGCGGCCCACTGCTGCGAGGTTGGACGGCGCCGGGGCGTGGTGCGGGCCGGAGACGGGGCGGCGGTCGCCGCCCCGTTCCGGCTCTGCACCGGCCGGCGGTCCGGCGACTGTGTCATGTGCTTCATCGGCTGGCCGGAGTCCTGGCTACTTGACGGCGGACTGTGCCGAGTCGAGCGCGTCCTTCGGCGACGCCGACCCGCTGAGGGCGGACTGGACCGCCTTCCACAACTGCTCCGAGATCTTGGGGTACTTGGTGCCCAGGTCGTCACTGGTACGTCCCTTGGCGGCCTTGACCGCGTCGACCCAGGGCTTGAGCTTCGGGTTGGCGGTCACCTGCTTGTCCTGGACCTCGGTGGTGGGGGCCACGTAGGACAGCGTCGTGTCGGTGTCGAGCAGGTTCTGGCTGTTGGTCAGGCAGGACACCAGCTTCTGCGAGGTGGCGTATCGGCCGGTGTCACCCTGCACGGGGATCGTGACGAACTCACCACCTGTCGGGGCCGCGGCGTCGCCTCCCGTGGCGCCGGGGACGGGGATGACCCCGTATTCGAAGCCGGCCTTGTCCGCGTTGGCGAGCTGCCAGGTGCCGTTCTCGCTGAACGCGTAGTCGCCGCTCGCGAACTCCTGCCAGCTGGTCGTCTGGGTGTTGTTGATCACCGAGTTGGGGGCGTAGCCCTTGTCCAGCCAGTTCTTCCACAGTGACAGCGCGGAGACGGCCTCGTCGGAGTCGAGTGCGGTCAGCTGGGCGCCGGAGCCCCAGAACCAGGGCAGGAACTGGAAGCTGCCCTCCTCCGTGCCGATCGCGGAGAACGTGATCCCCTTCTTGCCCGCCGCCTTGACCTTCGCCAGCGCCGCGGTCAACGACTTCCAGTCCTTGACCGAGGAGATGTCCACCCCGGCCTCCTTCAGCACCGCCTTGTTGTAGTACAGGGCAAGGGTGTTCGCGCCGATCGGTGTGCCGTACGTCTTCCCGCCCGACTGGCCGGCCGCGAGGAGGTTGGGGCTCGCCTGCGAGGTGTCCAGCTTGTTGTCGTCGGTCGTGGTCAGCACGCCGGCCTCCGCCAGGGTCGACACGACCGGGTTGTCGACGATGAGGACATCCGCGGAGTTGTCCTGCTGCGCCGCCAGCAGCACCTTGTTCGTCAGATCGCTGGTGTCGAACGAGGTCCGCTTGATCTTCACCCCGGCCTCGGTGCCGCAGCCGTCCAGCAGCTTCGCCCACGCCGAGCTCTTGTCGAACTGCGGGTACGGGTCCCAGATCGTGTACGTGCCGCCGTCCGCGGCCTTCGTGGAGGTGCCGCCGGAGCCGGAGGAGCAGGCGGTGGCGCCGACGGTGACGGCGGCGACGGTCAGGGCTGCGGCGGTGAGACGCCGTCTGGCGGATCGGTTCATGGCGTGTTCCTCATGGCTCTTGGCACGGGTGTGCCCTGGGATCGGCACAGGTGTGCCGTAGGAGGGTTGATCTGGAGTTGCTGGGATCGCCGAGCCGGATCAGTGACTGGCTCGGCGGCCGGAACAGGGGCGCGGAGGGTGGAGGGCGGTGCGCGGGGCGGAGGTCAGGGGTGCGTGGGGGTACCGAAGTCCGGAGCCTGGTCGGCGGGCCCGGTGCCGGCGGGTGCGGTGCTCGCTCGCAACGAGATCGGCGGCGCCAACAGGTGATACCGGGCCGGTTGGTCGGGGTGGTCGAGCCGCTGGACGAGCAGGTCGACGGCGAGGCGGCCCATCTGTTCCGCGGGCACGTCCGCCGCGGTGAGCTGCGGGGTCACCGTCTCCGCCCATCTGCCGGCCACCACTCCGGTGACGGAGAAGTCGCGTGGCACAAGGCGGCCGGCCTGGGCCAGCCCCCGGTAGAGGCCGCCGAGCGCGGCCTCGTTGAGCGTGACCAGCGCTGTGGTGGCGGGGGCGTCGTGCAGGACTTGTTCCAGACAGGCGAGGCCCGAGGCGGCGTCGTCCCCGCAGCAGTACGTCCGGACGGTGAGGCCACGTTCCGCCGCGGCCTTGGTGAAGCCGTCCAGCCCGCGCTGGGCCGACTCGTACCCGGCCCGCAGCAGTTGCTCGGGCCGGTTGACGAAGGCGACCCGGCGGTGTCCCAGATCGGCGAGGTGGTGCACACAGGCCGCCGCCAGTGCCGTGTGGTCCAGGCCCACCCACCAGGTGCCCTCCGGCCGGGCGGTGCGGCCGATGGCGACGGAGGGGAAATCCACTGCGGTGAGATGGTCGAGCCGGTCGTCCTGGAGCCTGATCTCCATGAGGATCGCGCCGTCGACCCGCCGCTCGCCCAGCAGCCGCTGGAACGAGCGGTCGCTGTCCACACCGCTCGGGGAGAGTAGTACGTCGTAGTCGTGGGCCGCGGCGGCCTCGGTGACGCTGCCGATGAAGTCCAGCTGCATGCCGGTGTAGTGGTTCCCGGCCGGCGGGAAGACCAGACCGATGGTGTTGGTCCGGCCGTTGGCCAGGGCCCGCGCACTCGCGTTGGGCTGGTAGCCCAGTTCGTCGATGACGCGCTGGATCTTCCGGCGGGTGTCCTCGGACACGGGGCGTTTGCCGCTCAGGGCGTAGGACACGGTGCTCCGCGAGACACCGGCCCGCTTGCCGATCTCACCGATGTTCACGGGACTCCTTGCCAAGATCGGTCGAATAAGTCGAACCGGTTCGATGATTCCGGGGAACGAAATCGACCAAGTGCCGATCGTCGAACCGGTTCGCGTGAAGTGAAGGTAGGAGCAACGCGGGTGGGTGTCAACGCCTCGCACCGCATTTCCCGTAACGGCCCGGAAACGTCTGCATGCGGAGCTGTGGTGCCTGGCTTGTCCAGGTGTGCTGCTGTTCACCGGCCGGTCGCTGGTGGCTTCGGCGGACGGGACGTCCGGGCCGTGCTGGAGGCGCCGACCGTCGGAGGTCCGGGAGGCCTGTGTCGAGGGGATTGTCGGCCTGTTCTCTCAGTGTTAGGTTCATCGAACCGGTTCGATTGCGATCGAGTGAAAGCGGGGTGGCTCGGGCCGCGGTCGTCGCGCAGCCGAATGACCGGGCTGAGGAGGTCCTGCGGGAGGCACCGGACCGGCGACCCCGGTATGCCGGGTCGGTGTGGTCGCCGCCGAGGAAGCCGTGGATGTCTCTGGTCCGCCACGGAGCGCCGCTCATCCCTTTCGGTGACGGCACGGGAGGCCGGCTGCCCGTAGGGGGTGCCCCCTTGACGCCGGGACCGCCGTGTCGGAAGGGCTCTCGGCCCGTTCGTGTCATGGCGCGACACGTTGCTCCCCGCCTTCCTCTCGCGAGTCAGCCGATGCAGCAGGTCTCTGCTGGCCGTGGCGATCAGCGGGGGCACATCGAGGTCGCCGAGCATGTCGGCCGCGGCCTGCATTTCAGCGGTCCGGCGTACGGCGTGCCGGTGGCTGCCCCGGACCAGTCGGTCCAGGGTGGTGGAATCCGCACAGGTCAGCTCCTCAGCGATGATCTGCCGCAGCCATTCCTCGCAGCCCGCGGCCCGCGCCGCGTCGAGAGCCTCGACGGCAGCCGCTGCCAGGCCCTTGTAGAACACGCTGCGTAGCAGCTTGCGCTCGGCTGCCAGACCGGCCGGCCCGTCGAGCACGTCCACGTCGGCGCGGAGTGAGCGGAGCATCGCGGCGTAGCGGCCGGCCCCCACGCCGGAGACGAGCAGGGGCGTTCGAAGCCCCCTGCCGGGCACGGTTGCCATCAAGGACACGTCGGCGAAGGCGATACCGGTGACCCCCGCGATCTCGCCGAGGTGTCGCTTCAGTGCGGGGGACGCGGTGTTGAGGTCGGCCCAGAGGGTGCCGGGAGACATGCCGGCCAGGCCTGCCCGGAGGGCGTGCTCTGCGTGCGAGGCGCTGTTGACGCTGAGGACGAGGTCGCTGCCGGTGACTGCTTCCGCCTCGCTGTTGGTGTCGGCCACTCCCGGCGCCGCGGCCATCCTGGGGTCGTAGCCGCGCCGTCCCGCCCGGACGCCGCGCGTCGCCCGTCCCGATCAGTTGGGTCAAGAGCCGCTGTGAGTTTGGCAGAAAGCCCTTCCAGTGATCGCTCCGCCTGCCAGTCTCCATCCCGACCCGGATGTCATGTCCGGGATGAACGGACCGAAGACTGGAGCACCCCTTGCCCCGAGCCGTCAGCAGCGGACGGACCTTCCGTCTCGCCAGAGCCGCCGCCGTCGCCGGTAGCGCTGTCGTCCTGACCGTTGCCCTGCCCTTCACCGCCTCCGCGGGCGTTCTGCAGAATCTCCCCGAGAACGCGACCACCTTCCAGAAGTACTTCGAGCCCGTGTACGACTACGACACGGACAGCTGCTACCCGGCCGCCGCCATCAACGCGGCCGGGAACCTCAACGGCGGTCTCAAGCCGACCGGCCCGGTCACCGGCGAGTGCCGCGACGGTCACCTCGGCCTTGCCAACACCTATTCGCGGGCCAAGTGCAACAACGGCTGGTGCGGGATCGTCTACGCCAGCTACTTCGAGAAGGACGAGGCCTCACCGGGCATCGGGCACCGGCACGACTGGGAGTGCATGGTCGTCTGGGTCCAGCAGGGCGCGGACATGCCGTCCTACCTGTCCGCCTCCGCCCACGGCGGCTTCAGCACCCACCCGATCGCCGACGTCCCGATGAGCGGTCAGCGTGTCGAGGCGGTCTACCACAAGGACGGCGTGAGCACCCATGCCTTCCGCTTCGCCAAGTGGGGCGAGACTCCGGAGAACGACACCGGCGCCTGGCACCAGGAGAACCTGCTCACCTGGGACAACCTGGCGTCGAACCTGCGCGACACCCTGAACGCCTCCGACTGGGGCGACGCGAACTTCCCCCTGCAGGACTCCAAGTTCGCCGGCCACCTCGACAAGGCCAAGCCGAGCGACATCACGTTCGACCCCTACGCCTGACGGGACCGACCGGGGGATGGATCGCGCTGATGGAAAGCGGGCCGACCCATCCCCCGGTTCGCCATCTCGGGCACAGTGGAGCCGCCCTGGTTCGTACCCGTACCCGTACCCGTACACATACCGCGTCGCTCGGCGAGGGGACGGGACGGGACGGGAGACGTCAGCGCTCTCTCAGCCCTTGACCGCGGAGCTGGCCACGCCTTGGACGAACCAGCGCTGGAAGAAGACGAAGACCACCAGTACGGGCAGGACGAGCAGGACGCCGAAGGCGAGGATCTGGCCCCAGTCGGGGGGCTGTTGGCCCTGGAACACGCTGATCTCCAAGGGGAGTGGGCGTACCGCGGGATCGGAGACCATCAGGACCGGCCACAGGAAGGAGCCCCACTGGATGAGGAAGGTGAGGATCGCGACCGAGGCGAACGCCGGCTTCGACATCGGGACGATGATCGCGAAGAAGGTGCGCCAGGGGCCCGCGCCGTCCAGCTTGGCGGCCTCCTCGATGCTCGGCGGGATCTGCCGGAAGAACGTGTGGAACTGGTAGACGGAGAAGGCGTTGGCGATGAACGGCAGCGCCTGGATATAGGTCGTGTTGCGCTGGCCGTTGAACATGTAGAAGAGCGGGACGGCCACCGACTCGAACGGGATCAGCATCAGCAGCAGGACGAGGGTGAAGAGGGCCCGCCGCCCGCGCCCCGTCAGCAGGGAAAGGCCGTACGCCGCCATCGAGTTGACGAACAGACCGCCCGTCACCACCACGAAGGCCAGCAGCACCGAGACACCCATGAACTGCCAGAAGTAGCCGGTGCTGTCGGAGTTGAGGCTGTCGAGGACGGCGGAGTAGTTGTCGAAGGACAGGTGCGTGGGCAGGAAGCCTGACAGTCCGTTCAGAACCTCGTCGGACGGCTTGAGGCTGCCCAGGAACAGGTAGAGGGCGGGCAGTGCGAAGACGAACGCCAGGACGCTGAGAACGGTGTAGTCGAGGACGAGACGGACGGGGGTACGGGTCATGGCCATGTCTGTCAGTCCTCGTTGTCGGGCCGGACGAGACGGCGCTGGACGATCGTCAGGACGAGGACGATCAGGAAGAACACGACGGTGATCGCGGACGCCTGGCCGACGTTGTTCTGGTCGAAGGCGGTGGTCACGGCCTGGTACATGACCGTGCGGGCGGCGTCCTCGGCCAGACCGCCGCCGCGGATGAGGATGTACACCTGGTCGAAGACCCGGAAGGACATCACCGAGGTCAGCAGCGCGACGAAGACGAGCGTGCCGCGGATGCCGGGCAGGGTGACATGCCGGAACTGCTGCAGGCGACTCGCACGGTCCAGGTCGGCGGCCTCGTACAGCTCACCCGGGATCTGCTGAAGGCCTGCCAGCAGGATGACCATCTGGAAACCGACGCCCTGCCACACCGACAGCACGATGATCGAGGCCATCGCGGTGGCACTGTCGCCGAGCCAGTCGAAAGCACCCCAGTTGCCGAAACTCACCATGTCCAGCAGGGAGTTGAGCATGCCCTGCTCGCTGCGGGCGAGGATCAGGCGCCAGATCACGGCGACCAGCGCCATCGGGAAGACCACCGGCATGAAGAACAGGGACCGGAAGAGGCCGATGGCCTTCAGCTTGCGGTTGAGGAGGATCGCGAGGCCGAGGGCGAGGCCCGTCTGCAGCGGTACGACCACCGCGGCGAAGGTCAGGTTGTTCAGCAGCGCCCGCAGGAACGGGCCGGACTGGTCGGGGTCGGTGAACAGGCGCCGGTAGTGCTCCACGCCGAAGAACGACGGCTCCAGCGGGGAGCCCAGTCGCACGTTGTAGAAGGAGAGCACGACGGCGTAGCAGAAGGGGATGCCGACGAACGCGATCAGCCCGCCGACGGCCGGGGCGGCCATGAGCAGTCCGTGCAGCCAGTCCCGGTTCTTGCGCCCCGCCCTCGGGAGCTTCACGGACGGCCCGGAGGAGGCCTGCTCCGCGCCCGGTGCCGCGGTGTGCGCGGGTTCCACGGTTTTCACGGGTGTGGGTCCTTTTCCTGACGGGGCGGACACGGCATGTCGCGTGCCCGCCCCGGGCGTCGGTTCCTACGGGATCTTGTAGCCGGCGTTGTCGGAGTAGTCCTGGTCGATGGCGCGGGCGGCCTTCTCCAGCGCCGACTTCGGGTCCTTACCGCTGTAGATCGAGTTCAGGGCCTGGTAGAACTTCGCGGTGACCGTGGGATATCCGGCGGTCACCGGGCGGGTGACGGCGACGCAGGACTTGGTGATGTCGGTGTCGCCGCACGGCTTGGCGAGCTGGTCGGCGAAGAGCTGGAGCGGACCGCCCTGCTTGTACAGCTCACTCTTGGCGAGCGTGGACTTGGTGCCGGGTACCGAGCCGTTGGCCTTCGTCATCGCACTGACGCTGGTGTCGCCAAGGAGGTAGTCCATGAAGGCGCCCGCGGCCTTGGCGTTCTTGGTGTCCGCGCCGATGCCCCAGGCCCATGAGCCCTGGCCGGTCTTGGGACCGTTGCCGAAGTCGGGCAGCGGCAGGACGACGAGGTCGTCGCCGAGGGCCTCGCTGTAGGCGGGGTACGTCCAGTTGCCGACCCAGCTCAGCGCCACCCTGCCCTTGGCGAAGGCGTTGCCGTCGGTGTTGGCGTCGACGTCCGTCTTCCAGGACTGGAAGGTCTTCATCGCCGAGACCACCGCCGGGCTGTCGAGGGCACCCTCGGCCTTTCCGTCCTTCAGCAGGGCACCGCCGGCCGACCACACGATCGGGGAGAAGCCGTAGGTGCCCCACTCGGAGGCCAGACCGTACTGCTCGGAGATGTCGAGAACCTTGCCGTCGCTGTCCTTGGCCTTGAGCGCCTTGAGCGCGGCTGTGAACTCGGCGGCGGTCCAGTCGTCGGACAGGCCGGTCGGGTACTTCACACCGGCCGCGTCGAGCAGCTTCTTGTTGCCCCACACCCCGAGGCCGGAGTCGAACATGCCCAGGCCGTAGTGCTTGCCGTCGATCTCGCCCTGCGCCTTGACGGCGTCGGTGACGTTGTCGAGGGTCTTCGCGGAGACGTGGTCGTCGAGCGGGGCGAGCTTGCTGTTGTAGACGAAGCTGGCCATCGTCGGGCCGTCGAACTCCATCACGTCCGGCAGCTCGGAGGCGCTGGTGGCGGTGATGGTCTTTGTGTAGTCGTTCTCGGGGATCAGCTTCAGCTCGGCCTTGATGTCGCTCTGCGCGGAGTTGAAGGACTTCACCGCGCTCTGCAGTGCGGCGGCCTCGCTCGCCTGACCCTGGTGGGCCCAGACGCTGATCGTCCCCTTGCCGCTGCCCTCCTCGGCGGAGGCGCCACTGCCGCCGCCTCCACCACAGGCGGCCAGCGCGGCCAAGGGCAGGGCGAGGGCCAGACTCGTACAGACCGTGCGGCGGAACCTTCTGCTTCCGGCGTTCATGGGCGCTGCCTCCGTGCTGGGTGAGGGTTCGGGTACTCGACGCTGCGGGTTGCGCGGGTTGCGCGGGTGCGTGGGTGTGGGGAGCGGGAGTGGGAGTGGGAGTGGGGTTCGAAGGGGGCCGGTGCGGGTGCCTGACGGACGGCCGGGATCACAGGGGACTGCGAGGGCTCGGCGGGGCAGTGGTCTCGCGCAGCACCAGGCGGATGGGCATCCGCACCTGCCCTGCCGGAGCCGGTTCGGCATCCGGCTCGTCGAGCTGTCGCAGCAGCAGCCGGGCGGCCTCCGCGCCCTGTGCCGGCACCGGCTGGGCGACGGTGGTCAGACCGATGACCTCGGCGAGTTCATGGTCGTCGAAGCCGATCACCGACACGTCGTCGGGAACCCTCAGCCGATGCCGGCGCAGGGCGCGCAGCGCACCCATCGCCATCTCGTCGGACTGTGCGAACACCGCGGTCGGCGGTCGGGAGACGGCGAGCAGCTCGGTCATCGCCCGTTCGCCGCCCCCGACGGTGTAGCCACCGTCCGCCTCCAGCGCCGGGTCGTGGGCGATACCGGCCTCGGCCAGCACGTCCAGGTATCCCTGACGGCGGGCGATCGGAGTGGTCCAGTGCAGCGGCTCACTCTCCCCGGAGATCATGCCGATGCGCCGGTGGCCGAGGTTGACCAGGTGTCGTACGGCGCTGCCGGCACCGGCGTGGTCGTCGATGCCGACCACGGTGAAGCCGTCCCGGGCGCCGCCGACGGTGGTGGCCAGCGGCACTCCGAGGGAGCGCAGCGCCTCTTCCTCCTCCAGGTCGGGGATGAGCAGCGAGAGGACGGCGTCCACCCGCTTGCGCACCGGCAGCCTGGTGAAGAAGCGTTTGCGTGCCTCCGGTGAACCCAGGTTGTACAGCAGTACGTCGTAACCGGCCGCGCTGAACACCGTCTCGGCCGCGTCGAGCACGGTGCCGAAGAACCAGCGGCCGATGTGCGGGGCGACGACCCCGATGGTGAACGTGCGCCCGCTGGCCAGGCTGGAGGCCGACCGCGAGGCGGTGTAGCCGAGTTGGGCGGCGACGGCCGCGATCTGCGCCCGCACCTCGTCGGAGACTCCTGTCCGGCCGCGCAATGCGCGGGACACCGTGGATGCGGAGACCCCGGCGACGCGGGCGACGTCGGTAATGCTGACCGTCACGGCTTCTTCCTCCCTCGGCTTCACACCGATGTGATCTGCGGGTGACGAGACCGTAAACCCGCCCTCGTTGTTGCGCAAGCGTTTGCGTTCGGTTTTACTGGGGCCGATTCTCAAGCGAGACCTTCGAGGTCAATGCTCAGCGCATGCGTTTGAGCGCTGCGAGCCGACAGGAACTGTGCATGCGATACGCCCCGCCCGGCCTCTGCGTGAACGACTTCGCCCTGCTGCGCGACGACGACGGCACCTACGCCGTACTGCATCTGCAGGGCCCCTGGACCGCCGAGTTCGACCATCTGCGGATGGAGACCTCCTACGGGCGGGCCACGTCCACGGACCTGGTCTCCTGGCAGCCCCGGGGCACCGCGTTCGGCAACGGCCTGCCCGGCCGCTTCGACCAGCAGGCCGTGTGGACCATGCATCCCGTGCGGCACGGCGACGGAATGGCCATGTTCTACACCGGTGTCCTCGGCCTCACCCCGGGTGGCTGGCCGTTGCAGTCGGTCGGTCTGGCGTACTCCGACCGCACCGACGGCACCGGCTGGCGCCGGCACGGCACCGGGCCCGTCGTCGAGGCGGACGCGCGGTGGTACCGCACCGGTGAACGCATGGGCTGGCGCGACCCGTTCGTCGTGCGCGACGACGAGTCCGAGGGCTGGGTCATGGTGGTCTGCGCCGCCGACGCCTCACTGCCCGTCGAGGTCGGCGGATGTGTCGCCTGGGCCACCTCCGACGACCTGGAGCACTGGACCGTCCAGCCGCCGCTCATCTCTCCGGGTGACGTCGACGAGTTGGAGTGCCCCGTCCTGGAGCGTCTCGACGACGGCAGTTGGCTCCTGCTGGGCGCCATCGGCGCCACGCGCGGTTTCGACGCGTGGACCGCGCCACGCCTGCGGGGCCCGTGGACCCGCCGCGGCCCGCTCGGCCCGACCGGCTCCTACGCCCCCCGCGTCGTCCACGCCCCTGACGGCTCCCGTGTCGTGCTGCACACCACGCCCCGACGCGTGAACCTCACCGATTCCGGTGAACGCTGTCGCGGCATGCTCGCCCAGCCCAAACTCCTGGTCACCGCCCCGGACGAGGCACCCCGTCTGGAATGGTGGCCCGGCCTGGACACCTGGCTCGGCGAGGAGACCGAACAGGCCGCACTGCACGCGGTCGGCGACCTCGCCCTCACCGGCCGAGTCGAGATCACCCTGCGCACCGACACCCCGGACGGCGGCCGTCCGGCGCTGCTCGTCGGCTGCGACGGCAAGAACCTCTGGATCACCGGCCCACACGGGGACCGGCTCGCCGAGACGGTGCTGACCGACCCGGCCGCGACCCTGCGCATCCTCACCATCGGCGAATACGTCGAGGTCTACGCCGACGGCGTCTTCGCCCTGACCACCCTGTGCTACTCGGGCCACCCCGCCCCGTGGACGCTCACGTCGGAGGTCAGTACGCGCACTGTCCCCGTGCGCCCGATCCGTCTGCCCGACCCCGACCGCGACGACGCCTCGGCTGTCTGGCCGGGCCCTTCCCCCGGCTGATTCCGGGTGTGAGCAGACGCCTCGAACGATGGCTTCCCCAGACGACACCGCCCGTCGCCGGGACCGGTTCACGACCGGCTCGGCGACGGGCGGCGGGGTGGTGGTGCGGGTCAGCTGAGGATCAGTTGAGGGTCCACTGCTGGTTGGTCTGGCCGTTGCAGGTCCACAGGAGCAGCTTGGTGCCGTTGGTGGTCGCCGCCAGGTCGGCATCGAGGCACAGGCCCGACAGGTCGTTGGTGACGATGCCGTCGGAGTGGACGGTCCACTTCTGGTTGGTGCCGCCGGTGCAGTCCCAGATGATGACCTTCGTGCCGTTGGTGGTGCCGGCGCCGTCGGCGTCCAGGCACTTGTTGCCGTAGACGACGAGCTCACCGCGGGAAGTCTGCGTGAAGGTCTCGTTCCGCCCGCCGAAGCAGTCCCACAGGATGGCCTGGGAGCCGTCGGTGATGGTGTTCCTCTCCAGGCCGGCGCAGCGGTTCGAGGCGACGCTGACGAGGGCGACGCCATTGGTGCCGGGGATGCCCTGGACACGGATCGCGTCGATGTCGGGCGCGGTGCTGCCGGAGACCGCCGCGAAGCGCACGGTGTTGGTGCCCTTGGCGAGGTGTGCCAGTACGGACACGGTGCGATAGGTCGTGGCCGAGCCGGTCGGCGGGAAGGCGACGACCTGGCTGTACTGGCCGTTGACCTGGACGGTGGCCTTGCGGGCGGTGCTGCCGCCGTTGGCGTAGGTGATGTCCACCAGCTTGGTGCCGGCCGCGCCGGTCGTGACGGCACTGAAGGTGGGCGTGGTGGCCGTGGTCGTGTCCTCGTAGGTCGACCCGGCCGCTTCGGTGCCGGAGACCGTGAGCAGGACGGCGTCGTTCGCCGGGACGGTGGTGGAGTAACTCGTGGCGTAGGAACCGGCGTTGGTCGCCGTCCAGGCATTGCGCACCGACGCGGAGGCGCTGGTCAGGCCGAGGTCCGCCCAGCGTACGGTCATCGACGCCGAGGAGGACGTGCGGTTGAGCAGCAGCACCGCGCGCTTGCCCGTACCGGCGAGGACCTTGCCGTACACCTGAAGGTTGCGGGTGTCCTCGGCGACCTTGACGCCCTGGAGTCCGCGGGTGTCCTGGTCGATGGCGACGACCTCGCGGTTGGTGAGGATGTCGCGGGTGGCGGTGCTCATCGTGGCGAGGTTGTTGCCCGCGAGCAGCGGGGCGCCGGAGATCGCCCACAGGCCCATGTGCAGCCGGTTCTGGGCGGCGCTCAGACCGCTCATGCCGACCATCAGCATGTCGGGATCGTTGTAGTACCCGGTGTGCTGGGCGGCCGGTTGCAGGCCGCGGTCGAAGTTGGTGAGCATCATGCCCGTGGTCGCGGTCTGGCCCCACAGGATGACGTCGGTGCTGGTGCGCCACAGGTCGCCGTATCCGGAGGCCCAGTTCCAGGGAAGTCCGGTGCCCCACTCGCAGAAGGACAGCACCAGCTTGTGGCCGGTGACGGCGGTGGCGGCGTCGTTGGCGGCGGCGATCGCCTTGTACGTCGTCTCCGGGTCGAGGCCCTCCACCTTGCCGCCGCACCAGTCGATCTTGACGTAGTCGAAGCCCCAGCGCTGGAAGGTCTCCAGGTCCTGCTGGTAGTGGCCCTCCATACCGGTGTTGGGGGCCGCGGCGCGGGTGGTGGGGTAGTAGTAGCCGCAGCCGTTCTTGCCCGCGTCGCTGTAGATGCCGGCCTTCAGACCCTTGCTGTGGATGTAGTCGGCGACGGCCTTCATGCCGGTCGGCCACAGATCCGCGTCGACGGTGATGGTGCCGTCGGAGGCGCGGTCGCCCTGCCACCAGCCGTCGTCGAGGTTGACGTACTGGTATCCGGCCGCCCCCATGCCGGAGGAGACCAGGGCATCGGTCTGCTGCTTGATGACGTCGAAGTCGATGCTGCTGGCGAAGCTGTTCCAGGACGCCCAGCCCATCGACGGCGGAGTGACGGCGGCCTGGGTGGTGCTGACGGCGGTCGGCTCGGTGGCCGGTGACACCGAGGAATCGCGGTCGGCCACGGCCGTCAGGCCGGCCAGCGCGAGAGCGAGGGCGAGGACGCGAACGGTGATGCGTCCGGCCCAGCCTCGCGCGGCGAGGAGGTACGACATGGAGAGCCTTTCCTGATCAGTACGCGATGCGGGAGGTCGCGTACCGCCGGTCTGTGGTGGTGGCGCCAGCCGTGGAAGTCGCCCGTCGGCGTGCCCTCACCTTGTGGGTGGCACTACCTGCGACGGCAAGCGTCGGTCGATATACCGAACATGGTTCGGTGAATCGATCAGAAGGTAGGGCGTGGCCATGCACGCGTCAATCACCTCGGACATCATTGGTGAAGTCTGTGCGCACAGGCCACGCCCGTCGCTCGCTCAGCGCTGGGTGTAGATGAAGCCGATCTTGTCGACCTCGTCGCCCGAGCGTCCGTGGAACCCGGCGATCTGCCAGCCGGTCGGCGCGGTCCGGGTGACGCAGTCGGAGGTGGTGGTGCCGCCGGCCAGGGTGCGGCCGAGGTTGGTCGTGAACTTGGCGTAGAAGATCCGCGTGTGGTCGTCCTTGACGCCCTGGCACAGGTACGCCGTCGTCACGTACTCGGTGCTGCCCAGCGTCAGCGAGGACGCGGTGCCGCCCGTTCCGCCGTGGGCGAGCGTGGTGCCGTTCGCCAGGGTCACGCTCAGCTGGTCGACCCGGGAGCCGGCGCGCAGGGCGATGGTGGTGGCACGGGCGCCGGCGGTGACACTGCCGATGTCGTTGTAGTAGTCGCCGTGCGGGCCGCCGAACTGGTCGCTGAGCTGGAAGGCGGCATTGCGCGACCAGGTGAAACCGGCGGTGAGCGGGTCGTGGTCGGAGAGCATGAGCCCGGCGTCGGTGAGGAACTTGGCGTGTTCGTTGTTGTAGGACGTGGCGTTGAGGGAGACGAGTTTGCTGCCGCGGTAGAGGATCTTGTCGACGACCTCGCAGGTGTTGGGGACGGTGGTCCCGGTCTGGTCGCAGACCAGGGCGTCGCTGCCCTTGGCGGGCGCGCTGCCGCCGCGGATCAGCTGGACCCAGGCGTCGGTCAGCCCGTTGGCGGCGGTGAACTCGGCGATGGTGTCGCCGGAGCGGGTGTAGCGGGTGTTGGTGTCACCCATGACCACGACGGCGTTGCCGGCGGAGTGGGTGGCGATGAAGCCGGAGAGCTGGCTCAGGTTGTCGGCGCGGGCGACGAGGTCGTCGTCGTTGGTGCCGGCGTTGGTGTGCAGGTTGTAGAAGTCGACGTAGACGCCCTCGGCGAGACGCTCACGCATGAAGGTGAAGCCCTTGGGTGTCAGGCAGTCACCCGACCCGTAGGTGCAGGAGTTCCAGCCGACCCGCTCGAAGTCGTCCTCGTCGTAGGCGACTTTCGACAGTGTGTTGAGCCCGCTGCCGATGCCGGCGCCGCCGCTGGTGGCGGTGCGGTAGGCATGCGCGGTGTCGGCCGCGTAGAGGTAGGAGTGGTAGTTGAAGTCCTCCTGCACATTGACGATGTCGTACGGCGCTATGCGCTGGCCGATCGTCGTGGTGCTGGACTCGCGGGGTGTGGGCGCGCTGGAGATGGCCTCGGGCAGGCCGGCCACGTTGTAGCTCAGGACGCTGAAGCTGCCCGAGTCTGCGGCCGAGGCGGGAGGAGCGGCCACGGTGAGCCCGCCGAGAACGGCGGCGCCGGCCACGAGGCCGGCGAAGAGTCTGCGCATGGGGGAGTGTCTCCTGGGGAGGGAAAGCGGTTGCGGTGGGGACGTGCCAGAAGTTACCGCCGGTCACCCCAGGTTTGTCGAGAGGTTGGACGTTCATTCACAGGTGCGGCGCTGCCGTACATGGGCGGTTTGGATCCCCGCAGGAGCCCGTTCACGACAGGGAACACGCGACCGGCATGCAACCGGCTCCGCCCGGCGGCCTCAGGGGAGGCTGCCGGGCGTACGGCCCTTCCTGGCGCGGGAGTTCGGATACGCGGCCCGCACCTGTGCCGACTCCGACTTCCGGGGCGTGGAAGGGGGAGACGAGTGTCGGTCAGGCGCGACCGCCGTGGACGCCGAGAGCTGCGGGCCTGTTGCGTCCCCGGAAACCTTCCAACTGTTCAGCCTGTTCCTGCGCCTCGCAGACCCGGGCGAGCCGGGCCAGCATCGCGC
Organism: Streptomyces sp. SID12488; assembly: GCF_010548275.1. Taxonomy (GTDB): domain Bacteria; phylum Actinomycetota; class Actinomycetes; order Streptomycetales; family Streptomycetaceae; genus Streptomyces. The sequence goes on from NZ_JAAGLT010000008.1 coordinate 36,263, forward strand.
GGTGCCGTAGTTGGATCAGCGCATCTACTCCGACGTTGTGGAGCAGTCCGCCCGCTCCCTGCAGCGGGTGCTCGTCCGCGATGACCAGGCAGTGCTTTCCCCAGGGGCGGAGCTCGAGGGAGATCCGCGCCGTGCCCAGGATGCCTGCCTGCGCCTCCATTTCCAGCTCGGAGCCCTCCTCGCAATGCCGGACAACTGTCTCGTTGGTGAGCCGCAGCGGGCCTACCCGGACTTCGTAACAGATCGCCGAGTCCACCTGCGGCCACTGCCCCCGCACCGGCTTGGACTCCGACGTGCCCACCACCCACTCCGCATAGCGGCTGCCGTCGGCGAGGACGGCCCACACGGTCTGCGGACTCACCTTGATCAGACGATGTCGTACCGCCACGTCACACCTCCAGGAGTCCTGACTCGGTTCACAGCCAAGTTCCCATTCCGACGAAGACGAACCTGGGACAAAACGAACTCCGTGCACGGCTTCGGCTCACCTTCCCACCCGGCCGCAGAGCGCCCTCGTGGCGTACGCGCTGCCCGGTCGGCTGTAATGCCGTGGTGGATACATGGTGGTGGGAAGCGTTGCCGGAGTCGGTGCGTGAGCAGGTGGACGGTCTCGTAGTGAGGGACCGTCGGCTGGAGGCGATCGCGTTGACGATGAAAGCGGTTCAGGTTCTGGGTGAGGGAGCCCAGACACCGCATCCCGGTCTGCACGACTGCCGGCGTGTGGTCATGGCTCGCTGTGAGGCTCTGGCGGACCGAGTCGTCCGGCTGCCCGAGCCGCCGAGGGATCTGGAGACGCTGGCCGCCCGTATCGGTGAACTGCCCGGGCAACCGGCCGCGATCGAGGCCATGTGGGACGGGGACACGGGCGGCTGGGTCGTGGTCCTCGTCGCTGTCCTGGACGACCCACAGGACGAGGTCGAGCTGGCGGTGATCCGGCACGGCTCGGACCTCCGAGTCTTCAACGGACGGGTACCGCCCTGGCCAGAGGCACAGGAAGCCCTGCTGGTCGGCACCGCCCTGGCCGCACGCTTCGGTGTGCCCTTCCATTTCGCGAGCCCGGACAAGCCTGACGACGAGGCGCCTCGCTGGCGGTCCCGTCGAGCTTGACCGTGCCCTACGAGTGCCCTGCGCGCTCTCGTGGGTGACGTCACCGAGCCGTCCCAGGCCCCGGAGTTCCGCGCCGGCCGTCTTTGCCTCGACGCTGGAGCCGGCGGGCAGGACGGTCACCTCCACGGACTCTGGCTGGCCGAGGACGCGGTTCTCGGTCGATGCGGCCTCGATGTGCGGGATGGCGTCGCCGTACTCGATCCTGGTCTGCTCGGCAGCCTTCACGTCGCGGCTCTGCGAGGCATCCGCGGGCAGGACCTCGGCGGGATGCTGTCAGTGCGGTCGGTAGTGATGAACCGGATGCGATCCGTGGCCGCGTGATGCTGACAGCTCCGTCGTCTAACCTCGTGCGGGAAGACGCCGGATGACGGCTGGAGCGCATTGAGGAGGCGACGATGCTCGGCAGGGGTACGCGGTTGCTCGCGGGTGCATTGACCCTGGCCTGCATGGTGCTCGTCGGCCCCAGCGCGCCGAGCGACACTCTCTTCGCGAGGTCAGTTCTTGTCGGTGCCGTGCGGGATGTCGTACCGAACCGGGTCATGACCTGGAACATCTGCAACCCCTGCGACGAGAGCAACGCAGACCGGGCAGCGGACATCGCCACTTATGCGCCCCAGGTCATCGGCATGCAAGAAGCATGCGTGCGTGACGTCGAGGGGATCCGGGACTATCTCAAGCGCCGATACGGGCTGGTCTACCACGTCAAGTATGGCTCGGTGCTTCAGAGTTGGGGCCGTTGCGGGGGAGTGCCGTGGAGTCCTGGAGGCTTCGGCCAGGCGATTCTCTCCGCGGCACCGATGACAGACCGCGTCAATGTGGAATACCCCGACGGTGGATCCGAGGACCGTGGGTACATGGCAGTCACCACCGAGGTGGGTGGGCGGCCCGTCCGGGTCTTCAACACACACCTCGCCCAGCGACGTCAGGAAGAGTTCCGGGCAGGACAGACCCGGGTGCTCGCGGCAGCTGTCGCGAGGCACGAGCGAGCGATCGTTCTCGGCGACTTCAACGCGGTGCCGGACTCTCCCGAACTAGCCCCGATGTGGGCGCTGGCCGCGGACACGGATGCCCAGTGCCGTCCCTCGTCCGGCGGCACGTGTGAGCCGACCACCGACTGGCAGAGCAAGTTCGACTACGTCTTCCTACGAGGTATCACTCCGCTCCGGCACCGGGTGCAACCCACCTTGAGCTCGGACCACCATCTGTTGTTCACCGATCTCGGCCCAACGTAGGGCGTTCCCGCGACCGTTGGCACCTGGGGACACCTCGGGGCGTCGCGGGTCCCCCTCCGTGCGGGCGAGGCTGCCCGGCCGGTGGCCGGTGACTGCCGGATCGGCGCCCCTGCCGGGCCCGTTCGCCGACTGGCCCGGCACGCTGAACACCCAGGTGTCGGCCCGTGAGTCCATGTGAGACCGACCTCGGCGCGTTCCCTGATCGATCTCCGACCGTACCTCGGTAGACATCCCATGTGTTCTGTATTGAGCGGCCCCGGGGTGACGCGCCTGGATCCCGCCACCCCGGGTCACACAGACGAGTGCCTTGCTGCCGAAGCGAGCCGTGCTCCCGCCTGAAGGCGCTGGGGCGGGACCACGAGGGCTACGGGGACCACGGGGCCGGGGTCCCCGTCGGCTGAGAACCCCACCACCCGCTTCGAACCCGCCTGACACGACTTGTCGGCCGAGGTAGGGGACGCCACAGAGACCGCGCCCAGATCCCTCCGCCCGGCTGCCCATTCCCGGCGCGCGACCGACCGAAAAGTCGGCGGCAACCTTTTCGCCGCCTGCGGCCACTGAGTGGTGCAACAGCAACACGCTCTTCCGAACGGATGGACATGCAAGAATCACGCCGGGCCGCGCGGCAGCGCAGGCGCAGACGCGGTCTGATGGTGGGCATCGCCACGGGAGTGGTCGTCACAGGTCTTCTCGTCGGCCTGTTCACGACGATGAACCCCGACGGCGCGGCGGATGCCGGGGAGGCCGCCGCCACCGCCGTGGCCAACTCCCCGGAGACTCCCGCGCCGACGCCGCCAGAGACGAAACCCGCCAGCGCGTCTCCGTCGGCGGCCTCCCCGACCCCCTCGGCCGGCACCGCGTCCCCGTCGCCGAGCGCCCCGGCCCCGAAGGCCTCGGCGACCCCGTCGGCGGCCCCGAAGTCGGCCGCCCCGCGGACGGCTCCCGCCACGTCGTCCCTGGCCGGACGGATCCGGCCCAAGGTCACCTACCAGGGAGTCGCCACGGTCTACAAGGCCGGGGTGGGGGACGGTGCCTGCTCCTTCGGCCCGAGCGACGACATGATGATCGCCGCGATGAACGCCACCGACTACGAGACGTCCGCGGCCTGTGGTGCATATGTGCTCGTCCGAACGGCGAACGGCGCCTCCGTCACGGTCAAGATCACCAACGAATGCCCCCTGCCCTGTGCACCCGGGCAACTCGACCTCAGCGAACAGGCCTTCGCTAAACTGGTTCCCATCTCGACCGGCCGGATCGCGATCACCTGGAGCTTGTTGAGTTCCGACGCGGTGGGCACGATCTCGATCCGCTACAAGGACGGATCCAGCCGCTACTGGTGCGGCATCCAGGCGATCGGTCACCGCAACCCGCTCGCCCGGCTGGAGGTCCGCACCAGCGGTGGCTGGCGCCGGCTGACCCGCACCGGCTACAACTACTTCCTTTCCCCCGACGGCAGCGGGTGCGGCGGCGCGATCAGGATCACCGACATCTACGGAGAGCGGCTGACCGTCAACGGGATCGCTGTGCGCCCGGATGTCGTGCAGTCGACAGGGGTCCAGTTCGCACGGCACTGACCCCGCCGCCAGCAGCCGGGGCCCACCGGTCCGTGTGAAGGAATCAGGCGGGCCCCGGAAGGCGAACGCAGGTCAAGCGGTTGTGCAGGCAGTGCCGTTGAGGCTGAAGGCGGTGGGCTTGGTGAAAGCGCCGCTGGAGGAGCCCTGGAACCCGAAGGTCGCCTGGCCGCCGGCCGCCACCTGGCCGTTGTGGGACACGTTGCTCGCTGTGACCGCTCCTGACGACCCGGACAGGTTCGCGTTCCAGGAGCTGGTGATCTGCTGCCCTGAGGGGAGGGTGAACGCGAGCTTCCAGCCGTTGACGGCGGAGGACCCGGTGTTGGCGATGGTGACGTCCGCGGTGAAGCCGCCCTGCCAGACGTTCGTCCCGTACGCCACCTTGCAGGCCGTGGATCCTCCGGGGGTGCCCGGGCCACCGGGGCCGCCCGGGTCGCTGGGGGTGCCCTTGTTGACGGTGGAGGAGAACGAGGTCACGGCGAGGCCCGCGCCGTTCTGCCAGGGCTCGAACCCTGCCTGGACACTCGTCAGGTACCAGTTGTTCTGCGCGAGTCCCCGGGAGACCGCCTGCCGGGCGAAGTCCATGACGTCGAAGTTCCAGCTGGTGATCGCCGACGGCGCGACGAACGACAGCACGTCGTTCGAGCCGTTGCTGCCGGACCACACCTGCCAGTCGCGCCCGCCCACGTTGGCGTTGCCGACCGGGGAACCAATGGGCTGGACGGATCCGACCTTGTTGAACCAGATCATGATCTCGGTCCGGCTGACGCCGTCGGTGCGGGGCGTGGGATCGAGCCAGATGTCATACGCGGCGTCGTAGATCGCGTCGTTCACATAGCTGAATGAGACGTTTGAGGGCGCGTTGGAGATGGTGCTGAGCTGAGCGGGAAGGTTGGTTCCGGGCGAGCAGTTGGTGTAGTGGCAGCCGTTGTAGACGGACGGGTAGGACTTCGGAGCGCCGTTCGTGGGGACGGATCCGTCGGCCTGGGTGATCCTGAACCCCGAGTCGGTGACGGAGATGCACTGGGCGGCGCTGGTACCCCAGCGGTTGTTCTGGACCACGTAGCGGCCCTGAATGGTCGTCGCACCGAAGGCTTGGCAGATCGTGGTGTCGGCCTGTGCCACTGACGCCGTGGTCAAAAGCGCGGCCAGTGAGACGAGCGAGGTTAGCAGCGCGCCGAACAGGCCACGCGCGCTGCGGGCATGGTGCGGGGAAGGACGCATGCGGATCCTCTTCCGAAGGATGGGGGGTACGGAAGGGCTCCCACAACTTTGTGAATGGGAGCGCTCCCAATCCTGGCTTCGGCTGGGACTGTAGGGATCGCTCAGGTCCCTGACAAGACTGTCGGCATGAACCTGCCCAACCGATTTCGGAGACGCAGGTCAGACGGGTGCACCGAGACACAGCACTCCGGCTCCGGGAGCGCTCCCCGAACGAGTTCCCGACGAAGGGTCAGGTCGACTCGCGGACCACCAGCTCCGTACGGAGGATGACGTGACGCCAGGCCACGGCGCCCTCCTCCATCTCCTCCAGGAGCAGTCGGATCATGGCCCGCCCGATCTCCTCGATCGGCTGGCGCACCGTGGTCAGTGGTGGTTCGGTCCGCTGGGCCAGTGAGAAGTCGTCGAAACCGATCACGGCGACGTCCGCGGGCACCCGACGGCCGGCCGCGCGCAGCGCCTCCAGGGCCCCCGCGGCCGTGGTGTCAGACGCGGCGAGGACGCCGTCGATGTCCGGATGCCGTTCGATGAGTTCGGCCATGGCGCGGCGTCCGCTCTCCGCCGTGAAGTCGCTCTCGGCGACACGTGTCGGCTCGCCCTCCAGGCCCGCCATCGCCAAGGCCTCCTCGTAGCCGCGCAGTCGACACTGGGCGGCGTACAGGTCGAGCGGCCCGGTGATCGTCGCAATCACTCTGCGGCCCTGTCGCAGCAGGTGGGAGACGGCGCTGCGAGCTCCGCCGATGTTGTCCGCGTCGACGTAGCTGACGTACTCCTCGCCCGAGCGGCGCCCCAGCAGCACTGTCGGCAACCGGGCTTCGGCGAGCATGTCCGGCAGCGGATCACCGGCGTGCACGGACATCAGCAGGACTCCGTCGACCCGGCCGCCGCGCGCGTACTCGAGGAAGCGCTGCCGCTCGGTGTCCGAGCGGACCAGGGTCAGCAGGAGTTGGATCCCGGTGTCTGTCAGCGCGTCTCCGAGCGAGCGGACGATCTCGGAGAAGAAGGGCTCGGCGAACTGTCGCCAGTCCGGCTCCGTCATGACCAGGGCGACGGCGTCGGCCCGCCGCCCGGCCAGGGAACGGGCTGCGAGATTGGGCACGTAGCCCAGTTCCTCGATGGCACGCTGGACGGCCCGACGTGTCGAGTCCTTCACGCCCGCCGCGTTGTTGATGACGCGGGAGACCGTGCCCCGTCCCACCCGCGCGTGGACGGCCACCTCCTCCAGCGTCGGTGTGCCCGGGCGTCGTCTGCCCATGACCGCCTCCCCAAGAGATCACCGATCTTACCGGCCGGAGGCATCCGAGCACACGACTTCAGGAGCGGAGCGAGTGCCGTGCACCCGCGAACTGGGAGCGCTCCCGAACCGAGTAGGGAGGTATGGGTGTTATCGCTGGTGGTCGAATGCGGAACCCGTTGGTCGGGGTTCCGTGGACCTGCGTTTGCTTTGGGGAATCCGTGCCGTTCCGCGGGCGGCTCGGGTGGCCTGGGAGGGTCGGAAGAGTGGCCGGGACGTGCTTCGGGCACTACGGCGCGGTGTCTCCGTGCCGGAATCGCGCGCGAGGACCGGGCAGCCCCCGTGAGGGGTAGGGGCTGCCCGGCCTGGTGACCCCGTCACCAGGCGACGGGGTCGCGTACGCGGATCGCCGGCGGGGGCTACTCGAGGAGTTCCGCGTACGAGCCCATGGCCAGGGCTATGTCCGCCTGGGCCCAGAACCGGTGGTAGGTGAAGACGGGCGCGGCGCCGCCCTTGAGGTAGGACTCGATCTTCGACCAGGCAGGGTCGCTCTTGTAGAAGGACCGGATCGAGGCGAACGTCGAGGACGAGTCGACGGTCTCGCCGCCTGGCATCTTGCCGGTCCAGCCGCTCGGCACGTAAAGGCTGTCGTTGAACCGGCTGTAGTCGGTGCGGGTCTCGGGAACAGCGATACCGAGGCTGTCCTGGTAGTGGCTCCACATGCCGTCCAGCAGCGCCTTCGCCGTCGACTTCGACGCCGCGTCACCGGACTTGGCGCCGTAGTACGCGAGTGTCTTGGCGTAGGCCGCCGCCACCCCGACGTCGTTGGTGTAGTCGGCGACGGTGACGTGAAGTCCGCTGTTGGCACCGGGAGTTGACGCGTTCCAGGTGTCGGGCTGGCCCGACCACTTGAGGGTGGAGGGAATCTGGTAGCTGCCGTCCGGGTTGATCGTGGTCTTGGACAGCGCCCACTTGACCCACTTGTCGAGGACCGCCTTCGCGGCGGCGTTGCCCGTCTGCTGGTAGTACTCGGCGACCCGCTCCATGGACCATGCCTGGAAACCGAACCACTGGTTGGACGGCGGGTCGTGGTACACGGGCTGCTCGTCGTAGTACATGCCGTAGAACGTCGACTTCCCGGCCGGCGGGGTCGCGTAGCGGCCTGCCCAGCTGTTCGTCGAGCCGCCGGCGATCGCGCCCTCGTCCGACTGCAGCCAGCGGTAGAACTCCATCTGCCGCTGCAGCGACTTCGTCCAGTCCGCCTGCCCTGTCGCCGACTTGGGCTTCAGGTCGGCGTACGAGCTGAGCGCGTAGGCGGCCAGGGGGTTCTGGTAGCCGCTGTGGGCGAAGCTGGATCCGATGCGCCAGGACCAGCCCCCAGTGGTGTCGGTGGAGCCTCCCCAGGCGTAGTACCAGGACATCAGGTAGTGCGAGGCGTCCTTGCCGGTACCGGCCGGGCAGGACGAGGGCCCCACGCAGTTGCCGATCTTCTTGAAGTACTTGTCGTACATGGCGTACCGCAGGTAGTCGCCCATCTTGGCGGCCTTGGCGATCGTGCCCGACACGGCCGAGCCCTTGCCCTGCTCGTTCGCCCACAGGTCCGCCCAGTAGGCGGCCTGCACCGCGCGTGCGTCGGCGTCCGGGGCGGTGGTGTACTTCCACTGCTTGGCGTACGACTTGTCCCCGGTGAACAGGTCCAGGTAGCCGTTCGTGCCGCCGTACTTGAAGGCGTCGCAGGTCGGCTGCGGCACCGTCTCCCACACCGACTCCTGCGGGCCGCGCTGGAAGGTGTTCATGTACGACGGTCCGGTCTCCGTCGGGCCGGCCTCGCACTTGCCGCCCGGGGTGTTGCCGAACCCGTAGGTGTTGTCGACGTCCTGGATCCAGTGCATGCCGTAGACGTCGTCCGTGCTGTAGGCCGACTTCAGCTCACCGGCGAGCGGGTCCGAGCCGACGGGCACGGACGGGTCGAGCGCGGTCGGATACTGGTTCGGCGTGTCCTCCTCGGGCCCGTAGGTCGCCGGTTTGGAGGCGCTGTAGAAGGAGTTGGTGGGCTGGTCGGCGTGGGTGGGGATCATGTACTTCTCCATGATGTCCCAGGCGCCGTTGAACTTGGTCCAGTCGCCGGTGATCTTCCCGTACATGGCCTGGAGCCACAGGAGGTAGCTGTACGCCTCCGACGTGGTCTCGTGGCCGTGGTCCGGCGCCTCGACGATCAGCGTTTCCACCGAGTGGTAGGGGATGCCCTCGGGGGAGAAGTAGCCGTTGGCCGGGTTGGTGATCTTGCCGTAGAGCTCCAGGAACCGGGCGTCGTACGTCTTGGAGGCCGCGATCTGGGTGACCGTCACCGCCGCCTTGCCGTGTCCGGTGGCTGTCGACTCGAAGGTCGCCGCGCCCGTGCCGGAGGAGTCCGCCGTGACGGTCACCTTCTGCACGGTGTTCCAGTTCGACGGGGTGAAGGTGAGCGACGCCCCGCCGGTCGCCGACAGTCCCGTGTTGCCGCCGGTCCGGGCGGTCGTCACGGTCACGTTGGCCGACGGCTGGGTCGACAGCTTCACGTCGTACGTCGCCGACTTGCCCTGCTGGACGGCGAGTTGGCCGGTGGAGGCCACCACGGCGGGCCCTGCGGCGACCGTGATGCCGACCGGGGTGGACTCCGCCGACGCGCTCAGACTGTCGTACGCCTTCGCCAGCAGGGAATGACTGCCCACAGCCAAACCGGAGGCGGCGAGCGTGTAGGGCGCGCTCGTGTCCGTGCCCAGCAGCGTGGTGTCGTCGTAGAACTCCACCTTGCTGATCGTCGCGCCGTCCGCGGCAGCCGTGGTCGCCGCGAGCGGCACGGCGTCACCCAGCGAGTAGACCGCGCCGGCGGCCGGGCTGGTCAGCACGGTGATCGGCGGCTGGTGGGCGCCGATGCAACTGGTGCCGCTGACCGCGAAGTTGGTCGGCGCGGCGTTGCTGCCGCTGTAGCTGAACTGTGCGCCTGCGGAAACGGCGGCGCCCGGGGCGACGGTGCCGTTGTACGGGGCGTTCCTGACGGTGATGGCCTCGCCGGCCTGGGACCATGTGCCGTTCCACCCGTTCGCGAGCTTCTGGTTTCCGGTGTAACCGTAGGTCAGGGTCCAGCCGTCGAGTGCGGCGGTACCGCGGTTGGTGAGGGTGAGGTCGACGGTGAAGCCGGAGCCCCAGTCGTTGGTCTTGTAGTCGACGCTGCACTGCACGGACGCCGCGTTCGCGGTGGTCGTCCCGCTGGCGAGTATCGACAGGGGTAGAGCGAACACAGCGGCGGCTGAGGTCCAGAACCGCCGCACCGCTCTGCGTTTGCGTCCGGGATCCATGTGCTGTTCCTCCTTGCGTCACGTGACTCAGGGAGAGATGCCGAGGGGGGAATCCAGTGGGAGCGCTCCCATCGTGGAGATGGAGGAGGGATCGGTCAAGATGCCGACGACTTCAAAGTTCGAACTGACCCTGAGAGAGCGAAAGTTTCGCAAGGACCCTATGAAACCCCGCCAGTTGACGCTAACTTCCCCCTCACCAGTGGGAGCGGTTCCATCACTCGACGTGTCCGTAGGGGTGCGCCAGGATGTAAGGACTCGCTCATGCGACACCCCCCGCATTCAGTACTTTTAGTCAGCGACGCTCTCTTGAGCGCTGTTCCACCTGTGTTCTCGGCCAGGGGAGCCACGGCCGCGCGCACAGTGGGACACACCGTCACCAGCCAGTGGGACAGCCCCTTCCAGGGCGTTGAGCCGATCAGTGGCCGTGACGCCGGCGAGCGATCCCGCACCGATGAAGTCCGAGCTCGACGGACACACCAACCCGCGGTCGCCTGTCGACCGGGGCATGACGTGGTGCGACGACCGTGAGCCCGTCCTGTCCGGCCGGACCCGGAACGTGCAGGACCGCTCCTCCGATCCGTCCTTGATCTCCGTCTGCGAAGGCACTGCCACCCGTAGTGCGTCGGCTCGCGCGACCGTTCGCGCGGCCCGCATCCGCACGTCCACATCAAGAAAAGGAAGCCCGCACTCATGAGTCACACCAGGACATCGCTGCTCGCCGCCCTGGCGCTGGTCGCCGGGACGTCGGGGACGGCGCTCATCGTCGGCCAGGCCGGCGCTGCCACGTCGTCCATCCCCTGCACCGTCGACTACAAGGTGCAGAGCCAGTGGGACACCGGCTTCACCGCCGCCGTGACCATCACCAACAACGCGGCTGCCAAGACGGGTTGGTCGGTGAAGTGGTCGTACGCCGGCAATCAGAGGATCACGAACGGCTGGAACGCGAAGATCAGCCAGAGTGGCGCCGACGTCAACGCCGCCAACGAGAACTACAACGGCACGCTCGCGAGCGGCGGTTCGGTCAGCTTCGGCTTCAACGGCTCCTACAGCGGCACCAACAGCGTGCCCGCCACGTTCACGCTCGACGGTGTCGCCTGCAACGTCGACAACGGAGGCGGTACTGGCGGTGGTACCGGTGGCGGCACCGGAGGTGGTACCGGCGGAGGTACAGGCGGCGGAGACGGCGGTGGCGGCACCGGCAACCGTGTGGACAACCCCTACACCGGCGCCAAGGTGTACGTGAACCCGGAGTGGTCCGCCAAGGCCGCAGCCGAGCCGGGCGGCAGCAGCATCGCCAGCCAGCCCACCGCCGTCTGGCTCGACCGCATCGCCGCCATCAACGGCGTCAGCGGCGGCATGGGTCTGCGCGCCCACCTCGACGAGGCGCTGAAGCAGAAGGGCTCCGGTGAACTCGTCGTCCAGATCGTGATCTACGACCTGCCCGGCCGCGACTGCGCCGCCCTCGCCTCCAACGGCGAGTTCGGGCCCAACGACCTCGACAAGTACAAGACCCAGTACATCGACCCCATCGTGTCGATCATGTCCGAAGCCAAGTACGCCGGCCTGCGGATCGCCACCATCATTGAGCCGGACTCGCTACCCAACCTGGTCACCAACGCCGGCGGCACCGCCACCTCCACCGACGTCTGCGTGACCATGAAGGCCAACGGCAACTACGAGAAGGGTGTCAGTTACGCCCTCGACAAGCTGGGCAACATCCCCGGCGTCTACAACTACATCGACGCCGCCCACCACGGCTGGCTCGGCTGGGACAGCAACCTCGCTCCCGCGGTGACACAGTTCCAGAAGGTCGCGACGACGAACGGCGCGAGCGTAAACGACGTGGCCGGCTTCATCGTCAACACCGCGAACTACAGCCCCACCAAGGAGCCGTATCTCAAGGCCACCGACACGGTGGGCGGTCAGACCGTGCGCCAGTCGAAGTGGGTGGACTGGAACCAGTACGTGGACGAGCAGTCTTTCGCCCAGGCGTTCCGTGACAAGCTCGTCGCGGCCGGATTCAACTCCGGACTCGGCATGCTGATCGACACTTCGCGCAACGGCTGGGGCGGCTCCGCCCGGCCCACCGGTCCTGGTACGCAGACCACCGTGGACGGTTATGTCGACGCCACCCGCATCGACCGGCGGATCCACGCCGGCAACTGGTGCAACCAGAGCGGTGCGGGCATCGGCGAACGGCCGACCGCGGCTCCGGCCGCCGGTATCGACGCCTACGTGTGGGTCAAGCCGCCGGGGGAGTCGGACGGCAACAGCACGGCCATCCCCAACGACGAGGGCAAGGGCTTCGACCGGATGTGCGACCCGACGTATGGCGGCAACGCCCGCAACGGCAACAACCTCACGGGCGCACTGCCGAACTCGCCGCTGGCCGGACGCTGGTTCTCCGCCCAGTTCCAGCAGCTGGTCCGGAACGCCTACCCGCCGCTGTCATGACCTGCTGAGGCGGTGAGCGACCGCCGGGATCCGCCCCTTGGCTCTGCTGAGGGGCGGACCCCGGCGGATCCGGCACGTCAGGTCGGCCTTCTCCCTGGGCGCCCGTCGGAAGACGGGGTTGATCGGACGACTCAGCGGACTCGGTCGTAGACGAGGGCCAATGTGCCGTGCTCGCCCGCGGACTGGCTGACGAGTGTCCACTGGCTCGCGGGCAGGCCGTCGTCGAAGAGGCGCGGTCCGCCGCCGAGGAAGACCGGAAAGACCGTGAGCGCCAGCCGGTCGACCTTGTCGGCCACCAGAAGAGCCTTGACGACGCTCGCGCTGGAGAGCACGAGGATGTCGCCGCCTTCGGTGGCCTTGAGGTCCGTGACCACCTCGACGGTCGGCTTGTTCGCGATCGTCGTGCGCTCCCACGGCGCGGTGTCGAGGGTGGAGGAGAGGACCACCTTGTCGGTGTCGACGAGCCACTTCGCGAAGGCTTCGTCGCGTGGGTCGGCACCCTCCATGCCGATGACGGTGGGCCAGAATCCGAGAAAGCCCTCGGCGTTGACCCGACCGAGCAGGGCCGTCGTCGCCGGCTCCCAGAGACTGGTCAGATGGTCGCGGGCGACATCGGTCACGGCGTACGGCATCACCCAGCGCATGTCCAGCGGGTTGTCGGGTGCGGCGTAGTGGCCGTCGAGGGAGAGGGCCATGTTGGTGACAACTCGGCGGCCGACGGTCTGCTGTGTCATTTCATGCTCCTGGTGGCGGTGTTGTCGGTGTTGTCGGTGTCGTGTGCGTACGCGGTGAGGGCCGCCGCGAGTTTGTCGAGGCTCTGGCCGAAGCCGATCTCGATGCCCGCGATGAAGCCCGCGGAGTCGACCGTGCTGTCGGTGATTCGCCAGCGGACGTCGAGGTCCGTGCCCGTGTCGGTGGGGCCGAGGCCCATGGCGACGTGGGCGGTGAAAGCAGGGCGGCCGTCGGGAAGCAGCGGGGAGAGCCGGTAGGCGAGGTGCTCACCGGGTCGTACGTCGTCGACGACCCCCTCCGCGCGCCCGACGACCAGGCCGGAGTCGGCGACTTCTTCCGCATCGCGGTACTCCTGGACGATCCGCCCTCCGGGACGGGCCTCGAAGACGAGTTCGGAGGCACGGAGGTCCTCGGGGGTCCACCAGTGCGTGAGCAGTGCGGCTTCGGTCAGGTGGCGCCAGACCAGTTCGGGACGCCCTGCCAGTGACCGGTGGAAGGTGAACGAGCGGCCGTCGGCCCACCCCGGCTCCTGTGCGGCGAGCCGCTCCGCGTCGACACTCAGCCCGTATCGGTCGTGAGTCGCACGTGGGCCGTCGGGCTGGTCTGCGGTGTCGGCGAGTTGACTGAGCGCGGCTGCCAGGTCCCGCAGGGGACCGGGCAGGAGTGTGTAGACGCGGCGCTGACCTGTGCGCTGGGAAGTCACGACGCCGGAGCGCTCAAGGGTCTGCAGGTGCTTGGTCGTCTGCGGTTGGCGTGCGTCGGTGAGCTGAGCGAGAACGCCGACCGACCGGGGGCGCTCGGCCAGCAGGCTCACGAGGTGCCAGCGGGCCGGGTCGGCCAGTGCGGCGAGGAGTGCGTCCATGACGGCAAGTATTCCTCAAGAAGAATATTCGTGTCAAGGAATGCGTCTTGGCTTGTCCGGAGACACGTGCCGGGCGGGGATCGGTCGGCGAGGGCGACGGCTGTCTGCGGGAACCCGGGACGGCCGTCGCGCCGGGCGATCGGCACTCCGGGATCGTGGCGGCTCAGCGCGTCCGGCCCGGCGAGGTGGAACGCGCCGGCAGTACCGGACCGTGCGATCTCCCGCAACGCGGCGGCGAGGTCGGTGACATGGGCAGGGTTGCGGATGTCGAGCGGATACCAGGCCGCCCCCGAGGTTCTGCCGGGGCGGGAAAGTGAACGGCGCGGACGTCTCCCGTCCCGAGGCGATTGCCTGCCGGATCAGCTCGCCGCCCAGGTAACCACTGCCCCCGATGATCAGGACTGTCGTGGACCGACGCGGTAGCGAACGCGGAATCGCGTCCCCGCCACGCGACGAGACCCCGGTCGTACTTACTCGACAGCCGTGCGGTGAACCGGGGGGGGCTCCGTATGGATCGTCGAGGGCATGGAGTGGTCATGTGTCGTTCTCTCTGTGAAGGAGCGAGCGCTCGGCTGGCAGGGGGGATCTCAATGTTCGAGATTGCGAACGCGACTGATTCGCCGGGCTCCTCTCTGGAGGCTAGGAGGTCGACAGCTGCCGTCAATATGCCTCGCATGATGCGTTACGGATATCGAAATATTTCGAAGCTCAGCAGGGCATCGGAACTCTCGATGTCGCGACGACCTTCTCGTGTTGACGGTTGGCGAGACGGAGGCGGGTAGTTGACCGGCCGCGTGCTGTTGACATGTCCAGGAGTATGTCTAGCATCCGTGACATCGGCGATCCGAAATCAGCTCGAAATTTCGAACGTTGTGCATGCGTGAACCCAGGGAATTGACCGACCTTCTGCAGCTGGCATCCAATGTCTGATGCCAGAGTCCAGCGTGCGCTCCGCTCCCTTCACCTTTACATCTGCACCGCACAGCGAATCGCCCCGCCGACGATCGCATCGCCCCGCATCACCCAACGAGCCATTCGCAAGCACCCTGGGTGTCCAGCCCGTGGTGCCCCACCCGGAAAGGAGCCCACCGTGCCCAGACGACCAGGCGGACGGCTGCTCCGTCTCTTCGCGACCATCGTGCTGACGGTCGCCGCGTCCGTGACAGCTTCCGCCCACTCCATTGCTTCGGCCGCGCCGGGCAGTCCGGCGCTGACTCCGCCTCTGGGGTGGAACAGTTGGAACAGCTTCGGGTGCGGGGTCACGGAGGCGCAGGTCCGTGCGGCGGCCGATGCGATGGTGGCCTCGGGTATGCGGGATGCCGGTTACCGGTATGTGGTGGTCGACGACTGCTGGTTCGATCCGCAGCGGGATGCCGCAGGCAACCTGCGGGCCAATTCCGCCAAGTTCCCGGGTGGGATGAAGGCGCTCGGGGACTACATCCACGGCAAGGGCCTGAAATTCGGTATCTACCAGGTGCCGGGGGAGCGCACCTGTGCCCAGTCCGTGGGCAGTTACCCCGGTTCCACGGGCAGCAGGGGGCACGAGGCCCAGGACGCCGCCGCGTTCGCCTCATGGGGCGTCGACTATCTCAAGTACGACTGGTGTTCCTCCAGCGGTACCCGGGACGAGCAGGTCGCGCGGTTCACGCTCATGCGCGACGCTCTGCGTGCCACCGGCCGGCCGATCGTCTACAGCATCAACCCCAACAGCTTCCACGCCATCACCGGTGCCACGTACAACTGGGGTGAGGTGGCGGATCTGTGGCGGACGACCGAGGATCTGCTCGACATCTGGCAGAACGGCAACGCCAACAGTTATCCGATGGGCGTCGGCAATGTTCTGGACGTCACCGCGCCGTTGGCGGCCCAGTCGGGTCCGGGTCACTGGAACGACCCGGACATGCTGGTCGTCGGCCGTCCCGGCTTGTCACTGACCGAGTCCCGTTCCCACTTCGCTCTGTGGGCGTTGCTGGGTGCTCCGCTGATGGCGGGCAACGACATCCGCACCATGTCGGCCGACGTGAGCGCGATCCTTCGCAACCCGCGACTGCTGGCGGTGAACCAGGATGTGCTGGGCGCGGGCGGGCGCAGGGTGCGCGACGACGGCAGCACCGAGGTGTTCGCCAAGCCGCTCGCCGACGGCTCGGTCGCGGTGGGCCTGTTCAACCGGGGAGGCAGCGCCGCGACGGTCAGCACGACAGCGGCTCAAGTCGGCCTGACAGGCGGGCCGTTCACCCTCACCGACCTATGGACCGGCGGCACGTCGAGCACGTCGGGACAGATCTCCGCGAGCGTGCCGGCGCACGGTGTCGCCGTGTACCGGGTGACCGGCGGCAGCCCGCAGGCCGCCACCACCTCGAGGCTGCGCGGCACCGGCTCCGGCCGCTGCGTGGACGTGGACAACGCCTCCACGGCCACCGGAGCCACCGTACTGATCTGGGACTGCCATACGGCCGCCAACCAGCTGTGGACCACATGGGCCGCCGGCGAGATCCGCGTGTTCGGAGACAAGTGCCTCGACGCCTACGACCAGGGCACGGTCAACGGCACCCGGGTCATCATCTGGTCCTGCAACGGCCAGAACAACCAGAAGTGGACCGTCGGGTCCGACGGATCGGTCCGCAACGTGCACGCCGGACTGTGTCTCGACGTCGACCGGGTCGGCGCAGCCAACGGCACCCCGCTGGTCCTGTGGGCCTGCGACGGCCGGGCGGGCCAGAAGTGGAGCCGGTCGTGAGGGAGTCGCGCTCTTCTCCCGACCGGCGGCGATCACCTGTAGGCCATGACCTCCCGGAGGGGGTGACGGTCCTGATCCGGACCGCACCCGCCATCCACCATCCGTCATCCGTCATCCGCACGAGGTTCAGCGGGGTGTTCGCCTGGACCGTGGCCCTCGTCCTGGCGTTCGGTGACTCCATCAAGGTCAAGGGCGTGGCCTTCGGTGCCGGTGCCGCCTCCTTCACCGCGCGCGTCGCCTCGACCACCGGCGGCGGCACCGTCGAAGTGCGCCTGGGCGGTCCGAGCGGGCCGGTCGTTGGCCGGTGCGGCGTGCCGAACACCGGTGGCCGGCAGGTCTGGACGACGCTGACCTACCCGGTCAGCGGCGCGACGGGAACCCAGGACCTCCACCTTCGTTCTCCGGCGGCTGCGGCCACCTGCTCGACACGAACTGGTGGCAGCGCGCCCCCGACGTCGCTGTGACCACGCGGCGTTGACCGGTACCTCCTGTCTGTACATGGCGATGATCCAACAGAGAAAGGGGAGTTGACGATGACACGGACATGGTTCCACTTACGGGGCGCCGTGATGGCTGTGCTGCTCGTCCTGACCATGGGAGGGACGGCACTTGGTGGCGACCACGGCGCGAACCCACGACTCATGGCATCCGGCACGGCCGCCGCGCGCGCCGGAGCCGCTGCCCCGACCGCAGGGTGCGGCAAGGCCCCCACCCTGACGAGCGGTACGTACACGATCCAGAGCAACGGCAAGAACCGGACCTTCATCCTGCGGATCCCGGACGGCTACGACCGCAACCGCGCGTACCGGCTGGTCTTCGGGTTCCACTGGCTGGGCGGCACCTCCACCGACGTCGCGACGGGCCGGACGGTGGAAACGGGCACCTGGGCCTACTACGGGCTCCAGCGGCTGGCGAACAACAGCACCGTCTTCGTCGCACCCCAGGGCCTCAACAACGGCTGGGGCAACGCAGGCGGGGAGGACGTCACCCTCGTCGACGACATCCTCAGGCGCATCGAGGCCGACCTGTGCGTCGACACGACACAGCGGTTCGCCCTGGGCTTCAGCTACGGAGCCGCCATGTCGTACTCCCTCGCCTGTTCCCGGGCGACGGTCTTCCGCGCGGTCGCGGTCCAGAGCGGCGGGCTGCTCAGCGGCTGCAGCGGCGGCACTCAGCCCATCGCCTACCTCGGAGTGCACGGCCTCAGGGACAGCGTCCTCAGCATCGCCGGCGGACGGACCCTGCGGGACAGGTTCGTCAGGAACAACGGCTGCACCGCCCAGAACCCGCCCGAGCCGGCGCAGGGCAGCCTGACACACCGGATCACCACCTACTCGGGGTGCTCGGCCGGGCACCCGGTCGCCTGGGCCGCGTTCGACGAAGGACACATCGCCGCTCCGCAGGACGGGGCAGGCGGCGACAGCGGCTCCAGGACCTGGCTGCCGGCGGAGGTGTGGAAGTTCTTCACGCAGTTCCAGACCTCCACCCCGCCGCCCGACACCGCGACCTGCCAGGTCACCGGCACCGTCAGTGCCTGGAACTCCGGTCTGACGGCGAACCTCACCGTCACCAACACCGGTGCCACCGCGATCAACGGCTGGTCCCTGGCCTTCACCCTGCCCGGCGGCCAGACCATCACCTCCGGCTGGAACGCCGGCTACTCGCCCGCCTCCGGCCGGGTGACGGCAACGAGCGTCTCCCACAACGGGACCATCGCGCCCGGCGCGTCGGTCGGCCTGGGCTTCCAGGCCACCCACACCGGCAACACCGCCTCTCCGGACTCGTACACCCTCAACGGCACCGCCTGCGCCGTTACGGGAGTCCGCCAACGTGACTTGGAGGATCAGCGGCGAGGATGACGGTGTCACGGCGCCGGGCGGCACACGGCCGCCCGGCGCCCCCGGAGGGCATCAACTACGGCCACTCCTGGCGAACTCATGAAGATTCGCGCACCACGAGTTCGGTGGGAAGAACGACATGCTGACGCGGCTGCTCAGGATCGCCGATCTCCCTGAGGAGGATGTGGGCGATCATGCTGCCGATCTCCTCGATGGGCTGACGCACGCTGGTGAGGGGCGGACTGCAGTGCCGGGCAATGATGGAGTCGTCGAATCCGACCACCGCCACGTCGTCGGGGACACCGCGCTTCTGTCTGCGCAACTCCGCCAGCGCACCCGCCGCCATCACGTCCGAGGCGACGAACACGGCGTCGAGTCCCGGCACTTGTCCAAGGAGTGAACGCATCGCGGCCTCGCCGCCCTCCTCGGTGAAGTCGGCCGAGACCACCAGCCGATCGGTGACCTCGTGACCTGCCTTCTCGAGGGCCTCCCGCCAGCCCTGGAGCCGGCTGCGCGCCACGTCCATGTCGAGGGGACCGCTGATCGTGGTGATGGTCCGCCGCCCTCGTGCGAGCAGGTGCCTGACGGCAGCCGCGGCTCCACCCGCGTTGTCGGAGTGCACATGGCTGAGCGACTCGGCGGGGGAGCGGCGGCCGGCGAGCACAGTCGGCAGCCCCATGTCCTCCAGCAGCCCCGGCAGCGGGTCGTGTTCGTGCACCGAGACCAGGAGCACGCCGTCGACGCGCCGCTCCGCCACCGACTCGGTGAGCTGGTCGCGCTCGGACTGGTCGCGTACGAGCACCAGTTGGAGCTGCGTCCGGGTTTCCGCGAGGGCGGTGCTGACCCCGCGGATGACCGCGGCGAAGTAGGGTTCGGAGCCCAGCCTGCTCGCCGACTCGGGGATCACCAGGGCCACGGAGTTCGTCCTGCTCGTCACCAGCCCCCGGGCCACCGAGTTCGGTACGTAGTTCAGCTCGGCGATGGCGGCGAGCACGGCGGCCCGGGCCTGCTCGCTGACGAGCTCCGAGCCGTTGATGACTCGTGAAACCGTGGTGCGTCCGACGCCGGCGCGCGCGGCCACGGTCTTGATGGTCGGACGTTGCCGGCCCCCCATGACGTCTCCCTCGCTCGCGCGCTGCCTGGCGGCTTTCACCTGCGCATTGTGCCAGACCCCCGGAATGCGCCCGCAGATCCCGAACGAAGCGGTACAACACCCTTCGGCAACCAAGTGAGTTCAACTTCTTGACAGACGTCTTTCGAGGCGACGAAGCTTCGGGCTTCCGAGTGGGCACGTTCCCATCGCGCTTTGGGAACGTGCCCAACGGACAAATAGTGCCTACGGGGCGGACCGTGGGACTCGAACTCCGGTGCGTCAGCGCCGCCGCCAGGAGGACCAAATGGACAAGTTCCGAAGGAAGTTACACACAAGAGTCGTCGCCGCAGTGTCGACTGTGTCGGCTCTAGGGCTGATCGTGAGCTGTGGGGGCAGCGACAGCGGCGGGACGGGCGGGGGAAAGAAGGACGGCAAGGTCACCATCACCATGGGCCTGTTCGGCGTCATGGGCTTCAAGGAGACCGGGCTGCTCGACAGGTACATGAAGGAGCACCCGAACGTCGTCATCAAGGCCGACGTCGCGGGCGACGAGCAGACCTACTACACCGCCCTGCAGACCCACTTGGCCGCAGGCAGCGGACTGAAGGACATCCAGGGCATAGAGATTGGTCGGGCCAAGGAACTGTCCGACACCCAGCAGGACAAGTTCGTCGATCTGGCCGGTGTGCCCGGCACCGACCACTTCCTTCCGTGGAAGCAGAGCCAGGTCACCACCGCGGACAAGAAGGTCATCGGCCTCGGCACCGACATCGGCCCGATGGCGGTCTGTTACCGCAAGGACCTCTTCGAACAGGCCGGCCTGCCCACCGACCGCGAGGAGGTCGCCAAGCTGTGGGACGGCGACTGGTCGAAGTACGTCGACGTGGGCAAGCGGTTCAAGCAGGACTCGAAGGCCGACAAGGTCGCCTTCATGGACACGTCCAGCGGGCTGTTCAACGCCATGATCTACGGCAACTCCCAGCAGTTCTACGACAAGAAGGGTGAGCTGATCTACGCCACCAACCCCGTCGTGAAGGACGCGTGGAAGCTGGCCTCCGAGGCGGCCACCTCCGGTCTGACCGCCAAGCTGCGCCAGTTCCAGCCCGGTTGGGACCCGGGCCTGGCCAACGGCACCTTCGCCACGGCCGTCTGCCCGGCGTGGATGCTCGCGCACATCAGCGAGAAGGCGGGCCCGGCGAACAAGGGCAAGTGGGACGTCGCCAAGGCACCCAAAGGCGCCAACTGGGGCGGAGCGTTCCTCGGAGTGATGGAGAAGAGTCCCGTCAAGAAGGAGGCGCAGGACCTCGTCGCCTGGCTCACCGCCCCTGAGCAGCAGGCCTACCTCTTCAAGGAGATCGGCAACTTCCCCTCGTCCCAGACCGCGCTGGGGCTGCCCGACGTGGTCGACGCCAAGTCGGACTACTTCAGCGGCGCGCCCATCGGGAAGATCTTCGCCGCCGCGGCCCAGGAGATCCCCGACGAGCAGGTCCTCGGCCGCAAGGACGGCACCATCAAGGACATCTTCTCCCAGGGGCTGACCTTGATCGAGGCACAGAACAAGAGCCCGGAGCAGGCGTGGAAGACCACTGACAAGCGCATCGGGAAGGCCATCGGCTGACCTCGGGTCCCGTCGCCCGTCACCTGCCACCCGTCTCCGCAGCCGCCCGGCGCCCCACGCACTGCCCGTGTGGGTCGCCGGGCCCCCGACCGCCTCCCTCACCGTCCAGGAAGGACGCCCTCCGGTGGCCATCTCCACCTCGACACCCTCAGACGGTGCGCCCGGCACCGCCCCGCCGGCCGGGACCGGCACCGGCGGGGACCGCCGGCGGCGCAGCACGCTACTGCACCGTCTCGACGTACGGGGCGCCCCGTACGCCTTCGTCGCCCCGTTCTTCGTCGTCTTCGCCGCCTTCAGCTTCTATCCGCTGATCTACACCTCGTGGATCTCCCTGCACCGCGTCGAACTGTCCACCCTGAACCTCATGGAGTGGGTCGGCTTCGACAACTACACGGCCCTGTGGGACGACGACCGCTTCTGGAACGCGCTGCTCAACACCCTCACCATCGGCGTCCTGTCGACCGTGCCACAGCTGCTGATGGCCCTCGGACTGGCTCATCTGCTCAACTACCAGCTGCGCGGTTCGACGTTCTTCCGCGTCGCCGCCCTGACGCCGTACGCCACGTCGGTGGGTGCCGCGGCCCTCGTGTTCACGATGCTCTTCGAGCGCGACTTCGGCATGATCAACTGGATGCTGAGCCTGTTCGGTGTCGACAACATCGACTGGGAGAACAACAAGTGGGCCGCGCAGACGGCCATTTCCTCGATCGTCATCTGGCGCTGGACCGGCTACAACGCCCTGCTCTACCTCGCCGCGATGCAGGCGATCCCGCGCGACCGGTACGAGGCCGCGGCCATCGACGGCGCCTCGCGGTGGCAGCAGTTCCTGATGGTCACCGTCCCCGGTATCCGGTCCACCATCGTGTTCACCATCGTCCTGTCCACGATCGGCGCCACCCAGCTCTTCGGTGAGCCCCTGATCTTCGGCCAGGGCCCGAACGGCATCACCGGGGGAGCGGACAACCAGTACCAGACGCTGGGACTGCTGCTGTACGAGGAGGGCTGGAAGAACTACCAGATGGGCCGGGCCGCCACGGTCGCCTGGGCGATGTTCCTGCTGCTCATTGTCGTGTTCGTCGTCCAACGAGTGGTCCAGCGCGTCGTGGCGCGCAAGGCCTGACCGGGAGATCTCCATGACCACTGACAGCATCCCGGTCCGGGCGGCGGACGCACCCCCCGAAACCGCGCGGAAGAGCCGCGGGGCCACCCCGTCCGGCGGACGCAGCCGGCGACTGTTCGCGCACCCGCGCGCCGGACGACAGCACCACGCGGGCCCCGTCGCCTACATCCTGCTGGGAGTCGCGGCGCTGTTCTCCCTCTTCCCGCTCTACTGGACGATGGTGGCGGCGTCGACCGACAACACGCGCGTCACCCAGACACCGCCGCCGTTCCTGCCCGGTCCCCACCTCCTGGAGAACCTCGGCAAGGCATGGGACGACGCCGCGCTGGGCAAGGCCATGCTCAACAGCCTGATCGTGGCGGGAGTGATCGCCCTGTCCACGGTGCTGTTCGCCACCCTCGCCGGCTTCGCGTTCGCCAAACTCCGCTTCAAGGGCCGCAACATCCTGCTGATGCTCGTCATCGGCACGATGCTGGTGCCGCCCCAACTCGGCGTCGTACCGCTGTTCATGATGATGACCGAGCTGGGTCTGGGCCAGAAGCTGCCCGCCGTCATCTTCCCCACGCTCGTCAGCGCCGTCGGCGTGTTCTTCATGCGGCAGTACCTGACCGAAGCGCTGCCCGACGAACTCGTCGAGGCCGGGCGGGTGGACGGTGCGCACTCCCTGCGTATCTTCTGGAGCATCGTGCTGCCCATCGCCCGGCCGCCCATGGCCGTCCTGTTCATGATCACGTTCGTGCACGCCTGGAACGACTTCTTCTGGCCGTTCATCGTGCTCGACATGTCCAATCCGACAGTCCCCGTCGCGCTCACCCAGCTCAGCGCGGGATACGTGCGCGACCAGTCACTCATCATGGCGGGCGCCCTGCTCGGCACGCTGCCCCTGCTCGCCATGTTCATCGTCTTCGGCCGTCAGATCGTCGGTGGAATCATGCAGGGAGCCGTCAAGGGATGAGCGCCTCGCCGTCACCCCGCAGCCGGGATCCGCCCACGCCCGCCACCGCACCCCAACTCGCCGTTCCCGCCCCGCAGTACAGCTGGAAGGACCCACGTGACCACCACTGCCCGACGTGTCGCGCCCGCCCCGGAGAACACCACCGTCACCAGTTTCCCGCCGGGATTCACCTGGGGCACGGCGACCGCCGCGTACCAGATCGAGGGCGCCGCCGCCGTGGACGGCCGCACCCCCTCGATCTGGGACACCTATTCCCACACACCCGGCATGGTGCGCAACGGTGACACCGGTGACGTCGCCACCGACCACTACCACCGCTGGCGCGAGGACGTCGAGATCATGGCCGACCTCGGCGTGAGCGCCTACCGGTTCTCCCTGTCGTGGCCGCGGGTGCAGCCGACCGGCCGGGGCCCGGCCGTCGAGAAGGGGCTCGACTTCTACCGCGCCCTGACCGACGCGCTGCTCGAGAAGGGCATCGAGCCGGTCGTCACGCTCTACCACTGGGACCTGCCGCAGGAGTTGGAGGACGCGGGCGGCTGGCCGGAGCGCGTCACCGCCGACCGGTTCGCCGACTACGCGACCCTGGCGGCCCGCGCGCTGGGGGACCGGGTGAAGACCTGGACCACCCTCAACGAGCCCTGGTGCAGCGCCTTCCTCGGGTACGGCTCGGGCGTCCACGCGCCCGGCCGCACCGACCCGGTCGCGGCCCTGCGCGCGGCGCACCATCTCAACCTCGCCCACGGCAAGGCCGTTCAGGCACTGCGCGCCGAACTGCCCGCCGGCGCACGGGCGTCCGTCACGCTCAACGTCCACCACGTACGTCCGCTGACCGAGGCCGCAGCCGACCTCGACGCGGTCCGCCGGATCGACGCGCTGGCCAACCGCGTCTTCACCGGCCCCGTGCTGGAGGGCGAGTACCCGGTGGACCTCCTCCAGGACACGGCCGGTCTGACCGACTGGTCCTTCGTACGGGACGGCGACACCGCCACGATCCACCAGCCACTGGACTTCCTGGGCGTCAACTACTACTCGCCCACCCTCGTTTCCGCCGCCGACGAGGCCGGCCACAACTCCGACGGCCACGGGGCGAGCGAGCACACGCCCTGGCCGGGCGCCGACCGGGTCGCGTTCCACCGGCCCCCGGGCAACACCACGGCGATGGGCTGGGCGGTCGACCCGAGCGGCCTGTACGAACTGCTGACGCGCCTGCATGCGGACTTCCCCGCGATGCCGTTGATGATCACCGAGAACGGGGCCGCCTTCGACGACTACGTGAACCCGGAGGGCGAGGTGGCCGACCCCGAACGCATCGCCTATCTGCACGACCACTTGTCGGCCGTACGGCAGGCGATCGTGGCCGGCGTAGACGTGCGCGGCTACTTCCTGTGGTCCCTGCTTGACAACTTCGAGTGGGGCTACGGCTACAGCAAGCGCTTCGGTGCCGTCTACGTCGACTACCCGACCGGCAAGCGCATCCCCAAGGCCAGCGCGCGCTGGTACGCCGACGTGGCCCGCACGGGCACGCTCCCGGACAGGGACGACGCGAACGGGACAGCAGGCGTGTGAATTCGGCTACCGGGGCTGTCAGTTCAAACGTCGGACATAGGGTTGGCGGCATGGCGCTGCAACTTGTTCAGGTGAACTTCAAAGCCCGGGACGACTCGGCGGTGGGCCGGTTCTGGGGGGAGGCGCTCGGCTGGGGTGTCTCCAGCGCGGAACCCGGTGCGACCAGCGTGAAGCCTGCGGGTTTCACCTGGTCGGACCCGGCCGGCATCTGCGTCGATGTCATCGCCGTCCCGGACCCGGAAACAGTAAAAGACCGTGTGCACATCGAACTCGCCACCAACTCCTCGGCCCACCAAGCGGAGTTGGTCGCACGCCTGAAGGAGCTCGGCGCGACGCCCGCCGACGCGGGCCGGGACGACCACCCGTGGACAGCTCTCGCCGACCCGGAGGGCAACGTGTTCTGCGTCCTGGAGCCTCGGGAGGTCTACCGGGACACCGGGCCGATCGCCGCGGTGGTCGTCGACTGCGCCGACCCGCGGGCCATGGCCCGGTTCTGGGAGGAGGCGATGGACTGGACCCTGCACGAGGTGACAGCCGATCGTGCGCTGCTGCGCTCCGCCAAGGGGGTCGGCCCGTATCTGGAGTTGCTCCGCACGCCCCACCTGAAGGACGTGTGGCACCGCGTCCATCTCGACGTGGTGCCTTCCCTCGGTGACGATCAAGCGGCGGAGGTGGCCCGGCTCGAAACCCTCGGCGCGAGGCTCGCCGACGTAGGCCGTGGCGACTTCCCGTGGAAGATTCTGACCGACCCCAACACTGCTAACTACCAGTTCTGAGCATACGCGCACGTCAGAGAACACAGAAGCCCCGCACGGCACTTGGGCCGCACGGGGCGTTTTGCTGTCTGCGGGTCACTCGTCGTACGCCTCGCCCGACAGGAGATCGCGCGCCATTTCCGCGAGCATGTCCCGGCGGGTGTAGTCGCCCGTGCTGCTCTCCGGGTAGTCGGCAGGTAGCTCGTCCTCGACCCGTTGCACGATGTCACTGATCTTGAACGTGATGCCGGTGTCCACGGACAGACCGGCGATTGTGTCGATTGCCGTCTCTGTCCGGCGGAGCATGTCAACGGCGAGCGCTTCATAGGCGGTGACAGTCATGGGGGGCACGGTAGCGGGGCGGACATGCGGTATGACCGGTAACGCAGAAGCCCCACCCGGACGAGTGTCCGAGCGGGGCGTTTTGCTGTCTGGTCAGTTGCAGAACGACGACTTCACGGCGGTCACGATGTCCGCCGCCTGGTCCTCGGTGAGGCTCGGGACCGTGCCACCCTCGAAGCGGGCTTTGGCGTTGCTCTGGACGGTTGCGGCTTCCTTGCCGCCCTTGACGTCTAAGCACACGTTGCGGGACCGGTTAACGGCTCTCTCTTCCTTCGCGGCCAACCCCGGATCTATGGCGTTCAATGCTCGGATGAGTGTTGCGGTCTGTGCTGTGTCCGGCGAGGGAATCCCCGAACTCGGTTCGGGCGTGCTGGTCGACGGCTTCGCGTCCTGTGTTGCCGATGCCGTAGCGGTCGGCTTCGCATTCTCGGCCGAAGTCTTGGCGGGCTCGTCTTCGAACAGCGAGAGCACCCCGCCGAACGCGAGGACGGCAACGCCCGTGATGATCCATGTCTTCCGCTTCATGCGGCCCCTCCCAAGGGTCTCGATCATGACTTGCCTATCACGCCGTGCGCTTGGGCAGCGATGGGATGCCGTGGATCACTTCGTTGACCGTGGGGCCTACGCCGACGACTGGCAGACACTCGGGGCAGGCGTACAGGGTCACCCCAGGGCCGCTCACACGCTCGATATGACGGCACGCCACGGCAGCTACTGACCAACGGCCGCAGTGGCAGCACAGAGCCCCCGAGGGGGTGGGCGAGACTTCCGGGAACAGTTCCTCGGCGGTCATGCCGTCACCCCGAACTGTGCGAAGTGGTCGCCGGGATACCGGTAGTCGTAGTCCACTCCGCGCGCTGCGAACTCGGCAGCCCAGGACCGTTCGCGCTGCACGGGAGTGAGTCGCATGGTCTCTTCCGCTCGGAAGATCTCACGGACTTCGGCGGAACTCGGTCCGGTCCACGGCTTCATCCACGGGTTTTCCGTAGGGGCGGGCTCGGTGACGGGGGCGGGCTGTGCGGTCCGGTGGCGTCCCCGGGCGGGCAGCAGCAACCGCAGGGCCCACACCAGGGCGCGGGCGATAGAGTCGCGCATACGTCGTTCAGCTCCTAGATAGCTGTTCGGTCGGAGCCCCGGCGAACCGGTCCTACGCGGTTTGTCGGGGCGTTTCTTGTTTCAGGGACGACGCTAAGCCAACACGTCTAACTCGTCTACCTGTCTAACTGGTCTGCACGTCTAAGTCGCCCAAGTTTGGCCGCTTGTCTACGCTCTGCCTCATGCCTGAGCGACCGACTGACCCGCACACTCCGCACGCCCCCTACATGCGGGTTCTGGACGCGCTCACCGCAGAAATCAGGGCGGGGGAATACGGGCCGGGCGAACCGATCCCGTCCGATGCCGAGTTGTGCAAGCGGTTCGGCGTAGCCCGCGAGACTGCCCGCCGAGCCGTGCGGGTGCTCCGGGAACGGGGGCTCGTCGAAACCGTGTGGGGGAAGGGTTCGTTCGTGGTGGAACGCTCGGCGTCCGGCGAAGGCAATAGTCAGGACGGCTAGTCCTCGTTCGTCTCCCGGTCGGGGAACAAGTGCGGGTGTTGGCGCGCCAACTCGTCGCACAGTGCATCAATCGTCGGGTCAGTTACTTCCCACGAGTGCCCCGCGGGGTGGTCTCGGTACAACGTGCACGCGTCGCCGTTCTCGGCTGGTGCCTCGCACCAGGGCATGAGCAGGAACCGCCCGCAGAGACTCCGCCACACGAACCACACTGCCGATCCGTCTATGACGTCTAAGAAACTGGCGTGCATCTCGTCGTGCTCTTCCGCAAGCGCACACGAGACATAGGAAGGTTCCGAGGGGTCTCCAGCAAAGACAGACGGGGGCGGTATGACGGCAACGGCCGTGCACTGCAACATGCGGGGTCTTCCTTGGCGGGGGCGAGAAAAAGAGGGAGCCCCGCCCATGCGCTACAGGGGGCAGCGCACGAGCGGGGCGGGCGGCGACGCTCGTGGACGTCGCCGGGAAAGTGCGCCGAACGGTCGGGGGGACGTTCAGCGCACGTGGACTATTGCGCGCCCATGGTCGCGTGCCAGTTCCCGCGGGACAGATGACACACACCATCGGGCGTGATGCGAACCCGCGCGCCGAGCAACGGCAACAAGCCTTCCGCGTTGAGCCGGTCGCGGATGCGCTCTAGCGCAGTCCACAGACGTTGCGGCCCGCCCTGGTGGACTTCCGGCGGGTTGGCTCCATCGGCGGATGCTCGGGCCCATGAACCGTCCGGATGGACCATGTAGGCGGTACGGGTCCGGTCGCGCTGTTCGTAGGCGAGTTCCACACCGGGCGTCGTGACTTCCAGCATGGAGCGCAGTTCCCAGGCGTTGTCCAGGTCCACCACGGGATAGCCGCCCGTGGTTGTCTCCTCTCCACCAGCGTCACGCGCGAGGGCGAACAACTCGGCGAGGGCGGGCGGGAAGTCGTCCCCGGACCGGGTGAGCATGAACCCGGCCATGTCCCGTTCCACCTGTCCGATCACGTCCCCGTCGCCGTGCTTCCACCCGGTGATGATCAGGCAGGTTCGCCCGAGGGTGGTGGCGATGCGTCCGCCCGGCATCAGAGCACCGACAACGGGAGCGAGCCCCCGACCAGCGGGCAGCCCGACCGTGGAAACGATCCGCTCGTACGCGCCCGGTAGGTGGTCGGTCACGTCCGCAGTGACGAACTCGGGGTGTAACCCCATGGTGGCGAGTCGTGCCCCCGCCGCGTTGGTCAGGTAGGAGTCGACGTCCACGCTTGTCACGTGCTGATCCCCGAGCCGATGACAGGCGTACGCGGTGAGCCCGCCGGCTCCGGTGCCCAAGTCCAGGAACGACAGTCCCGGCCCGAGTCGCCCATGCCGCAGCATCCGAACCACCAGGCTCGGCAGCGTGGCGGAAGACGTGGGCAGCCCCTCGGGGCGGTCTCCGGGCTTCGCGTCGTCAGCGTGGAGCGAGCCAACCCGGATGATCAGCGAGCGGTCCGCGTACGCGGCTCGCATCCATGCCTCATGGTCGGTCGCTCCGTCGCGAAGCTGCCACCCTCCCGTCTTGTCCCGCTCCCACCAGCGCGGCACCAACTCGTGACGGGCCACCCTCGCTACGGGGGCAAGCCATCGGGAGTCGGGGTCCGTCACCTGAGAGGCGAGCCGTTCCGCATGGTGCTGCCATGTGTCCATCGGGGTCCCTTTGCTGGTGAGCGTGATCACTGCGGATCACATGACGGAGTGCTCGCCGGATCGCAGTCGTTCGAGTCGTCGGGCCCGCACGCGTTGCGGACGGGCATCGGGATACTCGCGCCGAGTTGCGCCCAAGCCTTCCCGCCGAGCAACTCGGCGAGCCGGGTTTCCCGTACGTTGCCCGCCGGGAAGTCGCGCGAAAGCACGCAGCCGGCGAGGTCTCCGTTAGGCAGGATTGCGGCTCGTCCACGCGTGCACCGCCCGCACATCTCGTCAAGGGTCGGCTTCCAACCGGGCAGTGCCGCACGCCCGACCGCCCGCACCCGGTCCGTGTTGATGCGCTGGACCCCCATGGACTCCAGTTCGGCGCGGGCTTCGGCTACCCGCTGTCCCGGCAGGATGTCCACGATTCCGGCCCGCAACGTGACGCCACGGTTGATCGCTTCCCGGACGTTGCACCGGGTCCGGACGTAACTGCCTGTTCGGCCCGTGATCCGGTCGTGTTCCTCAGGGTCGTCACTGTAGTAACTCGTCGCGAGCGTGACCCCCTCGCGAGTGAACAGGTCCCACCATTCCTCGCGCACGTAGAAAAGGTTGCTGTAGATCTCCACGTGGAGCCCGAGCGTGAGTGCCAGGTCGGCGAACGTGCGCCACTGCGGGTGGACGGTCGGCTCTCCGCCGATGAGCTGGATGGTTCGGATGCCGAGTGCGGCAGCATCGAGGATGACCGCTCGCCAGTCCGCGGGAGTCATCACCCCATGCGTGGCTTGCGGGCTGGACTCGGACAGACAGTGCGTGCACGTGAGTTGGCACTTTCCGGTGATCTCCAGTTCAAGGGACTGGATTCCGGCGAGCGGGGATACGGCGGGCGGTTCGATGATCGTGGTCATGCGTCGGTTCCCTTCTTATTGTCGGTTGCCGAGTCGTCGCCATACAGGCTGTCCGGGGTGTGATGGCGGATGTGGCGATCCGCTAACGCCCCCTGCGTCTGGTCGGGGCGGGGTGCCGGATTCGTGACCGTGTCTCGCTTGATGGCTGCCGCCGCAGCCGCAACGGTGTTCTTGCCCTTGCCCATGGCTCAGTTCTCCGTCTGCTGGTGTGAGTTGGTACAGCCCGGCCGGCTGCCGCCGTCATACAGACAGCCGACCGGGGTAGTGCCCGCCCCCTGCCCCAGAGCGCGAGTCAATGGCAGGAGGCGGAGTCTCAAAGCGGCAGAGCCCCGCAGAGGTGACCCGCCCTGGTCGCAGACGGGGAGGGAGCCAGACCGCACGCACGGTCCTTGGATAGCTCGGACGACCAGGGCGGGGGCTGGTGGGGAGAACCTTCCGGCGGGGGCACCCGGACAGGCCACACAGAAAACGTGAATCGACAGTCCATGTCGGGGACGACGACGAACAACGGGTCGCCACTCTTGATCCGCTCGCGGGCGGCTCGTTGCTGTTCACGGCTTGCGCACCAGAAACGGAGTTCTGTCGGGCAGTCCGGGGCGAGCGTCGAATCTTGACGCATGGTCGGCTGTACCCACGCCGAACGCGTCGGGTCGGGGTCGAGTCGGTCCGCAATGTGTAGTGCTTCGCCGCGGAGCCACCGAAGCGCCAGCACGGGTGAAATGGTCTGGAAGGCGGCTAGGACGTAGGGCATCTCGAAGCCCTTGCCATACACAAGCCCTGCGGCGAGCACTTCACACCGGTAGTCCGCCAGCACCGGTGTCCTGTTCACATCGAACCCTCCCGCCACATCACCCACGGGCGTTCGATAAGACCGAGACAGCGGAATGCGTACAAGAGCGGTCGGGCGTCGTCGTCCTGGTCGGGACGTAACGTCCACTGGACAAACCGGAACACGCGAGCGGTCGCAGTGGTCACAACCGCTCACCCCGGCTTCGCGCGTTCGCCCGGGAAGTCTCGGCCCGCAATCGCTGTTGGGGACTCGCCGGCTGCACGTCCCCAGGGTTCACGGTCCATTCGGTACCGCCCGTGACCGGCCGAAGAGACCAGAGCCCACACCACGCGCCGCGAAATTCGCCGATCCGGTCTTGCGCGTCCACCATGAGCGTGCCGGGCTCTGGAACGTGGACGGGTTCCGGCCCATCTGTGGGAACGTTCTGCGCAGACACCGCCGCTCCTCTCCGTAGCGCTTCAGCTACTCGGGCGGCCCAGCGTGGCCTAGTGTCGCGCTGTCTTCAACTTGCGCGTTTTGCTCGGAGAGTTAGGACTCTGCATGGTGAACCGGAAGGAACTCGACCCCGAGGAATCCCCCTCCGCACGCTTCGGCCAGCGTCTACGGCAGCTTCGCGACGAACGCGGGTGGACGCAGGACGAGCTAGGGACGCGCATGGGCTGCACCGGGACGCATATTTCTGCGGTCGAAACTGGTCGGCGCCCTCCAACTGAGCGCTTCGCGATGAGTGCTGACAGAGCGTTCGGGACGGGCGACATGTTCCAACGCATGGTGCACGCCCTACAGAACACCGCCCTACTGGAGGGGTTCCCGGAGTACGTGAGGCAAGAGGTACGAGCCACAGAGATCAGACTCTTTGAACTCGGGATCGTTCCGGGCTTGCTCCAGACACCGGAGTACGCGGCAGCTATCGCGCGGGGTGCCGTACGGCGTGGGGCGATCACGGAGCAACAGGCAAAAGAACGGCTAACTCTTCTTGCCGAGCGGCAAGCGTCGCTAGTACGGACACCCCCGCCGTTCGTCTACGCCGTGTTGGACGAAAGTTGCATCCGTCGGTCCGTCGGTGGCCCGGAAGCCATGGACACCCAGTTGGACAAGCTCGTTGCCTTTGCCGAGCTGCCGAACACCGTGCTTCAGGTCGCCCCGTTCGATCTTGGAGAGAGACGGTCGTTCGACCTGCCGGTTACCCTCCTGACGCTCCCGGAGCGGTCCCAAATCGCGTACTCGGAATCTGCCCAGCAAGGGCGACTAGAGCGGGATATGCGGTTCGTACAGCCCATGCTGACCGCCTACCATCAGCTACAGGCCGAAGCCGCTTCACAGGCGGTGTCCGTGGCCATGATCGAACAGTTACGAAAGGGCACCCCGTGACGACCGAAGACTCGCAGTGGTTCACGTCCTCATACAGCAGCAACGGCGGCCAGTGCATCGAGGTCGCCGCAAACCTCGTCGCCACGTGCGGCGTGGTCCCCGTCCGTGACTCCAAGAACCCGACTGGTCCGGTACTGGATTTCCCCGCTGGTTCGTTCGCTTCCTTCGTGGCGAGCATCAAAGCTGGAGAGTTCGGGGCCGTCTGACAAGTCGGTCCGCCCGATCCGGTCAAGGCAGCCCCATCGTGCTCGGCATGGTGGGGCTTCGCTGTTCCCTCGTACGCAACGGCGAAAGCCCCGCCACACCCCCGGGAAAGGGACATGGCGGGGCAACTACCGCGGCTAGGCAGCGCGGTCGAACGCTACGCGCGTAGGGGCGCGAAACGTCAGCCCCGCGGGTGGTTCCTGGTCGGGCATGCGGTCCGTGAGGTAGACCCCCCAGCCTTCCTCAAGACGCGCAACGGGGATGCGCTGCACGAACACGCCGAACCGCTCGGTGAGTTAGGCCCGGACCAGCACGGCAGCCATGCGGACGGCAAGCGCGTCAGCGTCTGTGCGTTCCTCGCGGCTGTCCACAAATCTGCGGGCACTCGTACTCATGCGGCGAGCAGCACCGGAGGGCGGTGCTGTCCGTAGGCACACGCGGTCACGGGTTCGTCCCACTGGACCCACACCCCTGCGTCGTTGCGTACCCATTCGACGGAGCCGGCGAGTGCCCCCGTGCGGCGATCCCGGACCAACAGCCGAAACCCGGTGTACTGCGCTATTACGCGTAGCAGTCTCGCCACGACGCCCCCTTGTGTTTCCACGATCAACCGCAGGTCGTCACATGACCGCACGGTGTCTTCCCCCAACACGTCGGGCAGCTCAGGACAAGCCATCCACCCGCCGTTGTTCCCCTCAAGCATGGGAACGATCACAGTCGTTCGTACGTAGAACTCCTTGCTGTGCGTAACCATGTAGTCACATTAGTACAGACGTTCGAGTATAGGAAGGGCAAACTACCGGTCGGTTCACATCCGACACTTTGGCCAACTCTGCCCCTACTGCGACGCGTTGACCACTGATTTGGTTGTGGTCGCACCGTGATGTGAACCATTACTTGCGTCACTCAATCACTTTGAGGGGTGCGGCGGGGACCCCTCCGAGGCGCAGAGTCGTAACCGTCCGTGGGCATGTATACGTTCACAGGATCGGCCGGTTCTGGGGTTTTCTGCGAGAGCCTGAGAGTAGTAGCGCAGCCTCGCCGGCTCGGCGGGTCACGGTCGCGACGGTCCGCCCCGAGCTGTCTCGAACGTGGATGTCCACCAGCTCACCGCAGCGGGTCACGGTCACGGTGCCCCCGTCGCCGGTTGTCATGGTCACCATGTGCGCGCACCAGCTCGGTACAGCTCGGCAAACCGAGTCTTGCCCTTGAATCGGGTTCTCTTGACCTGGTCAACGGTCACGCCCATGTCGTCGGCAAGCAGCGCATCCGGACCGTCCCCGAAGTGAGGGACGGGAGTTATCCCGTGGTCCGCCTTGAGTACGTGGCGCTGCCGTTCGGACAGCAGACCCAACGAGCGGTGCACCTGGTCCCGGATCACCTCCCGGCGGTGCGATGCCACATCGGACGCGCTCACCAACTCGGCGGGGGCTTCCATCTCGCCCGCCACCACGTCCCCGAGCGTCACGCCCGGACCCAACAGAGGGCCACTGAACGGCCGGTCCAACGAATCGAGACCGAGCCAGGAAAGCCGTGCCGCTCGCGCAAGCTCGGGGCTCATCTTGTCGCTCCCCATGGCGTCCGTGGTCGCTATTCGCTCGGCGTCGTACGGGTCACCACCGGCCTTTGTAATGGCGTCCTCGAAAGCCTTGGAAACGCGAGTGGCGACACCGGGGCGGATGGCTTCCCGCCGGGCATCTTCCATGGACCGAGTCACAGCACGGTCAATGTGCGCCATGAACTGTGCAGGTTCGGTTCCGGTAAAGGTGCCGATTGCCTGCCACACCGTGATACGCCCGGTTTGGGTCAGATCATCAATCAAATCGCTGTCGCCGTTGATTCCGGCTATCTTCCGCCCTCGGGCAGAAACAAGCGCTTCGGTCTCGCGTATTACTGCGGTCACCGCGTCAAGGTCGTTTTCCTTCGCGGCGGAAATCTGGTCATGGGTGAGCTGAGTCAAGGGGCACCGTTCCGGGTGGAAGATTTGGTTGCCCCTCCGTAGGGACGGAGGGTCTCCCGGAACGGAGCGCGAGGGGTCGCCAAAGGGCCCTACGGCTCGAATGCAATGCGCCTTGCAAAAGGGCATGAAAATGCCCCGTCCCGGATTAGCAGGACGGGGCTTGCGCATTGCCAAATCACTGCATGGCAACGAACTTATGGATATGCCAGCGGCACAACAAAGCACATAAGAGGGATGTATCTACTTGTATCGGTACTTAACTGGGAGATTGACGCACCAGCCGCAACGTTTTGTAACGCTCGGCCATCTCGTTACCTGAACTGATTGCACCGAGTGCGCAATTGTGAAGGGGTGGCGGATACCGTCACCACTCCGTGATCCATGCGCGTGCAACTAAAGAGGAAACGGGCGCGTCGCTTGCCGGTTTTTCTCGATTACTCTGCGTGGGAAAATCACGGGGTGTGACTAGTGGTCGGCCCCGTACAGCGAACCCCACGACCGACCACCTATCTCGGCTTCCGCATCGATGGGGACTCCGAAAATCGGGAACGTCATGGCAGCCTCAAATTCGCGAGCAAATTCTTTGGCTTCTCGCTCGGGCACCGACGCCAATACTTCGTCATGGATAGGCAAGCGGCAGTATTCGAGCAGCCCGGCCGATTCCATGTTCAGCATGGATTGCCCGAGGACGTCCCGTGCGGTGCTCTGGCACAGATAGTTCGTCACGGCGTATGTGCGGTCCCGGTCCAGCGGCAGCCGGCGACCGGTGACAGACACCAATACCATTCCCGTCTGGAAGGCTTCGCGCTGCCACCGGGAAGCCGCCCGGCGAATCTCCGGATACACCCGGTCGTAAGCCCGGAACGCGCTTCGCACATCCTCGATGGGTGCACCCGTCTGCCGGGCAGTCGTCTCGGCTCCGCCACCGTAGATTTTCGACAGACCGACGCCCTTGCAGAGCTTTCGGTGAGCCTTGGTGAAGCTCTCGCCGAAAACGAGCCGCGCGGTGAAGTCGTGCAAGTCCTCACCCTTGGCGATTGCCTCTTTCATGCGCTTGACGTCGGCGAGGGCGGCGAGCACCCGCATTTCAACAGCCTTGAAGTCCGTTGAAACGATCACGTGTCCGGGGTCGGCGAGCAGACACCGACGGATCATGAAATCGGAACTCGGGAGAGTCTGGAGTGCGGGGCGGGTGATCGACATGCGGCCGGTCCTCGCCTGTAGCGAGTTGATGAACGGGTGAACCCGGCCCGAGCCGTCCACGGTTTCCAGGAACGTCCGTGTGTACGCCTTGCGCCACTTCCCGGCCCGCTTGCTGCGGAGCACGGCGAGGGCGAGCGGGTTGGGCGTGCGGGTGTCGAGCGGCTGCCACTGCAACGACATGTCCGCGAGGGCGAGCAAGACGTTCTTGTCCACCTTCACGGACCCGCTCGCGGTGTGCTCGGTGAGCACTTCCCCCATGCCCGCGAACGCTTCGGCGAGTTGGGCCGTGCTGTTGACGTTGTCGACTCCGTACCGCCGGGCCCGGTCCGCGTACGTGCTCGCGTCCTCGCCCAACCGGCGGTCAAGGTCTGCGGTGTACTCCGTATCGAGCACCAGGCCCGTGCGCATCATCACGGCGCAGAGCCGAGCTATCTCGTGCTCGTACGTGACGAGCTGGTCCCGCACTTCCAGCCGGGCAAGCTCTCGCCGTAGCACCGGTTCGAGACGAGCCGTCAGGATCACGTCCAGCCCCGCGTACAGGAGGTACGTCGGCTCTGTGAGCGGGATGCCCGCCCACCCTGTCTCTTTGGTGAGACCGAGGGAGCGGAACACTGCTGTGAGCCCGCTCTGTGTGTCCGGTGCCGCGGGGTCCACCCAGTGAGCGGAAAGCGGCTTCAACCCCGTTCCTATGCCGCCCTCTTGCGGCTGCCGCGGGTCGACCAGGCTTGCCAAAATGCGGGTATCGACCGTCCACGGTGCGAGATCTTCCAGCGGAATGCCCGCGTGCCGATCCAAAACCAACCAGTCGAACGCAGCGTTATGGATGAGCACTTGGCGGCAACGCTGGATTGCTTCCCGCGCGTACGACGCGAAGTAACCCCCACGCTCGTACAGCAATACCCACGCATCGTGTGCGTCCCCGAACTGGACGGTCCGGAGCCTGTAGCCGGGCGAGTAGATATCCAGCCCGGTTGTCTCGGTGTCCAGCGCGATCGGTCCCCGCTCTCGCGCCTGGTACAGCCATTCCCAAAACTTTTTCAGGTCCGCGGTGTCCTCGGGAACGTGGACCGTGACCCGCTCGCCGGCTATGTCATGGCGAAACTCGCGCATTCCTCCCCCTAAAACAAAACGGGCCGCCCACCGGAATTAGGTGGACGACCCGCGTAAATGGTCAGTGATCAGCTTCCGAAGATTCCCGGACCGGCAACATCCGGGCTTTCGTCGGCAGCGCGGAGACCGACCAGAGCGATTCCCAGCATGGTCTTTCGGCGAGACACCCCGCGCTCTTCCATGGCGTCGTAAAAGGTGCGCCGAGTCCAGCGCTCGCGAGCCGGAAGGTTCTCGGCTTCGCACCACTCCAAATAGGTGTTAAACGCTTCGGTCCCGTTCATCACCTGGTCGTCGTCGGTGCGCTCCAAGACCCCCGGAAAGAAGCCGGCGAGCTGGTCCGACGTCTCGCGGTACTCGCGGCTTGCACCTGTGATGACCTGCGGGTCTTGCAGCCCGCCCGCGTACCACTGGACGGAGCCGCGTACGGCCCACGCTGCGATGCCCTCGGCTTCCGCCAACAGGCGCACGTCTAGCGAGTGGTCCCGCTCATGGGGTGCGAAAAAACGCACGAAAGGCAGCAACTTGACGCGTCGCCAAAGCCCCTCGTCCTGTGACTTGAACTTGGGCTTGTGGTTCGTGGCGAGCAACAGGAGAAAGCTCGGCTTGAACTCGAAGAACTCACGGCGGAGATAGCGGGCACTGATCATGTCCTTACCGGTGACCCGCTTCAAGATTGCTTCGGACATGGGTGCCCCGCTCTCACCCTCGGACGCCATGACGAGCCGAGCACCGCGGAGCGAGGCAATATCGTTCGGAATTCCGCCGCTCGCTTTTGCCTCGAACGTGGCGAACGGCGTGGTCTTGCTGATAGCCCGGAACACGGCCGTGAGAGTGTCCACCAGAACGCTCTTACCGTTCGCCCCCTTCCCCCACATGACCGCAAAGGCTTGTTCCGTGACGTGCCCGGTGATCCCGTAGCCGATGAGCCGCTGAATGTAGGCGGGCATGTCCGGCATGCCGGGGAAGATCTCGGCGAGGAAGGATTCCCACCGTGGGCACTCGGCTTCGGGCCGGTAGTCGATATCCAGTCCGTACGTCAGCATGTCGCGCATTTCGTGCGGACGGACATGCCCCGTGCGGAGATCAACCACACCGTTGCGGAACGCGAGCAGATCGGGCCGGTTGTCGAAATCCACGGCTTCCACACGGACCATGGGCACCGACCGAAGTTCCGTCATGAGCGCGTCTATTCGGCTCGTCATGGTGAACCCGCGGGCGGCTTGCGTCTGCCCGGCGAGGACGAGCGCGGCCCCCATACGGTGGATCTCCTGCCGTACGCGGGTGTCAGAGCGCACCCACACCGAGCCGTCCCACGAATAGAAGCCGAGCCCCGGCGCGTACCGGATGCGTCCCCCGCACCAGGCGACGAGCGCGTGAGCGTTCATCGCGTCGGACTCGCCGAGCTGTCCCACCAGGCGGGCAAGGATCTCCGCGGCTTCGGCCCCCTGGTCGCGCGTCACGGTGTCGGCCCCGGTGCGCTCGGCAAGCTCGGCGGACCGTGCTTCGGCTTCCGCATCGGCGGTGTCGCGAACGGGCTTCGCTGCCTTGACTGCACGGTGCAGCTCGGGCGCGAACCGCTCGGGGTCCCGCTCGCGCCATGCGGTCAAGTCGTCGCCCTCGCGGGGCAGTTCGAGCCGTAGCGCGTTCACGCCGTGTCCGGCCAGACCCGCAGCGAGCCGAGCAGAGAAGCCGTTGCCCGCCGTATCGGCGTCCCCGGCGAGGATGACGAGCGAGTCCCGCAGACCCTCGGCGAGTTCGGCAACCAGCTCGGGCGAGCCGGCGAGTGCAGCCCCCCGAATCGCCACGGCGTCATAGCCGCACGCAACAGCGGTGAGCGCGTCCCCCGGTCCCTCGCAGACCAGGACCGTCCCGTATCCCCCAGCACCGCGGAACACCCCGAACGGGGACCAGCGGTGACCGCGTGGATTGATCAGAGACAGCCACCGTGCCGGGCACTGCCCGGAAAGGTCCCTCCCCTGTAGCCCTCGCGCTATCCCGTCGAACCCGTACAGGGGCACGGTCACGCGAGGGTGCGTCCGGTACTGGCGAGAGAGGTAGGGGAAGCCGTCGCCTTGGTCGCCCTGGTCCACGCCGATCCGAAGTTCTGCGGCGGTCTCCAGGTCGAGGCCGAACCGGTCGGCGAGGTAGGCCCGAGCCTTCCCGGCCCACTCGGCGGAGTAGTCCCCGAGAGCTGCCGACGTTCGGTCGGTGTACGCGGCGAGCCCGGCGACCAGTCGCGCGGGGACCAGCTCGGGACGCTCGGCGGACACCGTGGCACCGGGGCCCGTCACGTCGAACAGATCGGACCAGGACAGCCGTACCGCTGTGATGACGTCCTCGGTGCGGCAGCCGGCCCGGCACGTGATCCGAACCTTGTTGTCCTCGCCGCGCCATATGCGCAAGCTCGGGCGCGAGTCCTGGTGTCCGGGGCAGAGCGCGGAGTATCCGCCGTCCTGGTGCTCGTCGGCGGAGCCGAAGCGCGAGAGCAGATCAGCGAACAGCACGACCAGCCACCCCCGCCCGTATGTCGGCGAGTAGCCGCGCGAACCGCTCAACATCGGTCGTCAGATACCAGCGGCCCGAGTCGAGACCCCGCAGCGAAGCGGTGAACCCGTACCGGTCGCACATGTCCCGCGAGGACAGCCCGAGCGCTGTACGTGTCCGGGTCCACGTACGTACGTCAAAATGCACACGTCCCGAGCGGACCCCGAGCCCGCGCACCTTGTGCACGACCACGCCATACGGGAAGCCCGCATGCACGGCTTCCACTCGGGCTTGCCGAAGCCACGTCGGTACGGCGGGACTCCGCACGTCCTTACATTCGAGAATGAACGGGGCAGCGTGCACGTCCCCGATATCGCGTGCGCCTTCCTGCGCGGGTCTGCGGACGTTCATGCCGTCGAACGGGTCGCGGAACACCCCGTTGCCGTCGACCAGGTCAAGGAAAGCGTTAAGGAAGTTCCGCACTGCGGATTCCCACATGGTCCCGCGCGCCTTGTTCGGGTTAGCCATGGTCGGCCCCCTGGTGGACGCGTGCACCACGTGCCACGGCGTGAGCGGCTGCCGCGAGGTAGCGCAGCCAGTCCGCCCGAGTCATCCATCCGGCCCGGAGTCGAAGCGTGTCGCCCCGCCCGAGCTGCCGCACGTCCCCAAGTGCCGGGGCACGTTCGGCAGTTATCTCAAGTTCCATTGGTCCCCCCACACAGCAAAGGGCCGGACAACCCGTATCGGTCGCCCGGCCCTTGCCTGGTCTGTTGCTTAAACGCGCTCGTCCGTCACGCTCGGAATGATGAGCCGGACGTGTTCGGCGGAAATCCACTCCTTACGGAGAGAGCGACGCTTGGTGAAACCCGACTCCACCCCGGTCGGCTGGACTCGCAGCATGGCGCGCAAGCGTCCGTCCACAAGCCGCGTAGTCACCTTGTCAACCACGGCATCCGTGAGGCGCACGCGGTTTCCCTGCCGTGCCGCGTAGGCCACCAGGTCACCCCGGTAAACCTCCTCGCCCGCGTAATCGGTAACGACCCCCCGCTTACCCATCCGTCTTTCCCTCCTTGTGATTCAGCAAATGCAGATACGCCGTGAACGCCTGTTGCGACACGACACCGTTACCGGCTGCCTTTAGCTGCCTGGCACGGTTGAGTCCCGGAATGTGAGTGATCCAGCCCCGCGGCAACCCCATGAGCCATTCCGCAAAAACGGACGAGAGCCGACGACCGCCACGGGGGCCGAACTCCACCGGAATCGGAGCCGGCGAGCCCATGACGGTTTCCCAGCGGTGTACTGCGGGCCCAAACTCGGCCCACCATTCCGGCGGGGAATGGAAAGCCCCGGGGGTTTCCTCGGCAACTTCCGGGTCAACGGGCAGAAGGAACGAAACCTCGTCATCGAGTGTCGGCCCATGCCCGCCCTCGCGGCGCTTGTCCGGATGCTGCGGGGCACCATTGGTCCCCAAATTGGCCGTGGGTGTCTTGAAAAGCCGTGTTGCACGGTCCTTGTCGAAAAGCCTTGCCACCGCGGTAACGAGATCCTGCCCGCCGCTTCCCTGTCTCCCGTCTCGCGCGAAATCCGGACCCTTAGACGCGTCGGATGCCAACGGAGTCGGTAGCAGGGGTAGCGATGCAGAACCATCGATCTCTATGGTGGGCGGCTCCAGTTGCGGACGCGCGGAAGCAACACCATCGCGCGTCGTACCCGCTCGCGGCCAATCCCGCGAGTACGTGCGCCAAGCCCCGGTTTCGGATGGCGGATACGTTCTCCAAGAAAAGGAGCCGTGGTCGAAGAACGCGAACGGCCCCGAGGACGCTTTCCCAAATACCCGACCTCTCGCCATGAATCCCCGCCCGCTTCCCCGCATTGCTGATGTCCTGGCAGGGAAACCCCGCCGTGATGATGTCCACCTTTCCCGCGAGGGTGGACCAGTCGAATTCGGTAATGTCCCCGATGTTCGGTGCGTGCGGGTAGCGGGTCGCGAGGATCAGGGACGCGTACGGGTCGATTTCCGCAACGTATTTGATCCTGTCGCCGGTCAGAGCCTCGACAGCCCGCCCGATTCCGCCGTAACCGGCGCACAGTTCTAGAATTGCTATGTGATTTCTCCCCCATTGAAGGGGCCCCGAGAACGTCTCGGAGCCCCCTAGCCGGCCGCCCGGTCAGAGCGTCTTGGGCTCGGCAATGGCGTCGTTCCAGGACTTCAGAACCTTGATTACCGGCTTGAAGTACGAGACGTCCCGCCCCTTCTTGGTGGTGTACTCCACCAGCTCAATGGACAGTTCGGCGAGGGCTTCGCCGTCCACCTTGTCCAGAGCGTTCGCGATTTCGTGCAGGACCTCGGCGAGCTTCCAAGAGCCCGTCTGGAAACGGAAAAGGCCAAGGTCGTAATCCTCGGCGAGCCGGAACAGAACCGAAATGCTCGGCCCCGGACCCCGCTTTGCCTTGTGAGCCGCCTTCCGGTCCTCCATGAGCGGCGGGCAACCGCACGGCTTACCCATGTCGGTCTCCGGGGAAAGGAACTCCACCCCGTCACAGTGATGGATAAGGACGTTGCCGTTCCAGAGCTTCATATCGGACGAGACCGCCGAAGCCCCGGACAGAACCACCTTTACGCGGTTCGTACCCGTCAGAATCTCGATGTAGTTTTCCGACGTGCTGTCCGTCTCTTCCGGCTGCCCGCCCATGAGCTGAGCGATAGCCGCGGCAACGTCCGGGTCACCGGTCGTCACCTTCCAGTCAGCGAGAGCTTCCGGAATACCGTTGACCGACCGGCCCGAGTGGAATCGGCCCACGGTGTCATCCGAAAACGTGCCCTTCGGCAGCGCGTCCGGGTCGGTCTCGAAGATGCGAATAGCCATACTGTGAATTCCCCCTGATTTTGGGCATGAAAAAAGGACGAGCCATTTGTGTGCTCGTCCTGGTGCTGGTGCGGGATTTAGCCGCGTCGCTGCGTCCCGGTGATGAGTCGTCGGACGCTCTGCGCAATCGGGCTGCCGAACACGGTCTTGGAGATTTCGCGGTCCCACTGGAACACGTGCCGCAGCGTGAGGAACACGTTAAAGATTTCCTCGTCAATGCGAACTGGCTTGAAAACCCAACCGTCCGGTGTGATGTGGAGAACCGCCGCGCCGTCCACCTTGGGCATGGGCTCGGACTGTCCGTCCGCAGAAATAACCCGGTCGGCATGGGCGTACGCGGAGAGCTGTAGTGCCACGTCCGGATACGCGCTCTTGCTCGTCTTCCAGTCCACCAACAGCGTGTGCCATTCGCCGTTTTCGTGGTCGGGCTTTCCGTCCTCGCCGAGCCGTAGCCGAATGATCGCGTCAAAGCTGCCCGCGTAGCCGTGCTCGTCCGACCAGCACACGTCTTCGGCTCTGATCAGCTCGGGACGCACAGCTAGCAGGAACTCGGCGAAACCGAGCCGGTACGGCTCCATGTCCGGATGGACTCGGCCGATCTCCTCCAGCCGGATCATGCGCTCGAAAAGGTCGTGCGCATCCGAGCCGACCTTTGCCCGCAGATTGGTGTATCGGGTGTGACTGTTCCGCAGGAAGTCAACAGCCCCGGCGGGGTCGCGCCCGGCGATAGCCCGTACGGCGTCCAGGTTCTCGACTGCCGTTTCTGCGGTCATGCGAGCCGCCCAGAAGGTCAGGAACGGCTTGGGAAGCATTCCGACCACGGACGTTACGCCCGGCACTTTTTCGGCGGTCTCGGGGCTTATGTAGAAGCGCGAGCCCCCGCGCTTGATAGTCCGGATGGCTCCGGGCATGGCTGTCCCCTCGTAATCGTTCTGGTGGGTGATCGGCGAGGGATGACGGATGACGGTTAGGACCCTTTTTTGGTATGC
Source organism: Streptomyces sp. SID12488 (assembly GCF_010548275.1). Classification (GTDB taxonomy): domain Bacteria; phylum Actinomycetota; class Actinomycetes; order Streptomycetales; family Streptomycetaceae; genus Streptomyces. Next base: position 79,113 of record NZ_JAAGLT010000008.1, read on the forward strand.
GTCTAAAAAAATAGAGAGAAAACCAAAGAGGGGGTCGGAGCGTCATCCCGTCATCCCTCGCGCTGGTGTCAGCGGGGAACCGCGAGCCGGTCCGCGAGTGCGTGCAGCTCGGCGAGGGTGCCCCCGTTGGTGAGCACGGCGTCCGCCGGATAGTCGGCTAGCTCGGTCTCGCTGGTGTGCTGCCGCTCGTCCTCGCCGGCTGGTCCGTGCTCGCCCGGACGGTCCACGCGGACCAGAAGGAACCCGCGAGCGGTGAGCGCTTCGGCTTCGTTCTCGTACCGGCAGTCCGTCACGACCACGGGCAGGTTCCACCGCTCGGCCACGTCCACTTTTGCGAGGGCGAGCCGAAGCCAAAAATCCTCGTCCTGGTCCCGGACGGACTGCCCGAGCCGCTGCAACGTGCGTCGCACCTCGGGCCGTTGCTTGGCTCGGTCCCACCCATGGCGGCGCACGTCGTCAGACAGCCGGATCGGCAGTGGCCCGTAACCCGTGGGCTCGTAACCAATGAACGGGTCCACGGACAGAGCCATGTCCCGCAACGGGTCCGCGAACGCGACGCGAGCGAACACGAACCGCGAGACGAGCCGAGCCCCCACGGCGTCCTTACCGGAACCCGCCCGGCCCATGAGTGCTACATGGCGGAAGCTCACTCGGCGGTCGCCTGGTCGTCGCCCTGGTGCTCGCCGGCCGTGGCGGTCTTGGCGTCCTCGGTGCGCTGGACAGCCTCACCGGTACCGAGCACCGCAGCGGCGAGACCGAGAATCAGCGCGGACGGAAGATCCGGCACGTAGTGGACGACAAGCGCGAGAGCGGCGACGAATACGGCGTAGATACGGGCCGGATGGGTCTTGATGAACTGCGGCATGGGTTCCCCCTGTTGTTGCTGTGCGTGAACGTTTTGGATTTGCGTTCCCGAGCTGGTCCCCGCCGGACGGGGCACCGCTCACGGGGAGTTGTCAGACCCTCGGAACCCGCAGTGCGTCCCACGTGGTCTTGCCGGGCCAGCCATCGGCAGCCGATCCGGTGAACCCGCGCTCGCGCTGCCAAGCCGCGTAGGACTTCCGGTCGGCTTCGGTCCACTGGGGACCGGGACCGGTCGCGTACTTGCCGCATCCCTCGGCAACGAGCCGCTTGCCCATGGCCGTGATCAGCGCCGAACGGGGAGCGTTCCTGAAGAACGCGGCACCGGGGAACGGGGCGAACGTCGGGGCCGCAGGCGCGGCAATGCGCTTGGCGCGCGTCACGATCTCGGGAAGCTGAGCGATGATCCGCGAGCCGGGGCAGCTCGGGTGACTGCCCCATGCGGAACCGCCCATGGCGTGATAGCCGAGCCCCTTGCCGTTCGGGCCGGACGCCACCTGAAGCGGCACGCCGTACGTCTTGTGGACCCATGCGAACACTTCCGCAATCCGGTCCATCTGCGCGGACGTCAGCTCGTCCCCGCCCTGCCCCTCGTCCTCGATGGACAGCCACGACGTGTTGCCACCCGCCTGAGCCCATGCGCGGTCCGCGGTGTCCACCCACTGATAGAGCGCACCCGCCTTACCGGTGCCGAAGTGGCTGGACGCGCGCGCCTTGGGGTTGCGGAACCACGAGTCGGTTCCGGCGAGCGTGCCCGCCATGATGTGCACCACCAGGCCACGGACCGAACTCTGTCCACCCTCGGTGTAGTTGATGGGAATCGGTCGCCACGTGGCACCCGAAAACTTGGCCATGCTGTCCCCTCCAGGGCATGAAAAAGCCCCGCCCGGATATCGCCCGGACGGGGCTGGTGTTCTTCGACTTGTTCAGCCGGTCGGCTGCCTACTGCGCGAGTTTGGCCACGGCGAGCCCGGCGGCAACCACGGTCGCAACGGCGGTCACCACGGCGACGGGAAGAACGAACTTCCCCCGCTCGGATTCCAGGTCCCGAATGCGCGTCTCGTGATCCTCTAGCGTCTCGGTCACGTTCTCCCCTGCCTGCCCGAGAGAGCGCACGTCCTCGCGGAGCCCCACCACTTCGTCGTAGATCTCGCGCGCACCGATCCGGACCCCTAGCGGCTCGTCCTGGTCGTCACTCATCGGGCGCCACCTGGTCCACCTCCACGGCCGTGATCTCCGTGGAGCCCGCCCCGACTTCCGATTCCGGCGAGCCGACCGCCACTTGCGGCGGGTCCCGGTAGAGCAGATAGCCGGGCAGTAACGCGGCAATCTGCCGGGCCAGTGCCTCGATCTCTTCCTGTGTCATCCATCCCCCCTTTACACAGTCACCGCCGGATCAACGGGCGGGTCCGGGGTCAGTCCGGCATCCACGGGAACCCCGTTGTACGCGGTAGCCCGCAGCGTCAACGTCTGTCGCACGGCGGTCCCCTCGCCGGCTGTCCGTATCCCGATCACCCACGCAAGCGTGTTCAGCGCGGCCCCGGTCGTATCGACCACGCGCACCACGTCCCCGAGCTGTAGCCGGGGGTCGGGCAGGATCTCCACGTTGCCGAGCAGCGGATACGGATACGCACCCGCCGTGCGCAACGCCGTGGCAAGGGATGCGGCCGAAGCCGAGTCCTGCACCCAACCGCCGGGGTCGTGCTCGAATGCCTGCACCCCGTACGCCTGTTGGCTGGTCGTGTTCCAGGCAGCCGACCAGTTGTCTGCGGGTGCTGCCCCACTGTCGATGCTCGGTGTCAGCAGCACGACCGAAGCCGCGCCACTGGTCGCCCCACGCAGCCACACCGCGGAAGCACTGCGGTTGCGCATCGAGAGCACCAGCGTGCCGTTCTCCCGACGCGTCCCGACTTCCACCGCCCCGTAGACCATGGCCGCAGCGTCGGTGTTGGCGTTGACGAACCGTATGCAGTCGGGCAGTGCATCGGTGTACGTGAACGGGGGCGGAGTGTCCAACTCGTCGTCCCCGATGCTCCACGCGATGCTGAACGAGCCCCCGGCGGGAATCTGAAAGACGTTCGCGGCTGCCTTGGTCCATGCCTTGTTGGCCTTGACCTTGGACCAGTTCGCCCACTTCACCGAGCAGTGGTTACGGCACGCGTCAATCTCCTCCGTGATCGTCAGCGCTGCCAACTCGCGTTCCGACGTCACCGTGAGGTTTTCCGCGCTCGGGGCGGTCGACCAGCGGCTACGGCTACGCCACCGAAAGATGCCGTCCCCGTCGAACTCCGCCGTGGACAGCGTGGCCCGAGCAATCGACGTGATCGCTTCCCATGCGCTCCCGTTGACTACGGGGATCACGCGCAAGGGAATGTCCGGCACGTCCAGGGTGGCCGTTCTCTTCCACGTCCCGTTCTGCATGATCTCGTCACGCGTCGCTGGCTTCGCGGCCAACTGCGAGACCTGTAGGGCTTCCACCCGCATCCCGCCGATACGCAGGATCACGTTTCCCATGGCACCCGCGGGCACGGCGCTGCCGACGGTTCCCGGCAGCAGGATGAGACCGCTGCCGTTCGGGTACTGCACCGTCCCTTCAACGGTGGGGACACCCGTGGACGAGAACGTGAGCCACATGCCGAAGTGCCAGCGCCCGGACTGCTGCGTCAGCGCGGCAACTGTCCACGTCGTTGACGAGTTACTTGCCGGGGTGGCGCTGGTGCCGTTGAAGAACGTCACCGTTCCAGCGGCAAAGTCGGCCCGGAGCGTGGTGTAAACCGGGGTCAGGATGGCGGGCACCCACGACAGAGAAAGGTCAACGCTGCGGTCCCCGGACGTGACCCCGGTGTTGTCTATCCACACCTCGTACCAGAAGCCGTCCGTGTGGTTGCGGTTGACCGCCCGCACCAGCGGTGCGTACTCCGCCTTGGTCGTTCCGGCGGACGAGCCCTGTACGGCGCACTCCCATGGTGCGTTCGTCTTGGTCCACTGCGACCAGTCGCCCGAAAGGCTCTTGAGATAGCCGACGTTGGCCGCTGCGCCCCCGTGCAGACTCGCGTACAGCAGTGCACCCGTACGCGGGGGCGGACACGTGTGGATTCCCGCGTTGCGTAGCAGGTGGTCCACGCACCATCCGGGACTGGCAACCCAGTTGGTTGACGCCCCGAACGGCGTGTCCGAGTCGATGCCCCCCGAGGGGCGCGGAAGCTGTGCGGGCATCCGTAGCCGCTCGGCTCCGTCCAGCGCAGACACCTGTACGGCGTCCGATCCGGACTGTGCCGAGCGGGCCCGGAGACTGCCGCGGAAGCCCGGAATAGTGCTGCCCCCGAGTCCCCAACGGTGGACGATCGACTGTCCCGGGCGCACAGCATCCCCCGACGAGCGCGGAGCCCACGGCCCGTACAGCGCGGGTGCACTGGTGGTGTCGGTCCCGGCGAGCGTCAGCGACAGTGACGCACTGGACGAGCCGCTGAATGCGCGCATCGCGTCGGGCAAGTCGGTGCCGTAACTCTGTTCCAGAGACCACGACTGGACTTGCGCGGACATGTCCTTGCCTCCCAATCGCGTCTGCTGCGCTAGCTGCCGCTCGCCCGTCTTCAACGCAGCGATCAATGCACTGTCAGCCGGCCGCACCGGTCACCTCCACCAGCGTCAACCCGATGTCCCGGTAAGCGCCGTTCCCCGGTGTTGCCGCATGGGTGTAGTCGGTAATGCTGTAACCGGGGCAGCCCTCGCCCGGTCGGCCCGCCACGGCCGTACTGTCGACGGCCACACACGCACCTGCGAGCGAGTACGTCCCCACGGCTCCGGGCACCACCACGGGCGTGAACGAGCCCACCCCCGCGGGAGCAACCGCGTTCAACACCCGTCCGACTGCCGACGACGTGGCGACGTAGGTTCCGCTCGTCGTCTTCCAATCGATCTTGACTGTGGACGTGGCAGGAAAGGCGGGCGGAGCCGCGAGACTCACCCGCATGCCGGGGGCAGCCGGATAGTTTCCGAACACGGTCCCCGCCCACCCGACCGACCCGTCTGCCGTGGTGGGCTTGAACGTGAACACCAGCGCCCCGGGGTCGAATGCGACCGAGCCCGTTCCCGCAGCGGACGCCAGGAACCACGCCGTGATCAACGCGTCCGTAGTGGCGTCCGCCTGAGCGGGCTTGAACAGATTCCCGGCGAGCGGGTCCAGCACGGCTATCGGACCGTTCCCCCCGATCCGCCGGGCGAGCCGGTCAAGGTGCGCCACGTCGTCCCCTTCCATGGCCGACCAGGACAGCACCAGCCGCCGGGGCTTGACGGGCGCAACCCACGTGGTCACACCCCCGCCCAGCGCCCGGAACTCCGACACCCCGAGATCGGGCGAACGCTCGAACCTGGACGCACCGTCCCGGATCTCACGCAGACTTCCGGGACGACCGATCCACATACTCAACTGCCTTCACCTCCTGTCGAGTTGACGTTTTCCGAGCGCCGCAACGCGGGCTAGTTCCTGCTCCCCGACGCGCAACACGATGTCCCGCATATTCAGCTTCTTGACCTCCGTCAGGAAGTCCCAGAAATCTTCATGCTGCGTTGGGTCGTACTTCGGTGCGGGGGCTGTCCACTTCGGCACGCGGAAGTGGCTCGGGGCTTGCACCATCATGCGAATGCGAGCGTCCAACTTCCGCTGCCCCTGGTCGATTCCATCGATGACACCCGCGGGAATCCACTTGCCGATCTGGTCCCGCATGAGCGTGGACGGAGAGTTGATCCCAAGTGCGTCGGCGATCGGTCCGGGGATGGAAGACTTGGCCCAAGAGATCAGCTTGTCCCGGAGCCATCCGCCCATATTGCGGACGCCTTCCCACAGACCGCGCACCAGGTCCGCGCCCTGGTCGACCAGAAGTCGCCCGAAGCTGCCGAGCGCTTTTCCGATCCGGCCCGGCAGCCCGCGCATATAGTCCGTGAACTCCCCGATCTTCTTACGGGACTGCCGTCCGAACTCGGCAATGAAACGAACGCTGTCGACGAACGCCGTGCCGAGCTTTCCGACGAACCCGATGACGTTGCCGATCCAGTCGATACCGGTACCCAACGCCGTGAACAACGCTGAGAACACCGGGCCGGCGAGCCGCAGCAGGACCGGAATGGCGGCCCCAAGAATTTTGGCCGCAAGCTGTGCGACCCACGTAATGATCGTGGCCACTACGGCAATGACGGGCTGTGCTTTCTGTACGAGATCAGAAAGTTTCTGGCCGATCATCTGCACGGCGGGCACAACCCGTGTGGTCACGAATTTGGCCAGTGCCGAAAGGATCGGCTGTAGGTTCTCCAGGATCGCCGTATAGATCCGCATAGCGGCGGGGTAAAGGTACTGTGTGAAGATCAGGGCAAGGTTCGTAAAGACCGGAGCGAGCGCCCCGTAAATGGCCCCGTAAAGCGCCATGACTGCCGGGATGATCTGCCCGGACACGACGGACCAAACGCCTTGCAGAGCGGGGAGAACGCTGGTTTGGAATTGCGTCACCAGCGCGGACGCACTCGGTGCGAGAGTATCGCGAATGGAGATACCAAGCCCCATGACCATCTGTCCGAGCCCGGCTATGGACGCACCCCCGGCACCCGAAGCGAACGAGCCGAAGAACCCCCCGACCACATCCTTTGCGGTGCTGAGAGCGGGCCCTAGTACATCCTTGGCGGTCGACGCAAAGGATATGAGCGGCGGCAACACTTCGTTGCCGATGAAATTCGACAGAGCAACTTGGGCAGTCCGCTTGAACTGTTCAATCTTGGCCGACGCGTTGTTGTGTAGCGCGTCGCCCATGCGGTCGGCAGCCCCGGCGGTTTCACCCATTGCCTTGACAGCAGTGGACGGGTCCAGAGCGTAAAGGGCTTGCCCGAGATCCTCGGCTTTCGTTCCGAAAAGCCCGACAGCCGCCGCGTTCTTTTCGGCGGGGTCCTTTATGGCTTTGATGCCGTCTAGGACTTGCTGCAATCCCTCGCGGGCACCGGGACCTCCCGCGGCTATCTTGCGGGTCATCTCCTCGGCACTAAGTCCGATTGCCTCGTATGCCGCCGTGCTGGACGCGCTGCCATCCGTCGCCCGGATCTGAAATTCTTTCAGCGAGTCAGCGATCGTATCCGTATCCCGCGCACCCGCCTGCATTCCCTGGGACATGAGCCCCACGGCATCCGCAGCGGACAACCCGAGATCACGGAATTTGGTGCTGTACTCGTTGAACGTGTCCGCCATGTCATCGGCACGCGGACCCATCTTTTGCATCCCCGCCGTGAGGATATCCAGGGCTTCCGTGCCGTCCTTTGCCAGACCGTTTTTAAGGATCTGCCCGACGGCATTACTTGTCTGCCCTAGGTCCAGTTCGAAGGTATCGGCGAGGTCTGACACCTTGCCGGTTATCTCTTCGATTTGGGCGTTAGTCGCCTCCGGCGGAAGGATGCCCGCTCGCATGATTCCGGAGACCGCCGCCGCGGCATCCTCCACGGAATCCGTGATGCCATGGGCGTACAACTGTCCGGCAGCTTCGCCGTAACGTTTCGCTTCGGCTGGTGTGCTGCCTAGGGATGCCTGGATCTTGCCGTTAATGGCTGTCTGGTCCAGCGCATCCATGAACCCTTTTGCGAGAACTGCCGCCGCCGCGATACCTACGGCAGCAAGCCCGCCCTTAAGGACTCCACCCATTTCCCCGGTGAAGCCCTCGCCGGCTGTCTGCCCGCCCTCTTGTCCCGCCGCTTCGGACGGGCCGGTTACCTGCCTTTGCAGTTCCCCGGCGAATCCCTGTACTTCCGGAACGAGCGACACATAGCCCATTCCGACTTCCACGGCCATTAGTCGCCCCCCGTTCCCGGCTGGAACTGCACGAGATATGCGGCAACTTCCTGGGGGCTTCGTGTGGTCCGGCCGATGCGATCCGAACGGATACCGGGCCGCGGAATCGGCAGGGGGCGACGGCTCGGGGACTTGGCCCCGGCATTCCCTCGCTGCCAATTGGCTTCGGCGAGCCGGTCATGCAGTGCGGCGAGTAGCTGTGTTTCCAGGGTCCAGCCGGAATCTTCTCCGGCCATTTCCCGACCTAGCGCGGAATCGGCGGGAAGGTTCACCACCAGGGCGCGCACCCGCCGCCATGTGAGCCCGGAATCGGGCCGGAACAGGTCTCGAATATCGGTGCGGTAGTAGCGTTGGAAGTCGGCTTCTATGGCCTCCCCGTGCTCTGTCAGGAGTCGGCAGAGGCCGGCGATTCCCCCACCGGGGCACCCTCATGGTTCTGCCACTGCCGGAACAGTTCACCGAGCGCGGCGAGGGGCAGGGGCAGTTCATCGAAGCGGGCCCACTGGTCACCGAGACCCGCAGTAAGCAAGGACTCAATGTCCTCGGGGCTCGGCGCACTGACGTTGACACTCTTCAGAATGCTCTTGTCCAGCTCACCCGCCGGAACAAGCGCGAAGGTACGGCCGGAAACCTCGAACCGGAAAGGCTCACGCCGAGCCTCATTGATCCATACGTCAAGGTTGAAAGTATCGCTCACTGTGATTTTCTCCTAGGGATAAAGGAACGCTCGGCGGGTCGCTTAAGCTGCGGGTTCCGCACCCCAGGACGGGTCATCGCTGTACTTGATTGCCACCACGCCATCCGTACCGGGATAGGCGGTAATGGTCAGCTCGTACGCAATGGCTTCGTCACCCTTGTACGTGATATCGCCGGTCTCGGTAACCTCGCCGTCCGGGACGACAATGCGGACATGCGAATTACCGTCGATCACGTCGAATCCGAACTGTCGCCGGTCCGGTCCCGGTGCCTTGACCGCAAGCACGGACTTGCCGGACGTGGTGACCACCTTGGAACCCTTGTGGTACAGCTCAAGAACGGTCTTGCTCGTCTCGATGGCGGTGAACTGAAACGTCATCTCGGACGAGCTGATGACCTTTCGGACGGTCTGCCCGCCCTGCCATCCCTTGATTTCCGTGGTGTCGGCAGAGTTGGACTCGGTAATGCCGTCATCCGAGATCCAGCCGATATCGGTTGCGGTGCTCGGCCATGCGGTTGTTGCGTCGGTCGGCTTGACGGAGGTAAGCGGAGCCACGTACGCGGCACCGGTAATCGCAACGCGCACGGCGTTAGCGTTTAGAGGCATGGGTGTCCCTTTGTGTGGTAATAGGTGGAATGCGCTCGTCCGGCAAGCGATAGAGTTGCCCTATGGACGCAGGAATAGCCGCGGTAAGCGGTGCACTGGCTGGCTCGGTGGCAACCATCGGGGCGGCATTTGCAACAGGTTGGTGGCAACGCGAGAACACGCGAATAACCGCCCGTGCCGCATATCGCAAGGATCAGCGGCAGCCCCGTTATGACGCCTATAAGTCGCTCATCCGCCATGGCGACGCCCTATCGAACGTCTTCCTCATGGGCGCTTACGATTCAGATATGGCTGACGCTGCGGCCGAAAAGTTGACGCACATCGAGGAAGCATGGCTAGAGATCAGCCTGCTCGGGCCAGCATCTGTGCTCACCGTGAGTCGGTCTGTTCACCGAAAGTCGCAAGCGCTCGTATTCAAGATTGAAAGCTGCGCTGGAACTGGCGAACTGCCTGGGGCATCAGAGGAAACCGCAAATCCCAACAGTGCATACCAGCACTACCTACGGCTTATCGGAGAAGTTGAGCAATTGAGTATGGAACTAGCTGTGACTCTGGTGGATTTCTCCGAAGCGGCACAGATAGCAATAGGCAACGACGGAAGCGGAGTTCCCTAAGCCGGGGTCACTTAAGCGGAACCCCGCGCATGTGGACTTCCGCAGCGAACGCATAGCGAGGCTGTGTCGACTCGGGGTCGGGAAGCCACTGCGGGCCCCCGACTTCCGTCACGGTGTAGACCGTCACCCCGTCACGGACACCGGGAATCGCCCCGAGTAACCCGCGGACCAGGGCGCAAAGGTCGTGCGCGTCCGCTTCGGTGGCTGCCCACGCGTGGAAGTCCAGCCGGGCCCGGTCCGACACGACCGTCTGTTGCAGTCCGCCGAGCCGTTCCACGCGGACGAACCGCGAGGGGCGGGGCGAGGGGATGCGGGACACCACGGGGACGGGCTCGCCGGCTGCCGCGAGAGCAGATCGGAGATAGCCCGTCACCACGGCCACGGCATCCGGCATGACGACTACGGGGCGGCTCAATCGGCACCGTCCAGCCCGCGGAGCAGTGCCCGCCGAGTGCCTTCCGCATCCCGCTGTTTCTCGTAGTTGCCGATCACGGCAGCACGCCAACGGCGGGTGCCTAGTGCCGAGTCGGTGCGGAAGCCGCCCCCGTCCGAGCCCGCAGATTCCGCGATGCGTTCGGCGATACGGCGCACTTCGGCCCCGGTTTCGGGCGTGCGCATAAGGCTGTTGATCCCAGACCGGTTCGGGCGAAAGCGTCGGCTCATCCGGACACCTCCTTTAGGCGGGCTTCGGTGTGGTGGTGTCGGCCCGAGAGCGTCCAGCGGGCAACGTCTCCGTCCACGTCCAGCAACCGCCCGAGCGCAACCACCCGGTCCCCTGGTGCTAGGTCGATATCGACTCCGCGGCGGGTGATCAGCCGCCACCCGGAGACCACAACGGGGCGGTCTCCGCCGTCCTCGGTGGACGCGTCGGGCTGGACAGCAACCCGCCGGACGGTCGTCCTGGTGGCGTTCGCCCAATCGCGTACGGACGTGGTGTTGCCGTACCGGTCCACCACGAACGGCGCGCGTACGAGCACGACGGTTTGGGAGTAGTGGACGCTCACCGCAGCCCCACCACCGATACGCGCTTGCGGTACCGGGCGAGTAGGTCCCGGTCCGCGGGGGCGAGGGATGCCCCGATGGTCTCGGCGGAGTAGGTGACGCTCGCGGAGCCGACCGACTCTTGACGGAGATCGGCGGGGTTCGTGAGCACTCGGCCCGAGAGGGTGAGCACAACCGCGAGCACGTCACCGGGCACGGCTGCATACCCGTGCGTGTACGTGACGGTCACGGGCTGGTCGTCGGGCACGCGCAACCGGTCCCGGACGAGCTGCCACCGGTCCGGGGCGAGCGGCTTACCGGCGACCGTGACCCCCTGTACGGAGACCACGGGACGTTGCGGAAGCACCGCCCACCCCTCGCGCGGGTACAGCAGTGCCGAGCTGGTGCCCCTGGTGAATGACTGCCGGGCTTCGCGGCGCACGATGGCGGACGCCACGTCCAGCACCATCGAAGCCGACGCGGGCAGCTCGTCCGGCTCGCGTTGCATCCACGCGGCCAACTGGCCCGACGTGGCGAGGGCGGGCAGTTCCATACCGGCCCCCTCTTACTTGACTGTCTGAGCGGCGCACGCCAGACACCGCGTGACGGTTCGTGCCACCCCGTCCGAGTCGAGAACCGGGAAGCTCTCGATCCGGGTCGGGGCGTTGCACGAATCCGTGTGCGGGATCTTCGGGGCGGACGCTGCGGCACGCTTACGCGGCGGCAATTCCGTACCCCTTCCGGCTACTTGGCGAGGACGCCGTTAAGGCGCGCGGCACCCTTGCCACCGAACACGGCGAGCCCGCAGTAGAACTCGATGCGGGTGCGGTAGGCGGGCTTGGTCTCAAGCTGTCCGAGGTCATCGACCATGACCCCGCCGTTGGTGAGACCGGTCACGGCCTGGTCGTCCTCGGTCTGGCCGAAGCGCACGGCGTAGATGCTGGACGCGTCCGCTGCCGTGCCCTGCGTCTCGGTCTGCGGGAGGATGTCCGCACCCGCGGCAGTCTGGCCGGGGTCGAGCAGCGGAACGCCGTTGTAGGTGGCGACGAGCTTTCCGGTAATCGCCTCCTTGACCATGTCGAAGCCGCCGAGCCGGCGAGTGCTGGAACGAATCTTCGCGATGATCTGCCGGTTGGCGTACAGAGCGCCGTTCGAGCTGTTCAGGCCCGGCACGGAGCCAACGAGAGTGTCCAGAAGGTCAAGGAACTCGTGACCACCAGCGACCGGCCCGAGCCCATTGACACCGGACGAAATGACCTGAGCGCCGGTCAGTCGCTTACGCAGACCGTCAAAGGACTTGGCGTCCGTCGCCACGTCACCGTTGAAAAACGTGTCCTGGAACTTGTACGCGGCTGCCTTGACCTTCATGCGGGTCTGTACGGCCCGCTGGTCGTTCAGGTTGCCGCGGGTCTGGACGATGAAACGGTCAACGTCGGCATCCCCGCCGAGAATGACCAGGCTTTCCGACTTCTGGTTCACCGTGCCGGTGCTCTCGGTGTACGCCTCGTTGACGCTTCGGAAAGCCACGCCCGGCAGCGTCGCTTCCTCGTTGTAGCTGTAGCTGTTGCCCTCGATGGGCATCAGCGGGATTCGGTCCAGAATGCTGGACTCCTGAACGAACAGCTCAATTACGCCACGCTGGAGATTCGTGGAGCTGAGCTTGGCGGACTCGGCGAGCGAAAGCGCCATGGATTACCCCTCCATTTGGGCATGAAAAAAGGGGCACACGTTGCGTGTGACCCTCGGAATTGGTGTGATGCGGAGTTAGCCGGCCGTGCCGTACGCGTCCCGGAGCCGGTCAAACGGGGTGGCGGGCTCGTCCTTCGCTTCGGTGCTTCCGCGCTGCCCCGAGCCCACGTCACCCCACGGGGCCGGGCTCGTCGAAGCGGTGTCCGCAGCGAGCGCAAGATACGGCTTGTCCTTGACGAGCTGGTCCAGCGCGGCAGTTACCGCGGCGGTGTCCACGTCCCCGCTCTCGCCGATCAGTCCGGCGACGTCCACCAGGGCGAGAGCGTCCGCCGGATCACGGAGCCGACCAGCGGCAGCCGCTCGAATCTCGGCGCGGACGAGCTGCCCCGTGAACTCGGTTCGGATCTCCTCGCGGAGCGCGTCAAGGTCGCCCGGCTTCTGTGCAGCGTTCGACCGGCGGAGCCGAGTTGCTTCCGCTTCGGCGGTCTCGGCGCGCTTCTCGGCAGCCGTTCGCGCGGTGCGCTCGGCGGACAACTCGTCCCCGCCCTGGTCGCCCGGCTTCGGTTCGCCCTGGTCGCCGGGCTTGGTGCCCTGGTCGTTCTTGGGCTCGCCCTGGTCGCCCTCGCCGGGCTTCGGCTCCGGACCGTTCGGGTTTGGGTCGTTGGGCATGGGTGCCCCTCCTATGTGATGTATCCGTGTTTCTTCAACATGGCTATTTGGTGCTCGCGGTTGTCACCAGCGAGTTTGAAGATGGTTTCCGGCATCAACCGGGCTTCCTTAGCCCGCTCGTATCGGTTGCCGGGGGTCTTTTCAAAACCCGAGTTGAACGCTTTGCCGCCGATCCCGCGTTTCGTGGTGCCTTCCGTGGTGACCTTTAGCGGTCCCCGTCCGGTGACAGCCGTAGCCATTCCTCGGCGGGCATTGACGATCTGCCCCAAGTCCGCCCCGGATTCAAGGGCTTTGACCCCTGCGGGTCCGAGCCGCTTCCGCTGTTCCTCGGGGCTCATTTGCCGCACCAGGGCTTCCGGGGTGCTCGTCTGCTTCCACTCGGCATCCGTCATGGGCTCCATACCGCAGTCACAGCGGGGGTGCCTCTTGAAGCCTGTTGAGTAGCTGTACTGACGACCGGACAGCAGAATGCAGCGGACGCATGCGGGCAGCTTGACCACCCGCACATACGAGATACACCGGGGCTCGGCAGCCATGGACACGAACGTTGCCGCCCTCGCGGTGTCCGCTATCTGCGTGCCCACCATGGTTGCGATCTGATTCAGCCCGGCAAGGGAAGCGACTTCCGCGGACTGTCCTGCCGCGAGGGCTTGCGCGGTGCGAATCGCCGGAAGGTACAGCAGCGTTGCGAGCGGACGAGCGTCCGACGCAATGCCGACCAGAGCCCCCGGATTGAGCATGGCGACCGGTCCGGCTGCCGCACCTTGGGCGAGCATGGAAGCCGTGACAAAGGCTTGCGCCCCTTGTGCCGCGGAGAGCTGCCCCGCCATCACAGCGGCGAGGATCTGCCGCCCGGTTTCGCCCTGCATGGCGGACAAGATGCGGTCCGGAGTCACGTCCCGCCAAAGAGCTTGGACGGCTGCCACAACGCCCCGCGCGATGCTCTGCGTCTCCAAGTACCGGGCTGCCGCTAGCTCTGACGCACGGCTCATTACGCGGCGTCCGGCAACTCGTCTGCGGGCTCGTCCTGGTCGGGCTTCGGGCCGTACAGATCGGCGATGCTTCCGCCGAGAATTGCCGCGGCCTGGTCGTTGCGCATCCGCTTCCACCGGTCGATCTCGTCCGGGGTGACACCGGGAATCCGCTCCCACAGCGCCTCGTCCGGGACACCGATGGACTTCAACTTGACCAGGGCATCCGAGTACTGCGAGTCCGAACGGAACTGGGGGTCACGCCACACCACGGAACCGAGCGCGAGGGAAGCCGCGCGCTTGTCCTCGCCGGCTGCCAGCGCTTCAAGCCGCATGATCTCGCGGAGCCCCGCACCGAAGTGCCGTTGGCGCTCCATGACCTTTGCGACTAGACCGGCTTCGGAAGCCGCGAGAGCGTCCGCCGAGACGTTGACGAGCTGCCCCGTCAGGTACGTGGCGGGGGTGCGAGTCTGCGAAGCGATGTGTTCAACCGCAGCGTCAATGACCTTGAGATAGTTGCCGAGATCAGCGGCAGAGAACTCCGCGATACGCGCGGTGTCCTTCTCCAGCCACAGCAGACGGTCCGAACGGAACCGGTCTAGCGGCTCGTCCTCCTCGCCGACGACTTCCCCGGACTCCGGGTCAACGATCTCCCGTACGGGCCGGTCCATGCCGAGCACTGCCCGAGCCGGAAGCGCTAGGTAGTCGCTCGCGGTCATCAGGTGGGCCCACAAGGTGTTGACCGCATCCTGTAGCGGCAGCACCGTCACAAGCTCGGAGCGCGGTTTCCCGTGCAGCCGTGCCCGGTTGGGGAGTTCGACCAGCGGCACCACGCCGAGCCGGTTGGGAATGTGCGACGGCTCGCCGCGGGACAGTCCCACGGTGCGGCCAGTCCACTCCTGACTACGTCCTCGCCGCTGCCACCGGTACACCATGTCCGGGGTGAACAGCGTTGCGAACTCCCATTGCCCGTCACGCCACGTCTTGAGACCCGCCGAGCGGAGCCGACGACGACCAGGCACATACTCGACAATCGCATTCGCGGCATGCTCGAACGTGATCTCTGTGTTGATGCCGTCCGGCTTCCACACCAGGGCATAGGACCGACCGGTAATCAGCGCTTCCAGCAGCGCTAGACCAATCTCAACATCACATTCCGAGCGGCGCCACGCCTTCCCCGCGGCGTGATCAATAGACCCGTCTTCCAGCCGGAAGCCGATCGGCATAAGCCGTTCAACAGTGGCGTCCGGTACGGTCGCGCACCAGTTATCGGAAAAATCCTTGAACAGCTCCCCGGCTTGGGCGTTGAACTCGGGGCTCGCGAACAGCAGCGGCCGTCTACCCTCGTACGCGTCCGACCACTTGCGGGCTTCGTTCTTCCGGCGCTCAATCTTCGCGCGGAGCCGGACCGTCATCTGTAGCGGAGTCTCCGCCATGCATCCCCCCTTGGGCATGAAAAAGCCCCGTCGGCAGGAACCCGAACGGGGTGTTAGGCACTCGCAGCGCGAGGACGTTTCAGCGGTCTTCGCACGTAGCCGTCCAGTGCCATGACCGCAGCGGCGATGCCGTCGATACGGGCGGATGACTTCCCGCGGTCCGGCTTGACCGGTCGCATGTTGTCGTTGCCGTCCCGATAGACCTCCACCACGGACGCGTTCCAGCGGAGCACCGGGTTACCCCCGTGACGTATCCGCCCCTCGCGCAAGAGTCGTTCAAGTTCCTTGCAACCGGGCGACATGCCCAAGTAGGTCTGTGCGATCGGAACCACGTCGACCCCGCGCGTCTTGGCCTCGATGCGCTGGACGAGCTGCCCGGCAAACATCCGGTCATAGCTGATCCGCTGGACGTCCAGCCGGCGACAGTCCGCAATGATCTGCTGTTCAATCGCGTCGTAATCGATCGCGTCGCCCTCGGTGAGCGTGAGCAGACCGTCCGAAGCCCATTGCCGGATCGGAACCTGTAGCTGTTGCTCCAACTCGTCCGCGCGTTCCTCGGGCAACCAGAACCGAGAGATCAGTTCCAACTCAACACCAGGCACACGGGATTCAACCGCGAGGACCCAAGCCGAAAGGTCGGACACTGCGGATAGGTCCACCCCGCCCCAGGCCCGCCGGTACCGGAACGACTTGTCATTGACCGCCCCGTTGTTCTCGTCCCACAGTGAGAGCGGCAGCCAACGGCTAGCAGCTCGCATACGGCGATTGAGGGACAAGCGGCAGAACGTAGGAAAGTAACTCGGGGTGGACTTGGCCTTGTTGGCTTCCCGCCGCATGTAGGCGAGCGAGGGGGAAGCGCCAAGCCCCGGATTCGCCTTCCGCCACGTGCTCTCGGCGAACGGGTCGTCTTTCTCCTCGGCAGCCCAAATGACCCCGTAGTGACCAGGGTCGGTAACGATCCCGTCCGCGCAACGGCGGGTGTAGGTGTGTTTCTCGTCGTAAATGCTGCCCTCGGTGCCCTCATCGGCAGTCGTAATGTAGATGACCAACGGCTGATCTCGGGCACCCGTCCCGGTCTCGATAGCGTCGATAAGGTCCCGGCGCTTGTGCACATGGACTTCATCAACAATCGCGCCGGACACGTTCAGCCCATGGGCAGTCTCGGCAATCTTGGACAGCGCGCGGAAGATACCGCCGGTCCGCGGGACTCGGATAAGCCCCCGCAGAACCTCTACGCGGCCCCGTACGGCTCGGGAAGTCAGAGCCATACGCTTAGCGTCGTCAAAGACGCGTTCGGCTTGTGGAAGCGATCCGGCAGCCGCGTATACCTCCGCCCCGATCTCCCGATCCGCGAGCAACAGCACCAGACCGATACCGCTGGACAAGGTGGACTTGCCGTTCTTCCGCGGAACCTCAATCCACGCCGAGCGGATGACCCGCACCGCACGCCCCAACTCGGGTTCATACGCGAGCCAACCGAAGATCGGGGCGATCACCCACACCACTTGCCAGGGTGCCAGCCGCAGCCTCGCGTTACCCCAACGGCCTTTGGTGTGCTTGAACGACTGGATAGCGTCAATGGCTCGCCGAGCGGCTGCCACGTCGAAATACGCGCCCGGTGCGTCCGCTGCCTGATGAGCAACGACCAACGGGCGGGACTCCCGCGCTTCGGCTATCTCGTCCTCGGACAAGCCGAGTTCGTACAGCGCGTCCAGCGGGACGGGCAGATCGTCAGTCGAATATGTCTCCATCGTCGCCCCCGCTGAATTCCGGCGGGGTGATCCGGGTTGCCGACGCGGGACTAAGCCCCAACTCTCCCACCAGCGAGCGGAAATGACTCCGATACTGGTGGGCAATCGTCACCCATGGACTCTTAACGTTCCCGCGCTCTGTCTCGACTACCAGTCCGGTTCGAGATAGCTCCCGCTCTGCCTGCCACAGACGAGCGACTGTTACGCAATACTCAATGGCCGTTTCCCGCTGCGAGTCGGTTAGGCCGGCTGCCACCACCAGGGCGGGAATCGTCCTCGCCCATACGTCCGCTGCCTTCTCTCGCACATCCACCGAGAGCGAGCCGGGCAGCAACTCGGACCAGTCTGGTTCGACGGGTTCCAGCGGGGCGAAACGCGCGCCCTCGGAATTGCGGTCCTCGCGGAACGTGCCTTCACGGACGGCTTGCATGTGAGATTTCGGCTTTCGCCCCGGAACGCTCATTCCTGGACCTCCTCGGCTAGCGATCGTTCTTCTTGTTGTTGCAGAGAAAGTGAGCCGCTTGAACGTTGGCCGGTTCGTGAGACCCACCACGAGCAAGCGGCACGATGTGATCGAGGGTCGGCGCCATAGGGGAAGGGACTCGGGAATCCATTTCCAATGACTCTCCACAGAGTTGGCAGGTGTACTTGTCCCGAGTGAATACCCGGGCTCTGTAAACGGGGGCTACGAATGCGGCACGCTCTCGCGCTCGCCTTACGTCCCGTGCATCACTGCGTTGGCACTCGTTCGAGCAATAGGCTTGATACTTGGCAGATGACACAAACGGAGCCGAACAGCGCACGCACTGCCCTGACTGCCAGACACGCTTTCCGCGCTTGCCCGCAGCAGCTACCCGCATCTTGCGCTCTGCTCTGACTCGGTGGCGCGCTTGACTTCCCCTGGTGGAGCACGGGACAGAGCAATAAACCGCAACAGATCTGCGAGTCTCGAACTCCGTCCCGCAATGCCCGCATTGAACAGCCCTAGGCGGGTCAGGCTTCCATATCGGCCGACCTACCTTCGCTGCATATCGGGCAACGCCGTACGTTCGTGCACACGGCTTGCACTCGCCACGTATGCCACCTTTTCGATGCGAGTAGTAATCCCCCAACGGGCGGACTGCACCGCACTTAATGCATGCTTTCTTTAGATCCTTCGACACCAATTCCCCCCGAAAATGGCATGGCGGGACCTAGGTTCGAATTCCTTGCGCCCACCGTTTTAGTTCATTGATCCATGCAAGTTTTTTGCCTCCCTGCCGTTCTTTTGGGGCGAGGGAGGGGGGTCACGCCCTGGTCGGGGGCTCGGGCAAGCGCGGCTTGACCCGTTCGGCAGCCCATCCGCCGGGCTGGTGCTTCGCGGTCTCGCGGTTATGGCACGTTGTGCACAGCGGACGGAGCCGAGACCACGCGTCCGGATCGGACACACCACGTGCGACCAGCGAACGGCGAGACTCGGGGAAGTGGTCGGCAACCGTCGCAACAACGGAGCAGAGCGCGCACCACGGATGCCTGTAGAGGTAGCGCGCCCGGATGCGTTCCCACTTGACCCCGTATCCCTTGGCCGTGGTCGTCCCGCGCTGCTGCTCCGCTTCCTTGGCGTGCTTGGGGCAGCGTCCGCCCGTGGTCAGTTCCGGGCAGCCGGGTACCGAGCAAGGGGGGCGGGGCTTGCGGGGCATGGGGGATCACCTCCGGGCGGGGGTATCGCGTCAGACAGACGGGAATGTCACAACAGCGATGTAACACCGGGGCTCTGGCCGTGCCTCTAGTGCGCGTGGTGCGCTTGACTCATGGCAGGCAACAGGGCGACACAACCGGCTTTCGAACTCCGCTGCGGGGGGCTGCACTTGACTGTTCAGCGCGTGCCCGTGTGGCTCGTCTCGCTGATCGCTACAGCGGTCGGATTCGGTGGCGCATGGTGGACTCATCAATGAGCGGGATGGACGGAATCGAACCGTCTCTACCGCCCGGTTTCAGCACGGGGACCACCCGCACCTACTCGGGGCAGAGTGCACGCCTACACCGCACCCCTTCCGCACCAGGACGAGCCGGGTTAGGGCGGGTCTAGGGCGGTGTCTGTGCGGGGCGTGGCAGCCCCAAAGTCCTCGCCAGTCTTGGCCAAGTGGCAGCCGTGGCAAAGGGGTTGAACGTTCGTGTCCGTGTCCTCGCCACCGAGGGCGAGCGGCTGCACGTGGTCCACGTCCACCAGGTCCGCGAGGACGAGCGACCCGCACCGTGCACAGCGGGCACCACCATGGGCACCGACCAGAGCACGGAGCCGAGTAGCCCCCGAGAACACCCGGACCAGCACCGCACGGCGGACCCGCCGAGCACGAACCGAAGCACGCCGTTCGTAGACCTGGTGGTGACCCTCGCAGCGGCCCCGGTGAGTGGCGGGCTCGGTGCAGTCAACACACCGCATGCTCACCCCCTGGTCGTCGTCCTGGTGCTCGTTATTGCGTGCCCACCCCCGGACTTGAACCGGGGAACTCTGCGGCCGACATCCCCGAGTCGGGGCCGGTACCGCGCACCTCTTCCGTTGGGTCAGTGGGCTTGGCGTTCGTCCTCGCCGGCTCGGCCGGTCCGGACATGTTGGGGAGACCACACGGGCTTACAACCCGTTTCAGCGACTCGCGGACGAGCCGGTTACTCATGGGCGGTGTGATCTCCCCGCGCTCTGCCTCACGACCCCTGCGGCCACCCCGAACGGGTGCGTGGTGCACGGGCAGAGCTGTTGGTGAGGGTGGGCACTCGGTCCGCCGTTTCCGGGCTAGCGGGGTGCGCGGTAGTCCCTGGTCCCTCTCTCGGAAGTAGTAGGGACGGAAGGTCTCCCGCCCTCGGGGCGTTGCTCCCGCTCGTCTACTTGCTTCCGGGAGTAGTAGGGACGGAAGGTCTCCCCGCCGTTCGGGGCCATGACGGGATGACGGTTCGGATGCCGTTTTGGTTTTCTCTCTATTTTTCTATGTGCATTCAAAAAAGTAGGTCTATCCGTCATACCGTCATGGGCTGCCCGCTGGTCGTGCTGCCGTCCCAGACCCCCGAGCGTCCGTGTGCGGGCACAAGACAGCCCCGGCAGTCACGTGGACTACCGGGGCCGTCTCGGGGCCGTACAGGGGCTACGCGAGGACCGGAACCCGGTCGGCGAGGGTGTGCACCGGTTCGGCCGTGGTCTGCGCGAGCCGTGCCACGACACCGGGTATTGCGGGCATGTCCGTGCGGTTGGCTTCGGCTGTCACGTCCGCAGCGGCTACGGCCACACCTTCCGCGGCGGGGTCCAGCTCACCCGTCATGGTGAAGTCCACGCGGGACGTGTCCAGCTTCCGCCATCCACCACGGGTGCCGCGCCGGACGTCCAGCCGCACCCCCGCTTCAATGAGCATGGCTCGTCGGCCCGCTGTGTCTGCGGCTGTCCACTCGTCCGCGAACGTGCGGCCCGTGGGGGTCACGACGCGTTGCGGTTGGACCTTTTCGCGGGTCTCCAGCTCGGCTATGCGGTTGTCCAACGCGTCCGCACGTTCCTGCCATGCCTGCCGCGCGTGCCGGGACTTCTGGCGTCCCTCTTGCTTCTGGTGTTCCTCGAACTCGGCGAGGGTGGCGCGTAGCTCGGGCTCGGGGTCATAGCCCGGAATCTCGACTACGTGTTTCGTCTGGATCGGTCCGACCAGTCGCAGGAACTCGGCGGTTACGTGCTCGTCCACCCAGTCACCCCGGATGTGCGCGGGAGCGTCGCAGTTGCCGCCCCGCGCGTGAAAGTTGCACTTGTAGACAGGGGCTTGGTTCTTCTTGCTCTTCTGTTTGTTCAGGTACATGCGGCCCCCGCACGAGTCGCAGTGGATCACGCGCAACAAAAGCGCGTCGGTGTCCGTGCGGTCCCCGTTCTCGATGCTGCGGGAGCCGAGCAGTGCGCCGATACGGTCGAACTCCTCGCGGGTCATGATCGGTGTTTCGGTGCTCATGATCGGGTTGCCCTGGTCGTCCCGGACTGGCTTGCCCTGGTGCATCTTCCAGCCGAGCAACGTCGGGTTCTTGAGCATCCGGGTTAGCACGGTGGGGTTCCAGTTGAACGCGTCTCGGATGAGTCCCTTGGCTCCGCCGGGCCGTCCACCCTTGGCACGGTTCTGCTTCACTGCCCAGTGATCACGCGGGCTCGGAACCTGGTCCTCATTGAGCCCGATTGCCACGGCGGAAGCGGTCTTGCCTTCCAACAGCTCTCGAACGATTCGCTCAATGATCAGTACGGCGTCCGGGTCGGGTACGAGCGTCCAGCCGACCCCGCCATGTTCCTTGGGCATGGGGGCGGGCATGCAGCCGTACGGGGGCTTGCCGCCACCCCGCCACCGAAGCGGCATCCGGCGCATGGCTGCCATGGCTCCGGTTACTCGGTCGCTGATGCTCTGCGACTCCACTTGGGCGGCAAAGGCAAGCATCATCATCATGAGTTCGGACATGGGGTCCATGGGGTTGCGGAAGTCGAACACCAGCCGACCCCCGCCGATGCCCTCGGCAAAGACCAACATCTTGCGGTGTTGCTTCGCCCACTTCGCTAGGTCGTGCATGTCGCTCATGGACCGGATGGCACGGTCGAAGCGCCACCAGACAAGCGCGTCGAACTCGTCGGGACGGGCGAGCCACTGCCCGAGCGCGGGACGGTCGAACGGGGAAACCTTGCTCGCGGACACGTCAAGGTCCACGGCTTCGCGGAGCCCGTCACCCTCGCCGAACGCGATATTGAGCGAGCCCGCCGCTATGTCGTCGGCTTCGCGCTGCCGCTCGGGGCTGGTGGTCTCGTCCGTGAGTACCGAGAGCCGGACGCACCGCACGCCCCGTAGCGTCTCGGTGTAGACCGTCCCGGCTAGGGGGTTGCGAGTGGTCGTCATCCCCTCGGTAGGGACGGACGGTTCCCCGCTACGGGGCTTGACCAGGACCGATGCCACCATGCCGACACTCCAGAACCGCTAGAACGGAGTGTTGGGAGACCCGGAAGGCAACGAGTTCTGCGTCCTCCGCCCGGCCTGACGCGGCACCTCCCCGCCTGCTCCGCCACGTGCACGCCACCGAAGTCGTCCGCCGCCTCGGCCATGCCTCCCACCTCGGCCCGTCCAGCAACCGCGCCCGCGGGACGACCCACAGGTCGGACGGGGCGGCGACGACATCCCGCCGGTCGGCGGGCCCGCCGTGGTCGGGTTGAGCGCTGTGTGCCGTAGCGGGATGCTGGGAACAGCGCCCCTGACGGGCGGCGCGGCGCGGTGCCGGTTCGCGGCAGGTACGAGGTCGGGATACGCCTATGGACAACGAGCCCGACACGACCACAGACGGAGCGGGCGCAGGAGCGCCCGAGGACTTCGCGGTCGTGATCGACGCCCGCGGGACTGTCATGGCGTGCAGTGCCGGAGCCGGGCGACTGCTCGGGTACGAGCCCGAGGAGGTGCTGGGCCGCCGGGCCCTCGGCCTGCTTGCCGCGAAGCTGCCCTCCGCGATGAGGCCGCGCCTTGCCGCCGGGGAGCTGTGGACGTGCGATCTGGCGCTGCGAGACAGGCACGGAGACAGTGTCACCGTGCAGCTCCGGGGCACGCCGCTGGCAGACGGGCGAGGCAGGACGCACTGGGTCGTCACCCCGGCGGCGGTCACCCACCCCTCCGGGCCGACGGAAGCAGACGCGGCGGAGTTGTGGGACCTCACGCTCGCACAGCTCCCGCTGCCCGTGGCCATCTACGACAGTGAGGCGCGGTTCGTCACCTGCAACCAGGTGATGAGCCAGGCCATGGGGCTGAGCCCGGAGGAGATGCGGGGCCGGACGTTGTGGGAGATCTATCCCACTCCGCCCCTGGACGAGATCGACCGCCTTCAGCGCGAGGTGGTGCGCACCGGTGAGACGATCTTCCGCGAGGAGCAGCCTTTTCGTGCCTCCGGTGAGATCCGCGATCACGCGTGGTCGGTGTTCCTCTCCCCGCTGAAGGACCCGGCCGGCGCGGTGCTGGGAGTGTCGGCGCTGGTGATCGACATCACCGAGCAGTACTTGGCGCGGCGTCGCCTCGCGGTGCTGAACGACGCCAGTGTGCGCATCGGCACCACTCTCGACGTGACCTGGACGGCCGAGGAACTGGCGGAGGTGGCCGTGACGGGATTCGCCGACTTCGTCACCGTCGACCTGCTGGAATCGGTCGTCCAGGGACATGAGCCGCAACCGGTACCGCCCGCCACACCGGTCGTCTGCCGCCGTACCGCGCAGCGGTCGGTGCTTCCGGGATGTCCGGAAGCCGTCGTCTCCGCGGGCGGCACCGACGTCTACCCTCCCGGCTCACCACCGGCCGAGGCGCTCATCACCGGCCGCGGCGCCTACTACCGTGCGGGCGACCCGCTGCTGAGCGCGTGGTCGACGGCCTCCCCGGCCCGAGCCGAGAGCGTGAGGCGGTTCAAGATCCACTCGGTGATGATGGTGCCACTGCGCGCGCGGGGGATCACCCTCGGTGTCATGCACCTCATACGGCACCGGACCGCGGACGCCTTCGGCCCGGACGACCTGCTGCTCGCCGAGGAGATCGCCGCCCGGGCGGCGGTGAGTATCGACAACGCGCGCCGCTACACCCGTGAGCGCCGGACCGCGCTCGCGCTTCAGCGCAGCCTGTTGCCCGAGCGGCTGCCGGAGCTGGACGCGGTCGACCTCGCCTACCGGTACCTTCCCGCCGGCCCGGGGGACGAGATCGGCGGGGACTGGTTCGACGTGATCTCACTGTCCGGGGGACGGGTCGCGCTGGTGGTGGGCGACGTGGTGGGCCATGGTGTGCACGCCTCGGCCACGATGGGCCGTCTGCGTTCCGCGGTACGGACTCTCGCCGACGCCGATTTCGCACCCGACGAACTGCTCACCCGGCTGGACGACCTGGTGATCCGCCTCGACCGGGAGGAGGGCCCGGATGCGCGACGGCAGGCGGAGCGGGCCTCGGGCGAGGTCGGCGCCACCTGCCTCTATGCCGTCTACGACCCCGTCACCGGCTGTTGCGACCTGGCGCGGGCCGGGCATCCGCCGCCTGTCCTGGTGACCTCCGACGGCACCGCGCAGGTGCTGGACCTGCCGGCCGGGCCACCGCTCGGCCTGGGCGGACTGCCCTTCGAGTCCGCCCGGATCGACATGGGCGAGGGCAGCCTGCTCGCTCTCTACACCGACGGCCTCATCGAGGCCCCGGGCCGCGACATCGACGTCGGGCTGGACCTGCTGAGCGAAGCGCTGCGCGCCCCCGCCGCGAGTCTGGAGGAAGCCTGCGACGAGGTGCTGCGCAAGGTGCAGCCCGATCCCCCTGCCGACGACATCGTCCTGCTCCTGGCCCGCACCTCGGCCCTCGGCGTGGACCAGGTACACACCTGGCAGCTGCCGATGGACCCCGCGGCCGTCGCCGGGGCCCGCCGCATGGCGGGCCGACAGCTGGCCGACTGGGGGCTGGCCGAGCTCGAGTTCGCCACCGAGCTGATCGTCAGCGAGCTGGTCACCAACGCCATCCGTTACGGCGAAGGCCCCATCCAACTGCGACTCATCCGTGCCGATGCCCTCATCTGCGAAGTCTCCGACTGCAGCAACACCGCCCCGCATCTGCGGCGGGCCCGCACCTTCGACGAGGGAGGCCGCGGACTGTTGCTCGTCGCTCAGGTGGCCGAGCGCTGGGGCAGCCGCCAGACGGCCGCCGGCAAGACGATCTGGGCCGAGCAGTCCCTGCCGGACGAGGGTGCGACCGAGAGATAAACATGCCATGTATGTCGGCAATTTAGTGCCTCAATATCGGCTATAGCGACTAATGCGCTCTGCGGCATTGGCTTTTCATCCATTCAAACCGTTGACATGCTGCTGTCACATGGTCGAACTTCATGCGTAACGTCTCGCGCGGCACGGCCCACATGGCGGTGAGGCCACAGGACTGGGAGTGAGCGCATGTCGTCAGGAAGTCTGTCCCGCCGCACGGTGCTCGGGGCGGCCGGAGCCGCTGCCGCCGCGACGGTGCTGCCCGTCGTCCCCGCCCTCTCGGGCCCGGTGTCCGAGGCGGCAGCCGCCGAGGCCCGGACCAACCTGAGCGACATGGTGGACATGCGGTTCGGCATGTTCAACCACTTCAACATGGGCACGTTCACCAACGAGGAGTGGGCGGCCCCGAACCGGAACCCCGCTCTGTTCGCCCCCACGGCGGTGGACTGTGCCCAGTGGGCGGCAGCCGCAGCGGCGGCGAAGATGAGCTACGGCGTGCTGACGACCAAGCACCACGACGGCTTCTGCCTGTGGCCGACCGCGTACAACAGCTACAACGTCGCCCAGAGCTCATATAAGCAGGACATCGTCGCCCAGTACGTCGACGCGTTCCGGGCCAAGGGACTGAAAGTGGGCCTCTACTACTCGATCTGGGACCGCACCTACAGTGTGCAGGCGTACGACAGCCGGCACGGCGTAGCCGCCGACCAGACGATCCAGCCCGGTGACCTCACCTACATGCTGAACCAGATCACCGAACTGCTCACCGGCTACGGCACCATCGACATGTTCATCACCGACGGCTACGCGTGGCAGATGGGCCAGCAGGCCGTGTCCTACCAGCGGATCCGCGAGCACGTGAAGTCGCTCCAGCCGGACATCGTCATGATCGACCATGGTGGGCTGGCCGTACCGTTCCTCGGCGACGCGATCTATTTCGAGGAGCCGCTGGGCATCACCTCGCCGACCGGAAACACCTTCGCCTCCATGCAGGGGCAGACGATCAGCAACGGATGGTTCTGGCATCCGTCCACGCCGTCCGAAAGCCTGATGAGCAAGGCGTCGATCCTGACCCATCTGTCGGACCTGGAACCGAAGTACACCTCCTTCATCCTCAACTGCCCGCCCAACCGCGACGGCAAGCTGGACACCAACGTCGTCAACCGGCTCGCCGAAGCCGGGGCAGCATGGAGCCCCGACACCTCCAGGGCGCCCCTGCCGGCGCAACCGCCACGCGCCGAGCACCCCGTGACACCCGTCAGCGCCTACGCGACCGGATTCCATACCGGCGAGGGCCCGATGAACGCGATCGACGGGCTGAGCGACAAGGACTTCGAGACCTGCTGGTCGACCTGGGGACTGTCCCCGTCCCAGCCGCACTCGATCACGATCGACCTGGGCGGGGTGTGGAGCGACGTCTCCACCCTGGAGTACCTGCCCAAACAGTGGAACCGCAACAACTCCACCGACGGCGACATCACCTCGTACGCCATCTCCACCAGCACCGACGCTACGACCTTCACCCAGGTCGCCACCGGTTCCTGGGCCGCCGACCGCGTCACCAAGGTGGCCGAGTGGAGCGCCAGGAACGTTGGCTTCGTGCGGATCCAGGCCACCGCCGGCACCGGCGGATACGTCAACGTGGGCGCCGTCCGGATAGGCGGCAGGGCGGCCAAACCGGCCCTGGTGTCGCGTGTCCTGCCGGGGGACGGAACCGTCTACCGCCTGGTGAACCGCAACAGCGGCCAGGTGGCCGACGTGAGCGGGGCAGGAACCGCCAACGGGACCGACGTCCTCCAGTGGCCCTGGCTGAACCAGGCCAACCAGAAGTGGACCTTCGTCTCCACCGGCGACGGCTACTACAAGATCAGGAGTGTCGGCAGCGGCAAGCTCATGGAGGTGGCCGGCCTCTCGCGCGTGGACGGCGGCAGGGTGGGCATCTGGTCGGACGACAGCGTCTTCCAGCAGCACTGGGCCGTGACCCCCACCGGGGACGGCTACTTCTACCTCAGCAACCGGCTCAGCGGACTGTCACTCAACGTCGACGGCGCCTCGACCGCCAATGGCGCCGGCATCGAGCAGGAGACGTACAACCGGGCGGCCCAGCAGCAGTGGCAGATCATCGCGGTGTGAAGTCGGCCCGCCGCCTCATGTGAGGATGCGGCAATGGTGTGGCTGAGGAAACGCCGGGCGCGGGCGATCGGACTCGTGGCGGGTACGGCGCTGGCGCTGATGACCGCCTGCGGCACGGGCGGCTCCGGCGACGGGGAGCCGGAGGGCCGCGAGGCGAAGTACAAGCGCGTCATCGAAGATCCCCACCCGCGCCCCGCCGACGTCATCGAAATGGCCGGCGCACCCTACGGCGTGGTTCGCGCGGACGACGGCTCGCTGCTTCTGACGTACGAGGCCGACAACGTCGAGGACGACGAGGGGCCGGCTGCCACCGCCTGGCGCATCGTCGACGCCGACGGCCGTACGGTCGCCGAGCATGCGGAGCACGCGAACGCGGAGGACGTGCCGCCCGCGTTCAAGGGGATAGGCGGAGGCTTCGTACGGGTCCCGCGGGACGAGGGGGAGGGGGCGGACGGAGCGTGGAGCCTCGACGTACACGGCAAGCAGCACCAGACAGTCCTCACCGAGACCCCGTTGCGCACCCGCGCCGGCGACATTCTGCTCGCCGAGCTGGAGCCGACCCTCGTATACCGCCCCGCGACGCGCACCGTGGCGCCCCCGGCCGGAGTGCCGGACGACGCCATCCGCCTCGCCGTCGACGAGCGGGGCACGGTCTGGAGCCTCGACCAGCCCCTGACCGCTGACCCCAACCGCGTCGTATGGCAGCGCGGCGCCCGGACCCTCGGCTCGGTGGCCGTTCCCAAGCTGTACACGGGAGGCGTCCTTGCCGCGCGGGGTGGCACCGCGGCGCTGTCCCTCATCAGGGGCGAGGGCGTACGGGGCCTGTGGCTGACGACGGACGACGGCGCGAACTGGCGGACGGTCCTCGCGGGCGGCATTGGCTGGAAGGACCTGAAAGGTGGTCCAGAGTCGCTGGTCCTGGAACTGCTTACGGACGGACGGCTGCTCGTCGGCGAGGAAGGCGGCCGGTACTGGCTCGCCGACGACCGCACCAACAGCGCCTTCCACGAGCTGAGGACGCCGGTGGAGTTCACGTCGTTCACCGTCGACGGCACGACCCTCTACGGCGTCGCGGACGCGACGACGTCGACGTACGACCTGGTGAAGGGCGAAGGGCTCTGGATCTCCCGCGACGGCGGACGCGGCTGGCGGCGCTACGGGCAACGTGGGTAGCGGGTGAAGCCCATGGGTTCTGCGACCTTGCCGTGTTCGAGTCGCTGTCCCCTGGCGTGACATGGGCCTCGCCGCCGACTGCCTTCGGGATCCCTGAACCCAGGGGCTTTTGCCCGGCTGGAGTGGCTGTGTGGCCGCACCGGGTCGTCGGCCGTAGCCCCCTCTCGGGCGGCGGAGCCGTGGAAGGGCGGGGAGAGACATGACCCCAGGCAGCGGTCAGTCCCGGAGCAGCGCGCACACGAAGTTCTCCTCGACCTCGCGGAGCTTCTCCAGGAGCTGCGGCTTCGTCGCCTTGTTCACCTGCGTGGTGAGCGAGAACGTCAACGACCGCTCACCGTCGGGTGTCGCGGCGATCAGCTGGGTGTAGCCGGGTGTGTTTCCGGTGTGGCCGAGCACCACGCCACATCTCGTGGTGTAGCGGAAGATCGCCGCCCCCGCCTTGTTCCTGCCCGGACCCGCCGGTTCCGAGGCGCCGTCGACCCAACGGCGCTGCTCGCGCAGTGTCGCCCGGGAGATCAGCGCGCCGCTCGTGTAACCGCGGATGAACCTGGTCATGTCCCTCGGAGTGGAGACGATTCCGCCCGACGCCCACACTCCTGAGGCGCCGACCAGCTCGCTGATGTCCTCCGGCGCGGCCGGCGGCTGGACGGGGACGTCGTAGCCGCGCATGTACGGCTCCGGCATCTCGAAGCCCTGGGGGAGGCTTGTGTCGTGCAGGCCGAGCGGGCGGTACACCAACTGCCGCAACAGCTCCTCGTAGTGCTTCCCGGTCGCCGCCTCGGCCATCAGGGCCACGGCGATGTTGTCCGAGTTGGAGTACTGGTACCGCGAACCGGGGCGGAACAGCAGCGGCTCGCCGGCCACGAAGTCGAGCAGCCGCCGGGAGTCGAAGCGATGGTGCAGATCGGCCTTGAGGATCCTGAGGAAGTCCGGACTCCGGCTGAAGTCCGGCAGGCCGCTGGTGTGGGTCAGCAGCTCGCGCAGTGTCACCGAGTGCCAGGCACGTGGGAGCGCGGGCAGCCTTCGGCCGATGGTGTCATCGAGTCCGAGCGCGCCTCTGTCCACGAGCCGCAGTGTCACAGCGCCGCTGAACGCCTTCGCGGTACTGGCGATACGCATGTGGTCGGTCGGTTCAACCGGCCTGCCGGTATCGACGTCGGAGACTCCGGCCCGCAGAATCCGGCGTGACTCCCCTCGCTGGAGCACGGCGATGACGCCGGGCGGGCCGCCCGGCGCGCGGACCAGTTGTTCGAGCTGGCTCTGAAGTGCGCGGTCAGGGCCGGGGCGGGGCGTGTCGGCTTCGGCGGGTGCGTACACCAGGGCTGCCAGACAGGCGCCGGCCAGCACGGCGCTGACCGGCAGATGCAGATGGGGGAGACGGGACAGCGGCATGGGAACTCCTCGGGCGGGCCGGGGGAGGGGTACGCCCAGCATCGGCCGCGTGGCGCCCGGTTGCCTGTGCCGCTGCTGCATACGGCCGAGCAGGTCGTTCATCGTGTGCCCGGCGAGACGTCATCCGGACACCCCTGTCTCAGCAGGCCAGCAGGCTCCCTGGTCGGGTACAAGCGCCATCGCAGCGGGCAGAAGGCAGTTCCGCCGTTGGGCGCCGAACCGTGGGCACCGAGATGCCATGGCCTGGACGGACTTTATGGCGGCCCTCGCTTTCCAGTGTCCCGCAGATGTGAGCGGAGTTCCTGTCGCGCGATTCATGGCTGCTGACCCGCGGCGACGACATCGCCCCCATCCCCATCCCCATCCCCGGCACCCGGCGCGTCTCGCGCGTCGAGGAGAACACCGCCGCCGACGCCGTGGAACTCGGCGCCGCTCAGCTCGAACGCCTGAACAATCGACACGAACGAGGATGCACCGCGCTGGATCACCTGGTGCGACTGTGCTGGGAAGCGACCGTTCGGCTGTGGACGTTCGACATCCAGCCGATGGCCAAGCCCTATGGCGCCGCCTTCGGCCCTCGGCAAGGATCTGACCGCCGCAAAGCAGGCAGCCGATGGCCTGCGCGCATTGCCAGGCCCTCCGTGGAGCCGCGTCACCCCAAAGGAGACCGCGCGGCGGAGACGGCCCTGAGCCGCTCGACATCTGCCCCCGGCGCGAGCGGTGCCGGACAACATCCCTGGTGGCATGCATGACGCCGTCGCGGGTACTGGCATGCGTGAACGGGGGAGTGAGGTCGAACACGTGGGATGTCATGCCGGCGATGGCGCCTGTACGGCGCCGAACGCATACCTGATGCGCGCCGGCTTCGCCCTGGGCGGGGACGACGGCTGTATCGCCGAGGCCCGCCACCATGCCCTTGCCTTTCTCGATCAGGCTCACGCGGACCATCACCTGCCAGTGGCCGCACGCGTGAGGGATTTCGTCCAGTTGGTGGTCAGCGAGCTGGTCACCAATGCCCGCAAGTACGCCCCCGGCCCCGTTCTGCTCGAACTGCGCATCGACGCCCGCGCTGTGGACGTCGTCGTGTGGGACAGCGAGCCCACCGTTCCCGCGGCCCGGGCGGCCGATCCCGGCAGGGTCGGCCAGCACGGACTGGAGATCGTCAAAGCCGTCACCGAGGACCTGTTCATCGAGCAGGAGCCGGTCGGCAAGCGCATCACGGCTCGCATCGCCCTGTCCGCAGAGGGCGAGCAGCCACGACCTCCTCGCGCCTGACCCGGGGCGCGCGGTTCCACGAGGCCATACCTCAGCACCGACAAGCGAAAATCTATGTTGGCGAGAGTAGACATGGGGCGGCTGTGTAGCTATGGTTTCTCTCGTAGCTCAGAGAGACAGCAGGGCCCGGCAGACACGAACTGGCGGGCAGCAGTACACGTGGTCGCAGTTCGCAGTACCCAGCAGTACGCAGTTCCCGTATGGCAAGCAGTTGATCACCCAGGGAAGAGCGGAGGAGCCGAGCGCCATCAGGATCGCCCGGGCGGAGTCTTGAGCCCGGGTACCGCAGGACATCGATAGTGAGGTGGTCTCCGGTCGAGCAACCGCGATCCCCGCATACCCGACAGCATCCCGGTCGGGTCAGCGGAGGCAGAAGGCCGATGCGGTACAAAGGTCGGCAGATGGTGTAGCAGTTCCTTCGGGCCCTGGCGCCGTACGGCGCCAGGGCCCCTCCACGCGTTCGACAGATACTCGACAGAGAGGTGTACGTGACAGCAGAGGATTCGTACGGCCGTATCGACGACGATGACTACCCCGCCTACACCATGGGCCGGGCCGCCGAGATGCTCGGCACCACGCAGGGCTTCCTGCGCGCCATCGGCGAAGCGCGCCTCATCACCCCGCTGCGCTCCGCGGGCGGGCACCGCCGCTACTCCCGCTACCAGCTGCGCATCGCCGCCCGGGCCCGGGAACTCGTCGACCAGGGCACCCCCGTCGAGGCCGCCTGCCGCATCATCATCCTCGAAGACCAACTCGAGGAAGCCCAGCGCATCAACGCCGAATTCCGTCGCGCCGCATCCTGACACACAGCCTTTATCCGCCCCTGGGCCCGCGGAGACGTGCCGGACCGCCCCATCCGCCGATGCGAGAATATGAGCGCATGATCGCCGAAGATACTGAGCCGCCGGCACCCGGACGGGATTCCCAGCCCGTCCCCGGCCCCACGCCCGACACCCCGCGCGGCCAGCCCGTCAACGTGCCTTCCGGCGCGACCGGACGGCTGACGGGCGGACAGGCAGCCGCCGGTCTGGAAGGCGTCGCAGAGCGCGCGGCTGCTGTGCTGAAGCCGAGGCTGCGCGGCTGGCTGCACGCAGGCGTGTTCCCCCTCGCGCTGGTCGGCGGCATCGTCCTGATCGCCGTTTCGCGCTCGGCGGCGGCAGTGGCGGCCTGCTCGGTGTACGCGGTGTCCGCCTGCCTGCTGTTCGGCACCAGCGCGGTATACCACCGCGGAACGTGGGGTGCGCGCGGGGAAGCGGTCCTGCGGCGGCTGGACCACGCGAACATCTTCCTGATCATCGCCGGCACCTACACGCCGCTGGCGGTACTGCTGCTGCCCGCGCACCGGCAGCTGGTGCTGCTGGTCGTGGTGTGGGCGGGCGCCCTGGCCGGCATAGCCTTCCGTATCCTGTGGATCGGGGCTCCCCGGTGGCTGTACACCCCGTGCTACATCGCCCTGGGCTGGGTGGCCGTCTTCAACCTGCCCGACTTCGCGCGCACCGGCGGCACCGCGGTCGTCGTACTCGTCATCGTCGGCGGTCTGCTCTACACCGCGGGCGCCGTCGTCTACGGACTCAAGCGCCCCGATCCCTCACCGGCCTGGTTCGGCTTCCACGAGGTTTTCCACGCCCTGACCATCGCAGCCTTCACCGCGCACTACACCGCCATTCTCCTCGCAGTCACATGACGGCGTCCAAGGCATGCCGAAGCGCAGGACTCGGGCCTGGCAGGGACCTGGCCGCACATGGCCCGAGACTGGACGGCAGGCGGAGCGGACCCGGGGCCCATGGTGCAATTGACCTGTCCGGCATGGGGCTTGGCACAGCTCTTTCGCGTATGCGGGGCAGCGTCCCGAGCGTGATCGAGCAATTGAGGGAGTCGCTGTGACCGCAAGAGCGCCGGACGGCGGGCAGGTCTTTCGTCTTCCCGAAGACGATAGTCGCCTGGGCAGGGCGATGACTCTGGCGGGGACGCTGGAGGCGGCGGAGGCCGCGGCGCCGGTGGAGTCCCTCGACGTGGTCGCGCGCATGCTCAAGGAGCACATCGGGGCCGTGTCGGTGTCGTTCCTGATCACCGACTTCACCGGTAGCTCAGTCGTACGGCTGGGGGCGGCCGGCAGCGTCGATACCGACGAACCCGCCCGGCGGATCAAGCTGCGGGGCACCCTGTACGACGACGTCATCCGCACCCAAAGGCCGAGCCTGGAGGACAAGGGCGAGGGCGCGCTGGTGCGGATCGTCGCCCCGGTGACCAACCGCGGGGACGCCATCGGGCTCCTCGAACTGTTCCTGCCCGTGGCGCCGGACGCGGAGGTGATGCGGGAGATCGGCGAGACCGCTCACGCGCTGGCGTACATCGTCATCGCGAACCGGTCCTACACCGACGTGTACCAGTGGGGCCGCCGCACCACTCCGCTGAGCCTGGCCGCGGAGATCCAGCACCGGCTGCTCCCGGATTCGCTGGCGTGCGAGGCCGCGCAGTTCGCGGTCGCCGGGGCGCTGGAACCGGCCGACCACGTGGGGGGCGACACCTTCGACTACGTCATCGACCGGGACAGTGTTCAGCTCTCCGTCACCGACGCCATGGGGCACGATGTTGACGCCGCGCTGCTGGCCAGCCTCCTGGTGGGCGCCCTGCGGCGGGCACGGCGAGCCGGTGCCGACCTCGCCGAACAGGCCCGCCAGGCCGACCAGGCCATGCACGAGCACGGCCGCCAGGGCTACGTCACCGGCCAACTCCTGCGTATCAGCCTGATCGACGGCAAGACCGAGTTCGTCAACGCCGGGCACCCCTGGCCGCTGCGGATGCGAGATGGACAGGTACAGGAAATCACCCCGAAGATCGACACGCCGTTCGGCTTCCCCATCCCACACACCTACCAGGTCCAGTCGTTGGACCTGCGGCCGGGCGACCGGCTGGTGATGCTGACCGACGGCATGCTGGAGCGCAACGCGGGCAGCCTCGATCTGTCCGACCTGATCGTGCGCACCCGCGCACTGCATCCACGCGAAGCCGCCCGCACCCTCATCGGGGCGATCGTCGACGCCAACGACGGCCACCTGCAGGACGACGCGACCGTCATGTGCCTGGACTGGCACGGCACCGTCCACTCCCATCGTGACGCGGCAACCGGAGCCGACCTCACCGACGCCTCACGAGCGTCAGGAACGGGACGGACCACCCCCGGGCGATGACTCGCCTGACCGTTTCCTGCAGCGGACTGCTCCCACGGGCCGACAAGCACGCGGGGGCGTCCACTGGTACACCGTGGCCGTCGCAGGTCGCGCTGGCCGGACCATGGCCGAACGGCAGACCTACTCCAGCTCCTCCGCCAGCAGGTCCATCAGCAGCCCGTCGTGCCAGCTGCCGTCCGGGCCGCGCTCGTACTGCCGCATGATGCCCACCGGGCGGAAGCCGACCTTGTGGTAGCACCGGATCGCAGCGGCATTGTCTGCGGCCGGGTCGATCACCAGCCGGCGGAATCCGTGATCATCGATCAGATGGCGTGCCAGGGTACGGACGGCGTCAGTGCCGAGGCCGCGCCCGTGCACCGCGGGGTCGAGATAGATGTCGATGTTGGCGTGCCGGTAGTCCGGCTCGTCCTCGGCGCCCCACTGGACCGCGCCGGCCACCCGGCCGCCGTGCTCGATCGCGAAGGTCTGCGCCCCGGGATCTTCGAGCTCCTCGGCCACGGCGGCCGTCAGGTCGTCGCCACCCCGCCAACGCGCGTACACCTCGGGCGTGCTCCGGATAGCGACCAGAGACGGGATATCGTCCACCGTCGCCGGCCGAAGCGTCACCAGGGCTCCGCGCAGGACCGTCCGCATGCCACTGATCATCCCCGACTCCGGATGCACTCGTCCAGGGAGTGGGGGAGGGGCGCGGACGTCCACGCCGAACCGAAACCAGGCTTCGCCCTGGACCCCCCCGGCCACCAGTGGACGTAACACCTGGCCCCAGCGGTGTGACAGGGGGTTGCGCGACGACGAGGAGCACGCTGATCGCCGGCACCTGAGCGGCCTGACCGCGCAGCCCTGGTACAGGGTTTCGGCCCGGGCGTGACGTGAGGCGTTGGAGGCCGAGTTGAACGTGGACTCACGGCTGGACCGGGCCCGGTGCGTGGTGGACTCCTCGCACCTCAGGTGCCGATGGTCAGCGACTGTGGCGCGCTGTGACGATCCAGGCACGCGAGTCGAAGTACACGCCGCCGTCGGTGTTGTGGGCGTCGAGGATGGTGCGTAGCCGTGTGCGTGCCTGCTCGGTGGCCGTGGCGTCGAGTGCGGCAAGGAGGTCTTTGACTTCCCACAGGCGGAGCACGGCGTTGAAGGCGGTGGCGCTGTCCGGGCCGTAGCAGACGGGCTCGTGCACGTCGGTGAAGCTGACCTCCGTGAAGCCGGCCGCCGTCAGGATGCCCTCCGTGACGGCCGGGTCGGCGAGCGAGAACGGGTCCGGACCGTGGGGTGCGGCTGATGTGCCGGTGAGGGTACGGCGGATAGCGGTGGCCCACTCATTGCGGTCACGCTCCTGCCAGACCAGCAGCACCAGGCGCGCGCCGGGGCGCAGAGCGCGCCCGATGTTCGTGAACGCGGCGACCGGGTCGGTGAAGAACATCGTGCCGAACCTGCTGATGCAGAGGTCGAAGTGCGTCGGCGGAAAGCGGTGAACCTGGGCGTCCGCCTGCTCATAGGTGATGTTGGTCAGTCCCTGCTCGTCGCTCAGCCGACGGGCCCGTTCGAGCATGGGTGCGGAGAGATCGACGCCTACCGCGCTTCCGGTGATGGTGGCGCGGGCAGCCTCGCGCGTGGACTGACCTGTGCCGCAGCCGATGTCGAGCACACGGTCACCAGGACCGACGCGGGCAGCGGCGCGGAAGAGTCCGTTGTGCGGGCGCAGTTCCGCGTCGTAGTCGAACAGGTCGGACATCACCGTCACCTGATCCTCTCGATGTCGATGTCGATGTCGATGTCGACCGGACCGTCGTGGAGTACGCCTCTCACCTGGTCCAGTGACACTGTCTCCGGTGCGAACTCCGCCAGCCACCACGTGGCGCCCGCCTTTGCGTAGGGACCAGGATCGGCGCCGGGTGGGAGAGGTACGGCGATGTCGTACGAGGTCGTCCTTGGCCGGCGGAGACCGCTGATGGTGGTGACGACGTCGGCGAGCTGGTCCGGGTGTTCGAGATTGACCGGGACGAAACCGTCGTGCCGGGCGGCGCGCCGCAGTGGTTTGACGTTACCGGGAAGTCCCGCGGCCCACACCGGCACGCCGGGGCGCTGAACCGGTCGGGGCAGGAAGGAGATGCCGTCGACGGTGTAGTGCCGGCTGGGATGGTGCACCGGCCTGCCGGACCACGCGGCGGTGAGAATCTCCAGTGCCTCGTCGAGCATCTGGCCCCGCCGCCGGTCGTCGAGTTCCTCGCCGGTCGCGGACAACTCGGCGGCGAAGCGATCGCTGCCGAGACCGACACCGAGTGTGAGGCGGCCGTCGCCGAGCCGGTCCAGGGTCGCGGTTTCCCTGGCGACCTTGGCCGGCCGACGCCGGGCAAGGGGTGTGACCATGGGGCCGAACCGCAGGCGTTCGGTGGCGGTGGCGATCGCGGCCAGCGTGATCCACGGGTCGGCCACCTGCCGGACCGGCTCCCGCCAGCGGAGGTGGTCCCATACGAACACGCCGTGCCAGCCGGCCTCCTCCGCCTCGGCGGCCAGACGTGCGACCACCACCGGGTCGGCGAGCGTCGAAGATCGGCAGCCAGAGCGCCGACCGGAACCGGGTCATCGCCGGCCGCCTCGGGTGTGCTGGAGCAGGGCCGGAACGAACACGTCCCACAGCGGCTTCGGCAGGTCGTGCCCGGCGCCTTCCAGGACCAGCAGTGTCGATCCGGGAATCGCGTCGCACAGCGCGTGTCCGTGGGGGAGCGGGAAAACCGGGTCGTGGTCGCCGTGCACCACCAGGGTCGGTGCGTCGATGTAGGCGAAGTCGCGGGACGACCCCTCGAAGGCCATCGCGTAGTGGTTGACGAGGGTGGACGCGATGTCGCGAGTGCGGGCCACGTCCCGCTCGACCAGCGTGCGCGCGGCGGTCTCGTCGAAGTAGGGCGAGCCTCCCGAGCACGCCTTTGCCGATGCGACGACGAAGTCCACCACCGCGCCGGAATCGGCGGGGTCCGGGTCGGCGGGGACGCCGCTGGCGAGCTCGGCCGACGGCGCTGGGAGACCGTCCTGGCCCGTGGAGGTGGAGACGAACGTCAGTGACTCCACCCGGTCGGGGTGGTCCACCCCGATGATGAGCCCGATTCCGCCGGACATGGACCGGCAGACGATGTGTGCGCGCTCGACGTCCAGGGCGTCCAGGATGCCGAGCGCATCCCCGGCCAGGTCGGTGAACACGTAGCCAGGGCGCCCCGGCGGGTAGCTGGTGGATCTGCCGGTGTCCCGGTTGTCGTAGCGGATCACGAACCGGTCGCCGCGCGCGATCTGTTCGCACAACTCGGCTTCCCACCAGAGCATCGAGGCGGTCGCACCGTCGATGAGCAGGATCGCCGGGTCAGCGGGGTTCCCGAAGGTCTCGAAGCACAGCTCGACATCGTCGATCTCGACGAGCTTCTCTCCGTGCGAAAGGTGATGGTGATCGGTCATGAACATCACGCTAGACTTGGAGATTCATCGTGAAAAGCGATTGATTTCGATCAATTCAATCGCGTTTTGCGATGCTATTGGCTATGGTGGGCTCATGTCCGATGTTGAACTGCGGCACCTCGCCGCGATGGCCGCCGTGGCCGACGAGGGGTCTTTCGGGCGGGCGGCCGGACGGCTCGGGTACACCCAGTCGACGGTGAGCCAGCAGATCGCGGCTTTGGAGAAGGCCGTCGGCGGTGCCGTGTTCGACCGGCCGGGCGGGCCGAAACCGGTGCGGATCACCCCACTCGGCACAGTGCTGCTGGCACACGGACGCGAGTTGCTCGCGAAGGCCCAGGCGATGGCGGCAGCCGTCGACCGGTTCAAGGCCGGCGACGGCCGGGTCGACATCGGCACCTTCCAGAGCGTGTCCAACGTCATCCTGCCGCTGGTCGTACGAGAGCTTCGGGACGAGCATCCCGGCTGCGACATCAGGCTGTTCGAGGAGGAGACCGACCGGCCGGAAGTCCGGGAGCTCGACCTGATGTTCTTCGACGGCCGTGTCGACGGCGACGTCGAACACCGCAAACTGCTCGACGATCCCTACCTGCTGGTGGCCCGCCGCGGCACGTTTCCCGACGGGCCGGTGCACCCGGCCCGACTCGACGGCGTACCGATGGTGGCGCACCCGCCGATCTGCGACCAGGCCCGGATGGAGCAGGCGCTCACACGGGCCGGTGTTCGGCCGCACATCGTGTTCCGCACCGCGGGCAACGAGACCGTGCTGTCGATGGTGCGCGCCGGTATGGGTTCGGCGATCCTGCCGCAACTCGCCCTCCTCAGCGCCGACATCGGCTCCGATGCGTCACTGTGTGTCCACGAGCTCAAGCCAGGACTACCGCCACGCGAGATCTTCCTGCTGTGGCAGGCGCATGGCACTCACTCCCCACTCGCGGCGCGGGCGATCGAGATCGCCGTGGAGGTCGCGGGCGGGATCGCCGCGCAGGTGAGCACCGGATTCCCGGGTCGGTGTGGTGTGGCCGAACAGTCCTATGAAGCAATTTTTGCGTGCCCAGAGACCCGTTTGAGAGAGGAATCTCAGGCGACACGGGGGAAGGAAGGTTCTTTCGAGCGAGACAGGAGTGAGTGACTGTGGCTGCCGACGAAAAGAGTCAGGCCAAGGGCGAGCAGGCCAAGGGCAAGGTCAAGAAGGTGGTCGGCGGTGCCGTGGGCAACGAGTCTCTGAAGGCCAAGGGAGAGGCCGAGGAGACCAAGGGAGACCTGCGTGCCGCCAAGGAGAAGGCCAAGGACGCGATCAAGCCCAAGTAGGCGCACGTCCACTGATCCCGGCAGCCCGCCTCCCGCGGGCTGCCGGGATCAGCCCTGTGGCATCACCGCTGAGGATCAATCGCGGGGGTACCCGCCGGGACATGACTGTCTACGGATTGCACGCCTCGCACGAACAGATCCCGCCCGCAGGCCTGCTCGACGCCGTGGTGCACGCCGAACGCGCGGGATTCACCGCCGCCATGTGCTCGGATCACTTCTCACCCTGGAGTGTCCGTCAGGGCGAGTCGGGATTCGCCTGGTCCTGGCTCGGTGCCGCGCTCCAGGCCACTGACCGGATGCCGTTCGGCGTGGTGAACGCGCCGGGGCAGCGCTATCATCCCGCGATCGTCGCCCAGGCGATCGCCGGCCTCGCGTCGATGTACCCGGGCCGCTTCTGGGCGGCGCTCGGCAGCGGTGAGGCCTCCAACGAGCACATCACCGGCGCCCCCTGGCCGCGCAAGGATCTGCGCAACGCCCGCCTGCGGGAATGCGTCGACATCATCCGCGCACTGCTGGGAGGGGAGGAGGTCAGCCACGACGGACTGGTGACCGTGGACCGGGCCCGGCTGTGGACGCTGCCGGCCGAAGTGCCGCCGCTCATCGGAGCCGCGTGCAGCACGGCCACCGCCGCCTGGTGCGCCGAGTGGGCCGACGGCCTCATCACGGTCAACGCCCCGCCAAAACGGCTGCGCGAGATCGCCGACGCCTATCGGGACGCGGGTGGCCGCGGGCCCCTGCATCTCCAGGTGCATCTGAGCTGGGCACCCGACGAGGACCATGCCCTGGCGCTGGCACACGACCAGTGGCGGACCAACGTGCATACGCCCCCGGTCAGTTGGGACCTGGACTCCGTGGAACTGTTCGACGTCGTCAGCGAGCACGTCACGCCGGAACAGGTGGCGGGCACGGTCAACGTGTCGTCGGACCTCGGTCGGCACACCGCCTGGCTCCAGGAGTACGCAGACCTCGGGTTCGACACCGTGATGCTCCACCACGTGGGCCGTGAACAGGCCTCGTTCATCGACACGTTCGGCGCCGAGGTACTGCCCCGACTCGACGTCACCCGCCCGCTTCCCGCCACGGCGAAGGAGTACCGATGCGTCTGACCCGCACATCCGACCTGTGGTGGAAGAACGCGGTGGTGTACTGCCTCGACGTCGAGACGTACCAGGACGGCAACGGAGACGGGATCGGCGACTTCGCGGGCCTCACCCAGCGCATCGACCATCTGGTCCGCCTCGGCGTGACATGTGTGTGGCTGATGCCCTTCTACCCGACCCGGGAACGTGACGACGGATACGACATCACCGACTTCTACGGTGTCGACCCCCGCCTGGGAACCCTGGGCGACTTCACCGAGTTCGTCCGCACGGCCAAGGACCGCGGCAT
The DNA here is from genome assembly GCF_010548275.1 of Streptomyces sp. SID12488. Taxonomy (GTDB): domain Bacteria; phylum Actinomycetota; class Actinomycetes; order Streptomycetales; family Streptomycetaceae; genus Streptomyces. The sequence continues at coordinate 119,245 of NZ_JAAGLT010000008.1, forward strand.
ACGCGTGATCGCCGACCTCGTGGTCAACCACACCTCCGAGCACCACCCCTGGTTCCAGGACGCCCGCTCCGGCCGGGACTCGGCCCACCGTGACTGGTACGTCTGGCAGGACGAGCCTCCCGAGGACAGCCCCGAAGGCGTGGTCTTCCCCGACGCGGAGGACAGCGTGTGGGAGTACGACGAAGGCAGCGGCCAGTACTACTTGCACCGCTTCTACAAGGAGCAGCCCGACCTCAACGTCGCCAACCCCGAGGTACGGGACGAGATAGCCCGCATCATGGGTTTCTGGACGCAGCTCGGACTGTCCGGGTTCCGGGTCGACGCCGTGCCCTTCCTGCTGGAGACGGACGGCCAGGACGACGCCGGCGCGCTGCCGGACCCGCACGAGTACCTCGCCGACCTGCGCGCCTTCCTCGGCCGCCGCAACGGTGAGTCGGTGCTGCTCGGCGAGGTGAACCTGCCCTACGGCGACCTCGTCCGGTTCTTCGGCGATCCCGACTCGGACCGAGGCGACGAACTCACCATGTGCTTCGACTTCGTCGGGATGCAGCAGATGTACCTGTCGATGGCACGCGAGGAGGCGGGGCCGCTGGCCGCCTCGCTGCGTGATCGCCCCGCCGCCCCGCGCGACGCCCACTGGGCCACCTTCGTTCGCAACCACGACGAACTCACCCTCGACAAGCTGAGCGACGACGAACGTGCCGAGGTCTTCGCCGCCTTCGGCCCGGACAAGGACATGCAACTGTACGACCGGGGGCTGCGACGCAGGCTGCCTCCCATGGTCGACGGTGACCGGCGCCGTATCGAACTCGCCTACAGCCTCCTCTTCACCCTGCCGGGCACCCCCGTGCTCTTCTACGGTGAGGAGATCGGCATGGGCGAGAACCTGGCCGCCGAGGGCCGCCAGGCGGTACGCACCCCCATGCAGTGGACCCCGCAGGATGGCGCCGGCTACTCCACGGCCGCGCCGGACACCTTCCCGAACCCGCTGGCGGACGGCGCGTACGCACCCCAGAAGGTGAACGTGTACGAGCAGAGCCGCGACCCCGGCTCGCTCCTGAGCCGGATACGGCTGTTCGTCGAGCGCTACCGGGAAGCTCCCGAGCTGGCCTGGGGCGAGTACCGCCTTGTGGAGACGGGGGAGCGTTCCGTGCTCGCCCACATCAGCTGTACCCCGGACGGGAGGGTCCTGGCCCTGCACAACTTCGCGGGCCGCTCCCTCACCGTACGACTGCGGCTCCCGGAGACCGCACCCGGTGACAGGCTGACCGACCTCCTTGCCGAGGACCACGCCGGGCTCACGGTGTCCGACGACGGTCTGCTCAGCGTCGAACTGCCCGCCTACGGGTACCGGTGGCTGCGCGTCGGGACGCCGGCCGACGATCCGGAGCGGGTTGCTGCCGGCTGAGAGCCCCAGCGAGGGCGCCGATCGTCGTCACTTCTCGGCGTTCCCGGCGCGGGCTCTGCCGGTGATCTGGGCCAGGGTCCGGGCCCATGACCTGATTGACCTGCCCGATGATCTCCGCGGTGATGGAGACAGCCGCCTCGGGCCTGCGGGTTCCGAGACCGAGGCCGATCGGTGAGCAGGAGTCGCAGGCGTTCGTCGTGGGTACGCAGGGAGCCCGTCGCCCGCACATAGGCGACGGGCAGGTCGAGGGCCTGTCGTAGCGGTGGCCGGGGCGGCGGTGGGGGTGGTGGTCCATCGGGCGGCGGTCCCCCAGGCGGCCCCCGCTGGTGATACCGCCCAGGGAGCCGACGCCGAAGGAGAAGGCGACACGGACGAGCGGAACCGCGCCTTCCGGGCGCCTGTACGGCAGGTCGGCCACGGAGTGACACAGGTGTACGTCGCCAGCCCACCGCCCATGATCAGCATCGCGGCGCCGAGCGCCGGCCCCAGCCGGTCCGGCCGCAGGGCGCGCACTCATGCTGGGGAGCATGACCAGCAACGTTCCCCTCAGTGAGCTGGGAGATTCGTCAAGGAGCGCCACTTGGAGCTGAGCCCGCGTACGGTCGGGCTGCCGGGTGGCCGGGCCGCGCCGGTGAACTGTCGATGCGGGAGGAGCAGTTCGCCCGCTGGTGAGGCGATCATCGCGTCGCCGCACGCACCATGGGCACGAAGACCCCCAACCACGCACGACCGGCTGTGGATCGTCGCTTTCTCAGGGGTCGGCGGCACCGAGTGAAGCCCTTCCTCGCCGCCGCAGCGCGTCACAGCGTCGCGGTCGTGTCCTCACCGGCGGCGCTGCCCGCGAGCCACTGGGTCCATCCCAGGTTGAAGTCGGCGTAGCCGTTGTCGGGCGAGGCTTTGGCGCGCGGTGAGCCGGTGACGGTTATGGGATCGCCCTGCTTGACCTGGTCGTAGAACCACTTGGCGTCCGACATGGACAGATGGACGCAGCCGTGTGAGCCGCGGGCACTGCCGCCGCCCGGGTTCGGGTCGCCGGTCGAGTAGTGCACGTAGGTGCCGGACTGGGTCAGGTGGACGTCCCAGGGGAGTGTCAGGTCGTAGTAGTCGGGGCTGCCCTTGTCGCAGCTGATACCGACGCTGCAGGAGGTCATGTGGACCTTCTCCTGCTTGTCGATGACGGCCATCGTGCCGTTCCACGTCGGATACTCGGCGCTGCCCGCGTTGATCGACAGGGTGCGCACCGGCGCGCCGTTCCGGGTCACCTTCATGGTGTGTCCGGTCACCGAGACATCCGCGCGCACATCGTCACCGATCTTGAAGGTGTGCGTGTATCCGTGTACGCCGAAACGTCCGTTGCCGTTGCTGACGCCCTTCATGTCGGCGTCGATCTTCACCGTCGTGCCGGAGGGCCAGTAAGTCTTGGGGCGCCAGTCTGCGCGCTGGTCGCCGAACCAGTGCCAGGCGCCGGCCACCGGCTGCGAAGTGCTCACCTTCATGTGCTTCTCGACCGTGGCCCGCGCCTTGGCCGCCACCGGGTTCGTGAAGACCACCGAGATGGGCATGGCCACGCCTACCGTGGTTCCCGTCTGCGGGGTGATCGTCTCCAGCAGCATCGGCGGGCCCGCGGGCTTAGTCGGTGACGGCGACGAGCTCGCCTTGGGGTTTCCCGGGGCCTTCGCGTCGTCGCCGCTCGCCTTGTCACTGCCGCCCCCGCCGCAGGCACTCGCGCCCACCAGCATCACGCCCGTGACGAGTGCGATCCCTATGCTGCCCTTGCGCCGTCGCACGACTTGCCCCGCTCTCTCGCTCTGTGGCCCTGACGAGCCTGCCGCACTGTGAGACGGCGACGGCGTGGGCCGCAGTTGCGTGTGCCGCGTAAAGCGTGTCTCAAACATCGGTGCCCAGTGGCCTAGGCCCGGCCGGACGGCTTCAGGCCGGCCGGGACCTCCTGCGCGAGGCCGCTGCCCTGGCCCGGGGAGATGTCCCGGCCGCCGGCCGCCGGGATCGCGGCGTCGCGCGCCGAGGAGCCGAACCGGGCCGTCGGGTTCGTCCGGAAGCGGTCAGGCGGGCTGCCACAACTCGATTCGGTTGCCCTCAGGATCGGTGACCCAGCCGAATCGACCGACACCGTCCATGTCCTGCGTACCGTCGGCGACGTCCGCCCCATTGGCGCGTAGTTGCGCGAGCATCGCATCCAGGTCGCGTACCCGGAAGTTGAGCATGGTCTGCTGGGTGCGGGACCCGAAGTAGTCGGTCTCGGACTCGAACGTCGCGAACACCGTCGGCCCTGCTCCCTGACGCCACAGGCCGTTCTCATCGGCGCCCAGGCCCAGACAATCGCGATACCACGCGTTCAGGGCCGTAGGGTCGGACGCCCGCATGAAGTACCCACCGATTCCCAGCACACGTTCCATGCCGCCATCCTGTCAGCCCGGCAACCGGGCGGGCCGACACCACACCATCGCCCGAACCACACCGTGCTGGGTCCGCGTGTGCGCCGGGGAAATCGCCTTTCGTGCCGGGCCGCCGCGGGCTAGTGTCAGGCTCCAGCGAGCAACCCATGAGGAGCCAGGACATGCCCGGTCGTCCAGGCGCGCGTTGACGTCGTAGGCCCAGATCGGCCAGTCATCGCGTGCTGCCCTTGATGTTGTGGCACAGCGAGCCTTCCCCGCCTGTATCCGGTGCGCCTTCCGTACGCCGGCCGGCGGGCGTCGTACGAGGCAACCAAGGGGATCGCCGTGCCGTCCGCATCTTCCGCCGTACCCGATTCCGGTCGACCTGTTCCGCCGAGCCTGTGGCGGGACCGCGACTTCCGCAGACTGTGGGTGGGTCAGACGGCCTCCCAACTCGGCGAGCACGCGACCTTGGTGGTTCTCCCGCTCTTCGCCGTTCTGACGCTCGACGCCGGTGCCGACCAGTTGGGTGTTCTCCGCGCCGTGGGGCAGGCGCCGGTCCTGTTGCTCTCGCTCTTCGTCGGCGCGTGGGTCGACAGATGGCGGACCCGCACGGTGATGGTGTTGACGGACATCGGCCGGACCCTGACGCTGGGCGCCGCCGCGGTGGCCGGCCTCTTCGGCCGGCTCGGCCTGCCGGAGCTGTTCGTGGTCGCCTTCGCCGTCGGTGCCCTGTCCGTGTTCTTCGACGTGGCGTACCAGTCGTCTCTCGTACGGTTGGTGACACGCGAGCAGTTGGTGCGGGGCAACAGCGCGCTCGAGGGCAGCCGGTCCGCGGCCCAGATCGGCGGCCCCGCCCTCGGCGGTGCGTTGGTCTCCATCCTGTCGGCGCCCATCGCTGCCGCGTCCAGCGCGCTGTTCTTCGCGCTGTCGTTTCTGTCGATCCGCCGGATCCGCCGGACCGAAGCGATCCCGGAGCACTCGGAACGCCCTCCTCGGTTGGGGCGGCGGATTCATGATGGCCTCCGTTTCGTCGTCGGCGACCCCTCGCTGCGAGCCGTGTGTCTCGCCTCGGCCGCCTTCCAGTTCTCCTTCGCGGCCGTGATGACCGTCTACCTGCTCTTCCTGCCGCGCGAACTGCACCTGTCGGGAACCGCCGTCGGGCTTGCGCTCGCCGCCACGGGGCCCGGCGCGCTCCTGGGCTCGATGCTGGCTGCCCGCCTGCCGAGCCGGTTCGGCCATGGCACGGTACTCGTCACCGCGGCGGCACTCGGCGACGGCGCGTTCCTCTGCGTGCCCGCGCTGGACGGTTCCCCCGCGGTGACCGTTCCCGTGCTGCTGGCGGCCGGCTTCGTGTTCGGGACCGGCAGTCAGTTGGTGACTGTCACGGTCATGGCCGTCCGGCAGGCCGTCACTCCGGACGGGATGCAGGGCCGCGCCGCGGCGACGATCACGTTTGTGGGCATGGGGCTGGCCCCGTTCGGCTCGCTGCTCGGCGGATTCCTGGCACAGGAGTGGGGACTGCGCACCAGCCTCCTGGTGACAGCCGCAGGGATGCTGCTGTCACCCGTGCTGATGGCGATCTCCCCGCTCGCCCGCCTGGGACGGACACTTCCCGCCCCGCAGGACGGAAGACGGTCGCGAAGGCGACGATCGACGCGCTGACCTCGTGGGGCAGTCTGATGCGGCCGGTGGCCCTGGTCATGCCAGCCCGCCCGGCTTGGCCAGCAGTTCCTTCAGACCCGCGTCGATGAACTCGGTGTCCTTGGGATTGCTGTCGTGACCGGCGAAGTGGCCCCAGATGGCGGGGATCACCCGGAGTTCGGCGCCCGGTATGTGACTGACGGCCCAGGCCTCGTCCTCCGGCGGGAAGTAGAGGTCCTTCTCGGCGGGCATGTCGGGCGTGGTCGCTCTGAATGGAGCCGAGCGCCGCCTCGGTGTCGCCGTCGAAGCCGGGGGTGAGCCCGACGTCGCCGTTCTGCCAGGTCCTGCGGACACTTCTCCAACGGGCGTCGAGGCGACTGGGCTGACGGGCTGAACCCTCCAACCCCACGAGCCGACCGGCCGCCGCTTGTCGCGACCTTCGGCGGGGCCCCGCTCTCCGGGCCGCTCGCCCGGGGCGTTCCAGCGCCCCACCACCCGGTTGGTCCTGGCCGGCTAGCCGACGGGCCGTGGCAGGCTCAGGTGGGCGACGATCTGCTTGCCGGTCTCCAGGCCGATGGTGTGCAACTGGTCGCACAGACGGGTGACCAACTGAAGTCCGTGCCCGCCGACGCGACGGACGTCGTACGCGCGCAGTTCGGGTGGCCGGGGGGAGCTGTCGCGCACGGTGATGCGCAGCAGGGCTGCGTCGGGTGTCACCTCCAGCGCCAGGCCGCCCGGACCGGGTGCGTGGCGCAGCGCGTTGGTGACCAGCTCACTGACGACGAGCTGGGCGTCCTGGCTCGGTCGGTGGTCGGGGTCGTGGCCGGCATCGGCCAGCAGCGTGCGCACGGCCGCTCGGGCGTCCGTGAGCGACGCGTCTGTCGTGTCCCAGGCGGCGCTGTATCGCAAAGCCGTCGGTGCCTGTTCCTCCGATGCCCGGGTTTTACGTGGGATGACCATAGAACTCTTCCCGTGGATCGTTTTTTCTTCATCGCGGGTTGTCGCTCTCGCATGGTTTCGCCTACCCGCTGTCGGCTTGTTCATGGGCTTGCCGGGCCCGCTTCGATTCGGCCGCTCGGCGTTGTGGGGGCGTTGTACGGGTCGTGGAACCAATGGGCAGCCTCGGCGGAAGGATGAGCGGGACCTGGGAGACTGGCCGGATGGACATCAGCCGCAGGAACAACGTCAACGTCATCGGCAACCCCCAGGGGCCGACGGTGGTGCTGGCTCACGGGTTCGGCTGCGATCAGAACATGTGGCGGCTGACGGTGCCGGCTCTCGTCGAGGACTACCGAGTGGTGCTGTTCGACTACGTGGGTTCAGGCCGCGCTGAACCGTCCGCTTTCTCGGAGGAGCGTTACGCCTCCCTCGACGGCTACGCCCGCGACGTGGTCGAGCTCTGTCAGGCACTGGACCTGCATGACGCGGTGTTCGTGGGGCACTCGGTCAGCGCGATGATCGGAGTGCTGGCCGCCGGCCTGGCTCCGGAGCGCATCGGGGCGCTCGTGATGGTCGCCCCGTCTCCGCGTTATATCGACGAGGAGAGCTACCGGGGCGGGTTCAGTGCGGAGGACATCGATGAGCTGCTGGGATCCCTGGAGTCGAACTACCTGGGCTGGTCGGCGGCGATGGCACCGGTGATCATGGGGAACGCGGAGCGTCCCGAGCTCGGCGACGAGCTGACGAACAGTTTCTGCGCCACCGACCCCGCCATGGCGCGCGTCTTCGCCCGGACCACGTTCCTGTCGGATTCGAGGGACGAGCTGAAGAGCGTGAGCGTGCCGACACTGGTGCTGGAATGCGCCCACGACGTCATCGCTCCCCGGGAGGTGGGCGCCTTCGTCCACCAGGCGATCCCCGGCTCGACGCTGATCACCCTCGATGCCACCGGGCACTGCCCGCACCTGTCCGCACCCGAGGCCACCAACGAAGCACTCACCGACTTCCTGGCGGGCCTGCGTTGATGTGCCGTACCGGGCAGCAGCCCGACCCGCACGGCACGAGCGAGGAGAGAACCGCGAACGCGGCGTTCGCCGCACTGCTGGAGGACGGTGCCGAGGAGCTGTACGAGAACGCGCCGTGCGGATACCTGTCCACGCTGATGGACGGCACCATAGCGAAGATCAACTCCACGCTGCTGGGCTGGCTCGGCCTGGAGCGGGACGCGGTGGTGGGGCGGATGCGGTTCACCGACCTGCTGACCGTGGGCGGCAAGCTCTACCACGAGACGCACTTCGCGCCGCTGCTGCGGATGCAGGGCCAGATCGGCGGAATCGCCCTGGAGATCAAGCAGGCCGACGGCGCCCGGATGCCCGTGCTGATCTCCTCCGTCGTCAAGCAGGGCGCCAACGGCGAGCCGCTGCTGATCCGCAGCACCGTCTTCGACGCCCGGGACCGCCGTGCCTACGAGGAGGAACTCCTGCGCGGCCGGAAGGTGGCCGAAGAAGCACGCAGACAGGCCGAGGCAGACCGCGCCCGCCTCCAAGAGGCCCTGGCCGTGCTCCAGCAGTCGCTGCTTCCCGCCACCCTGCCGCCGGTGCCCGGCGTGGAGACGGCCGCCCACTACCACACAGCCTCCCCCGACCGGCTCGGCGGCGACTTCTACGACGTCTTCCCCGTCGACGGGAAACGCTTCGCCTTCTTCCTCGGGGACGTGTGCGGCAAGGGCCCCCAGGCCGCCGCCGTCACCTCGCTGACGCGCTACACCCTGCGCGCCGCGGCTCTGCACGACTCCGACCCGATCGCCGCGCTGTCGACGCTCAACAAGGTGCTGCACGAGCGTTACTCCGGCAGCGGCGACCCGCGCTACTGCACCGCCGTCTTCGGACTCCTCGAACCCGACCCCACGACCGGTCACGTCGCCGTCCGGCTCGCCTCGGGTGGCCATCCACCGGTCCTCGTCCTGCGCGCCGACGGCACCGCCGCCTTCCTGCCCACCCCCGGCGGTCTCCTTGTCGGCGTCCTGCCCGACGCGCACTTCGTCACCGCCACCACCGTCCTCGCCCCTGGCGACACGCTCCTTCTCTACACCGACGGCCTCACCGAGGCCCGCATCGGCGAGGACCGCACCGCCTTCTTCGGAGACGAAGCGCTCCTCGCCTTCGCCGCCGATCACGCCGGTACAACCCCGCAAGCCGTCATCCAGGCCCTGATCGGCCTGCTTCACAGCTTCGCCGACGGACTCGACGACGACACCGCCCTGCTCGCCCTCGGCGTCCCCGCCACCAACCCCCGGACACCGGCCTGATCGCGGCCCGCAACCATGCCCGCGCCGCCGAGTCGGACGCAGCCCTGTAGGTCTGCCGGTCCCGCGCGTTCGTTCTCATTGCCGAACAGCTGTTACTCAGGCGGGAGTTGAGTACGTGTGCTCATTCCCGGCGGCTGCCGGGCGGACAGGATTGGTGCAACGGCGCGGACAAGAGCGCCGGTCCGAAGCTGCTGATCCTGTTGGGGGAATTTCTCATGGCGCGTCGTATCGTTCTGGCTGTGGCTGCCGGTGTCGTCGTTCTCGGTGGTGCCGGAGCCTTTGCTCTCGCCTATGCCGGGGAGCAGCCTCTTTCGGTGGCGCACAGTGCCGCCCGTTATGCGGCTCCTGTCGGTGACCGTGCCGGCTCGTTGACCTTCACCACTGACGTCACGGCGTCCGCCGGTGTCAAGGGCGTGAAGGTCCTGGCCTGGCCGTCGAACTCGTCTTTCTTCGCCAAGCAGGGGCTGACCGCCAAGGACATGGCTTCCGTGGAGTCGGCCGTGTGCAAGCCGTCGGGCGGGGACACCGTGCGCTGCACCTACACGGTTCCCGTGACCCGCGCCGACGCCGAGACGTCCGAGCGTGGTGTGTGGCACGTCGCCGTGCTGGCCACCGCGAAGGACGGCGACACGAAGCTCGTCACCAAGGCCGCCGACTTCACCGTTGCGTGATCCGATGCGCAGGCGGCGGATGTCGGTGGACGGTGGGGAGTTCGAGGTCGGCCGGCCGGACAACAGCCCGGTCACCGACCACTTCACCTCGCCGGCCGGCTGGGCGGCCCCGACCCGATCGGCGAGCCGTTCTCTGGGACGCAGGCGCTCCCGTCCCGGCAGACGTGACGGGACGGGACGGGCGGGTCTCCAGCTCCGGGTACGCCTTCGTCTCCAGCCTGTGCGCGGATTGCGTGGCTGGTCGTCGGCGACGGTGCGATGGGACTGTGGAAGGCGCTGGCCGAGGTGTTCCCGGCGGCCCGGCATCAGCGGTGCTGGGTCCACAAGGCCCGCAATGTCACGAACTGCCTTCCGAAGTCCGCTCAGCCGGGCGCGACGAAGGCGATGCAGGAGATCTACCACGCCGAGGACCGGGCCCACGCCGAGAAGGCGATCGAGGCGTTCGCGCGCACCTACGGCGCCAAGTGGCCCAAGGTCGTTGCGAAGATCACCGACGACGCCGAGGAACTGCTGGCGTTCTACGACTTCCCGGCCGAGCACTGGATCCACCTGCGGACCATGAACCCGATCGAGTCGACGTTCTCCACCGTCAAGCTCCGCACCAAGGTCACCCGCGGCGCCGGAAGCCCGGCCGCGGCCCTCGCGATGGTGTTCAAGCTCGTCGAGTCGGCCCAGGCCCGCTGGCGCGCGATCACCGGCGCCCACCGGCGCCCACCTCGTCCCTCTGGTCCGCGCGGTACCCGGTTCAAGAACGGCGTCCTGGTCGAGCGAGAGGGGGCAGCCGCGTGAGCGAGATCCCCGGCCCCGGCAGTCGTCGTAGCAGCGTAGAACTGCGGATTGAACGGGTCATCGTCGCATCCCTCGAACAGGCCACTGTCCATGTGCGCTGCCTGCGGGGACCGGTCCGTCGCGGTGTCCGCTTCAACCGGCTCAGCGGTTCAGCCCAAGCAATCGACCTGGCGCTGACGCAGGCCGTCGTCTACGGGCATCGAGTGGCCGAACTCGACACTGGCCTTACCGCCTTCGTGACGCTCCGAGGACAGGGCGTTCAGCATCTCAAGTCGGGAACCTTGGCCTCCAGGTCGCAGGTCATCGAAGGCACCAACCCCTTGCCCTAAATCAGCGATCCACAGGAATTGACAATTACTCTCGATCGAGTGACGGCGGATCGGTTCTGCACACGGGAGGCCGCGGGTGACGGGTCTGGTTGTTGTAGACCGACCCCCAGCCGTCCCAGTTGGTAAGGGTGTAGCGCCCGCACTGATACAGCCCGAACATTCGTCCACCAAAGAAGGTGTCGGTGTAGAGGCAGGCGGCGGTGCATGGGCAAGGACTGAGGGCCTGCGATGAGACGCCGACGATGCCGGCGTTCAAGTTGTCGGCTGCTCTAGCATCGACCTGCTGGGACGCCATGGCGACGCCTGGGGTAGTCACCCGGGCCTGCGGTGGCCGACGGCGCTGAGAGCGAGGGCCGAGACCAAACGGCCTGGTGGCTGCGTACAACGCCTCGGCGCCGCTTGTCCTGTCTCAGGTAAGTCCGGGTATCGAAGGTCTTCGGACCTGGGATGCCCGGAGAAGCCTTCAAGCCGCGTATGGCAAGCACCTGGTCCGCATCGGCGAACGAGCGGATCCTCTGCGCGAGTGGATCCGCCGAGCTCGCGCCGGACGTCGCCGTCCGGCCGGTCCGCCTGCTCTGTGGGGAAGTGGCGACCGCCGCCTGACCGTGCTGAGTGGGAGCGGCGCGGCTCAACTTCGGTCGTTCTTCGGTCGTGTCCCGCTTCGTGGTGTAAGAGACCTCGCTCGACGCGCTCCGGTAAGCCGCGCGTCGGCCCCCCATGGGACACGGCTCCCGGGTCGCGTAGCGGCTGATCTGCCGTCAACACCATGCGCGGCGATGACCTGCGAATTCCGGCGCCTTGATCCGTTACACCACATGGCGGGACGCCACCCGTTCTTCGGTACGCGGGGCACGGCGTACCTCGCGGTGATGGTGTTCCGCTGACCTCCTTTCCTTGATTCTTTCCCGCGCGGTCCGCCGGTGGCCCTGACGTATGTCAGGACCGCCGACGCGTTCGTCCTCCTAGCGTTCAGGGCGTTGCTGGCGAACGTCTTCGGAATGTCGGAATGGGGGAGAGAGCATGATCGGACGCACCGGGCGGGTCGCGGCAGCTTCCGCCGTCTGTTTGAGCCTGGCGGTGCCGGCCTTGACGGCGTGCACCCCTGGACCCCCGGCCGTAGAGGCCGCCACCCCGGCGACCGCCAACCCCGGCCCCACCACGGCCGCGCCCCGCGCCCTCACTCAGGCTGAGCATGAAAAATCGTGCGACCTCGCTGGAGAACACCGGCTACAGCGGGTCGTACGACGACGTCAACCTCTACTGGGGCATCGACCAGGGCGGTTCGTACGCCTGCCTCGGCCAGGGCGACCACTGGCTGGACCTGTCGATCCACGCCGAGCACTTCGACCACTGGGGCACCGGCAACGGCCAGCCGCTCTACAACAACATCGCCTCGCACTCGTGGACCGACAGTTGCTGACCACGGCCGCGCGGCTCCCCGCGCTGGCGCTTCATTTCTCTTCCGAAAGGACCGGATGACGATGTTCGCATTCACACTGAGGCCCACTCTCGCCTCGGCCGCCGCGCTGGTGGTACTCACCGCGGGAGTCACCCTCGCGGGCGGCACCGTCGTGGCGCGGGCCGGGACCGTCGACTGCGTCAAAGGCGCCAACGGATTCCACGACCACCCGGACGACGCGTCCGGGGACACGGCGAAGCCCAGAACTGTCCAGCTGGGCGACGGCGTGGTACTCACCCTGGAGAAGGGCGTGTGGGACGACACGCAGATCGGCTTCGGCAAGATCAGCGGTACCACCCACCCGGGCGACAACCTGTGGATGGACTGGAAGGCGCGAATCGGCGAGCCCAACGCCCAGTCCCCGTGGCTCCAGTGCGGGCCCTTCACGGTCGGGACGGCTAAGCAGAGCCTGACCACTCCTTTCCGGCGGACCAGCAACGACTCGGCTTACCAGTTCCGTGTATGCGGCTCGCTGAAGTCGAACGGCGTGGTCCAGTGCTCCACCTGGTGGTGAGGCGGACCACCGGGCAGGACGTCCCACGAACACCCTGACCACCAGGGTGAGAACGCGCGTTGCCACGGCACGACAGAAGTACGTGGTCATGACGCGTCTCACCGTGGCCGTGGAGTTTCATCGGACTGACGGGGCGGCGGCCTCCGCCGCCCCGTCAGGGCCGGCTACGACAGGGAGGCACGGAGACCTCGGCGGCGACATGACCCACGTGTACGGGGAGACCACGGCCCATGTGACGCAGCAGGCCGCCTTCTCGACACCGGCCTGTCGCGCTCCGCGATCTCGTCATTCGAGACGTACAACAACTGCGACGAACAGCAGGCCGTCCTCAACGACGGCCGGACCACCTTCTGCCAATTCGGCTCCGCCACCCTGTATGTGGGTGACCGGGCGAACGACGACATCGCCTACGTCAAGGTCTGGGACGCCCTACAGGGCCCATGCGCCTGTCTCGTTCCAGGACGCCTGTATCACTGGCGTGCCAACGCCTGGGACGACGATCGGACATCAGATCCCGGTCGACAACCGCAGCCGAGCCACACCACGTCGTCTCCTCCGCAACTCGATCGATCTCAGGGAGCACTACCTGTGAAGCTCCGTCTTCTCGCTGCCGCCGCGCTGCTGCTGATCGGCGGCGCGGCCGGGCCCGCAGCCGCCGACACCCCGGCTGGGCAGCCCGTGCAGCCCCGTGCCGCGTCCGTCGAGGTGCCCGCCGGCGTCAGCGCCGGGGTCGCCGTCTTCGACCGGCGGACCGGTACCTTCACCGAGCAGTTCAACTCCAGCGCGGGCTTCCGCTCCGCCTCGGTCGTCAAGCTGCTCCTGGCGCTGGACTACCTGTGGAACCGGGGCCCCGACTACACCGTGCCCTCAGCCGACCGGGCATGGCTGGAGCCGATGCTGCGCAGCAGCAACGACGACGCGGCCAACAACTACTGGTCGGACAACGGCGGTACGGCGATCATCACCCGCATGGTGAGCCGCCTCGGCCTCAAGGACACGGCACCACCGCCCACCGGCTACGAGGGCTACTGGGGCTACACCGCGCTCTCCGCTCGCGACACGGTGACGATCTACCGCTACCTCCTGGACTCGGCGCCCGGCCCCATGCGCGACTTCGTGATGGGGAACCTGCGCCAGTCCACCCGCTGCGCCTCGGACAGGTTCGACCAGCACTTCGGTGTCGCCGGGGCGTTCGAGAAACCTTGGGCGGTGAAGCAGGGTTGGGCTGGGTCCTCGTACGAGAAAGGCACCTGCGGCCCGCCGCGCGCCGCTACCGCGACGGGCACCGCGAGCCCGGCACCGGCCGCCCCCGCGGGCGTGGACCTGACCCGGCCTGCGCTGCACAGCACGGGCACCGTCGGCGCCGGTGACCGCTCCATCGTGGCCGTGTTCACGCTGCATCCCGTCGGCACGTCGTACGGGAAGGCGTACACGGATATCGGCCGGTTGACCCGCTCCCTGAACGTCCCCGGAGCCGCGCGGGCCGCGGGATGGTGGTACGGCACGTGGAGCGACCATGTGAACGTCCGTCCCAACCCCGACACGGACACCTCGCCGATCACCCAACTCCCCGCAGGCGTCGAGGTGTTGGTGAGCTGCCAGGCAAGGGGTGAGGAGGTCAGGGTACCGCCGTACACCAACGAGTGGTGGGCGTACCTCCCGCAGTACAACGGCTGGATCTCCAACATCTACATCAACTCGCCCGACAACAAGATGCCGGACGTCAAGGACTGCTGAATGGCCTTGAGCGACAGCTCCGCTGCCTCACCGCTCGTAGGCGGCGAGGCAGCGGAGCACTTTCTCGACGTGGGGCCGCACTCGTTCGGGGACGCCGCCCTCCGTGATGACCGTGCGGTCGCTCGTGCGGTAGCCGGCCGCCATCAGTGCGGGAAGATTCTCGGCAGGCATGTCGGCCTTCTTGGACTGCTGGTCGAGCCGGCACACGTACAGCGACATCGTGGAGATCGCGGCCGGCGGCGACCGATAGTCCTTGTCGCCATCGCCATCGCCATCGCCATCGCCGTCGACCGCCCAGGCCCGGAACGCCGACAGCGTCGACATGGCGATGCCGTACTCCTCGCTCGCCGGGCGGGCCGCGTTCACGTCGAAACCGCTCTCCTCCTTGAGCATGGCGGCGAGAAAAGCGGGCGTGACCTCCGCGTCGGTGCAGCGGTGGGCAGCCTTCACGATGACCGGCCGCAGTGCTTCGGCGACGTCGGAGGCCTGAGGGATCTCCCCGGCGGCCGGGCTGTGCGCGTCGGTGACGACGGCCGGTGTGCCGCGCGCCCAGTCGTCGTCATCCCCGCCTCCGTCGCCCCCCCCGAGCAGCGCGGCCCCGGCGATCGCGGCCGACGCCGCAGCGAGCGCCACGGCGGCGACCGGCATCAGCCGGCGTCGGCCACGCGGGCTTGCCAGTTGCTCAATCCGGACCGAGAGGCTCGCGGCGGTGTGGCGCAGGTCGCCGTGCACCCAGCCGGCGCCGTCCATATGGGCGAGCCCGGCGGCGACGCCGAACAGGACCCGCACGGCGTCCAGGATCGGTCCGCCTGTCCCGGCAGTGTCCAGCGCCTGCCGCAGACTGGCCTCGGCACGGTCCATGATGAGCGCGATCGCCCCGTTCAGCGCGGGCAGACCGGCGCGTCCACAGTGCACACGGCATGCGTCCGTACGAGGTGCGGATGGTCCGCTTCGGCGCTGAACCACACCTCGGGGGCGACCAGTTCACCGAGCGCGGCACGCTGACCGGGCGCCAGGGCACCGGTCGGCAGCACCTAAACTGCCGCGACCGTGCCGTCCGCGAAAGCGCGGGCCGTACATGGTCCCCCAGCCGCCCGACCCGATGACGGCGTCCAACTCCCAGCCGTCGATCCGGAAACCCGTCGGCAGCCGCGGCATCCCGAGGGCACCCTCCTCGGCACCTGGCGTGCTCACGCGCCGCTCGTCTGCGGGACGGGCCGTCTGCGGGACGGCAACAGGGCGAGATGCTCCTCACGCACCAGGCCGAAGCGCAGGGCGAGTGAGGCGAGTCGGGCACGTTTGGCACCCGTGCGGGTGTTGCCGTCCGCTCCGGGCTCGCCGCCGACGTCCAGACGCAGCTTGGCGAAGGTCAGATAGTCGATGTGGTAGTTCACCGCGGAACGGGTCAGCCCACGACAGCTCTCCAGCGGGCGGAGCCTCTCCGCGATGTCCCCGACGCCCGGCAGCGTGCCGTCCGAGGGGGCGCGCAGCCTCGGCTCGCACAGGGCTACCAGCACCAGGAAGTACTTCGCCGTCGCATCGAGCGCGTAGGGGTGCACGGTCGACTCCTCCGCGCAGGGCGAGGACTGCTCGTCCAGATAGGCGTGCTGCGGAGCGAACACCTTGAAGTCGACGGTCCCGGACAGCGCGGGCAGGACGACTCGGGAGAACTCGAAGGGCACCGGTACTCCGAGCCGACCGGGCGCGACGGTGATGTACTCTCCGGCACCCTCCAGGTTCTCGACCGCATACGCGGTGTCACGGCTGAAGTTCGACAGCCGCCAGTAGTCCTCGGCCGCCTCCAGCCGCCCAGCGCGCCGGGAGATCCCGGGATCGGGCAGAACAATGGAGACCTCCCGGCCGCCGGGTACCCCGCGTCCGAAGTCGGCCACGTCGCCCGGCCCCATATGCAGTAACTCGGTCCCGGACGCGCCGGCTTCACCCGGCCGTGACGGGCCGGGCGGCTGCACGATGATCGTTTCCATGCTGAATTTCCCTCGATGTGGTCGCCATGATCGCAGAAGCGATTCCGGTTGCCGCCGACCCGGCGTCTCCGCACCGGGCAAGGCGTGTCTCCTGGTCACAGTCGCCGCTCCGCTACCAGAACGCGCAGTCGGGGCTGCAGACGGTCTGCTCGATCCAGCAGGCCTGGGCTCCGGACGATTGCGCGTGAGCGCCGGTGTTGGGGGTGACCACACTCAACAGGCGGTCGCCGAGCATTGAAGTGCCACGCATACCTTCTCCTTCGCTACGTCGGAGCGCGGGCTTGGGGAGGCCCCGGCTTCGATCGATGCGCCGTCCGCTTGTGGGGCGCTGGACAAGAGTTTTGGCGGTCGGCGGATTGTCTGGCAGGTCCCTTTCACCACTTCGGACAATCTGCAGGCCCTGGCTGAGCGGGTGTTGGGGATGCCCAGGGGCAGGGGTTAGCGTCAGGTGAGGCACGTTGGTGCAGTGACGGGGGAGTCATGGGGCGTCGGGAACGGCCGCTGGATCCGGCGGAGGGTCCGGTCGCGCGGTTCGCTTATGAGTTGCGGAAGTTGCGGCAGGAGGCCGGTGGCGTCACCTACCGGGTGATGGCGGGCACGGCGCACTACTCTGCTGCGACCCTGGCGCAGGCTGCGGCCGGGGACCGGCTGCCGTCGCTGTCCATCGCCCTGGCTTATGCCCAAGCGTGCGGTGGTGACCGTGCGGAGTGGAAGCAGCGGTGGCGCGAGACCGCGCGGGAAGTGTCCGGGCAGGCCCGCGAGGCCGAGGACGGCAGTGAGCCTCCGTACCGGGGTCTGGCCCGTTTCGGCATCGACGATCACGAGCGGTTCTTCGGCCGGGACCGGCTCGTCGACCAGTTGGTGGACATGGTCGGCCACAAGCAGTTGGTGGTGGTGACCGGGCCTTCCGGCAGCGGCAAGTCCTCTGTGCTGCGCGCCGGACTGATCGCCCGAATACAGCGGACCGCATCCCGGCAGGAAGGACCTGCCGCGATCCGTGTCCTCACCCCCGGGCCGAGCCCGGCCCGCACGCACGCCGGAAACCTGGATCCCGGGACGGCCCCTGCCAGCACAGTGATCGTCGTGGACCAGTTGGAGGAGGTCTTCACGCTCTGCACCGATCCGGCCGAGCGGACCCGTTTCCTAGATCTGCTGTGCGACCTGCGGTCCGCTCATCAGGGCATCCGCGTCGTGGTCGCCGTCCGGGCCGACTTCTACGGCCACCTCACCCACCACCGCCGTATCGCCGAGGCCGCCCAGGACGCCACCCTGCTGGTCCCGCCCATGAACCACGAAGAATTGCGGGAGGCCATCGTCCGGCCGGCCGCACTGGGCGGGCTCGTCGTCGAACGCGCCCTGACCACCCGGATCATCCGGGACGTCGCCGACGAAGCCGGCGGCTTGCCCCTGATGTCCCACGCCCTGCTGGAAACCTGGCGTCGGCGCAGCGGCCGAGTCCTGACCGAGGCAGCCTACGATGCCGCCGGCGGCATCCAGGGGGCGATCGCCCGCACGGCGGAAGACTTCTACGGCCACCTCACCCCGGAACAGGCCGAGACCGCCCGGCGGATCCTCCTGCGGCTGGTGACGCCCGGCCAGGGAAACCAGGACACCCGCCGTCCGGCCGACCGCGGCGAGATCACGAAGCTGGGCCCCGCCGCCGCGTCCGACACCGACCTGGTCCTTGACCGTCTGGCCCACGACCGTCTGGTCACCCTCGACAAGGACACCGTCCACCTCTCCCACGAAGCCGTCCTGTCCGCCTGGCCCCGGCTTCACGCATGGATCGAAGAGGACCGCGACCGGCTGCGCACCCAGCGCCACCTCACCGAGGCCACCCACACCTGGCAGACACTCGGCCAGGACCCCGGCTCCCTCTACCGGGGAGTGCGCCTGTCCGTCGCCGAGGACCACTGGGCCGGCCCCGGACAGCGGGACGATCTCACCCCGACGGAACGGCAGTTCCTCACCACCAGCCTCGCCGCACGCAACCGGCACCGCCGCCAGCGGCACACCCGCACGGCCGCCCTGTCTGTCCTCGTCGTCCTCAGTCTCGTCGCCGCCCTCACCGCATGGCAGCAGAACCGCACGAGCGACCGCCGCCACGGGGAGGCCGAGGCCCGCCGCATCGCGGCGGTCGCGGACAGCATGCGGTTCTCCGACCCGGTCACGGCGATGAAGCTCAGCGTGGCCGCGTGGCGGCTGGCCGACACCACGGAGACACGGTCGGCGCTGATCGGGGCGATGGCCCAGCCACAGGAGGATACGTTCGCCGTCCCGGGAGCCGACGCCGGGTTCGATGGCTCCGGCAACCAGGTGCGCCGGCTGACGGGCGACGGCAGGTCAGTGGTGTCCTTCACGAAAGACCGGGTCCGAATCTGGGATTTGCGCACGCGCCGCCTCACACTCTCCGCACGGGGTCCCAGACCGCCGTTGGACGACACCCCGGTCGCGGTGAGCCCGGACGGACTGACGCTGGCGCTCCTGACGCAGGGCGAGATCAAGCTGTGGGACGTACGGGCCGCACGGGTGACAGGGACACTCACCGGCGTGGATGCGATGGAGGCACCTCTCGTCTTCCGGAAGCACACTCTGGTAGCAGTGGACTGGGAGGGAGGTGCCGTCCAGGCATGGGATCTGCGCACCCAGCGTCGGATGCTGCGGATCTCCCTGCCCGAGGACAGCGTGCCCACCCTGGCCGCCAGCCCCGACGGCCGATGGCTCGCCCTGTGCCAGGACAAGCACCCGCCGGAGCTCTGGGACATTGCGCAGCGCCGGAAGGCTTCCGCGCCCTGGGCCGTGAAGGTCCGCGCCGGTGACTGCACCGACGACACCCTTGCCTTCACTCCCGACAGCAGGTCACTTACGGTCGTCGCCGACGACGGAATCCGAGGATGGGATCTGCGTACCGGGCACCAGACGCTGCACCTGAAAGCGGACGGGCTGACCAAGGTGTGGTCCGGATCCGACAGCGGGTTCCTGGTGGCCACGGGACCCCGCCAACTCCTCGTGTGGCGGCTGGCACATCCCTATCTACCCGTACTGCGTCAGCGGCTGACCCTCGGCGACTGGAACGACGTCGCCATCGACCGAGTCGCCGGAGCCGTGCGCTACCTCAATGGCTCCGGCACCGTCGTCCGCTCGCTGGCCATCGGCACGGCGACGACAAAGGGGTGGGTGCAGCACACGGCGGACCGGGCCGAACTCTCCGAGGACGGCCAGGTCCTGGCACGCTTCGCCGTAAAGGACCGTGCACGACACCTTCAAGTCGTGGACACCCGCGACGGGCGGATCCTCTTCGAGCCGCCGACACCCGCGTGCCCCAGCAAGGACACCGGGCCCGGGGAAGCCTGCGCCGACCTCCTGGCACTCAGCGGCGACGGCAGATACGTCGTGCGCAACCACCACCAGGGGGCGTCGGACAAGACACGCATCACGGTGTGGGACGTCAGGACCGGTCGCGCACACGCCACCGTGGACATCCGGCCGGACGCCGAGGGTTCCATCGCTGTCAACGGGCTCGCCCTCGACCTCCACGGCCGTACCTTGCTGGTGTATCGGGCCACCAATCCCCTGGCCGTCGAGGTGTGGGACCTGACCAGGGAAAAACGCGTGAAGACGATACGCGGCAGTCTGTCCCCGGCCGGCGGCTTCTACTCCCTTGGCGTGCGCCTGGCTCTGCGCCCCGACGGAGGCAGCCTGGTGACACAGGAGGGCACGGTCACCGACCTCCGCAAGGAACGCATGGAATCGCGCGTGCTGGGCGATGAGATAGCCAGCGTCGCGGCGTTCAGCCCCGACGGCACCCTTCTCGCAGTCGGTGACGCCATGGGCCGCATCACCCTCTGGGACGGGGCGTTGCGCACACGCCACGGCGTGCTGGACAGCTCCTCGTCCGACGCCGGTGCGGACACCACCGGCGGGATATCAGCCTTGGCCTTCTCACACGACGGGGGCACACTGGCGGTCGCCGGGGAGGCCGGCACCCTACAGCTCTGGGACGTCGCGTCCTCCCGACTCCTCGGCTCCACGCTGCCGACCCCGGGTGACCAGGTACTCGCACTCGCCTTCGACCCGGACGACACCACCCTGTACGCCGCCGGCACAAACGTGCCCGTGGAGAAGTACGACCTGACTCCCGAGCACCTGGTCACCACGGTCTGCAAGCGCACCGGCTCGGGACTGTCCAAGTCCGACTGGAAGACCTACCTCCCGAACGTCCCCTACCGACAGACCTGTTGAATCTGCGATCCACTCACTGACCACGATGGGCCCGTCACGTCGGTGGTGTTCTCTCCGGACGGCCACCTCCTCGCCACCGCAGGCGAGGACAGCATCGTGCGACTTCCACGGTCGTCGACGAACCCGATCGCGCTGCCCTCGCACACCCTGATCCCCATCTGCAGATGACAGCTGCACCCGGGACCCGCGGCACACTGGGTCGTTACCTGGGACCGCTCAACCCGTAGACAGCTGAGTGACTATGAGGCGGCTTGCTTCAGCGCGGTGAGCTGAACCGCCGAACCTGAGCCGACCACGGGCGGGAGTGAGAGATCACCGGCCTCGAACCCGGTGGCAGGACGGTGACAATCGGGACGGATCCGTAGCGGACGTACAGGGCAACCGTCACGGGGCGTGGTGGGTCGTACGGGGGGCAAGGGCACAAGCCCGCGCATTCGACCGGGGAACCAATGGGGGAGACCATGCAGATCCGTACCCGAGGCATCCGTACCACCGTGGCCGCGCTGGCGGCCGTGGCCGGTGTCGCCGCAGCCGCTGTCCCGGCCGCCGCCACCACGCCGGCCTCCGACACACCGCGGTTCCTGGAGCCGGCCGACCTGCCGCCCCACCCGTCCTCGCCGTGGTACGCCGGAGCGGTCACGGCCGGCCAGCCCGACCCGCTGCCGATGTGCGTGGGCGACGCGCTGCCGTCCACCACCACGCACCGGGAGTACTGGACGGAGTACGACACGAACGCCCAGCAGCTCACGGTCGAGGGGCGCAGCGAACAGTGGGCGAAGGACTTCGCGGCGCTGCTGCGCAAGGACCTGGCCGGCTGCGCGAAGAAGCTCATGCAGCAGGACCCGGACATCACGGCGACGCAGAAGTACTACGGCCGGCTGAACGTCGAGGAGGGCGCCGACGTCTACGGCATCCACACAGCCTCCGCCTGGGGCTCCTCCGACATCGGCCTCTTCTCGGTCGGCCGCGACGGCGCCACCGTGACGGTCGTCCGGTGGGGCCAGATGGGCACCTTCCAGCACGCCCAGGTGGCCGACTTCAAGGCCACGACCGTCACGGCGGTGAACAAGCTGTACTGAGCTTTCTTTTTCTTCCGGTCTCGAACGGCGTCTCGAACTGAGTCCTCACCTGGGAGTTCGCCGGACGTGGAGGCGGCCTTCGTCTGATCATGTGCTCCGACCAAGGTGCACGTGACCCCGACGAAGGCCGTGAGGTGAGTCTGCTGCCCGGAGGGAAGCGGTCGCGGAAGCGCCACGCTTCCGGGGCGAGTTCTACGAGTGTGCCTCGAAGCACACCTGGGAGGCCGCCGTCTCTGGCTACCGCGTCCTGGACACTGGCGAGGTCGACATGGACTCAGCCGGCATCACGCTGCGCAGCACGAACCTCTTCGGCCTGGAGGCCACGCCCGAGTGGCTGACGGACCTGATCGAGAAGTACGCCCCGAGCACCTGGTAGCTCCGCCCGAACCCCCGGCCGCGCGCCGGGGGTTCGCCGTTTGGCTGCCCAACCCGCCCCGCCGGAGAGGGACGTGACCATGGAACCGGCCTCGTCCGCTCACCGTCTTGACCCGCGCCAGCGTCCAACGCCGGTCTTCCCAGCCATGCGCGGCCGGCCCCTTGGCCAGCTCCGCCTCCAGCTGGGCGAATTGCTTCTGGCTGAGCCTCGGAAGCGACGCCGGCCCCTGCGACCGCAGAGCCCGCGGACCGCCCTCGTCCCACATGTGCCGCCACCGCTGCACCGACCGGACACTGACCCGCAGGTCCTTCGCGATCGCCGAGCTCGCCTCACCCTGGGCAAACCTCTCGGACGCCTTGAGCCGTAACTCCTCGCGGAACTGCTGCCGTTCGGCGGTCAGCCCGCCCCCTTGTGGATACCGCATGCCTTCGGTGACACCGCACGGGCGACGAGTCGTCAGCCCCTACGACTCCACGAGTTCATCCTCAGTAACGACCTTCTGCATGAGGTGAGTTGGCCGGGAACGCAGAGGACCAGGGCCAGGCTGAATGAAGGGTGACCATAGGCCGAGGTGCGGCGTTGCACCGACGAAGGTGTGCGTCTGTCCTGAGTGCGGTGCCCCGACGAAGGCGAGCCTGCGCAACGTCACCTCTACGAGCACTCGGTGCCGGGGCGCCCCGGGATCTGCCCGAAGCCCGGGGAAGTGGTCCTGACCGGCCCGGAGCTGAGGAACAGCTACGAGTGCGCGTGCGGTACCTGGGTCCGGATCACGCACAAAAAACTTCTTGCCCAGCACTTCATGCCCGAGGGGGAACGGTGCCCCCTGTCCGGAGAGCCGATAGTGGCTCGGCGACGTCGGCGCTGACCGCGCAACCCGTATCCGGGCCGGGTTGCGCAGTTCGTCCTCGGCGACATGGCGCTGGAGATCTTTACCGATGCGTCCGGTGCGCAAGAACGACGCCCGCGGCCTGGAGGCCGCAGGTCAGGAACTCGGTCTGCCGGGGCGTTCCACGGTGATTGTGGCCGGATTTCGTCACCGGGGGGTCACAGGTCGGAGTGCGGGAGAACTGCCAGCTCCACGGTTGTGTCTGGTTCGACGAGGGCGGCGAGGAGCCGTGCTCCGGACAACTGAGACTCGGGGGACAGCATGCGGTACGTGAACGGAATGCGCGGTTCGGCGGTGGCGGTCATCGTGGTTTCGGCGGCGCTGGCGGTGGCGGGATGTCAGCCCGATGGGGGCGGTGCGGACACCGGAGACAGCGGAGTCACCCCGTCCGGGGCCGTCAGCTCAGCGTCCTCCTCCACGCCAGGCGCTCCGGAGCCCGGCAGCTCCGCCTCCGGTTCCTCCACGCCCTCCGGCCCCTTGACACCCTCCGCCTCCCGGCCCGCATCCTCCGCGCCCGACTCCTCCACGGCCCCGTCGTCCGCACCCGCTCCGGGCGGTTCGCCAGCGACCTGTTCCGCGGGCAGTCTGAAGGCGACCGCCCGTCAGGCCGCAGTGCGGCCGCCCGGTACGGGGACCGGGGCGGCCGTTGTCGAGTTCACCAATGTGTCCGGACGGACGTGCGTTCTCAAGGGGCACCCCACGGTGGCCGGCGCCGGGAACGGCTCTCCCGAGATGAACGTGCCGCTCACCGTCAAGCAGACCGGAGCCGCGGCGCCGGTGAAGGTGTCCCCCGGCGGCAAGGCGTGGGTGAAGCTGACGTTCGTGCAGGTGCAGGGAGAGGGCGACGGATACTGCGTGTCCGGTTCGGCGCCCGTGGTGTATCCCACGATGGTCGTCCGGCTGCCTGGGTCCGGGGCGCACCAGGTGGCCCTGGACGACGGGCAGTTCGCCGAGTGCGACGACACCGTGACCGTCACCGCCGTATCGGCGGCCAGGCCTTCTTGACCGATTCCAGACGCAGCACCAGCGCGCAGCAGGACGATGTCCAGCTCAGCACGTGATCCTCAAGAGGCGGCGAAGCGGACGCCTTCCCACGCGTGCCTTGGGCCGGCCGGCATCAGATGTTCGGCCAGATGGCGTCCAGGTGGTCGTCGGCGCCTCGGTGAGGCCGGAGGGACCCCGGGAGCGCGGTCGTCGATGGTGGTGGGTATGCGGGCGGTGGCGCGGCAGCTGTGGGCTGCCGCGCCACCGGTGCGGGGTACCGCTGTACTGGGAGGCGTTGACTACGGGGCTACGGCCCGGCCGGTCGCCGGGGAGATCTTCCCGGCGCACAGGCCGCGGCCTGTCAGGCCCTGCGCGATGCGCGGAACCGCGGCGAGCGTGTTCGCGGACCAGTCGTGCATGAGGATGACCTGTCCGTTGGTGAGCCTGGCGGCGGCCTGCACGATCGCGTCGGTACTGGCACCGTTCCAGTCCTGCGAGTCGACATCCCAGATGATCTGGGTCAGACCGTACTTGGCGGCGACCGCCTTCACCGTCGCGTTGGTCTCGCCGTACGGCGGTCGGAAGAGCACCGGAGTGCCACCGCCCGCGTTGGCGACGGCCTGCTGGGTCCGGGAGATCTCCGAGTCGATCTGCGACTGGCCGAGCTGGGTCAGATGCGGGTGGGTGTAGCTGTGGTTTCCGACCCACATGCCGGCGTTCACCTGGGCGCGGACCAGGGACGGGTTGGCGGCGGCGTACTGACCCTGGTTGAACATCGTGGCCCGCAGCCCGTTCCGCGTGAGGGCGCCCAGCAGTGCCGTCGTGTTGGTGGACGGGCCGTCGTCGAAGGTGAGCCCGACATATCCGTTGCAGGCGGCGGCCTGCGCAGGGGCGGCGGGGTGGCCGGTGAGGACGGTGGCGGCGGCCAGCGCGGCGGCGGCCAGTAACGGGAGACGCCTTGCTTCCATGAGGGTCATGGCTAGCCCACCGTGATGTTGGAGCTGCCGCTGCTGTGGTAACCCTCGGTGGCGAGGATCATGTAGTAGTTGAAGCCGCCCAGCGGCATCCCCGCGCGGGCCCAGGCGTCGAAGTGGTTGCCGGTGGTGATGGTGCCGCCGGTCCGTTTCGACTGCCGGACGCTCCAGTACTGGTTGAAGGTGCGGGTGCCTTCCACGGACGGGGCGTTGTAGCGGGTGGTCTGGTAGATGTCGTACGTACCGCCGTCGCTGGTGACAGTGCCCTTGTACGTTCCCGTGGGCCGGTAGGTGCCCCAGTTGTCGACGATGTAGTACTCGACGAGCGGGTTCGACGTCCAGCCGTACAGCGCCAGGTAGGCGTTCCCGGACGGGTTGAAGCTGCCCGAGTAGCTCACGGTCCTGCGTGAGCCCCTGCTCCAGCCCTTGCCGGCCACGAAGTTCCCGGAGTTGCTCCATGAGGTGCTGTAGTTGCCGCCGGAGTTGAGGGTCATGGAGACGGTGCCAGGGGCGTCGGTCCAGAACGAGTAGTAGTAGCCGTTGTTGGTGCCGGTCTGGTTCGTGGTGATGACCGTGGCGGCCTGTGCGGTGCCGGGCAGGCTCAGTCCGGCCACGGCGACCAGCAGCATGGTGGTGATGCCGCTGATGAGAAGCCTGAGCCGGGATACGGGTGCGGGTGCCTTGTTCATGTGCGTGTTTCCTCCTCGTCCTCATGGGACCGATGGGGGCTGCTGAACACGCGACAGTGTTGGCCGGGTCACGTCAGGTGTCAATAGTTTCGGTATTCACTTCGAAACATTCGAAATCCCTGATGACTGTACCTGGGACAGGTAATTCCTGTTCAGTGACGCAATTGGCTCGATCGGCAAGGGTATCGGTGACTCCAATTGGCGTTCCTCTGAAGTTCGGAGTAAATGCTCTAGACCCATTTTTCGAATGTTTCGAAGCCTTTATGGATCTCGATGGGCCACCTGGACACTCGTCAGTGACGCCCGGTCTCGGCGGCGAAGGTGTCGAGCAGGGCGAAGGTGCGCGCCGGCTGTTCGAGATGGGGCAAGTGGCCTGCTTCCGCCACGACTTCGAAGCGGGCGTTCGCGAACGACGCGGCGTACTCCTTGCCGTAGGCCGGGGTCACGATGCGGTCGCTCTCGCCCCACACGGCGAGGGTGGGAACGGTTACGGCCGCGAGGCGGGGGCGGAGAGTGGGGTCGCTCATGGCGGGGCCGCCGGAGAAGACGCGCAGTGCTGCCATGTTGGTCTGCATGACGGCGAGTCGCTCGGCCGGGAGGGTCGCCGGGTCGACGTAGAACCGCTCGGAGTCGTGGAAGGCGTGCTCGGCGACGCCCTGCGCGTCGAGGGCGAAGAAGTCTGGGACCGGTTCGCCGTAGACCTCGATGCCGACCGAGTTCAGCAGGACGATCCCGCTGATCAGGCCCTCCGTGTCGGCCGTGGCCAGTTCGGCGGCGATCCAGCCGCCGAGCGAGGAGCCGACGACCAGGACGTCGGACAGGTGGCGGTCGCGGAGAAGGCGCAGGTAGGCGCCGGCGAGGTCGGCCACCGTGGTGAAGTGGTCGGGCCTGGGGGTGCCGTTCCAGCCCGGGTGGGTGGGCAGCAGGGTGTGGGCCGTCGTACTGAAGTGTTCGGCGATCGGGGTGACGGTGGCGGGGCCACCGCCGCCGTGCAGGACGAGGACAGGGCGGGCGGTGGTGGGGCCGGATGCAGTGAGTGTCAGTTCTGAAGTCATGGCCAGGACTGTAACTAAAGATATTTATATAAGCAAGCTTAGTTTGCGTGTTAGTCTGCTGGACATGCCCGTTGAACCGCAGATCCTCGGCAAGGCCGTGAAGGCCGCCCAGTACCGCCAGCACCGAGCGCTCGACAGCCGCCTCGCGTCCGTCGGCAGCACGCTCGCGCAGTGGGACGCGCTACGCGCGATCGGCCGCACGCCCGGCGCCAGTGCCCGGGAGCTGGCGGCGTCGACATTCCAGAGCGAGCAGGCGTTCGGCACGCTCGCAGGCCGACTGGTGGCACAGGGACTGGTGGACCGGCGCCCCGGGCACGGCCGACGGTTCGAGCATCACCTCACCCCTGAAGGGGAGCGGGTGCTGAAGGCGGGCCACGACGTGGCGAACTCGGTGCTCGCCGAGTGCTTCGAGGCTCTGGCGGAGACGGAGCGAGAGACGCTGCTGGGACTCCTGCGGAAGATCGAGGGACGGCCCGAAGGCGAAAACAGCCCCTGACAAGAACCTGCAGTGCATGGAGCAGACCAGGCCTTTGCCTTCCGCATCGTGCGGCGACCGGCCCCACCGGTGCCGCCTCGTCAGGTTCCGCACGCGCCCTCAATCCCTCAGTGATCCGGATGATGCTGCGGCCGGGGACGCGCCGCGGGTGGGAGACGGTGACAAGCGTGCCGCCGGTCCGTACGAGCGAAGCCGAGTGGTCCCAGGATGTCGCCGCCGATCACGTCGAACACGACGTCCGCCTGCCCGGCGTCCTCCAACCGGTCGGTCTCCAGGTCGAGGAACGCGTGCGCGCCCAGGTCGAGCACGGTGTCCCGGTCGGCGGCGCGGCCCTTGCCGACCACCCGGGCTCCGGCTTCGCGGGCGGGTTGGACGGCGACCGAGCCGACAGCGTGGGCCGCGCCGTGGATCAGGACGGTCCGGACGGTCGTCGCCAGGGGCTTGCCAGGCCGGGGGTGAGGATGGAGCGGTGCGTCAGCGGGGGTGCGCGGACCCGGTGACCGTGATGGTGGAGGGGTGGGTGTGGACGGCCTGGAGGAGTTTCGCGGCGCCGCGGACCGCTGCGGTGTGCGGGGCGGGGACGGGCTGAAGGGGAGCGTGCAGCTGCCCGGTGAGGTGGTAGGTGATGTCGGGCCGTAGTGCGCCCCCGCCGGCGAGGAGGGCACCTCGCCGTCCGGACGTCCAGGCGCGGGTACGGGCGCTGCCCAGGTCCAGGGCGATGCCGCTGCACTGTCGGCACCAGGGCCACGAGCGGTGCCGGGCGCCCGGGGGACGGGGACCGGGTGCGGTGGTCACCGGCCCGCCTCCCTGACCTGCTGGCAGCGGGCGCAGTAGCGGGCCTGCGGCACGATCATCAGCCGTTCGCGGGCGATGGGCCTGCGGCACAGGTGGCAGGTGCCGTAGCTGCCGTGGTCCATGCGGGTGAGGGCGGCTTCGACGTCGTCGAGGACCATACGGGCGGAGGCGGCGAGCTTCACGCGGACCTCGATCTGGGAGGTGGCCTGCCGGTCGAGAAGCGCGTCGGCGCGCGTCGTGGCGGCGGCTGAGAGCTGCTGCAGCTGTTCCCGGCGGAACAGGCGTTGTTCGTGCAGGTTGTCGCGCAGTGCGGCGAAGTCCTCGGTCGACAGAGTGGTGTTGCGGTCGTCGATGGTCTGGTGGTTCACCAAGTCACCCCCTGGGCAGGGCGGAGAAGGGAAGGTGGACGGGCGGTCGTCAGGCGGCGTCGCGCTGGCAGGGCACACAGAACGGTGTGTAGGGCAGGATCTCCAGGCGCTCGACCGGGATCGGGCCCGAGCAGTTGCGGCAGACGCCGTAGCTGCCGTCCTGGACGCGGGTGATGGCGGCCTCCACCTCGGTGAGGACCCGCCGGATGATGGCTCTCTGCGTGGACATCATCAGCTTCTCCGCGTCAGGCCCGGCCTCGTCGATGGCCCGCAACTGGGTGAGGCGGGAGGCGCGTTCGTGTTCGAGGCGCTGGAGCGCCTCGTGGGCCGTCAGCCGCTCACGACGGGTTTCGGTCCGGGGCGTATCGAGCGACATGGCGATTCCTTCTTTCAACGAGGCGGCGGCGGGGCGCGCCGGGCAGGACGTCGTCGGGGGAGAGGGCCGGGGGAGTCAGGGGCGGCGGTTCTTCATGCCTCCACCGTGGTCGCAATGCCCCGTAGAACACATCGGGCGCGATACCCATCTGCGCCATGGCCAGTACCCATCGCGGCGAGTGCGGGCCAGGCCCGCGAAATGGGCACTGGAGCCCATCGACGTGGGAGCCGGCAGCGGGCAGCCTGGACACGGGCCGGTGAGGACCAGTGGCCGCAGCTCACGCTCGGGGTGCGCGGTGGCCGACAGTAGAGACAAAGCCGTGTCACACGCAGAAAGGCGTCATCCCGTTGTCACTGTTCTGGCGGATCTTCGCGCTCAACGCGGTAGTGCTGGGAAGCGCCACCGCGCTTCTGCTGTGGGCTCCGGTGACCGTCTCCGTGCCGGTGGCACTGACCGAAGCCGTCATCCTCGTGGCCGGCCTGGCCGTCATGCTGGTCGCCAACGCGGCCCTGCTGCGGATCGGCCTGGCCCCACTCGACCGGCTCACCCGGCTGATGGCCACCGTCGATCTGCTGCGCCCCGGGCAACGGCTGCCGGAAGGGGGACGCGGTGAGACCGCCGAACTGATCCGCACCTTCAACGCCATGCTCGAGCGCCTCGAGCACGAACGGGCGTCCAGCAGCGCGCGAGTCCTGCTCGCGCAGGAAGCGGAGCGGCGCCGTATCGCCCAGGAACTGCACGACGAGGTGGGCCAGAGCATGACCGCGATCCTGCTGGCACTTGAGCGAGCCGCTGCCGACGCACACGAACCCCTGCGCGGTGAACTGCGGCAAGCACAGGAGATCACCAGAGGCAGCCTGGACGAGGTACGGCGCCTGGTGCGCCGACTGCGGCCGGACGTGCTGGAGGACCTAGGTCTGGTCAGCGCCCTGACCTCGCTGACCACCGGGTTCGCCACCCACGCCGGACTGCGCGTGGTGCGTCGCTTCGACGCCGGCCTGCCCGTGCTGGACCAGCAGACGGAGCTGGTGCTGTACCGCGTCGCCCAGGAAGCCCTCACCAACGCGGCCCGCCACGCCGAGGCCGGCCAGATCGAGGTGAGCCTGCACCACACCGGCGAGGCCGTGGTGCTGGCCGTCGCCGACGACGGCCGCGGAACCGGGATCGCACGCGAGGGCGCGGGAATTCGCGGAATGCGCGAGCGGGCCCTGCTGATCGGCGCCACGCTGGACGTCACCTCCCAGCCCCGGGCCGGTACGACGGTCAGGCTGACCGTGCCCCCCTCAGGAAGCAGCCATGACCACGCCGCACACATCCGTGATCCGCATCCTCCTCGCCGACGACCACGCGCTGGTACGCCGAGGGGTGCGGCTGATCCTCGACCGGGAGCCGGACCTCGAGGTCGTCGCCGAGGCCGGGGACGGCGCGGAGGCCATCGAGATGGCCCGCACCCACGAGGTCGACCTGGTGGTGATGGACATCTCCATGCCCCGGATGACCGGCCTGCAGGCCACCCGGGAACTCCTCGCGCTGAAGCCCGGAGCGCGGGTGCTGATGCTGACGATGCACGACAACGAGCAGTACTTCTTCCAGGCGCTGAAGGCCGGCGCCAGCGGATACGTGCTGAAGTCCGTGGCGGACCGTGACCTGGTGGCGGCCTGCCGGGCGGCCATGCGTGACGAGCCCTTCCTGTATCCGGGCGCGGTCACCGCGCTCATCCACAACTATCTCGACCGGGTCCGCCACGGCGAGGAGTTGCCCAAGCAGGTGCTGACCGCGCGCGAGGAGGAGGTCCTCAAACTCGTGGCGGAGGGCCACTCCTCCAAGGAGATCGCCGAGATGCTCTTCATCAGCATCAAGACCGTCCACCGGCATCGGGAGAACATGCTGCACAAACTCGGCATGCGTGACCGGCTGGAACTCACCCGCTACGCGATCCGCGCCGGCCTCATCGAAGCCTGAGTCCGCCGTTTGCTGTCCGCCGTTTGTTGTCTGTTGTCTGCTGGCCGTAAGGAAGGGGGAGGGGGGTGGTCCGCTGCACGCGCACCGTCCCGGGCGCCCGTGGTGCGGGCGCGGGCCTGATGTGGGCCGTGCTGGTCGCCGTCCTCATCACCCTGCTCGGCCCGTCCACTCTCGGCAGTGAGCACCTCCGGGTACCGGGCGGCGCAGTGTCCGCCGCCGAGGCCACGCCGGCACAGGGCGAGCCGTACGCGGAAAACGCGGACCAGGCCGACTCCACCGCTGCCGTTCGCAGCCACCGGGATGCCACCGGCGAGCGTCATGCTCCGTCGGTCTCCGCCCCGGGCGTGTCAATGGATGCGGCGACCGGTCCGCTCCAGCCCGCGCGGGCCCCGCTCTCGGCGACAGCCCCACCCGCATCGGAGCAACCGGCAATCCGGCACGGCGTACGGGCACCACCTTCACTCTCCGGCATCTGAACCTTCCCTCTCCCTTCCTGACCGCCGCCACTCTCCTGGCCGCGGTGTGCCTGCCGGAGGCCCGCTGTGAACCGATCCCCGCACATCAGAGGACTGATCGCCCTCGCCGCTGTCGCCCTGTCCCTGTACGTCGCGCTCACCGTGCCCGTCCACCTCGGACTCGATCTGCGGGGCGGCACCCAGATCGTGCTGGAAACCCGCCCCACCACCGCTGCCGACGCCGACGACGAGGCCACGGACGGCACCGTGGAGGTGCTGCGCGGCCGTATCGACGCGCTCGGAGTCGCCGAACCCACCATCGCCCGCTCCGGCAGCGACCGGATCGTCGTCGAACTACCCGGCCTGCAAGATCCCCGGAACGCGGCCGACGTGCTCGGCCGCACCGCCCAGCTCACCTTCCACCAGGTGGTCGGAGTGGCAACCGGCGCCGACGACCAACCCGAACCGCTGCCCAAACGGCCCCGCCAACAGGTGATGGCTGACGAGTCCGGCCAACTTCTGCGACTTCAGGCGGCCTCACTCACCGGCAAGGACGTCGAGGAGGCAGCCGCCCGCTTCGACCAGCAGGGCGGCGCCGGATGGCACGTCACCGTCGACTTCAGGGGATCGGGCGAAAAGGGGTGGGCCCGCCTGACCGGCGATGCCGCCTGCCGTACGGCCGGGGATCCGGCCCGTCGGGTCGCCATCGTCCTGGACAACAAGATCGTCTCCTCGCCGCAGGTCGACCCGTCCGTCTCCTGCCGGTCCGGCATCAGCGGCGGCTCCACCCAGATCACCGGATCCTTCGACGACAGCGAGGCCAAGGAGCTGGCGTTGCTCATCAACGGTGGCGCGCTGCCGGTGCCGGTCGAAACCATCGAGCAGCGCACCGTCGGCCCGACCCTGGGCGCCGAGGCCATCACGGCCAGTGTCTGGGCCGCCGTCATCGGCACCGGATTGACCTCGTTGTTCATCATCGCCGTCTACCGGATCATGGGCGCCCTGGCGACCGTGGCCCTGGCCTGCTACGGCCTCATCTCCTACGCCACCCTCGCAGCCCTCGGTGCCACCCTCACCCTGCCCGGCCTCGCCGGATTCGTGCTGGCCATCGGGATGGCGGTCGACGCCAACGTGCTTGTCTTCGAACGCGCTCGCGAGGAGTTCGCCTCGCGTCACCGTCCTACCCCCCCGGTCGTCCCTGGCCGCCGGATTCCGCAGGGCCTTCAGTGCGATCGCCGACTCCAACATCACCACGTTGATCGCGGCTGCCCTGCTGTTCTTCCTCGCCTCCGGGCCAGTGCGCGGGTTCGGTGTCACGCTGGGCATCGGCGTCCTCGCCTCCATGCTCAGTGCCCTGGTCATCACCCGCGCCCTCGCCGACTACGCCGTCGCCCGCCCCCGCCTGCGCCGCCGCCCCCACCTCACCGGTATCGCCCACACCGGCGCCGTCCGCGACCGCCTCACCCGTACGAACCCGAACCTGATGCGCCACCCGCGCCGGTGGCTGGCCGCCTCCGCCGCCGCGCTCGTCCTGGCCGCCGCCGGGATCGCTGCACGCGGCCTCGACTTCGGCGTCGAGTTCACCGGTGGCCGCCTCATCGAATACAGCACGGCCACACCCGTCGACCCCGACCGGGCCCGCACCGCGCTCGCCGACGCCGGATTCCCCCGGGCAGTCGTCCAGACCTCCGGTGAGAACCGGCTCACCGTCCGCACCCACCACCTGAGCAACACCCAGGCAGCGACCATCACCGACACCATCACCGACCTTGCCCGCCAGACCGACAAGATCCGCGACGAAGCCATCGGACCCAGCCTCGGCAAGGAACTGCGTCAAGGCGCCCTCGTCGCCCTCGTCGTCGCCCTCGGCGCCCAGCTCATCTATCTCACGGCACGCTTCCGCCGGCTCCTGGGAACATCCGCGGTCGCCGCCCTCGCCCACGACGTCGTGATCCTCATCGGCGCCTTCGCCTGGCTCGGCAAGCCCGTCGACGGCGTCTTCCTGGCCGCTCTGCTGACCGTCATCGGCTACTCCGTCAACGACTCCGTCGTCGTCTTCGACCGGATCAGGGAGATGGGCCGACTTGACCGCAAGGAGCACTTCGCCCGCATCGCCAACCAGGCCCTCCTGCAGACGCTGCCCCGCACCGTCAACACTGGCATGGGAGCCGCCTTCATCCTCACCGCACTGGCCGTCCTGGGCGGCGATACCCTGACCGACTTCGCCCTCGCCCTTCTCATCGGCCTCGTGGTGGGCACGTACTCCTCGATGTTCACGGCCACACCGCTGGCCATCGAACTGCACAAGCGCACGTAGACGACGCTCACTTCATCCCCGTGGCCACCGGCAGTGTGTCAGCCACTGAGGTGCAGAGGCTGGCGGATTCTACGGCGTGAGGCGATACAGCCGACAGGCTCACTCCGGGCACCGCACGGCCCGGGCTGGGCCCGCGGACCTGGCGAGTCGCATACCCGCACTCACCCCGCCCGTGAACTACCTGGGCTGTGCCGGAACGCTCTCCGGCACAGTCGACAACAACGCGATCCTCCGGTGGAAGTTCTACGGCGACCGTCGGCAGAACGATCCGCGCCGGAGCGTAAAGCGCCAGGGCAGGGGCACATGGAGGTGGTTCGTTCGCCGAGGTTCGTTCGACGAGGAGGGAGCCCATGTCCAGCGCCACCGCTCCGGCCGGAACCGGCCGTACCATCACCAGCTCAGTACCTGCCCGCCTCGACCGCCTCCCTTGGTCACGCTGGCACTGGACGATCGTGATCGGTCTCGGCACCGTATGGATCCTCGACGGCCTGGAGGTCACGGTCGTCGGCAACATCTCCGCCCGGCTCTCGGAGCCCGGCAGCGGTCTGCCGATCACCTCAGGTCAGGTCACGGGGGTCGCGGCAGCCCTGTACGTGGCTGGTGCCTGCGTAGGCGCCCTCTTCTGGGGCCGCATGACCGACCGTTTCGGCCGCAAGAAGCTGTTCATGATCACGCTGGCGGTCTATCTGGCCGCCACCGCGCTGACCGCGGTGTCCTTCTCGACCTGGTGGTTCTTCGCGTTCCGCTTTCTCACCGGCTTCGGCATCGGCGGCGAGTACGCGGCCATCAACTCGGCGATCGACGAGCTCATCCCGTCGTTCTACCGTGGTCGCGTCGACCTCATCATCAACGGCAGCTTCTGGATCGGCGCGGTCGGCGGTTCGCTGCTGTCGATCGTCGCGCTGAACACCGACATCCTGGCGAAGGACGTGGGCTGGCGGCTGACCTTCGCCCTGGGCGTGGTCCTCGGCCTGGTCATCCTCGTCGTACGACGGCACGTCCCCGAGAGTCCACGCTGGCTGCTGATCCACGGCAGGGAACGTGAGGCGGAGGAGATCGTCTCCTCCATCGAGCGGAGGGTCGAGTCCGAGAAGGGCGAACCGCTTCCGGAAGCCGAGCACGAGATCACCATTCAGCAGCGTGAGACCATCGGCTTCGGCGAGATCGCCCGTACGGTCTTCGCGACCTACCGCAAGCGCAGCGTGCTCGGCTTCTCCCTCTTCATCGGCCAGGCGTTCCTCTACAACGCGATCACCTTCGGTTTCGGCGCGATCCTGACGAAGTTCTTCGACGTCCCGAGCGGCAACACCGGTTACTACTTCGCCGTGATCGCGGTCGGCAACTTCTTCGGCCCGCTTTTGCTGGGCAAGCTGTTCGACACGGTCGGCCGCCGGGTGATGATCTCCTCGACGTATCTGCTCTCAGGCGTGCTGCTGTTCGGCACGGCGTGGCTGTTCGACCGCGGTTCGTTGACTGCGACCACGCTGACGGCCTGCTGGTGCGCGGTACTGTTCTTCGCCTCGGCGGGCGCCTCCAGCGCCTACCTGACGGTCTCCGAGATCTTCCCGATGGAGACGCGGGCCATGTGCATCGCCTTCTTCTACGCCATCGGTACCGCTGCGGGTGGCATCACCGGTCCGCTGGTCTTCGCCGACCTCACCGCGTCCGGCGTGGTCGGGGAGACCGTGCTCGCCTTCCAGATCGGCGCCGGCTTGATGTGCGCGGCCGGGCTCGTCGCAGCGTTCCTCGCGGTGAACGCCGAGCGACGCTCACTGGAGGACATCGCCAGGCCGCTTTCGGCAGTGGCGTCGCCGTCGGCCTCGACGAAGGCCAAGGGGGAAGGCGACGGGTAGGGCTGTGGAAAGCGCGAGGGGTGAGGGATCGAGGGCTGCCCGGTACGGCCGTATCGTCTCGGTCGGCTCCACCACCGGCACGGTCAGCGCGATGCCGGGGCAGGCCACCTACACGGCCGCGAAGGCAGGGCTGCTGGGGCTGTCCCGGGCGCTCGCCCTTGAGGTGGTGTCGTACGGCGTCACCGTGAACGTCGTGGCCCCCGGCTATGTTGCGACCGGCTCCCAGCTGGAGTTCGAGGCGGCGGCCGCCGCGGCGGGCCCGATCGGACGCAGTGCCACACCGGACGAGATCGCGGCTTGCGTCATGTTTCTGGCGCACGAATCGGCGTCGTTCGTCACCGGATCGGCTCTCGTGGCCGATGGCGGGCACGGTCTTCCGGAGACGTGGCCGCGACCGTGAGTCTCGTGCGGCTTCTCGGGGCTTTCTCCGAGGTAGAGACGAGCCCTTGGGGCCAAGTGGCCACTAGGGTCCAAGGAAGACGCCCGGCTTGAAGCGGCGTGGGAGCGCCCGCCCTGCGGAGACCCTCCGAGCGGTGTCGTATCCCGGTGCCGAGCGGCACGTTCGGGCCTGTCGGAGCGACAACGAGAGCCTCGTCGACGGGAGACGGTACGCGCTGCCACGGCACCTGCCGCCCGGCCATCGCGCGGCCCTTGTCGATCCAGAACATCCTGCAGCCCGGCTCGCTCGGCGAGCAGGGCCGCCTGTCGTCGAATCGGTCTGCTTCCGCGTCAACTGCGGAGCCGGAACGTTTGGGGGACATGGCGATCCCGCCCGGAGCCGCCAGGTCGTGCGCCGAACGTGAGTGGCCGGTCGGTCACTGGGTCTTGGCAGGGCCTCCTGGCCGGGGCTTCGGCAGGGCTGTCGGCGAGGCAGGTTCCATGTCCGGTGCCACGTGGCTTCCGAGATTCCAACGATCGATTCGATTCCTTGGGCGATGGATTCGATGGTGAGCAATACATATTGCGCGTGAATCGATTGCATGCTTAGCTGTTCGCGCACCTAGGAGGTGTCCTTATGGACGACATCGATCGGGCCATCCTGCGCGAACTGCAGACCGACGGTCGCATCCCCTACGCCGATCTCGGCCCGAAGGTCGGCCTGTCGGCGTCGGCCGCTCGGCAGCGGCTGCAGCGGCTGATCGACACCAAGGCGGTGCAGGTCGTCGGCGTCACCGACCCGATGGCGATGGGCGGGCAGGCCATGGCCCTACTCGGGCTCCGCGTCGACGGCGATCCGCGGGCGGTGGCCGACGAACTCTCACACCACGACGAGGTCGTCTACGCCGTCTTGACCGCTGGTTCCTTCGACTTGTTCGCTGAGGCGGTCTGTCGCGATCCGCGTGACCTGTTGGACTTCGTCAACGACGTCGTGCGTCCCATCGAGGGCGTGACAGGGGTGGAGAGCTTCCCCTACTTCGGGATTCACACACACCGGTTCTTCTGGAACGTCGGTTGAGCAGCGCCCCAACTGGCTGCCATGCGGCGCAGCCTTTGACGTCGCCGCCGAACCGTGCCGGGCCGCCGAACGCCGATGGGCACCAGAAGATCGACCGCCGCGGTCGTCGAGGGCCAGGAGTACCGCGGTGCGCACCCGAGTGAGGCATCCATGGACTCTGTGGCGGCGGACTGAGGCAGCGAGGAAAACCCTCGACGCTACTGCGGACCTCCAACTCTTTGTTTCTTTGCACCCACTTCAGTGATCCGCGCGATGGCGTGGCCCGCCGCCCTGCATCACCTCTGTCTGATCACGCTCGCCGATCCGCAATGACCGGGCTGTCGCGGGTCAACCAACTGATGAACGGAGAATTCGATGGGCATCTCCTCTGCCGAGTGGCAGGTGGCGCCGATGGTCGCAATCGAGGAGGAGCGGGCCGCAGCCCTCCTCATGGAGCGATTCGGCATCGAGGGGACACTCGAGGATCTGGGCAGCAACCACGACCGCAACTTCAGGGTGCGCACCGGTCTGGATGAGCACGGGTACGTCTTCAAGGTCTTCAACCCGGTCATCGACCGCGCGGTACTGAGGGCGCAGGCCGAGGCCATCGAGCGCCTCGCCCGAGCGCTGCCGGAGCTGCGGCTACCGCGGGCCCGGGTTGGAGTCGACGGGGAGCACATCCAGACCGTCTCCGTGGACGGCCAGGACTACGACTGCCAATTGCTCGACTATGTTCCCGGTGAACCCATCATGGACAGCCGCTATCTGGCTCCGCGGGTGGTGGCGCGGCTGGGAGAGCTGGCCGGAAGCATCACCGCGGCCCTGGAAGGCCTCGACATGCCGACTCCGGACAGGCCGATGCTCTGGGACCTGCGCAACGCCCTCGAAGTCGTCGAGGTCCTGGCCCCGCACATGGTCGACCAGCGAAGGGCCGAGCGTGTGTTGCGAGCCGCCCGCGCGGCACAACAACTCGTGGAGCGGCGCGCCGCGCGGCTTCCCGTACAGGTCGTTCACGGCGATGTGGCCGACAACAACGTGGTGTGCCGGACGGACCTGGACGGCCGCCCCATACCGGTCGGGCTGATCGACTTCGGAGATCTCACACACAGTTGGGCCGTGGCCGAGCTGGCGGTCGCCTGCACTTCCGTCCTGCATCATCACGGAGCCACACCGGCTGCGGTGCTGCCCGCGGTCCGCGCGTTCCACGTCGTACGGCCGCTCGTCGATGACGAACTGGACGTGCTGTGGCCCCTTGTCGTGCTGCGCGGCTGCGTGCTGGTGGTATGCGGGCAACACGCCGCACTGCAGGACCCCGGCAACGGTTACGCCACGGCGGCCCTTGACCGTGAGTGGGCCATGTTCGAGGCCGGTGCCTCAATACCGGCCGAGGTGATGGCGGCCCACTTCCGGCAGGTGATCGGCGAACCCGCCCCGCACAGCGATCCGCCGACCTCGAGCCACCCTCTTCTCCCCGAACTTCCCTCCGAAGCAACGGTGCTCGACCTGTCCGTCACCAGCGACGCGCTGCACGGCGGCGGCTGGCTCGATCCCGACGCGGAGTCCGCCGCGGTCGCACGGGCGCTCGCCTCGGGCGGCACGGCAGTGCTGACCCGGCACGGAGAGTGCCGTCTCACCCGCACACGGGTCGACAGCACGGAGCAGGGCGCCACGCTCGCGCTCGGCGTGGAGGTGCACCTCACCAGCCCGCTGGCGGTCCACGCGCCGTGGGCCGGCACGGTCACCCGGCACGCCGAGCACGGAGTGACCCTGACCGCCGGGGGGCTGCACCTGGTGCTCGACGGGATCAACCCGGCTGTCGCGGTCATCGACGGGGGAGAGGCGGTATCCGGTCAGCAGTTGGGCACCGTCGCCGCACAGGGCAGTCGGTATCGGTTGGATGTGCAACTGTCCCGGCTGGGCACGGGAACTGCACCACGCTTCACTCCGCCAGGGCTGGACGCGGGCTGGCTGACAATGTGTCCTGATCCCACCGGCCTGATCCTCCCCGGGGCGGACCGCCCCGGGGAGGACACGCGCACGGAGCCGGAGAGCGTCCTGCTGGAGCGTCGAGTGAGGTCTTTCGCCACCGTGCAGGAGCACTACTTCGAAACGCCTCCACAGATCGAGCGAGGCTGGCAGCACCACCTGGTGGACACCCGTGGCCGCGGCTACCTGGACATGCTCAACAACGTGACCGTCCTGGGCCACGGTCACCCGCGACTGGTCGAAGCAGTGCACCGGCAGTGGCAGCGGCTCAACACCAACTCCCGTTTCCACTACGCCTCGGTGGTGGAACTGTCGGAGCGGCTGAGCGCGCTCCTGCCGGACGGACTCGACACCGTCTTCCTCGTCAACAGCGGCTCCGAGGCCGTGGATCTGGCACTGCGCCTGGCCTGGGCCGCTACCGGGAGGCGCGATGTCGTCGCGGTGGAGGAGGCATACCACGGCTGGACCGATGCCGGCGACGCCATCTCCACCTCGACGGCCGACAACCCGAACGCCTTGGCCACCCGCCCTGCGTGGGTGCACACGGTCCCCACCCCGAACAGCTACCGCGGCCCGCACCGCGGCCCGGAGTCGCACCTCTACGGCCCCGAGGCTGCGGCCGTGATCGCCGACCTGGTCAGGTCCGGACGCCCGCCGGCGGCGTTCGTGTGCGAGCCCTACTACGGCAACGCCGGCGGAATGGCTCTGCCCGACGGCTATCTCGAGCAGGTCTACGCCGCCACCCGGGAATCCGGCGGTCTCTGCATCGCCGATGAGGTGCAGGTCGGCTACGGTCGGCTGGGCTCCCACTTCTGGGGCTTCGAGCAGCAGGGCGTCGAACCGGACATCGTCGCTGTCGCCAAGGCGATGGGCAACGGCCACCCCCTGGGGGCGGTGATCACCCGGCGCGAGATCGCCGACGCTTTCCGTTCGCAGGGCTACTTCTTCTCATCGGCCGGCGGCAGCCCGGTCAGTTCGGTGGTCGGACTGACCGTGCTCGACGTGCTCCGCGACGAAGGTCTCCAGGACAACGCCCGCACGGTCGGCGCACACCTGCGAACGCGGCTGCTGCGACTCGCTGACAAGCACCCGCTGATCGGCGCCGTCCACGGCAGTGGTCTGTATCTGGGCGTCGAGTTCGTCAGAGACCACGAGACACGGGAGCCGGCGACCGAGGAGACAGCCGCCATCTGCGAACGGCTACGAGAGCTGGGCGTGCTGATGCAGCCGACTTCGGACCGGATGTGCGTCCTGAAGATCAAGCCGCCGCTGTGCCTGACCACGACGAGCGCCGACGTCTTCGTCGACGCCCTCGACGACGTACTCACTCACGGATGGTGACGCACGGTACGGATGTACCTGTCGGCCGCTGTCCTGTGGCACCGATCAGCGGTGGCACCAGGTCGGTGCAGCCAAGTCGGAGCCCAGCGGCGAGAACACCGGGTGACAGTCGCTGACCTGCGTTGTCGCGCGTCGAGCCGACTCTGGCCTCGACGATCCCCGTCCGAGGGCGCCCCGGAAATCCGGGCACCACCCTGATCCGACCTCGGCCTTCCCCCGGTACACGGATGCTGTTGGCGAATGCGGGCCTGTGCGTGACGTCGGCCTCCAAGACGTGGTTGTGGTCTTGGAGGCCGAATTTGCTGTTTGGGGAGGGTCGGCGTGTCGCTGCGGTCGCAGGAGCCTGGGGAGATTCCGGTGGAGACGGTGCGGGTGGTTGCCGACGGCTCGCTAGACGGGCGTCGACGCCGACGGCGTGAAGGGCGCCCCGTGTCCCGGCACGATCAGCGCCGGGCCGAGGGCCAGGACCTTCTCCCTGGCCGCCCGCAGTTGCTCGCGGTCGGGCGCGAAGGGGTCGTCGGCGGGTCCCTCGGCGGTCCACCACAGATGGGTCAGGACCACCAGGCCCTCGGTGGCCGTGACCAGGGTGCTGACGTCCTCGGCGGTGTGGCCGGGGGTCGTCATGAGCGTGATCGACGGCGACAGCTCGTATCCGTCGGCATCGCGGTCCTCCCAGATGTCGTTCTGGTAGATCGCCATGTGGTCGTGGAAGCGGGCTCGGGGGAACAGGGCCGCGTTCAGTGTGTGGTCCGGGTGGTGGTGGCTGAAGATCACGTCGGTGACGTCTTCGGGGTTCAGTCCGTGGTGTGCGAGCGGGTCCAGGATGAGTCGGCGGTCCGCGACCATGCCGGGATCGGCGATCGCGACCGTCCGGCCGTCGACAAGCAGGGTGACGGTGCCGGCCACCCGCGTGTCGGCGTAGCCGGTGGTCAGGACGTGGAAGGCGGCGGTCATGAGGGGCTCCTCGGGTGATGGAGGCGGTCGGGGGCCGTACGGAGCCGGTCACCGGGAAACGAGCTCCCGGAAGCCGGTGAGCAGGGCTCGGAGACCGATGTCGAACGCGAGCTCGGCCCGGCGGTGGTCGGTCGGGGTGTTGTCGAGTACGGCGCTGAGGTGGGGGGCGGTCTCGCGGCTCACGGCGGAGACCATCACCGGTGGCGCGACGAGGTCGAGGGCCGAACCGAGGATGAAACTCTCCAGCGCGGTGATCAGGGGCATGACCTGGCCGGTGGCGAAGCCGGCGGTCAGCAGCAGCTCGGCGACCTTCTCGTACATCGCGTGCAT
The DNA here is from genome assembly GCF_010548275.1 of Streptomyces sp. SID12488. Lineage (GTDB taxonomy): Bacteria > Actinomycetota > Actinomycetes > Streptomycetales > Streptomycetaceae > Streptomyces. The sequence continues at coordinate 160,374 of NZ_JAAGLT010000008.1, forward strand.
GAAGGGCTCGGCCAGCGGGGCTGTCGCCAGCAGGGGCACCGCCCCTGGGTGGGTCGCGAAGGCCGTGCGATAGGAGCGGGCCCATGCCTCCAGGGCCTGCTCCCAGGGCTGTGCCGAGTCCCAGGCGTCAGGGCCGGTCTCCAGGGCCAGCTCTTCCCGCATGAGCGAGATGATCTCCTCGCGGCCGGACACATGGTGGTAGAGCGCGGAGGGAGCGACTCCCAGCTCCCGGGCCAGGGCGGGAATGGTGAGGGTGCCCTGCTCATCGGCGATTCTCAGCGCTGCCGTGCCGATGCGCCGACGGTCCAGCAGAGGGGTGCGAGGCCTTGGCACGTGGGCTCCTCTTCGTATGTCTCCCCGCCGGGCGGCGGCACCGCCGCTCGAGGCTGTCACGCGAACTTTACCGAATGAATTTCAGTAAAGAGCTTCCCGACCGTTCGGCTGACGCCTACATTACCGAAACCGAATCAGTTTCAGTTTGTTTGCCGGACTCGTTTGCCGTACTCGTTTGCCGTACGACGGAAAGGACGCCGCCGCCATGCAGGCCGACATCGTGTTCACCGGAGGGACCATCAGGACCGGGGCCGCCGAAAGCCCGATCCTCGACGCCCTCGCCGTCACGGACGGCAGGATCAGCGCACTCGGGGCGGAGGCGCTCGCCGCTCGCGGCGGCAGCACCGTCGTGGTCGACCTGCGGGGAGGCGCCCTGCTGCCGGCGTTCGGCGACGGGCACGTGCACCCCGTGATGGGCGGCTTGGGCCTGCTCGGAGCACCGGTCCGCGAGTGCACCTCCGTGGAGGGGATCGTCGAGGCCGTACGGAAGTGGGCCGACGAGCATCCCGAGGCCGAGTGGGTCACCGGCGACGGTTTCGACGCCTGGCTCGCCCCTGACGGCCGGTTCGACGCCCGCTGGCTGGACGCGGCCGTCCCCGACCGGCCCGTGTTGCTGCGCACCATGGACCACCACACCGCGTGGGTGAACAGCGAGGCACTGCGCCGGGCCGGGTTCACCGCCGCCACGCCCGACCCGGCCGGCGGGGAGATCGTGCGCAGGGAAGGCTCCGTCGAGCCGTTGGGCACCCTGCGCGAGTTCGGCGCCCTGCTTCCCGTCCTCGGCCTCGTTCCCCAGCCGTCCCACCAGGCGCACGTGGACGCGCTGTGCGAAACCGCCGCCCGATTCGCCGCCGCCGGGGTGACCTGGGTGCAGGACGCCTGGGTGGAACCGCAGCACGCCGAGGTCTGGATCACCGCGGCGACCAACGGCCCGGGGCTGCCGGTCCGTGCCGACCTCGGCTTCTTCCTGGGACCGGAGCAGTGGCGTGAGCAGCTCCCCGGACTCGCCGCCAGGCGCGAACGCGTGGAGGGTGCCGCCCCCGGGCTGCTCACCGCGCACACCGTGAAGTTCTTCGCCGACGGGGTCATCGAGTCCGGCACGGCCGCTCTCCTGGAGCCCTACACCGACTGCCCGCACTCCCACGGCATAGCCAACTGGACACCGGGCGAACTTGCGGAGGCCGTCACCGCGATCGACGCCCTCGGTTTCGAGCCGCACATCCACGCGCTCGGCGACGGCGGTGTCCGGGTCGCCCTCGACGCCATCGAGGCAGCGGCCCGCGTCAACGGACCCCGCGACCGCCGTCCGGTCGTCGCCCACGCGCAACTGATCGACCCCGCCGACCTGCCCCGCTTCGCCGAACTCGGGGTGATCGCCAATCTCCAGCCGCTGTGGGCCCAGCCCGACCGGCTGATGACCGACCTCATCCTGCCGAAGATCGGCCCGAAGCGCGGCGCGCGCCAGTACCAGATCGCCGCTCTGCTCGCCTCCGGCGCACGCATCGCGTTCGGCAGCGACTGGCCGGTCACCGACTACGAACCGCTGCGGGGCATCGCCACCGCCGTGACCCGCCAGACACCCGAAGGAATCCCCGAGGGCGGCTGGCTTCCCCAGGAGCGGATCGACATCGCGACCGCCCTGGCCGCCTACTCCGCAGGCTGCGCCCACCAGGCGTTCGAGGAGAAGGAATGGGGCGTCCTGCGCCCCGGAATGCGCGCAGACCTGGTGCATCTCGCCGCCGACCCGGTCGAGACCGCTCCCCGCGACCTCGCGGACCTGCCCGTCCTGGGCACCTGGCTCGCCGGCCGGCGCACGCACGGTTTCTACGCTCCCTTCCCCGTTTCTCCCGGAGGACGGTAGCCGCACGGCGCCTTCCGCGGCCGAACCGCTCACCAGGGTCAGCACCACTCACCTGTCACCTCACGCAGCACGCGGAGACCCTCATGACCGAGCCCCAGACTTCCCACGCGCCCCAACAGCCCCCAGCGGCTGCCGGGACGGAGCCGACCGGCCATCTGCAGCGGGCCACGCTCGGCGTCACCGACATCGTCTTCTTCGTCGTGGCGGCAGCCGCCCCCCTCACCGTGATGGCGGGTGTCGCCCCGCTCGCCATCCTCTTCGGCGGCATCGGCGCCCCGGTCGCCTACCTGACGGTCGGCATTGTTCTGTGCCTGTTCGCGATCGGTTTCACCGCCATGACGCCTCACATCCGCAACGCGGGCGCGTTCTACTCGTACATCGCCCGGGGCCTCGGCCGCCCTGCCGGACTCGGAGCGGCACTGCTGGCGGTGTTCTCCTACAACGCCCTGCAGATCGGTGTGTACGGCGCCTTCGGCTTCTTCGCCGCCGGTACCGCGAACGACCTCCTGGGCGTCGACCTGCCCTGGCCGGTCTACGCCTTCGCCGGGATCGCCGTGGTGTGGTTCCTCGGCTTCCGGTCGATCCATGTGGGCGCCAAGATCCTCGCCGTCCTGCTGATCGCGGAGACCGCCATCCTGGTGCTGCTCGCCGGCGCGATCCTCCTCAAGGGCGGCTCGGACGGACTGAGCCTGACCTCCTTCGCCCCCTCCAACGTCTTCACGTCGAAGATGGCCGCACCGCTGGGCCTCGCCACCGCCGCCTTCATCGGCTTCGAGGCCACCGTCCTCTACCGCGAAGAGGCCCGGGATCCCGACCGTACGGTGCCTCGCGCCATGTACCTGGCCGTCGGCTTCCTCGGCCTCTTCTACACGTTCGTCGTCTGGGTCATCGTCCAGGCCTTCGGCGACGACAACGCCGTCGGGGCCGCGGCGCAGAACCCCGCCGAGATGTTCTTCACCGCCATGACCCGCTACGTGGGCGACTGGGCCACCGACCTCCAGCGCGTCCTGATCGTCAGCAGCCTCCTGGCCTCTCTGCTCGCCTTCCACAACGCCATCACCCGCTACGGCTACGCGCTGTCCGTCGAGGGGGCCGCGCCGACGCCGCTGGGCCGCATCCACCCCCGGCACGGCTCGCCCTGGGTGTCCGGCGTCGCACAGACCGTGCTGGCGGCCGTCGTCACCGCCGTCTTCGCCGCGATCGGCGCGCACCCGTACAACGAGTTCCTGCTGTGGGTGAACACCCCCGGAGTGGTCGGCATCCTCGTGCTGCAGACGCTGGCCGCCTGCTCCGTGGTCGCCTTCTTCCGCCGCAACCCCGGTGTCGGCGGGGCGGGACGCCTGCGCACGGTCGCCGCACCCGCGACCGCCGCACTCCTCCTGGCCGTGATCACGGGGCTGGTCTGCACGCGCCTCAATCTCTTCACCGGCGCCCCGCCCGCCGTCAACTGGATGCTCGCCGCGCTCACCCCGATCATCTTCACGATCGGCGCGGTCCTCGCGATGCGGCTCCGCCGCAAGCGGCCGGAGGTCTACGCGAAGCTCGCCACCACCGACGTCGAGTCCGTGTGACCGACGGGCAGACCCCGTCGCGGGACGAGAGATCCGCGACGGGGCCACCGAGCCCGCAGGAACAAGCCGAGAGCCCGATGGCAGCACCACCACGGACACCACCCGCTACGGAAAGTCGGCCACGTCGGCCTGGGACGGGATACACCCCGGACTCACCCACCGCGACCCTTGGCCGGAACACAGGTGGGAGGAACTGCCCGTCCTGCACGGCACGTTGGTCAGGTCGTAGGCCGAGTCGAACGGCAGGTCCGCCACGCCAGGCCCTGGGCGGGAATCAGACCATGAGCGGGATCTGCCCCGACAACCGGGCCACCCGTCCGACCGGACGCATGGCCCTCTGCCTCGCCAGTCTCCGACTGGCCGGCCCCGTCCGACGGCCGGTGACAGCGCCGCGGCGCCCTACCCCGCCGGGCCCGCCGCGCCGCGCGACGGGTGGCGTCGGTTCCAGGCGTCCCAGTCGGATCAGTAGCCGTAGATCATCTTGTAGGCGACCTCGGGGAGGAACTGGCCGGCCGAGGAGCCGTTTCCGACGCCGCAGTTGCCGTCGGACTCGCCCGGAACCTTGATCCACAGGAGCATCTCGGCGCCTCCGCCCAGCTGGGTCGGGGTGCCGATCTTGCGGCCCGAGGGGTTGCACCACTGGCCGTTGGAGCCGTTTCCGTTGCGGCTGGTGTCCACGACGAACGGCTTGGTGTAGCCGTACCGTGCACGCAGTTCATTGTTGACGGCGTTGCCGTACGCGGTGTTCTCGCCCGTGGTCAGGTAGTTGGAGATGTTGAGCGAGAAGCCGTGGGCCTGTCGGAGGCCTGCTTCGTTCAGGCGCTGGGCCATGGTCGCCGCGCTCGCCCAGGCCGGGTTGCCGGAGTCGAGATAGACCCAGGTGTTGGGGGCCTGGCGGTTGAACTCGGCGAGGGCGCCGGTGAGCATGGCCCTGCGTTCGTTGATCTGGGCCTGGTTCATGCAGCCGTAGTCCCCGAGGGAGTCCGGTTCGAGGACGACGACGGCCGGTCGGCCGGCGATCCCGCCCGCGAACTGGGCGATCCAGTTCGCATAGGCGGACGCCGAGGAGGCTCCGCCCGCGGAGTGCCCGCCGCAGTAGTCGCGGTTGTAGATGTTGTAGGCGACAAGGACGGGCAGCTTGTCCCGGGCGTCCGCGGCACCCACGTACGCGCCGGTGGCGTTGCCGATGGTGCCGCTCCAGGAGCCGAACCAGCGGGCCGTCGGGGTGTTGGCGATGGAGGCGTTGATCGCGGACGTCCGGCCGTCGCCGGGGTTGGCGGCGGCCCACCGCTTCGCACTGGAGTCGGGGTCCGCGTAGAACCCGTTGGTCATGGTCGTCGGGTCCGCCGCGTGGGCGGACGGTGCGGCGGCGAGCGCCAGCGGCAGTGAGGAGAGTGCTGCTATCAGGGCGAGCAGTCTGCGGCGCATGACGGTACCTCGGTTCTCTGACAGGGATACGTCCGGTGGTCGGTGGTCGGTGGTAGGGGTGGGGAGCGCTGCCGTCGGAAGCGCTCCCCACCGCTCAGTCGGTCAGCAGGTCGAGTTGGTCTGGGTCAGGAGGCCGAGCCGCCACGGGAGGAGGTTGTAATCGCCGCCCGCGTTGGGATTCAGGCCCTGGTAGAGGTACTGGAGCCGGCACGAGGGGATGGTGAGCGTCTGGTCGTAGCCCGCGCGGATCATCTCGCCGTGGCTGACGTCCCGGGTCCAGGCGCCCGCGGGGAAGCTGACGTTGTTCGCCCGGGCGAAGGGATTTCCCTCGGACGCGGCGAGCTGCGTCCAGGAGCCGCCGAGGCCGGTGGCGGTCCAGGAACGGAAGTAGCGCCGCCCGTCGGAACCGATCGCCTCGACGAGGAGCAGGTACTGGTTGCTGCCCTGCACCTTGTACACGTTGCTCGCTTCGAACAACGCGTTCCTGGAGTCCTGCATCGCGATGACGGTGTTCGTGAACCCGTTCGGGAACTGGCCGACGGTCGTCTGCGAGCGGTACAGGTGTCCGTTGTCGTCGGACGAGAACAGGTAGCAGTTGGCGCTGTCGCAGATCACCCACATGTCGACCCAGTAGCCGTTGCCGATGTTCTGCCGGATGATGTCCGGCATCGACGAGTAGAAGTTGCGCGGGGCGCTCCACCCGTTGGGGTTGCTGATGTCGGGGTTGGTTGAGTACGAGGCGTTGCCAGTCTGGTAGACGAGGTACCACAGGCGTTGCGGCGCGTTGTAGAAGACCTCCGGTGCGGCCCGGTAACCGGACCCGATGGCGGTGCGGTCCAGGTAGTGGTGGGTGGCCGAGCCGGCCTGGGACCAGTCGCTGAAGTTCAGGTAGACCAGGTTGTAGCCGGAGGAGCTCGCGGTACTGGCGAACACGTGGTACTTGCCGTTGTACTGGACGACCGTCGGGTCCTTGAGGCCGGCGATGTTGTGCGACGCGTCGGACTTCGGCCCGATCAGGGCGCCGCTGGAACTCCATGAGTACCTGTTGGGCAGGGCGGCGGCGTCGGGGGCGCTGCGGGTGGTGGCGGGCGTGCCGCCCAATGTCGTCAACGTCGAGTTGTACGCCGACTTCTTGTTGCCGTTGCGGTCGAACAGCAGCGGGTTCTCGTTGCCGCGCCAGGAGTCGCTGTCACGGATGCCCCAGACCGTGATGCCGGTACAGCGGGCCACGTTCATGCAGGCCCTGACCGTGTTCGCGTACGCGTTCGGCGACGCCTGCGCGATGTCCAGTTCGGTGATCTGGACGTCCACGCCGAGTGCGGCGAAACTCGAGATCGTCGTCTGGAAGCTGCCGGGCGGACCGCCGGCGCCTAAGTGGGCCTGGAGGCCGACGCAGTCGATGGGTACGCCGCGTGCCTTGAAGTCGCGCACCATGCGGTAGACGCCCTGGGTCTTGGCGGCGTTCCAGTCGTCGATGCTGTAGTCGTTGTAGCAGAGCTTGGCCCCCGGGTCGGCCGTCCGGGCCGTGCGGAACGCCTCTTCCAGGAAGCCGTTGCCGAGCACGTCCCGGAAGACCGAGCTGCGGAGCTGGCCGCTGCCGCCGTCGGCGAAGGCCTCGTTCACCACGTCCCAGGTGTGGATCTTTCCCCTGTAGTGGTTCGCCACGGTGTTGATGTGGTTGTTCATCACGGATCGCAGGGTGTTCGCGTCCCTGATGGAGCTGACCCAGCCGGGCAGTTGGGAGTGCCACACCAGGGTGTGGCCACGCATGCGCTGACCGTGGGACAACGCGCGGTTGACGATCTGATCGCCAGGGCCGAAGTTGAACGAGCCACGGGACGGCTCGGTGGCGTCCCACTTCATCTCGTTCTCGGGCGTGACCATGTTGAACTCACGGTCCAGGATGCCGGTGTACGTGCGGTCGCCGAGCCGGCCCGCGGCCACGGCGGTTCCGAAGTACCGTCCGGACTGGGCCGCTTGGGCGCCCAGGGTGGAGGCCCGAACCGTGTCGGTCGCGGCGGTCGTGCCTGCCGCGCCGGTCGCGGTGCCGGGTGTCGCCAGGGCGGTCGCGGCCAGCAGTCCCAGGATCGAGGCGCGGCGAGAGCCGAGCCGTTTGAGCGGGTTCATCGTTCTCCTCGTGGGGTGGGTGGGGGGTTGTGTGGTGCGATCGGTGGGCCTCTTCAGGGCGTGGTCAGCGCGAATCGCGTGACGCGGACGGCGCCGCCGAGAGTCTGGGTGGCGTGGGTGAGGAGGGCGAAGCGGCAGCCCATGAAGAACTGCCGGCGTCGCCCATGGTGAAGGCGGGCCCGAGGTGGGTGAAGTCGATCCGGCCCCGCCTGTGGAAGGTCCGGTTGCTCCGCCGAAAGGCCGGCGGCGACGCCCATTTCCCTGGAAACAGGGCGTCGGCGGTCAGGCCGGTGGCGGCCGGCAGTGCGCGGCTACGGGACACGACGTGATGGGTCCATGACATTTGCACGCGTGACGTTCCCCTTCTGTGGCCCAGCCGACGATGGTTGGAGCTGCCCAGAGGTGTCCTGCTGGTTCGTGCGGAGCGGCTGCTCTGTATACGAGATGTCGAACGCGAATCGGCTTGCCGAGCATTCTGGATGATAGAAGGCCGGTGAATCCCGTCAATACCTCTCGCATGAATCGATGATGTCTTCGAAACATTCGAAGATGTTTGATCCCATGTCATCGCAGGCCAGTTGCCCGGATGATGTAGATGCGCCACCTCCGCTACGTCTGTAATGGCCGGATCGTGGAGGCAGTGCGGTGATGGGTGTTGACATGCTCGATGGTCTCCTTGGTATTGGTGAAGCCTTCGGTTTCCGAACGGCTCGCGAAATTTCGAACCGCCTTTCACTCTTCTGTCCGTGTCGATGACGTGAAATCGATCTTGGCGTCACCCGGCCCGGCGCTGACTCCGCCTCTGGGAAGGTCGCGCGGTTCGCGCGCTCGCCGGCGGTACCGTGCCCAGAACGCGGCATGAAGTACCTCGTGATCACGGCCGAGCACCATGAGGGCTACGCGCGGTACTGGACAACGCCAACGTCGATACGGAGGGGAGCACTGTCATCCAGTGGTCCGCCGACGGCGGCTCGGCTCAGCAGTGGAACATGGCCAAGATCGGCTGAACGCACCGGGGGACGGGCCTCCGGTCCGGCCCCCGACTCATGCCGGGGGAGGGTGATTGTCCGTCAGGGGACGCTGAACGTCGCGGGCCCGAGGTCTCGACGCCTAACCCGCAGGTGCCACGCGAACCTGTGCCGCGTGTCGTTCGAGCACAAGGCGGGCCGTACAGGCCATGGCCTCGTCGACCATCTCACCCTGGAAGATCACGGCACCCGTCCCGTCCCTCTGCGCCGCCTCGACCGCCGCGATCAGCTCTGCGCAGCGGGCCAGTTCGGCGGGGCGGGGAGAGAACACCTCGTTGATCACGGGGACATGGGAAGGGTGGATCGCCATCATGCCCTCGTAGCCGAGGGAGCGGTTCTGCTCGGCGAAGGCGCGCAGCCCCGGCAGGTCACCGATGCGCGTCCACAGTCCGCTGACCGGGCACGGCACTCCGGCTGCCCTGGCGTCCAGCAGAACGCGGGAGCGCAGTGCCACCGTTTCGGTTCCCTCAGTGCTCCAGCGGTAGCCGACCGCGCGTTCCACGTCGCCACCGGGGGCGCTGAGAGCGCCCAAATAGGCGATACGCGAGGCGGCTCGGGCGATGTCGTAGGCCTCGCGCAGGCCGCGCGCCGTCTCCAGCAGGGGCACCAGGGCGACCCGTCCCGGCGGCAGGCCCTGTTCCTGTTCGCACCAGCCCAACACGCGGTCGGCAAGCCTCACGTCCTCGGCGGAGCGGACCTTGGGAAGGACGACACCGGCGAGCCCGGGCCGTACGACCGCCCGCAGTTCCTCGGCCCCCGCCCAGTCGGCCAGCGGGTTGACGCGGACGAACAACGCCATCCGTCCCGCCTGTTCGGCCGACGTGGCGGCGGCCCGTGCGACGGCGTCGGCCACCTGTGCGCGGGCCGTGAGCTTGTCCGCGGTGGGCACAGCGTCCTCCAGGTCGAGGACGGCCGCGTCGGCGCCCGCCGCCCGGGCCTTGGGCAGCCAGTCGGTTCTGGTGCCGGGGACGAAGAGCAGGGAGCGCAGCGGGGGCCGGTCGACCACTGCCGCGCCCACCTCGGCAGGGCTCTTCGACGACTCCCTAGATGACATCGCTCTTCTCCAGGGCGGCCAGCTCGTCCGCGCTCAGTCCGAGCCACTGCCCGTAGACCAGGCGGTTGTCCTGCCCGAGGGCGGGCCCCGTCCGCCAGACCCGCCCGGGGCGCTGCCGGAAATGCGGGATCACCGCCTGCATACGCACCGGCCCGAGATCGGGGTCGTCGACAGTGACGATGTCCTCGCGTTCGGCGTACACCGGGTCGGCGGCGATGTCCGCGGCGTCGAACACCCGTGAGGCCACGACTTCGGCACGGGCGAACTCCTCCAGACACTCTCGGGTGACGCGCTGCGCCACCCAGTCCCGCAGGTTCTCGTCCAGCTGTTCGCGGCGGTCGTACTGTTGCTCGGCCGTGGTGAACTCCCGTTCGGGAAGTCCCAGCAGGCGGACGATGTTGCGGACCGAACGCAGCGTCGCGGAGGTCACCGTGATCCACTCGCCGTCGCGGGAGCGGTAGGTGTTGATCACGGCCCCCGGGGCGACCGCCAATTGGTTGCCGGAGCGTTCGGGAACCTGTCCCAACTGGTCGTGGACGATGACCTGCCACTCGACCAGACGGAACAGGGACTCGAAGAGGGCGAGGTCGATCCACTCGCCGTCGAATCCGGGGTCGTGGTCGCGTCGGTGGAGGGCGGCGAGGACGGCGTAGGCGCCCATCAGGCCGGTCACGGCGTCGCCGTGCGAGAAGCCGGTGTGCACGGGCGGGCCGTCGGGAAAGCCGGTCAGGTGGACGACTCCGCTGCGCGCCTCACCCACCTTGCCGAAGCCGGGGGCGTCCGCCTGAGACGAGGTGGCGCCGAAGCCGGAGATCTGCAGCAGCACGGCCCGGGGGTTGATCCGGTGCACGGAGTCCCAGTCGAGCCCCCAACTGCGCAGGCGTCCTGCGCGCAGGGTGACGATGACGACGTCAGCCCAGGCCACGAGCCGGTGGGCGACGAGCCGGCCGGCCTGGTGGTGCAGATCGAGGGTGACCGAGCGCTTGTTGCGGCCGGCGACCTTGAACCACAGGGGAACACCGTCACGTTGGGGCCCCATGGCACGGGCCGCGTCTCCGGCGCCGGGGGGCTCCACGTGTACGACGTCGGCCCCCTGGTCGGCGAGCATCGAGCCCGCCAGTGGACCGGCAACCACATGGGCGAACTCGACCACTTTCAGCCCGCGCAACTGCCCGCTCCCGGTGATGTTCCGTTCGTCGTCCGACACCGCTGAACTCCCTTGCCCTGCGTATCGCGTGAGTCCCGACAGCGTCGTCCGCGTTGGTGCAGCGGGGCCGTCGCCGTTGTCCTCAGACTGCCGGAGGGCGGAAATGCCTGTCGAGCATCAGAAGGCCATCAATCAATGCGATAAACGCATGAATTGAGGGAGGTTGGTACTGGTACGCGGTCTCAGGCCCACGAGACCCCTGGCGGAAGTGGACGCTTCTGGAGGCGGAACTCTTCCAGCGTCTCCAGGAACCGCTCCGTCACGGTGGGGAGCGTTCGTCGAGCGCGCACCGCGATGTCCAGGCGCCGGTCCACCACGGGGTCCACAAGAGGTCGGCAGACGACGGGTCCGGCACCCATCAGCGGGAGCACGAGGGCGGGCATCGCCGACACCCCGAGACCGGCGGTCACCAGTCCTCCCACGGTCGCGATACTGCCCGCCTCCGCCGCCGGGGCCGCGTGCGCGTCGATCTGGGCGAACGCCGCGTCGGTGAGCCGGCGCACGCTCGAGTCGCGCCCGACGGCCAGGAACGGCCGGCGAGCCAGGTCGTCCCAGGTGATCTCGTGGCGGTCGGCGAGCGGGTGGCCTTCCGGCAGCACCGCGACGAAGCGGTCTCTGACCAGGGGGCGGTGCTCCAACTGCTCCGGCGGGTTGCCGACGGTGGTGATCGCGAAGTCGGCGTCGCCGGACAGGACCCGGGCCAGTACCGACCGCTCCAGGCCGTCGAGAAGTCGTACCGCCACCTGTGGCCGCCGCTCACGGAAGTCGGATATCACCCGCGGCAGGAGCACCGCGGCGACGGAGGGAAGGGTGGCCACGGCGACCGTTCCCGACTCGCCGAGCAGGTATCGCCTGAGCTCCTTCATACCCGCCCGGTGAGCGGTGACGATCTGCTGGGCGACACGCAGTGCCTCGACGCCTGCCGCGGTCAACTGCACGTTGCGGGTGTCCCGTTCCAGGAGCTGGACGCCGAGTTGTCGCTCCAGATCCGCGACGGCGCGGCTGAGCGAGGACTGGGACACGTGCATCTCCGCGGCGGCCGCGGTGAAGCTCGCGGCCCGCGCTACGGCCGTGTACGCCGCGAGTTGACGCAAGGTGGTGGCTTCCATGGCGGACGAGCATAGGGTGCTCCCGCTGGGATTGATGCGCTTAACGCATGGACAGATCTCGGTTTGATGCTGGACACCGATCCGCCAGTGCTCCGAAACTCTCGCGTAACACCTCGGCTCGCCTTCCCCCCCGCCCACCGCCGCCGAGGGCCATCCCCGAGAAAGTGAGCGCCGCCATGCCGGCAGCCCTGGGCTTCGCCACGATCGCCGTCCTACTGCTGCTCACCATGACCAAACGCGCCTCCGTACTGGTGGCTCTGATCCTGCTTCCGGTACTGGCGGCGCTCATCGGCGGTTTCGCCGGCGATCTGGGCGAGTTGATTCTCGGTGGATTGTCCAAGGTGGCCCCCACCGGCATCATGATCGCCTTCGCGGTCCTGTACTTCAGCCTGATGGTGGACGCCGGGCTCTTCGACCCCCTGATCCGCGGTCTGTTGCGTGTGGCGCGGGGCGACCCGTTGCGGATCACCGTCGCCACGGCCGTCCTCACGCTGTGCGTGGCCCTGGACGGCGACGGCGCCTCCACCTTCCTCATCACCGTCTCCGCACTGCTGCCGGTCTACAAGCGGCTCGGTATGAACCCCTTGGTCCTGTCCGGAGTGGTGTGCCTGGGCGCGGGCGTGATGAACATGGTCCCCTGGGGTGGCCCGACCGCACGCGCCATGGCGGCGCTGAAACTGGACAGTTCCGAGGTCTTCAACCCCGTGCTGCCCGCGATGGGCCTCGGCGTCGCCTGGGTGCTGGTGGCCTCGTACCTGCTCGGCCGCCGGGAACGCGACCGCCTTGCCGCGTTGTCCCCGCCGGGTCCGGCCACGGACGGGCGCGAGGGCGACGACGAGCGGGACGACCGTGAACCCGCCGCTGCGACGACGGCCTCGGCGACCACGGAACCCGAGTCGAGCCGACACATCACCCCCGCGACGGCAGACGGGGGACGTCAGGCACTCCGGGCTCCCGGGGACGGGCCCGGCACCGTCCGGGTCCCGCCCCTGCCGCGGACCTGGCTGAACATCTTCAATCTCCTGCTCACCATCGCCCTCGTGGTCTGCCTGATCCAGGAAGTACTGCCGCTTCCGGTGCTGTTCGTCCTCGGGTTCGCGATCGCGGTGCTGGTCAACCACCCCACCTGGGAACAGCAACAGGCGCTGCTCGACAAGCACGCCAAGAGTGTTGTCCTGGTCACCACGATGATCTTCGCGGCCGGAGTCCTCACCGGGATCCTCACCGGCACCAGGATGCTCGACGAGATGGCCGAGACGCTCGTCTCCGTCGTCCCCGACTCCTTGGGCCCGCACCTGCCCGTCGCGGTGGCCGTCACCGGCATGCCGCTCAGCCTGGTCTTCACCCCGGACGCCTACTACTTCGGCGTACTGCCCGTACTCGCTGAGACCGCGCAGGGCTTCGGCACGGACCCGGCCGAGGTCGCCAGAGCTGCCGTTCTCGGCCAGATGACCACGGGGTTCCCGCTCAGTCCGCTCACCGCGTCCACGTTCATCCTGGTCGGCATGAGCGGTGTGGCGCTCGGTGAACACCAGCGCTTCATCTTCCGCTGGGCCTTCGGCACCACCCTGGTCATGACTGCAGGCGCCCTGCTGACCGGTGCGTTCCCGCTGTGACCGGTGTCCCGGACCTGAGCGCACTCCCCGCCGACCGCAGGGTCCGGGCAGCCACCGTACATGCCTTGCAGGCCTCCAACGTGCCGCCCGCTTCGGGTAATCGGGGACAGGGCGAACACCTCCACACACGCCAGGCACCCGGTACGGGTGCCCCACAGGACCGAGACGAGGACGCATGAGACGGATCACCAGACGTACGGCGCTCGCAGTCACAGCGGGTGCGGTCGCGGCGCCGGCCGTGAGCGTGGCAACCGCCCAGGCCGCCGACACCACGGCAGCCACATCCCAAGCTCGACAAGCTGCCTCCGGGCGTAATCCGGTCCTGCGAACGGACCTTGTCACGCGGGTGACGCCGAGGAACAACTGGCTGGTGACAGCCGTCGCCCTCCAGTACTCGTATCGCATCGACTTACGCGGTGGGGTGATCCCACCCTCGGCCTTCCAGGTCAAGGCCACCGTCGGCGGACAAACGGCGGCTCGCACGGTGATCCGGGTCTACTCCAGCACCACCGCCGACGTGGACGACCGATCTCAGCCCGGACGGCCGGGGGACCGCCTGATCATCGAACTCGACCCGAACGACTCCAACGCGTGGGCCGCGGGCACCGACCCCCTTCCGCTGGACCGCGCCTACTCCGTCAGGCAGGTGGCGGACGTGCACACCCCGGAAGGCGAACCAGTGCTCAGGGCTGGTCCGTTCGCGAGCCGGAACGACGATGTCATCACTCCCGTGGTCGACGACTTCGCCGCCGGTTCCTACACCGACTCCGCAGGCTTCGAACTGGACTTCCGGCTGTACCGGCCCGAGGGACTGGTACGGAACCCGCAGACGCGCAAGCGGTATCCACTTGTCGTCACCCTGCACGGCGGTGGCGAAGTCGCGGACAACAACATGACCCAGCTCACCTCCAACCGGATCGCGGTCACGTTCGCCGAACCGGAACGACAGCGCCGCGACCCCGCGTTCGTCCTGTCGCCGCAGATCCCCCTGCCCCGTCCCATGGACGGACCCGACGGCACGGACTGGACCGACGCCAAGGTCCAGGCCGCTCTGATCGAACTCATCGACACCTTCGTGAGCGAGCACTCCCGAAACGTGGACACGGCCCGGCTCTATCTCGTGGGCCTGTCCTCGGGTGCGCGCGGTATCTACAGTCTGCTGGCGAAGCGCCCCGACGTGTTCGCGGCAGCCCTGCCCACGGCCGGCTGGGGCGACGCGGCCACCATGGAAAGGATCACGCACATCCCGATCTGGGCGGACCACTCCGTCGACGACCCGGTCGTCCTCTACCGGGAGGGCCGGTTCGGCACCCCCGGCACCTGGACCCTGATGAACGCGCTGGAGACCGCCGGTACCCGGGTCAGCCGTGGGGAGTGGGCGAACGATCTGCCGAAGGCAGAGTTCGAGGCCCGGTCCCGGGCGCTCCTACGGCAGGCCCGGGCCACGCGCAGCCACGTACTGTTCACGAGCTACCCGCCCGGAACGACACCGGTGAACCCACACCTCGCATGGGCCCAGACGTATGAGAACGACGTGGTCACCGACTGGCTCTTCGCACAGTCCCGGTAGCCGCCGCACGCGACGCCCCTTCCGTTTCCTTCCGCACTGTGAGAGACCGCCTACTGGCGAATCCGGCAGCTCTCACAGCGCGGGCGCACCCCGCTGTCCGGTTACCGCGCTCCCACCGCTATCCGGAGGTAAAAGCAATGCTTCCATCCAGTAGTTCCACTCACACGGTCACGCCGTTACGGACCCGATCCCGCGCCATGACGGCACTGATCGCCCTGGCGACCACCATCGGCTTGGCGCTGACCCTGCTGACAGCCGCAGCCCCGCCGGCGGCCGCAGCCGACCTGCTGTCCCAGGGCAAACCCGCGACCTCCTCGTCCGCCGAGAACGCGTCCACCCCCACGTCGGCGGCCGTGGACGGCAACACCGGGACGCGCTGGTCGAGCACGTTCAGTGACCCGCAGTGGCTGAGCATTGATCTGGGCGCCACCGCCACCATCACCCAAGTCGTGCTGCACTGGGAGGCCGCGTACGCACGTGCGTTCCAGATCCAGACCTCCGACAACGGCACCACCTGGGCCACCATCTACTCGACCACGACGAGCACCGGCGGCGCGCAGACCCTCGACGTGAACGGCAACGGCCGGTACGTCCGCTTCCAGGGCACCCGGCGCGGCACCGCCTACGGCTACTCGCTGTGGGAGTTCCAGGTATACGGCACCGGTGAGGACACCCCTCCGGCCAACGACATCCCGGACCCGACGACCGCTTCCCTCGAGGCCACCGACGGGCCGCTGACCACCGCCACCTACACCGTTCCCGGCCCAACCGGGTACGGCTCCGGCACGGTCACGTACCCCACGAACAGTGGCTCGTACCCGGGCGTCGTACTGATGCCTGGTTATCAGGGCACACAGCAGAACCTGCAATGGCTCGCGCCCCGCCTCGCCTCCTGGGGCTTCGTCGTCATCAACGTCGGCACCAACACACTCACCGACGATCCCGCATCGCGTGGCCGCCAGATCAGCGCCGCCGGCACCCAACTGCTCGCCCTCGGCGACGCCACCGGCAACCCGATGTCCGGCAAGCTCAACGGCACGCTCGGTGCGGTCGGTCACTCGATGGGGGGCGGTGGCGTCATGGCGGCCCTCCGGGACGACGCACGCTTCCGTGCGGGCGTGCCCACGGCCCCCTACTACCCGAACATGAACTTCTCCGCAGTCACCGACCCCACGTTCTTCCTGACCTGCGCAAGCGACCCCGTCGCCCACGGCAACACCTACGCGCTGCCCTGGTACAACTCCATGTCCCAGGCCGAGAAGCTCTACATCGAGGTTCCGGGCGACCATCTGTGCCCGATGACGGGCTCCGGCAACAAGGCCAAGCAGGGCAAGTGGATCGTGTCGTTCCTCAGCCTCTGGCTGCGTGCCGACACCCGCTTCAGCCCGTTCCTGTGTGGTCCCGTACGTGACGCCGACAGGAACAACACATCCCTGATCACGCGCTGGACGGACACCTGCTCGTTCTGACCGGCTCGCTCGGAGCGCTCCGCCGCCCGCCGACGCAGCGCTCCGAGCCTGCCGCCGAAGCCGTCGCCGCCCGGCCCGGCGGACCAGGTCCATGCCACGACATCGAAGCCTCTGCGGACCGTCCTGCCGCACACCGGGTACGGCACCCCTCGTCCGCAACCCACTTCCTCGCGCTCCGTTTCCCCGTTCTCGCACGCCGCCCATACGAGAAACAAGGCCGACCGGATCCGAACGACACGGGACGGCGAGGCAATGCCCCCGCCACTGTGGTCCGGTCCGTGCGGTCAGGGGGTGCCGTTCTCTCGACGTACCGGTCGTCGTGTGGACCGGCGAGGGGTCAGGACCGGCTGAACGAGCCGATGCCGGTCCACACCGCTGCGGGCGTTGACGAGAGCGATCAGCAGGTCGACCGCTTCGTCGCTCACCCGGTCCGGGCGGAGGCCCAGCGTGGTGAGGGGCGGTGTCGTCGTCGCGTAGTCCGGATCCTCACTGATGCACGCCACCAGCAGATCCTGCGGCACTCGAAGCCCGTGGTGCCGGGCGGCGGCGAGGATGTTGTGACCGGAGTCGGAGTAGACGCCGATGACGGCGTCCGGTCGTGGATCGTGGTTGAGCAGTCGGCGGACAGCGTCCCGTTCGGCCGTGAAGTAGTCGGGCAGCGAGGCGTACTCCTCGACGAGGGTGGGCATGTCGTGCTCGGCGCACCAGGAGGCATAGGCGCGGCCGATCCGCTGCGGGTACTCGTCGTCGTGCAGCGGTTGGGAGAGTGCGATCCGCCGGGCGCCGGCCTCCGTGAGGTGGTCGAGCAGGAGGTGCAGGCCCGCCTCGTAGTCGGTGTCCACCCATGCGTCGCGCCAGTGCGGCTGGGGCGGCCGGCCGGCGGTGACCATCGGGATACCCCGCTCCCGCAGGATGGAATGCACCGGGTCGTCGGCGAGCGGCTCGACGTGGACGACGCCGTCCATCGGCGTGTTGAGCCACATCCACGGTGACAGGGAACTCGGCATCACCATGAGCATGTAGCCGCGCTCGTGCGCCGCCGCCATCGAGCCCAACGCCAGCTGCGCGTAATAGGGGATCTCCATGTACGAGACGGGAAGGTCACCGTACGTCGTCATGGTCATGCCGAGCACGCCGGTGCTCCCGCGGGCCAGGGCCCGGGCCGCGCTGGCCGGGGCGTGACCGACCTCGCGCGCCGCGGCGAGCACGCGTTGCCTGGTCGCCTCGGACAACCGGCCGGTGCCGTTGAGCGCGTTCGACACCGTGGCCGTCGACACTCCCGCCCGTGCCGCCACGGCGCCGAGCGTGGGACGCCGCCAGACACGCGAACTCGTCATGTGTACCCCATGCATCCCAACAGCCCTATGACGGCTTGTGGTTAACACCTTAATCACTCAACGTACGCGGCGACGGCGGTCCGGACGACTGCCGTCGTGTGAGGAGTAATCAGATGCCAGATGTTCTCGACGGCACCTACGCGGCACCCTCGGACGGCCCGCTGCGCCGACGGACGTTACTGGCCGCCGCCGGGGTGGGCGCCCTCGCGGTGACCGTCGGCAGTGGTCACCGACCCGCGCATCGCGTCGGCGGCCTCGGCGCGTAGGGCTGCCGACTCGCTGGGGCGGCCGACTGCGGGTTCACCAGGGTGATGTCGAGGAACGAGAGGGCGCCCCGCGAAGTGATCGCAGGGCACCCTCATGAGGCACGTGTGGTCCGCTCGACCGGCGTGCCGATCGCGGAACAAGAACAGTCGAGGCCAAACAGGGCCAACTCCTCGCCATGTTCCGTACTCTTGCCCCGCCCAGGGGCGCCGTATCAGATCAGGACGCGCGGGTCCCCGCGACCGCCCGGGTACCGGGCCGGCGCGTCACATGGACAAGAGGGGAAGCGGTGGAGGCTACAAGTACACGGTTGCGACAGGGGACCATACCTCCGGTCGTCGTGGCGCGTTGGGCGCTGTGGACGTTTGTCGTCGTCAACCTGGTGATCGTCGAGGTCCTGTTCCTCACCGCCGGGACCGGCAAGAACGGGGTGCTCACGGTTGCCAAGTTCTTCGGCCTGCATGCCGCCGTGCTGATGCTGTTCCAGCTGCTGCTGGTGGCCCGGCTGCCGTGGCTCGACCGCCGTATCGGCATGGACCGGTTGACGGGGTGGCACCGGTGGGTCGGTTTCTCGCTGTTGTGGACCCTCCTGACCCACGCCGTGCTGGTGGTGCTGGGCTACGCGAGGCTCGCTGACACGTCGATGACGAAGGCGTTCTCCTCGCTGGCCGGAGTGCCGGCCTCCCTGCTCGGGATGCTGGCCGCGGCGATCGTCGTCGTGGTCGCCGCGGTCTCCGCCCGACAGGTGAGGCGGCGGCTGCGGTACGAGACGTGGCACGGCGTGCACCTGCTGCTGTACGTGGCGTTGGGGCTGGCATTCGTCCACCAGTTGCAGGAGACCACGACCTTCAGCTCCTCCGCGCCCGCGATGATCTACTGGTGGGCCCTGTGGCTGTTCGCGTTCGGTGCCCTGGTCACGGGGCGGATCGTGATGCCTCTGTGGCGCAACGCCTATCACCGTTTCGAGGTCGTGGCGGTGGTGCCGGAGTCGGACGACGTGGTGTCGGTGCACGTCACGGGCCGACACCTCGACAAGTTGCCGGCCAGGGCGGGCCAGTTCTGCATCTGGCGGTTCCCCGGGCACAACCACTGGTGGCTGGCGAATCCCTTCTCGCTGTCGGCAGCACCCGACGGCCGCACACTGCGTCTCACCGCCAAGGCGGTCGGCAGCACCAGCGCCGGCCTGCGGCACGTTCCGGTCGGGAGCCGCGCGTTCGTCGAGGGGCCGTACGGGGCGTTCACCTCATTGCACCGGACACGGCCCGGCGCACTGCTGATCGCCGGAGGAGTGGGGATCACTCCGGTTCGAGCCCTGCTGGAGGAGGAACCGGCCGGCGACGTCGTCGTGCTCTACCGGGTACGCAGCGAGGACGATGCCGTGCTGGTCGACGAGGTACGAACTCTGGTCGCGGACCGCGGCGGGCAGCTGCACCTGCTCACCGGCCGAAGGGGGGAAGGCAGCTCGCCGTTCGAGCCGGAGAGTCTCCGTGCCCTGGTTCCCGACATAACCGAACGCGACGTGTACGTCTGCGGGCCGCCCGCGATGACCACGGCCGTGCTCAGCTCCCTGCGCGGGCTGAAGGTTCCCCACCTGCAGGTGCACGCCGAGCGGTTCGGTCTGGGCTGACGGACTTGAGGCTCCGATGGGCGCTCCGATGGGCGTGTCCATCGGAGCCTCGGCGCAGTTCCGCGGGCCCACGCCATCTTCGGCACGGGTGATCGCGCGCCGCGCCGGCTCCTGCCACGTCCAGCCGTGCCCCTTCAGCAGCCGCCATGTCCTCTCCACCGTGTACTCGATGTGAAACAGCACAACAGCTGACCCGAGGCAGGTCGAGAGCCAATTCCAGGCGCGGGCCATGGTGGAAAATCACCAGTGCTTGCTGATTACAGCCCACGACTTCCGCACTGTCTCTTTCTACGGTTGGCGTATGTCAACCACACGACAACTACTGAGCACTGTTCAGGTGGCGCGGTTCGTGGCCCACGGTTTCCTGCGCCTCGACGGCATCGTGCCCCGGGAGCTCAACGAGGAGGCGCTCGGCGTCTTCGCGGCGGGGCTGCCCTCAGTGCCGTACGGCACACCCGTGCCGAAGGCGTTCCCCGAGGGTTCCTTCGCGAGACGACTCGTCGAACTGCCCGCCGTAGCAGGCGCGTTGGAGAGCCTGGTGGGCGTGAATCCGACCGTTGACCATCACTTCGTGCACACGCGTGAACCGCGCGAGGGCAGCGCGCAGCCGCTGCACGCCGACGCTCTCATCGATCTGCGGACCGATGCCTTCGATGTGCAGCTCATGTACTACCCGCAGGCGGTCACCGCGGACATGGGCGGCACGCTCATCGTCCCGGGCAGTCATCTGCGCCGGACCAACGAGTCCGATACCGGCCGCTACCAGAACCTGCGCGGCCAGGCCCGGCTGACCTGCCCGGCCGGCACGGTCATCCTGCTGCACCATGGCATCTGGCACGGAGGCAGGCGCAACGACAGCGACATCGTTCGCCACATGTACAAGATCCGTCTCAATCCGACCGTGCCGCAGGTGCGGCTCTGGGACACGGGGGACCTGTACGACCCGGCCGTGCGTGAGGAGTTGGGACACTTTTTCCCCTGGTACGAACAGGCCACCGGCAGGCTGGAGATCCACAACCGGATCAGGCTCTGGCGCTTCCTGGCCGCCGACCCCGACTTCGACATCGACTACTGGGCGACCCGCATCACCAACCGACCTGCGCAGAGGAGAAGTGCGTGACCAGTTCGACCACAGTGCGGCAGCAGGTTCTTGTCCTGTACCTCGGCACATCCGCCCTTGACTCCCCGGTCATCGGATGGGCCCGCTACGACGGTACCGGCGCAACCCGGCCCACGACCGGGGACAGCGATGGGCCGCCGTACGAGACGGGCGTCGCCGCACTGGAGGACGGCTGGCGTCTCATCCAGGCCGCCCAACTGATCCCGCCCTACCCGGGGGCGGAACACGAGACGTCGTTCCTCAAGCACGAGTTCTTCTTCGAGAAGCTCGTGCAGCGCGAGCCAGACACGACGACGCCCTTGTAGCTGCCTGAGCAGCAGGAACAGCGAAACGCCGCCGGAGAATCAAAGGAGGGCTCGGGCCGTTGCGTAGACGTGGCTGCTGTCGCCCAGTGGTGTCGCCTCGATGCCTACGTAGCCCTCGTAGCCGGCGTTTTGGAGCCAGGCGAGTTCCGTGGCCCAGTCGATGGTCCCGGTGCCGAACTCGTGGCGGCCCAGGAGGGAAAGTGCCGATCGTGAACCGGAGATCAAGGCGTTCGGTCCTTCGTGTTCTCGATCGACCACTTCGACGAGCAGTTCGGGGCCGTCCCCGCTGACTTCTTCCCCTGCCCGGGCGAGTACGGCGACCGCGTTGTGGACCTGAGCGGTCGGCTCGATTCCCGGCGCGACGTCGCCGGCGAGCACGACGAGTCGAGGAGTGTTCACCTGCCGAGCGGCCTCGGCGGCTGCCCGCACCCGGGTGAGGAACTCGTCGTGCGAGGACGGGTCACCCAGGTCGCACTTGTTCTTCCACGACTCGACGCACAGCGTGATCAGTTGCGTGTCTGTCGTGTCCAGTGCTCGTGCGAGCCGGGCCAGATCCTTGTCCCACCAGCCCCAGATTTCCACCGCACGGAACCCGGAGTCGGCCGCGGCGCGTACTCGGTCGTCGAGCGGCCGGTCGCCTTCGAGGAACAGCGTCTCGACGCAGGCGGAGAAGTCGATCAAGAGAAGGCCTTCTTTGCCACAGCTGTACCCGCCCTGAGCGCGGCGACCGGATCGGCCGCCTCGTCCAGTTCGATGAGTACCGTGCCGGCGCCGGGTGTGCGGGACATCGCCTCGGCCCAGCCCCGCCAGTCCACGATGCCCGTGCCCAGTTCGGTCATGTAGGGCTGCTGCTGGGTGAACACCGTGTCGTCGATGGTGAGTTCGACGTCGATCGGCCCGACCGCGTCCTTCCAGTGCGCCAGGGCGATGCGTTGCGAGTGGCGGCGTGCCACGGCGACGGGGTCGCCGCCGCCGAGTGCGATGTGGCAGGAGTCGGGGCACAGCCAGACGTAGCGCGGGTCGGTCAGGGCCATGAACAGGTCGATGTCCCGCTCGTACCAGAGCGTGCTGTTGGACTCGGTGTGGAAGGCGAGTTTCACGCCGTGCTGTGCGACGGCCTCACCGACGGTGTGGGCGATGTCGGCCATCCGGGTCATGTACGCGGCGTCGACGAAGAAGGGCGGCCGTGTCCCGTACGTCGTGCGCATGGGCAGTCCGGCGACGAGGAGTTGCGCCCCCACGTCGGCGAGGAAGGCCGCGCGTCGCTCGGCGTCGGCGACGATCGCGGGCAGGTTGTCGCCGTCCCGCCAGTCGGGGGCGTCGCTGTCCGCGATGAACGCGCTCACGACGGACAGACCCCGGGCTGCCAGCTCGCGCCGGAAGGCGGGCGCGCTGCCGAAGGCCCGCAGGGCGGACTCGATGTCGCCGGGGGCGAAGGTCAGTTCGATGCCCGTGACACCGGCCTCGGCCAGGGCGTCCATTACCCGGTCCCAGAAGCTCTCGGGGTTGGCCAACGCCCAGTCGCGTACGGCGTCGGCGGAGGTGAGGTCCCAGAAGCCCGGGTGGTAGAAGGTGACCACGTCGGTGGCGAAACGCGGTGTCACGGCTGTCATTCGGCACCGCCACGGGCGTTGTAGACGACGATTCCGTCGGCCTCGTCGACTGCCTCGCGATAGTTCCGGAACACTGCCAGCGCCTCGTCCCGGAGCACGTCCTGGACGACCTTGATGCCGCGTGTCTCGAACTGTTCGGCCCAGTCCGCGCCGAGCGGGCCCTCGTCGAACGTGGTGATCTCCTCCAGTTCGGGGCCTTCGCCGGCGACCACGAGGCCGCGCACGCCGGACCACATGGTTGCGCCGTAACACTGAATGCACGGACGCCAGTTGACGACCAGCTCGTGCGTCGGCATCCCTTCGCCGCCCAGGTCCCAGCCGCCGACGGCTGTCTGGGCGAGGCCGAGGGCGACGACCTCGGCGTGTGCGCTGGAGACACCGGAGGCGAGGACGACGTTCACGCCGACCGAGACGATCCGGCCGGTGTCCTGCTCGGCGACGAGTGCCGCGAACGGACCACCGTTGCCCTCACGCCAGTTGCGGTCCGCGAGCCGGTGCACGAGGCGCATCCGGTCGTCGCGGTCCGGGACGACGGCGGGCACGTCGGCCAGCTCGTCATCGATCCACGCGGGCAGTGCCACGCGGTATTCCTTCGCGATGTCGATCATGGTTCAGCTTCCTGTCAGTGGGTGGCGAGCGCCACGGTGCGGGCGGTGACGGCACGGGCCGTCCGTACGGCGGTCACGGCTCCCGTGAGGGTGACGTTGGCGGCCATCGCGGTGGGGATCACGCCGTTGCCGGCCAGGTACAGGTTGTCGATGCCCCACACCCGGCCGTCCGGGTCGCACACGCTGGTCCCGTCGTCGGCCGTGCCCGACCGCACGGTGCCCGTCAGATGCAGGGACGAGCCGGGCGGGAGCAGCGCGAGTTCGGTCGCCGGGTCGAACGGGCCGAACTCCTCGGCCAGTGAACGGACTTCGGCGAGAGCCCGGTCGATGAGGGCGCGATCGGTGTCGGAGTACTCGAACTCGACGCCGATGCGCGGCAGCCCGGCGAGGTCGGTCTCCGATTCCGAGAACACCAGCCGGTTCTCGGGGCGGCACTCGACGGGGGCGTACAGCGTGAGGCCGACGGAGTGCGCGAGGGGGTGCCCGTCCTCGTCCAGGTACGTCCGGTTCATGATCTGTCCGTGGAAGGGCTGGACCGCTCCGTTCTGGGGCAGCCACAGCGAGTCCGTGCAGAACTCGCCGACGCGGGGGAGCGGCAACCTGTCGAGATCGATGCCGAACCGGTCGAGGTCGAGCAACACCCGGGCGGTGACGAAGGCGTGCTCGTTGAGGTAGCGGCCCAGCGCCTCCGGGCGGATGCCCGAGGCGAAGAGCAGTTGCGGGGTGCGCAACGCGTCGGCGCACACCACCACCGCGTCCGCGTGGAGTTCGGATTCCGTGCCGTCGGCGATGCGCCGCAGCCGGGCGCCCGCGACTCGGCCGTCCGAGACGAGAAGGGCCGTCGCGAGTGTCCCCGTCATCAGAGTGAAGGCAGGGTCGCCGCCCGCCGAGATCGCCCCGAAGATCGTCCCCGGGGCAGTGCGCGGCATGGGTCCCGATCCCGTCGAGGTGACCGCCATGGGCATCGGTTGCGGCCGTCGGTCGTCCGGTCCGACGCCCTCGAAGCGACGGCGCAGTACGTCGAGCACCATGCGGCCGGCCTCGGTCGGGCCGATGGGGGAGGGCGTGACCGCCAGCAGCCGGTGCGCTGTGTCGAGATCCGCCGCCCAACGGGCCGGGTCGCCGAAGTCGAACACCTCGGGTCCGGCGGGCCACGGGGTCGCGGCGGTCCAGTGCACGCCCATGCCCCCCGCGTTCCACGCGAGCGCCGTCGCCGGCATCGCCTCGGCGTCCTCGCCGAAGGCCAGCGCGTGGAACATGCCGGGCGTCAGGCCGGTGAGGCTGTCCGCGACCTCACGCACCACTCCGGCGCCCGTGTACATGCCCTGGATACCAGTGCCGACCTTTTCGTTGTAGCGCGACCAGAGAACGGGATCGTCCACGTCGTGCAGATGCAGGCCCGGGGCCCTGCCGATGGCCTGGCCGCCATCGACCATGGTGATGTCCAGCGCCGGATCGCTGTCCCGCAGCAGCCGGGCCACCAGGGATCCCATGATGCCGCTGCCCACGATGAGGACGCCGGTGCGGGGGGTGTCGGTCACAAGGAGACTCCATGTCTGGTGCCGCGGGTGTTGATGGGCGGGGGAAAAGCCATGCTCATGCCCGCGGAGCGAGTGGTCCGAACAGTTCGGTGTCCATGCGGTCGAGTGCCAGTTTCACGGCGCCGATCAGCGGGGCGTCGCGGCCCAGCCCGGTGGCGCGCAGCTCGATCGCCGGGGTGCGGGCGGCGCGCATCGCCTCGCGCACCCGGGGCAGCAGCACATCGGCCGCCTCCTCCAGACCGCCGCCGAGCACGATGAGCGAGGGCGCGACCGTCCACGACAGGGTGACGAGGATCGAGGTGATGTTCTCGACGAACTCGTCGACCTCGGCGAGCGCTTCCGCGTCTCCCGCCCGGGCCGCGTCGAAACGGCCCAGCGCGACCCTGCGTCGATCCGCTTCGGGCGAGGTGAGCTGGGCGACCGAGAGGTTCTCGACCGAGCCGACCGGTATCGAGCGCACCTCGATGATCTCCCCCGCTGCGCCGTCCAGGCCCCGGTGCACGGCCCCTCGTATCAGGATGCCGAGACCGGTCCGGTTGCCGAGGATCGCCCAGACGACGTTGTCGTGGTCACCCGCCACGCCCCGCCAACGCTCCGCCAGCGCACCGAGGTTGGTGTCGTTGTCGGCGAACCAGGGCACCCGCAGGCGTCGCCCGAGCTCGTCCGGCAGATGCACACCTTCCCAGCGCGTGGTGTGCACCAGCCGTCGTACGACGCCCTCGTCGTCGATCGCGCCACCAGCCGCGACCGCGCCGGCTCTCAGTCGGTCCACGGAGCCGCCCGCGTCGTCGAGGGCCTCCCGCACCAGGGCTGCCGCGTCATCGAGCGTGGCCTGCGGATCCTGGTAGGCGCGCAGCGGACGCCGCGCCCGGCTGAGGATCCGGCCGCGTACGTCCGAGATGACCGCCGACGCGTCAGAGGTGTTGAGATAGACGGCCGCCAACAGGGCATGCTCCGCGCGCAGTTCGTACCGTCGTGCGGGGCGCCCGGCACAGCCGCTGGTCGGCACGCGGTCGAGCTCGGTGACCCAGCCCGCCTCGATGAGCGAATCCAGGATCAGCTCGTTGGTACGACGGGAGAGGCCGGCCTGTTCGGCGAGCGCGGTCAGTGTCATCGGTCCCGCCGACACCGCCAGCATGCGCAGGATGACCGACGTGTTGACGCGGCGGACGGCGCTCTGGTTCATCCCGTTCGTCGTGGACGTCACCATGCCTTCGCCACCCCGGACTCTGCCCGTCCGCCGAGCGGGTGGAGTGAGTCCGTCCGTTCGTCCATCCGGTCGTCCATCGGGATCACCGCATTCCCGTTCCGGAGATGCCCTGCACGAAGTACCGCTGCAGGAACAGGAAGAGGACGAGTACCGGCAGCATCACGACGATCGCACCGGCGAGCAGCAGGCCGTAGTCGGTGATGTGTGCCGCCGCCTGGCTGGTGGCGGCGAGGCCCACCGGCAGCGTGTAGGTGGACGTGCTCTGGGCGACGATGAGCGGCCAGATGAAGGAGTTCCACGAGGTCAGGAACGACATGATCGTGATCGTCGCGACCGCGGGACCGGCCAGCGGGAGGAAGATCCGGAAGAAGATCCGGAACTCGCCGGCGCCGTCGATCCGGGCAGCCTCCAACAGCTCGTCGGGGATCGACGACGCGTACTGCCGCATGATGAAGACCGACAGAGGCAGTGCGACGCTGGGCAGGGCGATCCCGGCCAGGGTGTCCGCCAGGCCCATGTCGACGGTGATCACGAACTGCGGGACGAACACCGCTGTGAACGGCATCATCATCGCCGCCATGACCGCGCCGAACGCGAGCCGTTTGCCCGCGAATTCCAGCTTCGCGAGGGCGTATCCGGCAGCCGATGCCGCCACGATGTTGCCGATCACAACCATGGCGGCGACCACGAGGCTGTTGGCCATGAACCGGCCGAAGCCTTCGGTCCTGAACAGCCGGGTGAAGTTGTCAAGGGTGATGTCGTGCGGCAGCCAGGCGCCGGGGTCGGAGCGGATCTCGTCGAGGCTGCGCAGCGAGCCGCTGGTCACCCACAGGAAGGGGAGCAGCGTGAGCAGCGCGCACAGCACCAGCGCGCCGTACAGCAGGGGGCGGGCCACGGACCGGGGGCGTACGGAACTGCGGACGCCGGTGGTTCGGGTGGCCAGGTCGGTGTTCTCCGACGCGGTGACAGCGGTCATGCGCGGGGCCTCAACAATCGGAACTGGACGATGCTCACCAGGGCCACGAGCACCAGCGTCACGAAGGACGCCGCCGAGGAGACCCCGTACTCGCCCGCCCCGAACTGGCGGTAGGTGTACAGCGCCACCGACTCGGTCGACCCCAACGGGCCGCCGTTCGTGAGGAGATATGGCTCGTCGAACACCTGGAGGTAGAAGACGGTCAGCAGCACCGAGACCATCAGGGTGGTGGGCAGCAGCAGGGGCAGGGTGATGTGCCTCAACTGCCGCCAACGGCCTGCCCCGTCGAGGGCGGCGGCCTCGTAGACGTCCTGCGGTATCGCCTGCAGGCCGGCCAGGAACAGGACCATCGCGATGCCGAAGTTGCGCCAGACGCCGAGCAGGATGACGACGGGCATCGCCAGGTTCGGGTCGTCCAGCCAGTTCGGTCCGGCGAGGCCGATGGCGCCGAGCACCTTGTTGACGGTGCCGTCGGCGTTGAAGGCGTACTGCCAGATCAGGGCTACCGCCACGACGTTGGTGACGACGGGCGCGAAGAAGAACGTACGGAACACCCCGCGCAGCCGCCGGATGCCGGAGTTCAGCGCGAGGGCCAGTGCGAAGCCGACCCCCATGGTCAGCGGTACCCCGACGGCCACGAAGAGGACGGTGTTCAGGATGTCCCGCAGGAAGCTCTGGTCCTGGAACAGCCGGAGATAGTTGTCCAGGCCGGTGAAGTCGACCGCGAACGGATGCCGCAGGTCCGCACCGTGCAGGTCGGTGAGGCTGAACCCGAGCGCGGCGACGGTGGGGATCGCGGTGTAGAGCAGGAACATGACGAGGAACGGGGTGAGGAACAGCCAGGCGACGGCTGTTCGGTGCACGCCACGGGAGCGACGGCGCGCAGGGACCCTCCCCGGACGGCCGCGCAGTCCTGCGCGCGGCGCCCGGGGGGCGACGTTGGTGGTCATGCGCGGCTCACTTCGTACCCGTGCCGACGCTGTCGGCGTACGCCTGGATGTTCGCGGCGGCCTTCTCCGCGGTCTGTGTGCCCTTGGCCACGGCCTCCATCTCCTTGCCCAGCCGCGTCGCGACCTGCTGCCATGTGCTCACCTGCGGGAACGCCCGCGTCTTCTTCAGCTGCGTGAAGAACGCGTCCAGTAGCGGCTGGCCCTTGATCGCCGAGTCGTCCCAGGCCGACACGACCGCCGGCAGCGAGCTGTACGCCTTGTACTGCGCCACCTGGGTGCTCGGCTTCGACACGTACCGCACGAGCTTCCACGACGCGTCCGCGTTGCCGCTGGTCGCGAGAACGCCCCAGGTTCCTCCGCCGGAGAAGGAGACATCGCTCGATGCCCCGGCGGGCAGGGGCGCGGTGGCGACGTTGGCCGCCGTCCAGCCATCCTTCTTCGCGGCGCCGTCGAGCTGCCCGATCACCCACGGGCCGGTGATCATCGACGCGGTCTTCCCGGACACGAAGTACGGCTGCGCGTCGAGGAACGTGGGCCCGCTGGTGTCGGCCGTGCCGGAGGTGAAGAACGACGCGTTGTACCGGAGGGCGTCGGCCATCGCCGGAGTGTCGAGGGTCCACTTCCCGTCGGAGGAGAGCAGCGAACCGCCGGCCTGCCAGGCGTACATCGCGACGTCCTGGCCGTTGAAGCTGTCCCAGCCGATGTCGGCCCCGAGGCCGCGCTTGGCCCCCGCGCCCTGGAGGGCCTTGAGGAACGGCACCGTCTCGTCCCACGTGGCCGGCGCTTTCACGCCCGCCTTCTTGGCGAGGTCGGCGCGGTAGACGAGCGCGTAAGTGTAGGCGTACCAGGGCACCGTGTAGGCGACGTCCTTGACCACACCGGCGTCCCAGAGACTTCCGAAGAAGTCCGCCTTGTCGACAAGGCCGTCCGGGACGGGCTGAAGGATCGACGGATCGAGGAACTGCGACTGTGCCTCGGGGAAGAACTGGGCGAGGTCGGGTCCCTTGCCCGCTGCGATCGCCGACTGGAGCTTGGTGTAGTACTCGCCGTTCGGGATCAGCGTGATTTTCACGGTGACGTCCGGGTTCGCGGCCTTGAACGGCTTGATGACCTTGTCGAGCACGCCGGCGTCGCCCTGTGGCGCCCAGACCTTGACGGTGCCGGTGGCCGGGTCGGTGCCGATGGGCTTGGCCGCGGCCTTCGCGGTGCTGGTCTCGTCGCCGCGGCCACAGCCGGTCAGGGCGAGGGCGCCGAGAAGAGCGGTGCCGGCGGTCAGTCTGAGGACGCCGCGTCGGGAGGGATTCGACACTTGGGGACTCCTGTCTCATGGCAATGCTGAGGACAGTGGTTTTTTTCATGGCAAAGCACGTCTTTGAGCCTGACGGGCTCAATGGCTTTGATGACTGTGATGAGTTCGATGCGTGCGATGGTGCCTATGCGGCTGATGGTGACGCTATGAAGTGCAGATTTCGGTGGCATGGCGGACCCATCACGAATAATTTCGGAACTTGTAGCGAAATCGAGTGCTGCCGGTCGTCGCCGAGGCGCGGGCATGGGCGAACGGGCGAGTCGGCGTGACGGAGCCTGGCGCTGCGTCAGGCCGGTGGAGGTTCGTGACCCACCCGATCGGGGTGTGCTGAGCCGCCGTAGGGGTGTGCAGGGCCCCGTGACCTGCCCGGTAGGGGAGTGGGGGCCCTGTCACACCTTGAACACCGCTCCCCGGGCCAGCTCGCCCTGCCACCGGACGAGCCCGGCGAGCAGGCTGGAGTCGGCCTGAAGTTCAGACCTCTCGCGCGGGAACCATTCCGCGTCCTCACCCCGGCGTGCGGCAGCGATGCGGCGTGCCGGAGCGGCAAGCATGAAGCACATCAAGCTGGGCGACCTGGAGGTCTCCCGCATCGGTCTCGGCGCGATGCCGATGAACGCCTTCTACACCGGGAAGGACACCGATGAGGCCGAGGGGATCCGTACCGTCCACCGGGCGCTCGAGCTGGGCATCAACCACATCGACACCGCCGAGGTCTACGGCCCCTTCATCAACGAGGAGTTCGTGGCCAAGGCTTTGAAGGGCCGCCGCGACCAGGTGGTGCTGGCGTCGAAGTTCGGGTTCATCTCACACACGGGCGGCGAGGGCCTCGACAGCAGCCCGGCCAGCATCCGGATCGCGGTCGAGGGCTCGCTGAAGCGTCTCGGGACCGACTGCATCGACCTGTACTACCAGCACCGCGTCGACCCGGACACGCCCATCGAGGACACCGTCGGGGCCCTCGCCGAGCTGGTCCACCAGGGCAAGATCCGCCACATCGGCCTGTCCGAGGCGCGCGCCCGACACCATCCGTCGCGCCCACGCCGTACACCCGATCACCGCCCCTGCAGACCGAGTACTCCCTGTGGTCGCGTGACCCGGAGGCGGAGATCCTGCCGACCACGCGGGAGCTGGGCATCGGCTTCGTGCCCTGGTCGCCGCTCGGCCACGGCTTCCTGACCGGCACGATCCGCTCGACCGACTGGTTCGACGAGGACGACTTCCGCAAGAACAACCCGCGGTCCCTCCCCGGTGACTTCGAGCAGAACCTCCGGGTCGCCGACGAGGTCAAGGCCGTAGCCGACGAGGCAGGCGCCACCGCCGCCCAGGTCGCTCTCGCCTGGCTGCTGGCCCAGGGCGACGACATCGCCCCGATACCCGATACCCGGCACCAAGCACGTGGCCCACCTGGAGGACAACACCGCCGCCGATGGTGGGGAACTGACCGCAGCTCAGATCGAGAAGCTGGGCAACCTCACCCCGACCTCGGGCGAGCGTCTCGACGTGGCGGCCATGGGGCTGTCCGACCGCTGATCGGAACCCCGGACGCGTACAGCCTCGGCCCCGCCGATACGGGGACGGGGCGGCTGCATCCTGTTCCTTGTTGTTCATCGTGGAATCTGAAGCACCATACCCTCAGGGCTCTGCAGGGCTCTGCAGGGCTTGTCAGCGCTCCTCAGGGTGAAGATCTGCCTGTCGAATCTCGACAATGAGCCCGTCAGCGTCAGGCGCTGAGTGCCGTGCGTAGCGTGGTGGCCATCAGGTCGATGGCTTCCTTCCCGGCCGGTGCCGGGCCGGTGTGGGTGAAGTAGTGGTCGACACCCTCGAAGCAACGATGGGTGACCGGAACGCCGGCAGCCTCCAGGGCCTTGGCATACGCGTCGCCCTCGTCGCGCAGGCGGTCGTGCTCGGCGGTGATGACCAGGGCGGGCGGCAGTCCGCCGAGGTCGTCGGCCAGTCCGGGTGACACCAGCGGATGGGCGAGGTCGGCGGGGTCCGGGACGTAGGCGGCGGTGAAGACCCGCATGAGCTGAGGCGTGAGCAGAGGCTTGGCGATGGGTGACTGTTTGGTGGCCGGGTCGGCGACCTGGTCGAGCGGCGCGGAGTCGATGATCTGGAGGCGGGGTGCGAAGGCGCCGCGGTCCCGGGCCGTGCGGCAGACCGCGGCGGTCAGGCTGGCCCCGGCGCTGTGTCCGCCCACGGCGAGTCGCGAGCCGTCCCAGTTGTTGGCGGGGCCGTTCTCGGCCACCCAGGCGGTGACGTCGTACGCCTGGGTGACGGGTGCGGGGTACGGCCTCTGCGGGGCGACGGCGTAGTCCACGTTGATCACCACGCATCCGGCCGTGGCGGCTATGTAGCGGCAGATGTGGTCGTCCTGCTCGGGGCGGGCGATCACGAAACCGCCGCCGTGGAAATTGACGTACACGGGGGCAGGAGCCGAGGCGGCGGCCGACGGGCGGTAGACGGTGCAGGTCACCGGCCCGGCATCGGTCTCCACCCGGACGGTCTCCGTGCGCTTCGGGATGTCGGTGAAGCGCAGATCCTTGTGTACGCGGCTCATCACTCGGCCGAGCAGCAGCTGGACCCCTCTGGCCTGGATTCTGGGACTGAATGCCACGGCTCACCCAATCACTACAAAGTTAAATTAACAGGATTCCTGATAATGAAGGCTCGTCCCTGATCGCGCAAGAGGAAACGCGAGCCGACTGCCGCACGCGACGGACAGCGTCAGGGACCCTGTCGCACTCCGGCACCCCGCTACCCAGCGCGGCACGGTCCCCCTCGTGGTGAGCGAAGGCAACAGACCGCAATCAGCTTGAAGGTGAGACATGAGGGACAGGCACCCGGCGAACAGGGAGCCCTTCACGAAGCACGTCCGACGAGGTCTACGGGCCCCACACCGACGAGGACCTCGTGGGCCGGGCCGTCAAGGGGCGCTGTGACCAGGTCGTGGTGGCGACGAAGTTCGGGTTCATGTCGATCGTCGGCCGTGAGGGTCTCGACTGCAGTGGCCAGTCGGCCTGGGTGCCGTAGACCGTCGTCTCGGTGACGATGCGGCCGACGAGGCGGGCGGTGTCGCCGTCCACGTCGACGGCGATGCTTTTCTCTATCACTCCGTGATAGATGAACTGGCCGGCCTGCATCTGGGACAGCCACTCCGACTTGGGCTACTGGTACCCGGTGATGTGGGTGAGGGTGAAGCCGTCGTCGAGCAGGTCGTCCAGGGTGTCGGTGTCGCCGTCGGTCATCGCCCGCAGGTGGGCGCGGTAGGCCGCGAGGACCTCGTTGCGGGGGTTCTCGTCCGGGGACGCGGGCATGGGAGGGCTCCTGTCCTGGTGGGGGTCATTCGGCGGCCTGGCGTCGGGACAGCCGTACCTCTTCGAGGTCGAGCCGGCGCTGGACGTGGCGCAGCACGGTGTCGTCGATCTCGTGGTCGTCGCGCAGGCGGACCAGCGTGGCGCGTTTGTGGGCGAGGAGGGCCAGCCGCAGGGCGGTGTAGTGCCGGTGGTGGCGCAGGATGTCCTCGTCGTCGCCGTCCCTCTCGCCATCGTCGGCGCGGACGACGAGCAGGCGGGACTCGTACTCCTCGCGCATGCGTTCGGCTACGGCCGGGTCCGTGGCCAGGTCGTCGACCAGCGAGGGGAGGGCCTTGAGGGCCTCCTCGGTGGCGGTCGTCTCGGCGTGGAGGCGTTCCTCCTCCACCGACGTGTCGTGGGGCAGCCGGGCCCAGCGCACCACGGCCGGCAGCAGCAGCCCCTGTAGGACGAGACTGGTGATGATGACGCCGGTGGTGACGAAGACGATGGTGTCGCGGTGGGGGAAGGGCGTGCCGGAGTCGAGCGTCGTCGGCACGGACAGGGCCACGGCCAGCGAGACCGCGCCCCTGAAGCCGCCGATCGACGTGATCACGCGGGCGCGGTAGTTCATCCGGCGCCGGCGCTGCTCCGGACGCCGGTCCAGCAGGCGGATCAGGTACGGCACGGTGAAGTTGAAGGCGAAGCGCGCGGCGACGACCACGGCGGAGACGGCCGCGACGGCGATGAGAGCGTGGGTCAGGTCACCGCCGTGCAGTTCGCGTACGGCGGCCTGGGCCTGCAGGCCGACGAGGACGAACAGCGAACCGTTGAGCAGGAAGGTCGCCAGCGACCAGAACTCCTCCGCCTGGCGGCGCATCGCGGCCGCGGCCATGCGCGGTCCGGCCTGGCTCATGATCAGCCCTGCGGAGACGGCCGCGAGGACGCCGGAGGCGTGGATCAGCTCGGCGAGGAGATAGGCGGTGAAGGGGGTGAGGATCATGGTCACGTTGCCCAGCAGCGGGTCGTCGAAGACCCGCCGAGCCCTGATCACCAGCCATGCGGTCAACGCTCCGGCCGCGGTCCCGCCGACGTAGGAGACGGCGAACAGCGCGCTGACGTGCGGGAGGGTGAAGTGGTCCTCGCCGACGGTGATGCCGACGGCCAGCCCGAAGAGCACCAGCGCGGTGCCGTCGTTGATGAGGCTCTCGGCGCGCAGCAGGGTGACGTTGCGGCGGGGCAGTGACTTGGCGAGGACGCCGACGGCGGTCGCGTCGGTGGGGGCCACGGCCGCGCCCAGCACCCATGCCGGACCCCAGCCCAGCCCCAGTTGGTGTGCGACGGCAGCCACGGCTCCGGCGGTGCCGATGACCAGCACGGTGCTCATCAGGATGATGCCGCGCAGATGCCGCCGGATCTCCCGCAGGGAGGTGGTCAGGCTCTCCCAGTACAGCAGCACCGGCAGGAAGATGAGCAGGACCGCCTCCGGCGGCAGCTCCACCTCGCGCAGCGCGGGCACGAAACCGAGCAGCGCGCCGAGAACGAGGAGTACGACGGGCGGGGCGATCCGGTACCGGTCACCGGCGGCGTTGCCCAACAGCACCGCCACACCGAGGACAACGACGAGTTCGAGACCGATCACGGCATGGCTCCCGGCCGGGTCAGGTGGCGGATGATCGGTTGCGCGGCCTTGTGGGAACCGGTGCCACGGCGCTTTACGGTGGTCGGGACGAAGTGCTCGCCGGGTGACGTGGCGGCGTGGGCGTCGAGGGTGAACATCGCTCTTCTCCTGCGGTGTTCAGCGCGGCAGCAGCCGCATGGTCGTCGAGCCCGCGGTGGAGCTCGTGATGCGCTGGATGGTGTTGGCGGAGTAACGGCCGTACTTGGTCCGGTAGGCGGCGTCGACCGCGTCGTTGATCTCGCCGTCGACGTCCTCGAACGCCACGTCCTTCTCTACCCCGCCCGCCTCGACACGGCCCTCGTGGCGGGCTCGGGTGCCACGGAACCAGGCGGAGGTGGGGCCGTTCACGGAGCGGACGTAGATGTCGTCGTCCACGCGCACGACCCAGACGGTGCGCGGGCCGCCCAGCTCGCCGTCCTGGCGCCGGGAGGCGACGTCCAGTTCCTCGGCCGATCCGACCCGGTCGAGTTCGTCGTCGGTCCAGGGAACAGTGGTGGCCATCCGCTCATCTCCTCGGTTCTCGTGCGGCTGTTTCCGCGGGGCGTGCGGAGTCCTGTGGGTGTGAGCAGGTCTTCGACGAGCATCGGGCCCGGTCACTGTTCCCGCATCACGGGCAGACATGCCATGCCGGAAGGCGGCGTTCCAGGGTGTGACACGGCCCCCCAGCCGCTGCCGCCGCGCCCTCGCCGCCCTCGGCCCTATCTCTGCGCGGAGGCTCCTCGTACGGGGTGGTCTCAGGTGGACGTGGCCATGGCCGTGACCGTGGGTCAGGCCAGCGTCGAGGTGTCGATCACGAAGCGGTAGCGCACGTCGGAGGCGAGGACACGCTCGTACGCCTCGCTGATCCTGTCGGCCGGGATGACCTCGATCTCGGAGCCGATGCCGTGCTTGGCGCTGACCGTGTTGACGATCAGGTCGAAGGTTCCGGCCAGCTCCTCGAAGGTGGTCGGGTCGCTGGTGGCGGAGTAGTGGTCGGCGCCCAGGCGCAGGCCGTCGTCCATCTTCTTCAGCGACTGCGACAGGACGGTGACCTCAGCGCCCATCGCGTGGGCGAGCTTGACGGCCATGTGCCCCAGGCCGCCGAGACCGATGACGGCGACCTTCTTGCCGGGTCCCGCGCCCCAGCGGCGCAGCGGGGAGTAGGTGGTGATGCCCGCGCACAGCAGCGGTGCCGCCTCGTCGAGGTCGATGCCCTCGGGGATGCGGACGACGAAGTCCTCGGTCACGACGACGTGGGTGGAGTAGCCGCCCTGGGTGAGGGTGCCGGTCGTTTCCGGACGTCTCCCAAAAGTCCTGCGGGCCGAGTGCTTCGGATCACGGGCTCCCAGCCGAACTGCTTGATCGCCACCCGCAGTTGAGGACGGCCCAGCCGACCGAGAGGTGGAGGGCAGGGTCGGGGGTTCGGCGTAGTCGCGGGTGGTGCGGGTTGCCATGGCCGCGATCCGTATGGGACCGCTGACCTCGGTGAGCACGCTCACCGATCTATTCGTCAAGTCCGATCGCTCCGATCGCTCCGGCTGCGATGGCTTCGGGGTGGCCCTCGATGTACGCCCGGACGATCGACTCGAAGTTGGCGTCGGGCTGGAGGCCGAGTGCCGTGGCGCGCGCGTTGTCGAAGGCGGCCGGCCACGAGCCGACGATGGCCTCGATGGTGGGGTCGGGCGTGACCGTCACCAGGTCGGCGACGGCATCGCCCGCCACCCGGCGCAGCGTGTCCAGCATTTCGGCGACCGTGACCGTGAGCGCCGGAAGAATGACCGGAAGGCCGCCTTCGAGCCCGCCCGGGCCGCGTTCGGCCTCGGTGATGCGGAGGATGCCCTCGACGGTACGCTGCGGCGAGGCGAGGGCGACCCGCAGGTCGGGGCTGACCGGGCAGGTGGCCGGGAGGCCCGCGAGCGGCTCGCGGATGATGCCGGACAGGAAGCCGGAGGCGGCGGCGTTCGGCGCGCCCGCCCGCACCGAGACGGTCACCAGGCGTGCCACGCGTCCGTCGATGAAGCCCCGGCGGGTGTACTCGGCGATCAACTGCTCGCAGACGCGCTTCTGCGTTCCGTAGCTGGACTGCGGTGTGGGCAGCGTCGACTCGCTGACCACGGGCGGCAACGGCAGCGCGGGGTCCGAGCCGTAGACCGCGATGCCGCTGGAGAACACCACCCGGGGCATCGGCCCGCCGGTGGTCGTCTGCGTGCGAGCGGCATCGAGCAGCGCGCGGGTGGTGTCCAGGTTGGCGCTCATGCCGAGGTCGAAGTCGGCTTCGCACTCGGCGGAGACCGCCGAAGCCAGGTGGATCAGGACATCCACCGGCTGCTCGAAGATCTTGTCGAGGCGCCTGATCAGGTCACCTCGGACGACTTCCACCAGCGGGTCGGCGACCAACGGCGACCCAGTGGGAACGACTCGGTCCGCGAGCACCAGACGGTCGATGGGCGCACCGCCCAGGGTCCGCCGCCGTAGCAGGACATCGGCGACCTGCTGTCCCAGGAAGCCGAAGCCGCCGGTGATGACGATCCTCATACGCGTTCTCCTCGGTGGTCAAGTTCCTTCAGGGGAAGGTGAGTTGGAGTAGGAGAAGGTGCTGGGTGAGTAGGCTGCGGATGGCTGTGGTCGTGTTGGACACACTGTGTCAGAGGTGCTCGACGCCTTTGCGGTGAGCGTTCGGAATGCTGCCTTCGAACCGGCCGGACGGCGGCGAGCTCGCCACGACGGATTTTCCAGAAGCCGTCGATGTGGTGCGCCAAGTCCTTGCGGACCTCGCCGACGACACCATGGACCCGGCCGCGCAGCCGCACGATCGGCTCATGTGGCAGGAGTGTGCGGCTTCGACTCGAACACACGCGGTTGCTGCGGGCAATGCCCCACCGGCACCTTTCGTGCGTGTCCGGGGCGAGGATTCGTGGATTCCCACGTGGCGGAGTGTCTGCGCCTCGGCTTCGGGGGCATACGGCGGTGGATCGGGTGCGAATGCCACCCGGCCGATGTCCGCCGCGAGCCGCCGCCCCCGTGGGAGCCCTGATGCCGACCGCCGTACCGGAAAGAGCCGCAGGAGCGGCTGGAGAAGGACCCGACGCGGTCCGGCCGGGCCACTCGTTCGTCCTGCCGCGCGGGACCGGCAGGACCGCCGCGCGCATCGGTGCGCTGACCGTCTGCCAGGCCGCCCTGATGGTGGGCTTCGGGCTCCTGATCACGGGGCCCGCCCGGAACGTGTGGCCGCTGACGGTCGAGGACAACGTCAACGAGGGATTCGAGCGGATCCGTACGGGCTCGCTCACCACCGTGTCGTACCTCGGCTCCGAGGCGGGCAACACCCTCACGGTGATCGCCATCACCCTGCTGAGCTGCGTGGCTCTGCTGCTCGTGCCCCGGCTGCCGATGTGGCGGCAGGCGGTCTTCCTCGCCGTCGCGGTCTCGCTCCAGGCGCTGGTGTTCCTGACAGTCACCGAGTCGGTGGACCGTACCCGCCCGGACGTGTACCGCCTCGACGCGTCCCCGCCCACGTCCAGTTACACCTCCGGCCACACCGGCGCGGCCACCGCGCTCTATGCCGGGCTCGCGGTGCTCGTGCTGTCCCGGGTCCGCAGGCCGTGGCGGTGGCCGCTGGCCGGGCTGCTGTTCCTCGTGCCGCTGGCCGTCGGCGTCGCCCGCCTCTACCGGGGCATGCACCACCCCACGGACGTGATCGGCGGAATGGCCAACGGCACCCTGTCCCTGCTGATCGTCGGCCGTGCCCTCTTCACCGACGGGTCCGTGGCCGCCGTCCCCTCGCCGAGGACCGGGCCCGACGACGCCACCGCCGGGGCCGAGCAGCGCAAGCCCGGCAGTACCGCCGTGATCTTCAACCCCACGGTGACCGGCGAAGCGGCTCGCGAGAAACTGCGGCGGATCCTCGAACAACACGGCCACCGCGCACCG
The DNA here is from genome assembly GCF_010548275.1 of Streptomyces sp. SID12488. Taxonomy (GTDB): domain Bacteria; phylum Actinomycetota; class Actinomycetes; order Streptomycetales; family Streptomycetaceae; genus Streptomyces. The sequence continues at coordinate 198,487 of NZ_JAAGLT010000008.1, forward strand.
GCGTTCATCGAGACCACCGCCGACGACCCGGGCACCGGCCAGGCGGCGGGCGCGGTCCGTGACGGAGCGACACTGGTCGTGGTCTGCGGCGGCGACGGAACCGTCAGGGCCGCCGCGGACGCCCTGGCGGGCAGTGGAGTACCGCTCGTCGTGGTGCCCTGCGGCACCGGCAACCTGCTGGCCCGTAACCTCGGCCTCCCGCTCAACCCCTCCGACGCCCTTGACGCCGCACTGTCCGGGACCCCTCAGCGCCTCGACCTCGGCCACATCGAGGGCGACGGCCTCGCTCCCACCCACTTCACCGCGATGTCCGGGGCCGGGCTCGACGCCGCGATGCTGGAACACACCGACGACCGCGCCAAGTCCGCCGTCGGCTGGCCCGCCTATGTACTCGCCGGCGTCGCCACCCTGCGCACGCCCCGGATGCGGCTGACGGTCCGGCTCGACGACGCGCCCGTCCTGCACCGCACGGCCCGCATGGTGCTCCTCGCCAACGTCGGCACCGTACAAGGCGGTCTTACGCTCCTCCCGGCGGCCCGGCCCGACGACGGACTGCTCGACCTGCTGATCCTCGACCCGCGCGGCCCCGGCGGCTGGATGCGCGCCCTGGGCATCCTGATGCGCGGCCGCAGGCGGCAATCGCGGCCCACGACCGTGGACACGCTCGTACCCGAGGACACCGGCACCGGCACCGGCACGAAGGGCGTACCGGTCGAGTTCCTCACCTTCCGGCGGGCCGAACTCACCTTCGCCGCACCGCAGTCGCGTGAACTCGACGGTGACCCGGTGTCCCACGGCCGACGTCTCACCGCCGAGGTCAGGCCCGGCGCGCTGACCGTCCTGCTGCCGACCCGGGAGAAGTGAATGGGCACCGCCACCAAGGTCCCCCAGACCCGCGACATGACCGGCGACGAACTCTCGGCCGACGAGGCGCTGACGTCGCTGCGCCGCTACGGCCGCTGGCCGCTGCTGCGCGACTCCTTCGTCCGGTTCCGCTACGCCGACGGCTTCAGCCACTCCCGCGCGCTGGCCCTGCAGACGGTGCTGTCGGTGATCCCGCTGGCCATCGCCTTCGTCGGGCTCTCCACCGCGCTGCACACGGAGAACATCGGCAGACTCGCCGAACTGACCATCCACCGGCTCGCGCAGGGGCCCAGCGCCGACGTCGTCGACGACGCACTGGACCGCAGCCGCGACAGTGCGGGAGACGGCGCCCAGATCGCCCTCTGGTTCGGCCTGCTCTTCTCACTGGTCAACGTCACCACCGCGATGTGCCAGATCGAACGCGGTGCCAACCGGATCTACGGCAACGAACGGGACCGCCCCTTCCACAAGAAGTACCTGCGCGGGCTGGTGATGGCCCTCAGCGCAGGAATCCCGCTCGGCCTCGGCTTCATCATGATGGTGGCCGGTGGCGACCTGGCCGCCGCGGCGGTGACGGTGTACCACCTGGACGGGGACGCCAAAACCGTCTGCGACATCCTGCGCTGGCCCTTCGGCCTGCTGCTCGCTCTCCTCTCGGCCAGTGCGATCTTCCGCCGTTCCCCCCGGCGTCGGCAGCCCGGCTACACCTGGCTGGCCTTCGGGGCCGCCGTGTATCTCGTGCTGTGGACGGCCCTGACCTGGCTGCTGAGCCTGTACCTGGGCATCAGCGGGTCCTTCGACACGATCTACGGCCCGCTCAGCGCCTTCATGTCGCTGCTGATCTGGGCCTACCTGACCTCCATCGCCCTCTTTCTGGGGCTGTCCTTCGCCGCGCAGTTGGAGGCTGCGCGGGCGCTGCGGCCCGGTCCGATCACAGCCGACCCGGGAGTCTGAATGGTGGTCCGCGCCACGGCCCAGCGCCTTCGTGACCGTCGCCGCCGGGCGGCCGACCGGAAATTCGGTATCCACCTGCTCGGTGCGGCCGCTGTCGCCGCCGTTGCCGCCGTCCCCTTCGGCCTGCTGCTCGTCCTGGTCGAGGGCCACTGGCAGCCGCTGCGCCGTCTCGACGCGGGCGCGGCACGGAAGTTGAACGAGACCGCCCTCGAACACCCGGCGTGGACGGACACCCTGCGCTTCCTGTCCAACTGGGTGTGGGACCCGTTCACCCTGCGGACGGTCGTCGCGCTGCTGACTGTGTGGCTGCTGTATCGACGGGCCTGGCGACTCGCGGCCTGGTCCGCCGTGACGGCTGTGACCGGCGGAGTCGTCGGACTGCTGGTCAAAACAGTGGTCGAGCGGGCCAGACCGTCCCTGGTGGACCCGGTAGCGCACGCACCGGGCTTCTCCTTCCCCTCCGGCCACGCGATGACCGCGACCACCTCGTTCGCCATCCTGCTGCTGGTCCTGCTGCCGATGGTGCCGCGCGCTCTGCGGACGCTGTGCTGGTGCGTCGCGGTCGTGTCCGTGCTCGGCGTCGGCTTCACCCGGATCGCGCTCGGCGTGCACTGGTTCAGCGATGTCGTGGGCGGCTGGCTCCTGGGCCTCGCCGTCGTCGCCCTCACCGCCTGGGCCTTCGAGGCCTGGCGCAGCGACGCGGGCCGCGGACACGCCGAGTTGCGGGAGGGACTGGAGCCCGAACTCACCGGCGCCCACCCCGAACCCGGCCCCTCCGGCCGGGAACATCGCGCCGGATCCGTACGCGACTGACGGCCGAGTCCGAGAGAGCCTGGAACCAGGCTGATCAGATCTGCCCCTGATCCTCAGGCAGTCCGTCGCTCAGCATGCCCGATGGGCGGACTCCACGAGATCCTCGCCGGAGCCGAGCCGTGCGACGCTCACAGGCGAGGTCTAGCTTGTCCAGCTGTGGGCCACGTCGACCACCACCCGGTCGTCCAACTGGAGTACGCGGAACGGCAGTCGGGCGCGCACGCCGACAGCGACCTGCGTCTGGCCCTCGAAGGTGCCGCCGAACCGGGTGTCCCGGAAGGTGCTGTACCCGCTGATGTTCACGCCGGGCAGGGGCTTGCCCACCACGCCCGGGTAGGTCGGTACGCCGGCCTCCAGGTCGAAGCTCCACGCGCCGACACGGATCTCGAGGATCGCCCCGCCGGCGACCGGAATGTACTTGCCCGAGGGGTCCGCGTAGAACCGGTCCACGTACTGGACGTGGTAGTCGAGCTGGCCCCCGCCGGGCACGTCGAACACGACGCGGTCGTAGCACTCGTGCTGTCCGGTCCTGATGTCCTCCAGATGCTCGGCCCCCACGGCGGCACCACCCTTGGCGCCGCTGCCCCAGCCCGTCGGGCAGACCACCGCCGCACGTGAGCCCTCCGCCGGGGCCGCGCCCGCGGTGCTCGCCGCCGTCCCCAGCGTGGCGCCCGCGACCACGAGCACCGCCACTGCCGCTCTGATACCTCGCATCATGTCCCCCTAGGTCACGATTGGTCGTGTAACTCCGATTGCCAGGTAAGACGGCCCGCGGCACCGGAAGGTTGTACGCCAGACGGGGCAAAAGGTGAATCTTGCCGTCCGTGAGATTCCTTCAAGGACGCGGGTCTCGGCGCACTGACTAGATCACCCTCGCGGCCTGTGGCCACCTTCGTACGTGGTAGGGCATCCACCACAGGAACTCTCCCAGCCTGGCGGCCAGTTCCTCCTGGAGGAAGTCGTCCACGATCGCGGTGGGTACGGCGTCGACCGGGGCGCCGTCGGCGAGCAGCTCGATCGCCGCCCGGTATTCGGGCTCGTCGATGGTGAACCGGCGCAGTTCGCCGCGGCGCCGGTCGCGGACCTGGATGAATCCGGGCCCCTGCCGGTAGATGCACTTGCAGATGTAGTAACCGTCGCGCCAACGCCGTAGCGTCCCGTCCGGATCCGGCACCCCCAGGACCGCGGTCGGGGGGTGCAGATGACTCAGCGGGATCCAGGCGTCTGGACCGGCTGCGGGACGCACCTGCCAGTCGACCGCGATCGCCAGGCTCGTGAGGTCTCCGACGAAGCTCAGCGCGCGTACCGCCCAGGCGGCGTCCGTCTCGTCGGTCAGGTCCACGGGACGGGGCAGGACGACCCTGCGGGCCCCGGCATCGAAGAGCCGTCGAGCCGCGTCACCGCCACTGCCGTCGACATCCTGGGAGCCCAGGCGCATGCCCGCGAGCTCGTTCGCGGCTTCGTCGTGGTCACGCCAGGCTGTCACTGTGAACGCGCAGGACAGGGTGGGAGCGGGTACCGCGGTCATCGTCGTCTCTCTCCTTCTACGGCTCGAACGACCAGCTGCGCTGGAGGTGGACCCTGAATTGCGGCGCGGACCGGCTCCGCGCCCACGCGGGACGCGCGCGGCTCAGGCGGGCGCCGCCGCCAGTTCCTGGGCGGGGGACTGCCGCAGGGAGTGCATCCTCAGCAGCTCCTCGTTGACCGCGGGCACGGCCACCTGCACGACGTGGCCCCCGTTCTCGAAGATCAGCCCCAGCTCCCGCCAGCGCCGGAGGATCTCCCTCAGTTCGCCGTCGCCGGCCGCGTCGGTGTGCTCCGCCCGGAGCTTTCGTACGGCCGCGGTGACCGAGTGGGGCTGGTCGAGCAGGCGGAACAAGGCCACTTCGACGGGCTCGGTCAGTTCCAGCACATGCCAGTCGAAGGCACGCCGGGCACTGACCAGGACGAACCGGTCGCCGAGGTCGCAGTAGGTGAGACGGCTGCCGGAGTAGGACAGTTTCCACTGCCTGATCGCCGCGTTGAGCCGTCCCACGACGGCCTCGCCGACGCCGCGCGGCGGTACGTCGAACACATAGGCAAGATCGAACATCTCGGATTCCGGCAGGTCGTAGGTGAGCCGGTACGGCTCGGCGGGCCGCAGATCCGAGAAGCCGAGTCCGGGATCGTTGAAGTAGGGGCTGAAGCGCTCGATGGCGATCCTGGCCGATTCCTCCACCGGAGGGTTGAGGTGTTCCAGAGCCGGGAGCTGGACCGCCACCTCGTCGTAGTCCTCGGCGGCCTCTCCCGGGAAGCCGTGGAGGTAGTTCCAGACCACTGACAGTCCGGCGGCGGCGCCGTCCCGCATCATCCGCACGTTCTGGCAGCCGGTGACGCCCTTGTCCATCAGACCGAGCACCCTGCTGCTGAGGCTCTCGATGCCCGGCTGGACGTAGATCAGACCCGCGTCGGCCAGGGTCTGCAGCTGGCCGCTGCGCATGTTCGACTTGATCTCGTAGTGCATCCGGAGGTCGAGACCGCTCTCGATGATTCTCGGCAGGAGCGAGGTGACGTATCCCATGTCGAGGATGTTGTCGACGACGTACATGTCCAGAATCCGGTGCCTGCGGGCGAGTTCGACGATCTCGTCGAAGAACGCGCTGGGGTTCTTGCTCCTGAACTGCATGAACGAGCCGTTCAGGCCGCAGAACGTGCAATGGTGCTTCTCTCCCCACCAGCAGCCGCGGGCGCCCTCGACGACGAGTTTCGGTTCGACCCACGACCCGGCGGAGGAGGCCGAGAGCCGCTCGAAGTACCCGGTGTAGTCGGGTGACAGGATCGCGGCGGGCGGCAGCGGCTTGGTGCTCATGGCGTTGGCCGTGGCCCCGCCGTCCGTATCGCGTCGGCACAGCCCGGGGACGTCGGCGAGATCACCGTCCCCATCGAGTGCCCTGAGCAGGGAGGGGAATGACTCCTCGCCCTCGCCGCGTACGACATGGTCGACGAACGGGAAGTTCCGGTGCACGGCCTCGCCCTGTTTGCCGTCGCAGTTGGCTCCCCCCATGACGGTCACGATCCCGGGAGCGAGCCGCTTGACCTGCTTGGCGGCGGCAAGCGCGGCGGTGTTCTGCTGGAAGGTGGAGGTGAATCCGACGACATCGGGTTCGAGCGCGACGATGCGTTCGGCGATGTGCCGGACGAATTCGGGGGCGGCCGCGTGGAGTTCCATCGTCATCGCCATACGTTTGCCGGACAGCCGGTCGTTCATGGCATCGGCGAATTCCGCTGCCCTCCACTGCGTGTCGTCGTAGAGGGCCGATGAGAAGACCCAGTCGCCGCAGCCGAGGAAATAGGAGGCGAGGGAGTAGTAACCGTAGTCCCCGAGAGCAAAGTCCGTACGCTCCGTCACCCAGTCCACGAAATCGATGTTGGCGTGCATGATCTCGGCCCGGCCGCCGGGAACGTGTTCGTCGACGCTGCGCTTGAGAATGCCGAGGGCCAGCGACGGGAGATCGATCGGCGCCCAGGGCATGTTCACCAGGAGTACGCGCACGGCTTGCCTCTTTTCATGGGTCGGGATCGTGCGGCCGGACGGGGGCCGGCTCGCCGCCGAAGCGCGGGCCGACCCCCGGTACTGCTATTGCTCTTCGTGATCCTGTTCGTCGGCATTGCGGAATCGGATGACTATGCCGACTCCGACAGCACGGTTCTCGTCGGTGTCCTCAAGCGGGTCGTCGTGAAATATGTCCTTCTGCATGACACACACCCCCTCTCTGTCGATCGGATCTGGGCTGGGCCGTGGTGGTGCTGTGCACCCCGGCTCACTGCGGAGCCGGGACGTCTGGGGCCGGTGTGTCCCGGGCCGGGCTGCCGGCCAGGCTCCGGCCGAGGAATCGCAGGGATCGTTCCATGACGGCCACGTGCTCGGCGCCGTCGTAGCCGTCGTGTCCCGAGTCCAGCCAGAGCAGCTCGTGCCGGACCGAGCCCGCGCGCAGGGCGGCGAGGTACACCTCGATCTGCTCGGGCGGGCACTTGGCGTCGTTGCGCGCGGCGACGATGAGCAGCGGGGAGCGGACCGAGCCCGCGCAGGTGGCGGGCGATGCGCGTGCATAGCGCTCGGGCACTTGGTCGGGGGTGCCGCCGAACAGGGCGGTGTCCAGGGCCTGGAGGGCCGGGGTGGAGTGCCGGAAGGACGTCGCGCAGTCGGCCACCGGTTTGACGGCGACCCCGGAGTTCCACAGCTCCGGGTGGGTCCCGAGGGCGAGGAGGACGAGGTAGCCGCCCCACGAGGTCCCGCACAGGCCGACCGCGCCCTCGCGGCCGATTCCGCGGCGCAGCAGCTCTGCGCGGACCCGTACCAGGTCGGCGACCTGGGTATGGCCGACGCCCTCGGTGTAGGCGGCGCGCCAGGAGGGGCCGTAGCCCGTCGAGCCGCGGTAGTTGACCCTGGCGACGGCGAAGCCGGAGCCGACGAGGGACTGGACCATGGGGTCGTAGGCGTCGCGGTCGTGGCCGGCGGGGCCGCCGTGGACGAGGAACACCAGCGGGCAGGGCTGCGGCCGGTCGGCGGGGGTGGTGACCAGGGTGTGCACGGGGCCGTCGGGTCCCGGGGTCCACAGGTCCTGGTGGCGGCCGAAGGTGGGGAGCCGCCAGCCGTCCTGACCCGGCAGCCGTGCACCTGACAGCGACATGGTGCGCGGCGGAGTGACCGCGTCGGTCCAGATGTAGTGGACGTCCCCGCCGGTACGAGGGGCGGCGTCGAGGACGCTCCCGACGGGGACGGGCAGTGCTGTGACGGTGCGCCGTGCCGGATCGGCGGTGAACAGACGGCTGCGGCCGTGCCGGTCCTGGCGGAGCAGGATCCGTTCGCCGTCCGGGTACCACCGGGCGGTGGTCTCCGTGCCGAACGAGCACCAGGGGTACAGCTCGACCCCGTCCGGCAACCGCCAGGTGCCGAGGCGGTAGCGGCCGTCCCGCTCGCACATGACCAGCAGAAGGGGGTCGGCGGAGCCGGGGGAGAAGCCGAGGGCCCAGATGCGGCCGGTGGCGCCCGACAGGGTCGCGACAGTGGTGCCGTCGGGGGCGGCAAGGGTGACCGCGCGGGCGGAGTGGGCGGGTCCGGAGACCGCCAGGAGGTCGCCCCGGGGGGCCAGGTCGCACAGCCGTGCGTGCCGGCCGGCACGCAGCACCACCGTGTCAGGGCCGCCGCGCCGGCCCAGGTGGACACGGAGTCCCTCAGGGTCTCCCAGCCCGGCGGCCACCACGCCCCTGTCGGTCATGGCCAGGCCGCGCGGCCGGCCGGGGGCCGCTCCCGGGAATGCCGGGGTGTGCGGCCCGCCCCCGAAGTCCTGGACCCGCCAGTGCCCTTGGCCACGGCGGTCCTCGTCGAACCACCAGACGGCCGCGTCCCCGTCGATGGCGGACAGCAGGGTGCCGTGGGGGCGGTCGGTCACCTGGCGGGGGACCGCGGTGGCCCGGTCCCAGGTGAAGATCTCGCAACGGCCCTCGGCATCGCCCGCGTAGACCATCAGGTCCGGGTCGGTCGGGCAGACCGCGGGCAGTACCGGCCGGTACACGCCGTAGCCCCGCCCGGTCACAGCGGGCCCCCGTCGGATGCGGACACGGAATCGCGGGTGTGACGCGGTTCCGTGTCAGCGTCGGGCCCAGGGCCGTCGGCGCGCAGGTACTTCACGCGGAGAGTCGCGTACAGCGCGAGCAGTCCCAGGGCTCCGGCGCAGCCGAGCCCCACCGTCCTGCCTCCGTACGCGGAGACCAGGACCCCGGCCGCGACGGGCGCGAAGGCCGCCAGGCCTTCCCCGGCCGTGCCCAGTACGGTGCCCACGCGGGCCTGCAGGGTGTCGGGCACCACGAGGACGGCCCGCGCGTGCAGGACGATGACGACGGACGGCGCGGTGAACGAGACGGTGCCGAGCAGCAGCCCGTAGGCCCAGGTCCTGGTGGTGAACGCGAGCCCGGCGGCGGCCGGCACCATGGCCCACGAGGCGGCGGCGACGACCAGCGCACTTGGCACGCGCCGTACCAACCAGGGTGCGGCGAGCGCGCCGATGAGCCCGCCGAGGCCGGAGAAGGTGAGGATCAGGCCGATTGACGACGCGCTGGCGCCCCGGCCCTGCGCGCTGAAGACGGCGTGGTAGTAGAGGGCGCCGAGCACGGCGTTGAGGCCTGCGGTCCACAGCATCACGAAGCGAAGGAATCCGTCGGTCCAGACGAACCGCACGCCGTGGGCCAGATCGGAGACGAACGAGGTGGCCGGGCCTTCCCGTTCGGGCGTCAGTTCGGTGCGCACGGCCCGGACGAGGACCGCGGCGAGGAGGAAGGAGAGTGCGTCGGCGAGGAACGGCACCCATCTGGCCGCCTGGTACAGGACGCCGCCGAGGGTGGGCCCGACGATCTGGGTGGCCTGGTCACGCGCCTGCAGGCTGCCGATCGCGCGGGGGTAGTCGGCCGGCGGCACGAGCCTGCGGATCGTGCCGTGGGCGGCGGCCATATAGCACGCACTCGCCACCTGTTCCACGACGGCGGCGGCGAGCAGGTGGGCGAAGAGAGTCCTGCCCCACGCCACCGCGGCGAACACCGTTCCCATGGCGGCAGCCGCCGCGAGGGCGGAGCAGATCATCATGGGTTTGCGAGGCCATCTGTCCGCGAGCACGCCCGCGAACGGGGAGGCCACCAGTCCGCTCACCATCGCTATGGACGCAAGCATTCCCACGAGGCCCGGCGGATATCCAGCTCCCAGCAATACCAGGGGCAGAACGAGGACGGACGCGCAAGTACCGAGTCCGTCTATCGCGCCGGCCGTCCAGAATAATCGAAAATCCCGCTTCTGAAGAAAGGAGGAAGGCGGGGATAATTCTCCCGGGACCGACCTGCCCATCAGCAGGAAGAGTTAACTTTTGAAGTGCGCGAAAATACCCTCACAGCGGACCCTCCCGCGTCGATCCCCGGCCTCGCGCGGGGGTGAATTCAGCGCTGCTCGCCATGGAGCGCGCCCAGCGTAGCGAGCCTCCCGGCTTGCCGCAATACCGCGCCGCACGACAGTTCGCGATCTCCATGTGACCCGCCGGGACGGGGTGTGAGCGGCGAGTTTCCTGTCGAATGAGATATCCGAGCGGCCCGGCCGACTCTTGATCGGTAATAAAGAATCTTGAGAGAAATTCGCGGCTATGGACGTGGTTACCGGAGCCGAGCCCTTCACAAATGGCCCGCCTCGTCGTGCGCCGAGGGCCGGCCGGAGGGCCACGACGCCGTCATCACTGCGGTGTTGGTTCTCCCACACCTACACGGTCAACGACCGGGCAACGGGCCGACGCCCTCTGTCGATCCCTCCTTGACTGTGGACGTGCCCTACGAACCGAAGGGTGGCATGCAGAGAAGAGCGCCGGCCCGTGGCGGTGAGTGAATCTCTGTTGCCCAGGTGGCGCGCAGCCCGCGATCCTGTGGCAATGAGGTTTCCCGAATGCGGCTGAGGCTGCGCCAGTTCAGGCCCCGGACCGGGCCCTACGAGCACCGTGTTGTCCAGCCCCGGCAGCCCCTTCTGCACACCTCGCTGCGTGCCCCGGAACCCATCGGGTTTCTGCTTGGCGACCACGACGGGCTGAACCGGCTCGCGGGCCTGTTCTCGTTCGCCGCCTATTCCCGGCACACCATCGTCCACGTACCGCTGCGCACCAGCCTCCCGCCGGACGAGGGCGTCGGCGAGCCGGTCGACCTCGTCCTGGCCCACCACACGCTCGGCTTGCGCCCCAGCAAGTGGCCCGAGCTGCGGCGCAAGCTGGTGGACGGCACCGCGCTGACCGTCCGCACCGACGAGGCACGCACCGACCGGGACGCCACTTCCTGGCGTGAACGCTGTGAACGGGCCGACAACCGGGACGAGTTGCGGCACGCCACCCACGCCCGAACGTTCTTCCTGTTCGGCAGCCGGGACGTTTTCGCAGAGACCGCCACGTCCTTCGCCTACGCGGCGGGCTGGGGCCCGCACCAGAAAGGCGTGGCCAAGGGGCACTCGGCACTGATGACAGCGCTCCCGTCCCTGGACCAGGGACTCGGCGGCGGCCACCCCTTCGAAGTGCTGGTCTGCTTCCAACCGTATCCGCCCTACGCGCACTTCAGGCTGCCGGGGCGCTGAGCCGGCTGTCGACCGCCGGGCTCGGCGGCACAGGGCGTTACTCGCGGGCAAGCGGGATTCACCAGCAGGTCGGCGGCCGTGCGGAAGGGCGCCCGGCGAACACCGGGCGCCCTCCTCATGTGCCGTGCGGTTCACACTCAGCCGCGGAAGCCGAGCATCCCGTGCAGGGTGGCGCCGTCGGACACCGCGGCGGGTGACTCGGACGTACTGCTCAGCGCCGACTTCGCCGGCTGGGCCTCAAGCGGCTTCGGGTCGGGCAACTTCTGGCAGACCGCGTCGGCCACACCGCTGCCGCGCGGCACCGTGCCGTCGGTCAGGTACTTCACGAGGTACTTGTCCAGGCAGGCGTTCCCGCTCAGCGAGATGCCGTGGTTGCCGCCGCCCTGCTCGACCACCAGGCTGGAGTGCTTGAGCAGGCGGTGGACGGTGACGCCGCCCTGGTACGGAGTGGCCGCGTCGTTCGTCGCCTGGAAGAGCAGCACCGGCGGCAGCTTGGCGTTGGCGACGTTCACCGGCTTCAGCGACTTCGTCGGCCAGAAGGCGCACGGCGCGTTGTACCAGGCGTTGCTCCAGGCCATGAAGGGGGCCTTCTTGTACACCGCCCAGTTGTCCTTCTGCCACTGCTTCCAGTCGCGCGGCCAGGAGACGTCACGGCACTGCACGGCGGCGTAGACGCTGTAGCCGTTGTCTCCGGAGGCGTCGATCGCCGCGAAGTTCTCGTACGCCTTGACCAGCGGGTCGGCGTTCTTGTCGTTGACGTAGGCGGCGAACGCGTCGGCCAGGTCGGGCCAGTAGCCGTTGTAGTAGCCGCCGGGGATGAAGGTGTCCTCCAGCTCCGCGGCTCCCACCTTGCCGCCTGCGGGCTTCTTGGCGAGTTCGTGCTGCATCGCGTACCACTTGGCCTCGATCTTGGCCGGATCGGTACCGAGCTTGTACGTCGAGTTGTACTTGGCGATCCACGCCATGAGCGCCTTGTGACGGGCGTCGAAGGCGTAGTCCTGCGAGATGTTGGCGTCGTACCAGACCCCGTCGGGGTCGACGATCGAGTCCAGCACCAGACGGCGCACCTGGCCGGGGAAGAGCTTGGCGTAGACCTGGCCCAGGTAGGTGCCGTAGGAGTAGCCGAAGTAGTTGATCTTCTTGGCGCCGAGGGACTTGCGGATCGAGTCCATGTCCTTCACGGCGCTGATCGTGTCGATGTACGGCAGAACGTCCGCGTACTTCCGGCCGCAGGCCGCGGCGAAGGACTTGGCGCGCTCCAGGTTCGCCTTCTCGATCGCCGGGGTGCTGGGAACGCTGGCGGGACGTACCGGGTTGAAGTTGCCCGGCTTGCAGTCGAGGGCGGGCTTGCTGGCGCCCACGCCGCGCGGGTCGAAGCCGATGACGTCGTACTGGGCCGCGACCGCCTTGGGCAGCGAGGACGCGACGAAACCGGCGAGACCCAGTCCGCTGCCGCCGGGGCCACCGGGGTTGACCAGCAGAGGGCCCTGGTACTTCCTCGCGGTGTGCGGGACCCGGGACAGGGCCAGGGTTATCTTCCGCCCCTGCGGCCTGGCGTAGTCGAGCGGTACCTTCACCGTCCCGCACTGGAGGGTCGGAGTGTCCTCCGTGCCGCACTTCTTCCAACTGACCTTGGCCACCTGGGCCATGGTCGCGGACTGTGTCATGGCCGCCTCGGCCGGGACGGCCGTGAGGGTCCCGGCCAGCATGACGGTCGCACCACAGAACACGGCTGTGCTTCTTCTCATGAACTTCTTTCAGGGAGTGGGGGGTCACAGGAGACCGAACGAGCACGGTCCTGGCTCAATCCTTACCTAAAACCTGAATATGAGAACCGTTCCACGCGAAGATTTGGGAGTCCTTTGGTCCAGTGCCTCGTCGAACCTTGACAGAGGTCGTCGCCACCCGCTGACCGGACGCCGGGGGCACGCCCCGCTTCGGGCGACCGCACCGGCCGACGCTTCCGTTGGGCGCTCTGGTTGACCAAGCAGGCCAACCAGACCGCTCCTTGCCGTGTGTGCCGTCAACTGGTCGCAGGCTCAGACCACTGCCGAGACCTGGGAGGCGGATAGGGAGGCTCGGGGCACCGTGCGGAGGACGGCGTCGCCGAGAACGTCCGCCACCTCCTTCCATTCGGTCAGGGACATCGTGAGCGGCGGCAACAGCTTCAGCACGTGTCCCTGTCCGGACGTCTCGGCCACGATCCCGGCGCGGAACAGGGTCTGCCGGACCCCGTCCGCGACCGTGGAGTCGGCGAACCTCAGGCCGCTCATCGCTCCCTTGCCGACGACTTCGGCGACCCCTGTGGACAGCGCGGCGGTGACGCCGGCGAGGCTGGTGTGGATCGCGGCGGCCAGTTCCTCTGCGTGCTCGGTGAAGTGCGGGTCCCTCCAGTGGTCCAGGGCCGCTGAACCCGCCACGAAGGCGAGGTTGTGGCCGCGGAAGGTGCCGTTGTGCTCGCCGGGCGCCCACTGGTCGAGTTCGCGGCGGATCAGCAGGGCCCGCCATCGGCAGCCCCATTCCGCTGAGCGACTTCGACAGGCACACGAGGTCGGGGCGGAGTTCCGGGGCGTCCTCGAAACTGAAGAAGCTCCCGGTGCGTCCGCAACCCGCCTGGATGTCGTCCACGACGACCAGCGCGCCCGCCGCGTCGGCGAGTTCACGCAGGCGAGCGAGCCAGGCACGGGGTGCCGTGTGCAGTCCGCCCTCGCCCTGGACCGTCTCCAGCAGGATCGCGGCGGGTGGGGCGGCCTTGGCTTGCGGGCCGAGGGCGTGTTCCAGGACGGTGACCGGGTCGGTGCCGTCCGGGTGGGCGGCGTCGCCGTAGGGGAGGATCGTCACGTCGGTCAGGCGTACCCCCGCCGCCCCGCGCAGCAGCGGTGAGGTTGTGGCGGACAGTGCTCCGAGCGACGCGCCGTGGAAGCCGCCGGTGAAGGCCAGGACCTCGGTGTGCCCGGTGACCTTGCGGGCCAGTTTCAGCCATGCCCGCGTCACCATCATCGCCGATCTCTGCACTGTCATGTCCGCCGACGGGTGTCACCGCGCCCGGCGCTGGCGGGCTGTACACGGAGCCGGCTCATCTACCGGATCCACGAACTCGTCGTGGTGTGCGGCACCGGCTGCCGGTCGTGGTCAGCGCGGCGGTCTGCGCTGTTGTGGCCGGCTGACGCTCCTGCGCGGCGATCGGTGACGGGCTCACCGGGCGGGCCATGACCACAGAGGAGCCGGCCACGAGGCAAGGGATTCCCGACCACTGGCACTACTCGGCATCAGCTAACGACTTTGCCGGGGCCCTGGGTGTCCATCGCGCTGCTCAAGATAGTGGATGTGGTCTCCCGGGGATACGGGCGGCGGCTGCGGCGACGGTTGCCAGGTCTTCGCTCGAGAAGCCGGCGCGGCTCAGCACCGCCAGGGATTTGTTGGTTGCCAGCGTGCACAACGCCAGCTCTGCCGCTTCCTGCTCAACGGCCCCCGCCGCCAGCAACGCCTGCTCCAGCATCGCCCGCAAACCGTCGATCATGGCACGGACCATCGCCTGGCCCTCCGCGTCGAGGGCCGGGAACTGAGTTGCCGACACCGTGAGCAGGCAGCCATCCGGGACCGTCGGGTCGGCGATGCGGTTCAGGGTGACCTGCAGGTAGGCGGCCACAACGGCGCTGGGGCTCGGGTGGGGGCCGGACAGTGCCTGGTCGTACAGCGGGTGGTAGGTCTGCGTGTACCGTTGGAGGCTTTTCCGGAAGAGGGTGCTCTTGTCGCCGAAGGTGCTGTAGAGCGAGCTCCGGCCCAGGCCCGTGCCCTCGGTCAGGCGGTCGATCGAGGCCTCCGAGTAGCCCCAGCGCCAGAAGACGTGCATCGCGCGGCGTAGCGCCTCGTCCACGTCGAATTGCTTGCGGCCCACCATGGTTCGTCAGCCTACACATCTTGCACCGATCGTTTCAAGATGTGTAGGGTCGTCGGCATGACAAGTTGCACTGATCGTTCCAAGATGAGTACGGCCGACGGCGCGACAAGCTTGAGTTCGCTGCGGCTGCCCGACGGGTTCACCGACGTCTTCACCAGCCGGCTCGTGGAGCTGAACGGGCTGCGGCTGCACGCCGTCACCGGCGGGGACGGCCCACCGCTGCTGCTGGTCGGCGGGTGGCCCCAGACCTGGTACGCCTGGCGGGAAGTGATGCCCGCGCTCGCCCGCGAGCACACCGTCGTCGCCGTCGACTCGCGCGGAGCCGGGCTCTCCGACAAGCCCGACGACGGTTACGACGCCGGCACGCTGGCCGCCGATCTGGTCGCCCTGATGGCCGCGCTCGGGCACGACCGGTTCGACGTGGTCGGCCACGACATCGGCATGTGGACCGGATACGCCCTCGCCGCCGATCACCCCGAGCGGGTGGGCCGGCTCGCCGTCGTCGACGCCATAATCCCCGGACTCACGCCGACCCCGTCGGTCTTCAGCCCGGCCGCGGTCAACCAGCGGCTCTGGCACTTCGGCTTCAACCGGCTCACCGACCTCAACGAGGAGCTGGTCCGGGGGCGGGAGCGGCTCTTCTTCGGCTACCAGTTCGCCAAGAAGGCAGCCACCCCGGACGCGATCCCCGCGTACGCCGTCGACGTCTACGTCGATGCGATCGTCGCGGATCCTCGCGGGCTGCGGGCGAGCTTCGCGTACTACCGGGCGCTGGACGAGACGATCGCGCAGAACGAGCAGCGCAAGAAGACAAGGCTGACGCTGCCGGTGCTCGCCATCGGCGGCGCGCGGTACAGCGGGGCGATGGTCGCCGAGACGATGCGGCTGGCAGCCGACGATGTCACCGGGGTGGTCCTCGACGACTGCGGCCATTACGTGGCCGAGGAACAGCCGGCGCGGTTCACCGAGATCCTGGAGGACTTCCTCGGCGGCGAACCGGTAGCAGGCGTGCCGCACGGCTGACACATTCGTGGCGGGTGACGGCAAGGCGTTACGCGGATCCCGCACCGTCGACACTGCCGCCCGGCACGTGATGGCGGCCCGCGATCAGGTCATCGCAGTGGTCCTGCCGACACTGACGTCGACGGCAGGACCAACGGGATCACCGGGTTCCGGCCGCTGCTGGACCAGATCGGCGACCTGCGCGACACACCGTGATCACCGCGGACGGGCTGCGCTGCCGGCGCGAGCACGTCCGGTGCCCGTGCGGAACCTGGCTGCGGTCTTCGTCGCAGGTGACATCGCGGACCCGGTGAATCTTGTTCTCGACGGCCCGGTGCCCGCGGATCCAGGCGGTCAACTGGTACAGGTTGAAGGTGTACGAGTCATAGTTGTCCAGCAGCAAGGTACGCATCATGGACCGTCCAAGATTTTCCAGAGCGTCTGGACGTCGCCCGGTTCCAAGGTGATTCCGAAGATCTCCTCGGGAGCGGAAAGCAGCTCGTTCACGTCGAGTTCCCGGAAGGTCGCCGACTCTGCAGGGCGTATCTCCGTGACAGGGCTGCCGACGAGGAGGTGCCTCACTTCGGGCTGCGTGCGCTGGAGGACCATCTGGTGGTTGAACGGCGAGCGCGGATGCGTGAGGCAGAAGTCGTTGAGGAGCTCGAAGTCCGACGGGTAGCGCACGTCCGTGGTGAAGCCGTAGAGCTCCGCAGGTCCCTCCGGCCGCAGGAACCGCAGCACGTGTTCACCGGTCGGCTCTCGCACGAGGTCGAACGATCAGTCGCTGTCCAGCCGCGAGGCGCAGCTACCTGTGGCGGACGGGTGACAACGATCGGGTGGGCCACAAGTGAGATGCTCGATCGGCCACAAGAAGTGGCGGCTCAGCCGGTCCGCGTAGGGCGCCCCCCATCCGGATGGCACGGTGGAGGAGATCTTGAGGCAGCGTCGCCGCCGAAGGCGGCCTTGATGGCCATGGGCAGGCTGGTCGAGCTGCCTGCCAGGGTGGCGGGGACGGTGCCGGCGTGCTCAAGCGCCTCCCAGCCGAGTTCCAGTACGAGGCGCTGCTGCGGGTCCATGGCCGTGGCCTCGCGCGGGGAGATGCCGAAGAAGGAGGCGTCGAAGAGGTCGGCGCGGTCGAGGAAGCCGCCCCATCGCACGCGTTCGGCGTCCGGCGCGGCTGCGGCGGCGGAGATGGCGTCCGCGTCCCAGCGTTCGGGCAGCGTCTCGGTGATGGCGTGCCGGCCCGCGGCGAGCAGCCGCCAGAAGGTCTCCGGGTCGGGCGCGCCGGGCAGTCGGCAGGAGTAACCGATGACCGCAATCGCCATGCACGGATCGACGCCGTCCTGATAAGACATTTTCTCCACTTCCAGCTTCCCGGCTTTCCACCCAATGGAAAACATCCGGGCCACGGAAGGCTCTCCCAGCCCGGCATATCGTTTCGATAGCGCCGGCTGTGACACCGGGCAGCTGCCGCACGGGGTGGAGAGAAGTGGCTCTTTCCGGATAGCCGAGTCATGGGTACGGTGGTCGCGCAGACATCCTCCTGATCGCCACGAAGGAGACGAAGAGTTCATCGGTATCAGCGGCTATGCCCCCGAACGCATCACCCTGGTCGACGGCCCTCACGACGTCGCATTCCTCCTCGGTACGCGACGAATGCAAAGTTGTCTGGCCCTTCCAGACAAACCTCCCCGTCGACGAAACCATGGAAACCGTCTACGCACTCAAGGCATGCTTCCCGAACCTGACCTACCCGCCCAGCGGCGACATTTGCCACGCCGCGTAAAACCGCCAGACCGCGGTGAAGAAAGTCGCCGAGGACGCCGAACCCATCGCCGAACCCATCATCGTCGTCGGCTCCAGGAACTCATCCAACTCTGTCCGTACTGCAATGGCTCGCCGAGCGCGGCTATGACGATTTCCATACGGTGACGACCGTCGGCAAGTCCATCACCTTTGCCCTCCCGCACGAGCTCCGCCGCAATCGGCGGTGGGTTACCGACCTCCGCGCGAAGTCCACGCCGAGTACGAGAAGTTGCGAATCGCCGCGTGAAATAGACAGTCAGAAGCCTGTCCGGAAACCGCGAGGCCCCTCACTGCCTCACAGACATGCCGCGACAGCTGTTGCCGAGACGGCGATCAGATACACCCCAGGGCTTCGGCGTGGTCGCGGGACGTCTGTTTCGTGATCATGTGAGTCCGAGGAGGGCGAGCGACCTGCTGGTGTCACGGGCGTTGCGCCGAACGCTGGCGGCGATGTTGGTGCTCTCGGCGAGGCGGGGAGCACCGATGGCGAGGCCCCGCGTGTCATGCCCTCTTTACAGACTGCGTACGACGGCCTGACCGAGTGGGAGGCGGAGGTGCTGGTGCTGATCGCGCGGGGGCTGTCCGGCGCGGAGATCATGGAGCGGCTGGTGGGGGCGGAGCCGATGATCAGGGCGCAGGCCAGCAGGGTGTTGGTGAAGCCGGGGTTGCGGGGTCGGACGCAGGCGGCGGTGTTCGCGTACGAGGCGCGGTTGGTGCGGCCGAACGGTCGGTGATCCGTACCGGGTGACGAACCGGGGATCGCTCACGAAGATCAGGAGGAAGCTGTGGCACTGTCCGCCGGGCTGCCGGAGTCCCCTGATCCGTCCGAACAGGCGGCAAGTGTCAGCAGCAGGGCTGCCGTGGATATGAGCGCTGCCGTGGTCCGCATGACCCTTGCCACTATGTGATGTTGAAGAAGACATCACATAGCGGCAGATACGGGCAGGTGATGCACTGGTGTGCGCTGGCCGGCCTGCGCTCCGGCAACGGGAGTTCGAGCAGAGGAACGGTGGCTGCGGTGCCGGCCCCCTTCGATGCCCGTACTGGAGCCCGGCGCCCCCTCCTGGACCGCGATTCTGGACGTCGTCCGGCTCGGGCCGGTGGACGATGCGACCGCGTTCACCGCCGATCAGCTCCGCGCAGTCGTGGAGCGGCTCATCACCGCGGGCCAGTGGAAGCCCGGCGACCCGGACATCACCATCGTCGCCGACGCCGACGCCGACTACGACATCACCCGCCTGGCCTGGGTCCTGCGGGACCTGCCCGTCGAGTTGGTCGGCCGCATCCGCTCCGACCGGGTCAGCGCGTACCGTGTCCTGGCCCGCCGCGACTGACGCGTTCGACTGTCGGGCCTGCCGGGAACTCGGCGTGGTCCCGTCCTCCGGGAGCAGCGTTTCCATCGCGCTCGAGCGATTGTCGAGGCCGGCGTCGCAAGGTGTGACCGTGCGCCCCGAAGGAGAAAGCCCACGGTGCCGTCAGCTGCCCCCACGGAGAAAGCCGACGCGCCGACCCGCGCACGGAACACGACGACCAGGCCACGACCGAGCTGTCCCGGCAGCTCGCCGCCCGGCTCCAGTTCCCGTGAAAGGTGCACTCGACAGTGGCGAAGGTCTGTGCCGGAATCCTGGCGACCGGCTCTTATCTCCCCAGGGACGTCATCAGCAACGAGGAGTTGGCGCGGCGGGTCGGCGCCACCGCCGAATGGATCGAACGCAAGACCCAGATCAGGACCCGGCGCTACGCGGCCCCCGACGAGGCCGCCTCCGACCTGGCCGTCCGGGCCGCCGAACGGGCGCTCGCCCAGGCCGGTCTCACCGCCGACCGGATCGACTGCATCATCGTCTCCACCTCCACCGGTGATTCGCCGTTGCCGCCCACCTCGAACCTCGTCCAGCGCGGGCTGAAGGCGTACAACGCCGCGTGCCTGGACCTGAATGTGGTGTGCAGTGGATTCGTCTACGGTCTCGCGCTGGCGCGCGGTCTCATCTCCTCCTATCCGGGCAGCCATGTGCTGGTGGTGGCGGCGGAGGTCTACTCGCGGATCCTCGACTTCGGCGACCGCCGCACAGCCGTGCTGTTCGGCGACGGCGCCGGTGCGGCGATCGTGGGCCCGGTGCCGTCGCCGTACGGATTCGTCGAATTCGACCTGTCCAGCCACGGCGAGGGACGCAACATGGTCAGGGTCGAAGGGGGCGGGAGCCGCAAGCCGGCTTCGCACCGGACGGTGGACGCGGGGGAGCACTACTTCCGTATGGACGGCCGGCTGGTGCGCGACTTCGTGATGAAGGAGGTCCCGCCCACGTTGGAGCGGCTGGCGAGACGCGCGGGCATACCCTTCGACCGGATCGACCACTTCCTGCCGCACCAGGGCAACGGCGCGCTGCTGCACGCACTGGTGGAGGAGGCGGGCCTGACGCATGTCATGACCCACCGCACCGTGGAGAAGTACGGCAACGTCGGCAGCGCCTCCATCCCGGTGACACTCGACGAGGCCAGCCGGGCGGGTCTCCTCAAGGACGGCGATCTGATGATGGTCAGCGGCTTCGGCGGCGGTCTCTCCCTGGGTTCCTGCCTGCTGCGCTGGGCGGCGCCGCGGTGATGAACGCGTCGGCTCCCGCCGGGTGACCGGGCGGCGAGCGCGTGTGACGTACGTCTCCCTTCCCTCGAAAGGTGTCGCTCACGGTGGCCGAATACTCTGCCGGAATCCTTGCGACCGGCTCCTACGTGCCCAAGGACGAGATCGACAGCGAGGAGGTCGCGCGGCGGTCCGGTGGCGCCGCCGCAGAGATCGAACGCGAGACCCGGATCAGGACCCGGCGCTACGCGGCCCCCGACGAGGCCGCCTCCGACCTGGCCACCCGTGCCGCCGAACGAACCCTCGCCCAGGCGGGCATCACCGCCGACCGGATCGACTATCTCGTCGTGTCCACCGCCACGGGTGACTTCCCCCAGCCGCCCACCGCGCACCTGGTGCAGAACGCCATCGACGCCCACCGCGCGACCTGCTTCGACATCAGTGTCTCCAGCAGCGGTTTCATCTACGGACTGGAGCTGGTCCGCAGCCTGTTGCGGCTGCGCGGGGGCGGACTCGCACTGATGATCTCCACCGAGGTGTACTCGCGGTTCGTCGACCTCTCCGACCACCGTACGGCGGCGCTCCTCGGAGACGGCGCCGCAGCGGCCCTGGTCGGGCCGGTGCCCTCCGGCCACGGCTTCCTCCGTACGGACCTGTCCAGTCCCGGTGACGCACACGAGTCGCTGCGGATCCGGGCCGGAGGCAGCCGGGTACCGCCGTCCCACGAGTCGGTCGACACCGGCGCTCACTACGTCACGATGGACGGCCGCGGGACACGGGACTTCGTGCGGGCGTACGGACCCCCCGCACTGGCCGGGCTGGTTCGGGACGCGGGATACGGGACGGAGCAGATCGACCACCTCATGGCGCATCAGCCCGCCGGGCTCCCGCCGGACGAGCTGGCCCGCGCCTCGGGCCTTCGGAACGCCGTGGCCCACTGCACCGTCGAGAAGTACGGCGACGTCGGCAGCGCTTCCGTGCCGCTCACCCTCGACCTCGTCAACCGGGCGGGACTGCTGCACGACGGCGATCTGGTCCTGATGGCCGGCCTCGGCAGCGGCGCATCGATCGGCGCCTCGCTGATGCGCTGGTCGGTGCCGAGCTGACGAACCCCGTGACGGCTGACCAGCCGTCAACACCCCTGAAACGTCAAGGAGATACGCATGCCTGCAACCCCACTGGTCCGTGACTACGCGGACGCCGTCGTCGTGATCACCGGTGGCAGTTCCGGAATCGGTCTCGCGAGCGCGCTTCGGTTCGTCGACGCGGGGGTGCGGCGGGTCGCGCTGCTCGGCCGGAATCCCGAGCGCGGGAAGGCGGCGAGGATGGCGGTCGAGAACCGCTGCCCGGATGCCGAGGTCGTCTTCGCCCGTGTGGACGCCAACGAGGTCCCTCAGGTGGAGCGAGCCGTGGAGGAGGTCCATCGTGCCCTGGGCTCGATCGACGTACTGGTCAACTCCACGCCCCCGCCCTCGCCCTACAAGCCCGAGCTCCTCCACCGCACGCCGCTGGCTGACGTGGCGTCCATGCTCACCACACTGGCTGTGCCACCGATGCACATGACCCGGGCGGTGTTCCCGGTCATGCAGGAGCAGGGCGGTGGGAGCATCATCAACATCGCGTCCGACGCCGCCAAGATCGCGACTCCGGGAGAAAGCGTCTTCGGCGCGGCCCTGGCCGCGATCGTGATGTTCTCGCGGACGGCGGCGATCGAGGGGAAGCACAACGGGATCCGGGTGAACGCCGTGACGCCCTCTCTGGTGGCGGGTACGCCGACCACGGACCGTGTTCTCGCCGACGGATTCAGCAAGAAGATCTTCGAGAAGGCCGCGCGGCTCGCTCATCTCGGCGTGGCCGAGCCGGACGACCTCGCCTCACTTGTCGTCTTTCTCGGCGGACCCGGCGCGGCCAGGCTGACCGGCCAGGCGATCAGCGTGACGGGCGGGATCGCCGCGGCGTGAGCCCGGTCCGAGTGAGCCCGGTCCGACTGCCGTCATCCGGTACGACAGAGGCGCGTTGCCCGGGGCCCCGGCCGGAACCGGAACTCCGGGCAACGCACCGAGGGATGCGGGTGGGGGCTTCGCCCCTTGTGCCTCCGCCGCTCGTGCCTCCGGGTCAGACGGGCAGTGACTTCTTGAGGATCTTGCCCGCGGGGTTCCTGGGCACCTCCTCGATGAACCGGATGTGCCGGGGCCGCTTGTACGCGGCGAGGAGGCCGGCCAGATGGGCCTGCACCTCCTCGGGGGTGGTCCCGTCCTCGGCCACCACGAAGGCCAGCGGCGCCTCTCCGTAGTCGGCGTCCGCCACCCCGACCACGGCGGCGTCGTGCACCGCGGGGTGGGAACGCAGTGCCTGTTCGATCTCCCTGGGGTAGACGTTCTGCCCCGCCCGGAGGATCAGGTCCTTGCTCCGGTCGATCAAATGCACCCGGCCGTCGCCGTCGATGAAGCCGAGGTCGCCGGTGCGGATCCAGCCGTCCGTCGTGATGTCGGCGGTGGCTTTCTCGTCGTTCCAGTAGCCGCGCATCACACCGGGGCCGCGCACACAGATCTCCCCGATGACGCCGGGGGCCACCTCCTGGTCCTTCGGGTCCAGGGCCTTCACCGACATACCGGGGATCACCCGGCCGGCCGGGATCACGTCGCTGGTGCCCGGCACAGGGTGCTCGTCCGGACCGAGCGTGACGAACGGACCGCCCACCTCGGTCATCCCGTAGACCTGCCGGAAGCCGCAGCCGAGCCGCTCGAAGGCCTCGGCGTAGATCTCCGGCGGCATCGGCGCGGCACCGTAGAGCACCTCGCGCAGGCTGGACAGGTCCGTGCTCTCGAGCGACTTCGGCTGCATCAGGAACCGGAGCATCTGAGGCACCAGCCAGACGTGTGTGGCCCGGTTGTCCTCGATCGCGGCCAGCGCCCGCTGCGGCTGGAAGCCCGGCATGAGCACCACGGTGGCGCCCGCGGCCATATAGGTCAGGGAGATGACCATGCTGCCGTGGTACAGCGGGCAGCAGTTGACCATCACGATGTCGTCCGTGGGCCCGACCTGGGCGAGCCAGCCGAGCGCGATGGCCCGGAAGGAGGTGTGGTCGACGGCGACGCCCTTGGCCCGGCCGGTGGTCGCCGAGGTGTGCAGGATCGCTGCGAGCGCGTCGTCCGGCACGTCGGGCAGGCCCGCGCTCCCGGCAGGGTCTGTCACGCCCGCGTCGGGGAGGTTCGGCCCGTCCGTCTCGCACATCGCGGCGAACTCCGCGTCGTCCAACGGCACACGGATCCGCACCGGCAGGTCCGGATGCCGGTCTAGCAGGGCCGACTCACCGATCACCGCCACCGGGGTGCAGCGCTCCGCGATCCCGGTCACCTCGGCGGGGGTGAGGCTGTGGTTGAGAGGGACGAACAGCGCTCCCAGCCGGGCCAGCGCGAAGTACGTCTCCAGCACCTCGACGCGGTCCAAGGAGAGGACGGCCACCCGGTCGCCACCGCGGATGCCGCGCTCGGAGAGCCCGTGGGCGAGCCGGGCCACCCGGTCGTGGAACTCGGCCCAGGTGACCGAGCGGTGCGCGTCCACCAGTGCCGTCCGGTCCGGGAAACACTGGCGGTTGCGCTGCAGCAGTTGGGTCAGCCACATCACGCACCGTCCGGCTGCGGGGCGGCGGGCGCACGGTCGGCGAGGAACCGCTCGTAGTCCGCGATCGTGGACAGCTTCTCCATGTCCGGGGCGGTGATCTCCACCCCCATGCGCTGTTCGACGAGCAGGACCAGACGCACCAGGTCCCCCGAGTCGATACCGCTGGCGGCCAGATCGGTGTCGTCGCTGAGTTTCTCGGCGTACTCCGCCGTCCCGGTCAGTTCGGTGAGTAGCTCACGGATGGTGCTCATACAGGTCCACCTTTCGAAGAGCCAAGCGGTGTCTCGGATCGGAAGGAGGAAGGGGAGGGCGCCGACAATCCCCGCCAGCGCTGTGGTGTTGCTCACGCCGTTCCGACAGGTGGTGAGGGATTGAACGAGCCGCGCCGCCACTCCTCCCTGTGTGAAGCCCCCATACGGGAGTTCTTCACACGGTCCGGACAGCGGGGCAGAGGGGAGCGGAGGTTCCAGGTGACCACCGAGGCAGGTTTCACGGCCGTCGCCGCGGACGACGGCAAGCACCTCGACGAGTACTTCGAGGCACTTGTCGCGGCCGACGAGCGGATAGAACCCCGGGACTGGCTGCCCGACGGCTACCGGCGGATGGTGATCCGGCAGATCGCCCAGCACGCGCACTCGGAGATCATCGGGATGCAGCCGGAGGGCTCCTGGCTGCCCCGGGCCCCCTCCCTGCGACGCAAGGCGGCCCTGCTCGCCAAGGTGCAGGACGAGGCCGGGCACGGCCTGTACCTGTACGCGGCGGCGGGGACCCTCGGCGTCACCCGGGCCGAACTCCTCGACGCGCTGCACAGCGGACACCAGCGGTCCTCGGACACGTTTAACCGTCCCGCCCTGACCTGGGCCGACACCGGGGCGATCGCCTGGCTGACGGACGGCGCGGCGGTGATCAACCAGGCCCCGCTGTGCCGCACCTCCTACGGCCCGTACGCGCGGGCCATGCAGCGGGTGTGCCAGGAGGAGACCTTCCACGTCCGTCAGGGATACGACCTGCTCTGGGCGCTGTGCCGGGGCACGCAGGGACAGCAGGAGATGGCGCAGGACGCCGTCGACCGGTGGTGGCTGCCCGCGGTGGCCCTGATGTTCGGCCCGCCGGACACGGTCGAGGGTAGCGGCGGGGACGCGCGGGCCGCGGCCGTGGGCGCCGCGGTCAGCCGTCGTTCGATGGCCTGGGGGATCAAACGCCACACCAACGACGAGTTGCGGCAGCGCTTCGTGGACACCGTCGTCCCGCAGGCGGAACGGCTCGGGGTCAACCTGCCCGACCCGGCGATCCGCTGGAACGAGGAGCGCGGGCACCACGACTTCACTCCGGTGGACTGGCAGGTGTACCGCACGGCCCTGGCCGCCGGCGCGCAGAGCGGCCGGCAGCGGCTGGCGCACCGGGTGGCGGCCCACGAGAACGGGGCCTGGGTGCGCGCGGCGGCCGACGCCTACGCGGCACGCAGGGCGACGGAAGGGCGGGAGCAGTGAGCCGAGAACGCGAGCCCGCTGGGGCGCAGCAGCCCTGGGAAGTGTTCCTCAGGCCGCGTCGTGGCCTCTCCCACCAGCATGTCGGGTCGGTCCACGGCGCGGACGCCGACATGGCCATCGCCAACGCCAGAGACCTCTACACCCGCCGGGGGGACCCGGTGTCGATCTGGGTGGTGCGCTCCGACGCGGTGCGTGCCTCGTCGCCCGGCGAGAAGGATCCCTTCTTCAGCAACGGCGCCGACAAGCCCTACCGGTATCCGCAGGTGTACGTGCCGCTCAACGAGGCAGGCGACCATGACGATTGAACTCTCCGCTGCCGTCGCCGGGACACGGAACCGCGACATCGCCGAGTACGCCCTCAGGCTCGGTGACGACGCGCTGATCCTCTGTCAGCGACTGTGCGCATGGGTGACCAACGCCCCCACCATCGAAGAGGATCTGGCGCTCTCGAACATCGCCCTGGACCTGCTCGGCCACGCCCGGACCCTGCTGAGCCTCAGCGGCCGTTCGGACGGGACGGACCGCGGCGACGACGACCTCGCCTACCGCAGGACCGAGCGCGAGTTCCGCAACGCGCTGCTGCTGGAGCTGCCGAACGGCGACTTCGCCGTCACCATCGCCCGGCAGCTGGCGTACACGCACTACATGAGCCTGCTGTACGCGGAACTGGCGGCATCGGCCGATGAGGGGCTGGCGTCCTTCGCCTGCCGCGCGGTCAAGGAGGCGGAGTACCACCGCATGCACGCCTCGCAGTGGACCGTACGGCTGGGTCTGGGCACCGAGGAGAGCCGTCGGCGGATGCAGACGGGTCTGGAGCACGTGTGGCCCTACGCGGCCGAGCTGTTCGAGGCCGACGACCTGACGGCCAGGCTCGACACCGACGGCACGGCGGTCGCCCCGGCCCGCCTCCGGACCGCCTGGGAACGGGAGACGGCCGAGGTCCTGACGGAGGCCGGGCTCACCGTCCCGGCGCCGTCCTGGGAGGCGACCGGCGGGCGGTCGGGAATCCACACCGAGGCGTTCGCCCCGCTGCTGGCCGAGTTCCAGTCGGTCTTCCGGCAGTATCCCGGAGGTGTCTGGTGAGCGCGGTCCTCCAGTCGGACCTTGAGCAGACCGGGACCCGGGTGGGGGCCGTACCGGACCCCGAACTGCCGATGATCACCCTGGCCGACCTGGGAGTGATCCGTTCGGTGGGGGAGGGCGCGGACGGTGTCGTGGAGGTCGTCGTCACGCCGACCTACCTCGGCTGTCCGGCGCTCCCGGTGATAGAGGCCGACCTGCGGACCGTACTGGCGGAGTGCGGGCATCCCGACGGGCGGGTGACGTGGGCGCTCTCGCCCGCGTGGACCACCGAGTGGATCAGCGAGACGGGCCGCCGCAAGCTCGCCGAACACGGCATCGTGCCCCCCGGCGACGCCGGAGCACCGCTGCCGGTCCGGCTCGGGCTCGGCCGGCCCTGCCCGCACTGCGGTTCCGTGGCGACCCGGCCGCTCGGCCCGTTCGGGGCGACCGGATGCCAGACGGTCCTGGTGTGCACCGCCTGCCAGGAGTCCTTCGCTCACATGAAGGCGGTGTGACGGCGCCCATGACGACAACCGAGCAGGGCGCGGCGGCACCCACCGGATGGCACCGGCTGCGGGTGGCACGGGTACGGCCGCTCACCGACGACGCGGTGGCCCTCACCATGGACCTCCCGGACCGCCTGGCCGGCACCTTCGCCCACCGGCCGGGCCAGCACGTGACCGTCCGCCACATCCTCAACGGGACCGAGATCCGCCGCAGTTACTCAATCTGCCCGCCACCCTCCGAGCCGCGCGCACTGCGCCTGGTGGTCAAGCGGCTCGGCCCGGGCGGCTTCGCGGGGCACGCCACGACCGCGCTGACCGCCGGTGACACTCTGGACGTCGCGCCTCCGACCGGCGGCTTCGGGCTCGTGGCGCGGCCCGGGGCGCACCATGTGATGGTGGCCGCCGGCAGTGGCATCACTCCGCTGCTGAGCATGGCCACGGCGGCACTGCGGGACGACCCACAGTGCAGGGTGTCGCTGATCTATGCCAACCGTACGGCTCGGTCGGTGCTGCTCGCCGACGAACTGACCGACCTCAAGGACGCCTACGTCGACCGGTTCCTCGCGCTGTACCTGCTGACCCGGGAGACCCGCGAGGCCGAGCTGCTCTCCGGCCGCATCGACACCACGAGGCTGCCGGGACTGCTCCGCGCGGTCGGCGCCGAGCCGGACGGTGACACGTGTTTCTATCTCTGCGGTCCCTGGGGGATGGTCACATCGACGCGCGAGGCCCTGACCGGGTGGGGTGCCGACCCGGCACGGACACGCTTCGAACTCTTCTCCCTCGCCCCCCAGGACCCGCCACCGCCGGCGCCCGAATTCCACGGCCGCACCATGCGGATCACCGCCTCCCTCGGTGGAGGGACGGCCGTGGCCGTCATGGAGGAGCAGGACCGGACGGTACTGGACGCGCTGCTGCGGGTCCGGCCGGACACCCCGTACTCCTGCCGCGAGGGTCTGTGCGGCAGCTGTCGCGCCAGGGTGACCCGCGGAACCGTCATGACCGGCCGCCAGTACGTGCTGGGGCCCGCAGAACTCGCGGCGGGATACACCCTCGCCTGCCGTGCCAGCCCGGAGTCCGACGACACCGGGCTGGACTTCGACCTCTGATCGGACCAGAAGGGCCCGGCACGACGGCCGCCCGCTGTATCAACACGCCGATCAGTGCACTCTGTTGAGGAGACAAGATGACCGATACCACGTCACTGCCCTGCGCCCCGGGGACGGACGAACCGCTGGTGAGTTTCCAGGGAAAGACCCCCTACGACGACTACGTCCACGCCTCGGTGCTGTCCTCCCTGCAACGGCCCCTGACCAACGACCCGAACGAGATGCCGTTCCTGGTCACGACCCAGGTGATGGAGCTGTGGTTCACCCTGGTCGTCCACGAGTGGCGGGCCGCCCAGGACGCGCTGGTCAAGGACGACCACGAGCGCGTGATGGATGCCCTGCGCCGCAGCATCAGCGCTCATCACGCCCTCAACGACTCCCTGGGGCCGATCGCGCGGATGACCCCGGCCCAGTTCAACGGGTTCCGGGAGGCGTTCGGCGCGGCCTCCGGCTTCCAGTCGGCGAAGTACCGGCAGCTGGAGTTCCTTCTCGGCGACAAGTCCCGTTCGCTGATGAACCCGCAGCGGGCGGATCCCGGCGCCTACGCCGAGCTGGAGGAGCTGCTGAACCGGCCGTCCCTCTACGACGCGGTCCTCGGCTATCTGCACCGCCGGGGCCTGCCCGTCCCGGAGCACGTGCTGCAGCGCGACGTGACCGGCCCGTACGAGGCCGATCCGGGAGTCGAGGAGGTCTGGCGGCAGATCTACGCCGGCCCGCAGAACGACCCGCTGCTGGACCTCGGTGAGGCGCTGACCGACATCGCCGAGCTGGTCCTGCGCTGGCGCGGCGACCATCTGCTGGCCACGCGCCGGGCGATGGGATCCAAGGCCGGCAGCGGCGGATCCTCGGGCGTCGAGTGGCTCGAGAAGCGTGCCGCCCGTCCAGTGTTCCCCGAGCTCTGGACGGCCCGCGGCCATGTCTAGGACGATCTCCGAGGCCGCTGCGGAGGAAGAGCAGCGGGTGCTGAGCCTGAAGCCGGTGCTCGCGCCGTTCCACCACTCCTACGGCGACCACCCCAGCCAGGTCTACGACCTGTGGCCGGCCGAGGACCCCGACGCCCCGCTGGTCATCTTGCTGCACGGCGGCTACTGGCGGTACAACCGGATGCATCTGACGCCCTTCGCCGCGTACCTGGCGGTGAACGGATTCACCACCGTGCTGCCCGAGTTCCGGCGGTCCGGCGGCGACGGCGGCTATCCGGGCACGTTCGACGACATCGCCCTGGCGCTGGCCACCATTCCGGCCGGCCGCCCCTACGTACTGGCCGGCCACTGCTCCGGCGGCCACCTCGCCCTGTGGGCGGCCGCGCGCGGACTGCTGCCCGCGGACTCGCCGTGGCACACCGCCGACCTGCCGACCGCGGTGCTCGCCCTGGCTCCCGTCACCGATCTCACCGGGACGATCCGGGAGAACCTCAGCAACGGCGCGGCGCTGGAACTGCTGGGCGGCGCCGACCACGCCGAGTCCCGGATCCCGGTCACCGATCCGCTCACCCTGCTGCGGGAGAAGGGCTCGACCGGAGTACCGACCGTGGTCCTGCACGGCGCCGCCGACGAAGAGGTGCCGTTGGAGCAGTTCGGCGACTACCTGGCGGTGCACCCGGAGGCCGAACTGGTCGTCCTGCCGGAGACCGGCCACTACACCCTCATCGAGCCCGGCTCACCGGCCGCCCGCGCGGTGACCGACGTCTTCGCCCGGCTGTCGCGCCACGAGAAGGGATGACCGGTGACCGTCTCCGCCGAAACCGCACCCGCCCTCGACGAACTGCGCGCACGGGCGTCCGCACTCGACGCCGCCGACCCGCTGGCGGCCCGGCGGGAACGCTTCGTCCTGCCGGACGGAACCGTCTATCTGGACGGCAACTCCCTCGGTGCCCTGCCGGCCGCGGTGCCGGCGGCGCTCGCCGACGCCGTCCACCGGCAGTGGGGTACCGGCCTGATCCGGTCCTGGAACGAACACCAGTGGTGGCAGGCGCCGCTACGGGTGGGGGACGCGATCGGAGGGCTGCTCGGCGCGGCACCCGGGCAGACCGTGGCGGGCGACTCCACGAGCGTGCAGCTGTTCAACGCGCTGACCGGGGCGGCCCGGTCGCGTCCGGGACGGCGACTGCTGCTCACCGATCCGGGACACTTCCCCACCGACCAGTACATCGCCGACTCGGTGGCCCGGCTGGTCGGCCTGGAGGTCCACCGGATCGCCGCGGACGGCCTGCCGCGGTTCCTCGCCGAACGCGGAGACGACGTGGCGGTGGCCGGCTACTCCCCGGTCGACTACCGCACCGGTGAGCTCCACGACATGGCCGCCATCACCTGTGCCGTACAGGAGGCCGGGGGACTGATGCTGTGGGATCTGTGCCACGCGGCCGGCGCGCTGCCCGTCCGGCTGGACGAGCTGGGGGTCGACCTGGCCGTGGGATGCGGTTACAAGTTCCTGTCCGGCGGACCGGGCGCCCCGGCCTTCACCTACATCGCCCGGCGACACCAGGCCGCCTTCGACCAGCCGCTCACCGGCTGGAACGGGCACGCGGACCCCTTCGGCCTGAGCGGTGACTACACCCCTGCCCCGGGAGTGGAGCGGGCCCGGATCGGCACCCCGTCGATCCTCTCCCTGCTCGCGCTGGAGGCGGCCCTCACCGCCTTCGAGGGGACCAGCATGGAACAGATCCGGGCCAAGAGCCTGTCGCTGACCGGGTTCTTCATCGACTGCGCCGACACCCTGCTGGACGGTCTCGGCTTCACCGTGGTCACCCCACGGGAACCGCACCGGCGCGGCAGCCAGGTGGCCCTCCGGCACCCGGACGCGTATCCGCTGGTGCGCGCGCTCGCCGCCCGCGGAGTCATCGGCGACATGCGGGCTCCGGACCTGCTGCGGTTCGGCGTCAACGCCCTGTACGTCTCCTACGACGACATGCTGACGGCCGTACGGCACCTGAGGGAGGCCGTGACCCACGAGGAGCACCGGGACCCGCGCTTCCGGCAGCGCGCCGCCGTCACCTGACGGGCCGGGCCCGTCAGGCGGACTGCTGATGCCAGGCGTCGTGGAAGTTCCGCCGGGCCCGGTACAACCGGGAGCGGACCGTCCCGAGCGGCAGGGCGAGCGCGGTCGCCATCTCCTGCTCGTCCAGACCGTAGACCACACGGAGGGTGAGGACCTCGCGATGGTGGTCCGGCAACCGGTCCAGGACGTCGCTGATGTGGACGACGGCCATGGGATTGGTGTCCTGGGCCAGGTCGGGCAGATCCTCGGCCGCGAAGTCCCCCAGCCGCCGGTGGGTGCGGACGGCTTCCCGTACCGCGATGGCGCGGACCCAGGCGTGGAAGGCGTTGGGCTCGCGCAGTCCGTGGATGCCACGGTAGATCGAGAGCATGGCCTCCTGCGCGGCATCCAGGCCGTGCCGCCGGGTGACCCGCTGACATACCCGTACGACCAGCGGGGCCACGTGCTGCAACAGGTCGTTCATCGCCTGACGGTCGCCGGCCTGAGCGCGTGGCAACAGGACGCCGACCTCCGGGACATGGCGGTCGCGGAGGGCGATGACATCGGCGCCGCGGGGCTCTGCGCCGGTCTCGGGTGTGCTGGACATAAGGGTGCTGGACACGGTGCTCCCACGAGTGCGGCGGGCGGTCGGGGGCTGGTCTGCTCGGCCTTCAGGACGTCCCTCAGCGTCTGCCGCCGAGCGCCGCGACGTCGTGCGCCGGGTGAGCTCGGACCTCGGGATCTCTCATGCTTCGAGCCTGTCCAGGCCGCCTGGAATCTGCCTCGAGCCCGGGCGGAACGGCTGCGGGGCGTGCTGTCCAGTGGAGTTTGAGGGGCGTTCCAGGCAGCCCGTGGAGGGTGGGCGCCAAGCGTTCGCGCCCGGCCTCAAGCGGATATCCGCCGAAGTACGACCCGCCGGTGGTGTGATCCGGTCCGTGCCTGGCCGAAACGCGCAAGGCCAAAGCCGTGGGAAAGAAGCTGTTCTGAGTGGCATCGGAGGAATTCCATGTTTTCCCTGACCGAGGCAGTACTGGCCGGTGCGGACCCGGAAGAACTGCGACGGGAGAAGGTTCCGGACGAATACCTTGCCGCCCACCTTCGCAAGGAAGACGTGGCCATCTTCACGGGGGTCGAGGACAAGGACGTTCGGAAGTCGCTCCACGTGGGCATGGTGCCCATGCCGGAACTGGCCCCGGATGAGGTGCTGGTGGCCGTGATGGCCAGTTCGGTCAACTACAACAGCGTCTGGTCGGCCATGTTCGAGCCGATACCGACCTTCAGCTTTTTGGAGCGCTACGGCAGGGAGGGCGGCCACGCCGCCCGCCACGACCAGCCCCACCACGTCATCGGGTCCGATGCCGCCGGCGTCATCGTCCGCGTGGGCTCCGGCACCCGCAGGTGGCGGGTGGGCGACCACGTCGTGGTCAGCCCCATGCAGGTCGACGACCAGGAGCCGCTGACCCACGCCGACGGTGTGCTCGGCAGCGGACAGCGCGCCTGGGGCTTCGAGACCAACTTCGGCGGACTGGCGCACTACACGGTGGTCCGGGCGAGCCAGCTCCTGCCCAAGCCGGCCCATCTGACGTGGGAGGAGGCGGCCGTCAACCTGCTGACCGCCGGGACCGCCTACCGCATGCTGATCAGCGAGCGGGGGGCCCGGATCAAGCTCGGCGACATCGTCCTGATCTGGGGAGCGGCCGGCGGCCTCGGCGCCTACGCCGTCCAACTGGTCAAGAACGCGGGCGGCATCCCGGTCGGCGTGGTCGGCTCGGAGGAGAAGGCGGAGCTGGTGCGGTCCCTCGGCTGCGACGTGGTGGTCAACCGCGCGGAGATCGGCATGGGCGGCGACAACACGTCCGAGGACCCGATCACCCTGGGCAAACGTCTGGGCGGCATCATCCGCAAGGCGACCGGCGAAGACCCCCACGTGGCCTTCGACTTCGTCGGCAGGGCGACCTTCGGGATCTCGGTGTTCGTGGTCCGCCGCGGCGGCACGGTTGTCACCTGCGGATCGAGCACCGGCTACCAGCACCAGTACGACAACCGCTATCTGTGGATGAACCTGAAGCGCATCGTGGGCAGCCACGCCGCGAACCTGCAGGAGATGGCCGAGTGCAACCGGCTGTTCGGCCTCGGGAAACTGGTTCCGGTGCTGTCCGACGTCTTTCCGCTGGAGGACGTCGGTGAGGCGATACGCCTGGTGCAGCAGAACCGGCACGTCGGAAAGGTCGGGGTGCTCTGCCTGGCCCCTCGCGAGGGACTGGGTGTCACCGATCCCGAACTGCGGGCGCGGATCGGGGAGAAGCGGCTCAACCTGCTGCGGAGTCCCGCTCGGAATTCCGCCCTCGCCTGAAGTACTGCCCGACCTGGAACCGGCATGAATCCGGAATCCCGCCCGAAGGAGACATCACCCCCATGACCTCCCAGTCCATAGGAATCCTGAGCACGGGTTCGTATTTCCCGAAGCAGGAGGTGAGTAACGCCGAGGTCGCCGAACGCGTCGGAGTGGAAACCGGATGGATCGAGCGCAAGACACAGATCAGGAGCCGGCGCTACGCGGCACCTGACGAGGCGACGTCCGATCTGGCCGCCCGCGCGGCCGCCGAGGCACTGGATCGCGCCGGTGTGTCGGCCGAGGACGTGGACCATCTGATCGTCTCCACCTCGACGGGGGACTCGCCGCAGCCCCCCACCGCCTGCCTGGTGCAGGACCTCCTGGGTGCCGACCGTGCCGCCTGCTTCGACATCAACGTGGTGTGCAGCGGCTTCGTCTACGCCCTCGCGCTCGCCCGTGCCCTGGTCGCCCAGCGACCGGAGAGCCTTGTCCTCGTGGTCGCCGCCGACCTGTACTCCCGGTGTCTGGACTTCTCCGACCGCCGCACGGCGGTGCTGCTCGGCGACGCTGCCGGGGCCGCGCTCGTCGGCCGGACGCGGGACGGGTTCGGGTTCGTCGACTTCGAACTCACCAGCCGCGGTGATGCCCAGCGGCTCATCCGGGTGGACGCGGGCGGCAGCCGGCTCCCGGCGTCCGCCGAGACCGTCGCCCGCGGTGACCACTTCTTCCGCATGGACGGGCGGGGCGTGCGGGACTTCGTGATGGAGAACTTTCCGCCCTTCGCCCAGAGCCTGGCCGACAGGACGGGCATCCCGCTCAGCGAGGTGCGGCACTTCGTTCCGCACCAGCCCAACGGCGTGCTGCTCTCCCAACTCGTCGAAGCCGGGGGCCTGGCCCACGCGCACACCCACCGCACACTGGAGCGATACGGGAACACCGGCAGCGCCTCGGTCGCGGTCACCCTGGACGACGCCAACCGTGCGGGACACCTGCGCCCGGGCGACCTCGTCATGCTGGGCAGCTTCGGCGGGGGCATGTCGATGGCGGCCGCCTATCTGCGCTGGGGTGCCGCCGCATGACGCCGACGGCACCCCACGAGGAAGCGGTCGGCCAGGTGGAGCGGGTCGGCATCGTCGGCTGCGGGCTGATGGGCTCGGGCATCGCCGAACTGTCGGCGCTGGCCGGGTACGACGTACGGGTGGCGGTCTCCTCGCAGGACTCGCTCACCGTCGGGCGCGGCCGCATCCTCGCCTCCCTCGACCGGGCTGTGCGCGCGGAGCGGATCGGTGCGGCCGAGCGAGAGGCCGCGCTGGGCCGGATCTCCTTCACCACCGACCTCATCGGCCTGGCGGACCGTCAACTGGTGATCGAGAGCATCGCCGAGGACAAAGCCGCCAAGGTCGAACTGTTCGCCCTGCTCGACAAGACGCTGGAGGATCCGGAGGCGATCCTGGCCTCCAACACCTCCTCCCTGTCCATCACGGCCATGGCGAGCGCGACCGACCGGCCCGGTCAGGTCCTGGGTCTGCACTTCTTCAGCCCGACGCAGCTCATCCCGCTCGTCGAGGTCATCTCCTCCCTGCACACAGAGGAGTCGGTCCTGTCCCGGGCCGAGGCGTTCGTGACCGTGGGCCTCGGCAAACAGGCCATCCGGTCGGCGGACCGTACCGGTTTCGTGGTGAACGGGCTGCTGGTGCCGTATCTGCTGACCGCCATGCGGATGGTCGAGTCGGGCTTCGCCTCCGCCGAGACCATCGACCGCGGCATGACCCTGGGCTGCTCCCACCCCGTGGGCCCGCTCAAGCTCGCCGACCTGATCGGCCTGGACGTCCTGCACTCGGTGGCCGAGGCCCTCTACGACGAGTTCAAGGAGACGCTCTATGCCCCGCCGCCGCTGCTGACGCGCATGGTCGAAGGCGGCCTCCTGGGCAAGAAGACGCGGCGCGGATTCTACCGCTACGGGTGACCCGGCCCCACTGACGAGCGATGGGCACGGGCTTCTCCGTGCCGCCGGAAGGAAGACGATCCATGACGCAGGTCTCCTCCCCTGAGACTTGGCTCACCCTCTACTGCCTGCCGCACGCCGGCGGCAGCGCACGGCCGTACGGCCGCCTGGAGGGCGCGGTGCCACGGGGAGTGCGGGTGGTCCCGCTGGAACTGCCCGGCCACGGGAGACGGCTGCGCGAGCGCCCGCTGCGGGACATCGGGCAGGTTGTGGTCGAGGTGATCCGTCTGATGGGGGAGGACCGGGAGGGCAGGCAGGACCAGGGGCAGCCCTTCGCCCTGTTCGGCCACAGTTTCGGCGCACTCGTCGGCTACGAGACCG
The DNA here is from genome assembly GCF_010548275.1 of Streptomyces sp. SID12488. Classification (GTDB taxonomy): domain Bacteria; phylum Actinomycetota; class Actinomycetes; order Streptomycetales; family Streptomycetaceae; genus Streptomyces. Next base: position 233,958 of record NZ_JAAGLT010000008.1, read on the forward strand.
CGCGGCGTCTGCGGCAGTTGGGCACACCGCCCGAACTGTTGCTCGTCTCCGCGCGCAACAGCCCCGCATGGCCGCTGTCCCACGAGCCGCTCCACCTGCTTCCGGATCCGTCGTTCACGGCCGGGCTGAGCCGGATGGGCGGCATTCCGCAGGCCCTGCTCGCGGAGCCGGCGGTGCTGCATGTGTACCTGCCGTCGCTCCGCGCCGACCTGCGGATGGTCGAGACCTACGCACACACGCACAGCGAGCCGCTGGACGTGCCGGTGGCCGCCTTCGCGGGACTCCGGGACCGGCTGACCGATCCGGCGGGCATGAGGGCCTGGGCCGAGCAGACCTCACACCCCTTCGACCTGACGCTGTTGCGCGCAGGCCACTTCTTCCTCGACGAACCGGAGTTCGGCACGGCGCTGTCGGCCCGGCTCGGCCGCATCGGCCCACCGGCCGTCGGGAGGGCAACCGAGCCGGGCCGGCGCTCCGCTCCGCACTGACGCAGGCGGGCGGTCGGCGACTGTCCGCCTGACGGGGCGTCAACATCGTGCCGGTTCAGGGGACACAGGGACACGGGGACGCTCGCGCAGGACGTGGCGAGCGGATGTCCCCGGTGGGCGCGCGGCCTCAGGCGGCGGTCGGGCGGCCGCTCAGTCGGGCTGCGGTGGGGCTGTGGGATGTGGCGAAGCCGCGCTGGTCGGGGATCTCCTCGCCGGACAGCACCGCCTGGTGCAGCCGCTTCAGCCGTTCCGAGGGTTCCAGGCCCAGTTCCTTCACCAGGGCCGAGCGCAACCGCTGGTAGACCTCCAGGGCCCGCCATGAGCTGCCGGACCGGTACAGAGCCGTCATGAGCTGTGCGCAGAACGTCTCGTGCAGGGGGTACCGGGCGGCCAACACGAAGAGTTCCGGGACCAGTTCGCCAGGACGGCCCAGTTGGAGGTCCGCGGCGATCCGCTGCTCCAGGACGGCCATCCGCCTCTCCTCCAGGCGGACGACGTCCAGCTCCAGCACACGGCCCACCTTCACATCCACCAGTGCGGGCCCGAGCCAGAGTCCGAGCGCCTGGCCGAGGAGCCTGGAAGCCGTGCGGTCGTCACCCGCCGCGAGGGCTCTGCCTCCCAAGTCGGCCAGCTGCTCGAATTCTTGTGCGTCCGACCGCCCGGGCCGTGCCCGCAGGAGATACCCGCCGTGCCGTGTCACCAGCACGTCCTTCGCGTCCACCGCGTCGCACTCCAGGGCAGCGGAGAGCTTGCGGCGCAACTGCAGGATGTAGGTCTGCAGTGTCGTGGCGGCGCTGCGGGGCAGTTCCTCGCCCCAGATCTCCTCCATCAGGGTCGGCACGGTGACGACGTGATCGGCCTGCAGTGCCAGGAGCGTCAGAACCTGGCGGGGTTTGGTGGCGCTGGGGGCGAATGACGACTGTCGGTAGGTGGCGGTGAACGGCCCGAGAACCGTGATGCCCATCATCTGCGTCCTCTGCTGTCTTACGGGAAGGTGCCACGAAGACTTGCAGGATCGGGCCGTGGGGCCCAGTGCCACAATCATGAGTCCGTCGTGAATATGTCATGTCATGGCTCAAGCGGCCTCGGGGACACGGCCCCGGCGTAGTTCCAGCTTGAGCCCGTCTGCTGGTGTTCCTGCCACCTCGTGGGCTTGAGTCAATGCCGTTGCTTGAGCTGCTGAAGTATCGCGGGCGCAAGGGTGATGACCTTCTCGGGAACTCGTCGTGTGCCTCGCCTGGTCTGGTCTTGCTTGCGCACGATGTACTGCGACACCGGATGGCGGGTGTAGCGGTCCGCTGCGCGTGGCCGCCGTAGCCTGTTGTCGGGCTCGCGCACGACTTTCGTGGCCATCCGCTTCATGCACTGCCGCAGACGGCGGGTCGATTGGCCCGCCTGGAGAACGACGCCGCGTCGTGTGTGCTTGAGGACCTTGACGAACGAGATCCGGTCGGGGTCCAGGCCCTCGCCGTCGGCCAGCCGCACAATGATCCGGTTGAGACAGTGATGGACGGTCAGGTGGGCCCAGATCTCTCCTTGGACCCCATGGGTGTGGAGTCCGTGCTGGTCAGGAGGTTGCGGCAGATCCCTGACCAGCGAGCGAAGCGGGGGCGGCGGCACCCCTTGACGGTGGTTCTGGTGCTGGCCGTATGCACAACGCTGGTGGTCGGCAGTGACTCGATCACGGCGATCCGGCAGTGGGCGGCACTCTCCCCGCAGAACAAGCTCGCCACGATCGACGCCCGGCGTGACCCGTTGACCGGCCGGCGCCTGGCCCCAGCGAGCGCACCTCCCGGCGCGTCCTCGGCGATCTCGACGCCGACACCCCCGACGCGGCGACCTGCGGATTCATCGCGGCCACCGCGACCGGACACGCCCCGCCACCAGCCATCCCCCGCACGCCGGGGCCGGCTGAACGCGAGCAGCGCGCCGCGCCGCCGCCCGTGCGGTGACGCGTCCGGCCCCGACCGGACTGCTGCCCGAGGCCGCACTCGACGGCAAGGCCTGACCGGCGCCCGCACCGAGAACGGACGGATCTTCCTGGTCGGCGCGGTCGACCACGTCCCGAGTTATGGTCCTTGGGCCGGCACACCCAGGTCCCCGACAAGCGCGGCGAGGGCGAGCCCGCCCGCACCCCGCTCACCCAACTCGGCCTGCTCGGACGGGTGTTCACCCTGAACGCCCTGCACACCACGAAGAAGACCGCCCGCCGGATCATCGAAGACCTCCACACCCACTACGTCCTGATCTTCAAGGGCAACCAGCCGCTGGCCCGTTTTGCCGCCCAGACCCTGCTGACCGGCCCCGACGTCGAATGGACCGAGACCACCGCCGTCGCACACGGCCGAGGGCACAGACGCGTGGAGCGCCGCACCATCCGCACCGCCCCCGTTGATGACTCCCTCTTCCCGCCGCCCAGGTCTTCAGGCCCGCCGCGACAGTGGCGACCTGGACGGCGACTGGACGAGCAAGGAAATCGTCCATGGCGTCACCAATCTGCCCGCCGGCCTTGCAGGCCCCACCCACCTCAACCATTACGAGAAATCGCACTGGACCCCAAGATCGACTTGGTGCGGGACGTCACCTTCCACGAGGACAACTCCCAGCTCAGTACCGGAACCGCACCCCGAGCGATGGCCACCTTCCGCAACCTCGCCATCAGCACCACCCGTCCCGCCGGACGCGCCAGCATCGCCCACGCCCGCCGCGACCTCCTCAACCACCACGACGCCTTCGCCGTCTACGGCATCTGATCGACCATCACCAAACCGGACAGAGAGGAACTACGCCGAGGCCGTGGTCCCGGGGATGCGTTGTGTCCACCCGGGCGAGTCCTGGTCACCTGTTGGACATCCTGCCCATGAGGGCATGATCCGTTCACAACGGGAACTGGACTATTAACTTTCAAGATCTTGCACGAAGGCTTCAATGCCCTCCATCATGGCTCCATGAGCATCCTCCCCGCCCGATGCCCCATTGCTGTTATGTCGGAATTACCCCCGTGCGGTAGGTATCGGAATCGGGGGTCTTTATTCATCACTTACCCGGGGGTGCCGCAGTCGGGTCGTCGGGGCGCATGTGCCATCGGTGACACGCGCCACTTTCAGGTCCGCCGGGCGGTTGCCGCCGGAACCCGTGGGGAATGGATCTCGCGTAACGAGCGGAATACCGGGGCGCATCCTCGGCTTTCGCCTCCGTGTCTTTGTTCTGCCCTGATTATTTCATCTCCTCGTGAAAATCCACACGCCGTCGGCCGTCCTCGACGTGGCCGTCCCCGGGCGATCGGAAATGGCGATCGTGTGGCATGAACGCCATATTCAGGGAGGCGGGCGGCGGCCGTCCTGATGTCCGGTCAGTCTCAAAGGCGGGAACTCCCGCATTGCGCGGCACGTTTGAGCCATGGCCGCTGCCGTACCGCGAAGGCCGGGGCTCGTGAGGAGACAAAATCGTGGGTGCTGCCCGGGGTAAGGGAACGCACATCGGCGCCTTGCGTAAGACGTTCCCCAAAGTACTCGGGGAGCGGTGGCCGGACGGACTGGGCCCTCTGCCGGACCATGACATCCCCACCTACCGGCTGACCCGGATCATCACGGTCGTTCCGCTCGCGTGGATTGCCTCGCGGTGCCTGCTCGACGCGCTGGCCGAGGAGCCCCGACCCGGGTCCGTCATCGTCGCCCTCTTCGTGCTCTTCCCGTTCGTGTTCGCCGCTCAGACGGCCGTCGTCACGGTGGGGGCACGGTGCCGGACGAACGGTCTTTTTCCGGCGATCCTCGCTGCGCAGGCCGCGCTGACCTGTCTGCCCATCCTCTGGTACGGCACATCCTGGGCCCGTATGACGGGGCCGCCGGTCGCTTCGGTCCTGCTGGTCGACATGCGCGGGGTCTGGCTCCCCTGGTCTCTGGTCGCCGCCGGCGCTCAGGGCATCGCCTGGGTGGAGGTGCCGTTCCTCACGGCTGTCTCGTACGCCGTCTCCACGGTGCTGGCGGGATGGATGATCCTGGGATCGGGCAGACTCTCCAGTCCCGTGGTCGAGGTGCATGCCGAGCGGAGCGAACTGGCCGGGGCGGCGGTGACGCGGGAGCGGCTGGGCTTCTCACGGGACCTCCATGACCTGCTGAGGGGGCAGTCTCTGCGCCGTCGTCCTGAAGGGGGAACCGGCCCATCGGCTGGTTGCGGCGCAGGCGTTGCGTGCCCGGCAGGAGATCGGGGCGATGCCGGACATCTCGCGCCAGGCTCTCACCGGCCTGCGTCTGGTCGTCAAGGGCTACCGGTCCCGCCTGCCGTTCGCGGCCGAGCAGGAGTCGGTGCGGTCGGTCCTGGCCACGGCCGGCGTGGAAGTGACCGTGGTGGCCGACCGCGACCGGCTGGACCCGGCGCCCGGCGCCGTCCTCGCCATCGTGCTGAGGGAGGGAACCACCGACATCCTCAAGCACAGCCAGGCCAGGAAGTGTCAACTGACACCGACCGTGTCCAGCGGCACCGCGCGGCTTGTCATGGTGAACGACGCCGTTGGCCGCCGGACTGCCCGGCGGCCACGGACTGGCCAATCCCGGCGCCCGCCTGGCGGAGTTCGACGGCCGGAAGCAGGCGGGAGTCGGCGAGGATGGCCGCTTCCATCTCGTAGTGGAGGCACCACTGCCGCCCTCGGACGTCAGGCGGCCGCTGTCCAGGCAACGGGGGTCAGGGAAAGTGCACCGGCGTGGGGCCGGAGCGCGCGGAACAAAGGTAAACGATCATGCGCACCAGAATCCTGCTTGCCGAGGATCTTTATATGGTCCGCGGAGCGCTGGCCGCTCTGTTGGAGCTGGAAGCGGATCTGACCGTCGTGGCCTCGGTGAGCCGGGGGGACGACATCGTACCGACTGCTCTCGAAACCAGGCCCGATGTCGCGGTGCTCGACATCGATCTCCCCGGCACGGACGGGCTCACCGCGGCGACGGAACTCCATCAGAAGCTCCCGAGCTGCCGCACCCTGATCCTTACCTCCTTCAGCGGCCCGGGCCTGCTGCGACGGGCGCTGGCCGCGCAAGTACGGGGGTACCTCCTCAAGGACGCCCCGCCGAGCCAGCTCGCCAAGTCGGTGCGCGCGGTCGCCGCCGGTCAACGCGCCATCGACCCCGAACTGCTGCTGGACGCCTGGAACTGCCAGGAGAATCCCCTCTCGGCCCGGGAGACGGAGGTCCTGCGGCACGCCGCCCGAGGCGCCGACGTCGGCGACATAGCGAACAGCCTGTGCCTGTCGAAAGGAACCGTGCAGAACTACCTGACCTCCGTCGTCACCAAGCTCAGCGCACGCAACCGCATCGACGCCGTTCGCATCGCCTACGACCAGGGCTGGTTGCTCTGATCAGATTCCCAGCAGCAGGCCACCGCTCGCGTCCAGGCACTGGCCCGTCACCCAACGGGCGTCGTCGCTCGACAGGAAGGCGACCACGTCCGCGATGTCCTCGGGTTTGCCCAGGCGGTTGAACACGGAGAGGGACTCGTAGCGGGCGCGCACCTCGGGCTGCTTCAAGGTCGGGTTGATCCCCGTTTCCGTGATACCGGGGGAGACCGCGTTCACGGTGATCCCCCGAGGGCCGAGTTCTTTGGCCAGAGTGCGGGTGAGTACGTCCATCGCCCCCTTCGACATCGAGTAGGCGATGACCCAGGAGAAGGCGACGCGGGTGACCACCGAGGAGATGTTGACGATCCGGCCGCCGTCCCTCATCCGGCCGAGAGCCTGCTGTACGACGAAGAAGGGGGCCTTGGTGTTGACCGCGAAGACCCGGTCGTACTCGGCTTCGGTCACCTTCGAGATCTCCACGGGGAGCGTGATGCCCGCGTTGTTGACCAGGATGTCCAGCCCGTCCCCGGAGCCGTGTCCTGCCAGGCCCTTGTCGAAGGCCGTCCAGAGTGTGGCGGCGTCCCCCGGCACGCCGAGTTCCGCGTGGACGGCGAAGGCCCGCCCGCCCGCCGAGGTGATCTGCTCGACTGTCTCCTTGGCGGCCACCGCGTCGTGGCCGTAGTGCACCGCAACCAGCGCGCCCTCAGCCGCCAGCCGCATCGAGACGGCTTTGCCGATACCCCGGCTGCCGCCCGTCACCAGCGCCGTCCTGCCCGAAAGCCTACCCACTGTGGTCCCCATTCTCCGGCGTCCGCTGGCAGCACCCGGCGGCACGTGATCGGTACTCAGATGTCGAAGGCCAGCGCTGTCCCGTCCGACTCCGGACGCGTCGCGCGGCAGGCCAGGTGTGTCCGGCCGTCAGTTCCTCAACGTGGTTTCACTGAATGAGGAGTGCCGGCGCGGCTTTCGCAATCCCAAGCCCCGCGCGACAACGGCGTGAGCAACGCCACAACCGCCGGGGATTGCCTGTGCCCTGCCGCCGACGTTCGACGTCCCGGACGTCCCGTCAGTTCTCGGCTGCTCGCAGGGCGGATGCCACGGCCTCGCCGATCCGGGCGATCGGTTCCGGTTCGGTCATCTCGTAGTGGCCACAGGGCACTTGGTGGTCGTCGACCAAGCCGTCGACATACGCGCGCCACTCCTCGGCCTTGTCGGGGGCGTCCGACGGATCGTCCGAGCCGCCGGTATCGGCCGCACCGCCGACGGCGCTGAAGAACAGGACGTCGCCGTGGAACACGTCGAGGGTGAACTCGGGCGCGACGCGGAGATTGTTGCGCATGACACGGGCGATGTCGGCCGCCTCCTCGGCCGTCACCTCCGCGCCCGGTGTCGGGCCGGAGGAGTCGAGCAGCCGCAGCAGGGCGCCGACGTCGGCCGGCGCACCGTCCGGCAGGTGGACGCCGGTCAGCCTGGAGATCAGGGCCGCCACCTGCCGCTCGCCCACCTCCGGGGACGGGGGGTGAAGGTGCAGCAGCGGGGAATCCAGCATGGCCAGCAGCTCCACCCGCTCGCCCTCGCCCTGCAACGCGGTGGCCATGGCGTGGGCCACCATCCCGCCGTAGGACCAGCCGAGGAGCCGGTAGGGGCCCTCCGGCTGGATCTCGCGCAGCAGCCCCAGGTAGAACCCGACCATGTCCTTCGCGTCGGTGGCGGGCGGTGCGACACCGTCCAGCCCGCGCGCCTGGATGGCGTAGACCGGCTGCTGTTCCCCGAGGTGGGCGAGCAGCCCGGCATACCGCCAGCCGATGCCGCCTCCGGGGGGCAGGCAGAACAGCGGACGCCGATCGCCCGCGGTGCGCAGGGGGAGAACCGGGGCGAAGGCGTCCCGGCCGCCGCCGCGGCGGCCCGCGCGGTCCAGCAGCCCCGCGACGGTCGGGGAGGCCAGCACCGCCGAGCCCGGCACGTCGAGCACTCCCGACTTGCGCAGCCGGCCGGCCAGGATCACCCCGCGCATGGAGTCGCCGCCCAGGTCGAAGAAGTTGTCGTGGACGCCGATCGGCTCCACCCCCAGGACCTCTTGCCACTGCTCGGTGACCACACTTTCGAGGTCGCCGCGGGGGGCGACGTACGCGGTCTGCAGATACGGCCGGGGAGCCAGGGAGCGGGCCGTCGGCCCGCCCGTCGAGGCGGCTGCGGTCTCCGTCTCCGGAGCGTCCGCGGCGTGCTGCGGGGCGCCGTCGGCCGCGAGGCGGGCGGAGACCCGCGGCGGGTCGATCCAGTGGCTGCGGTGGTCGAAGGCGTAGCCGGGCAGCGGGGCCCCCGGCCCGTGGTCCCGGGCCCCGCTCAGCGGCGCGAGGTCGGCCGGCACTCCGGCCGTCCACAACCGGGCGAGCGCCTCGGTGAACACCTGGACGTCGGACCGCGCGGACTTGGCGTGCCGCATGGTGAGGACGGTGGTCGGCCCCGCCTCCGGCAGACACGCCCGGGTCAGCTTCGACAGCGTGTCTCCGGGGCCGACCTCCACCATCAGCGGCTCGCCGCGTCGCCACAGGGCCGCGACACCGTCGGCGAAGCGCACGGTCTCGCGGAGCTGGTCGACCCAGTGCTGGACGCTGGTCGCCTGTTCGTCGGTGATCCAGGTGCCGGTGGTGTCGGTGACGTAGGGGATCCGGGGCGGCCGCAGTGTGACGCCGCGCACGGCGTCGGCGAAGTCGCCGAGAATCGGGTCGAGCATGTGCGAGTGGGCCGCGAGGGACAGCGTCAGCCGACGGTGCGGGATCTCCTCGGCCGCCAGTCGCCGTTCCAGCGCGGCCACCGCCTCCTCGTCGCCCGCGACCGTGCAGGCGTCCGGTCCGTTCACCACGCTGAGCGAGAGGCCGCCGGTCAGCCGGCGGCGCAGCTCCGCCTCGCCCAGGGCCACGCTGACGGTGGCGCCACCGGCCGCGACCATCAGCCGCGCGCGCTCCGCCACCAGCGGCAGCATGTCCTCCAGATCCATGACCCCGGCGAGACAGGCCGCCGGGTACTCGCCGACGGAGTGGCCGATCATGGCGTCCGGACGGGCCCCGCGCTCCATCAGCACGGTGGCCAGGGCGTACTCGGTGACGACCACCGACAGCAGCCCCAGCACCCCGGGGTCGGTGGTGCCGGAGCCGAACAGCGTGTCCCGCAGGTCCCGGCCCAGCACGGGCCGCAGGATTCCGGCACAGTGGTCGACGACGTCGCGGTACGGGGCGCAGCCGCGGTACAGCTCCGCGCCCATGCCGGTGTACTGGGCGCCGCCGCCGGGCAGCAGGAACGCCAGGCGCGGGGGCCGGTCCGCGCCCTGCGGGGGAGAGTCGGACAGCGGACGGCGCAGCAGCTCGACGGCGTCCTGGCCGCTCCCGGCGACGACCGCGGCCCGGTGGGGCATCGCGGGGCGGCGGGTCCGCAGGGTGTGGGACACCTCGGCCAGGTCCGGGCCGGGGTGGTCCGCCAGGTGCCGGGCGAGACCGTCGCACTGACCGCGCAGCGCCCCGGGGGTCCGGGCGGACAGCGGCAGCACCTGCCACCGTGTGCCGGGGCCGTTGTCCTGAGACACGGGCCGCTCCCGCTCCGGTGTCGCCGGCGCTATCGGCGCTTCTTCCAGGATGACGTGCGCGTTCGTACCGCCGATACCGAAGGCGCTGACGCCGGCGCGGCGCGGACCGCTCCCCGGCTGCCACTGCTCCGGGCCGGACGGCACCCGGAACGGGCTCCCGGCCAGGTCGATCAGCGGGTTCGGGCGGTCGAAGTGCGCGACCGGCGGGATCAGCCGGTGCTCCAGGACCAGCACGGTCTTGATGAATCCCGCCAGACCGGCCGCGGCCCCGAGGTGGCCGATGTTGGGCTTGACCGACCCGAGGGCGCAGTACTGCCTGCGGTCGGTGGTCTCCCGGAACACCCGGGTCAGCGCCTCCACCTCGATGGGGTCGCCGAGGTTCGTGCCCGTGCCGTGGGCCTCCAGGTAACCGATGGAGTCCGCGTCGACGCCGGCCAGCGTCTGGGCCAGGAGAATCGCCTCGGACTGCCCCTCGGTGCTGGGCGCGCTGAAACCCACCTTCCGACGGCCGTCGTTGTTGACCGCCGAGCCCTTGACCACGGCTCGGATCCGGTCCCCGTCCGCCAGGGCGTCCCCCAGACGCTTGAGGACCACCACGCCCACCCCGTCGCCCGGCACGGTGCCCGCGGCTTCCGCGTCGAAGGCCCGGCAGCTGCCGTCCGGGGAGAAAACGCCGCCCGGGACGTAGCGGTAGCCGAGCTTGGCCGAGGGGTTGACCGAGACCGCCCCGGCCAACGCGATGTCGCAGGCGAAGTTCAGCAGCTCCTGGCAGGCGGTGTGGATCGCCACAAGACCGGTGGAGCACGCCGTCTGGAGGGACAGGCTCGGGCCCGTCAGCCCGAGTTCGTACGAGATCCTGGTGGCCAGGGTGCCGAGCGAGTTGGCGGCGGTGGTGTGGACCAGCTCCACCGAGCCGGGCTGGCCGGCGAACCTCGGGTACACATGGGACGCGTAGTAACGGCTGTCCCCGGCGCCCGCGTAGACACCGATCGTCCGCCCCTCCCGGTCGGCCGCGTACCCCGCGGCCTCCAGTGCGTGGTAGGCGCACTCGAGCAGCAGCCGCTGCTGCGGGTCCACGATGGCGGCCTCGGCGGGGCTGTAGCCGAAGAAGGCCGCGTCGAACAGGTCGATCCCCTCGATGACCGAGGCTCTGCGCACCAGGGAGGGGTCCGCCAGGTCCGCCGGGTCCCCGCCGGCGGCGAGGAACTCCTCCTCGCCGACCGGGCGCACCGACTCCTTGCCGGCGGCGACGTTCTCCCAGAACTCCTCCACCGTGTCGGCTCCGGGGAAGCGCCCCGCGAGGCCGATGACGGCGATGTCGTTGTCCGAGAACCCGTTGTGCCCGTTCTCGTTCTCCGGCGTGTCAGTCATCGCCGTCATTCCCCTTGTTCTGCTTGTTCTGCCGAATGGGCCTGTTCCGTGCGGCGCGTTGCCGCTGCGCCTGCTGCCGGGCGCGTGCCAGGGCCCCGACCGGCGCGGCTGTCCCGCTGTCGGCCGCTACGCCCGCTGGGGCGGGTGGGCCGTCCGCGGTCGCGGGGACCGGCACCCGGTCGGCGAGGTGGCGGGCCAGCGCCTCGACCGTGGGATGACTGAACAGGTCCACGACGGTGAGGTCGCAGCCCAGTTCCCGATTGACCTCGGTCATCGCACGGACCAGCAGCAGGGACGTGCCCCCGAGGTCGAAGAAGCTGTCGTCGACACCCACCTGGTCACGGTCGAGGACCCGGCACCAGATGTCGCACAGGGTGTCCTCCAGCGCCCGACGCCGGTCGGTGTCCGGGTCGGCGGGCCGGACGGAGGAACCGCCGGGTGACGCACCGGTGGAAGCCGTCCCGGCCGCCCGCAGGACCCACCCGTCGGCCGCCCCCGACAGCCGGGCGCTGTCCTCGGCGGCCCGGTGGAGCGCCCCGATGTCGGTGCCGTCACGCAGCGTCACGCGGGCCGCCAGCCGGTGCACCGGGCGCGCCGGACCCTGGAGGTGGCCGCGCACCCAGGGGGCGCCGCGATCGACGCCGATCAGGATGTGCGGGTCGTCCAGGCTCCGGGCGAGGTCGAAGGAGCGCAGACCGGCGGTGTGCTCCAGGACCCGGTAGCCGCGCGCCTCGGTCAGAGCCCGCAGCCCGTAGCCCCGGCTCATGCCGATGTCGTCCCACATGCTCCAGGACAGGCTGTGGGCGGCCATCCCGCCCCGGCGGTGCTGGTACACGGCCAGGGCGTCGAGGAAGGCGTTGGCGGCGGAGTACGCGCCGGTCATGGAGCCGCCGAAGAAGCCGTTGACCGACGAGAAGGACAGGAACGACGACGCCGAGCACTCCTCGGCCAGCCGGTGCAGCACCCAGCCGCCGGTGACCTTCGCGTCGAGCGCGGCACGCCACGCTTCCAGGTCGTACTCGGCGACGGGCCGTTGGTCGAACGCGCCCGCGAGGTGCACCACCCCTGCCAGGGGGGCCGACCACGCGGCGGCGGCCTTGTCCACCACGGCGCGCACCTGCGCGGGATCGGTGATGTCGGCGCACTCGTAGCGCACCTCGCCGCGCTCGCGCAGCCTGCGGTACGCCTCGATCCGGCGGGCCGTCTCACCGTCCCGCGCGGCCGGGTCGTCCCAGGTGTGCTCGGGCGGGAGTTCCGTGCGGCCGACCAGCAACAGCCGGGTACCCGGTGCCTTCAGTAGATGCTCGGCGACCAGGGCGGCCACTCCGCCGAGTCCGCCGCTCACCAGGAGGAAGCCGTCGGCCACGGCCGGCCGTTTGCGGGGCAGCGGGTCGGGCAGCTGCGCCAGGCGGCGCACCCAGCGCTGTCCGTCCCGGTAGGCCACCTCGGCGTCGGTCACCGGGCCGCCGGCCTCGGTGAGGATCAGCCGGGCGGCATCCGCTCGGCCGGCTTCTCCGTGGTCGGCGACCGGGAGGTCCAGGCGGCAGGCCGTCAGCCAGGGCAGCTCCTCCCGCAGACTCCTCAACAGGCCGCCCGCGGCGGCGTGGAGGCCGGAGGGACGGTCCTCGGGCAGCACGTCCTGGGTTCCGCCGGTCACCAGGTGGAGGCTGACGGAGTGGTCCGGGTTGCCGCTCGACGACAGGGCCTTGGCCAGGCACACCAGGCTGTCGACGCCGTCCCGCTGGGCCTCCCGCAGGTCCTTCACGCGCTCGGGGTCGCCGCCGGCGGTCAGCGACCCCAGGTGGATCACCGTGTCCACCGGGCGGCCGTCCGCGGCCAGGCCCGCGAACAGCGCCTCGTAGTCCTCGGGTTGGTCGACGCGGACGTGGTAGCGGGCCATGCCGACGCGGCGGAACTCGTCGGCAGCGGTGACGACCGTGCACAGGGCACCGCCTCGCCACAGCTCCCCGGCCACCGCCTCGGCGACGCGGGCGCCCAACGCGTCCCGCCCGGCGAGCACCAGAGTGTGCCGCGCGGGGGACGCCGTACGGTGCGGGCGCTGCGCGCGCTGCCACACCGGGCGTAGGAACCAGTCCGGTACGGTCGCCGCGGTGCCCAGCAGCACCTCGGTGCGCCGTACGTCCTCGTCGAACTCGCCCGCCTCGAAACGTGTGCGCAGCTGTGTCCGCTGGATCTTGCCGATCTCGGTCTTCGGTATGGTTCCCGGCTCCACCGGCACCAGATGCGCGGGGGTGATGCCGATCTCCCGGGTCACCTTGCCGCGTACCGTGCGCAGCGCGTCGGCCAGGTCGGTGCCGGGGAGCACATGGAGGAACAGGGCCAGTTCGTCGGTGTCCGCCGCCGGGTCCGGCCGCACCGCGCACGCGGCCGTGAACGACCGCTCCACGAACGGCAGTTCCTCCACGCAGGCCTCGATCTCGTGGCTGTAGTGGTTGACGCCGTTGATGATGATGACGTCCTTGGCCCGGCCGGTGATGTAGAGCTCGCCGGAGCGCAGGAAGGCCAGGTCACCGGTGTCGAACCAGCCGTCGTCGGTGAACGACTCGGCGTTCTTGGCCGGGTTGTCGTGGTATCCGGAGGTCACCGATGTGCCGCGGACCTGGAAGTGCCCGACCGTGCCTTCCGGCACGACCCGGCCCTGGTCGTCCACGACCCTCATGGCGAACCCGGGGTAGGGCAGCCCGCAGCTGACGAAGGTGTCCTCGCCCACCGCCGGTTCGGCCGGCAGCACGGCGTCCGTCACCACCGAGCAGGTCTCGGACATCCCCCAGCCGGGGTGCACGACCGTCGGCGGCAGCCCGAACGGTGCGAGCACCTGGAGGAAACGGCGGACGGTGGCGGCCACCACGACCTCTCCGCAGTTCATCACCATGCGCATCGGCGACAGGTCCCACCGGCGGTCGCCCATCCGGTCCGCGTGCTCGACGGGCAGACCGAAGGCGAAGTTGGGGGCCCAGGTGACAGTGACCCGGTGACGATCCGCCAGGTCCATCCAGCGCAGCGGGTCCTGGAGCACCCAGGACGTGGGCGCGTGGACCTGCCGGCAGCCCAGGAACACGTCCCGGAGGTGGAACATCACGACGCCGGTGACATGGTCGAGCGGGATCCAGTTCAGCGACACGTCGTCTTCCGTCAGGCCGTTGACCTGAGCGGTGGCCGCGGACCGGGTGAGGACGTTGCGGTGGTTCAGCTCGACCGCCTTGGGCAGGCCGGTGCTGCCGGAGGTGAGCAGCATGAGGATCAGGTCACTGGGCTGCGCCGGATGCCACTCGGTGTCGGCGGGTCCGGAGCGGAGCACGTCCACCGTGGTCAGCCGCGACTCCGGCCAGGCACGCCGCTCTGCGAGAGCGCGCAGCCCGTCCTCGTGCCCGCCCGAGGTGACGATCCACGGGCGGCCCAGCATCCGCCAGACGCCTTCCAGCTTGTTCACAGCCGCGGAGTTCTCCTCGTAGGAGGCTGGGACGGTCAGCGGTACGGTGACGAACCCGCCGAGTATGCAGCCCCAAAGGACCGCCAGGAAGTCCTCGGTGTCGTCGCACTGGAGGATCACCTGGTCGCCGGGGCGCAGTCCCAGCCCGCGCAGCCCGCCCAGGACCCGGGACGCCTCCTCGGCGAGGCTCGCATAACTGCGGCGCACGGTGCTGCCGTCGGCCCGCACGTGCACCACCTCGGCGTGCGGTCCGCCGGCCGCCGCCCGGCGCAGGGCCTCCGCCCAGGTCCGCACGGTCGGCTCGGCCAGCGTGGGCCCCTCGCTGACCGAGAAAACCGCCTCCCGCGCGGTGGAACCGAACGCGATCGTCTCGGACCCCTCGGCCGCCGCGCCGGGGCGTTCGGACGGGCCGGAGGCGGCCGGCCCCGCGTGCAGCCGGCCCAGGGGCTCCGTGTCCTCCTCCAGTTCGACGGTGACCGCGTCCACACCGGGCACCTCCGCCAGTGCCCGCTGCCACCGCTCCGCCTGTTCCGTGCCGATCCTCGGCAGCTGCGCCGACGTGGCGGCGTCGAGGGCCCCGTCGGCGGTGCGGGGCAGGTCGGATACGGCCACGACCCGCGGTGCCCGCCCGTCCGGGGCCGTACGCCGCAGTGCCCGCTCCGCCTGCCCGGCCGCGTTCGCCCGGGTGGGTACGGCCAGGACGGTCGGCGGGCCGGCGTCGCCGTCCTGCGGCGGCAGCACCAGGCACTCCCGGATACCGCCCACCGCGAGCACCGACCGTTCCAGCGCCTGCGCGTCGAACGGTTGGTCCGCCGCCGTGGCCCGCGACGGCAGCGGGCCGGGGTCGGGCAGCCCGCTGATCCGCAGGTCCGGGTCCGCGGCCACGGCGGCGAGCGTCTCGTGCAGACCGTCGGCCAGCCGGCGCACCGTGGCCTCGTCGAAGAGGTCGGTGCTGTACTCGACATGACACGTCAGCCCGTCGGGTGCCGCATCGGCGCCTCGGCGCTCGGTGAACTCGACGAACAGGTCGAACTTCGCGGTGCCGGTGGCCGTGGGATGCAGGGGGGCCTCGTTGCCGCCGAGCCGGACGACCGCCTCCGTGTTGTTCTGCAGGGCCAGCATCACCTGGAACAGCGGATGCCGGGCGGCCGCGCGGGCCGGGTTCAGCTCCTCCACCAGCCGGTCGAACGGCAGGTCCTGGTGGTCGTAGGCGGCCAGGTCGAAGGTCTGCACCCGGGCCAGCAGTTCGCGGAACGCGGGGTCCCCCGAGGTGTCGGTGCGGGTGACGAGGGTGTTGGTGACGACGCCGATCAGGTCGTCCAGGGCCTCGTCGGAGCGTCCCGCGACCGGAGTGCCGACGGGGATGTCGCCACCGGCGCCGCAGCGGGTGAGCAGGGTGGCGAGGGCGCTCTGCAGGACCATGAACAGGCTGGCCCCGCCGGCGTCGGCCAGCCGCAGCAGGGCGCGGTGAAGGTCGGAGTCGATGCCGATGGTCAGGCCCCGGCCGCGGCGGCTGGGCACGGCCGGACGGCTCCGGTCGGCCGGCAGTGGGATCTCCTCCGGCAGCCCGGCCAGGGCCTCCTTCCAGAACGCGAGCTGCCGGCCCATCGGGGCGGCGGGATCGCGGAGCCCGTCGAGCAGCCGCTCCTGCCACAGCGTGTAGTCGGCGTACTGGACCATGGGCGCCGCCCAGTCCGGCGCCCGGCCCCGCAGGCGGGCGGCGTACGCCGCCGAGAGGTCCTTGGCGAACGGCACCAGCGACCACCCGTCGGCCGCGCTGTGGTGCAGGAGGAGGACCAGCGCGCGGGTCCCGTTCTGTGGGCCGTACAGCCCAGCCCACAGGGGGATGTCCCGCGTCAGGTCGAACGGGCGGCGCAGCGCGGCCGCGACATACGCCTCCACCTCCTGGGCGGGGCAGTCCACCACCTCCAGGTCCGGGCGCACGGTTCCGGGCGCGCGGATGTCCTGGTACGGGGTGCCGTCGGCCTGCGGCAGGAGGGTGCGCAGGCTCTCGTGCCGGTCGACGACGTCCGACAGGGCCGCCCGCAGGGCTTCGTCGGCGACAGGTCGCTCCAGCCGCACGACCAGCGGCATGTTGTAGGTCGCGGCCGTGGTGTCGAGCTGGTTGAGGAACCACATCCCCTGCTGGGCGGAGGACAACGCGATCCGGTCCCCCCGCTCGGCGGGTACGAGCGCGGGCCGCGCGGGGGCCGCCGTGGCGGTCGGGACCGACAGCCGCGCGGCGATCCGGCCGGGGGTCGGCTCGGTGAAGAGCGTCCGCAGGGACACCTCGGCGCCGGTGACGGCCCGCAGCTTGGTCCGCAGCCTTGTGGCGAGCAGGGACTGCCCGCCGAGGTCGAAGAAGTCGTCGTCCGGACCGACCGCGCCCGCGGGCAACCCCAACAGTTCCTCGAAGAGGCGGCAGACCTGGGCCTCGGCCCCGGTGGCTGCGGCGCTGCCCGGGGCCTCGGCGTCGGCGGCGGCCAGCGCCTTCCGGTCCGGTGTGCCGTCGGCGGTCAGCGGAAGGGTGTCCACCAGCACACAGGCGCCGGGAACCATGTGCTCCGGCAGCACCTGGGCCAGATGCGCGAGCAGTTCCGCGCGGGTCGGGCGGCGCCCCGGTCCGGGCACGGCGTGGGCGACGAGGGCCCGGCTGCCGGTGTCGTGCCCGTCCCGGGCGACCACGGTGGCCTGCGCGACGGCCGGATGGCGCAGGAGGGCGGTTTCTATCTCACCGGGCTCGACGCGGAACCCCCCGGTCCGCACCTGCTCGTCGGTCCGGCCGACGTACTCCAGGATGCCGTCGGCGCACCGGCGGACGAGGTCGCCGGTGCGGTACAGCCGCTCGCCAGGCCGCCCGAAGGGATCGGCGACGAACCGCTCGTCGCCCGGCTCGGTGGTGCGGGCCAGGCGGGACCCGGCCACGTACAGTTCGCCCACCCAGCCGGGCGGCACCGGCCGCCGGCAGTGGTCGAGCACGTAGAGCCGTACGTCCGGCAGCGGGGTGCCCAGGACGCGGCGCCCCTGCCCGATCAGATCGCGGTTCACCCGCTGGAAGGCGACCGGACCAGTGGTCTCGGCGTCGCCGTACAAGGTGACCAGGATTGGGGCCTCGTCCCCGTACCGCTCGATCCAGGGGCTCAGGTCGGCGGGCGGCGCCTCGCCCGCGATGACGAGGTGACGCAGCGCGAGCCGGGGCGTGCCCGGCCCGGAGCCGGGCGCGGCTTCCTGGTCGGCCCGGACCAGTGCGGGCAGGGCGGAGGACGACTGGTTGAGGACGGTGACGCGCTCGCGGCGCAGCAGGTCCAGCAGTTCCTCGGGCGACCGGGCGGTGTCGTGGTCCACGACGACGAGTCGGCCGCCGTGCAGCAGCGCCCCCCAGACCTCCCAGACGCCGACATGGGAGGCGCACGAGTGGAACAGCGCCCACGAGTCGTCAGGACCGGAGGGCACGTGCGCGGCGGCCGCCTCGAAGAGTCCGGTGAGGTCGCCGTGCGGGACGAGCACACCCTTCGTGCTTCCCGTGGCGTCCGGATCGGCCGTCGGGGTGGGGAAGACATAGGCCACGGTGTCCGGTGTGAGCGGCGCACCGCGGTCGGTGTCCGAGAGGTTCGCGGCGGAGTGTGCGGCCAACTCGCCGTCGGTGGCGGGGTCACCCAGCACGACGGCGGGGATGTCCGTGCCGGACAGCGCGCCGGCCGCACTCACGTCGGTCAACACCAGTGCGGGCGCGGCGCCGGACGCCTGCGCGCGCAGGCGTCCGGCGGGGTGCGCCGGGTCCAGCGGAAGGCAGACGGCGCCGGACTTCAGCACCGCCAGCTGCCCCGTGACCAGCTCCGCGGAGCGGGGCAGCGCCACGGCCACGGTCCGGCCGGGGCCCGCCCCGCGCGCGACCAGCAGCCGGGCCAGTCGGTTGGCTCGGGCGTTGAGTTCCGCGTAGCTCAGGGCGTCGCCGTCGTGGGTGACGGCCGTGGCCTCGGGAGCTTCGGCGGCCCGGGCCTCGAAGCGCGCGGGCACGGTGGCGTCCGCCGTGGCGGGCACCGGCTCGGGGGACGCGTACGCCGGGTCCTCACCCGGCAGCAGCAGGTTCGCTCCGGCGACCGTGAGCCCCGGTTCGGCGTCGGCCAGCTGGTCCAGAAGTGTCAGGAACCGTTCCAGGTGACCGGCGAGCACGTCCTCGGTGTAGAGCGCCGGGTTGGCGTCGAAGGCGAAGCCCAGGCCGGTGCCGTCGACGCCCGGCCGCACGGTGATCAGCAGGTCGTCGACCGCGCCGCCCGACAGGTGGTGCGGCGTCGCGGGGTGGCCGTCGAACCGCAGCCGGTGGGAGAAGGGGACCAGATTGACGAGTGGGCCGAACAGCCGCCGGTCACCGCCGAGGAGCTTCACATCCCGGCGGAGATCCTCACCGCGGTACTGCTGGTGCCTGCGGACGGCACGCAGTTCGGCGGTCGCCGCCGCGATCAGCTCGCCCGCGGCGGTGTCCGGTCGCACCGACAACCGCAGCGGAAGGTTGTTCGACACCGTGCCCGGGGTCCGCAGGGCGGCGGAACCGAGCCGACTCATGGTGGTCACGCCGAGGATCACGTCCTCGCATGCCGTCACCCGGTGCGTGTACATGGCGACGGCCGCGAGCAGCAGTTCGGCCCTGCTCGCGCCCACCGCGGACGCGGCGGCCGAGAGCCGTTCGGCGGCGGACGCGGACAGGGCCGCCGTACGGCGCAGAAAGGCGGGCGACGGCGGCGCGGTGCCCTCGGCGAGGGTGACGGCCCCGGAATGGCCCGCGAAGCGCTCGGTCCAGTAGGCGCGGTCACGCTCGTACCGGTCCGAGGCCCGGTAGGCGGCTTCCTCGTCCAGGAGTGTCCGGACGGGGGCGAAGGCCGTGCCGGGCACCTCCTGCCGGGACGCGAGCGCGCTGTAGATCTCGGCGGTCCTGCGGAAGACGAGCAGATAGCCGTAACCGTCCAGGAGGATGTGATGGGCCCTCATGTACCACAGGTAGCGGTCGTCGGCGGCCTTGAAGAGGGCATGGGTGAACAGCGGGCCCTCGCTCACCGGCACGGCGGTGGCGCGGTCGGCGCGCATCCATTCCTCGGCCGCCGCCGTGGGATCCTGCGCGGCACTCACGTCCCGCATGTGCAGAACCCAGTCGGCGGTGGGCGCCGGCGTGCAGCGCGGTCCCTCGGCCGTGTCGACGAAGAGCAGCCCGAACGCCTCCGCCTCGGCGACGGTGCGGCGCAGCGCCGTCTCGAACAGGTCCGTGTCGACCGGTCCGTGGATCTCCAGGTACTCACCCGTGTTGTAGGCCGGGCTCCGCGGGTCGAGCTGCTGCGCGTACCAGAAGCCTCCCTGTGCTCCGGTCAGGCCCAGCAGCGCGTGGTCCTTCGCGGCCCGCGGCGCGGGGGCTGAGGTCACGGTCGGCTCGGGAGCGTTCCGCGGCGGCGATGCGGAAGCGTTGGATCCGTCTGCGTCTTGGAGCACGGTTATCATCCTCGTCAGACAAATGGACAACGGCCTGCGTGGTGTCGCACGCCGTGGAGCGATGGCACGGGGGGCCCTGGCCGACTCGGGCAGGACGGTGCCGCGAACCGATGCCGGCCGGGTCGGAGGGGGCCGTCCTGCCCCGGTGGCCGGCCGCGGCGAGAGTCCGCCGACAGGCATGGCGGACCGCCTCCCCTCGGCCGACCCCGCTCGTCCGCGGACACCCAGCTTCGGCACCCCGGCTAGAGCACCGGTCAAGAAACGGTGCAGGGCACGGCCGAGGCGGGAACACACCGGGCTGGTCGGCCGGGTTGTGCGAGCGTCACGGGCGTCCGGGACACCTCGAAGGCACGGTCGTCCGGTCGTCTCCAGGGAGGCTCCAGGGCAGCTCGAGCACGCCTGGGCACGGTGAATTCGCCTCGCGCGCCGCAGGCACGACGCCGTGGTGGCAGGCACGTCGCCGTGGTGACTGTCGTACGGACCACCCGTCGCCCGCGGACATCCCACCCTCGACCGACAGCCTGTACAGGCGACTGACAGGAGCCATGCCCACCATGACTGTCCCGCTGTTGTGCTTCCCTTTCGCCGGAGCAGGCGCGAGCTTCTTCACCCCGTGGCAGCGTTACGACCTGAAGGCCACCCGGATCCGTCCCGTCCAACTCCCCGGCCGGGAGAGGCGCCTTGACGATCCGCTCTTCCCCGACGTCCTCACCGCGGTCGAGTCGCTGGCCGACGAACTCGTCGCGGAGGCGGACCTGGCGTCGGGACCGGTGGCCCTCTTCGGCCACAGTTTCGGAGCCGTACTCGCCTACGAAATGGCACACCACCTGCGCGAGGTGAAGGGGATACCGGTGGCCCACCTCTTCGTCAGCGGTTCGGCCGGCCCCACGACCAGGCGCGAGGCCGGTGCCACCGGGCTCCCGGACGAGGAATTCCTGGCCCGGGTGCGTGAGTTCGCCGGATACGACCACCCGACCCTGCAGGACCCGGAGCTGCTGGAGCTTCTGCTGCCGACACTCCGCGCCGACGTGGAGATGCACGAGGCGTACGTCTCGACCGCGGACGAACCGCTCGACGCGCCCCTCACATCCCTGCGCGGCCTCGACGACACACTGGTCTCGGCCGAGCAGGCACAGCAGTGGGAACCGGTCACCCGGTCCGGGTTCCGATTCGAGGAACTGCCCGGCGGCCACATGTACCTGACCGAGTACCCGGGGCCGCTGCTCAAGCTCATCGACGACGAACTCAAGGCATGGGCATGAGTTTGCGCGGCAAGACGGTCATCGTGACGGGCGCCGCCCGCGGCATCGGCCGTGCCTGCGCCGAACTGCTCGCCTCCGCAGGCGCCGATCTGGTGCTGGTCGATGTCGCCGACGACCTCCCCCTCGTTCCGTACCCACTCGGCACCGAAGGCCAGCTGGCCCACACGGAGAAGCTGTGCCGTGCGCACGGCGCCGCCGTCCTGTCCTGCCCGGCCGACGTCCGTGATCTCCGTGCGGTCGAGGCCGCGGTCGCTACGGCCGTCCAGCGCTTCGGACGCGTCGACGCTGTGGTGAACAACGCCGGCATCGCCGCCCCCTCCGGTAAGGCGGTCCACGAGATCGGCGAGGACGAGTGGAGCGTCATGCTGGACGTCGACCTCTTCGGCGCCTGGCGCATGACGCGGGCGGTCGGCGAGGTGATGGCCCGTCAGCGTTCCGGCAGCATCGTGAACATCTCCTCCACCGCGGGGCTGGTCGGTTACCGCAACTTCGCCGCCTACGTCACCGCCAAGCACGGGCTGATCGGTCTGACCCGCGCCGCCGCCCTGGACTACGCGCCGCTCAAGGTACGCGTGAACGCGGTGTGCCCCGGGTCGGTACGGGACGACCCGGTGCTCGAAGGACGGATGCTCTCCGAGATAGCCAAGTCCCTGGACGTGTCCGTCTCCGAGCACGAGGAGATCTTCGTCCAGGCCCAGCCGACGAACGAGCTCGTCGAGGCGGGCGACGTCGCCGAAGCGGTGCTGTGGCTGGTCGGTGACGGCTCACGCGGGGTCACCGGCAGCGTGGTCACCGTGGACGGCGGATTCACGGCCAAGTAGGCACGGCAGCACCGAACCCGCACCTCGGAACCGAGCCCGCACAGAGGCACGGCAGTTCAGACAGGGAGCCCGGATGTCAGCGGTCCTGACCGCCTACGAGTCGTACGACGCACTCCCGCCCACCGAGCGCGCCAGACCCCTCGACCATCACGCGATCGTCCTGAGCGGCGGTCCGCGCGTGGACCCGCAGGCCCTCGCCGAGCGACTGCGGGACGTCCTCGCCGGGTGCCCTGTGCCCGATGAGCGAGCACTCTGCTCAGCGGTTCGGCAGGGCGTCGAGGAACCCGGGACCGTGTGGCTGGAGAAGGTGCCGTATCGGTCGGACGATCCCCGGGCGCTGCGGACCCTGCACCGGGAACTGCTGCGGCCGGTACCCCGGTTCGGCCCGGCGCCGGTGCGCCTCGTGGTCCTGCGCTGCGAGGACGCCGACCAACTCGTCTTCACCGCGGCTCGGTGGTGCCTCGACCGCGCGTCCCTCACCTCGGTCGCCCGGGCCGTGGCCGGTGGCCCCGACAGCTCCACGCGACGGCTGTGGTGGGACCTTCCGGCTACGAGGCCGGACGACGGGGCGGGCGTTGACGAGGGGGCGGGCGGTTCGGAGGCAGCCCACGCCGGCGCTCCCGACGCCGGTGGCGGTCCCGGCCGCCGTGCGGCGCACCGGTTCACGGTCCCCACAGCGCCGGGCGCGCCGGCACTCCGCGCCGCGCAGCTGGCCGCGGTCACGTACACGGCGATGCGCTACCTCGACCGTACGGAAGTGACCGTGGGCGTGGTGCGGCGCCGCCACCGGAGCGCCGCGGTCCTGGGCGCGGCGGAAGAGGCGGTGCCGCTGACGCTGACGGGGGCCGGTACGACGGGTGAGTTGCTCGTGCGGGTGCAGACCGCGCTCGACGACCTGGCCCGGGGCGGCCACGAGCGAGGGCCGTCGCGGATCACCGTGGCATTCGACGAGGAGAGCCCCGGCCTCGGCTACGAGGCGTCGTACTTCCCCGGCACCTGGCCCGGCACGCCCCTCGTAGTCCACTGGTTCGGCGAGGAAGCGGTGTGCCTCTTCGACGAGAGCCGCTACGGCCGGGAGCTGGTCGAACAGTTCTGCCTGCACCTGGCCTCGGTCCTCGGGCAACTTCTCGCACAGCCGCCCGCGACGCCCGTGGACCGGCTCCGGCTCCTGGCCGACGACGAGGAGGCCTCGATCCGGGAACTGGCGGACGGCGGCCCGCTCGACACCGAACCCCGTTGTGTCCACCATGCCTTCGAGGAGGTCGCCGCCGCCCAGCCGGACGCCGTGGCGGTCAGCCACAAGCGGGAGGCGCTCACCTACCGGCAGCTGGACACGAGGGCCAACCGCTTCGCCCACTCGCTGAGGTCCCTCGGCGTGCAGCACGGGGACCGGGTCGGCGTCTGCATGGAACGCTCCACCGATCTGGTGGTGGTGCTCCTGGCCGTTCTGAAGAGCGGAGCGGCGTACGTCCCCATGGACGTCGGCTATCCCATGGAGCGGCTCGCCTACACGGCGAAGGACGCCGGTCTGCGCCTCGTGATCGGCCCCGAGGACGCGTCGGATCCCGGCATCCCCTCGGTCCGCACGGTGTCCGTCGCCGACCTGGCGCTGAGCGCCGACCCGCTACGGAACACCCCCGTGACCGACCGAACCGGCCCCGACCGAACCGACCCCGGACAGCCGGCCTACGTCATCTACACCTCCGGTACCACCGGCCAGCCCAAGGGAGTGGTCGTTCCGCACCGGAACGTCACCGCGCTCGTCGAGGCCACCCGCTCGGACTTCGCGTTCTCGGCCCGTGACGTGTGGTCGCAGTTCCATTCGGTCGCGTTCGACTTCTCCGTGTGGGAGATCTGGGGCTGTCTGCTCACCGGGGGACGGCTGGTGCTCGTCCCGTACTTCTCGGCCAGGTCACCGGAGTCGTTCCTCGAACTGCTGGTGTCGGAGAAGGTGACCGTCCTGAACCAGACGCCGTCGGCGTTCAGCGAGCTGGTCCGGCTCAGCCGGCCCGTCGCGGCGGGCGGTGCGGACATGGGCGCAGGCACGAGCACGGCTCCGGCGAACGGGGCGGTGTCGGTGCGGCTGCTCGTCTTCGGGGGAGAGGCGCTGGACCCCCGCATCCTCAGGCCCTGCCTGGACGCGGACGGCTGGTCGCAGTGCCGGTTCGTCAACATGTTCGGCATCACCGAGACCACGGTGCACGTCACGGCCCAGACCGTGACACGGGCGGAGATACTGCACGGTGACCGGTCGGTGGGCCGTCCGCTGCCGGGTTGGAGCGTCTCCGTCCGGGACAGCGGGGGCCGACTGCTCCCGCAGGGCGTACGGGGCGAGATCCACGTCGGCGGGGCCGGGGTGGCGCTCGGCTATCTCGACCGCCCGGAGCTCACGGCCGAGCGCTTTCTCCAGGACCCGGTCACCGGCGGCCGAATGTATCGCAGCGGCGACGCCGGCAGGTTTCTTCCCGACGGCCGTATCGAGCACTTGGGCCGCCTGGACAACCAGGTCAAGATACGCGGCTACCGCATCGAGACGGACGAGGTACGGGCCGTCCTGCTGGAGGACCCGGCACTGTCCGACGCCGTGGTGATCCCCGGACCCGACAACGCGGGCGGACTCCGGCTCGACGCCTATCTGATCTTCCGTGACGGCGCGGGCACCGCGTACGGCACGGCGGAGGTGCAGGAGCGCGCCGCCAAGGTCCTGCCGCAGTACATGCTGCCCAGCACATGGACGCCGATGTCCGAGATCCCCCGCACGATCAACGGAAAGCTGGACGTCGGAAAGCTCCCGGCGCCGCGGCCCGCCATGCCCGAAAACGCCCGACCCGCCGACAAGGTGTCCGGATCCGAAGCATCCACATCCGAAACAGCAGAGCACTCCGGGCTGCTCGCACTGGTCTGCTCGACCTGGAGCGAGGTCTTCGGATTCACCGTCGGGCCCGACAACGACTTCTTCGGCATCGGCGGCAACTCCCTGCTCGCCACTCGGCTGTCGGCCGTCTTCCGGGAAAAGGGCCTGCCCCCCCTGCAGACGCGTGACATGTACCGGAATCCCACTCCGCGTGCGATCGCCGCACTGCTGGACCGGTGACCGGTCCGGCATCCGCTTCTTCAGAAAGGCTTGTTCACATGCGACGCGTGCTGTGTCCCGTGGAAAACATCTATGTCGCCCAGCGAAGCAGGGCGATCCTCTCCTGTGCCCTGCACGGTCCCGTCGACCCGGCGGTCCTGTCCGCGGCGTTCGAGGCGGTCACGGCGGAGCAGCCGCAGCTACGGACGCGCATCGTCCCGGACGGCGACGGCCACGCCCTCGAATTCCTCCCGGAGGCCGAGCGGCCCCGGCTGCGGGTGCGCGCCGGCGGCGAGGAGGTGCACGGGGAGGAGCTCAACACCCCGTTGACGGTGGGCGGTCCGTTGACCCGGGCGGTCCTCGTGACCGACCCCGACGAGGAGCGGCACACCCTGTTCCTGAGCATCGACCACGTCATCGCCGACGGACACAGTGCGGTCGCCCTGCTCAACACGGTCTGGGACCGCTACCGGGAGCTCATCGGCGGCGTCTCGGCCCCGCTCCCGCCCGTGGCCGAATTCCCCGAACCCATCAGCGCGCTGCTACCCCACTCGGACGCGGCCGACACGGCGAAGTACCTGGAACGGCGGGTGGAGAAGGTCGGCCGCCACCCGGCCGAACTCGTCCCGTACGACGTGAAGTCGACGGAGGAGGTGCCCGGGGAGCCCCACCGCATCGAGGTCCGGCGGCTGCTGCTCGACACCGATCAGACCGCCCGGCTGCGCGAGCGGGCCCGCGCGGAAGGTGTGTCCGTGCACAGTCTGATCAGCGCCGCCGTGCTGCTCGCCGCCCGCCGGCGCCTGGACGGCCCGGACCCGCGCCTCCTGGGCTGCCTGTCACCGGTCGATCTGCGCTCGCGTCTGTCGCCGCCGGTGTCCGCCGCCGTCATGATCGCCGCCGTCACCATGCACCTGCAGGTCCTGCCCGTCGGCGAGGAAACCGACGTATTGGAGCTGGCGCGTGAAGTCGGCGACGGTCTGCGGGACTTCCTCGACCGGGGCGACCACTTCCAGGAGATACGGATCATGCCGTCGACCCCGCTCCATCCGACACTCCACCTCGGCACGGTCATCGTCACCAACATGGGGCCCGTGCCCGGCCCGCGCCTCCCGGAGGGCACACGCGTCACCGACGTACGGCTCGCGCCCGCCCGCGAGAACTACTTCCCGCAGGCCGGCCGCAGCCCGATCATGGCCTGCGTCGCGACGTTCGACGGCCGCCTCGCCATCGAGTTCCCGCACCACACCGCCTGCTTCAGCCGGCCGTTCATGCGCGAGCTGGGCGACGAGGTCCACACGAGCCTGCTCGCGCTCGCCAAGTCCGACGGGGAGCTGCACCCCGCCGCCACCGTCTGACCCCGCCAACCCGAAGACCGCCGACAGGGCCAGGCCCTGTCGGCGGTCTTCGGGTTGTGCGTGCCCCTCGACGGGCTCGGTGACGCGGGGTCAGGAAAGCTTGATGGTGGGGCGGTAGAGGTCGAACCAGACGGCCAGGTCGAGGACACGCTCGATCGCGTCCCGGCCGTCACGTGTCATGGCCTCCGGCTTCCCGCGCACGGCCTCGGCGAGCACCGCCCGGTCGAAGAACTCCACCGCGCGGTGGTCGTCCGACATCAGCTGACCGGCCTGGCGCTGGACCTCTCCGAGGTAGCTCAGCTCCTGGGTCAGCGGGAAACTCGCCTTGACCCGGTCCGCCACCGAGGCCGGCAGCGTGTCGCGCACGGCGGCACGCAGCAGGCTCTTCTCCCGGCCGTCGAACGTCTTCATCGACCACGGCGTGTTGAAGACGTACTGCACCAGCCGGTGGTCGCAGATCGGAACCCGCACCTCCAGCCCGACCGCCATGCTGATCCGGTCCTTGCGGTCCAGCAACGTGCCGAGCCAGTTGGTCACATGGACGTAGCAGAACTCGCGCATACGGCGCTCGAGCGCGTCCTCGCCGGGCAGGGACGGCACGCGCGCGACCGTGTCGGACCAGCGCTGCGCCCAGAAGCCGGGCAGGTCCAGGGTGTCGAGCGTCAGCTCCCGGTCGTACGTCCTGGCGGGCTGCGCGGCCGTCAGCCAGGGGAACATCGCGGTCTGCTGCACCGCGGGGATGTGGAACCACGGGTAGCCGCCGAACGTCTCGTCGGCGGACTCGCCGGACAGGGCCACCGTCGAATGCTCGCGGATCGCCTTGAACAGCAGATACAGGGAGTTGTCGCCCTCGCCGAAGCCGAACGGAAGGTCCTGGGCCGCGATCACGGCCCGGCGTACGTCGGGGTCGGCCAGCTTCTGGTGGTCCAGCCGGATGTCGCTGTGCAGCGTGCCGACGTGATCCACGACCTCGCGGGCGAACGGGGCGTCCGGCGAACTGCGGAACTCGTCCCCGCGGAAGTCGTCCGCGTCGTCGAAGTCGACCGTGAACGTCCTGGCCTGCCGGCCCTCCTCGGCCAGCTTCCGGGCGGCCATGGCCGTCAGGGCGCTGGAGTCCAGACCGCCTGAGAGCAGCAGACACAGCGGTACGTCAGCGACCAACTGCCGGCTGACGCTGTCCTCCAGCAGCTCACGGACCCGGCGTACCGTCGTCTCCGTGTCGTCGTGATGCTCCTCGACCTCCAGCCGCCAGTAGACCCGCTCGCGCACCCCGCCCCGGTCGACGATCAGCATAGTGCCCGGCTTGACCTCCCGTATGCCCTTCCACGGCGTCCGGCCCGGTTCCTTGACGTACCCCATCATTTCCCGGAAGCCGTCCGCGTCCACCACGGCCTCCACGGCGGGGTGGGCGAGGACGGCCTTGGCCTCCGAGCCGAACAGGACGCCGTCCTCGGTCTCGTACACATGCAGCGGCTTGATGCCTAGCTGGTCGCGCAGCAGGATCAGGCGGTCCTTACGGCCGTCCCAGATACCCAGCGCGAACATGCCGAGGAGATGGTCGGCGACCTCCTCGCCCCACTCCAGATAGCCGCGCAGGACGACCTCGGTGTCACTGGAGGTGCGGAACGCGTGGCCACGGCGCCGCAGTTCGTCGCGCAGCTCCCGGAAGTTGTAGGCCTCACCGCTGTACGTCATCACCACCGGGCCCTCCGGGGTGTCCACCGACATGGGCTGGACACCGCCCTCCAGGTCGATGACCGACAGTCGGCGATGCCCCAGGGCGGCGTGCGGCGACACCCAGGTGCCCCCGGCGTCCGGGCCGCGGCAGGCCATGGTGGCGGTCATCGCGTCGAGGGTGGGGCGTTCCTTCTCCAGGTCACGCTGGAAGGCGATCCAGCCGACGATCCCACACATGTGCGTCCTCTCCTGCTGATGCTTCGTTCGGTGTCGGTGCGGCGCGGGCGGGTGTCAGCGGCCGGCGGCCATGGCCGCCATGTGGGCCGGCAGTCCGTCGATGTGGGAGCGGGCGGTCGGCTCCAGGACGAGCCGCTTCAGCACGGGCTTCAGGTACGACCACGGGCGGTTCAGCTCGCCGGCCCACTGCCAGGTGAGCCGGGAGCCGTCGGGGGTGGACTCCACGACGTAGTCCTCCACGAGGTGCCGGAACAGGTTGCGGGTGCTCGCGACGACGGTGAACGTCTTGCGGTGTCCCTCGTCCCAGCGGTAGAAGCGCTCCCGCAGGACGAAGCCGCCGAGCGTCTCGACCTCCCGGGTCGTGCCGACCCCGAACGGCCGGGGAGAGGTCCAGGTCAGCCGCTTCACGCCCTTCGTCCAGTGCGCCGGGCCGCTGTCGTCGGTCAGGGCCGCCCAGGTCTCCTCGGCCGGGTAGGGAATGTCGACGGAACGCGTCATGTAGAGGGACGCGGTGGACAGGAGCGAGTCGTCGGCCTCTTCGACCGGGTACCAGCGGGTGGGCATCGGGGGGCGTCCTTCCGGAGTCCGGGGGGAGGGGGAGGGCGGTGAGGGTCACCGGGGCAGGGACACGAGGTGGGCGCGGACCGTGTCGAGCGTGGTCGCGGCGTGCTCGGTGATCATCGTGAAGTGGTCGCCGGGCACGTCCACCTCGACGGGCGCGGGTCGGCCGGGCCAGTGCGCCTGCCAGCCGGCCTCGGGGAACCCGGGTTCCGGCAGCGTCTCCGTCGCCCGGACCTGGAGGGCTGGGATATCGAGGTCGGCCGGGCGCCAGCCGGCGAAGACCCGGGCGATGCCGCCCATCGCGGTCAGCACGGTGTCGTCCAGTAGGGCGGCGGCACCTTCGGCGGGGGACTCGACCATCCGGCGGCCGATGTACTCCCCGATGTGCGGCAGTACGGGACTGCCGGGCGCATAGCTGTCCAGCAGGACGAGGGCCGCCGGACGTGGTCCCCGGCGCACCAGCTCCGCGGCCACCGCGTTCGCGAGCCAGCCTCCGGCGGAGTGTCCGAGGAGGGCGAAGGGCGCGCCGTCCGTGCACCGTTCGACGTCGTCGGCGTGCAGCCGGACCAGCGCGTCGAGGTCCGCGGGCAGAGGTTCGCCCGCGACGAAGCCGGGCGCGGGCAGCACCCACACGTCCCGCTCGCCGCGCGCGCCGACGGCGAGCCGGGCGTACTGGTGGGCGCCGGACTTGCCCGCGAACGACGGGAAGCACACGAGTGCGGGTCCCGCACCGCCGCGCGTCAGCCGCACCGGCGCGGGCCGCCGTACCGTGTCGGCCTCGACGTCCGCCGCGTCGAACGTCTCCCGGAACCGGGCGGTGTCCTCCAGGAAGGTGGTGAACTCGGCGAAGCGGCCGTCCTTCGCGGCCCGCGCGGCCAGTGAGGCGAGGACGCCCGCGCCGGTGGGCTCCGGGCAGGGTGCCTCGGGCGTGGGGGCGGGGGACTCACCGGGTTCCTCGTTCCCGGGCGGCGGAAGCAGCGCGGCCGTGACCAGCAGTGTGTGGAGGTGGGCGGCGAAGCCGTCGAGCGTGGGGTGCTCGAAGAGGGCCGTGGAGGGCAACTGCGCTCCGGTGGCCGTCTGGAGGTGGCCGCGGATCTCCGCGGCCATGACGGACTCGATGCCCAGCTCCGGGAGGCTGAACGCCTCGTCGACCTCAGTGGTGTCGGTGTGGCCGAGGGCCGTGGCGACATGCTGGGCGACCAGGGCGCGCAGGGCGTCCTCGCGGGCGCCGCCAGTGAGGGGGGCCAGACGTTCGTGGAGGCGGGCCGCCGCGTCGTCGGGCGACCGCTCCTCGCCCGCGCCGCCGGCTGTCGAGCCCGCTGCCGGGAGCGTGCCGTCCGGCCAGAAACGGCGGCTCTGGAACGCGTACGTGGGCAGGTCGACATGGGGGCCGGCCGGGACGTCCAGGACGGCGGACCAGTCGACCCGCGCCCCGCGGACGTGCAGCCGGGCCAGCGCCTCGAACGCGCTGTGCCGCTCCGGGTGGTCGCGCCGCAGCAGCGGCACCGCCTCGACGGCAGGGCCCGGGCGCTCGGCCGCCACGTCCTCGACGAGCGCCGTCAGCACACCGCCCGCGCCGGGCTCGACCACCGTCGTGACCCCGGCGTCCAGCAGCGCGCCCACGACCTCGCGGGCACCGGCCTCCTCGCGCAGCCGGCTCACCCAGGACTCGGGCGTGCCCGTCTCCTCGGCCGTGCCGCCCGACAGCAGGGCGATGCGTGGCGGCTGGAAGGCCAGCGCGCTCGCCAGCCGGCCGAACTCCTCCAGGGCGCCGTCGGGCCAACCCGAGCGCGATTCCCGCAAACCCGGGCTGGACTCCCGCGACGACCGCTGCCGCCCGCTCCCGCCGGACGCCGCCCGCATCAGCCGCCCGCGCGCCGCCACCAGTCGGCAGGCGTCCTCGGCCGACAGCACGCCCGCCGCGTACGCAGCCGTCAGCTCGCCGACCGCGTGGCCGCCCAGCACGTCCGGGACGACGTCCCAGGACTGGAGCAGCCAGAAGGACGCGGCGCCGACGGCGAACAGCGCGGCCTGGGCGTACCCGGTCTCGTCCAGCAGGGCCGCCTCCGGGGACCCGGCCTCGGCGAACAGAACCTCGCGCAGCCCGGGGCGGAGCGAGTCTCCCTCGCGGTTCAGCACCTCGCGCGGCTCGTCCCGGGTCGCGTCGCCCTTGGGGGTGAGCTCGCGGTCCAGCACGGCGCACAGTTCGTCCACTGCCCGCGCGAAGACCGGGTACCGCTCGTACAACTCCCGTCCCATGCCCGAGAACTGGCTGCCCTCGCCGGGGAACAGGAAACCGAGGCGGCCGGTGGCGGGCGTACCGCGCACCAGGCCGGGAACCGACTCGCCCGACGCCAAGGCCGCGAGACCCGCCTCGAAGTCAGCCCGGTCCGCGCCGACGACCACCGCGCGGTGTGGCAGGGCGGCACGGGTGAAGGCCAGCGTGCCGGACACGGCCACCAGGTCTGTCCCGGGCCACGCGGACAGGTGCTCGTGCAGGCGCTCCGCCTGCGCCCGCAGGGCCGCCGCGCTGTGCGCCGACAGCAGCCACGGCAGGGGCCCCGGTGCAGAGCCCGGTCCAGTCACGGGCGCCGTCGTGGCCCCCTCGGCCCGCGGGGGTCCGTCCTCCTGGGGCGGCTGCTCCAGGATCACGTGCGCGTTCGTTCCGCTGATGCCGAACGCCGAGACACCGGCGCGCCGGGGACGCCCGGTCTCCGGCCACGGGACCGCCTCGGACAGCAGCTCCATGGCACCCGCGGACCAGTCCACGTGCGGGGTCGGCTCGCTGAGGTGCAGCGTGCGCGGCAGCGCGCCCCGCTCCATCGCCTTCACCATCTTGATCACACCGGCCACACCGGCGGCGGCCGCCGTGTGCCCGATGTTGGACTTCACCGACCCCACCCACAGTGGCCGCTCGGCCGGCCTGTCCTGCCCGTAGGTCTCCAGCAACGCCTGCGCCTCGATCGGGTCGCCGAGCGTGGTGCCGGTGCCGTGCGCCTCCACGGCGTCCACGTCGGCGGGGACGAGCCGGGCGTTGGCCAGGGCTTGGCGGATGACGCGTTGCTGGGAGGGGCCGTTGGGCGCGGACAGCCCGTTGCTGGCGCCGTCCTGGTTGGTGGCGGTGCCGCGGACGACGGCCAGTACGCGATGCCCCTTGCGCCGGGCGTCCGACAACCGCTCCAGCAGCACCAGACCGATGCCCTCACCCCAGCTCGTACCGTCGGCGTCGGCCGAGAACGGTTTGCACCGGCCGTCCGGGGACAGTCCGCGCGTCCGGCTGAAACCGATGAACGCCTCGGGCGTCGACAGTACGGTGGCGCCGCCGGCCAGCGCCATCTCGCACTCGCCGGCCCGCAGCGACTGCGCCGCCAGATGCAGCGCCACCAGCGACGACGAGCACGCGGTGTCCACCGTCACCGCCGGGCCTTCCAGACCGAAGGTGTACGAGAGCCTGCCGGACAGCACGCTCGCCGCGCTGCCCGTCATCATGAAGGCCTCGACGCCCTGCCGCGCGGACGTCCCCGCCATCAGCTGCGGATAGTCCTGTCCACTGATACCCGCGAAGACGCCGGTACGACTGCCGCGCAGGGTGGTCGGGTCGATGCCGGCGTGCTCGAACAGCTCCCAGGAGGTCTCCAGGAGCAGCCGCTGCTGGGGGTCCATGGCGAGGGCCTCACGCGGACTGATCCCGAAGAACGCCGCGTCGAACCGGTCGACGTCGTCGATGAAGCCGGCCTCGCGGGTGTACGTGTGGCCGACGCGCTCCGGGTCCGGGTCGTAGACCGCCTCCACGTCCCAGCCGCGGTCCTTGGGGAAGAACGAGATCGCGTCGGTGCCGTCCGCGACCAGCCGCCACAGGTCCTCCGGTCCCCGTACGCCTCCGGGATAGCGGCAGGCCATCGCGACGATCGCGATCGGGTCGCCGTCCACGGACGCGTCGGCTTGTGCCACGGGGGCACGGTCCCGGGTGCCGGAGAGCCGGTCGAGCAGATGCCCGGCGAGGGCCTGCGGCGTCGGGTAGTCGAAGACGACGGACGCCGGGAGCCGGGAGCCGGTCGCGGCGCGCAGCCGGTTGCGCAGCTCCACCGCGGTCATCGAGGCGTAGCCGAGGTCGTTGAAGGTGCTGTCGGGCGCGACGGGGGCCTGATGGCCCAGCACGGCCGTGGCCTCGTCCACCACCAGGTCCAGCACCAGCTGTTGCCGGTCGGCCTCGGGCAGCCCGGCCAGTCGGCGGGCCAGGTCCGTGCCCTCGGCGTGGCCCTCGGATTCCTGGCTGACGCCCGCCGACGCGAACGCGGGGACGGCGCCCAGGTGCGCGGGGACGGTGTCCGCCGGCCGGGCGTCCACCCAGTAGCGCCTGCGCTGGAAGGGATAGGCCGGCAGATCCAGGATCCGGCCGGGCGGTGTCGTGAACCCGGTCCAGTCGACGGGCAGTCCATGAGTGTGGGCCTGGGCGGCGGAGGTGAGGACACGGGTCCAGCCGCCCTCGTCGCGGCGGAGGGTGCCGGTGACGAAGACATCGCGCTCCGACTCCTCGGCGTTGGCCTCCAGGGCGAGAGTGAGAACCGGGTGGGGGCTGCACTCGATGAACGCCGTGTGGCCCTCGGCGAACGCGGTGCGGACCGCGTCGATGAGACGGACGGGCTGGCGGAGGTTGCTGTACCAGTAGTCGGCGTCGAGCCCGGCCGTGTCGGCGAGTTCGCCGGTGACCGTCGAGTAGAACGGGATCGTGCTCGAACGGGGCGTGACGCCCGAGAGGGCCCGGACGAGGTCGTCCTTGACCGGTTCGACGTACGGGGAGTGGGAGGCGTAGTCGGCGTCGACGCGGCGGGCGCGGATCTCCTTCTCCTCGCAGAGGGCGACGAGTTCGTCGAGGTCCTGGGGCTCTCCGGCGACGACCGTGGCGGCGGGACCGTTGAGGACGGCGACGGACATCCGCCCCTCCCAGGGCGCGATCAGCTCGCCCGCCCGCTCCTCGGACACCGCGAGGGAGACCAGACCGCCCCGTCCGGAGACGGCGAGCAGGACCTGGCTGCGCAGCGCGACGATTCTGGCCGCGTCCTTGAGGGTGAGCGCCCCGGCGACGACGGCGGCGGCGATCTCGCCCTGGGAGTGGCCGATGACGGCGGCGGGTTCGATGCCCAGGGAGCGCCACAGGGCGGCGAGGGAGACCATCACCGAGAACAGGGCGGGCTGCACGACATCGGAGCGGGAGATCCGCTCCTCGCCGCACAGCAACTCGGTGAGGGACCAGTCGACATACGGGGCGAGGGCCGCCTCGCAGTCGGCGATCGACCGGGCGAACACCTCGGACGTCTTCAGAAGTTCGGCTGCCATCCCGACCCACTGCGAGCCCTGGCCCGGGAAGACGAACACCGGACGCTCGTACGCACCCTGCCCGGTGATGACCCCGGGAGCCGGGGCACCGGTGGCCAACGCCTCAAGTCCTGCCAGGAGTTCGACCCGGTCGGTGCCGAGGACCACCGCGCGGTGGTCGAGGGCGGCCCGCTGGGTGAGGAGGGCGTGGGCGACCTCGCGTACGCCCGGCAGGTCGTCGAGGCGCGCGGCCAGGCGCTCGCCCTGCGCGCGGAGCGCGGCGGTGTCACGGGCGGAGAGGGCGAGTGGGACGACCGGTGCGAGGGGTGCGAGGGGTGCGTTGGACGGAGTGGCCTCGTCCGACCCCTCCGGGGTCTCGTCCGACGCCTGCGGCGTCTCGGCGGGCGCCTGCTCCAGCACCACATGCGCGTTGGTGCCGCTGACGCCGAAGGAGGACACGGCGGCGCGGCGGGGCCGGCCCGTGTCGGGCCACTCGCGCTGCTCGGTCAGCAGCTCCACCTTCCCCGCCGACCAGTCCACGTGCGGGGTGGGTGCGTCGATGTGGAGGGTCCGGGGCAGGATGCCGTGGCGCATGGCCATGATCATCTTGATGACGCCGCCGACACCGGCGGCGGCCTGCGTGTGCCCGACGTTGGACTTGAACGAGCCCAGCCATAGAGGCTCTTCGCGGTCCCGGCCGTACGTCGCGAGCAGCGCCTGCGCCTCGATCGGGTCACCGAGCGTGGTGCCGGTGCCGTGCGCCTCCACCGTGTCCACGTCGGCGGAGGTGAGGCGTGCGTCGGTGAGGGCCTGCTGGATGACGCGCTGCTGGGAAGGCCCGCTGGGGGCGGTCAGGCCGTTGGAGGCGCCGTCCTGGTTGACGGCGCTGCCGCGTACGACGGCCAGGACCCGGTGCCCGTTCCGTCGCGCGTCCGACAGACGTTCCAGTACGAGGACACCGGCGCCCTCGCTGAAGCCCGTACCGTCCGCGGCGGCGGCGAAGGCCTTGCAGCGGCCGTCGGGTGCCACGCCGCGCTGGCGGGCCGTCGCGGTGAACATGCCGGGCCCGGCCATCACGGTCGCCCCGCCGGCCAGGGCCAGTTCGCTCTCGCCGCGCCGCAACGACTGAACGGCCACGTGCAGGGCGGCCAGCGACGCCGAGCACGCCGTGTCGACGGTGAGCGCCGGGCCCTCAAGACCGAAGAAGTACGACAGCCGTCCCGACAGGACGCTCGCGGCGAGGCCGCCGATCAGATAGCCCTCCAGCTCGGGGGTGCGCCGCACGAGCGCGGAGTAGTCCTGCTGGCCGGTGCCCATGAACACGCCCGTACGGCTGCCCCGTAGCGTCGTCGGGTCGATGCCGGCGTGCTCGAACGCCTCCCACGCGGTCTCCAGGAGCAGCCGCTGCTGCGGATCCATGGCGAGGGCCTCGCGCGGGGCGATGTCGAAGAAACCGGCGTCGAAGTGACCGGCCTCGTCGAGGAAGCCGCCCTCGCGGTTGTACGTCGTCCCCGGCACGTCCGGGTCCGGGTCGTACAGCGATTCGAGGTCCCAGCCCCGGTCGGCCGGGAAGGGGGTCGTCGTGTCCCGGCCCTCCAGGACCAGTTGCCACAGTCCGTCCGCCGACTCGACGCCGCCCGGGTACCGGCATGACATGCCGACGACGGCGATCGGCTCGCCCTCGACGGACTCCAGCTCCGCCAGCCGTGCGCGGCTCTGGCGGAGGTCGGCCGTCACCTTCTTCAGGAAGTAGCGGAGTTTGTCCTCGGTGCTCTCGCCGTTCGCCACGGTGGCGCCGTCCTCTCTGTTCCGCACGGGTCAGGAGATCCCGAGTTCGTTGGTGATGAAGTCGAAGACTTCGTCGTCGTCGGCCGAGTCGAGGTGCAACGCCGCCGCGTCCGGCGGTGGTTCGGTGTGCGCCGCCGGTTGCAGACCCCAGTCGGTGACGACCGTGCGCAGCCGCGCGGTGATCCGGGCGCGGTCGGGGTGATCGGCCGCGACGCCGGCCAGGGAACGCTCCAGCCGGTCGAGTTCGGCCAGCAACGGCTCGGCCGACGGGACGACGTCCCGCGGCAGTGAGCCGTCCACATACCGGGCGAGAGCCTGGGCCGTCGGATGGTCGAAGACGAGGGTCGCGGGCAGCCGGAGCCCGGTGACGGCGCCCAGCCGGTTGCGCAGTTCCACGGCCGTCAGCGAGTCGAGGCCCAGGTCGCTGAAGGCGCGCCCCGGTGCGACGGCGGAGCTGCCGGTGTGCCCGAGCACCTCGGCGACCGTGCGGCGCACCACGTCGAGCAGGATCCGCTCCCGCTCCTCCGCGTCGACGCCGACGAGGCGCCGCCGCAGTTCACCGGAGGCGTCCTCACGTGCCGGTGCGTCGGCCGTCGCCGTCGGGGCCGACGTGCGCACCAGCCCGCGCAGCAGCGCGGGAACGGAGCCGCCGGCGCCGCGCAGCGCGGCCGTGTCGAGGCGGACCGGGAGCAGCGTACGACGCCTCTGCTGATGTGTCGTCAGGACCGCGTCGAACAGAGCCAGTCCGTCCTCCGGAGACAGCGCGAGGACACCGGAGCGCCGCATCCGCCGTACGGCCGTGTCGTCCAGCCGGGCCGCCATGCCCGCGTCCCACGCGCCCCAGGCCAGGGAGACCGCCGGCAGCCCCAGGGACGCGCGGTGCTGGGCGAGTGCGTCGAGGAAGGCGTTGGCGGCCGCGTAGGAACTCTGGCCCGCTGCGCCGAGCGTGGCCGTGGCGGAGGAGAACAGGACGAAGGCGGCCAGGTCCATGTCCCGGGTCAGTTCGTGCAGATGCCAGGCCGCGTCGAGCTTCGGCCGCAGCACGGCGTCCACGGCTTCGGGGGTCGCCGCGTCGAGCACGCCGTCGTCGACGACACCCGCCGCGTGGATCACCGCCGTCAGCGGGTGCGTGGCGGGAATCCGGTCCAGTACGGCCGACAGCGCGTCGCGGTCGGCCGCGTCGCATGCCTCCACGGTCACGTCCGCGCCCAGTGCGCCCAGCGCGTCGGCCAGCTCCCGGGCTCCGGCGGCCCGCGACCCGCCGCGGCTCAGCAGGACCAGCCTGCGCACCCCGTGCTCCGTCACGAGACGACGGGCGACGAGACCGCCGAGGGCGCCCGTGCCGCCAGTGACGAGGACTGTGCCGTCGGGGCCAGGCCCGGCCACCTGTGCCGAACCGTCCGGGGTCGGAGCCGGGGTGCGCACGAGCTGAGGCGTCAGCAACATGCCGCTCCGCAGGGCGAGTTGAGGTTCGGTGCAGCTGAGCGCCGCGCGCCACAGCTCCCCGTCCGGCGTCGCGGCCTCGTCCACGTCCAACAGGACGAACCGGTCGGGATGCTCGCCCTGAGCGGCCCGCACGAGCCCCCACACCAGTGCCTGCCGCAGTCCCCGTACGTCGTCGGCGGTGTCGACGGCGATCGCGTCCCGTGTCACCACGAACAGCCGTGCCCCGGTGAGCCGTTCATCCGCCGCCCAGGCCACGAGCACGGACCGCGCCGCACGCTCGACGGCCCGTGCGGCCGTTGGGACGTCCGCGCCGGCGGGCACCGACGCCGCGCAGTCCCACACCACCGCGCCGGGCACCGGCCGGCC
Source organism: Streptomyces sp. SID12488 (assembly GCF_010548275.1). Lineage (GTDB taxonomy): Bacteria > Actinomycetota > Actinomycetes > Streptomycetales > Streptomycetaceae > Streptomyces. Next base: position 271,554 of record NZ_JAAGLT010000008.1, read on the forward strand.
GACCGCCACGGCCGCCCCCAGCGCTGCCACATCGGCGAACGCCTCGTCGACCAGGCCGTCCGGGAGGCTGTCCGGGGGAGTGCCGTCGCCCACGGCGACGACGTCCCGGACCGTCCCAACGCCGGAGGCGGCCGACGGCTGCCACTCGACGTGGAACAGGCTGTCCGTGTGCCGGGGCCGGGAGGCGGCCCGCAGCTGCTCGACGGAGACCGGCCGGATCCGCAGCGACTCCACCGAGGCGACCGGCGCCCCGTCCGCGTCCGTCACCAGCACCGCCAGCGCGTTGTCGCCGGCCGGCGACAGCCGCACCCGCAACGCGGCGGCGCGGGTGCGGTGCAGCCGTACGCCCTGCCAGGCGAAGGGCAGCCGCACCTGTTCGCCGGTGGCGCCGACCAGAGCCGTGTGCAGGGCGGCGTCCAGCAGCGCGGGGTGTACGCCGTAGTGGGCCGCCTCAGCGCGGAAGGGTTCCGGCAGTTCCACCTCGCCGAAGAGGTCCCGGCCCGAGCGCCACATCGAGCGCAGCCCCTGGAAGGACAGCCCGTACGTGAAGCCGTCGAGGGCGACCGCGTCGTAGAAGCCGGTGAGGTCCACCGGCTCGGCCCCGGCGGGCGGCCACGCGCCCGTCAGGCCGCTGCCGACAGCAACCTTGGTGTCGGCGTCGGACAGCACACCGTCGGCATGGCGCGTCCAGGGCGGCGTGGCCGCCTCGCCCTCCGCGAGCGCCGCGGACGCCGGCCGGGAGGTCACGGTGAACCGCCGGCGGCCGTCGCCGTCGTCCGGGCCGACGGTGAGCCGGATGTGGACGGCGTCGTCCTCGTCGAGGATCAGCGGGCTCTCCTGGATCAGCTCCTCCACCGTGCCGCAGCCCGCCAACCCGCCCGCGTGCAGGGCCAGTTCGAGGTACGCGGTGCCTGGGACCACGGTCGAGCCCAGGACCACGTGGTCGGCGAGCCAGCCCTGCGTACGGGACGACAGCCGGCCGGTGAGGATCAGCCCGCCGCCGTCCGCCGGGGTGAGCACAGCACCGAGCAGCGGATGCCCGGCCGGGTCCAGCCCCAGATCGCCCGGCCCGACCGGCGAGGCTGCCCTCGCGGACAACCAGTAGTGCTCACCCTGGAACGCGTACGTCGGCAGCTCCAGCGGCAGGCGCCGCCCGGCCCCGGCCCCGGCCCCGGCCCCGGCGGCCGTGAGGTACGCCCGCCAGTCCACGGTGACGCCCCGGACGTGCGCCTCGGCCACGGCGGTGAGGACCGTGCGGACCTCGGAGCGGTTGCGGCGCAGCAGCGGCATCGCGAGAACGTCGGCGTGCTCCTCCTGGGGCGGCACGCCCTCGCGGGTCATCGCGGACAGCACCCCGTCCGGCCCCAGCTCCAGGAACGTGCGCACCCCCAGGCCCAGCAGCGTGCGCACACCGTCGTGGAAACGCACCGCCTGGCGGACGTGCCGCACCCAGTAGTCGGCGGAGCGGATCTCCGCCGCTGTCACCGGGCGGCCGGTGACGTTCGAGACGACGGGGATCTGCGGCTCGCGCAGGGTCAGCGAGGACAAGACCGTGCGGAAGGCGTCCAGCATGCCGTCCATGCGCGGCGAGTGGAACGCGTGGCTCACGGCCAGTTCCTTCGTCCGTCGTCCCCGCGCGCGCAGCGTCTCGGCCAGCGTGCGCACGACGTTCTCGTCACCCGACACGACCACGGAGGCCGGGCCGTTGACCGCGGCGATGCCGGCCAGGTCTGTGTGGCCGGCGAGCAGTTCGGTGACCTCGTCCTCGGTGGCCTGCACGGCTGCCATCAGCCCGCCGGCCGGCAGTTCCTGCATGAGCCGGCCGCGTGCCGCCACCGCGGTGACCGCGTCGTCGAGTGAGAAGACGCCCGCGACATGCGCGGCGGCCAGTTCGCCGACGGAGTGGCCCAGCAGATGGCCGGGGCGCAGCCCCCAGGACTCGACCAGCCGGTACAGGCTCACCTCGATGGCGAAAAGCGCGGCCTGTGTCCACTGCGTACGGTCCAGGAGTGCCGCCTGCGTCGATCCCTCGTCGGCGAACAGCACCTCGCGCAGCCGCATTCCGGCCCGCTCGGCGAACAGCGCGCAGATGCGGTCGAGGGACTCGGTGAACACCGGCTGGGCGGCGTACAACTCCCGCCCCATGGCGGCCCGTTGCGCGCCCTGGCCGGTGAACAGGAACGCCAGGCCGGTGCCCGGCGCCGCCGTGCCGGTGACGACCCGACCGGTCTCGGCCGGACCGGTGCCGCGCAGCGCGTCCAGCCCGGCGAGCAGCTCGTCCCGGCCGGCACCGACGATCACGGCCCGGTGAGCGAGGCTCGCCCGCGCGGTGGCCAGCGGCAGGGCGAGAGCGGCCGGATCGAGGTCCGGATGCGCGACGACCGCGTCGTGCAGCCGCTCGGCCTGGGCGCGCAGGGCCAGCGGATCGGCGGCGGACAGCTGCCAGGGCACGAGCGCCGGGGCGGCGGTCCGGATCTCCTCGCCGAACGTGCCCTGCGCGTCGGCCTCCCCGGCGGCGCACTCCTCGTCGTACTCCTCGGCCTGTTCCAGGACGACGTGCGCGTTGGTGCCGCTGATCCCGAAGGACGACACCGCCGCGCGACGGGGCCGGTCGGCCGTGGGCCACTCACGCCGCTCGGACAGCAGCCGCACGGCCCCGCTCGACCAGTCGACGTGCGGGGTCGGTTCGTCCACGTGCAGGGTCGCGGGCAGGACGCCGTGCCGCATCGCCAGCACGGTCTTGATGACCCCGGCGACACCGGCCGCGTGCGAGGTGTGCCCGATGTTGGACTTCGCCGAGCCCAGCCACAGCGGCTCCGCCCGGTTCTGCCCGTACGTGGCGAGCAGCGCCTGCGCCTCGATCGGGTCGCCCAGCCTCGTGCCGGTGCCGTGCGCCTCCACCGCGTCCACGTCGGCCGGCGTGAGGCGCGCGTCGGCGAGGGCCGCCCGGATCACCCGCTGCTGGGAGGGTCCGCTGGGCGAGGTCAGGCCGTTGGAGGCGCCGTCCTGGTTGACGGCGCTGCCGCGCAGCACCGCCAGCACCCGGTGCCCGTTCCGCCGCGCGTCCGACAGCCGCTCCACAAGCAGCACCCCGACGCCCTCGCCCCAGTTCGTGCCGTCCGCGGCGGCGGCGAACGCCTTGACGCGGCCGTCGGGCGCGAGCCCGCGCTGCCTGCCGAACTCGATGAACAGGAACGGGCTGGCCATCACGGACGCCCCGCCGACCAGCGCCAGTTCGCACTCGTCGTCCCGCAGCGACCGCGCCGCCAGATGCAGCGCGACCAGGGATGCCGAGCACGCCGTGTCGACGGTGATCGCCGGCCCCTCCAGCCCGAACGTGTACGCGAGGCGGCCGGAGGCGACACTGGTCGTGGTGCCGGTCAGTACATAGCCCTCGGTGCCCTCGGGCGCGGTCCCCGTCCCGGGGCCGTAGCCGAGCTGCGCCGCGCCGACGAACACGCCCGTGCGGCTGCCGCGCAGCGACGTCGGGTCGATACCGGCCCGCTCGACGGTCTCCCAGGAGGTCTCAAGGAGCAGCCGCTGCTGCGGGTCCATGGCGAGTGCCTCACGCGGACTGATCCCGAAGAAGCCGGCGTCGAACCGGCCGGCGTCCCGCAGGAACCCGCCGCTGCGCCCATAGGTGCGGCCCGGCCGGTCGGGGTCCGGGTCGTACAGCGACTCCACGTCCCAGCCGCGGTCCGCCGGGAACGGCGTGATCGCGTCCCTCCCCTCGGCCAGCAACTGCCAGTAGTCCTCGGGCGAGCACACGCCGCCCGGGAAGCGGCACCCCATGCCGACGATGGCGATCGGCTCGTGGCGGGCCTCCACCAGCTGCCGGTTCTGGTGCTGAAGACGCTTGTTCTCCTTCACGGAGTGGCGCAGCGCCTCCATCATCCGCTCGGTCCGGTCGTCGCCCGGACCGCTCGTCCCGACACCTTCCTCGGCCCGCGTGCCCGGCATGTCCTGTGTGTCCTGCGTCACGGGGATTCCTTCTCCGCTCATGGTCGTTCTCTCCGCAGTCCGTGCGCGGTCACTGCTCGCCCGCGCCGAGCGCCAGCTCGATGAGGTCGTCCGCGTCCAGGTCGTCGATGTCGTCCGGGCCGCCGTGCGCCGCAGGTGCCGGGCCCCTGTTGACCGTGGTCGCGGGGCCGCCGGACGCTTCCTCGGCGGGCTCGGCCAGCTCCAGCAGGGCCGCCAGCAGGCCGGACTCCCGCAACCGGTCCGGCGCGATCGTGGCGAGCAACCGGCGTACGTCGTCGTCGGGGATGTCCGCCCGCGCCTGCGGCACCGGGGCGGGGCCCAGTTCGCGCAGCAGGTGCTCGCCCAGGGCCGCCGCCGTGGGATGGTCGAAGATCAGCGTGGCCGGGAGCCGTAGACCGGTCGCCGTGTTCAGGCGGTTGCGCAGCTCCACCGCCGTGAGGGAGTCGAAGCCGAGCTCCTTGAACGCCTGGTCGAGGCCGATCGCCGCGCTCGTCTCGTGCCCGAGGACGAGGGCCGCCTGATCGCGTACGAGATCCAGCAGCGTCCGGCCGCGCTCCGCGGCCGGCAGCGCGGCCAGCCGGTCCCGCAGACTCTGGCCGCCCGGCACCGCACCCGCCGGGCCCGCCGCCACCGCCCGCCGGGCCGGGGCGCCGACCAGTTGCCGCAGCAGGGGGTGGACGGTGCCCGACGCGCGGACCGCGCCGACGTCGAGCCGCATCGCCACCACCGTCGCCCGATCCGCGCTCAGCGCCGCGTCGAACAGGTCCAGCCCTTCGGCATCGGTCAGCGCGCCCACCCCGACCCGGCGTAGCCGTGCCAGATCGGCGGCGTCCAGATGGCCGGTCATCCCGCTCGCCCGCCCCCACAGACCCCAGGCCACCGAGACACCGGGCAGACCCTGGGCCCGCCGCTGCTCCGCGAGGGCGTCGAGGAACACGTTGGCCGCCGCGTAGTTGGCCTGCCCCCGGGTGCCCAGCGTGCCCGACGCCGAGGAGAACAGGACGAAGGCGGCCAGATCCATGTCCCGGGTCAGTTCGTGCAGATGCCAGGCCGCGTCCACCTTGGGCCGCAGCACCGCGTCGACCCGCTCCGGCGTCAACCTGCCCACCCTTGCGTCGTCGAGGACACCGGCCGCGTGCACCACACCGGTGAGCGGGTGCTCCCGAGGCACCTCGGCCAGGACGGCCGCGAGCGCCTCGCGATCGGCACTGTCGCAGGCCGCGACGGTCACCTCCGCGCCCGCCGCGACCAGTTCGGCACACAGGGCGTCGGCGCCCTCGGCCGCGAGGCCACGGCGGCCGAGCAGCAGCAGATGCCGTACGCCGTGTTCGGTGACCAGCCGGCGCGCCACCAACCCTCCCAGTGCGCCCGTACCGCCGGTGACCAGCACCGTGCCGTTCGGGTCGAACGCGGTAGACGGCATGGTGAGCACCAGCTTGCCGGTGTGCCGGGCCTGGCTCATGAAGCGGAAGGCGTCCACGGCGCGCCGGACGTCCCAGGCCGATGTCGGAAGCGGCCGCAGCTCCCGGCTGTGGAACAGCGGCATCATCTCGGCCAGCATCCGGCCGACGTGCTCGACGTCGGCCGAGACCAGGTCGTACCAGAGGTACGCGACGCCCGGGTGGTCGGCCGCGACCCGCTCGGCGTCACGGATGTCGGTCTTGCCCATCTCCAGCAACCGGCCGCCGTCGGAGGTGAGCAGCCTCAGCGAGGCGTCCACGAACTCGCCCGCGAGCGAGTTCAGTACGACGTCCACGCCACGCCCTCCGGCCGCCGACCGGATGCGTTCCTCGAAGTCCAGGGTCCGGGACGAGGCGATCCGGTCCTCGGGCACACCCAGTGCGCGCAGCGTCTCCCACTTGGCGGGGCTCGCCGTCGCGAACACCTCGGCGCCCAGATGCCGGGCCAGTTGCAGCGCGGCCAGTCCCACACCGCCGGTGGCCGCGTGGATCAGCACCGACTCACCGGCGCGCAGGCCCGCCAGATGGACCAGGCCGAGGTACGCGGTCAGGAACGCGACCGGCACCGAGGCGCCCTCCGCGTACGTCCAGTGCTCCGGCAGCGGCACGAGCAGCCGGCGGTCGACGACCACGACCGGACCGAAGGAGCCCCGGACCATGCCCATCACCCGGTCCCCGGGCGCCAGGTCCGTGACGTCCGGCGCCACCTCCACAACCACGCCCGCGGCCTCGCCGCCCATGATGTTCTGGTCGACCACACCGAGGCCCAGCAGCACATCGCGGAAGTTGATGCCGGACGCCCGCACCGAGAGCCGCACCTGCCCCGGGGCGAGCGGCGCCGACGCCTCCCGGTACGGCAACAGTGCGAGGTTCTCCAACGTGCCCTTGCCCGCGGTGTCCAGCCGCCACGTCGAGCCGTCCGCCGGCGGCCGAAGCGTCTGCCCGGCCGAGGCCCGTACCAGCCGAGGTGCCGACAACCGCCCGTCGCGCAGCGCGACTTCCGGCTCACCGGACGCCAGGGCCCGGCCCAGCCGGGCCCGCGAGGACTCCCGCCCGTCCACATCCGCCAGCACGAACCGGCCGGGGTACTCGGACTGCGCCGAGCGCAGCAGACCCCACAGCGGCGCGTGCACCAGGTCCCGCACGCTCTCGCCGTCGCCCGCCGCGACCGCGCCCCGGGTGACCACGGCAAAGCGGCCCTCGGCGAACCGCTCGTCCGCCAGCCACCGCTGCACGAGGCCGAGCACACGGTGCACCTCTGCACGCACCGCTCCGGCCGTGTCCGCCTCGGCCCCAGCCACGGGCCCGCAGGCCAGCACGACCGTCGCCCCGGGCGCAAGCGCCACCAGGGCATCCAGGTCGGCGCACTTCTCGAAGCCCAGGCGCAGGTCGTCCGAACCGAGGACGACCACTCGGTCCGGCTCGGTGTCCGGGAGCCGAAACCCGGCCCAGTCCACCGTCAGCAGCGCGTCCCGCTCCGGCGCGCGGGCGGCATCGAGCTGTTCCTCGCCCACCGCCCGGGTCACCAGCGACTCGACCTCGGCGACCGGAGCCCCGTCCTGGTCCGCGACGGCCAGTGAGAGCCCGTCCTCGCCCCGGGAAGTGAGGCGTACGCGCAGGGTGGTGGCACCGGTCGCGTACAGCGAGACGCCCGTCCACGAGAACGGCAGCCTGACCGTGTCGACGCCCTCGGCAAGACTGGCATGCAACGCCGCGTCGAGCAGGGCCGGGTGGATCCCGTAACCCCCGGCCGCGTCGTGCTGCTCCTGCGGGAGCACGGCCTCGGCGAACAGTTCGTCATCCCGCCGCCACAGTGTGCGCAGCCCCTGGAACACCGGCCCGTAGCCGAGCCCGCTCTCCGCGAGCCGCGGGTACAGCCCGGACAGATCCACCGGCTCCGCACCGGCCGGCGGCCACTGCGCCAGATCCCAGTCCGGCCGCGTGGCGCCGGGGGCGACGAAGCCGGTCGCATGGCAGGTCCAGGGCGTATCGCCCGCCGCCCGCTCCGGCCGTGAGTGGAGGGCCACCGACCGCCGACCGCTGTCGTCGGCCCCGCCGACCGTGACCTGGAGCCGCAGGGCACCGTCCTCGGGCAGGGCGAGCGGCGCCTGGAGCGTCAGTTCCTCCAGCATCGTGCACCCGACCTGGTCGGCGGCCCGTACGGCGAGGTCCAGCAGAGCCGTTCCCGGCACCAGCACCGTGCCCCACACCGTGTGATCGGCGAGCCACGGCTGCGCCTGCGACGACAGCCTGCCGGTCAGCACCACCTCGTCGTCGGCGAGGGTGAGCGTGGCGCCGAGCAGGGGGTGGTCGGCGGGGTCGAGTCCGGCGGCGCGGACGTCGGCGGTGGCGCTCGGCGAGGCGTCCAGCCAGTAGCGCTTGCGCTGGAAGGGGTAGGTCGGCAGGTCAGGGTCCCGGTCGCCGGTTCCCAGGACGGCGGTCCAGTCGACCGGGAGGCCATGGGCGTGGGCGTGGGCGGCGGAGGTCAGGAAGCGGGTCCAGCCGCCCTCGTCGCGGCGCAGCGTGCCGACGGTGAAGGCGTCGGCGTCCTCCAGGACCTCGTCGATGGCGTGGGTGAGGACGGGGTGCGGGCTGCACTCGATGTAGGCGGTGTGGCCCGCGGCGAGTGCCGTGTGGAGGGCGTCGGTCAGACGGACGGTCCGGCGGAGGTTGGTGTACCAGTAGCCGGTGTCGAGCTCGGCGGTGTCGATGAGTTCGCCGGTGACCGTGGAGCAGAAGGGGATCGTGCCGGTGCGAGGGGTGATGCCCGCGAGGAGGCGGGCGAGATCGTCCTCGATGGCTTCGACGTGCGGGGTGTGGGAGGCGTAGTCGACATCGATCCGGCGGGCGCGGATCTCCTTCTCCTCGCAGTGGGCGAGGAGTTCGTCGAGCGCTTCTGTGTCACCGGCGACGACGGTGGTGTGGGGGCTGTTGCGGGCGGCGACGCTGATCCGCTCGCGCCAGGGGTTGACCAGGTCGGTGGCCTCGTCGTGGGGGAGGGGCAGGGAGACCATGCCGCCGTGTCCGGCGAGCTTGAGGATGGCCCGGCTGCGCAGCGCGGCGACCTTGGCACCGTCCTCCAGGGTGAGGGCCCCCGCGACGACGGCGGCGGCGATCTCGCCCTGGGAGTGGCCGATGACGGCGGCGGGTTCGATGCCCAGGGAGCGCCACAGGGCGGCGAGGGAGACCATCACCGAGAACAGAGCGGGCTGCACGACATCGACCCGGGTCAACGGCTCTCCGCGGCCCAGGACTTCGGTGAGGGACCAGTCGACATGAGCGGACAGTGCCTTGTCGCAGTCGGCGATGGACCGGGCGAACACCTCGGAGGTCTTCAGGAGCTCGGTGGCCATCCCGACCCACTGCGAGCCCTGGCCCGGGAAGACGAACACCGGACGCTCGTACGCACCCTGCCCGGTGATGACTCCGGGGGCTTCGGATCCGGCCGCCAGCGCCCGCAGACCGGCGAGGAGTTCGTCCCGGTTCCGGCCGAGGACCACGGCCCGGTTGCCGAACGCGGCGCGCCCGGTCAGCAGGGCGCGGGCGGTGGAGCGTACGTCCGACGGGCCGTCGGCGAGACGGTCGGCCAGGCGCTCGGCCTGCGCGTGCAGCGCGACGGTGTCACGGGCGGAGAACACCAGCGGCACCAGCGGAACCTGCGGTCCCAGCGGCGCGGAAGGCTCGCCCGCCGCTTCCGGCGTCTCGGCGGGCGCCTGCTCCAGCACCACATGCGCGTTGGTGCCGCTGACGCCGAAGGAGGACACGGCGGCGCGGCGGGGCCGGCCCGTGTCGGGCCACTCGCGCTGCTCGGTCAGCAGCTGCACCTTCCCCGCCGACCAGTCCACGTGCGGGGTGGGTGCGTCGATGTGGAGGGTTCGGGGCAGGATGCCGTGGCGCATGGCCATGATCATCTTGATGACGCCGCCGACACCGGCGGCGGCCTGCGTGTGCCCGACGTTGGACTTCATCGAGCCCAGCCACAACGGCCGCCCGCGGTTCTGGCCGTACGTCGCGAGCAGCGCCTGCGCCTCGATCGGGTCACCCAGCTTCGTGCCCGTACCGTGCGCCTCCACCGCGTCCACCAGGTCGGGGGAGAGCCGGGCCTCGGCCAGCGCGGCCCGGATGACCCGCTGCTGAGAGGGACCGTTCGGCGCGGACAGGCTGCTCGTCGCGCCGTCCTGGTTGACCGCGGAGCCGCGGACGACGGCCAGGACCCGGTGACCGGCCCGCCGCGCGTCCGACAGCCGTTCCACGACCAGCATGCCGGCGCCCTCGCTCCACGTCGTACCGTCGGCGGAGGCGGCGAAGGACTTGATGCGCCCGTCGGGTGCCAGCCCGCCCAGCCGGCCGAAGCCCAAGAAGGTGCCCGGCGTGGCCATCACGGTCACACCGCCCGCCAGCGCCATGGTGCACTCGCCACGCCGTACCGCCTGCACGGCCAGATGCAGGGCGACCAGCGACGACGAGCAGGCGGTGTCGACGGTGGCGGCCGGACCCTCCAGGCCCAGCGTGTACGAGATCCGGCCGGAGGCGACGCTGCCCCAGTTGCCGCTGCCCAGGAAACCGGCGGCGTCCTCGTCCGCCTCGTCCAGGCGGGTGGCGTAGTCGTGGTACATCAGCCCCGTGTACACGCCGACGCGGGTGCCACGCAGCGTCGTCGGATCGATGCCGGCGCGTTCGAACGCCTCCCACGACACCTCCAGCAGCAGCCGCTGTTGCGGGTCCATGGAGAGGGCCTCGCGCGGGTTGATGCCGAAGAACGCGGGGTCGAAGTCGGCCACCGGGTCCAGGAAGCCGCCCTCCCAGGCGTGGGAGGCGCCGGGCCGCCCGTCGCCGGTGTCGTGGACCTCCCCGGTGTACCAGCCCCGATCGGCCGGTACGGCGCCGATGGCGTCCCGGCCTTCAGTGACCAGCCGCCACAGGGACTCGGGGGAGTCGACGCCGCCGGGGAACCGGCACGCCATGCCCACGATCGCGATGGGCTCGTGCTTGGCCTCCTCCAACTCGGCCACCCGGCGCCGTGCCTCGCCCAGTTCGGCGGTGGCCCAGCGCAGGTGCTCACGGAACCTGTCCACCTGCGACTGCGACGCCCCCTGCGGTGAGGGCGATTGCTGCGACGGTGACGTCGATGACTGCGACACGTGAGCCTGCTCCTAAAGACGCTGGTGGTTCGAGGGCGCTCCGCTGTCGGCGGAGCGCATCTGCTGGAGAACCTCGAAGAGTTCGTCGTCGGACGCCGACGCGAGGTCCGCCGGCTGTGATCCATCGCCGTCCGTACCGACGCGGTCGTCCGGTCCCGTGTCACCGGGCCAGCGGGACACCAGGTCCCGCAGCCGGTGGGCGACCGTCTCCCTGGCCTCCGCGTCAGCGCTCTCGGCGAACGTGGCCAGGAACGCCTCCAGCCGGTCCACCTCGGCCAGGGCCGGCCCGGCGGAGACGGCATCGTCCGCCGTGCCGCCAAGCTCCGCGCACAGGTGGTCGGCGAGCGCGGCGGCGGTCGGATGGTCGAAGATCAGAGTGCTCGGCAGGTCGACGCCGGTGGCTTCGAGCAGCTTCTCCTGGAGGTCCAGGCTGGCCAGCGAGTCGACACCCAGGTCGACGAAGCCCCGGTCCGCCTCGATGTCCTCGGCCGTCCCCTCGCCCAGCGCCCTCGCCGCGTGCGTGCGGACCAGGTCGAGCAGGACCCGCCTGCGCTCCGCCTCCGGCATCGCCCGCACCCGCTCGGCGTAGGAGGACGCCGGCGCCTGGCCGCTCACCCCGGCGCCGGTGCCCGGCCGCGGCCCAGTCCCGGAAGCCGTCCCGGAAGTCGCTCCGGGAACCCCCTCGGAACCGCCCACCAGCGAGCGCAGCAGCGGCAGGAGCCGACCGGCGGCGTTGCGCTTCTCCACCTGCGCGAAGTCGAGCCCCATTGGAACGAGCACGGGCTCCGCGACGGTCTCCGTCATCAGACGGGCGGTGTCGAAGAGGGCGAGAGCGTCCTCCGTGGCCAGGGCCCGGACACCGTCCCGGCCGATGCGCGCCCAGTCCGTCTCCGTCAGATCGCCGGTCAGCGCGCTGCGTTCGGCCCACGGCCCCCAGGCCAGCGACAGACCGGGCAGGCCTTGGGCGCGCCGGTACCCGGCGAGGGCGTCCAGGAAGACGTTCGCCGCCGCGTAGTTCGCCTGCCCGGCAGCGCCGAACGTGCCGGACACGGACGAGAACGTCACGAACTCGGCGAGGCCCAGCCCGCGCGTCAACTCGTGCAGCTGCCAGGCGGCGTCCACCTTCGGACGCAGTACGGTGCCGAGCCGGTCGTCGGTCAGTGAGGCGAGGGCCCCGTCGTCCGTCACACCGGCGACGTGTACGACGACGGTCAGCGGGTGCTCCTTCGGCACGCCGTCCAGCACCGCCGCCAGGGCGTCCGCGTCGGCCGCGTCGCAGGCCACCACCGAGACCTCGGCCCCTTCCGCGGTCAGCTCCGCCGCCAACTCGGCTGCCCCCGGCGCCGCTTCGCCGCGCCGCCCGGTCAGGACCAGGTGCCGGACTCCCCGGGCGACCAGATGCCGGGCCACCAGCCCGCCCAAGGTGCCGGTCCCACCGGTGATCAGCACGGTGCCGTTGGGATCCAGGGCACGGGCCGGGGTCTCGCCGCCCTGGTCGCGCGGTGTCCCCGTATATGGTGCTGCCGCCACCTCCGACAGGCGCGGCACCCACAGTCGCCCGTCCCGGACGGCGACCTCCGGCTCCTCCCGGACGGCGCCCAGCGCCTGTGTGAACACCTCCGGCGTCGGCGCCTCGCCGTCGGCGAGGGACAGCAGCCCGAACCGGCGCGGATGCTCGGTGCGCGCGCTGCGGATCAGTCCGCGGACGGCGTCGTCGACGAGGCGGGCCTCGCCGTCCCGCTCCCGCACCACGGCCACCAGCCTGCTCGCGCTCAGCGCCGGCTCGGCGAGCCAGGACTGCAGCGCGGCCAGGGCATCGGCGGTCGCCGCGCGCACGGCTCCCGGGACATCCGCGAGGCCGCCGTCCGAGGTGACCGGCAGCAGGACCACGTCCGGCACGGTTGCCCCGGCGGCGAGTGCCGAACCGAGGGCGTCGAGACCGGCGTACCGGGCATCGACGGTCACCGGCAGCGCGTCCCGCCCCCCGAGTGCGGCGACCACCCCGGCGGCGCCCGGCAGGCCCGGCCCGGCGTACGGCACCCACCGGGTGCGCAGCAGCGTGCCCGCGCCTGCGGTGCCCGATCCGGCGCTGCCCGAGGTGCCCGCGCCTACGGTGTCGGCCGATCCCCGCCCCAGGGACCTGAGGTGCAGCGCCGCTACCGCCGCCACCGGTACGCCGACCGCGTCGGTGACCTCCATGGACATTGAGGTGCCGGTGCCGGTGCCGGTGCCGGTGGCGCTGCCGTCCGTGCCAGGTGCCGACCCGACCACGGGCGCGAGCCGCACCCGCAACACACTCGGTCCGGTGGCACCCGACGTTGTGACGCCATGCCAGGCGTACGGCACCAGCCGCCGCTCGAACGCCTCGGGGCCCGCCGCGTACCAGGCCTGGAGCGCGGCGTCGAGCAGCGCCGGGTGCACTCCGTACCGCCCGGCCTCCTGCCGTGTCCCCTCCGGCAGGGCGACCTCGGCGAACACCTCGTCGCCGCGCCGCCACACGGCCCGCAGGCCCCGGAACGCGGGCCCGTACTCGATCCCGTATGCCTCCGCCCGCCGGTGGAAGCCGTCGATGTCCACGCTGTCGGCGTCCGCGGGCGGCCAGGTGACCAGGTCGGACCGGGGTGCAGCAGCGCCCGCGCCGTCCGCGTCCAGGGTTCCCGTCGCGTGGCGCGTCCACGGCTCGTCCGGGCCGGGCCGGGAGGACAGGGTGAGGCGCCGGCGGCCCGTGGCATCGGCGTCGGTGAGCCGGAGCCGGATCACCCGGCTCGCGCGCGAATCTGCGGACAGTTCGAGCGGGCTGTGCAAGGTCAGCTCCGCCACCCGGTCACAGCCGGTGAACGCCCCCGCCCACCGGGCCAGTTCGAGCATCGCCGTGCCCGGCAGCAGCACCATGCCCGCCACCACGTGGTCGGCGAGCCACGGCTGAGTGGCCGTCGACAGCCGGCCGGTGAACAACAGGCCGCAGTCCTCCGGGAGCTCCACGGTCGCACCGAGCAGCGGATGGTCCGCGGGGGCGAGCCCCGCCGCGGCTGCGTCGAGTGTGCGGGGTCCGTCGGTCAGCCAGTGCCGGCGCCGCTGGAAGGCGTACGTCGGCAGGTCGGCCGGCGGGCGTCCCGCCAGGATCAGATCGGGGAAGGCGGCGGGCCAGGCCACGGCCGTGTCGCGCACATGCAGCCGAGCCAGCTCGGGCAGCAGCCCGTCCGCCCCGCTCGCACCGCCCACCGGTGAGACGACGACCCGCGCCGTGTGCTCTTCCAGGGCCGCCGTGAGACGGGGACCTACGGACGAGGCGGCACCGACCTCCACGAACAGCGCGGCCCCGCGTGCGCTCAACGTGCGGACGGCATCGTTGAGCGGGGTCGTGGACGTCCCCAGCACCGGAATCCGGCCCTCGCCGGGCTCCACCCCGATGCCGTGCGCCACCGCCTGCGCGCCCTCCTTGAGCGTCATCGCGCCGGACACACAGGCCGCCGCGATCTCGCCCACGCCCTCACCGACCACCGCCGAGGGCCGTATGCCGTACTCCTCCCACACCCCGGCGAGCGCCACCAGCACCGCCCACCGCACGGCCGGTTCCCCTCCCGGAAAGGCACCGCCGCGCAGCGCGTGGTCGCCGACCTTGGCCAGCGCCCGCTGGCAGTGGGCCAGCCGCCGGGAAAACACCGGCGAGGTCAGCACGAGCCGTGCGGCCCAGTCGATGTCCCGCGCCAGACCGTGGTCGGAGAGCACCAGCACGGTACGCCTGTCGGAGGTGACACGGCCGTGGAACAGCCCGGGCGCCGGCCGGCCCTCTGCCAGGGCCGTCAGACCCGCGAGCAGTTCGGTGCGGTCGGAGCCGAGGACCACCGCCCGGTGCTCGAACACCGACCGGCCGCGCGCCAGACCGGCGCCCACCTCCGCACGTGTCAGCTCCGGATGCTCCGTCACATGGGCCGCCAGCCGCTCGGCCTGTGCCCGCAGGGCGTCGCCACTGCGCCCGGACAGCACCCACGGCACCCCGGTCGGCCACGTCCGTATCTGGTCCGCCTCCGCGGGCGGCCCGGAATCGGCGCTCCGCTCCGGCTGTTCCGGCTGCTCCAGCACCACGTGCGCGTTGGTGCCGCTGACGCCGAACGACGAGACGCCGGCCCGGCGCGGGCGTCCCGCGTCCGGCCAGTCCCGGGCCTCGGTCAGCAGCTCGACCGCGCCTGCCGACCAGTCCACGTGCGGGCTCGGCGCGTCCACGTGAAGGGTGCGCGGCAGCACACCGTGCTCCATCGCCTTCACCATCTTGATCACGCCGGCCACCCCGGCGGCGGCCTGCGGGTGCCCGATGTTGGACTTGAGCGAGCCGAGCCACAGCGGCCGGCCGGCGGGGCGGTCCTGGCCGTAGGCGGCGATCAGGGCCTGTGCCTCGATGGGGTCGCCGAGCTTCGTGCCGGTGCCGTGCGCCTCCACTGCGTCCACGTCGGCGGGCGCCAACCCCGCCCGTTCCAGGGCTTGCTGGATCACCCGGCGCTGCGCGGGCCCGCTCGGCGCGGTCAGTCCGCTGCTCGCACCGTCCTGGTTGACCGCGGAACCCCGGATGACCGCGAGGATCCGCCGGCCGCTCCGGCGCGCGTCCGACAGGCGCTCAAGCAGCAGCATCCCGACACCCTCGCCGAGCGACGTGCCGTCCGCGGCGGCGGCGAACGGCTTGCACCGCGCGTCCGCCGCCAGCCCGCGCTGCCGGCTGAACTGCAGCAGCCACAGCGGCGACCCGATCACCGTCACCCCACCCGCCAGCGCCAGATCGCACTCGCCCGCCCGCATCGCCTGCGCGGCCTGGTGCAGGGCCACCAGCGACGAGGAGCAGGCCGTGTCGACGCTGACGGCCGGTCCTTCGAGGCCCAGCGTGTACGCGATCCGGCCGGACGCCACACTGCCCGTGCTGCCGTTGCCCAGGTATCCCTCGAACTCGTTCGGGGAGTTGCGCAGCCGGCCCGCGTAGTCCTGCGGGATGACGCCCGCGAACACACCGGTACGGCTGCCGCGCAGCGACGACGGGTCGATACCGGCCCGTTCGACGGCCTCCCAGGAGGTCTCCAGCAGGAGCCGCTGCTGCGGGTCGGTCGCCAGCGCTTCCCGGGTGCTCATCCCGAAGAACGCCGGATCGAAGGCGGCCGGATCGTCCAGGAAGCCGCCCTCCCGGACGTAGACCGTGCCCTGCCGCGCCGGATCCGGGTCGTACAGGCCCTCGTCCCAGCCCCGGTCGATGGGCAGCGGCGAGATGACGTCCCGGCCCTCCGCCACCACCCGCCACAGATCCTCGGGGGATTCGACCCCGCCGGGGAAGCGACAGGCCATGCCGACGATCGCGATCGGCTCGCGGGCCGACTCCTCGACGTCCCGAAGCCGCTGCCGGGTGTTGCGCAGGTCGACGGTGAGCCGCTTCAACGTGTCGATGACCTTGCCGTCGCTGGTCGCAGCGTCGGCCGTCCCGTTCTTCGCACCGCTCGTCATGGGGCCGTGACCTTTCCTGTGCGTGGGGGGCTTTTCCGCGTGTTCCGCTACGTCAGGACTTGCGCAGTTCGTTGTCGGCGAGGTCGAGCAACTCCTCCAGGGACACGTCCCCGAACTCGTCCTCGTCGTGGGGCGCCAGCCGGTCCAGCAGATCGCGCAGACGTGCCGCCACACGTTCCCGCGCGGGAACGCTTCCCGGGCCGTCGGCGCCGTCATACAGCAGGCCGGAGGCGAGCAGTTCGCCTTCCAGGGCGTCGAGTTGGTCGAGGACCGCCGATTCCGCGCTCCGGTCCGCGCCCCGCTCCGTCCCGGCGGCCAGCAGCTCCCCGATGAGGCCCGCGACGGACGCGGGAGTCGGGTGATCGAAGATCAGCGTCGTGGGCAGCCGCAGCCCGGTGGCCTCGCCCAGCCGGTTGCGCAGTTCCACGGCCTGCAGGGAGTCGAAGCCCGATTGCAGGAAGCCACCCTCGAGGGCGACCGCAGCCGGGTCGTCGTGCCTCAGCACCATGGCCACCTGGGCTCGTACGAACTGCTCGACCGCCTGCGAACGTTCGCCCGCCGTGAGCCCGGCGAGAGACAGCCCCCTGGTGCCGGTGCTGCCACCGGTGCTTGTGCTGGAGGCTGTGCCGTGGGCCGGTGCACCGCCGGTCGTCCCCTCGCCCTCCGCCCCGTCCGTTTCCTCGACACCGAACGGGTACGCCGGCAGGGCGATCCGCCGGCCGCCACGGCCCCGGAAGAAGGCGGCCCAGTCGACGTCGATCCCGCGCACGTAGAGCCGAGCCATCGCCGTCAGCCACTCCGTGACCCCGCCCTGCCCTCGGCGCAGGGTGCCGATGACGCCGGACGCCGCCGCCCCGGTTCCAGCATCGACGTCCTCCAGCGTCTCCTGCACCCCGCCGAGCAGCACGGGATGCGGACTGACCTCCAGAAACGTGTGGTGACCCGCCGCCCACAAGGCGCGTACGGCCGTCTCGAAACGGACTTCGGAGGCGAGGTTGCGGAGCCAGTACGCGCCGTCCAGACCCGTCGTCTCGAACTCGCCGCCGGTGAGGGAGGAGTAGAAGGGCACGGTGGCGGGGGCCGGTGCGATCGCCGCCGTACCGGAGAGGAACGCGGTGGAGTCGACGGTCACGTCCGGCGTGTGCGCGGCGAGACCGAGGTTCAGCCCCTTGGCCGGTATGCCCTTGGCCGTGAGCGTCTCGACGACTTCGGTCACGGCCGCGCGCTCCCCACCGAACAGCACGGAGCGCGGACCGTTCGCACCGGCGAAGTGGACTCGGCCGCGCAGGTGTTCGGCGTCGAGCAGTGGACGGAGTTCGTCGGGGGACAGTGCCGCTGCGGCCAGTTCGCCCTCTCCGGCCGCCTCCGCCTGCATCCGGCTCCACAGGACGACCACCCGCGCGGCCTCGTCCAACGTCAGCGCACCCGCGACCTGCGCGGCGGCGATCTCACCGAGACTGGCGCCCACGGCGACCGCGGGCTCCACACCGCAGGACCTCCACAGCGCGGACAGCGACACACCCACCGAGAACAGGACCGGCAGGACGACGTCCACGTCCTCCAGCGTCGGCGCGCCCGGAGCACCGCGCAGCACATCGTGCAGTGACCACGGAACGAGGGGTTCGAGAGCCCGCGCGCAGTCCTCCATCCGGGAACGGAACACGTCGGAGGCGTCCAGCAGATCGAGCGCCATACCCCGCCACTGGGAGCCCAGCCCGGGGAAGACATACACCGGGCGTCCACCGTCCTCGACGCTCGCGCCGGGTGCCGTACGGAACAGCAGCGGGGCGAACCCGCCCTCGGCGACGGCACGCAGCCCGCGCACCACCTCCGCCCGGTCGGTGGCGAGCAGCACGGCCCGCCGCCCGAGGGCGGTCGTACGGGTCGTCGCGAGCGACCGCCCCAGGTCGGCCGGCGACAACTCGGGGCCGGCCTCGAAACGGGCGAGCAGATCCCGGGCCAGCGCCGCCAGAGCCGCGTCGCTCCGCCCGGACAGCACGAGCGGCACGAGCCGCGCGGCCGACGCTGCCGGCACACCGGCGGAGGCGGGGCCGGGCGGAGCGTCGGAGCCGAACGTTTCCGCCGGTGCGAGCACCCGCTCACCGGCCCGTACGGCGGTGGAGCCCCGCCGCAGAACCGCGACCGCGCCCGTGACGGAACCCGCCACAGCCACGTCGCAGTCCCCGTGGCGCAACTGCTCGGCGGCCGACTCGACCGCTGCCCGCGCCGACCCTTCCGCCCCGAGCGTCACCCGGGGTCCCCGCTCCCAGTGGAGATCGCCCCCGACGAGCGCCGCCAGCGCATCCGAGCCGTCGGCGTCCCCAGCCTCCGCCTGTACAAGAAACACACCCACATCGGCGTCGCACAGCGCACCGGGAACGATCCCGGCGTCCTCCAACGCGGCCCAGACCAGATGCAGCGCGCTGAGCCGCTCCCGGGACGCCCCGAGCACGGAGTCCCCGAAGAATGCCGCGACCCCGTCGGGCGCACAACACACCCGCACTCCGACCGGGCCGCACCCTTCCGCCGGGCGCACAACCTCGGGAGCTCCCTCCGGGGCCGCCAGACCGACGATCACGATCGGAGTTTCCGCAGTGTCGGTGTCGGCGTCATGGTCGGGGTCGGGGTCGGGCAGTCTGCTGGTCACGGCGTAGTCCGCCTTCCCGTCACGCTGTCGTCGTGCGTGTGGATCGGGCGGTTCCGTCCGCAGCCCCCGTCACCGGCTCTCGAACGCTCCGCCAACCCTTGCCTGATCGACAACAACCTGACGGTGACCGCTTGACCAGACCTCGAGACTGGCTCGATCCCACCGCACCACCGAACCCGTTCACGTTCGGGACAGACAGCGGACGACGTCGATTCGGCGCCGCAGGAAGTCCTGGCGCCGAATCGAGGGATCAGGCGGATGCTCCTGGGCCGGCCAGGGCGACACGACCGATCGCCCCGACGAGGCCCACCGGACCGACCGGGGCGATGCCGCGGGCAGCCACGATCTGGTCAGCGGCGGCATTGAGCAACACGATCAGGCTGACATGCTTCCGCCGACAGGCCCGGCTGCACCGTGACCAGGTCGTCCGCGAGCGCAACACCCGCCAGTCGAGGACGGTCGACCTCAACGAGAAGTAGCAGGTCTCCGCCTGCCACGTGCGGTGATACAACGTGATCAGCTCGTGGACGGGGTAGCTCTCGGCGTCCAGGAGGCTGCTCATCAGCCGCCACAGCTCGGTGCGGCGGGTGCAGTCGGCCAGCTCGATGGTCATGCACGCTTCGATGATCCGTACCTCGAGCCGCCCGTAACCGCGCCCGGCCTGGTATCTCCCGGCACAGATGGTGGTCAGGCAGGAGCCGTCCGGCAGCGGGCGGCGCACCGTCGGGCGCCGCCCGCGGGTCGAGCGCAGCAGGAAGGACGCGCCGGTGCCGGTCACTGCCTCCAGGAAGTCGTATGCGTCGTAGCAGGCGCCGGCCAGCAGATCGTGGGCCGTAAACGCAGCATCGTCGTCGACACCCTCGGCCTATTACTGCTGGTCATGGTGACCGCGGCCAGCGTCTCCGACAACGAGGCCGGCAAGCAGCTGCTCAGTCAGATCTCCGCCGACCACCCCACGATCACCAAGGCGTGGGTCGATACCGGCTACAAGACCCAGGCCATCGAACACGGCGCCGCACTCGGCATCGACGTCGACGTCGTCCCGCGAAACACCCAGGTCAAGGGCTTCTCAGTGGTACCGCGACGCTGGGTGGTAGAGCGGAGTTTCGGTTGGATCATGATGCACCGGCGCCTCGCTCGCGACTACGAGGCCAAACCCGCCCACTCCGAGAGCATGATCCGTCTCGCGATGATCTCAAACCTCGCGAGACGAGCAACCGGCGAAACGCCCATAACCTGGCACAATCCATGAACTATCCCCCAATCAAACGGGACGTCCTCAGGTGCCATAGAACGACCGTACGTGACGGGGAGGGGCCATGGCGACGGCAACGGCGATCCGGGCAGCACGTGAGTACCTGCGGGTAGGCGACCACCGGAGCCACCAGCGCCCCTGACCCAACCACCGCGCCGAAGGCGAGCTTGACCAGGTCGAACAGGGTCGACGCGCTGAGCTGCCGCTCGGGCTCGAGGGATCGGGCGCCCAGCAGGTCCCAGCTGATGAAGAAGGTCGCGGCGGCTACGGCTTTGGCGGCGGTGAAGGTCATCGTGAGGGGAGTGCCGACCGGCCACAGGCGAGAGGGCGGACCTGGCAGCTGCTGCGGTGATCGGGAGTGTTCCTGCGGCGGCCGGCCATGCCGGCGTGAGAGTTGCCTCCTCCCAGCTCGTGAGCGGCTACGTCTGCCACAGGAACCACCCCGCACCGGGCAGTACGAGCAGGGCAAGAAGGCCGAACGTCCGTACCGTCCGGACTTCCCTGAGGTACCACCGTTGAGGCTGCCGCTGTGCACCCCCGTCGCTCGGGACGCGCGGCGCGCCGTCACCCGTTCGACGATCGCGGGCGCACTGTGGCCGTGGTTGAGCGATCCGGCCCCGCACAGCAGACCGACGTAGCGGCGGTGTTGGCCTCCACCCGCGCGTCCGCCACAAGGCGGCTTCCTGCTTGCTCGCCCCGACCTCTTCGACTGCCTCGGCAGAAGGGTTCCTGACGCGGGTCGCGGCAGTAGGTTGTGCCGGTGACGGAATCCCTGCCGCCCGGTGGTGTTGTGCTTGATGCGGACGAACTGGACGCTCGGTGGGCGGACGCCTGGCGGCCGGAACAGGTCGCGGAGCGACTGGCCGGGGTCGGCGCGCCCTGGTGCGTCGCGGCCGGGTGGGCGCTGGATCTGTTCCGCGGGAGCCAGTCGCGACCGCACGGCGATCTGGAGATCGCGGTGCCCGCAGCGGGATTCCCGGAGATCCGCGACCGCTTCCCCGAGTGCGTGTGCGACGCGGTGGGCTCGGGGCGTGTATGGGCACAGGCAGGGGCTGAGGCGCTGGCAGCCACGCACCAGACCTGGTTGCGGGATCCGGTGAGCGGCCAGTTCCTGTTCGACGTCTTCCGCGAGCCCCACGAAGGCGGGACGTGGATCTGCCGGCGGGATGCGGGACTGAGGCTGCCGTACGACGCGATTGTCGAGCGGACCCCGGAGGGGATCCCCTACCTGGTGCCGGAGTTGGTGCTGCTGTTCAAAGCGAAGGCGCCGCGGCCCAAGGACCAGGCGGACTTCGACAGGGTGTTGCCGCTCCTGGGGCGGGCACGCCGGGATGTCCTTGGCGAATGGCTGGAGCGCGTCCACCCCGGACATCCGTGGCTGGCGAAACTGGCGGAACTGGCTGGATAGCGGCGACGGCAGCGTCCTTGTGCCGCCGAGGACGACTCGCGCGCCGCTCAGCCACGATGACGGCCGCAGTCCGAGAACAGCAGACGCCGGTGGCCCTGGACAGCGGATGTATCAACGAGCGGATGGACGTCCGGCGACCTGGTCCGGGGACGGCGAACGGTGGCATGCCGTGTATCGGCGGTGCTCGATCTCCTGCTCGGCCTCGTTGCCGGATCCCCACTGGGTGACGCCTTGGTGCTGCGGGGGAGCAGGGCGATGTCGGCGTAGGCGGGAGTCGGCGCACGGGATCCGGAGGACCTTGACCGGGCGTTCCCGCCGTTGCCGTTGCCGTTGCCGTTGCCGTTGCCGTTGCCGTTGCCGTTGCCGTTGCCGTTGCCGTTGCCGTTGCCGTTGCCGGTCGATCCCGAGTACCCGTATCCGTACGTGGGGGGGTGCCTTGACGAAAGACATAGAGGCACCCCCGGCTTGGCATTCCGTCCCTAGACGACCAGAACCCCGAACAGCGTCTCGGCTCCGCTGCCGGGCTGACGTGTTGGCCGTCTGCCGATGGGCGGGAAGCGGCCAAAGGGGATGATGCGGGCGTGTTGCCGGCACGTAAAGGCGCACGTGGTCCACCGCGCCGGAAGCTGTCGGGACAGCTCTGGTTTTCCGGATTCCGGACAACGATCTCCGCACTGATGACAGATGCCCCCGCCGGCTGGAACGATCTTTTCAACGCCCGGGCGCCACAACGCACATCTCCTCGGCGGAGGACCTTCTGGTTCTCCGTTCTCGTTCTCGCCGGCTGCCCATCACGCAGCCAGGTACAAGGAGTTGCAGCAGTGACGAACAACTTCCCTGCCCACGGGGCGACTTCGTTCCATGGTTCCCCTCCTTCCCGTCGTGGCGCCTACGTTCGCCGACGCATGACGGGGATCGCGGTCGGCACGATGGCCGCACTGCTCGGATCGACGCTTCCCGCCTGGAGCGCGGCCCCGGCGGCGGACGACACGGGTCGAGCGCCCCGGCAGATCGCCGCGGAACCCAGACCGGGTGCCAGAGCTGTCCAACTGTCCTCGGCGGACCGGAAGATGATGCTCGAGACGGCGGCCGACGCGGGCAGTGTCACGGCCCGTGCACTCGATTTGGGCCGACAGGAGGAGCTGATACCCAAGGACGTCATCAAGGACGCCGACGGCACCGTGCATACCCGCTACGAGCGCACCTTCGCCGGATTACCCGTCCGCGGGGGCGACTTGGTGGTGCACGAACGCGGTGGCTCCCGTACGGTCACCAAGGCCTCGCAGGAGGCGATCTCCGTCCCGACGACCGCGGCAGCCCTCTCCGCGGTCAAGGCGGAGAAGTCCGCGCTGGCCGCCGCGAAGCGGGAGGACACTCGCGAGGCCGCCCTGCAGGGGCAGCCGCGGCTGGTCGTCTGGGCGGGCGACGGTGACTCGAAACTGGCCTGGGAAAACGTTGTCAGCGGTACGCGGGCGGACGGGACGCCGAGCCGTCTCCAGGTCCTGACCGATGCCACGACCGGCGCCCGGCTGACGAGTCACGAGGAGGTCCAGAACGGCGATGGGATCAGCCGGTACAACGGCCGGGTCCAGATAGACAGCGTACGGAACAACGACCGCTTCGAGCTGACCGATCGTCAGCGCGGCAGCCACCAGACGTTCGACGCGGGTGGGACCTTCAACAAGGGCACGCTGGTCACCGATGACGACGACGTCTGGGGAGACGGAACACCGTCCGACCGCCAGACGGCGGCCGTGGACGCCGCCTACGGCGTAGCGAAGACCTGGGACTTCTACCACGATCGCTTCGGCCGCAACGGAATCGCGGACGACGGACGCGGCGCCTACTCCCGCGTGCACTACGGCGTCGGATACGCCAACGCCTTCTGGCTCGATTCCTGCTTCTGCATGACCTACGGCGACGGCCGTACCAACGACAGGCCGGTGACCGAACTCGACATAGCCGGCCACGAGATGACCCACGGCGTCACCTCCGCCACCGCCGGCCTGGTGTACTCCGGTGAGTCCGGCGGGCTCAACGAGGCCACCAGCGACATCATGGGCACCGCCGTCGAGTTCTTCGCGAACAGCGCGGGTGACGTACCCGACTACCAGATCGGTGAACTCATCGACCTCCGTGGCACCGGAGGGCCACTGCGCTACATGGACCAGCCGTCCAAGGAGACCAACGCCGCCGGTACCTCCCAGGATTACTGGACCGCACAGACCAGGAAGCTCGACCCCCACTTCAGCTCCGGCGTGGGCAACCACTTCTTCTACCTGCTCGCCGAGGGCAGCGGGAGGAAAACCCTCAACGGCATCGACTACGACAGCCCGACCTACGACGGTCTGCCGGTCTCCGGCATCGGTCTGCAAAGCGCCACCACCGTCTGGTACCGGGCGCTGACCCGCTACATGACCAGCACCACCGACTACGCGGGAGCCCGCACGGCCACCCTTCAGGCCGCCGCCGACCTGTTCGGCGCCTCCAGTGACGCGTACGAGGCCGTCGGCAACGCATGGGCCGCAGTCAACGTCGGGGCGCGCTACGTCAACCACATCGCCGCCAATGCCCCTTCCACCCGGGCCGTGGCCGTCGGCCAGTCGGTCGCCCGGCAGATCGAGGCGACCACCACTCGCCCCGGCGGTCTGACCTACTCCGCCACCGGCCTGCCCACCGGTCTGTCGATCGCCCCCGGCACCGGACTGATCTCCGGCACGCCGACCGCGGCCGGCGACTTCGAGACGACCGTCGTCATCACCAACTCCGCGGCCGAGACACTGACCCTGACCTTCGTCTGGCCCGTCTTCGGCTCCGGCGGCGGCTTCTTCATCAACCCCGACCGGTACGACATCCCCAACTGGCAGACCATCGAGTCCCCGATCACCGTCACAGGGCGGGAGGGAAACGCGTCCCGTGATCTGAAGGTGACCGTCGATCTGGTGCACGACTTCATCGGCGGCCAAGTCATCAACCTTGTCAGCGAGGACGGCACCGTGCTGCTGGTGAAGGACTTCGTCTGGGACACCGGAACGGAACTGCACGCGACCTTCACGGTCGACGCCTCGGCGCTTCCCGCCACCGGCACGTGGAAACTGCGTGTCACGGACAACACCCCCGGCATCTTCACCGTCGACCCCGGCTACCTCGACAGTTGGAGCCTCACCTTCTGATCCCTCTCCGCCCCGGTTGTCCGTCCCGCTACTGACACCGCCGCGCCGGGAAGCCACCCCGGCGCGGCGGCACCGCGCCTTCCACCGGTGCGGCGATCAGGGCTGGGCCTGGTGCGGTGGACGTCTTGTGTGGCGGATCCCGCGGGCGGCGAACAAGCCCCCAGAACGGCGGTCCGTCCGGGGGAAAGCGACGATGTCGCCCTGGCCGAGGGGCCATGTGCGGTCGGCGGCGCGGAGTGTGACCCGGCCGGTCAGGCAGGTGGAGGTGGCTGCGCCCTGGGCCTCGTGCTCGGCGAGGTCGGAACCCGTCGCGAGCGCGATCAGGGTGACGCGGAGTCTCGGAAGCGCGGCGACGGTTCCTTTCGTTCGCCCGGAGTTTCCGGAGTTTCCGGAGTTCGCGGACCTGGTGTCGACGGTGGGTGTTCATCGGGTGTGTTCCCGTCCACGCCGGGGCGCGCGGGCGCCCAGCCGCGCGTCCCGGCTGCGATGGACCCGGGTGAACGGCCAGACGCCGAACAACAGCAGGGCGGACGGACCTGCGGTGCGTCGGCACCGCTGGCCCCGATCCCGCACCGTGCCTGTGGACGTCCCCTGGATCTCTCCGACAATCGGCGGACCGCCGAACTGGGCCCCGCAGTGCGGACGTTCTTCGGTCGGAGCGGTACGCGGCCGGTCTCCGGCGACGGCCGAACGGGGCCGATCAGCCTATTGTCCGAGCCGATGGGCCCTGCTCCGTGTGCGGTGTGTGTGCGACTGTCGCTGAGGGGCACTCGTGCCGCCGGGTTCGGAAAGTGGGGTCGGCCATGGGCACGAAGGTGGGGTGGTGGCGGTGGCGGCGCAGTCCGCTCAGGCGCCGCTCGGATGCCGTCGAGGCATGGGTCGTCCTGGTGACGTCCGTGGTGATGGCGGTGGGCATGCCCCTGGCCGGAGCCCTGAGCTCGGTGCGTGTCGGAAGCGTGCTGGTCCAGCAGCGCCAGGAGCGGCACCGTACCTCCGCCGTGCTGACCGAGGACGCCGGCGATCCGGGGCCCGGTACGTATGCCCACACCTGGGCGGTTGTGCGGTGGACGGCGTCCGACGACACGGTCCGTACGGCGGGGGTGCGGGTCGCGGCGGGCAGCAGGGCGGGCACCAAGGCCGTGATCTGGACGGACGGGCAGGCCCGGCTGGTCAGCGCGCCGCTCACCCCGGGACAGGCCGTCGCACTGTCCGCCTTCGCCGGGACGCTCGCGGCGAGCGGTGTCGCCCTGTTGCTGCTGGCCGGCCGCAAGGCCGTAAGGATGGGACTGGACCGGCACCGTGCGGAGCAGTGGGAGCGGGCATGGGCCCTCACCGGTCCCCGGTGGAGCGGAAGCACGCCTGACAACGCACCGGGCTCCGAGCAGGAAGGCCCGACGGTTCCACCGCCGTGACGGCGGACACCCGGGGTGATCGCGTGCCAGGACCGGCACGCAACCCCGCGAATGCCGGGTGCACGCCCCCGAGACCGCGCACCACCGGCGGCCACCGCATCGAACCCGGAGAGAACCCATGACCGCTCAGTCGGCGCCTGCCCCCGGCATCGCGCCCCCGGCGGGTCTCACCGAGGACCAGGCCGCCCGGCGGCTGGCCATGGGCCGCCGGGGAACCGAAGTCGCCCGGCAGGCCGCCGACCTGGTGCTCGCCGACGACGAACTGTCCACCGTGGTCACGGCGGTGGAGGAGGGCCGCAGGGTCTACGACAACATCCGTCGCTTCCTGCTCTACGCCCTGGCCGGCGGCGTCGCGGAGATCCTCGTCATGTTGCTCGGCCCGCTGTTCGGACTCGCCCTGCCCCTGCGGGCCGGCCAGATCCTGTGGCTCAACCTCCTCACCCACGGTCTGACGGGCGTCGCCATGGGCGCCGAGCCGGTCTCCCGGCACGCCAGGCGCCGTCCGCCGCGTCCGCCCGGGCAGCAGGTGCTCGGCGGCGGCCTCTGGCAGCGGATACTGCGCCTCGGCACGGTGGCCACCTGCACGAGCCTCGCCGCGGGGCTGTGGGTCCGGCAGACCGGGCAGCCCTGGCAGACCACGCTGTTCCTCGCGTTGCTGGCCGCCCAGCTCGGCGTTGTACTGGGGCTGCGGGAGCGGTTGCTCACCCGTGAGAACCCCTTCCTGCCCTGGGCGGTGCTGGCCGCGGTGGGGCTGGCGGTCGCCGCGCTGTACGTGCCGTTCCTGCGGGCCGTCCTGGAGACCTCGCCGCCCTCCTGGCCCGGCCTGGCAGCGGCTCTCGCCGCAGGGCTGATCGGGTTCGGCACCGCTCGTGCGGAGAGCCGGTCCGCCCGGGCTGTTGGGCGCCCGGACGGGGCCCACCCCGAGACACCGGTCCCCACCCCATGACCGACGAGTGGCAAGGCGAAGGGAAGTGATCGGCTATGCCGGAACCGACGAGGAATGCCGGAGACATCGGGCGGCGGGTGGCAGCGAGGCGTGAGGAGCTGGGGCTCAGCAGGGAGGAGGTGGCCGAGCGGGCGGGTACGGCTGCGGATTACCTGCGGTATGTGGAGGAGCGGCCGACCGCGTCCCCGGGCACAAGCTTCCTGATTCGGCTCGCCGGCGCGCTGGAGACCACCGTGGCCCGGCTGCGCGGCAGCGACGCCGACTTGCCCCCCGGCATCGGGCAGGCGGCCTACCATCCCGAACTGACGGAGCTGGCCAACGGGGAGTGCTGGGCCCGGCTGTCCACACACGGCGTCGGACGCGTCTCGGTGTCCACGCCGGAGGGTCCGGCGATCGTCCCGGTCAACTACACGGTCGTGGACGGTGCGGTCGCCTTCCGTACAGCGCGCGGCGCCACACCTGCTCTGGCGGCTGGGGCCGAGGCCGCTTTCGAGGTGGACCACATCGACGAGGCGCTGAGCGAGGGGTGGAGCGTTCTGGTCGTGGGCCGTGCCGAATGGGTCACCGACCCTGCCGCCACAGGGCGTCTCGTCAGTGCGGCCGCCTCAGCGCCGTGGGCGGGCGGGGACCGTGACCTGTGGGTGCGTATCACCCCGGAGCGGGTCACCGGACGCCGGATCACCGCCCGCTGACCCGCCCCGGGGCGGGTGTACGGACCCCGGGCCGCCCCGGATCCGGTCAGGTCAGTCGTGCGGGACGACCGCGACCGGGGCCGTGGCATGGTGCATCACCGCATGGGCGACCGAGCCGAGGTGCGCGCCGATCGCCGAACCGCGGTTGCGGCGTCCGATGACCAGCAGGCCGGCGCCGGAAGCGGCCTCCACCAGGTGGTGGGCGGGTCCGCCGACCACGGGCTGCTCGGTCACCTCGACGCCGGGGAACTTCTCCCGCCACGGACGCAACGCGTCCGTCAGCGCGCCGGCCTCCTGTGCGGCCAGTTCGGCGCCCACCTCCAGGTCGACGCCGGCGGAGGAGTAGCCGAAGCCGCCGTCCAGGCCGTAGTAGAACGGCGGGGTCCAGCCGTGGATGACGCGCAGCGCCGACGTTCGGCGGGCCGCCGCGTCGAAGGCGAACTCGATCAGCGCGTCGGCGGGCCTGTGCGGGTCGAGTCCGAGTACGACCTCGCGGTACGGGGGCTCCTGCGGGGGACGGCCGGTGGTGACCGCCTCCTCGGCCCGTACGAGGACCACCGGGCGGGTGGCCCGGGCCACGACCGAGAGGGCGACCGAGCCGAGGATGAATCCGCCGACTCCGCTCAGCCCTCGCGATCCGATGACCAGCAGCTCGGCGTCATCGGCGGCTGCCAGCAGCACCGGGACCGGCTGCCCGTCCACCTCGTCGGCACCGACCCGGAGCCCGGCGTGGCGGCGCCGCAGATCCTCCTCCGCCTTTCGCGTCACCCGCTGCGCCCAGTCGCGCCGCAGGTCGGGGCCGGCCGGCGGCGGGGAGGCTGTGGGGTAGTCGTACGACTGCGGTTCCCACGCGAGGACGAGGCGCAGGGGCAGGTCGCGGAGCAGGGCCTCGCGGGCCGCCCAGTCCGCGGCGGCCAGGCTTTCGGGTGAGCCGTCCAGTCCTGCGGTGATGACGCGGGTCATGATGCCGACTTCCTTCTGGAGTGGGGGTGGGGTCTGCTTCCCGCCGCGCGGTCAGGGGCCGGGCAGGTCGAGCTTCCGGGGCCGGCCGGGTGCGACCGTGATGTCGTGGCCGTCGAGGGAGACGTGGACGGGCGTCCGGTCGGAGGCCGGGACGCTGATGCGCAGGTGTCCGGCGCGCATGCTCAGGCCGATGCCCCGGTGGCCCCGGTAGCGGACGGCGAACCCGTACTCGGCCAGCTCGGGGAGGGGCGCCGGATCGAACCGCAGGGCGTCGTCGCGGGTCTCCAGGCCGGTGAGGCCGCGCTGGACGAGGTCGAGGGTGCCGGCCATCGCGCCGAGGTGGATGCCTTCGGCGGTGGTGCCACCCTGGAGGTCGGCGATGTCGCCGGTGAGGGCTTCCTGGACGTACTTCCAGGCCTCGGAGGGCCGGGTGCGGGCCAGTACCCAGCCGTGGACCAGGCCGCTGAGGGTGGAGCCGTGGCTGGTGCGGGCCAGGTAGTGGTCCACCGTCGTGCGCCAGGTGCCGTCGTCGAGGGTGTGGCCGAGGCGGGCGAGGAGTCCGGAGAGCTCGGCGGGTGAGAAGAGGTAGCCGAGCATCAGTACGTCGGCCTGTTTGGACGCCTGGTAGCGGTTGACGGTGTCGCCCTCGGCCTCCAGGATCCGGTCGAGGCGGCGGATGTCGCCGTAGCGCTCGCGGTAGCCGTCCCAGTCCAGTTCGGCGAGGTCGCCGTAGCCCTCGAACTGGCTGATGACGCCCCGGTGGAAGGGCACCCGCAGCCGGCGTGAGATGTCCTCCCAGAGTTCGAGTTCCGCCGGGTCCAGCCCGATGCGCTCGAACAGTTCCTGGCGGCGCGGGGTGGGCAGCGCGGCGGCGAGGTCCAGGGCGCGGCACAGCACCCAGGTGGCGGTGACATTGGTGTACGCGTTGTCGTCGAGGCCCGGCACGGTGGCGCCCGGGTACGCGTCGTGGTACTCGTCGGGGCCGACCACGCCCCGGATCCGGTAGCGCGCGTGGGCCGGGTCCCAGACGGCGCTGCCGGCCCAGAAGCGGGCGATCTGGAGCAGCATCTCCGCGCCCGGCCCGTGCAGGAACTCGGTGTCGCCGCTGGCCTGGGAGTACTGCCAGATGTTGTAGGCGACAGCGGAGCCCACGTGGTGCTGGAGCCGGGAGTGGTCGGGCAGCCAGCGGCCCGAGCGGGGATTGAGGTGGAGGGTCTGGGTCTCCTCGCGGCCGTCGCTGCCGCTCTGCCACGGATACATGGCGCCGGTACGGCCCGCCTCGGCCGCCGCACCGACCGCCCGGCCCAGTCGGCGGTGGCGGTACATCAGCAGTGCCCGGGAGACCTCCGGGAGGTGCAGGTTCAGAAAAGGCAGGACGAAGAGTTCGTCCCAGAAGACATGTCCCCGGTACGCCTCGCCGTGCAGCCCGCGTGCCGGTACGCCCGCGTCGAGCCGGGCGGTGTGCGGCGACAGGGTCTGCAGCACATGGAACAGGTGCAGCCGCAGGATCCTTCCGGCCTCGCCGGGGACGTCCAGCTCCGTTCGCTGCCACAGGTGTTCCCACGCGGCGCTGTGGGAGGCCAGCAGCCCGGCGAAGTCGGTGGCTCCCCGCACCCCGCTGATCGCGGCGTGCAGCGGATCGCCGGACGCAGGGTCCCGCGAGGTGTACAGGGCCACCGTCTTCTCCACGGCGACGGGCCGGCCTGGCCCGATCGGCACTGTCAGCAGGTGGGCGACGCCGCGTTCCCCCGGGAGGAGCCGCACCGCCGCCGGGGTACCGGACACGGTCCGGCTGCGGGCGGCCATCGCGACACGGATGCCGGATTCGGAGGTGCGGCAGTCCAGCCATACGGTGTCGGGCCCGGAGGACTCGGAGGATTCTGCGGGCCCGGTGCGCCACTCGGTGAGGTGGCGGCCGTTCAGGTCGCGGTAGCGGTCCACTCCCGCGTTGGTGATGTCGCCGTCGAGGGCGGACTCCACCTCCAGCTCACCCGTCCAGTCCTCGGCGGTGAACTCCGTTCGGAGCGCAGCCAGATGGGGATCGCCCATGTGCACCAGGCGGACCTGGTCGACCGTCAGCAGGCGGCCTCGGGTGTCCCGCAGCCGCATCCGCCGGGTGAGCGTGCCGCGACGCAGGTCCAGGGTCTGCCGGTACTCGATCAGTGAGCCGTCGTCGGGGGAGAACCAGGGGCCCGGCAGGTCGCCGCCGGTGGCCCGGGTGCGGAAGCGCAGCGGCAGCCAGTTCGGGAGGTTGACGATGTCCTCGTTCTCGACCTGCCGTCCGGCGACGGTCGAGGTCAGCCGGTTGTAGACGCCCGCGACGTAGGTGCCGGGGTAGTGGGACGGGCCTGCCGTCGTCTCCGGGGCGGCGCCCCGGGTGGCGAAGTAACCGTTGCCCAGCGTGCACAGCGCCTCGCGCAGCCGCTCGTCCGCCGGGTCGTAGCCCTCGTAGTTCAGGGTCCGGTCGTCCGGCATGGTCACGCCTCCGTGGCGGTCAGCAACTCGGCGAGGTCCGCGACCACCAGGTCGGCCCCGTGCTTGCTCAGGTCGTCGGCGCTGGTCGGCCCGGCGGTCCGGTCCACCCCGACCACCAGGCCGAAGCCGCCGCGCCGGCCGGCCTCGACACCGGCCAGCGCGTCCTCGACGACGGCCGCATCTCCGGCCGGTACGCCCAGCCGCCGGGCCGCCTCCAGGAAGATCGCCGGGTCGGGCTTGCCGGGCAGCCCGAGGCGGGCCGCCTCGTTGCCGTCCACCACGGCCCCGAACAGGTCCCGGACTCCCGCCCCCGTCAGCAGTTCCGGCGCGTGCCGGGAAGCCGAGATCGCGGCGCACGGCACGCCCTCGGCGCGCAGCGCGTGCAGCAGCCGTACGGTGCCGGGCCAGGCGGCGATCGAACCCGCCGCCAGCCGTCGTGCGAACAGTTGCTCCTTGCGGGCGGCGACGGCCTGCACAGTGCCGGTGCCGGGCGGGTCGTCGGGGGTGCCGGGCGGCAGTCGCAGCCCGCGCGCGGTGAGGAAGGCGGCGGCGCCGTCCAGCCGGGCCCTGCCGTCGACGTAGCGGCGGTAGTCCTCCACCGGGTCGAACGGGCGCTGCTCACCCGCCGCCTCCAGGCAGGCGTCGAAGGCCGACTGCCAGGCGGCGGCGTGCAGCCGGGCCGAGTCGGTGATCACCCCGTCGGTGTCGAACACCACGGCCCGAACCGCCCGCAGGCGCGGCACCAGCGTCTGTCCGGCGGTGGCGGTCACCGGCGGGTGGCAACGTGTTCGGTGATGCCGATGCCGATGCCGAGGAGGGCGGTGAGGTTGCGGAGGTCGAGGAGGCGGTTGTCGTGGCCCGTGCGGCCGAAGCCGTCAATGCCTGTACGTACGGTCATGGCGGTGCCTCTGCTTGCCGTCGGGGCGGAGTTCCGGGTGTGCGGGCGGTGTCTCAGCGCAGCCAGGTGTGGTCGCGGACGACGGGGAGGCGGGCCCAGGTCCTGCCGAGTCCCCAGGTGGTGCCGGCCGAGGCGACCGCGAGGGCGATCAGGACGGCGGCGTACAGGACGTGGTAGTCGATGAGCGGGTTGGAGGACATGCTCGGGGTGCCGTCGGACAGTGCCTTGGCGGGCGGCCACTCGGCGATCCACATGAACGCCATCAGGGCGGTCCCGGCGACCGCGGCGAGCCGCAGTGCGATGCCGCTGACCAGGGCGAGGCCGACGCCGAGCAGGCCGAGCATGAACAGCCAGTTCGCCCAGCCCGCTCCGGCCCAGGAGTGGAAGGTGGACTCCATGGGCCCGGCGGCGACGCCGCTGAGGAAGCCCTTGGCGGGCGAGCCGCCGTCGGCCCAGCCCTTGCCGGAGGCGGTGGCGTAGCCCCAGCCGAAGGTCTTGTCGAGGAAGGCCCACAGGAAGACGAACCCGGTGACGATCCGCAGCCCCGCGAAGACCCGGGCGCGGGTCGCCGCGGCCGTCGTGGTCGTCGTGTCGGTCGTGTCCGCCGTGGTGTCGTCGGCCTTTCGGGCCGTCCTGGCCCGGTGCCGCGACGGGAGGGGGAAACCCGTGTGCGGGCCGGGAGTTTCGTGTACCGCCATGATGCTCATCCCTGTCCGGAGGTCTGGTAGGCGTGGCGCGGTATCTGTCCGCGTGCCGTCGTCGTCCTGAGTTCAATGTCCCGCCCGGACCTGTCGGACCGTCAGGGGCCGAGAGGTACCGTCACGGGGCCGAACGTCCCTGTTCAGAAGCGGACCGGCAGGAAGCTCGTGACCGAGCACGTCCGCCATGTCACGGCCGCCCTCGGCAAATGCGTATACGCGCATGTACATGTATGCGTACCGGGCCAACTCGCCCATTCTTCACGCACGTTCAGGCGCGTTCAGGCGTGCGGGACGACGGCGACGGGGCAGGGCGCGTGATGCAGCGCCGCGTGTGCGACGGGGCCGAGGTGGGTGCCGAGACGGGATTCGCGGATCCGGCTTCCCACCACGACGAGGGCCGCGCCGGCCGAGGCGCTGATCAGCTCGTCGGCCGCACGTCCTTCGGTGACGCTCTCGGTGACGGCGACCTCGGGGAACTTCTCGCACCAAGGGCGCAGGACGGCGGCCACGGCGTGCTCCCGCTCCGCCCGAAGCTCCGGGCCGCTCACCGGGACGATCCTGTCCGCCGCCGCGAAGTCCGGCGGACGGCTGAAGGCGTTGATCACGCGCAACGAGGATCCCCGGCGCCCGGCGGCGTCGAACGCGAACTCGATCAGCTCGTCACAGGGCCGGTCCGTGTCGAGACCGAGTACGACGTCGCGGTACGGGATCCCGGGAATCTCTTCCGGGGAGATGCCGTCCGGTGCCGAGAAGTGCTCGTCGGCGGTGCTCGCGCCTGCCCTCACCAGCACCACGGGACGGGGTGCCCTGGCGACGACCCGCTGTGACACCGACCCCAACAGGAACCCCGCGACGCCGCCGAGTCCACGGGAGCCGAGGACCAGCAGCTCGGCCTGCCCGGCCGCCTCGAGGAGGGCCGAGACCGGCGAGTCGGCGAGCGCCTGGCTGATGACCCGCAGACCAGGGTGCGCGGCGCGCATGCTGTCCGCCACCCGTTCCGGCAGGTCCTCGGCCACGGCCCGTTCGGACATGTCCGCGGGCACGGTCGGGGCCGGACGCGGATGCCACTCCCAGGCATGCACCAGGCACAGCGCGACGCCCCGGCGCGTGGCTTCCCGGGCCGCCCAGTGCGCGGCTGCCAGGCTTTCGGGAGTGCCGTCGATCCCCGCGGTGACGTGTCGAAGCATGAGGCGTACCTCCAGCGTTGCTGCCCATGGGTCGCTCTTCTGCCACTGAGCCTGGTACCGGGGGGAGCACCGGGACAGAGGCCGGGCGGGCCCTTCCGTGGGGCCCTTCGGCCCTGATGCCGGCCCGGCGAGGACGCCGAGGACGGCGAGGACGCCGAGGACGGCGAGGACGCCGAGGACGGCGAGGACGCCGAGGACGGCGAGGACGCCGCGGTGGGCTCGGGTTGGCCCGGTCGGCCCTGGTGCGGGTGGTTCGGACGGGAGACGATCGTCATCACAGTCGGCATGCGGTCCGTGGAATGTGGCCCATGGTCCGTGGTTCACCAGCGAACGAGGGGTCGTCATGGCCGAGGCGCGTACCTTCACCGAGCAGAACCCGATCCGGGTCTTTCTGCTGGACGACCACGAGGTCGTCCGACGCGGTCTCACCGACCTGCTGGATTCCGAGCCGGACATCTCGGTGGTCGGCGACGCGGACAGTGTCGAGCAGGCGCTGGTGCGCGGGCCGGCGCTGCGTCCGGACGTGGCCGTCCTCGACGTGCGCCTGCCGGACGGTGACGGGATCAGTGTCTGCCGTGAGCTGCGCAGCCGGATGCCGGAGCTGGCCTGTCTGATGCTGACGTCCTTCGACGAGGAGGAAGCCCTGCTCGACGCGATCATGGCCGGGGCGGCGGGCTATGTGCTCAAACAGATCAGGGGGTCCGACCTGGTCGCGGCGGTCCGCACCGTCGCCTCCGGCCAGTCGATGCTGGATCCGGCGACGACCGCCCGCCTGATGCGCTCGCTGCGGGCGGACCCCACCGAGCAACCGGCACCCGCACCCGAGCTCGCCGGCCTGTCACCCCGCGAGCGGGACATCCTCGCGCTGATCGGGGACGGGCTCACCAACCGTGAGATCGGCAAGAAGCTCTACCTGTCCGAGAAGACGGTGAAGAACCACATCTCCCGGCTGCTGGCGAAGCTCGGTGTCCAGCGCCGCGTGCAGGCGGCGGTCCTGGCCAGCCATCTCGAACAGCCCGCCTCCCCCGACCGCCCGGCGCGATGAGTCCGCGCTGCCCCGCCTCGTCGTCCGGGTCGGCGAGGCCGCGGCCAACCGCGGTCAGGCTCCGTTCGCGGTCAGCTCCCGTCCGTGACACCGTCCGCACTCACGGGCACCCGCCACACCAGCCGGGTGCCGCCGCCCTCCGGCCGTTCGCAGAGTGTCAGGGTTCCGCCGAGGGCGACGGCCCGCTCCTTGATGTTCTTCAGCCCGCTGCGTCCGACGTCACCCGGCACCCCGCAGCCGTCGTCCGTCACCGTGAGCGTCAACTCGCCCCTGGCGCACTGAAGCTGGACGTCCACCGCCTGTGCTCCGGAGTGCCGGGCGGCGTTGCTGAGGGCCTCGCCGAGCACGGCGATCACGTGGTCGGCGATGTCGCCGGGGACATCGGTCTCCACGAGCCCCTCGATGCGCAGTGCGGGCGGGAATCCGAGTGACGTGGCCGACGCACTCACCGCCTCGGCCGCCCGGCCGCGCAGGCCGTCGCTCTCCCGCCCGACCCCGCTGTGGGTGCGCAGTCCGAAGATCGTGGACCGAATGATCTTGATGGTGTCGTCGAGGTCGTCGACGGTCCGGGTCAGCCGCTCCATGCCCTCGGGGTGTTCCATGAAGCGCTGGGTGCTCTGCAGGGTCATGCCGGCTGCGAAGAGCCGCTGGATGGCGAGGTCATGGAGGTCGCGTGCGATGCGGTCACGGTCCTGGAGCAGCGTGAGCTGTTCCGCGTCCCGCCGTCGTTCGGCCAGCTCCAGGGCGAGTGCCGCCTGGTCGGCGAACCCGAGCAGCGGCCCGGTGTCCAGGTCGCCGAACGGCGTGCCGGTCGGCACGCGTCCCAGCAGCAGCACGCCCCGCGCCTTGCCGCCGGCGCCGAGTGGCACAGCGACCACGGGTCCGAGCCCGGCCCACTGGGCTTCGTCCTCGCCCGTGCGTGCGTCGCGCTCGATGTCGGCGCTGACCACCGGCGCCGCCGCGCCGAGTGCCGCTCCGACGAAACCGTCCCGCGCGGACAGCACCAGACCGCTGCGCTCCTCCCGGCCCAGGCCGACCGCCAGGGCCGGCCGCAGTGTCTCCTCACCCGGTACGTGTTCCGCGATCAGTCCCATGTCGGCGGATACGATCTTCCGGGCCTCGTCGACGATCAGTTCCAGCACGTCCGCGCTCGGCGCACCGGTCAGGAGCATGCTGGTGACCTTGCCGCTGGCCCGCTGCCAGCGTTCGCGCAGCATGGTCTCCTCGTACAGCCGTGCGTTCTCGATGGCCACTCCGGCGGCCACCGCCAGCGTCGACAGGACGGACTCGTCCTCCACGTCGAATTCCCGGGCGCTGCGCTTCTCGGTGAGGTAGAGGTTTCCGAAGACCTCGTCGCGCACCCGGATCGGTACGCCGAGGAAGGAGTGCATCGGCGGGTGGTGCGCCGGGAAGCCGTACGACGCCGGATGCTCAGACAGCTCCGGAAGCCGCAGTGGCGACGGGTGCCGGATCAGCTCTCCGAGGAGCCCGTGCCCGCTGGGCAGAGCCCCGATCTCCGACCGTCCCTCTTCGCCTATACCGACGGTCAGGAACTCGGACAGCTTCTGGTCACCGCCGATCACGCCCAGCGCCCCGTACTCGGCGTCCACCAGCACCACCGCGGCCTCGACGATGCTGCGCAGCACCTGTGGCAGGTCGAGCTCCCGCCCGACCGAGAGGACGGCCTCCAGCAGGCTGTGCAGGCGGTCCCGGGTCCCGCGCACCGCGTCGATGCGCACCTGCAGCTCGCCCAGCAGCTCGTCGAGCCGCAGCTTGGGTACAAGTTCCTCGGTACCGCCGCGTCGATCCTCGCTCATGACTTCCTCCGACCGACACAGCAGACAGGGCGGATCGAACCGGTTGCCCTGCCTTCACCGTACTGTCCGGGTGCCTCGACATGGCCGCCGGACGGGCCGAAGTCATGTTGGCGTCCCGGTGGCGCGTTGCGTTCCCTCAGGCACGACGCCGGTTCCAGCACGCCGTCTCGCCGTGCTTCACGGGTGCCGCACCGACGTGCCCGTGGGCGTCGAGGTCGAGTGGGGGACGATCGCAGCTCCTCGACGAGGCGGCTGCGGTCGTGTCCTCCGGTCGTGTCCTCCGGGCGCGGCGTACGGGCACGGGGGAGGCCCGCCTGGCTCAGATCCTCTGCGACTCGGCCGTGAACCCGGCGCCGATCCGTGTGGCCCACGCCTCGACCTGGTCGAAGTCGCGGAAGTCTCCGCCCTTCCCGGAGGAGACGATCTTCCGCGCGACGAATCCCTTCGCTCCCTCTTCGAGGCAGCCCCCGAAGGTGACGTGTTCCCTGGCGTAGAGCCGGACCATGGCCCGCTTCACTCCGGGTACGGGCGGGATGTTCCGCTCCGAGGCCGAGGCGTCGAGTGGGCCGCTGCTGAAGAACCACAGCGGGCGCCCGGCCAGCGTGCGGCCGTGACGGCGGACGAAGCGGCGGGCGTCCTTGTGCCAGCGCCCCGCGTACAGCCCGCCACCCACCACCACCGCGTCGTACGACTCCACGCTCGTCACGGACCGGGCGGGAAGGGCCTCGGCCGACACCCCCTCCTTGCGCAGGACTTCGGCGATGGTCTCGGCGATCCGCGCGGTCGAACCGTTCGTCGTTCCGTAGGCGATCAGCACTTTGTTCAGCATGACGGTGCACTTCCTCTCAGAGCGTTCGCGGCTCAGCGCAGTCGGCGCAGATAGGGGTCCTGAGCCGTGCGTGGCAGCAGACGGACTCGTGCGTCGAGCACCGTGACCGCTTCAGGCGTCGTGAGGACGGGGTTGAAGTCGGCCTCGGCGAGTTGCGGAAGGTCGACCGCGAGGCGGGACAGGCGCAGCAGCAGTTGTTCCAGACCCTGGAGGTCGACGGGTCCGCTGCCGTGCGCGCCGAACAGGAGGGGTGCGCAGCGCGGCGCGGTGATCAGGTCGTGGACGTCGTGGTCGGTGAGCGGGGCGAGGCGGGCGGCCTGGTCGGCCAGGACCTCGGTCGCGGTGCCGCCGAGCCCGAACAGCACGAGCGGGCCGAAGACCTCGTCCTGCACGACTCCCGCGAACAGTTCGGTGCCGCGTGCGGCCAGCGGCTGGACGACCACCCCGGTCATCAGGCCGGCGAACCGTGTCTCGAAGTCCCTGAAAGCGGAGCGCACCTGGGCGTCACCTTCAAGATCGAGGTGCACGGCATGCTGTTCGCTCTTGTGCAGTTGGCCGGGCCAGTGGGCCTTCATGACCACCCGCCCGTCGGGGCCCCGCAGCCGTTCGGCCGCGAGGACGGCGTCGTCCTCCGTCTCCGCCCAGGACCACGGGAGCTGGGGAATGTCGTAGCAGCCGAGGAGTTCGGCGCAGGTGCGCGGATCGAGCCAGCCGCCGTCCGGATGGGCGGCGAGATAGGTCTCGGCGACCGTGCGGGCCCGGGCCGTGTCGACCTCCGCGACCTCAGGGAGTTCCGGCACGGTGCCCGCGGGCCGGCTCAGCCAGGCCGCACGGCGGGAGGCGTGCGCCAACGCCCGTGCCGCCGAGCCTGGTTCGGCGTACGACGGGATGGCGCCGCCGTCCCGCGTCTGCAACAGCCTGACCGGCAGGTCCTGCTCCAGGCGTACGACGGCGACCGGAAGCGCGCGGCGCGCGGGGCCGCTGGTGAGGGCCCGCACCAGGTCGTCGCCGGTCGCGGCGGCGACGGCCGTGGGGACGAGGGCCACGAGGACGGCGTCGATACCCGGGTACCCCATGATCAGGTCCACGCAGTCTCCGAGCTGCTCCTCCGTGACGGCCGCGGTGGCGTCGACGAGGTTGCCGACGGTGGAACCGTCGGGCAGTACGGCATGCAGGTCTTCGACCACCGAGGGCGTGAGCGGTGGAAGCGACAACCCCGCTTCCACGCAGGCGTCCGCGGCCAGGACACCCGCGCCGCCCGCGTTGGTGACGATGACCACGCGGCTTCCCGTCGGGAGCGGCTGGGAGTGCAACAGGGCGGCGGTTTCCAGGAGTTCGCCCACCGAGCGGGTGGCGGTGACGCCCGCCTGGGTGAACAGGGCCTGCCGGGTCATCGTCGGGGTGGCGGCGGCAGCGGTGTGCGAGGCGGCGGCGCGGCGCCCGGCGTCGGTACGGCCCGCGTCGACCGTCAGCACGGGCATACGGCGGGTCACCCGCCGTGCGGTACGGGAGAAGGCCCGCGGATTGCCGAAGGACTCCAGGTGCAGCAGGGCGAGCTCGGTGCGGCCGTCGCTCTCCCACCACTGGAGCATGTCGTTGCCGCTGACGTCGTACTTGTCGCCGAGCGAGGCGAAGGACGACACGCCGATACCCAGGCGGGACAGTCCGTCGAGCAGGGCGATGCCGACGCCGCCGGACTGCACGGCGACGCCCGCCGTACCGCGGCGCGGATGATCCGCCGCGAAGGTGGCGTCGAGGGAGAGCGCCGGGTCGGTGTTGATGACGCCGAGGGAGTTGGGGCCGACGAGCCGCATGCCGTAGGTACGGCACGTGGCCATGAGGGCTTCCGCCTGCCGGCTGTCGAGGCCGGCCGAGACGACGAGCAGTGCCCGTACTCCGGCCTTGCCGCACTCCTCCGCGGTGTCGGGGACGGCGGCCGCGGGCACCGCGAGGACCGCGAGATCCGGGACCTTGGGCAGCGCGCTGACCGAGGGGTGGGACGGCACGCCGAGGATCGACGTGGCACAGGGGTTCACCGCGAAGAGCCGCCGGGTGAAGCCACCCTCGTGCAGATGGTGCAGGAGGGCCCGCCCCACCGATCCTGGCCGGCGCCCGGCGCCCACCACGGCGACCGCCTTCGGCCGCAGCAGCGGCTCCAGACTGGCCACGTCCGCGGCCCGGCCACGGGCCTCGACGGCGGAGAGATAACCGTCGTCCTCCTTCAACTCGATGACGCAACGCACCTCCGGACCATCGAAACGGCGCGCGGTGCGCAGACCCAGGTCGGCGAAGAGCCGAAGCACCTCGTGGTTCTCCGAGAGCGCATCCGCCGTGAACGTGGTGATGCCGTCAGCGCGGGCGGCGGAGACTAGGTGCTCGACGAGGAGCGTGCCGACGCCGTGGTGGTGCAAGGTGTCGGCCACGGCGATGGACATCTCGGCTGAGGCCGCGTCCTCGCCGGCCTCGTACTCGGCCAGGCCGATCACCTGCCCTCGCGACTCGGCCAGCAGCGCCCGGTAGCCGGATCCGGGGCGCGGTGGCGCACAGGCCCGGTCGGCGGCCATCACGGCGGAACGCCGGCTCGCCGCGAAGAACCGCAGCCGCAGATTCTCCGCGGACATGTCCTCGTAGAGCCCCTGCAGCCGCTCGTGATCGCCTGGCAGCACAGGACGTACGCACACCGTGGTGCCGTCCGAGAGCAGGGCATGGACCGTCGGTCGGCTGACCGTGTCATCCGTCATCGTGGGTCTCCTCCAGGCTTTTCACCACTTCGAGCATCCAGCGGATCGGGCGGCGATCCCATGGGCTGTCCGGGGGTGCGTGGGGGGCCGGTCGGCCCTAATGCCTGGTCCCACACAGGCAACGGCCCAGGCCGGCACCTGGGGGACATCGAGGGTGCGGACATGGGCCTGGGCGGGGAGGACGCCTGCCTGAGTCCGGTGCTCTCAGTCGTCGGCCACCAGCGCCGTGAGGTCCTCCGTCAACCGATCAGGGCGCGCCGGCCTGCGGACGAGGTTGGCGCCACCGGTTCTGTGTGCTGGTCCAGCGGCGCGACCGGGCTGTTCAGTCGCTGCCTGTCCCGGGTGCCGTGGGGGCATCGGTGGGGCCGTGCCATTCGCAGATCAGGATGGTGGCATCGTCCTGAAGCCGGCCGTCGTGGTAGTCGCGGAGTGCGTGGATGAGACGGCGCAGCGTTTCGGGGACGGGCAGTCCGTCGGCATGGTGGCGGATCAGGAAGTCGATGAAGCGTTCCAGACCGAGTTCGGTATCGCCGCTGCCGCGGGCTTCGGTGATGCCGTCGGTGTAGAACACGATGCGGTCACCGGGTTCCAGCTGTTCACGGCACATCGTGGCTTCCAGCCCCAGGTCGGTGCCCATCGGGTGTGCGGGTTTGCAGCTCAACTGGTTGCTCGAACGGCCCGCACGAATGAGCACCGGCGGCATGTGGCCCCGGTTGACCCACGTCAGGACTCCGGTGTCCGTGTCGAGATCGGCCAGGATTCCGGTGACGTATCGCGTCTGGTGGTACTGCTTGATCAGCGCCTTCTCGATCGCTTCGCCGATGTCCAGCAGGCTCCCACCCTGGCGGCGTGTGTTGCGGCAGGTACCCATCGCCAGGGCCGCGGTCAGGCCTGCGGCGGTGTCGTGGCCCATCGCGTCGAAGATCGATACGTGCACCACCGAGCCGGCGGTGGCGTAGTCGTAGGCGTCGCCACTGATGTGGTGCGCCGGCTCCATCGCGGCGGAGATCGCCACGCGGCTGTCGGAGTAGGTGGGAGGCGGCATCAGATGCCATTGCATCTCGGCGGCGATGTTCAGCGGTCCGGTGCGCATCAGCCGGGCATAGGAGTCACTGCTCTGCCGTTTGCTGACGATGATCAGTGCGATCAGGGAGGCGAGCAGTTCCATGTTCTCCCGCGTGCGCGCGTCATCGGCCCGCGTGGTGAGGCGCAGCACGCCCAGGCGCTCGGTGCCGTTGAGCAACGGCACCCACCACTGCTGTTCTCCGGGATCCGAGCGGCCACCGCGCAGTATCTGCCCGTACTGGTACGCCCGGCCCGGCAGCGTGCCCTCGATCCTGATCCCGGTCTCCTCGGCGCCGGCTTCACCCGCGGCGTCCAGTCCGTGGCCGGTCAGCAGTTGCAGCACCTCGCGCTGCAGGTCCGCCAGATAGATCAGTGCCTGGGTGAAACCCGCGGACGCCGCATGCTCGGCCGTCTTCGCCGGCAACCACTCAAGGGGTATCAGCTGGCTCGACGCCAGCAGACCGGCCAGCATCTTCCAGCTACCCCGGTCCCGATCATTCACAGGAGCCTCTCCCACCCCGCAGCCCCAGCCGAACCCGGCACACCCCTGGGTAGGGGACAGGCATGCTGACTCTAGTCGTCCTTGTGACCGTGCTGCGCCGTGGCGGGCAGAGCTCAGGGGGGTAGTCGCCCCATCAACGGGGGTGCTTCACCCGGTGGGGACGACGACCACGGGACAGTGCGAGTGGTGCAGGAGGGCGTGTGCGACCGGCCCCAGGTGTCCGCCGTGCCGGCTGCCCGGCCGGTGCGATCCGATGACCACGACGGCGGCATCCCGGGTGGCCTCCACCAGGGATGCCGCCGGGGCGGTGCGGACTGTCCGGCTCTCGGACTCCGTCCTGGGGTGGGGCTCGTGTCCCGGGCTCGTCGCCGGTACCGACGAGGACAGTTCGGGACTCGGGTGCCGGTGCGTCCAGGAGTGCAGGACACGCAGGCGTGTGCCGCGCCGTTCCGCCTCCTTGATGGCGTAGAGGGCCGCGTCCGCGCTGATGTCGCTCTCCAGACCGAGCAGCACCTCGCGGCAGACGTCGTGCGGACGTTCCCCGCGTACGACCAGCAGCGGGCCGTGTGCCTGCGCGGCGAGCCGTGAACTCACCGCTCCGCTCGCCCAGCCGGCCAGTCCACCGAGTCCCCGTGTGCCCACGACCGTGAGCACCGCGTCCGTGCTCTCGCGGACCAGCGCCCGGACGATGCCGCCCTCCTCGGCCCTGGTCTCCACGGGCAGGGTGGGGTGGCGTTCACGCACGCGCGAGGCGGCGGACGCGAGAACCGGGCCGGCCTCGTCGCGGTCGGGCACGGCGTACACCACGCGCAGCGCAATGCCACGCCGGGCCGCTTCCTCCGCGGCCTGGTCCAACGCCCGTACAGAGACCAGTGAGCCGTCCACTCCGACGACCACGTGTTGGAGAGTCATGGGCCTGCTTCCCTTCCGCACGCTCAGGGTGTGCCCAGGGCGTGTGTGCCTGAGGCAGGAGGCGCCGAGAACAGGTCCGCTGCGGACCGGGGCGCCGCCCGACGATCCGAGCCGGAGTGCCTCCACCGACGATGCTCGTCGTCCGCCGGCCCGAGGGGCAGGAGCCATGAGGACCCGTCAGAAAGCCGAACGGCCCTTTGGGACAGGGCCGTTCGGCTTGCGACGCCGGAAGGGGGGCGGGATCTCGGCTGCCGGTACGAGTCAGGAGTCCCGGTCGCGCCGGGTTTGCACCGCACATCCGGCAAGCGGACGCGCACGACCTCAGAGCTCTTGTCGAGAACCGGGGCGACGAAGCCGGGGTCCCGGTGCGGGAAGCCGCCGTGCCCCGGTGCTCAGCCGGCTCATCCCCGCTCGGGCACGATGACGACCGGACAGGCCGAGTGGTGCAGTACTCCGTGGGTCACCCGGCCCAGCTGGAGTCCGTGGTGCCCGGCGCGGCGCCTGGCTCCGATGATCAGGAGGTCGGCGTCCCGTGAGGCGTCCACGAGCACGGTCCGGGTGTGGCCTTCGACCGCGCGGCGGTGTGCCTCGACGTCGGCGGGGGCGTCCTGGAGCGCCGTTTCCAGGGTCTCCACCGCCTGCTGCTCGTGCAGCCGAGCGGGTTCTCCGGTGAGCAGGGGATGGTCGGTGCTCTGGTGCGCGGGCCACCGCCAGGCCCGTACGGCGTCCAGCGGCACCCCGCGTCGCCGCGCCTCCTCGAAGGCGAAGCGCACCGCCGCCGAGCCCGCGGGTTTCTCTCCGACGCCCACGACGACGCGGCCGTGCGTTCCGGTCCGGGCCTGGTTGTCGTGGTTGCCGCGGATCACGATCATCGGGCACTGCGCGTGCCCGGCCACGGTGAGGCTCACGGAGCCCAGCAGCGCCTCGGCGAGGCCGCTGCGGCCACGGCTGCCCGTCACCAGCAGTGTGGCTCCGCGGCTCTCCCGCACCAGCGCGTACTCGGGTTCCTCGGGCAGCACGTCCGTGGAGACCTTCAGGTCGGGCCGACGCCGGCGGGCGCGCCGGGCGGCGGTCTCCACGATGTCCTCGGCCAGCACCTGCTCGGACGGTTTGCCGACGTCCTGGGCGAGCGAGGTGCCCTCGTACCGCTCCCACAGCGACGCGTACACCACCCGCAGCGGCAGCCCGTGCAGTACGGCCTCGTCGGCCGCCCAGTCGACGGCCCGCAGGCCGGGCTCGGAGCCGTCGACTCCGACGACGAT
This sequence comes from Streptomyces sp. SID12488, assembly GCF_010548275.1. Taxonomy (GTDB): domain Bacteria; phylum Actinomycetota; class Actinomycetes; order Streptomycetales; family Streptomycetaceae; genus Streptomyces. Next base: position 315,547 of record NZ_JAAGLT010000008.1, read on the forward strand.
CGGGAGGTCCATCGTCCTCACCGTCCCGTACCGAGGTCGAAGACGATCCGTGCCTTGACCTCGCCGCGCAGCACCTCGTCGATGGACTCGTTGACGGCGGCCAGCGGCCGGGTCTCGCAGATGACCTTGGTCTGTCCGGCCGCGTGCAGCTGGAGGACCTCGGCGAGGTCCTGCCGGGTACCGACGATTGAGCCGATCACCGAGGTGCCGTTCAGTACGGTGTCGAAGATCGGGACCTGGATCGTGCCGTGCGCGGGCAGCGCCACCATGACGAGCTTCCCGCCGCGCCGCAGGCCCGAGTTGACGGCCCCGAACGCGGCCTCGTTCACGGCCAGCGCGATCGCGGCATGCGCTCCGCCGTGCTGCCTGAGGACCTGGCCGACATCGTCCTTGCGGGCGTCGATGACGAGGTCCGCGCCGAGTTCGGCGGCCAGTTCGAGTTTCTCGTCGGTGACGTCGATCGCGGCGACGGTCGCCCCGGCGATCTTCGCGTACTGCACCGCCAGGTGACCGAGCCCGCCGATCCCGGAGATCGCGACGAGCTGCGCGGGCCGCACACCGGCGACCTTGAGCGCCTTGTACGTGGTCACCCCGGCGCAGGCCAGCGGGGCCGCGTCCACGGCGCTCACACCATCGGGCACCGGCTGGGCGAAGTCCGCCCAGGCCAGCATCTTCTCGGCGTGCCCGCCGTCGCAGCCGTAGCCGGTGTTGATCTGCCGCTCGCACAGCGTCTCCCAGCCGGTCAGGCAGTGCTCGCACCGGCCGCAGGCCCAGCCGAGCCACGGCACGGCCACCCGCTGCCCGACGGACAGGTGGGTGACGCCGTCGCCGAGCTTCTCGACGAGTCCGACGCCCTCATGGCCGGGGACGAAGGGCGGGGTCGGCCTGATCGGCCAGTCGCCGTGGGCGGCGTGGATGTCGGTGTGGCACAGCCCGGACGCCTCGACGCGCACGCGGACCTGGCCGGGGCCGGGCTCGGGGTCGGGGCGGTCCTCGATGACGAGGGGTTCGCCGAAGGCTCGGACAACCGCTGCCTTCATGGTTGCTGCTCCTTGGGATGGGTGTTGGGGGTGATGGGGTGCTGGGGTGATGGGTCAGCCGTGGGAGACGACGGCGACGGGGGCGGTGGAGTGGTGCAGGACGGCGTGGGTGACGGAGCCGATGTGGGCGCCGAGCGGGCCGCGGCGGCGGCGACGGCCGACGACGACCAGGGAAGCCTTGTGGGATGCGTCGACGAGGTGATTGCCGGGGCTGCCGTAGGGGCACTCCTCGGTGACCTCGGTCGCCGGGAACTTCTCGCTCCACGGGCGCAGGACCTCGGTGAGGGCGGTGGATTCGCGCACCGCCAGGGATCCGTGCAGTTCGAGGTCGATGGACAGGCCGTGGGCGTAGTAGGCGGGCGGGTTCCAGCCGTGCACGACGCGCAGGGAGGTGCCGCGGCGGGCGGCGGCGGCGAACGCGAAGCCGATCACTTCGTCGTCGGGGTGCTCGACGTCGAGGCCGAGGACGACGGGCCGGAACGGAGTCGCCGCGGACGGAATGCCGACCGGGTCGGTCTCGTGTTCGTCGGCGGACTGTTCCCCGGCGCGGACGAACACGACCGGCCGGTCGGCATGCGCCACGACGGACAGCCCGACCGAGCCGACCAGGAACCCGCCGATCCCGCCCAGCGCGCGCGAGCCGAGGACGAGCAGTTCCGCGTCCTTCATGGCGCCCACCAGCACGTCGGCGGGCCGGCCGGACAGTTGTTCACTGGTCACGTCGAGGCCGGGATGGCGCAGTCGGATCCCTTCGCTCGTCTCGCGGGGAATCCTCTCGGTCCAGTACTTCTGCGTCTCGGCGCCGGGCAGTGGCGCCTCCGCCATGGGTGCCGGCACCGGCTCCCAGACCTGGACCAGCTTCAATGGCAGGCCGAGCAGTTGTGCCTCGCGGGCGGCCCACTCTGCGGCGGTGCGGCTCTCGGCTGAACCGTCGAGGCCGACGGTGACGGTGCGGGGCATGATGCCCACCTCTCGGATCGGGGGTCCTGGGTGAGAGCCTCGTCCTCGGACGAGTCGCCCGGCAGGGGCCGCAGGTCCCTGCCGGGGACCGAACGGCCCTGGCACGTGTTCCGCGCTGCGGGCCCACCGACGAGCCCGCAGCGCCTCCCGCGATCACCGCGGCCGGCGGCTGCGGCGGCCCCCTGCCGTGCCTGGTGTCGCGCTCAGTAGGCGGACAGGCCATGCGCCCGGAACTGTTCACGGACACGTTCGACCAGTTCGGGACTGGGGACGGGAGCGTCGCGCAGCGGGAACGGAACACCGAGGGCCTCGTACAGCGTGGCGCGGTCGAGGACGTTCACGTTCATGTGGAAGCCGCCGCGGCCATGTAGGCGTCGAGGATGCCGACCAGGTGCCCCACACGCTCCTCGGGGGCGTGCCCCAGCCCCTCCGGGGTGATGGTCGTCGTCAGTGAGATGCCGTCGCGGGCCTGCTCGTACGGGAGTTTGGCGACCGAGAGCGCGGAGGCGGCGACCCCGTGCCGGTCCCGGCCGTTCATCGGGTTGGCGCCGGGCGCGAAGGGCTGTCCGGCCCGGCGCCCGTCGGGGGTGTGCCCGGTGCGCTTGCCGTAGACGACGTTCGAGGTGATCGTCAGCACCGACTGGGTGTGCTCGGCGTCCCGGTAGGCGGGGTGCTCGCGCACCTTCGCCATGAACGACTCCACCAGGCCGACGGCGATGCTGTCGGCGCGGTCGTCGTTGTTGCCGTACGCCGGGAACTCGCCCTCCGTACGGAAGTCGACGGCGAGGCCGTTGGCGTCCCGGAACACCTTCACCCGCGCGTACCTGACGGCGGACAGACTGTCCGCGGCGACAGACAGCCCCGCGATGCCGCAGGCCATGAAACGGTGCACAGGGTGGTCGTGCAGCGCCATCTCGACGCGCTCGTAGGCGTACTTGTCGTGCATGTAGTGGATGACGTTCAGCGCGTCGACGTACGTCCGCGCCAGCCAGTCCAGGACACGGTCGTACGCCGCGGACAGTTCGTCGTAGTCCAGGTACTCCCCGGTCAGTGGGGGCGTCGGGGGCGCGATCTGGTCGCCGGTCATCTCGTCCCGGCCGCCGTTGACCGCGTACAGCAGCGCCTTGGCCACGTTGACCCGTGCCCCGAAGAACTGCATCTGCTTCCCGACCGCCATCGCCGACACACAGCAGGCGATCGCGGTGTCGTCACCGGTACGGGACCGCATCAGCTCGTCGGACTCGTACTGGACGGCACTGGTGTCGATCGACACCTGGGCGCAGAACTCCTTGAAGGGGGCGGGCAGTTGTGGCGACCACAGGACCGTCAGGTTCGGTTCGGGTGCCGGGCCGAGGTTGTGGAGGGTCTGCAGGAAGCGGAAGGAGGTACGGGTGACCAGGGTCCGCCCGTCCGCGCCCATGCCCCCGATGGACTCCGTCACCCAGGTCGGATCGCCGGAGAACAGCGCGTCGTACTCGGGGGCGCGCAGGAACCGTACGATCCGTAGCTTGATCACGAAGTCGTCGACGAGTTCCTGGGCGCGGCTCTCGTCGATCAGCCCTGCCTCGAGGTCCCGCTGGAGGTAGACGTCCAGGAAGGTGGACGTGCGGCCCAGCGACATCGCGGCGCCGTTCTGCTCCTTCACGGCGGCCAGGTAGCCCAAGTACAGCCACTGCACGGCCTCGTGCGCGGTGCCGGCAGGACGGGAGACGTCGCAGCCGTACGTGGCCGCCATCCGCGTCAGCTCACCCAACGCCCGCATCTGTTCGGCGAGTTCCTCCCGGTCCCGGATGGTGTCCGCCGTCGACGGCCCGGCGTCGAGCAGTGCGCGCTCGGCACGCTTGGCGTGGGCGAGGAAGGCGGTGCCGTACAGCGCGACGCGCCGGTAGTCGCCGATGATCCGGCCCCGGCCGTAGGCGTCGGGCAGCCCGGTGATGATCCCGGCCTTGCGGGCGGCGCGCATCTCGGGGGTGTACGCGTCGAAGACACCGTCGTCGTGGGTCTTGCGGTAGGTCCCGAAGACGCGGGAGACGAAGGGGTCGGCCTCGTACCCGTACGCCTTCAGGCTGTTCTCGACCATCCGCAGGCCGCCGTTCGGCATGATCGCGCGCTTCAGCGGGGCATCGGTCTGCAGGCCGACGATCAACTCCCGTTCGCGGTCGATGTATCCGGGTGCGTGCGAGGTGATCGTGGACGGGGTCGCGGTGTCGACGTCGAGGATGCCCCGGCGCCGCTCCTCCGGGAACAGGGCACTGACCTTCTCCCACACGGCTCGGGTGCGGTCCGTGGGACCGGCCAGGAACGCGGCATCGCCTTCGTACGGCGTGTAGTTGGCCTGGATGAAGGCGCGCACGTCGACGTGTTCGCGCCACGGGGTGCCGACGAAGCCGTGCCATGCCTCGGACGCGCGCGTTCCCGCGGTCGTTCCCGCTGTCACTGTCGCTGTCATCGCCGGTTCTCTCCCTTGCTCGGCACTGGGATGTCTCCCTGTCTCCCTGGCTCCATGCTCGTGCGACGTGCTGGTCGTCGGGAGGGCCGGACAGGGTCGCGGACGGGCCGTCCGGCCCCCTCCTGCCGGGGCCGGCCGGCCATCCGGCCGGCGACCGTCACACGACGGGCGGGTCCGGGTGGACGAGCGTGCCCGACCTGCCGTGGGTGATGACGGTCTCGTGATCGTGATCGTGGGCGAGGGCGGCGATCGCGGTGGTCACCCGGTCGATGTTCGCCTTCTGGACCGCCGCGTCGGGGTGCTCGCCTCGGTGCAGCAGGGCGTTGCCGCCGAGAGCGATGACGATGCGCATGGCTCAGTCCTCCAGGGGGACGACGCGTACGCAAGGTCGGGAGCGAGGCAGGTACCCACAGCTCGCCCCTCCACCGGGTGGGCCCTCTCGCGTACTCATGGAACAGCCGGGGCGCCGGTGCCACAGCATGCCGGAAGTCCCCGGCTCGGAGCCGAGTGGCCCGGCCGATGGACCGGGTGGCCCATGGGCTGCCGCCGGGTGTCGGGCACACGCTGGTCCTGACAGTTCCCACGTTCCGTCGGGAGGCACGCCATGATCACCGCCCCCACACTCAGCTTGCCGCGCGCGCTGCCTGCCGAGCACCGGCTGCGGCTCATGCGCTTCGCCCACGAGGTCTCCTTCCCGCAGGGGACGCGCCTGTTCGAGGAGGGCAGCCGGGCCGACCGCTTCTGGATCATCCGCACGGGCACGGTCCAGCTCGACATGCATGTGCCGGGCCGCCGCGCGGCCGTCATCGAGACCCTCCGGCACAACGAACTCGTCGGTGTGTCCTGGCTGTTCAGCCCGCACACCTGGCACCTGGGCGCCGAAGCGACGACCCCGGTGCGGGCGTACGAGTTCGACGCCACGGCAGTCCGCGCGATGTGCCAGGAGGACCCGGCCATCGGCAGCACCATCGCCCAGTGGGTCGGTGACGTGCTCACCCACCGTCTCCGCTCGGCCCGGACCCGACTGCTGGACCTGTACGCCCCGTACGGTGCCGACGGCCGGGTCTGATTGCGCCGGGTTCAGCCGTCTCAGGCCGTGGTCGTCGGATCCGGTGTTTCGGCTGCGCGGCGGTGTTCGGTGTTGATGCGCTGGGCTTCCTCGAGCTGGTCTTCGAGGATGATGATGCGGCAGGCGGCCTCGACGGGTGTCCCCTGGCCCGGTCAGATCCCGGCGCCCCCGGGCGACCGCAACTGTGCACGGCCGAATCCGGGGACTATGAGATGCACCCTGTCTCGTGGAGTCCCGGGATCATCCCGCCCGAGCGGGTGTCCACGAACCGCAGCCACCGCGACTCCGAGGTGAAGCCCAGCAGCGCCTGCGCGACAGTGAGGCGGACAAGCTCGGAATCCGTCGGCCGCAGCGGTCGGCCCAGCCACCGGGTACTCCCCGATCTCGTCGTCGATCTGCATGTGCAGTGCGGTCAGCAGGGCGTCCAGGTTGTTCGTCACGCAATGATTTTGGACGCCCCGTCCGCGTTCCCGGACACACCGTCAGCATTCGGAATGACTCGTCCAGGAGTCCCGGACCGGAAACCCCCGGTAGTGACTTGGGAAACGGTCAGGGCGGGTTCGAAGCGTGGCAGGGGCGTCGCGGCGGAGCTTCCCGCCGTGACGGGGGCGGCGGTAGGTGAGGCTATTTCAGGTACCACTTCTGGTTGGAGCTTCCCTCGCACTCCCACAGCTGCAGCCGGGTGCCGTTGCCGGTGCCCGTGTCGACGGCGTCGACGCACTTGCCGGCCCGGATGTTGACCAGGTCGTGGGAGCTGTTGAGGTTGAACTGCTGCGCCGATCCGCCGTTGCAGGTGGCCAGTTGGACCCGGGTGCCGTTCGCGGTGCCGGCGTTGGCGGCGTCCATGCACAGGCCCATCGACCGCACGCTGCCGTCGGACTTGAAGACCCACTTCTGCCATGAGGCGCTGCCGCAGTCCCACAGCCGCAGCGGAGAGCCGTCTGTGCCGCTGTGCGACGAGATCTCGATGCACCGGGAGGACGGGTAACCGGCGATCATCCTGCCGGCGGGGGCCACTGTGCCATTGGTCGCGGTGGCCGCGTGGGCGGTGGCCTTCGTCGTGGGAGAGGCCGTCGTGGTGTCTCCCTCCTCGGCGGGCTTGGTGTTCTTGCCGCCCGAGGCGGCGGGCTTCCCGGACGACGTGCTGTCCGGGTCGGCATTCGTACTGCCGGCGTCGCTGCCGTCGGCCTCGTCCGTCGCGCTGCCCGGGGACTTCCCCCCGGCGTCCTTGGCGGGCTTGTGCGACGAGCCGCCCTTGCCGGGCTCCGGGGCGCCGGGCCCGTTCGTCGCGCCCGGAGAGTTGTAGCGGACGGTCACGTCGGAGGCCGCATCGGCTGCGGAGTCGCGGTGTTTCCGGGCCGGTGTGTCGTCGCCGGACGCCAGCAGGAACGGGACGGCGGCCAGCGCGCAGACCAGCAGCACGGCACCGCCGACGACTGCTCCGGGCACCCGTGCGGTGGAGTCCGCGTCGGACGGTCCCGGCGCGGATGCTCCCGACCCTCCGGACGGCGGCGAGTACTCCTCGTCGCCGGCCTCCCGTGAGGACGCGGCCAACGCGCGCAGCGAGGCGAGCCGGTCGAGCAGCCGGGACCGCTGATCGTCAGGATCCGGCGGCTCCGCGTTGTCGGCGTCCGCGGGTTCCCCGGCCGGGACGTCGTCCTGTCCGGTGGTCGGGGGTACGGCCACGGGCCGGTCGGGACGTGTCGCGGTGCGGTCGTCGGACACCGCCGGCGCCGCCACAGGGGCGGGAACGGGCTCTGACTCGGCGACCGGGTCCGGTTCCGGCTCGGACGAGGTGGCCGGCCAGGGCAGTGGCTGTTCCCAGACCGCCGCTTCGTCGTCGTTCGGCTCCGGTGCGGGACGTCCACCGACCGCGGCCGGGTCCTCGGTGGTCTGCCGTCGTGCCGGCGTCTGTTCCACGTGTTCCTACTCCGTCGTGTGTGGGTGGTGCTCGTTCGGGGCGCCGCTCAGGGCAGGGTGAACGGTGCGATGTCGATCTCGATCGTGGCGGTCCGCAACCGGTCCGCCGGGTCGAACGGGAGGCTCTGCTCCGTCCCGCCCCTGTCCTCGATGTCGGTGGGGAACCTGTTGCCGCCGGTCGCCGATCGCACGGTGATGTGTTGGGCCGTGATCCTGGGGTGTCCGGGAGGCCGGAGCCGCTGGAGACTGTCGAGCGCCCCCTGCAGAGCGTGCCGGAACAGCTCGGTGGTGTGGATCGCCCGTGCGGTGCCGGTGGCCTCCGCGCGGGGCGGGAAGGAGCTGTGGCCGTACCCGGTGATGGTCACGGTCGGCATCGGGAGGTTGCGTTTGGCGCTCCACAGGGCGTTGCGGGCCGTTTTCGCGGCCAGTTCGTTGAGCTGGTTGACATAGGGCCTTTCGAGGGTCTTGGCCTTCTCCTCGAACCGCACCGCCGAGAACCGGTTCGGTGTGCGGCCACCGGTCACCACGGCTGTGAACGGCCGATGCATCGCCGCGCTGTCCGTACCGGCCACCGGCTGGTTCACCGATCGGTGAACCCCCTCACCCGGCCCGTAGATCCGGAAGTGCCACAGGTCCGAGTCGTTGGGCATGAGGTCGTGGTCGCGTGAGAGCTGCTGGACGCTGCGGCGATCTGTGCCCACGGGCTGGTGGTTCGCCCGGTTGATGCCGATGGCCTCGTCCATGGCACGTTGCGTCTCCCCGGCGCGATTGCGGTTCTCCAGCGTCACGTGCGACGTTCCGTCCTCGCTGGCGAGCACCGTTGTGGCGAAGTGATAGCCGAAGGGCGGGACTGTTCCCGGCGCCGGGGTGGGGAGCCGCAATTCACCGTTGGCGTTCAGATCGCCTGTCGACTGGATGAGGTAACCGTCACCCACACCCGCCGAGGCGTACTCGTTCACCCGGATCGTGCTGCTCAGCCGATCCCACCGGGGTGCTGCCACGGGGTGCGTGGTGAGGGCCTGGTATCGCGCCCCGACTGCGATTGACCCGGAACCGTTCCGCTCGTTCAGCTTCACGTTCCGGACGATGGCGTTCACGGCCGTGCGCGTGTCGGCCGAGGGGCTCTGCTCGATCTGGCGGCTCATCGAGTGGACCAGTTGGTGGGTGTTGGCCATCAGGTTGTTGGACACGTCCCTCGTCCTGACCGGGACGATGGTGCCCATCCCGTTCCGCAGCACGATGGCGTCGGGTAGGCCACCGAGGACCCGGCCCGCGAAGTTGTTGCACTCGGGCGACGGCCTCGAACCGCCGGAGAAGACCGGTACGACCCGGCGGAGAGGCAGGGTGTGCGGCAAGAGCCGCACCACGGTGCTCGGGTCGATGCCGAGCGTGACCGCGCTGCCGACCTCGGCCAGTTCGCGGTTGGCGTCGGCGATGGCACGATCGGTCGCGTAGACCTCCTGGACACCGGGTCCCGCGTTGTTGATCGCCAGGGTTCCGTCGCCGGAGACCCTGAGCGGGGGATGGCCGGGGTCCAGCACGATCGGTCGCCGGACCATGGCCAACGCCGCCGCGCCGGGCAGTTGCTGGTCGACGGCGAGGACTGTCTCCACCGGCGCGATCCGCCGGAACGGTACGGCCTGCGGGCTCGTCAAGAGGAGGGTGTAGTCCGTGACCTGCTGCAGCGGTGCCGGGCTCGTCTCCCACCGGTCGTCGCCGTCCGCCTCGCTCGTCGGGGCGTCGTGGCCGCCTTGCCCGTCCGGTTCTGCCCCGTCCGGTTCTGTCCGGTCCGGTTCTGTCCGGTCCGGGGCGAAGCCGGGGTTCTCGTGGCGGGTGCCGTCCGGCGCCCCGTCGGTGAGCCGCTGCGCGCCCTGGACGAAGCGGGAGCCGACGCCGCCGGGGAACGCGACCTCGTGCCGGTCCGGGAAGGGCGAGGCGATGTCGAGGGTGGCGTTGAGATCGATCCCGCCCGGCACCCTGAGGTCGTACCGCCACCGCGCCGTGGCGGACCGTGGATGATCGGTTCGGCGTCCGGCGGTGAGGTAGGCGCTGTCGGCGGGCGCGTCGGCGGCGTGCTTGAGCAGGTGCACCGGGTTGTGGCCGCCCGGGAGCAGGCCTGTACGGAAGACCTCGTCAGGGGCCAGGTCGCTGAACACGTGCAGTGTGTCGTCGTCCTGCCGCCACCGGGTGCCCTCGGGGAGGGCCGTGGTGTCGGTGCGGCGGGCGGCGGTGACGGCGGGGTCGACCGGGGGGCGCGGGCCCACCGGGTGCGGGGCGTCCGGCGGGGCGGTGCGCCAGTGCGACGACGCGACGGCGCCCTCGCCGGGCAGATACCAGTTCCAGGCGGGGGACCGGTCCTGGTCGCGCCGGGGCTCCCCGGCCGGGTCGGTGAACGGGCCGGCGTGCGGACGCTCCCCGCCGTCGACGTGGGCACCGCGCAGACCCAGGCCGGGGATCTCGGCCACGAGGGCCTTGGCGTCCCCGTCGACTCCCCAGACCGTCCAGCGGTCCGTCGCGGCGTGCACGGGGAAGCTGCCGTCGGTCAGAGCGGTGAACTCGTCGTCGAAGGTGTCGGTGGTGGAGTAGGGCTCCGCCGCGCGATCCGCGTCCGCCGGGGTCGGGCGGGAAGGTCGTGTGGTCGCCGATGGGGCGGCCAACGGGTGGTCGCGCAGGACGAGATGGGAGTCGGCGACGGCTTCGATCCGCTCCACGTACTCCTGGGGCAGGGTTCCCGGAACGAGGTTCCAGGTGGCCGTCATCACCCCCTCGGTACGGACCGCGGGCTGGTCCTTCGACCGCCGGAAGAGGGCGTCGGGATCGACATACGTGTCGGGCAGCCCCAGGTAGTGCAGCATCTCGTGCAGCTTCACCCCGTCGCTGTGCCGCAGGTCCAGGGTCCGCTGGCGGGCGCGGGGCGGTGCGGAACCCTCAGGGGTGTCGGTGAGCGTGATGTGCTCACCGTGGTCGGGGGCGTCGACCAGCCGGACGCCCACATGCACCTGGTCGCCCGACTTCGGCAGCGCGTAACCGGTGTTGACGTGGGTGTCCAACAGCGACTGGAGCTGCGCCTGCAGCGCGGTGAGCACGGAGGGGTCCATGGTTCCGGTCCGCCGCACCGGCAGGTTCAGGGTGAAGTCGCGCACCCAGGTGCCGTCGTCGGCCTGCACCCGGCGGGCGCTGTAGCGGATCAGGGTCTGGCTCCCGGCCAGTGTTCCCTCGCTGCGGGTGTCCGCTGCGGGGTCGCGGGCGGGGTCGAAGCGCTCGATACTCAGGCGCGCCACGGGTGCACCGGCCCGGCGGTGGGTCCAGGCGGCACGGGCAACGGGGCGTTCCACGGTCCGTGCCGTGCGGTGGGTCGGGGCCGCCGCCTCCGGCGCCGCCGCGGTCGTCGGCGGGGCCGGCGCGGTGGTGTCGGTGGACCTGGATCCGCTGGACCTCGGCCCGGTCGCCATCCAGTGGTCGGCCCCCGCTTCGGCCCGGTCCAGGCGGACCAGCACGACGGGCGCGCCGGGGCCGTCGCCGACCGGGTACGGGCTTCCCCGGCCGATCACCCGGGCGTTGAATCCGTAGATCTGGGTGGCCAGTCCCAGGGCCAGGTCACCGGCGGCCGAGTCGTAGACCCCCGGCGTCCCCATGTCGGCGGCGATCCCGCGGAGTTCGTCGTCGGTCGGGCCGGTGTCGGCGAGCCGCTCGCGCTCCTCGTCGGCGAACCGGTCGTACTCCGCGCGCCGTTCGGCGTCGGTCCGAGCGGGTTCCTTCGGCCGGTTCAGTGCCGCCTCGCCCTGGCGCCGGCGGGCCCGGTCCGCCGCCAGGCTCTCCTGGACCTGGCCGGTCATGCTGTTCCACCGGGTCCGGTCCGCCGGGGGCAGGTCCAGTTCCCGGGTGAGGTCGGCGGAGATCCGCTGCCGCATGCCGGTGGGCGTGGGTGTGTTTCCGTCCGGGTCGAGGATCTGGCCCGGAGCGGTGCGCAGCAGCGCGCTGAACAGACAGTCGCCGTCGTGGGGTACGTCGATGGCGGTCCGGTTCAGCCCGCTCAGGACGCGGGTCTGTCCCGGGTTCGGGGTCGTGGAGGTGTGGGAGCGAGATCCGGCGGACCGCTTCCCGCCGGTCGGTGCGGTGCTGCGGCCGGGTGCGGTGCGGGACTTGGTGACGGTCCCGGGGCGCGGGGCGGCCTGCGGGGGTGTCGTCGTACGGTCGGACTTCTCCACCACGATCTCGCGCAGCGGGGCCGGTTCCGGGGCGGGACGGCGGCTTCGCAGCCCGGTGTCGGTGACCGGGCGCCGAGGAGTGCGTGAGGCCAGGGACGCCACCGGCAGCTCGATACGGCCCTCTCCACTCGTCCCACGGGCCGTCCGCAGGGCAGGCGTCGCGTCGGCCAGTGCTCGACGGGCCGTGCGCTGTTCAGCCGCCCGGCGGTTCTGCTCGTCGCTCGCGGCGGCCTGCTCCTGGTCGACGGCCCGGACGGCCCTGACCGCCTCGTCCCGGGCGTGCACGCTCGCCGTCAGCGCGGTCTCCGCCTCCCGCAGGTGCTCCTCGGCGCGCGCCGACCGCTCCTCGGCCGTGGTCGAGCCGCCGGCCGGGTGCACGGTCCGCTCGGCCGGGCCCGTGCCGAGCCCCGCGAGTTCCCGGTCGGTCTCCTCGGCGGTGCGGGTGAGCCGCTGGTGCGCGGCCCGCAGGGCTCGTACAGCCTCGTTGAACTCGCCGGTGGCCACCAGGGTTTCGCGGAGCGACGGCCCGGCGGTCGTCGGCGTCCCGGCGACGCGCGGTTCCCGTACGGCGTCCAGCGGGTCGGCGGCCCCGGCGGTGGGCCCGTCGGTCCGCAGCGACGCGAGTCGCGCCCTGGCCCGTTCGTGGAGCAGCTCGGCCTGCGTGACGTCGCGTTCGGCGGTGCGCAGCTCCCGCAGGGCCCGGTCGCGGCGCACCGCGGCGTCCGCC
>NZ_JAAGLT010000090.1 GCF_010548275.1 Streptomyces sp. SID12488
CTGAAGGCCAAGTTCGCCAAGAAGCCCGAGATCGCGGCGGCGAACATCGCCGCGTTCAGGGCCGGTTGGAACTTCGGGGAGACCACGGAGGACTTCGCGGTCAGTTACGAGGTCGCGCCGGCCACCAGCGCTTTCCCGTTCGGCACGTACCGCAACATCTCGGGGAACCTGGCCCTGTCGTACGGGCTCATCGCGGCCGGTCAACAGGCCGATCTGCCAGTGTATTTGGGCTCGTACCCGATCACGCCGGCCTCGGACATCCTGCACGAGCTCAGCCGGCACAAGAACTTCGGCGTCCGCACCTTCCAGGCCGAGGACGAGATCGCGGGTATCGGGGCCGCGTTGGGCGCCGCCTTCGGCGGGTCGCTGGGCGTCACCACCACCTCGGGACCCGGTGTGGCACTGAAGTCCGAGGCGATCGGGCTGGCGGTGTCGATGGAACTGCCCCTGCTGGTCATCGACATCCAACGCGGCGGGCCCTCCACCGGGCTGCCCACCAAGACCGAGCAGGCCGACCTGCTCCAGGCCATGTTCGGCCGCAACGGCGAGGCCCCCGTCCCGATCGTGGCCCCGCGCACCCCGGCCGACTGCTTCGACGCGGCACTGGAAGCAGCCCGGATCGCCCTCACCTACCGCACCCCGGTCTTCCTCCTCTCCGACGGCTACCTCGCCAACGGCTCCGAACCCTGGCGCATCCCCGACGTCGACGAACTCCCCGACCTGCGCGTCCAGTTCGCCCAGGGACCCAACCACACCCTCGACGACGGCACCGAAGTCTTCTGGCCCTACAAACGGGACCCGCACACCCTCGCCCGCCCCTGGGCCATCCCCGGCAC
>NZ_JAAGLT010000091.1 GCF_010548275.1 Streptomyces sp. SID12488
CACGACGAAGCCGACTTCGCCGTGGTCAATTGCGCGATCGTCTAGGGCGTGTGTGGGGTTGTGATCACGTGGGTCCCCGGGCGGTAGGGGCGGGGGCTTTGGGGTAGAACGGTGGGGTGTCTCGACCTCAACTTTCGGATGCTGAGTGGGAGTTCGTCTCTCCGTTCCTGCCGGTCGGTGAGTACGGGCCGTACCCGGAGAACCTGCGGGCGCACTTCGAGGGCGTCGTGTGGCGGTTCAGGAACGGGGCGAAATGGCGGGAGTTGCCCGAACGGTTCGGGCACTGGTCGACCGTTTACGGCCGGTTTCGACAGTGGCGGGATGCCGGGGTGTTCACCGCGGTGTTCCAGGGTGCGATCGCCGAGGCGGCGAAGCGGGGCTTGGTGGACTTGTCGCTGGTCAGCGTGGACTCGACTACGGTCCGGGCCCATCACGATGCTGCCGGGATGATCGTGGAGCCCGAGATCCTGGACGCGTTGGAGAAGGCCGCCGCAGAAAAAGGGGCACCAGCCAGGAACAAGACGGACAACCGGACCCGGAGCGGGAGGAACGACGACGGGTGAGGCGTCGCCGCAAGGCCCGGCTCGCCGCCGCTGACCTGGGGCGTTCCCGCGGCGGACTGACCACCAAGACGCACCTGTCCTGCGTGCCGCAGTGCCTGCCCCTCTCCCTCAAGATCACCGCGGGGCAAGCCGGGGACAGTCCGCAGTTCATCCCCGTCCTGAACAAGATCCGCGTCCCCGGCCCAGTCGGTCGACCCCGCACCCGGCCCGACGCAGTCGCGGGCGACAAGGCGTACTCGTCACGCGCCAACCGTGCTTATCTGCGCCGTCGC
>NZ_JAAGLT010000092.1 GCF_010548275.1 Streptomyces sp. SID12488
TCAACGCCGACGACATCGCCTCCTCGTCGGTCGCCTCCGCGGTCATGGAGAAGACCTGGGGCAAGGGCGCCGCCGACACCGTCACCGTCCTCATCCTCATCACGGCCTTCGCCTCGGTCTTCACCGGACTCCTCGGCGGCTCCCGGGTGCCCTACGACGCGGCCCGTGACCGCGTCTTCTTCCGCCAGTACGGGAAGCTGCACGCCCAGCACCGCTTCCCGATGCTGGGCCTGGCCACCATGGGCGTCATCACCGCGATCGGCTTCCTCATCGGCCGCCACACCGATCTGGCCACCCTCATCCAACTGCTCACCACCGTCATGGTGATCGTCCAGGCGCTCGCGCAGATCCTCGCGGTCTCGGTGTTGCGCCGCCGCCAGGCCGGTCTGCACCGGCCGTACAAGATGTGGCTCTACCCGCTGCCGAGCATCATCGCCCTCGTCGGCTGGCTGGTGATCTACGGCTACGCGGACAAGAACTCGCCCGGCCGTCACCCCATCGAGTGGTCCCTGGCGTGGGTCGCCCTCGGCTGCGTCGCCTTCCTCCTGTGGGCCCGCTTCGAGAAGGTCTGGCCGTTCGGGCCGAAGGAGATCACCGAGGAGTACCTCCAGGGGATCGACTCCGACACCGAGCAGGACACCGCGCCGGCGGCCGTCTGACGGACGCGGGGACGTAGGGCGGGGCCCCGGGCGAGCTGCCCGGGGGCCCTCCGCTTCTGGGTTCCGGCCGGCGTCACGTACCGTGCGCGCATGAGCGTGACGGGGGAACGGGACACCGGCCAGGGCTGCTTGACGGTCGCGATACGCATGCCGGTGCGGATCTTCG
>NZ_JAAGLT010000093.1 GCF_010548275.1 Streptomyces sp. SID12488
AGGAGCACCCGATCCCCGACACGAAGACGATGTTCTCCTTCGCCAGGCCGAGTTCGGGCATGAAGCCCTGTACGGCGGCGAGGACGGCGTAGTCCCCGCAGCCGGGGCACCAGCGCACTTCCTGGTCTGACTTGAAGTCCTTCATGGACTGCCTGGCCTCGGCCTTGGGCACCAGGGTCAGTGCCTCGATCGAGCCGGTACCGGCGCCTTCCGTGGACGTCTCAGCCATCGATGGCCTCCTTGAGAGCCGTGGCGAGCTGTTCGGCCTTGAACGGCATACCGTTGACCTGGTTGTACGAGTGGGCGTCCACCAGGTACTTCGCCCGGATCAGCGTGGCGAGCTGGCCGAGGTTCATCTCGGGGATAACGACATGGTCGTAGCGCCGCAGCACCTCGCCGAGATTCCTCGGGAAGGGGTTGAGGTGGCGCAGATGGGCCTGCGCGATGGACTCGCCCGCCGCCCGCAGCCGGCGTACCGCCGCGGTGATCGGCCCGTAGGTGGAGCCCCAGCCCAGTACCAGGGTGTTGGCCGCGCCGGACGGGTCGTCGACCACCAGATCCGGTACGTCGATGCCGTCGATCTTGGCTTGGCGGGTGCGGACCATGAGGTCGTGGTTGGCGGGGTCGTAGGAGATGTTGCCGGTGCCGTCCTGTTTCTCGATGCCGCCGATGCGGTGTTCGAGTCCGGGGGTGCCGGGGATGGCCCAGGGGCGGGCGAGGGTGTGCGGGTCCCGTTTGTAGGGCCAGAAGACTTCGGTGCCGTCGTCGAGGGTGTGGTTGGGTCCCTGGGCGAACTGGACGCGCAGGTCGGGGAGTT
>NZ_JAAGLT010000094.1 GCF_010548275.1 Streptomyces sp. SID12488
AGGAGCACCCGATCCCCGACACGAAGACGATGTTCTCCTTCGCCAGGCCGAGTTCGGGCATGAAGCCCTGTACGGCGGCGAGGACGGCGTAGTCCCCGCAGCCGGGGCACCAGCGCACTTCCTGGTCCGTCTTGAAGTCCTTCGGCTGGAGCCGGAGTTCAGTTCCCACGGATCGTCTCCCGCAGTGTGTGGGCGAGTTGTGCCGCCTTGAACGGTGTGCCGGTGACCTGGGTGCACGACTGGACGTCGACCAGGTACTTCGCCCGGATGAGCATGCCGAGCTGCCCGAGGTTCATCTCGGGGATAACGACCCGCTCGTACCGTGCGAGGACCTCCCCCAGGTTCTTCGGGAAGGGGTTGAGGTGGCGCAGATGGGCCTGCGCGATCGGTTCCCCGGCCGCCCGCAGCTCCCGCACGGCCGCGGTGATCGGCCCGTACGTGGAGCCCCAGCCGAGGACCAGCGTGTCGGCCCGGTCCGGGTCGTCGACCTCGATGTCGGGCACCTCGATGCCGTCGATCTTGGCTTGGCGGGTGCGGACCATGAGGTCGTGGTTGGCGGGGTCGTAGGAGATGTTGCCGGTGCCGTCCTGTTTCTCGATGCCGCCGATGCGGTGTTCGAGTCCGGGTGTGCCGGGGATGGCCCAGGGGCGGGCGAGGGTGTGCGGGTCCCGTTTGTAGGGCCAGAAGACTTCGGTGCCGTCGTCGAGGGTGTGGTTGGGTCCCTGGGCGAACTGGACGCGCAGGTCGGGGAGTT
>NZ_JAAGLT010000095.1 GCF_010548275.1 Streptomyces sp. SID12488
AGTAGCTGTTGTCTTTCCGGGCTTGAGGACTGCGTTTTCGCTGGTCGGGCATAGGGCGGGCGTTCCCGTGGGAGTGGTGGCGTGTCGTGTCGTCGCTGCGGTGGAGGTCGTGGATGCCGTCGGTCGTGGGGTTGCTGGAACAGCGCGAGGTCGCCGCCCGCCGTCGCGTGGATGGGCTGAGGGAGGAGGCCGACCGTATCCAGGCCGAACTGGCTGTGGCCGAGCGGGAATGGCAGGAGTGGGCCATCGCCCGCTCGCGGGTCGGCGAGGTACTGGCCCCCGTGGACGAGCCCGGGCAAAGCCACGCCCAGACCGATGGGACAGCGCCGGCCATGGGACAGGCCGAGGAGACATCGTCAGCGCCGACCGCGGCGAAGTCGAAGTCGCAGGTGCCGGTGTGGTGTGAGGGGCTGGCCTGGGCGGTGCTGTCGGTGGACTATCAGCGCATCCTCACCGCGCTCGCGGACCGGGACCGGCTCCATCAAGGTCCGCTGACCTGCCAGGAGATGGCCGCGGTGTTCGGCATGGACGTGGTGCCGGCGCGGGTGGAGGCATTGCGGTCGAAGGCGAAACGCCTGGTCGCGCGGGGCTGGCTGGCCGAGCGGGAGCCGGGCCGGTTCACGCTCACTGCGGGTGTGGCCGGGCCAGGCGGCGGGTCATGAGCAGGATCATCGACCAGTAGATCATCGCTTCGGCACTGGTGGTGCGGCGCTCGTAGTCGCGCGCCAGGAGGCGGGTG
>NZ_JAAGLT010000096.1 GCF_010548275.1 Streptomyces sp. SID12488
AGGGTGGTGACGGCGTCGGCGTAGCGGACGGGCCGGCGGACCTGGTCCACCCAGTAGTCCGCGGACCGCAGATCCTCACCCGAGGCCACCCGGCCCGTCACCGTCGACACCACCGGCAACCTCGGCGCCCGGTAACGGACCCCCTTGGCCACCGTACGGAACTCCTCCAGCATCCCCTCCATCAACGGCGAGTGGAACGCGTGCGACACCTCAAGCCGCCGCACCCGCCGGCCCTCCCGAGCCAACGCTCCCACCACCTCCTCCACGGCATGCGCGGCCCCGGACACCACCACCGCGGAGGGCCCGTTCACCGCCGCGACCCCCACTTCGTCACCGCGGTCACCGATCGCGGCCATCACCTCTGCCTCCGAGGCCTCCACAGCGACCATCACACCCCCGCCCGGCAACCCCTGCATCAACCCGGCCCGAGCAGCAACCAACCTGCACGCATCCGCCAGATCCATCACCCCCGCCACATGCGCAGCCGCCAACTCCCCCACCGAATGCCCCACCACAAAGTCAGGCACCACACCCCACGACTCCACCAACCGGAACAACGCCACCTCGAACGCGAACAACGCCGGCTGCGTCCACCCCGTCTCCCCCAACGAAAACGCCCCAGCCGAACCCTCCGCCGCGAACAACACCCCCCTCAACGACCCACCCAACAACGGATCCAACACACCACACACCTCATCCAACGCCCCCGC
>NZ_JAAGLT010000097.1 GCF_010548275.1 Streptomyces sp. SID12488
TAGGGCCTGTGTGACGTCGTGATCAATCAGTTGCCTTCAGTAGGTCGTTGATCCAGATCATCGAGGCGCGGAGGTGGAGGCCGGCGAGGTAGCTCTCGGGCGTCTTGTCGTATCGAGTCGCGATGCCCCGCCAGGCCTTCAGCTTGTTGATCAGGCGCTCGACGGTGTTCCGTTCCTTGTAGAGACCGGCGTCGTGACCTGTGGGCCGGCCACCCCGGCTGCCTTTCCTCTTCCGGTTGGCGGCCTGGTCCTTCTTCTCCGGGATGACGGCCTTGATGTTGCGTTTGCGCAGGTAAGAACGGTTGGCGCGGGACGAGTAGGCCTTGTCCGCGGCGACAGCCCCAGGCCGGGTCCGGGGACGGCCGATCGGCAGACGGATCCGCACCTTCTGCAGCACGGGGACGAACTGCGGGCTGTCGGCGGCCTGTCCTGCGGTCAGGACGAACGACAACGGACGGCACTTGCGGTCCACGGCCAGATGAACCTTGCTCGTCAGCCCGCCACGGGACCTGCCGAGCAGGGCCTCCTTCAGACGGAGCTTGCGCCGTCGCCGGAGGTGCCGCCGCTCTTCCCGGCCGGGGTCGTCGCTTCCGTCCTGTCCGTTCTGTTCCGGCGGGCCGCCCCCCTTTGCCGGACCCGTTCCTGGTCGGCGGCGGCTTCCTCAAGGGCGTCCATGATCTCCTTGCCGATGCA
>NZ_JAAGLT010000098.1 GCF_010548275.1 Streptomyces sp. SID12488
CGGTGACCATCACGCCCAGCACACCGAGTGCCAACTGCGCGAAGTTCGTGCCGAACAGGGACAGGCTCACCGCGGTGGAGCTGGCGAAGTCGCCGTCCATGTGCCGGCCGGAGGTGATCCTGGACTTGAACTGCCACGAGGCGATCAGGCCGAAGGCCACCAGGAACAGCAGGCCCAGGCCCAGGGTGATCCAGGTGGAGCGCAGGGACCACAGCTTGGCCCACTCCGAGCGCAGCACGCGCCGCGCGGTCACCCCGTAGACCGGACGGCCGCCCTGCACGGGGCTCGGGACGGGGGTGCGGGTCGACGTGATGGTGCTCATGCTGCGCTCCCGGAGGTCTCGGTGGTGCCGTGGTACTCGACCGCGTCCCGTGTCAGTTCCATGAACGCCTCCTCCAGGGACAGCGCCTTCGCGGTGAGCTGGAACAGCGCGATGCCGGCCTCGGCGGCCTTCAGTCCGATCGCGCGGGCCTCCATGCCCGTCACCTGGAGTTCCTCGGAGCCGACCCGGCCGGTGATCTCGATGCCGGGTCCCGCCAGGACCTCGCGCAGCCGGGCGGGATCCGCCGTGGCGACCTGCACCGTGTCCCCGCCAGCCTGGCTGATCAGTTCCTCGACGGTGGTGTCGGCCAGCATCCGGCCCCGTCCGACGACGATCAGATGGTCCGCGACCAGGGCCATCTCGCT
>NZ_JAAGLT010000099.1 GCF_010548275.1 Streptomyces sp. SID12488
AAATCTATGTCGACCGGAGTAGACATTCGGTGGTGGGTCTGGTTATGGTTTCTCTCGTAGCCCAGAGAGACAGCAGGGCCTGGCAGACACGAACTGCCGGGCAGCAGTAGTGAAGTTGCAGTGTGCAGGGCGGTGCGGTGGTGGAGTTTCGAAGCCAGGGTTGTTGCAGGACGGCGACGGGACTGGCGACCGGACCGGGTGGCCCGCAGTGATCAGGGGCCGCCGTGAGCAGGGCCGCGCAGTGAAGTTGTGAGCGGTACCTCGGTGAAGGCGTCGGCTGCGGACGCGCGCACCGGGAGGTTCGGCAGTGGGGTTCCAAGCCAGAGCGGACGCAGGACGGGCGACGGGGCTGGCTGCCGAAGAGCGGCGCTCTCCCAGGCCGCTGAGTAGTTCGCGTCACCAGCAGTACGCAGTTCGTTTCACCAGCAGTTCGCAGTGCCAGTTCAGTAGGTAAGTGATTGATCCCAGAGGGATGAACGGAGGAGCCGAGCGCCATCAGGATCGCCCGGGCGGATGTCTTGAGCCCGGGTACCGCAGGACATCGACAGTGAGGTGGTCTCCGGTCGAGCAACCGCGATCCCAGCAGCCCCGACGGCATTCCGGTCGGGCTTGCGGAAACACAGGGCCGGCGCAGTAACCAGGGCCGGCAGATGGTGTAGCAGTTCCTTCGGGGCCCTGGTGCCA
>NZ_JAAGLT010000009.1 GCF_010548275.1 Streptomyces sp. SID12488
GTTTACTACTTCAAAGGAACCTCAACCCACAGACAAAGCCTGTGAGCCGGGGTATCAACAAACTTGGCGTTGATTTTTGGCACGCTGTTGAGTTCTCAAGGAACGGACGCTTCCTTCGTACTCACCCTCTCGGGCTTTCCTCCGGGCAGTTTCCCTTCGGTCTTGCGTTACCGACTCTATCAGACCGTTTCCGTATCCGATTTCCTCGGCGCTTTCCAGGTTTCCGCTTTCGCGTTTCCCTTTCCGGCGACTCCGACTTTATCAGAAGTTTTTGGCCGGACTGACCGGCTGTTCATTCCTGAGATTCATCGGGATGTGGTTCTCAAGAATCTAAGTCCTCGAGCAACCAGTAGATTTTCACCGCCGCCACCGAACCTCTCCGGTTCTAGGCAACTGCTCCAACCTACCTCCCCACTCGCGCCGCGTCAACGGCTCTTGTAGGGCGAAGAGGAGACTAGCAGTCCGGCAGGCGTGTCCGCACATCAGGCAGCCGTGGGGACCGCGGCGCTGCGCTCGACCGCCTCGAGGTCGCCCGTCTCGCCGGCGCGGACCGCGCGACCGCCTAGGACATAGACGTACGCGAGGAAGGCCAGTTCGGCGACGACCCCGATCGTGATGCGTGCCCAGGTGGGCAGGCCCGACGGGGTGACGAAGCCTTCTATGGCGCCCGAGACGAAGAGGACCAGGGCCAGGCCGATCGCCATTCCCAGAGCTGCCCGTCCTTCCTCGGCCAGTGCCGTGCGACGGGAACGCGGGCCCGGGTCGATGACGGTCCAGCCGAGGCGCAGTCCCGTACCCGCGGCCACGAAGACCGCGGTCAGTTCCAGGAGTCCGTGCGGCAGGATCAGGCCGAGGAAGGTGTCGAGTCGGCCCGCCGAGGACATCAGGCCGAGGCCGACGCCCACGTTGAGCATGTTCTGGAAGAGGATCCAGATGACCGGGAAGCAGAGGAAGACTCCCAGGACCAGGCACATCGCGGCTGCCTGGGCGTTGTTCGTCCACACCTGAGCGGCGAAGGAAGCCGCGGGGTGGCTGGAGTAGTACGTCTCGTACTCGCCACCGGGGCGGGTGAGGGCCCGCAGTTCGTCGGGGGCCGCTATGGAGGACTGCACTTCGGGGTGCGTGCCTATCCACCATCCCAGGAGAACGGCCACCGCCGTGGAGATGAGCGCGGTGGGGACCCACCAGTGGCGCGCTCGGTAGACCGCTGCGGGGAAACCGTGTGTGAGGAAGCGCGTGACATCGCGCCAGGAGGCGCGGCGGGTTCCTGCCACAGCGCTACGCGCGCGTGCCACGAGTTGGCTGAGCCGACCGGTCAGCTGGGGGTCCGGGGCGCTCGACTGGATCAGCGAGAGGTGGGTGGCGGTCCGTTGGTAGAGGGCCACGAGTTCGTCCACCTCGGCGCCGGTGAGGCGGCGCCGGCGGCGCAGCAGTGCGTCCAGACGGTCCCACTCGGCGCGGTGGGCGGAGACGAAGACGTCGAGGTCCATCGTTTTGCCTGCTCCTCGGCTGTTCGTCGACTGCACGTCATGGATGTCGGCTTGTCGTACTGCGGCGCGATGCCCCTTCAGCTTGGCAGACTGGTGGTTCCGGTGGCAGGTCAGGGGAAGGACGGCAGGCGTGAGTGAGCTGGTTACGGGCGAGGCGGTGGCGCTGGAGCTGCGCCCCGCGAAACTGCCCAGCAGGGCACTTGCCGTGTTGCTCGACCTTGTTGTGGTCGGGCTGGTCTACACCGTCGTCACCATTGTTCTTGTCGTATCGACGGCCTCGCTCGACGAGGCGGCACAGGTCGCTCTCTCCATCGCGGCGTTCATTCTGGTTCTGGTGGGTGCGCCGATCGCGGTCGAGACACTCAGCCACGGTCGTTCGCTCGGCAAGATGGCGTGCGGTCTGCGGGTGGTGCGGGACGACGGCGGGCCGATCCGGTTTCGGCATGCGCTGGTAAGGGGTGCTGTCGGTGTGGTGGAGATTCTGATGACGTTGGGGGTGGTGGCCTGTATCGCCTCGCTCGTCTCGGCGCGGGGACGGCGGCTCGGTGACGTCGTCGCGGGCACGCTCGTCGTACGGGAGCGAGTGCCCGTCGGTCGGACCACGTTCGTTCCTCCGCCGCCGCCCTGGTTGTCCGGACGGTTCGCGGAGCTCGATCTGTCGGGCGTGCCCGACGGGTTGTGGCTGGCCGTACGTCAGTATCTGACGCGCATGGGACAGCTGGATCCGCAGGTGGGCTGGGCCATGGCCGAGCGGCTCGCAGCCGACGTGGCGGCGCGTACCGGGACTCCGGCGCCGCGGAATGTTCCTCCGGCCGCCTATCTGGCGGCGGTGGTACAGGAGCGGCAGGTGCGGGAGGCTCGGCGGGCGTTCGGGCAGAGGGCTGCGATCAGTGGACACGGAGTGCCTGGTTCATTCGGGGCTCCAGCTCCGCAACCGCCTGCTGCCGTCATGTATCCGCCCCCGGGGGGTCCCTATCCTGCGGTCGTCGAAGCCGCCGTGCCTGTCCCGGCTGTCGAAGCCGCGCCGCCGGGTCAGGCCGGTGATCGCCGCTCCTCCGGTGGGTTCGCACCGCCCGCCTAGTCGGCGAACGTGGACGGCGGGGACTCGAGGTGTTCCAGCTCGATGCCCGGTGCGGCGAGGACCACGTCGCCGGCGATGTGCACGGCATGCTGTTCGCCCGTGTCCAGGGCTGTGACCTGGTATTCGTCCACAGTCAGGGGGGCGTTGTCAGTGGCGTGTGCTTCTCTCTTCACCAAGGCCCAGGACTGGTCCACGGTGCGGGGGGCGAGGACCGGGTCGGTGAGGGCGACCAGGCGTACGCGGGTTGCGGCGGCGGAGGGGGTGAGGCGCAGGAGGCGGGCGGTGGCGACCAGGAACGCGGGGGACGTGCCGGTGAAGGCGTGGGCTCGGACGTTGCCTTCGGTGGCGTGAGTGCCGGTGGGGTCGGTGCGCACCCAGGTGACGCCGTCGAGCGCGGCACCGCGGACCTGCCAGCTCGCCGCGTGGAGTTCGAGGCGGATCGGACGGCCCAGGTCGTCGAGGGTGAGGTCGACGGATCCGCTGTGGTCGCCCGAGGGGATGGTCAGTTGGGAGACGTAGCGCCAGCCGGAGGGGCCGGGGGCGCAGTGGAAGTGTTCTTCTGCGAGAGGGGTGTGATCGTGCGGATCGTGGAGCGAATAACGGCCGCGGGGCATGGGTGTCCTGGATTTTTCGGACTGTCACTGGCGCTTGAGTTTTCGAGCCTCTGAGCCTCGGTAAAGGGGCAGGCCCCCGGCACGGGGGTGCGGGGGCCTGCCTCGGAGGACCTGCTCGTGGTGAGCGCGTCAGTGCGCGGACGTGCTCACCACTGGCTGGGTGCCGGCTCAGTAGCGGTAGTGGTCCGGCTTGTACGGGCCCTCGACCTCTACGCCGATGTACGAGGCCTGCTCGGGGCGCAGCGTGGTCAGCCGCACGCCGAGGGCGTCGAGGTGGAGGCGGGCGACCTTCTCGTCGAGGTGCTTGGGCAGCACGTAGACGTCGGTCGGGTACTCCTCGGGCTTGGTGAACAGCTCGATCTGGGCCAGGGTCTGGTCCGCGAAGGAGTTGGACATCACGAAGGAGGGGTGACCGGTGGCGTTGCCCAGGTTCAGCAGACGGCCCTCCGACAGCACGATGAGAACCTTGCCGTCGGGGAACTTCCAGGTGTGGACCTGCGGCTTGACCTCGTCCTTGACGATGCCCGGGATCTTCGCGAGGCCGGCCATGTCGATCTCGTTGTCGAAGTGGCCGATGTTGCCGACGATCGCCTGGTGCTTCATCTTGGCCATGTCGCTGGCCATGATGATGTCCTTGTTGCCGGTCGTGGTGATGAAGATGTCGGCCTTGTCGACGACGTCGTCGAGGGTCGCCACCTGGTAGCCGTCCATCGCCGCCTGGAGCGCGCAGATCGGGTCGATCTCGGTGATGATCACGCGGGCGCCCTGACCGCGCAGGGACTCCGCACAGCCCTTGCCCACGTCGCCGTAGCCGAAGACGACCGCGGTCTTGCCGCCGATGAGGACGTCGGTGGCGCGGTTGATGCCGTCGATCAGGGAGTGGCGGCAGCCGTACTTGTTGTCGAACTTCGACTTGGTGACGGCGTCGTTGACGTTGATCGCCGGGAACAGGAGGGTGCCGTCGCGCTGCATCTCGTACAGGCGGTGGACGCCGGTGGTGGTCTCCTCGGTCACGCCGCGGATCTCCGAGGCGACCTGGGTCCACTTCTGCGAGCCGTCGGTGATGGTCCGGCCGAGGAGCTCGAGGACGACTCGGTGCTCGTCGGACTCGGCGGTGTCGGGCGAGGGGACCTTGCCGTCCTTCTCGTACTCGACGCCCTTGTGGACGAGCATCGTGGCGTCGCCGCCGTCGTCCAGGATCATGTTCGGGCCGCCGGTGGGGGTGTTCGGCCAAGTCAGAGCCTGCTCCGTGCACCACCAGTACTCTTCCAGCGTCTCGCCCTTCCAGGCGAAGACCGGGATGCCCTGCGGGTTCTCGGGCGTACCGTTCGGGCCCACCGCGATGGCGGCGGCCGCGTGGTCCTGGGTGGAGAAGATGTTGCAGGACACCCAGCGGACCTCGGCGCCCAGGGCGACCAGGGTCTCGATCAGCACGGCGGTCTGCACGGTCATGTGCAGCGAGCCCATGATCCGGGCACCGGCCAGCGGCTGGGTGGCGGCGAACTCCCTGCGGATGGACATCAGGCCGGGCATCTCGTGCTCGGCGAGGGTGATCTCCTTGCGGCCGAACTCGGCCAGGGAGAGATCAGCGACCTTGAAGTCCTGTCGGGCGTCGACAGTCGTCATTACGGGCTGCTCCTCAAGATTGGGGCGAGGTGGGTACGGCTGGTCTGCGCGGCGGCGGACACAGGGGTGCCCGAAGAGGGCACGGCTATGCCCCGGTACGCGCAGCACAGTCCGTCGGAGGCCCTCTCTCCCTCGGTCGGTCCGCAGTGGGACCGCCCGACCGCCATCAGCAGCGACGTCTGGCTCCGTCCCAAGCTACACCTGTCGGCCGACCGGCCCCAGTCCGCCTACGGACACATCAGGACAGACCAAGACCGGGTGGAGGGGAACTCAGTGGGCGGCGGGCTGGGCCGGGCCGCCCGGGGTGGCCTCGCGGTCGGGACCCTTGGCGGCGTCCTTCTCGCTGTAGATGTCCGGTTCCAGGTAGATGACGCGGGCGATCGGGACGGCGGCGCGGATACGGGACTCGGCAGCGTTGATCGCGGTGGCCACCTCGGCGGCGGTGTCGTCGTGCTGGACGGCGATCTTGGCGGCGACCAGGAGTTCCTCGGGGCCGAGGTGGAGTGTGCGCATGTGGATGATGCCGGTGACGGTGTCACCGTCGACGATCGCCTTCTCGATCTTCACGACCGCTTCCGTGCCGGCGGCCTCGCCCAGCAGCAGGGACTTGGTCTCCACGGCCAGCACCAGGGCGATCAGGATGAGCAGGATGCCGATGCAGAGGGTGCCGATGCCGTCCCAGACGCCGTCGCCGGTGGCGAGGGCGAGGCCGACGCCGCCGAGGGCCAGGACCAGGCCGACGAGCGCGCCGAGGTCCTCAAGGAGGACGACGGGCAGTTCGGGGGCCTTGGCGTGGCGGACGAAGTCCTTCCAGGACTCGTTGCCACGCAGCGGGTTGGACTCCTTGATGGCCGTACGGAAGGAGAAGCCCTCGGCGATGATCGCGAAGACGAGGACGCCCACCGGCCAGTACCAGTGCTCGATCTCGTGCGGGTGCTTGATCTTCTCGAAGCCCTCGTAGATCGCGAACATGCCGCCGACCGAGAAGAGCACGATGGAGACGAGGAAGGCGTAGATGTACCGCTCGCGGCCGTAGCCGAAGGGGTGTTGCGGGGTCGCCTCGCGCTGGGCCTTCTTGCCGCCGAGGAGGAGCAGTCCCTGGTTGCCGGAGTCGGCGAGCGAGTGCACGGACTCGGCGAGCATCGACGACGAACCGCTGAAGAGAAACGCCACGAACTTCGCTGCCGCGATCGCGAGGTTGGCGCCGAGTGCCGCCACGATCGCCCTGGTGCCGCCTGACGCGCTCATGTGTTCGCGTTGTCCCTTCGTACGTTCGCTGTCCCGGGCTTTGCCCGCCCTTTGCCGGTGGGCCATTGTTGCAGCCCCCTCCGACAACGACCCGCCAGGCTGTCACGCGGACCCTGGCAACCAGTGCCCGGGATGCGCCCGGACAGTCTCCGGCAGTCCCCGAGTGCTGCTCAGTGGAGTCAGACGACGACCGTCGCCCGGAACACCGTGCCGGAGCCGGACACCTCGGCTTTTTCGTTGGCGGGTACGAAGACCGACTGACCGGGGGCGAGTTCGATGTCTCCGGTACGGACCGCGCCAGCCGTGCAGAGCAGGATCTGCGGGGTCGGGAGGGTGAGGTCGCGGGCGGGGGCGCTCTCCGGGAGGACGTACCGCGAGAGGCGGAACTCGTCGATGGGGGTCTCGTAGACCTCCTCGCCGTCTGCGGCGGCCTCCGGACGCAGTACGCCGGGGCCACTCGCCTCGAAGCGGACGACGCGCAGGAGTTCGGGGACGTCGACGTGCTTGGGGGTCAGGCCGCAGCGCAGGACGTTGTCCGAGGTGGCCATGATCTCGACGCCGAGGCCGTTGAGGTAGGCGTGCGGGATGCCGGCGCCGAGGAACAGGGCCTCACCGGGCTGGAGTCGGACGCGGTTGAGGAGCATGGCCGCAATGACGCCGGGGTCGCCGGGGTAGTGCTGGGCGATGTCCGCGTAGGGGGCGTAGTCGCCGCCGAGGCGGGCGCAGGCGGTCGCAGCCTCGGTGACCGTGCGGGCCATGTCCTCGCGGTCCGCGCTGAGTACGGCCGTCAGGACCTCGCGCAGCGCCGCCTCCTCGGGGTGGGCGCGCAGCAGGTCGACGTACGGCTTGAGGGAGTCGACCTCCAGGCCCGCGAGGAGGTCGGCGGTCTGTGACGGGTCGCGGAAGCCGCACAGGCCGTCGAACTCTGTGAGGGCGCAGATCATTTCGGGCTTGTGGTTGGCGTCCTTGTAGTTGCGGTGCCCGGCGTCCATCGGGATCCCGCGGTTCTCCTCGTCCGCGTAACCCTCCTTCGCCTGGGCGAGGTTGGGGTGGACCTGGAGGGAGAGGGGGGCGCCGGCCGCGAGGATCTTGAGGAGGAAGGGCAGACGGGGGCCGAATTTGGCGACGGCCCCCGCGCCGAGTTCGCCCTGCGGGTCTGCGTCGATGACCTCGACGAGCGTGCCGCGTCCGGTGCGCGAGGGGGCGCCGGGGTGGGCGCCCATCCACATCTCCGCCTGCGGTTCACCGGTCGGCTCGGTGCCGAGGAGCGCCGCGATGGCGGTGGTGGAACCCCAGGCGTAGGGGCGGATGGTGTTGTCGAGGCGGTCCATACCGGTCTTTCTGCGCAGGTAGAAGGAGAGGGCGAGATGAGGCGAGTGAGGCGGTGGAGGGGTTGTCTGCCTTACGCGGTTCTTTGCACGTCTGGTCAGCTTCCGGCGGTCAGTGCCATGTACACCGCGGCGAAGTCCGTGGTGGCGATCAGTTCCGCCAGGGTCTCCAGTTCGGCGCCGTCCTCCGGTTCGAGTTCGCTGATCGCCGTGTCGTGGCCGAGGGCGAGTTCGCGGGCCGTGGGGGCGGCGCTGAGACCGCCGGTCGGGCGGTCTCGGAGCAGGACCACGCGCGCGTGCAGGGCGGGTGCCTCGCTCACCCGGTCGCGGAAGAAGTCGTCGGGGTCGGCGCCCGCGGCGAGCCGACTGGCGAGCAGGGAGCCGTGCGCGGCGAGCGCCTCGGGAAGTTCGGCGGCGAGCGCGGGGCGGCCGGCGAGTTCGGCGAGGGCGGCGGTGAACCGGCGGCCCACGGGCCCGGCCGACGTGCCCTCCGTCCAGATCACCGGGAGCATGTCCGTGAGTTCGACGGCGAGGGTCTTGGCCGGATTGCTGTACGTCGCGACGGCCGGGCCGCATCGTTCGGCGATGTGGTCGAGGCGGTCGGCGACCTTCTCCAGCGCGTCCGGCGGGGCGGTGAGCAGGCCGGTGCGGTCGAGGAGGACGAGCAGCGGGGTGAGCAGCGCCCACAGGACCCCGGGGGCGGACGCGGGGAACTGCTGGTCGGCCTCCCCCGGCTCGTTCGGGGCCGTCGCCATGCGTACGAACAGGCCATGGGCCGCGCCCTGAACCGTCTCGGTGAGCGGGGTGTCGGCCGGGGCGACGGCGACGACCGTGCAGCCACGGCGGTAGGCCTGCTCGGCGAGCAGGGACAGGCCCGGTTCGGTGCCGTCGGGGGTGGCGATCAGAAGGAGGTCCACGGAACCCGCCCAGCCCGGCAGCTCCCAGCGCAGGGCACCCGCCGCGGGGGCGACGCCCGTGGGGGCCAGGCGGATGACGGGGCTGGTCGCGCCGGCGAGGGTGCCGAGGAGGTCGGCGACGCAGGCCGCGGCGACGCCGGGGCCCGCGATCAGGACGGCGCGGGGGCGGCCGTCCGGTTGCAGGTCGTTGATGCCCGCCTCCGCCGCGTGCCGGGCGGCGGTGCGGACGCGGGCGCCTGCTTCCGCCGCGCCGCGCAGGAGGCCGCGGCGGTCTGCGTCCGCCAACGCCTCAGGGGCGTCGAGCAGCGATTCGTCGAGCATGGGGTGGCACCTCCGATCGCCGGGACGGGCTTACGCGGGGCGGCGGGCCTCGTCGACGAGCAGTACGGGGATTCCGTCCCGGACGGGGTACGCCAGGCCGCAGTCCTGACCGGTGCAGATCAACTCGGTCTCCTGCTCCTTGAGGGGAGCGTGACAGGCCGGGCAGGCGAGGATCTCCAGGAGGCCGGCTTCGAGCGGCATGTGGTGTCCCTTCGGGGGTGCGCGGATGTGGCCTGGTCAGGGTACCGCCGTGGGGGGCGGGGTGTCGGCGTGGAGGGAGTGGAGAGGGCGGGGGTTGGGCCGGGAGGGCCCGCGGTGGAGCCGCTGAACGGATGCGGCGCCCCCCGGACGGGCATGGCGAGTGCCGGTCAGCCTCGGATGAGGCTCAGTACCTCGTCCCGGACCTTCGCCATCGTTGCCTCGTCGCGTGCCTCCGTGTTCAGGCGCAGCAGGGGTTCCGTGTTGGACGGGCGGACGTTGAACCACCAGTCCGCCGCGGTGACCGTCAGGCCGTCCAGTTCGTCCAGTTCGACGCCCTCCTGACCCTCGTACGCCGCCCTGATCGCCGCGAGGCGGCCTGTCTGGTCGGCCACCGTGGAGTTGATCTCGCCGGAGCCGGCGTACCGGTCGTACTGGGCCACGAGGGCCGACAGGGGGCCGTCCTGGCCGCCGAGTGCGGCGAGGACGTGCAGGGCGGCCAGCATGCCCGTGTCCGCGTTCCAGAAGTCCTTGAAGTAGTAGTGCGCGGAGTGCTCGCCGCCGAAGATCGCGCCCGTGCGTGCCATCTCGGCCTTGATGAACGAGTGGCCCACGCGCGTGCGTACCGGTGTGCCGCCCTGTTCGCGGACGACCTCCGGGACCGACCAGGAGGTGATCAGGTTGTGGATGACCGTGCCGGAACCGCCGTTGCGGGCCAGTTCTCGGGAGGCCACCAGGGCCGTGATCACCGACGGCGAGACCGGGTCGCCGTGTTCGTCGACCACGAAACAGCGGTCCGCGTCACCGTCGAAGGCGATGCCGAGGTCGGCGCTCTCCTCGCGGGCACGCTTCTGGAGGTCCACGAGGTTGGCCGGATCGAGCGGGTTGGCCTCGTGGTTCGGGAACGTGCCATCCAGCTCGAAGTACATGGGGACGAGGGTGAGGGGCAGGCCGGCGAAGACCGTCGGGACCGTGTGGCCGCCCATGCCGTTGCCCGCGTCGACGACGACCTTCAGGGGGCGGACGGAGGTCAGGTCGACGAGCGAGCGGAGGTGTGCCGCGTAGTCCTCCAACGTGTCCCGCCGCGTGATCGTGCCCGGTGTCACGGGCTCCGGCTCCGGTGCGCCCGAGTCCAGCCAGGACTCCACGAGTTCACGGATGTCGGCGAGGCCCGTGTCCTGGCCGACGGGTGCGGCGCCCGCCCGGCACATCTTGATGCCGTTGTACTGGGCGGGGTTGTGCGAGGCGGTGAACATGGCGCCGGGCAGGTCGAAGGCGCCCGACGCGTAGTAGAGCTGGTCGGTGGAGCACAGGCCGATCTCGGTCACGTCGACGCCGCGTGCCGCCGCCCCGCGCGCGAAGGCCCGCGACAGGCCGGGCGACGAGGGCCGCATGTCGTGTCCGACCACGATCGCGTCCGCCCCGGTCACCTGGACGAAGGCGGCGCCGAACAGTTCCGCCAGCGGCTCGTCCCACTGGTCCGGGACCACACCACGTACGTCGTACGCCTTCACGAGCTGCGACAGATCTGCAGACACGGCCAACCTTTCCGAAAGTCCCATCGGTCGCCCCAAACTACCCGCCCTCACTGACACTCCCTGTGGCAGGAAGGTGACGACGAGGTTTTGGACACGCGGATGGGGAGGAGGCCGAAAACGGCTCCGGTGGCTCAGTTGTCCGGTGAGCGCAGGACTCTCAGGTGTCCGCGTCGGGCGACCTCGCGCGGGTCCGCCGTGCGGGGTCCGCCGGCCTCGGCCGTCCGCCCCGGCGGGCGGGCCGCTTCGCGGACCGCGTTGGCAAGCGCTTCCAGATCGTCTCCGCTGGGCCGCGCGGGAGCGGAGCTGTCCAGGAGCCGGACGACCTCCCAGCCGCGCGGCGCGGTGAGGCGCTCGGAGTGCTCGGCGCACAGGTCGTAGCAGTGGGGTTCGGCGTAGGTGGCGAGGGGGCCGAGAACCGCGGTCGAGTCGGCGTAGACGTACGTCAGCGTCGCGACGGCGGGACGGCCGCAAGCGGTGCGCGAACAGCGACGTACAGGGCTCACGACGCTGGACGCTACCGCACTCTTGAGCGGGCCGCGACGACTCCCCACCAGGCCACTCTCCCGTGTCGAGGTGTGAAACCGCCCACACGGGTCTTACAGGACACCTCGTTGACCTGGGGCGACAGCGGGTTCCGAGATACCGAACAACGTCGGCCCCGATCGCCACTTGGCATAAATCATGCCAAGTGCCATGAGACAGGGGGTCGTCGACGGTCAAGTGGGCATACGAAATCGAGCCCAACCTTGGCTGAAATGATCATCCCGCGACATGTCGTCGCCGGGCCGGCCGGCCTCGGTCGATACCCGAGGGCGCAGCGTGCCCGGCGCCCGTGCGTCGGTCGCGGGGACTACGCTTCGTCAGTGATGGACAACCCCGTACCGCCCCGCGCCGCAGGCCCCGGGCCCCGCCGCCGTGATCGCCACGGCCGTGGCATGCGCGGCCCCGTGGCACCGCCGCAGGTTCCGCTCTCCGCGAGCCGCGCCGAGGGGTTCGCGGATCTGGTGCAGGACTCCGTGGAGCGGCTGGAGCGGCGGTGGCCTCAGCTCGCGGACTTCGACTTCCTCGTCCTCGAAGTACCGCAGCTCGAAGGGTCGCCCGAGGCCTGGGCCGACGAAACAGTTCCCCTGGGGGGCACGATCGCCGCCCGGGAGGGGCACCCCGCGCGTGTGGTGGTCTATCGCCGCCCAGTCGAGATCCGGACCAAGGGCCGCGACGAACGTGCGGCCCTGGTCCACGAAGTCGTGGTCGAGCAGGTCGCCGAGTTGCTGGGACTCACCCCGGACACCGTGGATCCGCGGTACGGCGAGGAGTGACGCCGACACCCGTTGTCGGCGCCCTTGTCGCCTCCCGGGGCGAACGCTTCCCTCTGTCCGTCACTTCTGGAGGACCGACAGGTCCTGCTCCGCGTCCGGTACCGCCACGGTCCCCCGGTCGTCCGGCAGCGTCTGGATCGTGAAGGCCGGGATGCCGTCCACCGGGGCCGTGAGGGTCCGGGACGCGTAGACGGCTCCCCCGGAGACCCGCTCGACCGTCAGCGCGTACGTGCCCTTCAGGCCGGCCGGGACGGGGAGTTCGACGTCCTGGGTGGTGCCGCCCTTGATCGTGTACGTCTTCGTGGCCGCCGTACCGCCCGCGCTGCCCACGGACGCCGTGACCTTGACCTGGGCGGCACCGCCCGGGGCTGTCAGGGAGAGCGTGGTGCCCTTGGCGGTGTTGTCGACGACCGTCGCGCGCGCGGAGACCGGGCCCGTGGCCGGGATGAACGCGCTCTCCTGCTTGGCGCCCTTGCCGCGTACGACCTCCAGGGCGGCGACGACCGGCACCGATGTGCCGGTCGGGGTGAGCACCAGGGAGCCCGCCTCGCCGCGCGTGAGGTCACCGAGGTCGACGGCGGCCGTCATGCCCGCCTTGATGTGCAGTGTCTCGTTGCCGACCGGGGTGATCAGGCCTGTCGGGGAGGCGAGGCGCACCTTCAGGTCGGCGTCGCTGTCGCCGGGCGCGAAGGCGATCAGGCGCACGGAGGTGGCGTCCTTGGGGATGCCCGGCAGGACCAGGCTGCCTGCCGGTTCGGTGGACGCCGTCAGCCAGTCACCGCCGGTCTTGGCGTCCAGGGCCTGGACGGCGGCGCCGACCCGGCCGCTGCGCACGCTCACGTGCGCGGTGAGGTCGGCCTGCGGTCCGTCGGTGAGCGTGGACAGCAGGATCGGCTCGCTGCCGTGCGACGGGACCGTGATGCCCTCGCCCACCTCGGACTTGAGGCTGCCGTCCTTGCCGTACAGCTCGATGTCGACGACCGCGGCGGAGTCGTCCGGGTTGGTCAGATGCACGTAGTCCGTACGGTCGGCGGCGGTACTGGCGCCCGGGAACCAGAACTCGGTGTCCGGGACGGTGCAGTTGACGCCCAGCAGGCCGCGCCCGGTGCCCGCGGCGACCTCGGTGGTCTCCTGCACGGTCCAGCCCGGCGCGAACTTCCCCTCGGCGGTGCCGACGAGCGCGGGCGCGTCACCGCCCGAGGTGTCCCCGGTGACGGGCTTGCCGGGCTCCTTGGGGGTGACGACGGGCTTGGCGGCCTTCGCCTTGCCCTTCCCCTTCGCGCCGGTGGCCGACTCCGCGGTGGCGGCGGCCAGTTCGGCCCTGCCGTCGCTCCCGGTGCCCTCTGTGACGGGCGTGAAGGACGTGTACGTGGTCTCCGCGAGGTCGGAGGTGCTGGGAGCCGGGCAGAGCAGACTCGTGCGCTCCACGGGCAGCTGGGCGGCTGCCTTGGCCGTGCCCGCGTCGGACGCGTCCGGTGTGCTGATGGAGGCGAAGCCGGTGACGGCGGCGAGCGCGGTCGTGCCGGCGAGCAGGGAGATGGTGGTGCGGTTCACTGCTGGCTCCCGTCGGGGCGCTCACCCTGCGGGTGCGGCTGTTGCGGCTGCTGTGGCTGCGCCGGGTCGTACGCGGGGTCGTAACCCTGGTTGTACGTCTGGTCGTACGACGTCGTCTGCGGTGAACCGCCGTACGCGTACGGGTCGTACTGGCCGCTCTGGTACGGATCCCCCTGGTACGCCGGATCGTAGGTGCCCGGTGGGTACTGCTGGGCGTTCTGGTACTGGTCGGCGCTGTAGCCGTCGTACTGGGTGCCCGCGTAGGCCGCGGTGTTCCATTCGTCGCCGTACGGCTGCTGTTGCGGGATCGCGACCGGGGCCTCCTCCGGAGGAGGAGGGGTGGCGGAGGGGAACTCGGCGTGTTCGTCGGCCTGTTCCGTCTGGTCCGCCTCCGCCTGGGCGCGCAGGCGGCGGGCGCGGCGGCCGTCGCCGGTGGTGGCCTGGGCCGGGATCTCGCGCTCTTCCTCGGGAAGGTCGTCGTCGACGTCCCGACGGCGGCCCGGCAGAGCCATGACGACGAGGACGACGGCGAGCGCGCCCTGTGTCCACAGCCAGGCGGTGTGGCCGACCGGGGTGTCGAAGGTGACGTCCAGCTTCCCTCCGGAGGAGGGCAGCTCGAAGCCCTGGGCCCAGCCGTCGAGGGTGGTGGGGGTGAGGGGCTTGCCGTCCAGCGTGGCCGTCCAGGCCTCGTCGACGGAGTCGGCGAGGCGCAGGACGCGGCTGCCGGAGCCGGCCGGGATCGTGGTGTGGATGTCGACGGGTCCGGCGGGGACGGACTGCGGGGCACCGGAGCCGGACGCCGGGACGATGGCGGCGCGCGAGACCTGCTGGTCGACGCGCCACAGGGCGCCGCCGTCCTGCTGGCTCAGCCTGCTCAGGCCGGGCGTGGCATCGAGGATGCGGCCGACCTGCCGGGGCGCGCCCTTGTGGACGAGGACGTAGCGCACGGCGAAGCCGCCGAGTTCGTCGGCCTGGTCGGCGCCGGAGCCCGCGACGAGGTTGGCGACGACCTTGTCGAGGAGTTCGTTCTCACCGCTCTGGGCGGCGAGTTCGCCGTCGCCGAGGCGGGCGCCGGAACCACGGACGAGGGTGTAGCCGACGCGGGCGGTGGAGTCGCTGGCCAGGACCAGGGTGCGGGCCTGGTCGCGGGTGCCGCTCTCCTCGGCGACGAACGCGGGCACCTGGACGGGGTCGCGCCGTTCCAGGGGGCCGTCGGCGCCGCCGATCATCCAGCCGGCGGCGAGGAGCAGTGGGCCCGCGGCGGCGGCGAACGCGATCAGCGCGGCGACCGGCTGACGCCAGCCGAAGCTCTGCTCGGCCACGCGCGAGCGTGCCCCGTCGGCGCCGAGCGCGGCGGCGGCCAGCAGGGCGAGGCCGTAGACGAGGGTCGCGGGTCCGGCCCACGTCGAACTGTTCGATAGGACCGCGAAGACGAGCGCCAGCAGGGCGACCGCCCAGGCGGTCCAGATGCCGAACTGGCGCTCCGTGCGCAGCAGGGCGGCCAGTGCGGCCAGCACGACGCCGATGAGCATCAGCCCGCTGACCGTGCCGGGGCCGCCCGGGCTGGCGCTGAGGAGGTCGAGGGCTCCGGCGGAACCGGAGCCGTACTCCAGGCCGGCTTCCTGGAAGAAGCCGAACGGGAGCAGGGACAGCGACCAGGGGGCCAGCACCAGCAGGGGCACGCCCAACTGGGCCAGGAAGCGCAGCCCATAGGCGGTGATCTCACCCCGACGCACGACGAGGAGCGCGAGACCGAGCAGCAGGGCGATGGGCCACACGATCGGTGTGAAGGCGGTGGTGATCGTCAGCAGCAGCGTGTACGCCCAGGTGGCGCGCCAACTGCCGCGCGCTCCCGACGCGTGCGTCAGACCGCTTGCCGCGATGCCCGCGCGGGCCATGAGGGGCAGGAGGACGGCGAGTACGGCGGTGCCGATCCGGCCGCCCGCCAGGGCGCCGGTGGTGGCGGGCAGGAAGGCGTAGACGACGGCCGCCCACGCGCGCAGGAGCCGCGATTCGACGAGCGGGCGGGAGGCGAAGTACGCAGTGAAGCCGGCCAGCGGCACCGCGGCGATCAGCAGGACCGTGACCGCGAGGCCCGCCGAGCCGAACAGCGTGGAGGCGAGCATCGCGACGAGGGCCAGATAGGGCGGCGCCGACGAGGTGTCGCCCACACCCACCGGGTGCCAGGCGTCCAGATAGCGCGCCCAGAGTTCGGCGGAGTCGGCCGGCGCGGGCAGCAGCGCGCCACCCACGAGGGCACCGCCGCCGAGCAGTTCACGGCAGGCGACGAGCGAGACGAGCAGAAGTACGAGGAAGAGCACCGGGCCGGGCTTGCGGGCGATGCGCTTGAGGCGGACGAACTGCTCGACCTCCAGGAAGTCGGCGTCGTCACCGCCGGGCCCGGACTCGACAGCGCCGCCGTGCCGGCCCGCGCCGGAGGTGACCTCGGGGTCGGAGCGACCGCCGAAGTCGCCGGCCACCTGTTCGATGGTGGCCCGCACGGTCGCGCCGGGCGGCGGGAACAGGGCTCGCAGCTCGCCCTTGTCGATCTGGGCGACGCCTCGTCGGCGGCGCCCGGCGATGATCCGCTCGGGCCGCAGCAGGGTGCCCAGGAGGCCGCGGATCTCGTCGACGGCCTGTCCGGGGGCCTTGCCGACCAGATACGCCACCGTGCGCACCAGCGTGCCGAGGATCACGCGCAGCAGCACCCAGGGCAGCTGTGCCGTACGGCTGTTGACCAGCAGGGTGTAGACGGCGCCGGCCTTGTCGACCTTGTGCGGGGACGCGGAGGTGCGGCCCACGCAGTCGACGGTGCGACGCTCACGGGAGGACGCCTCGGCATGCCGTACGACCGCCTCGGGGGCGACGAGGACCCGGTGGCCGGCGGCGGTGGCGCGCCAGCACAGGTCGACGTCGTCGCGCATCAGGGGCAGCCGGCGGTCGAAGCCGCCGAGTTCGTCGAAGACGTCGCGCCGTACGAGCATGCCCGCGGTGGACACGGACAGCACCGGGCGCACGTGGTCGTGCTGGCCCTGGTCCTGCTCGCGGCGGTCCAGGCCGGTCCAGCGGCGGCCGGAGTTGGCGATGGTGACGCCGACCTCGAGGAGCTGTCTGCGGTCGTACCAGCCGCGCAGCTTGGGGCCGACGACCGCGATGTCGTCGCCCCGGCCCAACTCGTGCTCGTGCTCCACGACCCGCAGCAGCTGGGCCAGGGCGTCCGGGTCGGGGGCGCAGTCGTCGTGCAGCAGCCACAGCCACTGCACCGGCTCCCCGTGGGGCAGCTCCGGCATGTCGTACGCGTCGTCGCGCCAGCTTCGGGTGACGGGGTCCCAGCCGCTGGGGCGCTTCAGGTACGTCAGCTCGTCCGGCGTGAGGACGGGCGCGGTGCGGTTGGCCTCCTCGACGGCCTGGCCGAAGCCGGTGCGGCGGGCGAGGTGCAGGACGCGGTCGGCGCCGAGGGCTTCGGTGACCAGCTGGGCGGACTCGTCCGCGCTGCCGGTGTCGGCCCCCATGACGTTCTGCACCGGGCGCTCCTGCCCGAGCAGCCCGGCGAGCACCTCGGGCAGCCAGCGGGCGCCGTCGTGGGAGACGAGCACCGCGGTCACCACGTGACGCGGGAACTCGGGCGTGGTGGCAGTGCCGTAGTCGGCTGCGGTGTGGCTGTGCGCGGACATCGAGGTACGGGCCCCGGTTCGGTGGACTGTGGTGGACGCCTGTGCCCTCTGTGAGCGGCGGGGCGTCTCGGACGAACAGCCACACTATCGGCTGGGCAGCACGGCGGCCCGCCGCCTGTGGACAACTCCACCCGCGACGGGCCGTTCGTTGTGCTGCGTTGCCGTGTGCTGCGTTACGTGGAGCCCGGTGCCGTACGCCTCAGACCGCGGCCTTCTTCAGACGGCGGCGCTCCCGCTCGGACAGCCCGCCCCAGATTCCGAAGCGTTCGTCGTTGGCGAGGGCGTACTCAAGGCACTCGGAGCGGACCTCGCACGCGAGGCAGACCTTCTTGGCCTCGCGGGTCGAGCCGCCCTTCTCGGGGAAGAAGGACTCGGGGTCGGTCTGGGCGCACAGCGCGCGCTCCTGCCAGCCGAGTTCCTCGTCCGCGTCGTCGACCAGCAGTTGCTGCACCGTCTCGGTCATGTGCGCCCCTCGTCTGTCTTTCGCGTCCCCGTGAGGTTGTCGTCGACCGGTATCGGCCGAACGACACGAGTGAAATTACAAGTGTGCTGATCCGGGCGAGTCAAGCCGAGATCTGCTATTGGGCCTCTTATTCACTCTGCGGAACCAAGGCTATGCGGAAAGTGTTCAAATCGGCATAAACCTTGACAGGCAGAGGAGGCCCCAGGGGACGACTACCCCCGCACAGAGCCTGCACGGGGGAGGACGCCCAGAAGTTCGATCTCGTTCCGAGGTCCATGCGCCTGGTTGTGCGCCATGTGTCCGCGAAGCCGGGCGAACAAACCTTTCGCCTGGGAGATGAACCGGATGAGGTGAAACATGTCCCACATACCGGGCGTCGAGTTGACAGTGATGGTGTGAACCGATGTCCTTGTGGGCATGCTCGCGAACTTGGCATTCACCTCGACCCGCCCCGCGCGGTCCCTCGGTGCTGCCCGTGTTCGCTGTAGCTGTTGTTGCTGTTCCAGCTGTTGAGCTCAGGCGAGCTCCGGCTGCCCTTGAGTCCACCGTGACTCGGCTGCTGTTTCCCTCGAAGCCCACACCAGGGCGATGCCTTTCCCACCCGTGACCCGGGCGGACGGTACGCGACACCCAGCCAACCCCCACACTTCTCCCGCCGAGGACCTCCGCACTCATGAACAGCGACAGCGACCTCCAGATCGCCGGCGACATCCTCGAAGTGGCGCACCTCCTCCAGGCGCCGCGCGAGCACCCGGCCACCGTCGCCGACTTCGTCGGCCTGGCCCGCACCATCGCCGCGGACCGCTCCCACTGGGCGCACCTCGTCCAGTACGACGCGACCTCGCGCTGGTACCACCGGTTGCGCACCGGCCCCGGCTACGAGGTGTGGCTGCTGTCCTGGGTCCCCGGGCAGGGCAGCGGGCTGCACGACCACGGCGGTTCGTCGGGTGTCCTGACGGTCCTGGACGGGCAGCTGACCGAGCGGACGGAGAGCGGCACGCGCGCGTTGGGGGCGGGGGTGCAGCGGGTGTTCGCTCCGGGGTACGTCCACGAGGTGGTCAACGACAGTCTCGAACCGGCCGTGAGCCTGCACGTCTACTACCCGGGCCTGACGGAGATGCCGATGCACTCGGCGCGCTGCGCGCCGTCGGCTGCCGTTACCGGTGTGACCGGCTGAGACCGACCGAGAGCGGCTCGGAGCAGCCCGGAGGGCTGACAGAGGGTTCCTCGCGACCGGGCCCGGCGACCGGTCGACGCGTTGTCGTACCCGCCTGCAAGACTTGTCGGTATGCGCATTGTGGTTCTGGCAGGCGGCATCGGCGGTGCCCGGTTCCTGCGCGGTCTTCAGCGGGCCGTGCCGGACGCGGACATCACCGTCATCGGCAACACCGGGGACGACATTCACCTGTTCGGGCTGAAGGTCTGCCCCGATCTCGACACGGTGATGTACACCCTCGGCGGCGGTATCAACGAGGAGCAGGGCTGGGGGCGGACCGACGAGACCTTCCATCTGAAGGAGGAGCTCGCGGCGTACGGCGTCGGGCCGGAGTGGTTCGGTCTCGGCGACCGGGACTTCGCCACGCACATCGTGCGCACGCAGATGCTCGGCGCGGGCTATCCGCTGAGCGCCGTCACCGAGGCGCTGTGCGACCGGTGGAAGCCCGGGGTGCGGCTCATCCCGATGTCCGACGACCGTGTGGAGACGCATGTCGCCGTCGAGGTGGACGGCGAGCGCAAGGCCGTCCACTTCCAGGAGTACTGGGTGCGGCTGCGGGCCTCCGTACCGGCCGAGGCCATCGTGCCGGTCGGCGCTGAACAGGCGAAGCCGGCACCGGGGGTCCTGGAGGCGATCGCCGACGCCGACGTGATCCTCTTCCCGCCCTCCAACCCGGTGGTGTCCATCGGCACGATCCTGGCCGTGCCCGGGATCCGCGAGGCGATCGCCGAGGCCGGGGTGCCCGTGGTGGGCCTCTCCCCCATCGTCGGGGACGCGCCCGTGCGCGGGATGGCCGACAAGGTGCTCGCGGCGGTCGGCGTGGAGGCCACGGCGGCGGCGGTCGCCGAGCACTACGGTTCGGGGCTGCTGGACGGCTGGCTCGTCGACACGGTCGACGCGGGCACGGTGGAGCGGGTGGAGACGGCGGGCATCCGCTGCCGTGCTGTGCCGCTGATGATGACGGACGTGGAGGCGTCGGCGCAGATGGCGCGCGAGGCGCTCGCGCTGGCGGAGGAGGTGCGGGGCGCTTGAGCGGCGAGCTTTCCAGTGAGGGTGCGATCGGTACGGGTACCGGTGGCGGTAGTGGTAGTGGTAGCGGCGACGGTGACGGGTATCGGGTCTGGGCCGTGGGTGGGATGCCCGAGGTTCAGCCCGGGGACGATCTCGCGAAGCTCATCGCCGCCGCCGAGCCCGGGCTGCTCGACGGGGACGTGCTGCTCGTCACCTCGAAGATCGTGTCCAAAGCCGAGGGCCGCGTCGTCGAGGCGGCGGACCGGGAGGCCGCGATCGACGCCGAGACCGTGCGGGTCGTCGCCCGGCGCGGGCCGCTGCGGATCGTGGAGAACCGGCAGGGCCTGGTGATGGCCGCGGCCGGCGTCGACGCCTCCAACACGCCCTCCGGGACGGTGCTGTTGCTGCCCGAGGATCCCGACGCGTCCGCGCGTGCGGTCCGGGACGGCCTCAGAGACGCGCTGGGCGTCGACATCGGGGTCGTCGTGACCGACACCTTCGGACGACCCTGGCGCGCCGGGCTCACGGATGTGGCGATCGGCGCCGCGGGCGTGCGTGTGCTCGACGATCTGCGCGGGGGCACCGACGCGCACGGCAATCCGCTCTCCGCGACGGTCGTGGCGACAGCCGACGAACTGGCCGCCGCCGGGGATCTGGTCAAGGGCAAGGCGTCGGGACTGCCCGTCGCCGTCGTACGCGGGCTGCCGCATGTGGTGGTCGAGGGCGATGACGACGGTGAGGATGCGGGGGCCCGGGCTCTGGTGCGCGACGCCCGCGACGACATGTTCCGGCTCGGTACGTCGGAGGCCGTACGGGAGGCGGTGACCCAGCGGCGTACGGTGCGGGCCTTCACGGACGAGCCCGTGGACCCCGGCGCGGTACGGCGGGCGGTGGCCGCCGCGGTGACCGCGCCCGCTCCTCATCACACGACGCCCTGGCGCTTCGTACTGCTGGAGTCGGAGCGGTCGCGGACAGAACTGCTCGACGCGATGCGGGACGCCTGGATCGCGGATCTGCGGCGGGACGGGAAGAGCGAGGAGTCCGTCGGGAAGCGGGTGCGGCGGGGGGATGTGCTGCGGGCGGCGCCGTATCTGGCGGTGCCCTGTCTCGTGATGGACGGGTCGCACACGTACGGGGACGCCCGGCGGGACGGGGCCGAGCGGGAGATGTTCGTGGTCGCGGCCGGGGCCGGGGTACAGAACTTCCTCGTCGCGCTCGCCGGTGAGCGGCTCGGGTCGGCGTGGGTGTCGTCCACGATGTTCTGCCGGGATGTCGTGCGGGAGGTGCTGGGGCTGCCGGCGGGGTGGGATCCGATGGGGGCGGTCGCGGTCGGGCATCCGGCTCAGGCGCCGCAGCCTCGGGTGGATCGGGATGCGGGGGCGTTCATCGAGGTGCGGTGAGATGTTGTGGGGGCTGTCCCCCTTGGAGGGTTCGCTTCTTCTGGGTTTGTTCGTTCTTCGCATGCTAGGGACGGTTCGTGGCAGGACGGTTCGTTTCTCGGCCCTCCCAGCCCACTCGTACGACCGTGCGGGGTGGGCATGTCGTCGTGCCCGGTGGAGTGCCGCGGCAGGCCGGCGCGCCGGGGCGGACCCGGACCTGGGTGCCCGGTGTGCCGCTCGACCTCGGGCTGGTTCTGGGGCCGTTGCGGCGGGGGCCGGGCGACCCCACGTTCCGGGCGGCGCCGGACGGGTCCGTGTGGCGGGCCAGCCGTACGCCTGCCGGGGCCGGGACGTTGCAGGTCGCGCTGCGGGACGGGGTGGTCCGGGGGGAGGCGTGGGGGCCCGGGGCCGAGTGGCTACTGGAGCGGTTGCCCGAGTTGCTGGGGTCGGCCGACGATCCCGAGGTGTTCGCGCCTCGGCACCGGATCGTCGCGCTCGCGCGGCATCGGCGGCCGGGGTTGCGGCTGACCCGGACCGGACTGGTCATGGAGTCGCTGATTCCGTCCGTGCTGGAGCAGAAGGTCACGACCGACGAGGCCTATCGGGCCTGGCGGTTGCTCGTACGGAAGTTCGGGGAGCCTGCGCCTGGGCCCGAGGGTCTGCCCCCAGGGTTGTTCGTTGCGCCCGCGGCTCGGGACTGGGCTCTGATTCCGTCCTGGGAGTGGCATCGGGCCGGGGTCGATGACAAGCGGGCGTCGACGATTCTGCGGGCTGTCCGGGTCGCGGGGCGCCTGGAGGAGGCTGTGGCGCTGGATCCGGAGCGGGCGCGGGCTCGGCTGGAGGTGGTTCCCGGGGTGGGGCCGTGGACCTCGGCGGAGGTTGTGCAGCGGAGTCATGGGGCGGCGGACGCGGTGACTGTGGGGGATCTGCATCTGCCGGGGATCGTCGGGTTTGCGCTGGCGGGGGACCGGGATGCGGATGACGAGGTGATGTTGTCGTTGCTGGAGCCGTATGCGGGGCAGCGGCATCGGGCGGCTCGGTTGATTCTGCTGAGTGGGCGTACGCCGGGGCGGCGGGGGCCGCGTATGCGTAAGGGAGATATCGGGCGGCTGTGAGGGGGGTGTTTCCTCGCCCCCGCCGCCCCTACCCGTCCCATCCTGAACCTGAGGGCTGCGCCCCCAGACCCCCGCTTCGGTCCTGAAGGGGCCTCGTCCTCAAACGCCGGACGGGCTGAAGATGCCTGGGCCGGGGCTTCATGCGTGGGTGGGAAACCCTGCCTACTGGTCCGACGAGAAGCGGAGTGCGCCCGGTGGGATTCTCGCGTCGCACCACACCCGTACACCCTCCCTCAGTTCGTTGTCGGCGCCGATGATCGCGCCGTCGCCGATCACCGTGCCCGTGAGGACCGAGCGTTCGCCCACGCGGGCCCTTGCGCCGATCAGGGAGTCGGTGATGACCGCGCCCGGTTCGACCACCGCGCCCGCCAGGATCGTGCTGCCCGAGACGCGTGCGCCCTCCGCCACGAAGGCGCCCTCGCCCACCACCGTGCCGCCGGTCAGCTTGGCGTCGGGGGCCACCCGGGCGGAGGGGAGGATCAGGCGGTCGCCGCAGCGGCCGGGGACGGCGGGGGACGGGGCGCGGCCCAGTACCAGGTCCGCCGAGCCGCGTACGAAGGCCGCCGGGGTGCCCAGGTCCAGCCAGTACGTGGAGTCGACCAGGCCTTGCAGGTGTGCGCCGATGGAGAGGAGTTCCGGGAACGTCTCCCGCTCCACCGACACCGGGCGGCCTGCCGGGATCGTGTCGATGACCGAGCGGCGGAAGACGTACGCCCCCGCGTTGATCTGGTCGGTGACGATCTCCTCGGGGGTTTGCGGCTTCTCCAGGAACGCTGTCACCCGGCCGGTCGCGTCCGTGGGGACCAGGCCGTAGGCCCTCGGGTCCGTTACTCGGGTCAGGTGGAGGGAGACGTCCGCCCGCGTCGACTCGTGGGTGCGGACGAGGGCCCTGATGTCCAGGCCCGTCAGGATGTCGCCGTTGAAGACCAGGACCGGGTCGTCGGGGGCGGAGTGCAGGCGCGAGGCGACGTTGCGGATCGCGCCGCCCGTGCCGAGGGGTTCGTCCTCGGTGACGTACTCCAGATGGAGGCCGAGCGACGAGCCGTCACCGAAGTGCGGTTCGAAGACCTCGGCCAGGTAGGAGGTCGCCAGGACGATGTGCTCAACCCCCGCCGCTCTCGCTCTCGCCAACTGGTGCGTGAGGAAGGGGACCCCGGCCGCCGGGACCATCGGCTTCGGGGTGTGCACGGTGAGCGGACGCAGCCGGGTGCCCTTGCCGCCGACCAGGAGGATCGCTTCTGTCACCTGTCGTCCCTGCTTCCTGCCGGGACCGACCGAAACGCCGTCCGGTCGGCCGAAGTCCTCATCGCCCCTGGTACTTGGCCGCCGACTTGCGCGCCGAGCCGAGTTTGTCGTAGAGCAGCCGGCCCGGGCACTCGGTGGCGAAGCCGTCCCGGTGGCCGGAGATCACGTTGAGTCGTACGTTCTTTCCCTTTTGATAGAGATTGCCACCACCCGACTTCAGGTATGTCTTCGCGTTCGGATTGACCCCGTACAGGCCCAACTTCCAGGCGGTCAGCCGGGCGATCGCACTCACTGCCGATTTGGACGGCTTGGAGCTGCCGAAAGTTCCGAGGACGGCGATCCCCATGCTGTCGGTGTTGAATCCGAGCGTGTGTGCGCCCATCACGGGCTTCGCCATCCCCCCGGCGCGCCCCTCGTAGATGTTTCCGCACCGGTCGACGAGGAAGTTGTAGCCGATGTCCCGCCAGCCGCTGCTCAGCACGTGGTAGCGGTAGATGCCGCGGATGAGGGACGGGACGTCCTTGCACCAGTACTTGTTGCCCGAGGCCGTGTGGTGCACGAAGGCCGCCTTCACCTTCTTCGTGTAGACGAAGCCGGGTTCGCGCAGCGTCTCGTCCGCACCCCAGCCTCGACGTGTGACGATCCGCGGGCGCGGGCCGATGTACGGCTTCACCCGTCGCTCTTCCGGTCTCGTTCCCGTCTCCTGCCGTCGCAGCGTCAGCGCCTCTTCCTCCGTCTGCTGTCTGTTCAGCGCCGGGATCTCGGTGGCGCCGAGGGGAGCGAGGTCCGCGTTGGCCGCCGCCGACTCCGCCGACTCCGCGGACCCGGTGGTGTACCCGGTCTCCGTCTGCCCCGTCGCGCGAGTGCGCTGCCGCGCGGGTGTCGCGGATGCCTTGCCCGGGTCCACCAGTTCGAGGCGGAGGCCCGCGGGGAGGGGGGACCGGGTGCCCGGCGCGCCCCCCTCGCCGTCCGCCCGTACGCGCACCTCCACGCCGTCCGAGTCGCCCACCCACAGCGGCGCCGTGGAACCGCGGACCCGGCCCGAGACCCGCTCGGCAGTGCCGGGGTCGGCCGCGTGTTCGTGGTTGTGCGTCTCGACGTCCTGCCAGCCGGACCAGTGACCGCCGGCGGCCTCCCGGGTACGCACCTGGACCTCGCCGTACAGCTCGGTGTCCGGGT
Organism: Streptomyces sp. SID12488; assembly: GCF_010548275.1. GTDB lineage: Bacteria > Actinomycetota > Actinomycetes > Streptomycetales > Streptomycetaceae > Streptomyces. The sequence goes on from NZ_JAAGLT010000009.1 coordinate 24,514, forward strand.
TGTCCCAGACGACACCGACCAGCGAGAAGTGCCGTACGTCCGGACGGTACAGACCCTGTTCGGCGGCCGGGCCGAGGGTACGGTCGCCGGGGCGGGGGGCCAGCGGGAGCGACTGGGTGCTGCCGGGGACGGTGGAGGCGGCGGGAGCCACCGGGGCCGTCTGAGCCGGTCTTGCCTCGGCGGGTCTCGCCGAGGCCGAGGCCGGGGTTGTGGGCAGGGTCAACGGGAGCGCCAGGGCTGTTGCGCATACGACGCCGATGGAAGAAGAAAGATATCCACGCATGCCCCTGATCCTGGACATAGTCATACATATCTGTCCAACGATGAACTGACGGGCCGTCTGGCGTGTTCACCCGAACCGGTGGCTCCGGCAGTCGGCCCGCGCCCACCGCCACGCGGACCCCTGCGTACTCTTGCGCGGGTGAACGCCACCGATCGCACCCCTGCCGACCTGCTGCGTTCCGCGCTCGCCGCGGACCCCGCACGCCCCCTGGTGACCTTCTACGACGACGCCACGGGTGAACGAGTCGAATTGTCCGTGGCCACCTTCGCCAATTGGGTGGCCAAGACCGCGAATCTCCTCCAGGGCGAGCTGTCCGCCGAACCCGGTGACCGGGTCGCGCTGCTGTTGCCCGCGCACTGGCAGACGGCGGTGTGGCTGCTGGCGTGCTCGTCGGTGGGTGTCGTCGCCGACATGGCGGGCGAGCCCGGTACGGCCGACATCGTCGTCAGCGGGCCCGACACACTGGACGCGGCGCGCGCGTGTTCCGGTGAGCGGATCGCGCTCGCGCTGCGGCCGTTGGGCGGGCGGTTCCCGCAGGTGCCGGCAGGCTTCGCCGACTACGCGGTGGAGGTGCCGGGACAGGGGGACCGGTTCGCGCCGTACGCGCCCGTCGATCCGGAGGCGGCGGCGCTGATCGTGGCCGGGGCGGAGTTCACGGGAGCGGAGGTCGTGGAACGGGCCGGGGCGGATGCGGTGGAGTTCGGGCTTACCGGGCCGGGGTCACGGCTGCTGTCGGGGTTGGGGTACGACACGTGGGACGGGGTCAGCGCGGGGTTGTACTCGCCTCTCGCCACCGGGGGGTCTGTGGTGCTGTGCCGGCATCTTGAGCGGGCGAGTGAGGATGCGGTGGCCCGGCGGGTCGAGGACGAGCGGGTCACGGCTACGCGCCGCGGGTAGGGGGTGCGTTGCGTTTCGGCTGTGCCCCGGTGGGGACTTGTCGCGCTCACGCGGCGGAGCCGTACGTGTCACAGCTGCACGCCTCTGGGCGAGTGCCGGCCCCGGCGTTCAGCCGTTCGGGCCATTGGCGAGGCCCTCAGGACCGCGCCCAGGTCATGGTCGTAGGAGCACATGCCCGTACGACCATGAGGGGGCGCCCGGTCGCGACCGGCGCCGTACGCGTCCTCGGGCTCGCCCAGAAGCTCGCACGAGGGCTTGTGGCGCCCTGAGCCGTACGGGGGTTGGTGCGGCCAGGCGAGCCTGGACACCGGGTACGACGTCTGGGGGCACCCCCTCTGGGGGAGCGCGAGGCCCCTGGTCCACCAGCCGGAGTCACCCCGGATCACAATGCCGCCGGCGAGCTCGCGAGGTACGAGAAAGCGCGGCCTGCCTCGCGCGCACCCCGCCCCGGCCGGTGTGCATGGTTCGTGCGAATTGATGCGCGGAATGCGCGACTTTCCTGTCGAACGTGTGCAGTTCATGACCGTTCCACGGGAGTCGTACGCCTACTACACAAATCGCGACCAGCTTGCCGAGCCGGAAGCCGGAAGCCGTTCCAGCGGTTGCCGGACGGGCGCGCCGGTCGCCGTCACGGCGGAAATGCCGGTTCGGGGCGATTCCTTCACCCCGCCCCCGTACTCACTTTTCGCGGCAACACGGCCGATCGGGGTGCCTACGGGTAAAGCGCTTGCCAAGTCAGCGGTCTTTAGTTCAAGAAAATGGGTGGATTGCCCAGGTGTAGGGACGTGGAATTTGTCACCGTCGTCGCTTGACGCCCAACCAGACGGATAGTGTGAGCGATCCGGTGCGTCAGGACACGTGTCGTGTGCACACCGGCAGACCGAGAGACCCGAGCGCCTTGGTAGGGGGAAAGGCGCCGCGTGGCCCCGACGGAGGATGCAGAACCGTGGACGCGCAAGGCCGTGGGCGGGCGGACGACATCGACCCCGCAGACCAGTGGGTGCTCAACCCGAGCACCGGCGAATACGAACTGCGACTGACTCCCTCCGCACCGCAATCAGCGGTCCCGGGACCTCGTCGAGCCACACCCGCCAACGCGGGTGCCGGACGCGGGCGTTCGGCGGCGCCGGAGCGGGAGCAGGAGCGAGAGACGCACGGGGTGCCCGGCACGCCCGGGCAGGTACCGCCGCCGAGACGGCGACGCGGTGTGCCCGAGGAGCCGCTCCCCGGGCGGCGCCGCTCGCGGGCCCCGGAGAAGAAGAAGTCGAAGGCCAAGAAGGTGCTGCTCTGGACGGGCGGGACCATGGCCTTCGTCATGGTGGCCGCCACCACGGCCGGCTACTTCTACCTCAAGCACCTTGAGGGCAACGTCCAGACGACGGACATCGGCACGGCGGGCAAGTCCGGCTTCAGCAAGGACGAGGCCTTCAACATCCTCATCATCGGCACGGACAAGCGCACCGGTGCGGGCAACGAGGCCTACGGCGACGCGGGCAGCGTCGGGCACGCGGACACGACGATCCTGCTGCACGTCTCCAAGGACCGGACGAACGCGACCGCGCTGAGCATTCCGCGTGACCTGATCGTCGACGTCCCGGACTGTCCGACCATCCTGCCCGACGGGTCCGAGAAGATCGTCCGGGGTACCCAGGACGTCCGCTTCAACACCAGCCTCGGGCAGGACGATCGCGACCCGGGCTGCACCATGCGCACGGTGAAGGCGGTCACGGGTATCTCGCCGGACCACTTCATGATGGCCGACTTCAACGCGGTGAAGACGTTGACGACGGCGGTGGGCGGGGTCGAGGTCTGCGTGGCCAAGGCCGTCAACGACAAGGAGTCGAAGCTGAAGCTGCCCGCCGGCAAGTCGACGGTCGAGGGGGAGCAGGCGCTCGCCTTCGTCCGTACGCGGCACAGCTTCGGCAACCAGGGCGACCTGGACCGGATCAAGGTGCAGCAGCAGTTCCTCAGCTCGCTGATGCGCAAGATGTCCTCCAGCGACACCCTGACCAACCCGGCCAAGCTGCTGAAGCTCGCGGAGGCGGCCACCAAAGCGCTGACCGTGGACACCGGCCTCGGCAAGGTCTCCACGCTGAAGGATGTCGCGCTGGAGCTGAAGAAGGTGCCGACGAAGAACATCACCTTCCTGACCGTCCCGGTGGTCGACAACCCTGCGGAGCAGGTCCGGGCGACGGTTGTCGTCGGCCCGACGGGCCCCGAGGTGTTCAACGCGATCGCGAACGACGTGTCGTTCACCGCCGTCAAGCAGCAGAAGGCGAAGGAGGCGGCTGCCGTCGCGGCGCGCCTCAAGGGCACCAAGTCCGAGGCCTCCGAAGTGCGGGTGCGGATCCTGAACGGCGGTGCCGTCGGCGGCTCCGCACAGGCTGTTCTTAACTACCTGCAGAATGATGAGGGCGTGACGAAGTCCGAGAACGCGGGCAACGCTCCGGCGGAGCTCGCGAAGACGACGCTGGAGTACGCGCCCGACCAGGCCGACCAGGCCCGGCGGCTGGCCGCCATCATGGGGCTGTCCGGTTCGGCCATGAAGCCCGGCGAGAGTGTGAAGAACTCCCAGGGGCTGCCCACCATGACGCTGACCCTGGGCAAGGACTTCAAGGAGGCCGGCGTCTCGCTCACCGCGCCGGCGAAGGCGCCGAGCGTGGACGGACAGTCCACGGCGGACAAGGTGAAGTGCGCCAGCTGAGCATTCCGAATTGATCAATGGGCATCTGCGCCAGATGTTTTTGGTGCGCCGGTTGACCTGACAGGCCTGTCTTGCGTCTTACGGGACGCGAGGCAGGCCTGTTCGACGGCGGCGCAAGGGTGGGAGGCAGGGGAATGACGCAGAGCAGTGTGCATGGGGAGGGGACGCGACCTGGCGTCCGGCCTGCTCGGGTTCCGGGGCAGAGAGACGGCGCGCACGAGCAGGAGAGCGACTCCGGCGAAGACGACAGCAGTGGCGGAACCGGCAGCGGCGGTCCGACAGGAAGACAGCGACAGCCCGGCAGACGCAAGGTGCTGCGCTGGTCGGCGGCGACCCTCTCGCTGCTAATCCTCGCCACCGCCGGCATCGGATACCTGTACTACGAGCACCTGAACAGCAACATCCAGAAGGGCAAGCGCAGCAGCGGCGACTCCAAGGCGCAGAAGACCGAGGCGAACGCGGCCGGGCAGACTCCGCTGAACATCCTGCTGATCGGCTCGGACAGCCGTAACTCCGACGCCAACGTGTCCCTGGGCGGTGACAAGGCCAACCGCGGCAACCCGCCGCTGGGCGACGTCCAGATGCTGATGCACGTGTCCGCCGACCGCAAGAGCGCGGCTGTGGTGAGCATTCCGCGCGACACCCGGGTCGACATACCGAAGTGCACGGACCCCGACACCGGTGCGAAGTTCGCGGCGACCAACGACATCATCAACACCTCGCTGGCCCGGGGCGGCGCCGGCTGCACGCTGGCCACCTGGCAGAACCTCACCGGGGTCTACATCGACCACTGGATGACGATCGACTTCGCGGGCGTGGTGAAGATGGCCGACGCCATCGGCGGTGTCGAGGTCTGTGTGAAGCAGAACGTGTGGGACCACCCGCTGCCCGGTGTGTCCGGCGGCTCCGGGCTCAAGCTCACGGCCGGCAAGCACAAGGTCAAGGGCAAGCAGGCGCTGCAATGGCTGCGTACCCGGCATGCCTTCTACAGCGACCTGGGGCGTGCCAAGGCCCAGCACATGTACATGAACTCGATGATCCGCACGCTGAAGGCGCAGAACGTCTTCACGGACGCCGGACGGCTCACCGGACTGGCCGAGGCTGCCACCAAGTCGCTGACGGTGTCCGAGGAGCTCGGCACGGTCAAGGAGCTGTACGACCTGGGCATGCAGCTCAAGTCGGTGCCGACCGACCGCATCACGATGACGACGATTCCGACCGTCGTTGACCCCCAGAACGCGAACCATCTGGTGACGGCCGGCGACGACGCCGAGCAGGTGTGGACGATGCTCCGCGACGACATCGCCTTCGACGACAAGGGCGGCGCCGCGGCGACGAAGGCTCCGACGGCCGCGGCCTCGGCGACGGCCTCGACGGACCCGGCGGCCGATCCCGGAAAGATCGGCGTGCTCGTGCAGAACGGCACCCGGACGGCCACCCTCGCCGCGGTCGGCCGCCGGGCGACCGCGATCAGCGCGGTCCTCTCGGCCAAGGGTTTCACCAACGCGGCGGCGGACACGTCCGGTTCACTCTCCGTGGAGAAGACGGTCGTGCACTACCCGAGCGCCGATCTGGCGGGCGACGCCCAGCTCGTCGCCAAGTCCCTCGGGATCCCGGCGAGTTCGGTGAAGAAGTCGACGGACGTCTCCGGCGTGACGGTGACCGTGGGCGCCGACTGGCGCGAGGGCAAGGCGTATCCGAAGCAGACGGCTCCGAAGGCCGGTCAACTGCCCACCACCGCCGACAAGGTGGTCGGTTCGGACACCGACGCGTGCATGGAGGTCTACTCGCCCTACCGCTGGTGACGGCCGCCGCGCCGGTTGTGGGGAAACGAGTCGGGGCCTGCCGTCAATGACTGACGGCAGGCCCCCGACTCGTTGTCGTTCAGGCCGCGTTCGCGCCGTCGAGCACCGCCGGCCGACGGGCCGCGATCACCTTGCGGGCAAGCGACTTGGGGCTCGTCAAAAAGCCCCAGCCCCAGCACATGTGCATGGTGGCGAGGGCGACGGGGATCTGCAGGCGGGCCTTCAGGGAGAGCCCCTTGCCGGCCGGGACCGAGCCCGCCGCGATGGCCGCGAGGTAGCCGCCGGGCACCAGGAAGGCCCACGGGGTCAGTACGGCGCCCAGCAGCACGCCCGCCGCTATCGCCAGTACGGCGGTGGGCGGGGCGAGGTAGCGCAGGTTGATGGAACCCTCGTGGTAGCGGGCCACCACGTGGCGCCAACGGCCGTAGTCCTTGTACTGCTTGGCCAGCGCGCGCACAGAGGGCCTCGGCCGGTACGACACCCGCAGCTCGGGCGAGAACCAGATGAGGCCGCCCGCCTCCCGGATCCGGAAGTTCAGCTCCCAGTCCTGGGCGCGGATGAACTCCACGTTGTAGCCACCCTGTTGTTCCAGAGCGGCGCGCCGGAAGACACCCAGGTACACGGTCTCGGCGGGCCCGGCCACGCCTCCCGTGTGGAAGGCGGCGTTGCCGACCCCGATCTTCGAGGTCATCGCGGCGGCCACCGCGTGCTCCCAGGCGTTCTCGCCCTCGGCGTGCATGATCCCGCCGACGTTCTGCGCGCCGGTCTCGTCGAGGAGACGTACGGCGGTCGAGATGTAGTCGGGCGAGAGCATGCCGTGTCCGTCGACGCGTACGACGACGGGGTGGCGGGAGGCCTTGATCGCTGCGTTCAGCGCGGCGGGCGTGCGGCCGGTCGGGTTGGGGACGGTATGGACGCGTTTGCTTGTACCGGCCGTTTCGCGTACCAGCTCGGCGGCGATCTCGTCCGTGCGGTCCGTGGACGGACCGAGGGCGATGACGACCTCCATCTCGCCGGCGTACTCCTGGGCGAGGATCGCTTGGACGGCTCCACGCAGATGCCGCTCCTCGTCGAGGACGGGCATGATCACGGACACGGCGGGCAGCGGCACGTCGGGCTTGGCGTTCATAGGGGGCTCACGTTACCGCGAACGGGGGACACCGACGCGCGCCGCCCGCTCCCTGACCCGGGCCGCAGATCGTATGGGCCTACGGTGCTCACGGATCCCACGTTCGGCCCACTCCCCCTCCCCCGGCCTGCCTTCGCGGAGGTGTTCCCCCATGCCCGCGTCTCCCGCATCCCCTCGCTCCCCCGGTTCCCCGCAGCGCCGGCCACGGCCGTCGTCCGGGCGCCCGCGTCCACCCGTACGGCGGAAGAAGCCCCGTTGGGCCATGCGGGCGGTGACGACGCTGTCCGTCGTGGTGCTCGCCGCGGCCGGGATCGGGCACGCGGTGGTCACCAGCCTCGACGCCGACATCGCCCGCGTCGACCCCTTCAAGGACATGAAGAACCGTCCGCGGGCCGGTCACGGCATGAACGTGCTGCTGGTCGGCACGGACAGCCGGGAGAAGATCAGCGAGGCCGAGCGGCGCAAGTACCGGCTCGGCGGCGCGCCCTGCCACTGCACCGACACGATGATGATCGTGCACATCTCGGAGGACCGGGAGCGGGCGAGCGTGGTCAGCCTGCCGCGCGACTCGTACGCCCGGACGCCCCCGCACACCGACCGCAACACCGGGCACCGGCACGGCGGACATGTCATCAAGCTGAACGCGGCGTACGCGGAAGGCGGTCCGAACCTCACCGTGCGGACGGTGGAGAACATGACGCACGTGAAGATCGACCACTACCTGGAGATCGACTTCACCAGCTTCATGAAGACGGTGGACGTGCTGGGCGGAGTCGAGATCTGTACGCCCAAGCCGCTGAAGGACTCGTACACCGGGCTGAACCTGACGGCCGGGGAGCATGAGCTGAACGGCGGGGAGGCGTTGCAGTACGTGCGTTCACGGCATGCCGACGGATCCTCCGACCTGGGGCGGATGCAGCGACAGCAACGCTTCATGGCGGCGCTGATGGCGCAGTCCACGTCGTCCGGGGTGCTGCTGAACCCGATGAAGTTCCGGGACATCACCCGGGCGGTGCTCGGGTCGGTGCGGGCGGACAAGGAGTTCGGCACGGGTGAGCTGCTCGACCTCGGGCGGGCCATGCGGCACTTCTCCCCGTCGTCGTCCGAGTTCACGACCGTGCCGATCGGGCGGATGGGGTTCGCCGTGAAGGGCATCGGTTCGACGTTGAAGTGGGACGACGCGAAAGCGGGGCGGTTGTTCCGGGCATTGCGGGAGGACGAGCCGCTGTCGGTGCGGAAGGGCGGGGGCGGCGGCAAGGGCGGGGCACCGGTGCGGGTGGAGGTGGCACCGCAGCAGATCCGGGTGCAGGTCGAGAACGGGACGCGCACGGTGGGGCTGGGGCGGAAGGTGGACCGCGCGCTGGCCGCGACGGGGTTCCGGACGACCCGGGTGCCGGTGAACGCGCGGGAGCGGGGGGCGACGGTACGGACGGTCATCGCGTACGACCCCCGGTGGGACCGTTCCGCGAGGTCGCTGGCGGCGGCGCTGCCGGGGAGTTCGCTGCGGGTGGTGCGGGGGCAGGGGGCGCTGCTGAAGGTGACCGTCGGGGCGGATTATCAGGGGGTACGGAAGGTCCGGGTCGGGGAGTTCGGGGTGACCACGGGGGATGAGGTGGGGTGTCGGTGAGGGATTTTTCCCACCTGCGCGTTTCCAGCCCCCGGCAAGGACCCGTAACCCGGCCAGGCGCACACATGGGCGATTTGTGTCAGCTTCGCAACAGCAGTGCTCCTAATTTCCTACGACCCTTGTATAGGGCATAGCTCAGCACTGCACACTGGTCCGCATGAACGATTGGCCAGGCGCGTGGTCCGACGACAACCGCGACAACCGCTACGGACGTGGCAGCGCGAACGCACAGCCCGAGAGTGCGCGCGTGATGCGGCAGGCCCAGCGCGGCCAAGGCGGCCCGGGCGGTCAGAACCCGGCCGCCCCGCCGTACGGCGGCGGGGTGCCCCAGCAGCAGCCGTACGCCGGTGACCAGGGCCAGGGCCCTTACGGCAACGGCTACGACAGCGGGTACAACACCGGCCAGGTCTACGGCGGCGCGCCGCAGGCCGGTGGCTCGGGCGGCGGGCCGGGCGGGCCCGGCGCCATGGGGAGCGGCGGACATGGTCCCCGCTCCGCACCGAACTGGCGCAAGCGGATCAAGTGGACCGCGATCACGGTGGTCACGCTGCTGGTCGTGGTGTCCGTCGGTACGTACTTCTGGGCCGACGGCAAGCTGAACCGCCAGGTCGACCTGTCCAAGGTCATCGACCGGCCGGACGGCGGCAAGGGCACCAACTATCTGATCGTCGGCTCCGACAGCCGTGAGGGCATGTCGGCCGAGGAGAAGAAGGCGCTCCACACCGGCTCCGCCGAGGGCAAGCGCACCGACTCGATGATGATCCTGCACACCGGCGACAACGGCCCGACGCTCATCTCGCTCCCCCGTGACTCGGACGTGGAGATCCCGACGTTCGTGGGCTCCGAGTCCGGCAAGACGTACAAGGGCACGGGCAAGCACACCAAGCTGAACGCGGCGTACGCGACGGACGGGCCCGAACTGCTCGTCCGTACCGTCGAGTTCAACACCGGCCTGCGGATCGACCACTACGTGGAGATCGGCTTCGCCGGCTTCGCGAACATCGTGGACGCGGTCGGCGGTGTGGAGCTCACCATCCCCAAGGGCGGGATGAAGGACACGAAGTCCGGCGCCAACTTCACGGCGGGCCAGCAGACCCTCAACGGCGAGCAGGCCCTGGCCTTCGTCCGCACCCGGTACGCCCTCGCGGGCAGCGACCTCGACCGTACGAAGAACCAGCAGAAGTTCCTCGCGGCGCTGGCGAGCCAGACGGCGACGCCGGGCACGATCCTGAACCCCTTCAAGCTGTATCCGACGATGAGCGCGGGCCTCGACACCCTGATCGTCGACAAGGACATGGGCCTGTTCGACCTGGGCGACATGTTCTGGGCAATGAAGGGCGTCACGGGCGGCGACGGCAAGTCCATGAACATGCCGATCTCGGGCTCGACCGGCGGCAACCTCGTCTGGGACAAGGCGAAGGTGAAGACGCTGGTGACCGAACTGAAGAACGACGACAAGGTCACCGTCTCCGGCAACTGAGCGAACGCGCGGCCGGCCTTCACGACAAACCCGTTCGCCCCTGCCCGATCCATCGGGCAGGGGCGAACGGTCGTTCGTGCCGGGTTACCGGGATACCGGGTTACGGCAGGTTGCGGGCCATCACGATCCGCTGGACCTGATTCGTTCCTTCATAAATCTGCGTGATCTTGGCGTCGCGCATCATGCGCTCGACCGGGTAGTCGCGGGTGTAGCCGTAGCCGCCGAGGAGCTGGACCGCGTCCGTGGTGACCTCCATCGCCACGTCCGACGCGAAGCACTTCGCCGCCGCGCCCTGGAAGGTGAGGTCCTTGTCGCCGCGCTGGGACTTGGCCGCCGCCGCGTACGTCAGCTGACGCGCGGCCTCGATCTTCATCGCCATGTCGGCGAGCATGAACTGGATGCCCTGGAAGTCGGCGATCGGCTTGCCGAACTGCTTGCGCTCCTTGACGTACCCCTTGGCGTAGTCGAGGGCGCCCTGCGCGATGCCCAGGGCCTGCGCGGCGATCGTGATGCGGGTGTGGTCCAGGGTCTGCATCGCGGTGGCGAAGCCGGTGCCCTCGTCGCCGATCATGCGGTCGGCCGGGATGCGGACGTTGTCGAGGTAGACCTCGCGAGTCGGGCTGCCCTTGATGCCGAGCTTCTTCTCCGGGGCGCCGAAGGAGACGCCCTCGTCGGACTTCTCGACGACGAACGCCGAGATGCCCTTGCTGCGCTTGGTGGGGTCGGTCACGGCCATCACCGTGTAGTACTCGGACTCGCCCGCGTTGGTGATCCAGCGCTTCACGCCGTTGAGTACGTAGAAGTCGCCGTCGCGGACCGCCCTCGTCTTCATGCCGGCCGCGTCCGAGCCCGCGTCGGGCTCCGAGAGGCAGTACGAGAACATGCCCTCGCCCTTGGCGAGCGGAGTCATGTACTTCTTCTTCAGGTCCTCCGAGCCGGAGAGGATCACGGGCAGCGAGCCGAGCTTGTTCACCGCCGGGATCAGGGACGAGGAGGCGCACACCCGCGCGACCTCCTCGATCACGATCACGGTGGCCAGCGCGTCCGCGCCCGCGCCGCCGTACGACTCCGGTACGTGCACCGCGTGCAGGTCGTTGGCCACCAGCGCGTCGTGGGCCTCCTGGGGGAAGCGTGCTTCCTCGTCCACCGCCGCGGCGTACGGCAAGATCTTCGCCTCGGCCAGGGAGCGGATCGCGTCACGGAGCATGTCGTGCTCCTCCGACGGGCGGTACAGGTCGAAATCAGCCGATCCGGCCAAGGTCTCTCACGCTCCAAAGACGCTGTGTGACTGACGCTAACTACCGTTAAGTAACCCAGTAGGTAATCCAAATTTTAAGGGCCTGCCCACCCCGGTGATACGTGAGCTTGGCGACAGGGGGGACTTCCGGGGGCTCCGCGGCGACTCCGAGGGATTCTGCCCCGTGAAGGCCCGCAACAGCCCCTGCCAGGCCGTGCCAGGCCCACGACTATGCTCGCCATCGCACACACGACCACCCCCAGGCCACACCCCAGGAGCACCCATGGCTCTCAAGATCACCGTGATCGGCACCGGATACCTCGGGGCCACCCACGCCGCCGCCATGGCCGAGCTCGGTTTCGAGGTGCTGGCACTGGATGTCGTGGAGGAGAAGATCGACCTGCTGCGGCGCGCGCAGGCCCCCATGTACGAGCCCGGACTCGAAGAGCTGCTGCGCAAGCATGTCGCCGGGATCGAGGGGTCCACCGGGCGGCTGCGCTTCACCATGGACTGGACCGAGGTCGCCGCCTTCGGCGACATCCACTTCGTCTGCGTGAACACCCCGCAGAAGCACGGCGAGTACGCCTCCGACATGTCGTACGTCGACGCCGCGATCGAGTCCCTCGCCCCGCACCTCACCTCGCCCACCCTCGTCGTCGGCAAGTCGACCGTGCCCGTCGGCTCGGCGGACCGGCTCGCCCGGACGATCGCCGGGCTGGCGCCCGCCGGCGCTGACGCCGAGCTGGCCTGGAACCCGGAGTTCCTGCGCGAGGGCTTCGCCGTCCAGGACACGCTGCACCCGGACCGGCTCGTGGTCGGCGTACGGAGCGAGCGGGCCGAGAAGCTGTTGCGCGAGGTGTACGCCACGCCGATCGCGGAGGGGACCCCGTTCGTCGTCACCGACTTCCCGACCGCCGAGCTGGTGAAGACCTCCGCGAACTCGTTCCTGGCCACCAAGATCTCGTTCATCAACGCCATGGCGGAGGTCTGCGAGGCCGCCGACGGGGATGTGGCGAAGCTCGCCGAGGCGATCGGGTACGACGACCGGATCGGCAAGAAGTTCCTGCGGGCCGGGATCGGCTTCGGGGGCGGGTGTCTGCCCAAGGACATCCGGGCGTTCATGGCGCGCGCCGGTGAGCTGGGCGCGGACCAGGCGCTGACCTTCCTGCGCGAGATCGACTCGATCAACATGCGCCAGCGCGGCCAGATGGTGGAGCTGGCCCGGCAGGCGCTGGGCGGCGGCCCGTTCCTCGGGAAGCGGGTCGCGGTGCTCGGCGCCACCTTCAAGCCCGACTCGGACGACGTCCGTGACTCGCCCGCCCTCAACGTCGCCGGGCAGATCCACCTCCAGGGCGGCCAGGTGACGGTGTACGACCCGAAGGGCATGGCCAACGCACGCAAGGTCTTCCCAACGCTCGCGTACGCCGACACGGCCCTGGAGGCGGTCCGGGGCGCCGACGCCGTACTGCACCTGACGGAGTGGCGGGAGTTCCGCGAGCTGGACCCGGCGGTGCTGGGCGAGGCGGTGGCCCACCGGCTAGTCCTGGACGGGCGCAACGCCCTCGACCCGGCGGTGTGGCGGAAGGCCGGCTGGACGTACCGCGCGATGGGGCGGCCCACCGCCTGACGGCCGCTTGAGGCTGACGGAGTCCGGCCCGGGAAAGGACGCCGGTCCGGCCGAGGCTCAGTCGGCCGGACCGGCGCCTGCCCCATTCTCCACATCCCGGCCACGCTTCGGGACCCGCATCCCAAATCCCGGGCGGCCACTCCACGCGGGGCCCCTACTTCGCGCGGTACCGGCGCATCTTCGCGCGTGCCCCGCACACCGACATGGCGCACCAGCGGCGGCGCCCGGCGGGGCTGCGGTCGTAGTACGCCCAGTGGCACTCTGGCAGCTCACAGGCCTTCAGGCGCAGCCAGGTGCCGTCGGTGAGCGCCTCCGCGACGGCCGCCGCCACGCGGGAGAGCAGCGGGCCCTCCTCGGCGGCGGTCAGCCGGGCCGAGCCGTCCCGTTCGTCGACGGTCACCAACAGCGGGGCGCGGGACAGCAGTTGACCCAGGGGCGTGACGGCATCGTGCGGTGGATGCCCGGCGTGGGCGAGGCAGACGGCCCGCAGGGACTCCCGCAGCTCCTTCACGGCCGCCAGGTCCCGTTCGGTGATCTCCGCGATGCCGAACGCGGTACGCCCCTCGACGGTGTCCAGCGCTTCCCGGCCCGATTCCAGGCCCCTGGTGTTCACCAGGGCCTCCACGAGGGCCAGCCCCCCGGGCGCGGACCCGTTCTCGCTCATATGGGCGACATTACCTCCTCGCGTTACCTCCTATGCGCGGGCATCCGGTAACCGTTACCGTATGAGCCGGGTCAACCGGTAACAACGGGGTACCCGGAACGCCAGGGAGCAGCAGAGAGCACTGAGCAGGCAATCGACGGAGGAACCCATGCCCATCGCCAAGTTCGACCAGGTCGTCCTGGACTGTCCCGACCCCGGCGCGCTCGCCGCCTTCTACGCCGGGCTGCTGGGCGGCACGCCCGAGGTCCAGGAGGACTGGGTCGACCTGCGGGTCCCGGACGGGCCGGGCCTGGCCTTCCAGGCCACCCCCGGCCACGTGCCCCCGAAGTGGCCGTCGGCCGACGGCTCGCAGCAGTTCCATCTGGACGTGACCGTGGCCGACCTGGACGCGGCCGAGCGGGAGGTGCTCGCGCTGGGCGCGAAGCCGCTGGAGACGGAGGACCGGGCCCGCTCCTTCAGGGTCTACGCCGATCCGGCTGGGCACCCGTTCTGCCTCTGCGTGGGCTGAACAGGCCTGACGGACGTGACAGACGTGCCGAACCGCCTTACCGACCGGAGGAACCCATGACGCCCGTAGCCCGTTTCCGTACCGTCGTCCTCGACTGTCCCGACCCGCACGCGCTGGCCCGTTTCTACGCGGGGGTCCTCGGCGGTACGCCCACGGAAGGGGAGCCCGAGTGGGTCGTGCTCCACGTCTCCGGCGGGCCGCGGCTGGCCTTCCAGCAGGCGCCCGGGTACGCCCCGCCCGAGTGGCCGCGGGCCGATCACGCCTCGCAGCAGTTCCACCTCGACCTGGACGCCGGCTCCACCTGGGCGGAGCTGGACTCGGCCCAGGAGGCTGTCCTCGCGCTGGGCGCCCGCCCGCTGGACCTGGACGACCAGGACGGGAAGCGGGACTTCAGGGTGTACGCCGATCCGGCGGGGCATCCGTTCTGCCTCTGCCGGATCGAGCGCACCTGAGCAGCCGAATCAGCCGTCCAGCTCCGCGATCCGTGCCGTGGACGGCTCCCGGCGTTGCTGGGCCGCCTTGGCCGTGAAGTCGGCGCTGCGCAGGACGCGCTGAACGTTTCCCCAGGTGAGGAGACCGATGTCAGGCTCGGTCCAGCCGCGGCGAAGGAGTTCGGCGATCAGGTTCGGGTAGCAGGAGGCGTCGCCGAGTTCCTGGGGGTGGGCGCTGCCGGAGTCGTACGTGCCGGACAGGCCGACGCACTCCGGGCCCGCGACCGCGCGGACATGGTCGAGATGGTCGGCGACGTCACGGACGGACGGCCCGGTCTGCTCGGCCGTCAGCGGCACCAGGCACAGCCCCCTGGCCGCGCCCAGCTCGGCGAGCGTCTCGTCTGGGAGGTTGGCGGGGTGGGGGCGCAGGGCGCGGGCCGCGGAGCGGGTGCACAGGACCGGCGCCTTGGAGATCGTGACGGTACGGCTGATGGTGGCCGGGGAGGCTCCCGAGAGGTCGGCCAGCACGCCGAGCCGGTTCATCTCGCGGACCACCTCCTCGCCGAACCGGGTCAGCCCGGCCTCGCTCGCCCAGGACGTGCCCGCGAGGGTGAGCACGCGCAGGCCCAGGGAGTGCAGGACGCGCAGGATGCCGATCGAGTCGTCGAGCGCGGCTGCGGCGGCGGGCCCGAGGACGACAGCGACCCGTCCGCAGTTGCGGGCGTCGGTGACCTGCCCGGCGGTGTCCGCGAGACGCAGCCCCTCGGGGTGGCTGCGAGCCACCGTCCTGACCAGGTCGAGCTGCTCCAGGGTGGCGCCGACGGCCCGGTCCCCGGTGAGCCCCTCAGGCAGGTGCAGCGCCCAGAACAGCGCGCCCACGTGGCCGCGTCGCATGCGGGGCACATCGGTGTCGACGGTGCTCTCACCGAGCTCCAGGTCGTACCAGGCGAGGTGCCGCAGCGCCCAGGGCAGTCCGCTGTAGCCGTCGGCGACGGGGTGCTCGGCGAGGACGGCGTGGGCACGGTCGAGGGGGTCGGCGGTGTCCTGGTCGGAGAGATCGGAAAGGGCCGAGAGGGCGGAGAGGTCGAAATCCGTCGCCTGGTCGTCGTGGGGGTGGTCGTCGGGCTCCGGCATGGAGACGGGCGGGGGCAGCGGAGGGTCGAGTTTCCCGACCTCGGCTGTGGTGTGCAGTTCGTCCTGCAGGTCGGCCATGACGGGCTCCGTACGTCGTGATCTACCGCGTGATCGCAATACGGTCACCGTCGCACGGAGCCGAGGGGGCTTCCTGGTGGGTGGGGCGTTCGGGGGTACGCCCTGGCCGCCGAGTCCGCCTCAGCCGTCCAGCTCCTCCAGCGTGGCGTTGGACGGCCCCCGCCTGCTCTGTTCCTCCCGTGCCACGTCCTCGGCCGCCCCCAGCACCCGTACCGCGTTGCTCCAGGTCAGCTTGGCGAGGTCGGTCTTCGACCAGCTCCGGTCGAGGAGTTCCGCGATGAGATTCGGGTAACCGGAGACATCGTTCAGCCCGTCCGGGGTGAACGCCGTGCCGTCGTAGTCGCCGCCGATGCCCAGGTGGTCGACGCCGGCCACCTCGCGCATGTGGTCCAGGTGGTCGGCGACCGTCGAGACCGTGGCGATCGGGCGCGGGTTCGTCTCCTCGAAGGCCCGGTGGACCTTCATCGCCTCGGGGGTCGTGGCGAGGTGGTGGAAACCGTGGTCGCGCATGTTGTCGTCCGCGGCGGCCGTCCAGTCGACGGCGGCCTGGAGGACGAACTTGGGCACGAACGTCACCATCGCCATCCCGCCGTTGCCTGGCAGGCGTTCCAGGACGTCGTCGGGGATGTTGCGCGGGTGGTCGCACACCGCGCGCGAGGAGGAGTGGGAGAAGATCACCGGTGCAACGGACGTGTCCAGCGCGTGCCGCATCGTCGTCGCGGCCACGTGGGAGAGGTCGACGAGCATGCCGAGGCGGTTCATCTCCCGGACCACCTCGCGGCCGAACTCCGACAGCCCGCCGACGCCCGGCTCGTCCGTCGCCGAGTCCGCCCACGCCACGTTGTCGTTGTGGGTGAGGGTCAGATAGCGCACGCCCAGTTCGTACAACCCCCGCAGGGTGCCGAGGGAGTTGGCGATCGAGTGACCGCCCTCGGCGCCCATCAACGAGGCGATACGGCCTTCGCGCCGGCCCGCCTCCATGTCGGCGGCCGTGAGGGCGGGCCGCAGGTCGTCGCCGTATCGCGCGATCAACTGACGTACGCAGTCGATCTGTTCGAGGGTCGCGGGCACCGCGTCGGGCAGGTCCGAGCGGACGTACACCGACCAGTACTGCGCGCCGACCCCGCCCTCGCGCAGGCGCGGGATGTCGGTGTGCAGGTGGGCGTGCTGGGCGGTTGCGATGTCGCGGGCGTCGAGGTCGTAGCGGACCTGTTCGCGCAGCGCCCACGGGAGGTCGTTGTGGCCGTCGACGACCGGGAACTCGCGCAGGAGTTCCCGGGCCTGCTCCAGGGAGCTCACCGACGTCACTTCCCGAAGCCGAAGCCGCTGCCGCCCGCGCCGCTGTCGACCTTGGCGCGCAGCCGCTTGCCCTTCTCGGTGGCCTGGTCGTTCAGCTCCTGCTGGAACTCCCGCATCCGGCCGAGGAGTTCCTCGTCGTGCGAGGCCAGGATGCGGGCCGCCAGCAGGCCCGCGTTGCGCGCCCCGCCGACCGAGACCGTGGCGACCGGCACACCGGCCGGCATCTGCACGATCGACAGCAACGAGTCCATGCCGTCGAGGTACTTGAGGGGCACCGGGACACCGATCACGGGGAGCGGGGTCACCGACGCCAGCATGCCGGGCAGGTGGGCCGCGCCGCCCGCGCCCGCGATGATCGTCTTCAGCCCGCGGTCGGCGGCCTGCTCGCCGTACGTGATCATCTCGCGCGGCATGCGGTGCGCGGACAGGACGTCGACCTCGTAGGCGATCTCGAACTCGTCGAGGGCCTGGGCGGCGGCCTCCATGACGGGCCAGTCGGAGTCGGAACCCATGACGATGCCCACGAGGGGGCCTGCGACGGGACTCATTCGGTGATCGTGCCTCTCAGATAGCCGGCTGCGTGACGGGCGCGCTCCAGCACGTCGTCCAGGTCGTCGCCGTAGGTGTTGACGTGGCCGACCTTGCGGCCGGGCTTCACGTCCTTGCCGTACATGTGGATCTTGAGCTGGGGGTCGCGGGCCATGCAGTGCAGGTAAGCGGAGTACATGTCGGGGAAGTCGCCGCCGAGGACGTTCGCCATGACCGTCCATTTGGCGCGCGGGCGCGGATCGCCGAGGGGGAGATCGAGGACCGCGCGGACGTGGTTGGCGAACTGGCTGGTGATCGCGCCGTCCTGGGTCCAGTGGCCCGAGTTGTGCGGACGCATCGCCAGTTCGTTGACGAGGATGCGACCGTCACGGGTCTCGAACAGTTCGACGGCCAGGTGGCCGACCACGCCGAGTTCCTTGGCGATGCGCAGGGCCAGTTCCGTGGCCTGGAGGGTCAGCTCCTCGGCGATGCCGGGCGCCGGGGCGATGACGGTGTCGCACACGCCGTCGACCTGCTGCGACTCGACGACCGGGTACGCGACGGCCTGGCCGTGCGGGGAGCGGACGACGTTCGCCGCCAGTTCCCGTACGAAGTCGACCTTCTCCTCGGCCAGGACCGGCACACCGGCCCGGAAGGGGTCGGCGGCGTCCGCCGCGGACCGGACGACCCACACGCCCTTGCCGTCGTACCCGCCGCGGACCGTCTTGAGGACGACCGGAAAGCCGTCCCCCTCATCGCCTTCGGGCACGCCCTCGGCCGCGAAAGCCACCACGTCCGCGACGTCGCGGACGATGCGATGGCGGGGGCACGGCACCCCGATCTCGTCGAGCCTCGCCCGCATCACGCCCTTGTCCTGGGCGTGCACGAGCGCGTCGGGGCCGGGGCGGACGGGGATGCCGTCCGCCTCCAGGGCCCGTAGATGCTCGGTCGGGACGTGTTCGTGATCGAAAGTGATCACATCGCACCCCTGCGCGAAGGCGCGCAGCGTCTCCAGGTCGCGGTAGTCGCCGATGACGACATCGCCGACGACCTGCGCCGCGGACTCCTGCGGGGTGTCACTGAGAAGCTTGAACCTGATGCCGAGCGGGATGCCCGCCTCGTGTGTCATACGAGCGAGCTGCCCCCCGCCGACCATGCCGACTACCGGGAACGTCACCCTCCAAGAGTATCGGCGAGTATCCGGTCGGCCATCCCGGCCTGATTTCACGCATTACACGCCTGTGACTCGATGCGCACAGGCAAGCCCCAGAGGGGGTGGTTAGCATGGCTGGGTTGACGAAATCCCACACTGCGATCCCACAGACGGGGGCCGACAGACCATGGAACATGGTTCCGAAGCTGGTTCCGACGGGCTTCATACGACGCCCCGGAGCGCCGTACGCCGACGATTCGACCAGTTCGCGGCCGAGGTGGCGAGGTTCGGGGCGGTGGGAACGGCGGGGCTTCTCGTCAACCTGCTCGTGTTCAACCTGGTGCGCAGTACGACCGACCTCCCGGTCGTCCGCGCCGGTGTCACCGCCACGGTCGTCGCGATCTGTACGAACTACATCGGCTTCCGTTACTTCACGTACCGGGACCGCGACAAGAGCGGCCGCACGAAGGAACTGACGCTGTTCCTGCTGTTCAGCGCGGTCGGACTGGTCATCGAGAACGGCGTGCTCTACGCGGCGACCTACGGCTTCGGCCTGGACAGCCCGCTGCAGAGCAACGTCTTCAAGTTCGTCGGGATCGGCGTCGCGACGCTGTTCCGCTTCTGGTCGTACCGTACGTGGGTGTTCCGTACGCTTCCGGCGCGGGAGGCTGTGGCCAGCGCGGAGTCGTTCCTGGAGCCTATCCCCGAGGGTCGGACGATTCCGGAGGGCCGGAACCAGCGTCAGCGGGTGGGTTGAGCGAGTTCGGTTCAGTGCGGCGCCGTCGTGGCTTGTCGCGCAGTTCCCCGCGCCCCTAAGGGGCGCTTATCGGACCGTCCGCTCCTCCTCGCCCCCCACCGACTTCTTCAGCGGGGTCCGGGACAGGAAGAGGCCGAAGACCGGCGGCTGCTGCTGGAGCAGTTCCAGGCGGCCCGCGTCGGCCTCCGCGAGGTCGCGGGCGACGGCGAGGCCGATGCCCGTGGAGTTGCGGCCGCTGATCGCACGCTCGAAGATCCGGGCGCCCAGGTCGGTCGGGACGCCGGGTCCCTCGTCCGTGACCTCGATCACCGCCTGGTTGCCGATGACGCGGGTGCGCAGGGCGACCGTGCCGCCGCCGTGCATGAGCGAGTTCTCGATCAGGGCGGCCAGCACCTGGGCGACCGCGCCCGGCGTGCCGACGGCCTGCAGATGCCGCTTGCCGGAGGTGACGATGGCCCGGCCCTCGCTGCGGTAGGCGGGGCGCCACTCGGCGAGCTGCTGCTGGATGACCTCGTCGAGGTCGAAGGAGACGGCAGAGCCGGTGCGCGGGTCGCGGGCGTTGGTGAGGAGCCGTTCGACGACGTCCGTGAGGCGTTCGACCTGCGTGAGCGCGATCGTGGCCTCCTCCTTCACCGTCTCCGGGTCGTCGGTGAGGGTGATCTCCTCCAGACGCATGGACAGGGCGGTGAGGGGCGTACGCAGCTGGTGCGAGGCATCCGCGGCCAGCCGGCGCTCGGCGGTGAGCATCCGGGCGATACGTTCCGCCGAGCTGTCCAGCACATCCGCGACCCGGTCGAGCTCCGGGACGCCGTACCGCTTGTGACGGGGGCGCGGGTCGCCCGAGCCGAGGCGTTCGGCGGTCTCGGCGAGGTCGGTGAGCGGCGAGGCCAGCCGGTTCGCCTGCCGTACGGCGAGCAGGACGGCTGCGATGACGGCGAGCAGCGCGACGGCGCCGATGATCAGCAGGGTGCGGCCGACCTCGCGGGTCACGGAGGAACGGGGTTCCTCGACCCGGACGGTCTCGCCCTCCTCGCCGTCCTCCTCGGCGGAGATGACGTCACCGACGGGCTGGTCCCCGACCTCGATCGGCGCGCGGCCGGGGATGCGCACGACGGCGTACCGGTCGCCGGTGACGAGGCCGCGGAGGACCTTGGAGTTGATCTGCTCGTCCCCGAGGATGCGGCTGTCCACGATGCTGGCCAGCCGCACGGCCTCGGAGTCCACCCGGTCCTGGGCACTCGTACTGATCGTCCGCGTCTCGACGATGACGAGCGACACACCGAACACGGCGATCACCACGAGCACGACGGCAAGGGTGGACTGAATAAGACGACGACGCACAGGCCCTCCGGGAGCGATGGCATAGCGGCGACCAGGCGCCCTGGAGCAGCCCCGTCAGGGGCGCCTCCAGGGGCGCGGGGAACTGCGCGGCCAGCCCCCACCGGGCCCGCAGCCGCACACACCGCACAGCCCCCGGAGGGTTACGCGCGTAGTTCGCTAACTCTTCTCGAACCGGAAACCGACGCCCCGGACAGTCGCGATATACCGGGGGTTGGCGGCATCGTCGCCCAGCTTCTTCCGCAGCCACGAGATGTGCATGTCGAGGGTCTTGGTCGACGACCACCACGTCGTGTCCCACACCTCACGCATCAGCTGGTCGCGGGTCACGACCCGCCCCGCGTCGCGCACAAGCACCCGCAGGAGGTCGAACTCCTTGGCGGTGAGCTGGAGTTCCTCCTCACCCATCCACGCGCGGTGCGACTCGACGTCGATGCGCACGCCGTGCGTTGCGGGCGGCTGCTGCGGCTCGGACGCGCCGCGCCGGAGCAGGGCCCGGACACGCGCGAGCAGTTCGGCGAGCCGGAAGGGCTTGGTGACGTAGTCGTCGGCGCCCGCGTCGAGGCCGACGACGGTGTCCACCTCGTCGGCGCGCGCGGTCAGGATGAGGATCGGGACGGTCAGCCCCTCGGCACGCAGTCGGCGGGCCACTTCGAGGCCGTCCATGCCGGGCAGGCCCAGGTCCAGGACGACCAGGTCGATACCGCCCTGGATGCCTGCGTCGAGCGCGGTCGGGCCGTCCTCGCGCACCTCGACCTCGTAGCCTTCCCGGCGCAGTGCGCGGGCCAGCGGCTCCGAGATGGACGCGTCGTCCTCAGCGAGCAGTACACGGGTCATGAGCTGATGGTAGACCGCCCTGGACGCCGCCCGGGGTGTGACCAGGCGTTCTTGATTCTTACCTTCGGCCGCTACGACGAGAGCGTCCGGGACGGCGGGGCCGGTGCCTGCCGCGCCCCGACGCCAGCACCTGTGCCTCTACGGTGATTTCCTGTCTCTTACCTTGGAATGAGTGACTGATACTCGCCCATCACCTGTGATTCACGTCTCAAATCCTTTTATTTACGACTGTGAGCTGTCGTATGGTGAAAGGAAGCTCTTAGTGGCACCCATGGACCTTTGGCGAGTTTTCTGCTGAAGGTCTTTTTTGTGCGTCCCGACCAGCAAGGAACGACTCATGGCGTCCAGCCTGACGAAGGAATCCCTGACACCGGACACCCCCGGTTCCCCACGGTCCTTCTTCGGCCACCCCCGCGGACTGGCCACCCTCTTCATGACCGAGATGTGGGAGAGGTTCTCGTACTACGGCATGCGGGCCCTGCTCCCGCTGTACCTGATCGCGCCGAGCGGTCTGCACCTGAGCGTGCCGACCGCCACCGCGATCGGCTCCGTCTATGTCTCCCTCGTCTACCTGCTCGCCCTGCCTGGCGGCTGGTTCGGTGACCGCGTCTGGGGCCCGCGCAGGACCGTCGCGGTGGCCGGCGGCGTCATCATGCTCGGCCATCTGACACTGGCCCTGCCGACGGCGGGCACCTTCTACGCCGGCCTCGGGCTCGTGGCGATCGGTTCGGGCCTGCTGAAGGCCAACATCTCCACCATGGTCGGCCACCTGTACGACGGCCCGGACGACCCGCGCCGTGACGGCGGCTTCACCGTCTTCTACATGGGCATCAACGCCGGCGCGTTCGCCGCGCCGCTGGTGATCGGCACGATCGGCGAGAAGGTCGACTGGCATCTCGGCTTCGCCCTCGCCGCGCTCGGCATGGCGCTCGGTCTCGCCCAGTTCCTGCTGGGCAGTCGGCATCTGGACGCGCGTTCGAGTGTCGTCCCGACCCCGCTGTCCGCCGCGGAGAAGTCCGCGACGCTGCGCAGGGCGGCGGTCTGGGCGGGCGTCGCGGCCGTCTTCTACGCGTTCGTCGGCTTCTCGGGCCACTACACGCTGAACTGGGTGATGGTTCCGCTGATCCTGCTCGGTCTGGTCGTCCCGGTGGTCGTGCTGGCGCGGATCAAGCGCGACAAGGACCTCAGCGGGTCCGAGCAGTCGTCGATGTCGGCGTACATCTGGTTCTTCGTGGCCGCCGCCGTCTTCTGGATGATCTACGACCAGGGCGCCACCACCCTGTCGATCTTCGCCGACCAGAATGCCGAGAACAGCGTCCTCGGCTGGGAGTTCCCGGTCTCCTGGTACCAGTCGGTGAACCCGGTGCTGATCATGGCGCTGGCGCCGGTCTTCGCCTGGTTCTGGCTGGCGCTGAACCGGCGTGGCAAGGAGCCGAGCACGATCGTGAAGTTCTCGTCGGGCCTGGTGCTGGTCGGCGTCTCGTTCCTCCTCTTCCTGGCCCCGCTGTCGATCGCCGGGGACGGTCACAAGGCGGCGGCGATGTGGATCGTGGCGATCTACTTCGTCCAGACGGTCGGTGAACTGACCCTCTCGCCGGTCGGCCTGTCGGTCACGACCAAGATGGCGCCGGCGAAGTACGCCTCCCAGATGATGGGTGTCTGGTTCCTGGCGGTCACCGCGGGCGACGCGACGACGGGCCTGCTCTCCGTCGCGGGCGTCAACCTCGACCGGATGGGCGTGGTGGCGCTGGAGGCGGTGCTCGCGGTGCTGGCGGGCGCCGCGGTGTGGGCGTACCGGGGCAGGGTGAAGGCGCTGATGGGGAGCGTGAACTGACGGGTCACCCACGCCGGTCGCGCGGCTCGCGGGACCGGGGTGGGGCTCACCTCGGTTCCGTGGGCAGGGCGCGCAGGTGCTCGATCTGACGCTGGGCCAGTTCGGTCGTCCGGCGCATGTGTCGGCCGAGCAGGGCCAGTTCCTCTTCGGTGTAGCCCTCGAACGTGGCCAGCCAGCCCTCGGCGAGCGAGTCCCAGAACTCGCCGAGGCGCCGCATGGCCGCGGCCACCGGCACGACCAGCACCCGTCGCCGGTCCGCCTCGTCCCGCTGCCGGGTGACGTACCCGGCCTTCTCCAGGCGGTCGACGAGCCGGGTCGCCGAGCCGCTGGTGAGGCCGGTCAGCTGGGCGATCCGGCCGGTCGTGAAGGGGCCCGGCTCGATGCCGAGCAGGCTGAGGCACTGCACGTCCGTCGGGTGCATCCCCAGGTGGTCGGCGACGGCCTGGTTGAACAGCACGTAGGAGGCCACGTACCGCCGGGAGTCCAGTTCCAGGCCGCTCGTCCGGTCGTCTCGGGGCACAACCACTCCTTAATATCTGCGCGGCGCAGACAATGCGTGTACGTTTACTGCATGACGCAGACAATTTATCAGTTCGCCCGGCCCACCCAGCCCGTCATCGCTGTCACCGGCGCGACCGGCGCCCAGGGCGGCGCCACCACCCGGGCCCTCCTCCGCCACGGTTCACGGGTCCGCGCGCTGACGCGTAATCCGTCGTCCACGGCCGCCGAGGAGCTGCGCGGGCTCGGCGCGGAGGTGGCGTACGCCGACTTCGACGACCGGGCCGGCCTGGATGCCGCGCTCACCGGCGCCGACGCGCTGTTCACGATGTCCACGCGCAACGACGACGACGCCGGCGCCGAAGTGCGGCAGGCCGTCTCGCTGCTCGACGCCGCCGCCGCGAGCCGAACCGTCCGGCACATCGTGTTCACCTCGGCCGCCAACGCGGACCGCGGCACCGGTGTCCCCCACTTCGAGACCAAGCACCGTGTCGAACTCCACCTTCGGAGCCTGGGCATCCCCTGGACGGTCATCGCCCCGGGCGTCTTCATGGACAACTACACCAGTGAGTGGACGCTGAGCGGCCTGCGCGAGGGCCGCTTCGCCCTGCCCCTGCCCGCCGACCTGCGGCTGCCGTTCATCCCGGCCGCCGACATCGGCGCGTTCGCGGCGCTCGCCCTGCGGCACCCCGAGGAGTTCGCCGGGCGCCGCATCGACATCGCGTCGGACAACCTGACGTGCACGGAGATCGCCGAGACCCTCTCGGCCGTCTGCGGCCGTCCGATCGAGTTCACTCCGGTTCCCCTGGCCCAGATCGAGGCGCACTCCGCCGATCTGGCCGCGATGTTCCGCTACTTCACCGCGACCGGCCTCGACGTGGATGTCGAGGGCCTGCGCCGCGACCACCCGGAGGTGGGGTGGCACGGTTTCGCCGAGTGGGCGGGGGCTCAGCGCTGGGATCTGGCGAGCCCGGAGGCCCTACTCGGTGCCTGACGGTCGTACGTCCCTCAGCAGATGGGGAGTTCGTCGCGGCGTACGGCGGTGACGAAGGAGGTCCAGGTGGTGGGCCGGAGTATGAGGGCGGGGGCGTCCGGGGTCTTGGAGTCTCGGACGGGGACGGCGGAGAGGTTGTCGGCGACTTCGAGGCACTGGCCGCCGTCGGTGTTGCTGTAGCTGCTCCTGCGCCATGTGACTGCACTCAGGTCGATGGATCGCAACGTGCCTCCTCCAGCATCTCCCCGATGAACTTCCGCGCCTGGGCGGGGGACAACGCCAGGTCGCGCATCGCCTCGTACGCAGCTTGCAGACGCTCGATCCGGCCTCCTCCCTCGATGAGTTCACCATGGAGGTCGTTCTCCGTGTAAGCCACGACGCGTCCGTCGTCGAGCCCCAGGAACATCGCGTCGGTGTTCATCAGCCCGAAGGGTCCGGCGCTGAACGGCAGCACCTGCACGGTCACGTTGGGGCGCTCGGACATCCCCACCAGATGCTCCAACTGCTCCCGCCACGCCTCCGGATCGCGTAGCACCAACCGCAGCACCGACTCGTACAGAATCGTGCGGAATCGCGGCGCGTCCTCACCGGCCAGCATCTCGCCACGGTTGAGGCGCGCCTCGACCTGCCGGGTCAGCTCCTCGCCCTTGATGCCGCCCGCCGCGAGCACCTCGGTCGCGTACCCACGTGTCTGCAGGACGCCGGGGATACTGCTCAACCCGAAGTGCCACAGGCTGAGCGCCTCCGCCTCCAGGCCCATGTACTCGCGGTACTGCTCCTTGAACTCGGTCTTGTCCCCCAGCGCCAGCTCCCACAGCGTCACCAGGAACCTCCCCGTGCCGAAGTACTGGTCGAGCGCCCGCACCACATCCGCGCTGCCCAGTGTGTGGCCGTTCTCCATCTTCCCGAACAGCGAGAAGTCCCAGCCGACCTTCTCGCCGAGCTGCCGCAGGCTGTCCCCGTTCGCCTCCCGCAACGCTCTCAGTTCCTCGGCGAACCGGGCGCGCGGCTGCTGGCTGAGGCTCGTCACGGTGCGTCGTTGCGACATCTCGTTCCCCTCGTGCGGTGACTGTGGGTTGTCGTTGGACGTAGTGGAAATAGCCCCCGCCGAACGTGGGCATCCGGCCCTGTCCACGACGTTTCCGCCCGATTGAGGCGGCATGCTCGTCGTACCTGAACACGCACCGTAATCCGGCGACCGCACACAGCACAGGTTTACGCCGGAACCTCCACCCGAGGAGTGACCCGATGACGACGACCTCCCTCCCCCGTCTCCCCCGGCGTCCCCGCACCACCGCCCACCGCGCCGCCCCCGCCCCCAGCTGGACCCCGTCCGGTGCCTGGGCGGCGCCGACCCCCGAGGTCCTGCGCTCCCTGGAAGCGGCGCTCGCACGGTGGTCGGTGTGAACACGGCCGCCACGCCCTCCACGACGGCCCAGGCGCCGCCCTGTGACGTGTGCGAGGCGCTGGCCGCACAGCGGGACGCGGCCCTGGAGGCCGGCCGTACGGGTGAAGTCAGCGACTGTGAGCGGGAGTTGGGGGAGCACGGCAGGCACGGACAGGGGTGTGCGCCATGACAACGCGTCCACCGCGCCCGCCGCTCTACCCGTCCTACGAGAAGTACCGTCCACCCGCGCCAACGGACGGCTGCGAGGCCTGTCAGGAACTCGCCGCACGCCGGAGCGCCGCGCAGACCGCCTTCGACTACAGCGCGGTCAGTGACGCGAACGTACGGCTCCGGGCCCATCTGCTGGACGCCCACAGCAGCACGTGAGCGGCACCTTCGAGGCAGCGGCAGCGCAGAACGTCCGACCCCGCCCGCGGCAACCTGCTCCGGGGCGGGGTCCTGACGTCATCGTTCACCGTTCGCCGTTCAGCGCAGGCGCCGCCGTCCCGGCATGAACGTGAACACCGCCACGCCCGCCAGGATCACCGTTCCGGCCACCAGGCCCAGCGCCTTCAGGGCACCGTTGTTCTCGGCGCCCGTGTTGGCGAGGCCGCCGCTGGTCCCCGTACTGCCGGAAGTCGTGGTCGACGAGCCGCCGGACGCGCCGCTCGCCTGTTCCTCCGTGTCCAGGGTCAGGGAGACCATCGTCGTGGTCGGAGTGCAGGTGGTCGTCGTGCCGACGGCGTTCACCGTCAACACGCCTGGTGACAGGGTCGATTCACCGGTCGCACCCGGCTTGTACGTGCCCGTCATGTCGGAGACCGACATCGCGTCACCGGTCTTGATCGGATCCGGGTTGCCCGGGCCCTCGACGTGGACCGTGCCCGTGTCGGACCCGCCCAGGACGACCTCCATGGACGGCTTCACCACGCCCGCCGGGAGGTCCGCCGGACTGTTCATCACCGAGCCCTTGAACTGGACCGTGATCTTGTAACTCCCGCCGTTCTTCGTGGCGTTGATCTGGATGGGGGAGGTCACGTCCTTGTCGCCGATCGGTGTCACGCACTTGTACGGGACCTGCACGAGTTTCCCGGTGAAGTCCGTCTGGCCGCTGTCCGTCGCACTCGGTGTGCTGCTCGGCGACTCGCTCTCGTCGTCCGACCCGGTCGGGGTCGGGGTCGGGGTCGGGGTCGGCGTCGCGGACTCGGAGTCCGTCGGAGTCGGCGTGGGTGAGGTCGACGTGGACGGTGAACCGCCGTCACCCGCCGTCACCTTGATCGTCGCCGACGACTGCACCGTCCCGGTCGGCGCGCACTTCGTGTCCGTCCCGTACACGTTGATCGTGTACGCGTCCGGCGTCAGCGTCACGTCTCCCGCCGTCGTCAGTTTCACCTTGCCCTTCATGTCGGACAGGACCATCGCCCCGCCCTTGGGGATCGCCGGGTTCTCCCGCGGACCCACCAGCGCGATGTCGGCGGTCTGCGCACCGGCCGCCTTCAACACCCCGCTCGGCTGGACCGAGTTGGCCGGGAGGTCGATCAGGTCCGGGTTCTTGGACGCGGCCTGCGTGAACTTCCAGACCACGTCCACCTCGTCGCCGACCTTCGCCGTCGCGGGCGCGGTGATCTCCACCTTGGTCGTTCCGTTGACCGGGTCGAGCCCGGAGGCCGCCGGCGGCACGCACTTGGTCGCGTACGACACCTCGGCTGCCTGGGCGGGTCCCGCCGCGGCCATGCCCAGCAGGACACCGCCCGCTCCGCCGAGCAGCAACAGGGCCCCTGCCGCACCCGCGCTCCGTCTCCGTTGCGTTCTCACGTGTTCCCCTTCGTAGTCGTCGTGCTGGTCGTCGGAGTGCCCGCTCCGGTGTCGATGCCCGTGCCCGCGCCCGATCCCGCGCCCTCGACCGCGCTCGCTCCCGGGTCGGCGTCGGGGGTGAACCACGGCAGGGTGGTGGAAGCGGTCGCCGGCCGGGGCTGTTCGCGGTCCTCCCGCGTGTTCAACCTCGGCATACGCAGGGTCAGTTCGGGCAGCCGCAGCGCCCTGCCATGACGCGGCGACGGCCGCCCGCCCGCTCCGCCCGGTCCGCGTGGCCGTACCCGGTCCACCACAGCCATCCCGATGCGGAACAGCGCCGCCGGTACGACGACACCGGCCAGGACCCAGAACAGGGTCACGCCCCACGGCCGGCCCACGCCCCACGGCTGCTCGGCGAGCATCTTGCCGTCGTACCTCAGCGAGACCGTGTAGTCACCGTGCGCCCCGCTCACCAGGCCGACCGGCAGCTCGACGCGTGCCTTCCCGCCCGGCGTGATCGTGCCGCGCCACTGCTGCTCGTCCCACTGCGGGGCGAACACCCCGTGGGAGGTGCCGACCTGGAAGACCGGGTCCTTGACCGCCGCCGTGCCGAGGTTGCCGACGGTGACCACCAGGGTCCGGGTGGGCGGCGCCCCGAACCAGGTCAGCACCCCGCTCGAACCGTCGAGCCGCGGGTCCGTGAGGACCGAGAGACGGCCCGTGCCGGTCTGCGCGGGCAGCGGTTCGACCGGGTGCCCCGCCACCTTGAACACCGCGTCGGCCGCCGCCTGCGAGCCTCCCGTCACCGTCGCCACATGCACCACACATGGGCACGGCACCGGCGGTTCGGTCACCGGCAGGCTCTTGCTGAAGCCGCCGAGCGTGTCCGTGGTGACGGCTCTCGCGTCCGCGTTGGCACAGGAGTTGGTGCCGCCGATCACTCCCCGGCCCGGTGTGGACCGGCCGCAGATCAGCATCATCAGCAGCGTCCTGGGCTGCCAGCCTGCCCCCGTGACGATGATCGAATCACCGGTCCCCGCCTGGGACTTGGACACCTTGACGGTCGGCCCGTCGGCGGCTGCCGCACTGGTCACGGGCACCATCAGGAGAGCGATCGCCAGCACCGCGACCAGTGCAGGAATCCGCCGCATCACGTCATCGCCCCCGTCAGCTCATCCGGCTTCGCCGCCAACTCCGGGCGTCTATCCGGCCGTTCATCACGCCTACGGCGCCCGATCCGTCGTACGACCACAAGGGCGGCGCCCGCCGACAGCACCCCCGCGACCCCCGCCACCCCGCCCCACGGCACGAACCGCACCGACGCGCCCGCCTGGTCGCGCACCGCCCCGCCCGCCGCCGTGACCGTCAGGCGTACGTCGACCGCGTCGAACCCCGGCCTCCCGGACCAGGGTTCGGTGAGGGTGACGCGCCGGCCCGGGGACAGCCGTACGGGCAGCGTGCGCGGGGCCCGGTCGAGGACGGGACCGAGGACACCGTCCGCGTGGACGGCGAGCGTCGGGGTCAGGTCGGTGGTGCCGCGGTTGACCAGCTCGTACGCGATGCGGTCACCGCGTACCCTCACGTGCTCGACGGTCAGCGCGGGCAACCGGGGTCCCCTGACCCGCAGTCGGACCCGCAGCGTCGCGCTCCGGCCCGAGGCGCGGGCGGTGATCGTGGCGGTGCGGTCGCCGGGAGGTGTGCCCTCGGGGATGCGCACCGTGAACGGCACATCGGCTCGCGTGCGGGCGGGGACGTCCACCTCGGGCGCGGCCAGGGTGAGCCAACTTCCGCCGGTCAGCCGCACGTTCAGGATCCGCGCCGTCGGGTTGCGGACGGAGAGCGTGTCCTGGAGAACCGTTCCCGGGGTGCCCTCGGTGTAGAAGTACGGCCGTCCGGTGCCCAGGGGCGTGACGGACCAGCTCTCGTCGGCCACGGCCGGCGTCCCCGCGGACAGCAGCACGACGAGGCCGAGGAGGCTGAGGGGACTGAGGCGACGGAGATGACTGGGGCTGGGGCAGAGGACACGCATCGGCGGCTCCCGGAAGTCGTACGGGTCTCGTACGGTCCTCAGTGGCGTGCCGTCGGCTGCCGTCGTACCGGCGTCCCAGTCCGGTTCCTGTGCGCCGTCTGGTTCCTGCGCGTCAGCCACAGCGTGCCCGCCGCGCCCGCGAGCAGCACCGTGCCGCCTAGCGTGCCCAGCGCGATGAAGGAGTCCTCGGGGCCGGTCTGCGGGAGGTCGGCACCGGTGTCGCCGCTGCCGCCGGTGCTGCTCGTGCCGCCGGTGGTACCGCCGCCCGAGGCCCCCGTGATGTCGAGCGTCAGGGACGGCTTGGGGCTGTTGGTGGGCGTGCACGTGGTGGTCGTACCGGCGGCCTTGATCGTCAGGATTCCGGCCGTGAAGGTGACCTTGCCGTTCTTCGAGGGCTTGTACGTGCCGCTCAGGTCGTTGATCTTTATGGGGGTGTTGGCGGGGAGCGCGGCCTCGTTCGCGGGACCGCTGACGTTCAGGGTGCCGCTGTCCGCGCCGCCCAGTTTGATCGTGGCGCTCGGGCTCATCGCGCCCTTGCCCAGTTCCACCGGGCTGGACGAGACGCCCTTCTGCCAGGACATCGTGACCTTGTAGGAGCCGCCGCTCTCGACCGCCTTGATGTCGATGGACGAGAGGGCGCTCTTGATGCCGATCGGCGTGTCGCATCGGTAGTTGACGTCCACGACCTCGGCCCGGGCGGCGGGGGCGGCCAGCAGCACCGCCGATCCGGCGAGGGCCGCGACAGACGCGAGCGCGGCGCCTCGTTTCGGGTGCGTTCGGCGGCATGTCCGGTGGTACGACATCGTCGTCCCCCATTCCTGGCGGTCATTCCTGGCGGCCCTGGCGGCGAATCTGACGGCACATCAGATCGCGGATCGGCCGTCAAGGTACGCCGGAGGACCAACACTTGGAAGACACAGCACACACCGGATCGCCGGGATTTCGGCCTGATTCGAGTGGTGCTCACACGCCGGAACGACGGGAACTACGCCGGAGCGCCGAGCTCCGCCCACACCTTCTTGCCCGCGATGCCGGGAGTCCGTACGACTCCCCAGTCCAGGCACAGCCGCTGCACGATGAACATTCCGTGGCCGCCGGGGCGCCCGGCCCGGTGCGGGGTGCGCGGGGCCGGCTGGCCCGCGCCATGGTCCGAGATCTCGACGCGGATCACCTTGTTGTCGCAGGTGATCCACATCTCGTCCGGGCCATCGGCGTGCAGGCAGGCATTGGTGACCAGCTCGGAGACGACGAGCAGCACGTCCTCGGCGGCGGCCCGCCGGTCGGCGGCCTCGGCGGGCAGCCAGCCCCACGCGTACAGCGCCTGCCGGGCGAAGTCACGGGCGAGCGGAACGACACCGCTCTCGCCCGCGAGACTCAGGCTGCGGGTCTGACGGCCCCCGGAAGCGCCGCCGGACTCGGCGGACTCCTGGGAGCCCGCCGAGGGCTCCGGGAAGCCCGGCGAGTCGGGCCGGGTGGTGCTCATCAGCGCTTCACCTCACCGATTCACCAGTTCACGTACACGGTCTTCATTCACCACAGCTCCCTACGCACGTCATTGTGTGCGCATTCAGGATGTCTCCTGCCCGGGGGAACCGACAGAACACCCCCCAAAGAGAGCGCACTCGACAACCCGCCCGGCCGACCGAGGAGACTCGGCCGGAAAGGCTAGGAGGATTCAAGTGCCGCAGGGGACTCCGGAGGATCGTCTGCAAGCGCGTCGGCAAGGGACTCGTGGACGGTGAAAACGGCGTCCGCGCCCGTGATCTCGAACACTCGTGCGACCACCGGTTGCATCGCGGCGAGATGCACCCCGCCGCCGGCTTCCTCCGCCTTCAGGCGGGCGCCGAGCAGCACGTTGAGGCCGGTGGAGTCACAGAACTCCAGCCCCGCGCAGTCGACGACCAGCCGCGAGATGCCCTTCGCGAGGCAGTCCTCAAGTGGTTCACGCAACAGGTCGGCGGTGTGGTGATCAAGTTCACCCGTGGGCGTCACGACGGCGCTGGAGCCTTCGTGGCGCACCTCCACCAGAAGCCGGCCAGACTCTGCGCTGCCGACCGTCTCGCGGTCCATGCCGTCTCTCTCCCGAGCTCGTGTCTGCATTACCGGCGCTCGCTCGCGCCGAACTGACGTCCACGAACACTACGCCTTCCCCACACTCTTCGACACCCGAACTAAAGCCCATATACGGACATACGGGAAGACAGTGCACTTGCGGTGGGCTCGGGAAAGCGGGTAGGGCTAGTAGTGCGCCAGTTCCTGTCAGCGAGCCGGCCAAGACGAACACCCGATATGGCCGGCATTGGAGTCGCCGCACACCGCACCGCACGCACCGGCTTCGGCAGCCTTATGCCGAGAACCATGGAGGACACCATGTCACCCCGGCTCGACGCATCGCATACCCACACAGCGACGTCGACACCCCCTCCGGAACACACGGACTCCCGACTACTGGACCGGCACCTCCCGGGTGCGCACGTTCCGGACGCCCTGGACGGGCTCCCCGAGATCCCGCCGTTCGACAAGGTGGGGGCGGTCGACGCCCGTGCCCTGTCCAAGACCCTCTTCGCGCGACTGGAGTCCCTCGAAGAAGGCACCCACGACTACTCGTACGTCCGTAACACCCTCGTCGAGCTCAACCTCGCGCTGGTCAAGTTCGCCGCCTCCCGCTTCCGTTCGCGCAGCGAACCCATGGAGGACATCATCCAGGTCGGCACGATCGGCCTGATCAAGGCGATCGACCGCTTCGAACTGAGCCGCGGCGTCGAGTTCCCGACGTTCGCCATGCCGACCATCGTCGGCGAGATCAAGCGTTTCTTCCGTGACACGTCGTGGTCCGTCCGCGTACCTCGCCGGCTCCAGGAGCTCCGGCTGGACCTGGCACGGGCCGGCGACGAACTGGCCCAGCAGCTCGACCGCGCCCCCACCGTGGCCGAGCTGGCCGAACGCCTCGACCTCTCGAAGGACGAGGTCGTCGAGGGCATGGCGGCCTCGAACGCCTACACCGCCAGCTCACTCGACGCACAGGCCGACGAGGACGACTCCGAGGGCGCGCTCGCGGACCGTATCGGTTACGAGGACAACGGCATCGAAGGCATCGAGTACATCGAGTCCTTGAAGCCGCTGATCGCCGGACTCCCGCCCCGGGACCGGCAGATCCTCTCGCTGCGGTTCGTCGCCAACCTGACCCAGTCGGAGATCGGCGAGGAGCTGGGCATCTCCCAGATGCATGTGTCGCGACTGCTGTCACGGACGTTGCAGCGACTGCGAAAGGGCCTGCTGGCCGAGGGCTGAGGCCCTCCGGAGGCCCTGAGGCCCCCACCGGGAGAGGTTTCCGGTTACCTACGGAAACCTCTCCCCTCTTTTCCCAAAGGCCCCCTGCGTCACCCGGACCGCCCTCAGACTGGCTCGTACGTCAGGACGGGGCGAAGCCGGGGGTGCGAGGAGGCGGACGGATGTCCCAGGACACCGGCCACAGTGGAGTGGACGGGGAGTACGGGGAGTACGTCGGCGCGTCCGACGCACACCTCACCGAGTTGCTGCGCACCAACTCCCCCACCGCGTACCTCGCGTTGCAGGAACTCCGGGCCCGCCACCGCGCGTCCGTCCTCGCCTACGCCCGCCTGTGCACGACGAGCGACTCCACGGCAGGGCAGTTGGCGGCCCAGGCCTTCACGGTGGCGGCCCGGGACACGGCACGCGGTACCGAGCCGAGCGTCCCGTGGCGCCACCAACTCCTGTTGCTGACAGCCGATCTGGCGGCCACCTGGGCGACGGACGAACGTGCGGCGGGCCTCGACCCGAGCCTGCTCCTCGTCCTGAACACACTCGCCCCGATGAACACCCCGATGAATGCGGGGAGCGCGCAGGGCGCGGCGGGCGGAGCCGGACTGATCCCGCCCCCGCCCATGCTGGGCCCGTTCCAGTCGCTGCCGTCCCGCACCCAGGGCCTCATCTGGTACGGCATCGTGGAGCGCGAACCCGAGGACCGGACCGCCGCCCTCCTCGGACT
The DNA here is from genome assembly GCF_010548275.1 of Streptomyces sp. SID12488. GTDB lineage: Bacteria > Actinomycetota > Actinomycetes > Streptomycetales > Streptomycetaceae > Streptomyces. The sequence goes on from NZ_JAAGLT010000009.1 coordinate 58,575, forward strand.
GACGCGCGAGGACGTGACGCACGAGACGGACTCGGCGCTCCAGGCCCTGGCACAGGCCTGTCTGCGGTTCCGGCTGGCCGTCTCGGACGATCCGCGCTGCCAGGACTTCCGCCGGCTGATCGAGGAGTCGGTCCGCCCCGTCAACCCCCGCCACAGCACGGACCTGAACTCCCACATGGTCATCTGCCCGCACTGCTCGGTGGCCTACGAGGAACTCGCCGCCCTGCGCGACAACCCGCGCACGGCGCTGGGGGAGGGCCTGCTGCCGTGGAGCGGCCTGTCGTACGCGAGGGACGCGCCGACCGTCACGCGCGCCAACACCCGCCAACCGGAAGGCAGTTGGCCCTGGACTCCGGCCCGGCCGTCCCGGCGGCGGTTCGTGCTGGCCTCGGCCGTGCTGGGCGTGACGCTGGTCCCGCTGGTGATCGTGCTGCTCTCGCAGAGCGGCGGCTCGCCGGATACACAGGGCGCGGCGGGCACCCTCCCGGTCACCGCGGTGCCGAGTGTCTCCGGGGCGACGTCCCCCTCCTCACCGGCTGCCGCCGACTCCCCCTCCCCGGCGCCGACTTCACGGCCGCCGACCACTCCGACCCCGTCTCCCTCGCCGACTCCGAAGCCAACCCCTACACCCACTCCCACTGCCACGCCCGCGTTCCGGGCGCCGGGCGCCTCGTTCGCCCAGGTGGTGAACGTCGCCTCGGGACGCTGTCTGGACATCCGGGGCGGTGTGCTGGAGAAGGGTACGGACGTCGTCACGGCGACCTGCTCCACGTCGGCCGCGACCCAGCGCTGGCAGGTGGACGCCGGCTCGGGGCTGCTGCGCTCGTCCGCGGACACCGACCTGTGCCTGGACAGCCGGGGTGATGTGGACAAGGGCGTGGGCATCTGGGAGTGCGAGTCGGTGAGCGACAGCGAGAACGGCGACAACCTGCGCTTCACCGTGGACGACGACGGTGTGATCCGTCCGGCGATCGCCATCGCTACGGGGCTCACTCCGGCCGGTGACGACGGCCTGACCCTCGAACCCCTGACCGGCGGGTCGGGGCAGCGGTGGCGGGCGGGCGCTAGCTGAAAAGTCCGTATCCGCCAACCTCCCGCGACAGGTGCGCGTTTCACTCCGCCGGACGAGACCGGACGAGGCGGAAGTGAAATGCGGCCGGGGACGCGTCGGCAACCCCGTGCACGCCCCGTGGCGACCCGAGGGTGAATCCCGCCCCCCCCCACAAAGGGAGTTCACCGATGCGTAAGCAGCTCGCACGTCTCTTGGCCATCCTCGCGGCACTGGCCGCGCTGATCGCCGCCCCCGGTCTGCCGGCGGCGTTCGCCGCTCCCGCCGTGACGGCGGCGCAGGCTCGGGCCGCCGAGGACTGGAACCCGCCCGCGAACCTCGTACAGCCACTGAACGAGGTCTGGAACCACGTCTCGTCGACCTACCCGGACCTCTACGGCTTCCGCAACTACGGCTGGGACCAGGTCATGGCCAACCGGGGAAGCGTCAACTACTGCGTCCGCTGGGAGTCGGACGCGCCCGTGAGCACCGCCCTGCGCGACCGGATCCACACCGCGCTGAAGAAGCAGTTCGGCAAGTGGATGGCGGCGATGGTCGACAACGGCAAGGGGCACAACGCCTGGCCGTACACCAGCGTGCCCGTCAACATCGTCGGCTGGGCGGTGAAGAACCGCTCGACCCTCCAGTGGACCGACAACTCCGTCGACATCTACGCCGGGAACCTCGACGGCGGCGGCGCCCCGCAGTGCGCTCCCGACTGCGGCCGCTTCTTCCACCAGGACGGCAACTACTCCAGGTGCCCGGGCGGCGCGTCCCGCCACTACGACCAGTCGCTGTGGCTGACGAAGGGCTTCCAGGGCGGCGCCGGCGGCGACTGGGGTCAGCGGGTCGGCCAGGAGTACTTCACCAGCACGCTCGACCAGGAGAACATCCACATCTACCTGCACGAGGTCGGCCACACCTTCGGGCTCGACGACTTCTACGACTGGACCCCGACCGGCCAGTGCTGCTTCGTCATGAACGCGGGCAGCGCCACGCAGATCACGGAGTTCGACAAGTGGATGTTCCGTGACTTCTGGCGCCACCTGAAGAACCGCTACGGCCTCTGATCCGAATCAGCCTCCGCAGCCGCAGCCGAACGATTCGGTTCAGACGACCCGCACGCCCCGCCGCCACACCCCGCTGACCAGCGGAACCCCCGGCCGGTAGGCCAGATGTACGTGGCTCGGGGCGTCCAGGAGTGTCAGGTCGGCGTACGCCCCGGGCGTGAGGCGGCCGATGTCGGTGCGGCGGAGGGCTTGCGCGCCCCCCGCCGTGGCCGACCAGACCGCCTCGTCCGGGGACATGCCCATGTCCCGTACCGCCAGCGCGACGCAGAAGGGCACGGAGGAGGTGAAGGAGGACCCCGGGTTGCAGTCCGTGGAGAGCGCCACCGTGACGCCCGCGTCGAGGAGGCGGCGGGCGTCCGGCCACTGGGCCCGGGTGGAGAACTCGGCGCCGGGCAGGAGGGTCGCGACCGTGTCGCTGTTCGCGAGGGCGTCCACGTCGGCGTCGGTGAGGTGGGTGCAGTGGTCGGCGCTGGCGGCGTCGAGTTCGACGGCGAGCTGTACCCCGGGGCCGTAGGAGAGCTGGTTGGCGTGGACGCGCGGATGCAGCCCCTTCGCCCGGCCCGCCGTGAGGATCGCGCGCGCCTGGTCGCCGTCGAAGGCGCCCTTCTCACAGAAGACGTCGACCCAACGGGCGTACGGGGCACAGGCGTCGAGCATCTCGCCGGTGACCAGGGCGACATAGGCGGCCGGGTCGTCGGCGTAGTCCGGGGACACGATGTGGGCGCCGAGGTAGGTGACCTCGTCGGTGTGTGCGGCGGCGATGCGCAGGGCGCGGGCCTCGTCCTCGACGGTCAGGCCGTACCCCGACTTGGTCTCGAAGGTCGTCGTGCCCTGGTGGAGGGCCTCGCGGAGATAGCGGGTGAGGTTGGCCTCCAGTTCCGCGTCCGTGGCGGCGCGGGTGGCGGCGACTGTGGTGCGGATCCCCCCGGCGGTGTAGCCGCGCCCGGACATGCGGGCGTTGAACTCCTGGGTCCGGTCGCCCGCGAAGACGAGGTGGGAGTGGGAGTCGACGAAGCCCGGGAGGACAGCCCTGCCACCTGCGTCGACCCGATTGTCAGTGGCGGGTGCTTTGCTGGTTTCACCGGTCCAGACGACGCGGTCGCCCTCTATGACGACGGCCGCGTCCAGGATCAGTCCAAGAGGTGATCCTCCCCCACTCTCGAATTTGCTCGAGCGGGGGGACCCCCATCCGAGAGAGGGGTCGTTGGTGACCAGGCTGCCGATGTTCGTGATGACAGTCGTCGTGCCGGTGGTGGTGTCGGTCGTGCTGCCGATAGCGCTCTTCGTCCGGTTCGGGCTGCCCGGACTGCTCGGCGTGCTGGTGCTGTTCATGGCGTCCTCGTGGGTGGCGGGCGGCCTGCGGGCCAGGGTTCGTACGGGAGGCGTTCGTACGGGGGTCAGCCGCGCAGGGCTTCGACAGCCGCCGCGAGCGCCTGCGGCACCTCGGGTACGACGGTGTGCGCCCCGTCACGCACGACGTGCCGACCGGCCACGACCGTATGGCGCACATCCGCTGCCGACGCTGCGAATACCGCGGTCTCCGCTCCCAGGCGAGGCACCGGCCCCGCAGTTCTGACCGAGTCGAGCGCAATCGTCGTGAAGTCGGCGAGCGCACCCGCCTCAAGGGTGCCCGCGTCGTCCCAGCCGAGGGCCGCGTGGCCGTCGGCGGAGGCTGCCCGGAGCAGTGCTGCCGCTGTCCAGTGACCCCGGGTGCGGGTGCGCAGGCGCTCGTTCAGCTCCATTGCGCGCGCCTCTTCGAACAGGTCGATGACGGCGTGACTGTCGGAGCCGAGACTGAGTGGTGAGCCCGCGCGCTGGAGGGCGACGGCGGGGCCGATGCCGTCGGCGAGGTCGCGCTCGGTGGTGGGGCACATACAGGTACCGGTACCGCTGCCGCCGAGGAGCGCGATGTCGGCGGCGGTGAGGTGGGTGTTGTGGACGCCGGTGGTGCGGGGGCCGAGGACCCCGTGGTCGGCGAGGAGGCGGGTGGGCGTGCACCCGTGTGCGGCCTGGCAGGCGTCGTTCTCCGCCGTCTGCTCGGACAGATGGACGTGGAGCGGGGCCCGCCGTTCCTCGGCCCAGCGTGCCACGGTCGCCAACTGACCGGCGGGCACGGCCCGTACGGAGTGGATGGCGGCACCGATCCGCGCGTGATCCCGTTCCTTGAGAACTGAACAGCGTTCCGCCCAGGCCTCGGCCGTGCCGTCGGAGAAGCGGAGCTGGTGGCGGTTCGGGGCCTGTCCGCCGTGCTTGTTCAGGATGCCCGCGGAGAGGTAAGCGGTGTCGAGGAGGGTGATGCGAACACCGGCGTCGGCGGCGGCCTCGACGAGGGCCTCGCCCATCGCGTTCGGGTCGCCGTAGGGGGTGCCGCCCGGGGCGTGGTGGACGTAGTGGAACTCGCCCACGGCGGTGATGCCGGCAAGCGCCATCTCGGCGTACACGGCTCGGGCGAGGGCGTGGTAGCTGTCCGGGGTGAGCTTGTCGGCGACGGAGTACATGACCTCGCGCCAGGTCCAGAAGGTGCCGGAGCCGACCTGGACGGTGCCGCGCAGGGCACGGTGGAAGGCATGGCTGTGGGCGTTGGCGAGGCCTGGAAGGGTGAGCCCGCGAAGGATCTCGGCGCCGGGCGGCGGAGCTTCGACTCCGGTGCGGACGCCGGCGATACGACCGTCCCGCAGGTCCAGAGCCACGCCTGGCTCGACGTTGGTGTCGAGCCAGGCGTGCTCCAGCCAGTAGGTGCGCTGCGGATGCGAGTGCCGAGGCGGGTGCTGATGAGGGTGCGTCACGTGCAGGCCAGCCCTTCCAGTACGTCGGCGAGTGCGGTCACCCCGGCCACGCAGTCGTCCTCGGCGGCGTACTCCGCCGGGGAGTGCGAGACGCCCGTGGGGTTGCGCACGAACAGCATGGCGGTCGGGATGCTCCCGGAGAGAATCCCGGCGTCGTGTCCGGCACCGGTGCCCAGGACGGGAACCTTGAGCTCGGTGTCCTTCCCGTCCCGGCCCAGCTGTCGGGCGAGTTCGTCGCGCAGGGCGTGGTCGAACTCGACGACGGGGGTGAACGACTCACGGACGACGTCGAGATCGACGCCGTGCGCCTCGGCGTACTCGCGGGCCGCCTTCTCGACACCGGAGACAACGGTGTCGAGGGCGTGCTGGTCGGCGGCGCGGGAGTCGAGCCAGCCGCGTACGAGGGAGGGGATGGCGTTGACCCCGTTGGGCTCGACGCTGATCTTCCCGAAGGTGGCGACCGCACCGGCGAGCTGCGCCTCGCGCCGGGCGGCGAGGACCGTCTCGGCGTACGGCAGCATGGGGTCACGCCGGTCGACGAGGCGTGTCGTACCGGCGTGGTTGGCCTCACCGCGGAAGTCGAAGCGCCACCGCCCGTGCGGCCAGATGGCACTGGCGATGCCGACGCGGTCGCCGCTGAGGTCGAGAGCCCGCCCCTGCTCGACGTGCAGCTCGACGAAGGCGCCGATACGTGCGAGCCGCTCGGGGTCCGGCCCGATGGCGTCCGGGTCGTACCCGGCGGCCTCCATGGCCCGCGGCAGGGTGACCCCGTCCCCGTCGGTCAGCAGCCGGGCCTGGTCGACGGTGACGGCCCCGGCGGTGAGCCGCGACCCGACACAGGCGAGCCCGAACCGGGCACCTTCCTCGTCCCCGAAGTTGACGATGGCCAGCGGCTTGCCGAACTGCGCTCCCCGGTCCCGGAGTTCATCAAGAGCGGCAAAGGAGGAGACGACCCCGAGGGGCCCGTCAAAGGCCCCGCCATCGGGCACGGAGTCAAGATGCGACCCGGTGACAACGGCATCCCCGGCGCCGGGATCCCCGAGCCAGGCCCACTGGTTCCCGTTCCGGTCGACCTCGTAGGACAGCCCCCGGCTCTCGGCCTGCTCCTTGAACCAGGCCCGGCATTCGAGATCGATGCCTGTCCAGGCGTAACGGCGATAGCCGTGTGAGCCGGGGTGGCGCCCGATGGGGGCGAGGTCGCGCCACATCTGATGGAAAGAGGCACCGCCGGCAGGCTGTGGGCAGTCGTTCCGCAGGGCGGAACCGGTGGGCGCAGCCGAACCGGCAGACGGTGACGATCCCCCGCCCCTCGCCGAAGCGTCGCCGTCCCGCCCGCCGGAAGGACCCCTCACGCGTCGTCCCCCTCGCGCATGGGCACCCGTACACCCCGCTCGTCCGCGACCGTCTCCGCGATGTCGTACCCGGCGTCCACGTGCCGGATCACGCCCATCCCGGGGTCGTTGGTGAGCACCCGGCGGATCTTCTCGCCCGCCAGTTTCGTGCCGTCGGCCACCGACACCTGGCCGGCGTGGATGGACCGACCCATGCCGACACCGCCACCGTGGTGGATGGAGACCCACGACGCTCCGGACGCCACGTTCACCATCGCGTTCAGCAGCGGCCAGTCGGCGATCGCGTCGGAGCCGTCGAGCATCGCCTCGGTCTCCCGGTAGGGAGACGCGACGGATCCGCTGTCCAGGTGGTCGCGGCCGATCACCAGCGGCGCGGCCAGCTCACCGCTCGCCACCATGTCGTTGAAGCGCTCGCCCGCCTTGTCCCGCTCGCCGTAGCCGAGCCAGCAGATGCGGGCCGGCAGCCCCTGGAAGTGGACGCGCTCCCCGGCCATCTTGATCCAGCGGTGCAGGGATTCGTTCTCCGGGAACAGCTCCAGCATCGCCTTGTCGGTCTTCGCGATGTCGGACGCCTCGCCCGACAGGGCCGCCCAGCGGAAGGGGCCCTTGCCCTCGCAGAAGAGGGGGCGGATGTACGCGGGCACGAAGCCGGGGAAGGCGAACGCCCGCTCGTATCCGGCCAGTTGGGCCTCACCGCGGATCGAGTTGCCGTAGTCGAAGACCTCGGCGCCGGCGTCCATGAAGCCGACCATCGCCTCCACGTGCCGGGCCATGGACTCGCGGGCCCGGGTCGTGAAGCCGGCCGGGTCCTTCGCCGCGTAGGACGCCAGGTCGTCGAAGTCGACGCCGACCGGCAGGTAGGCCAGCGGGTCGTGGGCCGAGGTCTGGTCGGTGACGATGTCGATGGGGGCGCTCTCGGCGAGCATGCGCGGGAGCAGTTCGGCCGCGTTGCCCAGCAGGCCGATGGAGAGCGGGCGGCGGGCGTCACGCGCCTCCACCGCGAGCTGGAGGGCGTGCTCCAGGGAGTCGGCCTTCACGTCGAGGTACCGGTGCTCGATACGGCGCTCGATGGCGCGCGGGTCGACGTCGATACAGATCGCGACGCCGTCGTTCATCGTCACGGCGAGCGGCTGGGCGCCGCCCATCCCGCCGAGGCCGGCGGTGAGGGTGATCGTCCCGGCGAGGGTGCCGCCGAACTTCTTGGCGGCGACGGCGGCGAAGGTCTCGTAGGTGCCCTGGAGGATGCCCTGGGTGCCGATGTAGATCCACGAGCCGGCCGTCATCTGCCCGTACATGGTCAGGCCGAGGGCCTCCAGGCGGCGGAACTCCTCCCAGTTGGCCCAGTCGCCGACCAGGTTGGAGTTGGCGATCAGGACACGCGGGGCCCACTCGTGGGTCTGCATGACACCGACCGGGCGACCCGACTGGACGAGCATCGTCTCGTCCTGCTTCAGGGTTCGCAGGGTGCGGACCATGGCGTCGAAGGAGCGCCAGTCACGGGCGGCCTTGCCGGTGCCGCCGTACACGACGAGCTTGTCGGGGTGTTCGGCGACCTCGGGGTCCAGGTTGTTCTGCAGCATCCGCAGGGCGGCCTCCTGCTGCCATCCCAGGGCACTCAGTTCCGTACCGCGCGGGGCTCGTACGGGGCGGGGTCCTGACATGGTCTGCCTCCCAGCGGACTGACAGTGGACTGTTGCAGTGGATATTCACATCCTGGACTTCTGAATAGAACTAGTCAATACCTTCTCGTGCCCGGCATGCGCGCGCCGTAGATGTTTGGCTTGACCTGTCGACACGGATCTCGACACGACATCAGCACGGAACGACAGCACGGGGGACGCAAATGGAGAACAACGGTTCCGATCGCACGGGCCGCCGGGACGAAGCCGTACGCGCCGCCGTGGAGCAGGGACTGCTCCGCGCCGACACACCCATCGTCGGACTTCTCGACGTCATCGGCATCCGCGAGTCCGCCGCCGAGCTGCGCGCCGCCTTCGACGCGGTCGTGGCACCCGGTACACCCGTCCTGCACGCCTTCGCGGTGAAGGCGACCCCGCTGGTGCCCGTACTGCGGCTGCTGCGCGAGGAGGGGATCGGGGCCGAGGTGGCGAGCCCGGGGGAGCTGGCGCTGGCGCGGGCGGCGGGGGTGCCGCCGAACCGGACAGTGCTCGACTCGCCCGCCAAGACGCCCACCGAGCTGCGCGAGGCGCTGGCGCTGGGCATCGCCGTGAACGCCGACAACCCGCAGGAGCTGGACCGGCTCGACGCGCTGATGCGGTCCGCGACCAGCTGGTCCCCGATCGGGATCCGGGTGAACCCGCAGATCGGCGGAGGGTCGATCGGGGCCACGTCCACCGCCACCACGACCTCGAAGTTCGGGGTCGCACTGCTGGACGAGGGGGCGCGCGAGTGGATCGTGGGGGCGTACGCCGAGCGCCCGTGGCTGACCAGGCTGCACGCGCACACCGGGTCGCAGGGCATCCCGCTGTCGCTGATGGTCCGGGGCGTGGCGGAGACGTACGCGCTGGCCGAGGAGATCAACCGGCGGGTCGGGCGGCGGCAGATCGACACCATCGACATCGGCGGCGGGCTGCCGGTCAACTTCGCGTCAGACGCGACGATTCCGACGTACGCGCAGTACGCGCGGCTGCTGAGCGACGCGGTGCCGGGGCTGTTCGGGGGCCGGTACGGCCTGGTGACCGAGTTCGGGCGGTCGCTGCTGGCCAAGCACGGCACGGTCGTGGCGCGTGTCGAGTACGCGAAGAGCGCCGGCGGGCGACCGGTCGCGGTCACGCACGCGGGCGTGCAGGTCGCGACGCGGACGGTGTACGCACCGGCGTCGTGGCCGCTCAGGATCGCCGCGTACGACGGGAAGGGGCTCCCCAAGTCCGGGCCGGACGTGGTGCAGGACGTGGCCGGGCCCGCCTGCTTCTCGGGCGACCTGCTCGCCGAGGGGCGTGCGCTGCCGCTGCTCGAACAGGGTGACTACGCGGCGGCGCTGGACACGGGCGCGTACTACTTCGCGCACCACTACGCGTACAACTCCCTCGCCCGGCCCGGGATCTACGGCTTCGTGCCGGGCGCGAACGCGGGCGGACCAACCGACGGAGGCGACGATGTCACCTTCGCGGTCGTGCGGGAGCCTCAGACCGTCGCGGAGATCGTGGCCGAATCCGGTGGGGCGCACGCCTCGGCGCTCACCACCCTCGTCCCCACCACCTCCCCCTCCGCACGCCCTTGACGGACCCCGGGGAACATGCAGGTCAACTGCCCTGAAAACGGGGTCAGTCGACCTACCTTAGTCATCCGCCGCATGTTCCACCGGAAAATGCCAGATCTCTCACTCCTCGCGCACACGTTGCGTAGCGTCTGCGTCACTCAGCCGAACGTCGGTTGGCCGAACATCCGTCGGCCGAACACCGGGCGGGACGGCCGAGGACCAGCCGGACAGACGCGAGCGGGACAGGTGGGAGGGGCCAAGGGTGCCCGGAATCGACGAGTGCTTACTGGAAGCCATGCGGCTGCCCGGTGCCCGGGGTGCCGCGCTGGTGGACTGGACCAGCGGGCTGGCACTGGGCACCGTCGGGGAGTCCCCGGGCGGTGATCCGGAGACGATGGCGGCCGAAGCGGCCGAGCTGGCCCGGCTGGCCGTCGAGCACCGGGCGTTCGCCCCGGAGGAGGAGTACGACGCCGGCGCCACCGACGCCGACGAGTTCGCCGGTGGCCCACTGGGACAGGATCCTCCGGTCGAGGACCTGATCATCAGCAACCGCGACAGCTATCACGTCCTGCGGTTCGTCACGACGAGCTTCGACAGCAGTGTGTTCCTGCACCTGTGGCTGGCCCGCGCGGACGGCAATCTCGCGCTGGCCCGTATCCGGCTCGGCGAGATGGCCGGACGGCTGGTGCTGGGATGACGACTCTGCACACCAACACCAATCTGACGACCCCGCCGCCACGCCTGCCGGTGCGGGACAAGGCGGCGGGTCGCCAGCGGGCGTGGGGCGGGGTCTCACCGATGCTCGGCCGGCTCGCCACCGAGCGGGCAACCGGCGTCCTGGTCCGCGAGTGCGGCTCGCTCTACCTCGCCGACGGCCAGGTCGTGCACGCCGAGAGCCCGGCCGTACCGGGCCTGGACGTGCTGCTCACAGCGCGCGGCACGCTGGACGCGGAGGGCTGGCGGGACGCGGTCGGCGCGGCCGGCAAGCTGCACCGGGTCGGGCGGTTCCTGGTAGAGAGCGGCCGGATCGGCGTGGGCGCCCTGGAGGTGTGCCACCTGGGGGCGCTGTACGACGCGGCGTACTTCGCCCTCGCGCCCAGCGGGACGCCGGGGCACTTCAAGTACGGGGACGCACACTGGCTCGGTCCGGTGCGCCCGGTGCCGGTGGCCGCGGTGGAGCACGAGACGCTGCGCCGACGGGCCCTGCTGCACCGCATCTGGCCCGACCCGGCCCCCGACAGCGCCCCGCTGCTCCTCTCCGGCAGCCCGGCCGCGCCGACGGTCACCGCCCGCCAGCACGCCGTACTGGCCCTGGTGAACGGTGTCCGTACGGCGGCGGACATCGCCCTGGCGCTGGCCAGGCCCGCCTTCCACACCCTTGTGGACGTACGGCGTCTGGCAGCCGCCGGAGTCATAGCCCCGGAGGCCACGCCGACCCCGGCGCCGGCCCCCGTCGTCCCGCCACCACCGTCGGAGTCCTCGGCTCCCCCGGCTCCCCCCGGGACACTGCCGCCGTCGTTCGCCGACCCCAACATCACGCTGCTGAAGAGGCTCAGGGATGCGCTGGAGGCCCTTTGAAAAGCAGCGCCCGCGTGCCGAGAGGAGGCAACAACTCATGGCAGCCGAGGCCGAGGTCATGGACGAACTGCGCCGGCTGCGGGCCCGCGTCCCCCAGCTCACCGGCGCACTCGCGGCCAGCGTCGACGGTCTCGTCCTCGTACAGGACACCCCGGGTGTCGAACCGGAGACGGTCGCGGCACTCACCGCCACCGCGCTCAGTGTCGCCGTGCGCATGGCGGACGCGACCGGCCAGGGCGACTTCCGCGAGCTGCTGATCCGCGGGGTCTACGGCTATGTGGCGACATACGCGGCGGGCCGTACCGCCGTCCTGACGCTGCTCGCGCAGGACCGCGTCAACGTCGGCCGACTCCACCTGGAGGGCCGCCGAGCCGGCCTCCGTATCGGCGAGCTGGTGGACGCGGCGGCCGAGGCGGAACAGGCGTCCGCGCCGCCCAGACCGGCCGTCACGCCCGAACCCACGCCGCCGGCCGCACCCGAACCCATGCCCACCCGAACCAGAACCCCGCGCGCGCCACGCACACCGACAACCACGCCCGACGCGCGCACCACCACCACCACGGAAAACTGAACCGGAAGCAGGAGAGGAACACCGTCATGGCCACCACAGAGACCGCGTTGAAAGAGGCGCTGACCTCCATCGAGGGCGCCACCGGAGTCGCACTCGTCGACTACACCAGCGGCATGGCCCTGGGCACGATGGGCGGCAGCAAGACGTTCGACCTGAACGTCGCCGCCGCCGGCAACACCGACGTCGTACGCGCCAAGATGCGCACCATGGAGCATCTGGGCCTGAAGGGCGAGATCGAGGACATCCTGATCACGCTCTCCAGCCAGTACCACCTGATCCGCATGATGAAGGGGCGCGGCGGCAACGGCCTCTTCCTCTACCTGGTGCTCGACATCAACCGCTCCAACCTGGCGATGGCCCGCCACCAGCTGAAGCGGATCGAGGCGGAGATCGAGGTCTGAGAGGACCGACGGGCTAGACCAGGACGCCGCCGCGGCGGCGCGCCCCGCCCGGGGTGGCGTCGCCGGCGGCGATTCCCGTGGCGCGGTAGGCCTTGACCGGCCTGCCCGCCGGGGCACCGGAGCGCGGGCCGAGCCAGTCCACACGTACCCACAGCAGTACGTCGTCGGCTCGCTCCCGGCGGCCCAGCCAGGCGGCCTTCAGCCGCAGCCCGGTACCGGCCCCGGCGAGCAGCATCCCGCCCGCCGCGGGCACCGCGAGGGAGCTGCCCAGCGCGACGGCGAAGGCGAGCAGCAGCCACCAGCGGTGGCCACGGCGCCAGTTGCGCACGGTCACCGCGCGGTCCTGGAGCACGTCGTGCCTGCCGGCCCGGGCGGCACCGGCGGCGAGCGCGGTGTAGCGCCCGCGCCGCAGATACGCCACGGCACCGGCCGCGACGATGAACAGCGCGGCCCCCGCCATCACCCCGATCCGGCGGCCGGTGATCCCCGGCACCAGTACGCCGGTGCCCGCCGCGAACACTCCGAACCACCACATGGGCGCCGCTCCGGCCCGTACGACCACAGCCACCCGAGCGAGACCCTGCCCTCCGTGAACTCCGCGTGCCACGTCCGCCTCCCGGTTCGTTCATCCGGCACAGTCCTGACAGTTCCGACAGACCTGACAGCTCTGTCGGAGCGGGAGAGTAGCGAGCGAACGTGAGACGAATCTGAGAGCCCCGGCGGATGCCCCGGCCGGTGGCTACTCCACGAACAGTCCCCGGGTCGCCGCCCGTGTGTCGAACTCCTCCAGACGGGCCTGGGCGTCCGGCAGGTCGTCGCACATGGCCTCCAGCAGCACCCGGCCGAGCAGCATCGGCGCGCAGGCGGTGTCGAAGGCGAGCCCGGTGCCGACGGCGGCCGGCAGCAGCAGGTCGGAGACCTTCGCGACCGGCGCGAACGCCGAGTCGGCGACGGTGACGACGGTCAGCCCCGCCCCCTTGGCGTAGGCGAGGGTGTCGACGACCTCGCGCGGATGCCGGGGCAGCGCGAAGCACAGCAGGGTCGTGGCGCCCGCCCGTACGGCGGCGTCGATCCGGTCGTGGATCATCGTGCCGCCCTCGTTGAGCAGCCGTACGTCCGGGTGGACCTTCGCGGCGAAGTACGCGAAGCCGTACGCCTGCGACGCGGCGGCACGCAGCCCGAGGACGGGCAGGGGGCGTGACGCGGCGAGCAGTTGGCCCGCGCGCTGCACCGGGCGCGGGTCGGCGAGCACCTCGGCCAGGTGCCTGAGGTTCTCGATCTCGGCCTCGACGGCCTGCTGGTACTCGTTGTACGAGCCCGGCCGGGCGCCCTGTTCGGTGGGGGCGACCTCACGCAGGTGCTTGCGCAGCGCCGGGTAGCCGTCGAAGCCGAGGGCGACGGCGAAGCGGGTGACGGACGGCTGGCTGACGCCGGCCAGTTCGGCCAGTTCGACGCTGGAGAGGAAGGGCACCTCGGAGGCCCGGCGCACCATGCTGTGCGCAATGCGCCGCTGCGTCGGGGTGAGCCGGTGCCCTTCGAAGAGGGCCTGGAGCCGGACGGCGGGACTGTCGGGCAGATGTCCGCCCGGGCCCGCGGCCCCCTCCGCTCCCGCTCCCGTGTCCGCCCCTGTACCCGAACCCGTACCGGCGCCCATGTTGACGTCCGCACTCGGCGTACTCATGCCCCGCTCCCCCTCCAGATCTCCGTGAACCGGTCCAGCAGTGCCGCCGCCGCTGTCACGTCGTCCGTGAGCGGCCGGTCGGCCGATTCGGCGTCGAGGACCGACTCGGCCAGCTCCAGCGCCCGTCCGGCCGGCAGTTCCGGGTCGGGCCGCAGGTCGCGCTGGCGCAGCGCCCGTACGGCGGAGACCAGTTCGCAGCCGACGACGAGACGGTACGCGTCGCACGCCCGCAGTGTCTGCCGGGCGGCGAGCGAGGCGAAGCTGGCCTGTTCCTCGACGCCCCGGGAGAGTACAGCGTGCCCGAGGGAGGCGGGCGCGGAGAAGGCCCGCAGGTCACCGAGGGCGGCGGCGGCGGCGTACTCCAGGATCATCACCCCGGAGGCGGCGGGCTCGTGGTCGGCGAGGAAGGGGCGCAGACGGGTGAAGGCGGGCTCGTTGAGGGTGGACAGGCGGGAGGTGGACAGCCGCGCCACCTGGGTGACGGCAAGTCTGAAGTGGTCGAGGGCGAGGGCCAGTTGGGCCTGGTAGAAGCCGCCGTGGTGGTAGGCGGTGAAGTCCTCGGGCGAGATGAGCGGATTCTCGGCGGCGGCGTTGATCTCGATGGCGAGCACCCCCTCCAGCGCGTCCGCCGCGTCGTGCGCGGGCCCGTGGATCTGCGGCAGACACCGGAAGCCGTACGGGTCCTGGATGCGCCCGAGGGGAGGGGTGGGCCGGGCCGCGGAACCGATCAGCTCCCGCATCCGGCGCGCGACTTCGACCGACCCCCGGTGCGGACGGGCGGCGTGCACGGGCGCGGCGTACGCCTCGTGGGAACCGTCGACGGCGTACAGCGAGAGCGCGGCGACGACCTGCGTGGCGGCGATGAGCCCTCGCAGCTCGTGCAGGGCGAGCGCGGCCTGCCCGAGGGTGAGGGCGTTGCTGCTGATCAGGGCGAGGGCGTCGTTGTTGTCGAGGGCCTGGGGCTCGGGGGACCCGGCAACGCTCCATCCCCGGGGAGCTGATCCCCCCGCCGGCACCGCCGTCACCGGTCCGATCCACTCGTGCTCCCCGGCCAGCGCGAGCCCCATCTGTGCCAGCGCCGCGATGTCCCCGGTGCCCACCGATCCGAACTCGTTGATCACGGGATGGACCCCGTTCTCCAGCGCCTCGCACAGGGCGGTGACCACCCCGGGGCGGAGTCCGGCACCCCCCGCCAGCAACTGGTTGGCGCGGACGGCGAGCATCGCCCGTACCTGCCGGGCCGGCAATTCCGCGCCGATGGCACCGGCGTGGCTGCGCAGCAGGCGCAGTCCGTGGTCGGCGGCGGCCTCGGTCGGGACGGCCTCGTTGCGGTTGGCGCCGACGCCGGTGGAACGGCCGTACACGCGGCCGGTCGCGGCGATGCGGCGGGCGACGTCCCAGACCTCCGCGACGCGCTTCATCGCGTCGGTGCCGGCGACCGGCCGCGCGGCCCCGTCTGCGAGGCGTACGACGTCCTCGACGCCGAGGCCGACACCGTCCAGGACGACGATGCCGGTGGACACTGGAGGTGGTGTCAGGGGTGGCGTCGGGGGTGGCACCGCCGACGGCGTATCCACGATTCGAGACGACATAAGACGCAGACTCCCCTCAAACCGGAAGCAAACCGGACACTCGATCTTGCTTACTGGACGGCCGTTACCTCGGATTAACACGAGGGCATTGACAATCTATTCAGACACAGAGAACTCTGCATGACGTTATACAGGCCCGGCAAGGGACACCTCATGATCCAGTTCGACGCGGTCCACAAGCGCTTCCCGAACGGCACCACAGCGGTCCACGATCTCTCCCTCCAGATGCCGGAGGGCGGTGTGACCGTTCTCGTCGGATCCTCCGGCTGCGGCAAGACGACCACCCTGCGGATGATCAACCGGATGGTCGACCCGACCTCCGGCACGATCCAGGTCGGCGGCAAGGACATCCGGGTCGGCGATCAGATCGCGATCTTCCGCACAGCCGAACCCCTCGCCCGCCCGGCCGACGGCCACCTCGACGCCGAGCACGGCCTCAAGCTGCTCTGGCTCCACGCCCCCGCGGAGGACCCTGGGGCACTGAAGACCGTCACAGATCTCCCACAGAACCCGGCTCCCGAGGGCGGCATCCGAGCCCTCATACTCGGCCAGGCCCGCAGGCCCGCCCACTGACACCACAGCCAACCTCCAGGTGACGTGGACGAGAAAGACCCGGAGGACGGGGGCGAACGGGTACACCGAGCGACACGGGCCGGTGGAGAAGTAGACAACACGCTTCTCGCCCGTGCCCATTTCCCATCCCCGACAAAGATCGGGGATCTGTTCGGATCCTCATCACCAAGAGCGATGCCATGATTACGGACGTGAAGCTCGTTGTGCACATCGAGCTCCTGCCCACGCCCGACCAAGCAGCGGCACTGAAGGCGACCCTCCACGCATGCAACGAAGCCGCGCGGTGGGTGTCGTCCGTGGCATTCAAGCAACGCGTGTTCGGCAAGAAGCCGATGCAGGTCGCCATGTACAACGAAGTGAAGGCAAGGTTCGGGCTGTCGGCTCAGCCGGCATTGCACGCCATTCGCAAGGTGGCCGACGCCTATGCGACGCTGCGAGCGAACATCCGTAGCGGCAATCTCGGCAAGCCCGGGTCGAAGCGCCGCAAGCAGGTGGAAGCCAAGCCCGTGAGCTTTCGCCCGGACGCCGCTCAGGCCTTCGACGACCGGTGTCTGTCATGGCAGATCGAACGGTTGACAGTGTCCATGTGGACCACGTCAGGTCGTATGAAGGGCATCGCCTTCACTGGCAGCCCTGAGCAGTTGGAGTTCCTGGCTGGCTTCCGGCGGGGTGAATCGGACCTTATCCATCGGGACGGAATGTGGTTCCTGGCGGCGACCTGCGAAGTGCCTGACGCACCGCTCAACGCAGACCCTGTGGACTTCCTTGGTGTCGACCTGGGCATTGTGAACATCGCCACCACCTCCGACGGCGAGATCATGGCCGGACGCGAACTCAACCGCAGCCGGGCGCGTGAACGCGGACTGCGCACCAAACTCCAGATGAAGAACACCCCGTCCGCCAAGCGCCGCTTGAAGAAACGCAGGCGCAAGGAAGCGCGGCGGGCGAAGGACATCAACCACAAGATCTCGAAGCATGTGGTGGCCGAGGCGGAACGCACCGGTCGCGGGATCGCCCTGGAAGACTTGACGGGCATCCGCGAGCGGGTACGGCTTCGCAAGCCCCAACGGGCCACTCACTCCAGCTGGGCGTTCGCCCAGCTCGGCAGCTTCATCGCGTACAAGGCCCGCCGGGCGGGAGTGCCGGTGGTGTACGTCGATCCGGCGTACACCTCCCGCACCTGCGCCGAATGCGGCCACATCGACAAGGCGAACCGGGTCTCACAGGCCTGGTTCGCATGCCGGAACTGCGGATTCGTTGATCACGCAGACCGATGGGGGCACCTCCCGTTCGAGCGAAGCCGAGAATGGGGGAGGCTCCCGCAACATCCGCGCACGCGCGTGGGAGTTGTGGCGACGCGGGGCCCAGTCAACGGCCCCCGCCATTCCGCATCAGCGGGTGGCCGGACGCGGGCGACGCATCACAGCCAGTGGTGCCCGCAACGCAAGCTCGGTTATGTCAGTAACAGGGCAGTTGACGTCGCTCGACTCCTCTGACACGCCATATGACGCTGCGTAACGGTCGACGATCAAATTGGTCAACTACCAGCTAATCGCCAGGGAGCAGTACGGGATTCCGACCCTGTGACCCACAGCGACCGCTACGGGTATGGCATTGGGACACATCCAGCGCGCCCTGCGTCGGACTGCCCGCTCGGCGCACGACGGCACACCCCGGGGCAGACCGCGGAAGCACTGATGGTGGCCTGAGGACCCGAGAACGAACAGGGGGGCTAACCCCAGTGCCGGGCGGGCGTGGTTTCCCTACCGTGGTGTGCATGACCGCTATGGACGGGATGGACGCGATGGGCGCGCACGACGCCGACCTGAAGAAGGAACTCAGCGCCACCCTGCAGGCCCGCAGGGAACTGGGCGAGGATTACGAGTCCGCGCTGGTCGACTCGTTCCTGGAGAAGGTCGACCAGCGGATAGACGGCTCGGTGGAGCGCCGGGTACGGCGTCAGCTCGCCGAGCAGCAGATGGTGGTGGCGCGTGACTCGCGCGGCCCGAAATCCACCGACACCTTCGGCGAGCGCTTCGGCTTCGCCATCGTCTCGCTGGTCCTGGCGATACCCCTGTCCGCCATCGGCGGCGGCGTCTCGGGCCTCCCCGGCCTGTTGGTCGCCTGGGGCGGCATCGTGGGCGTGAACGCCTTCCAGGCGGCGCGCAGTTCGGCGTGGCTCTTCGGCCGGCACAAGAGGTCCGGCCAGGACAGCGACTGGGAGAGCTGAGGACTGAGGGCTGTCGGCCGACGTCCCGGAGTCACCACGGGCAGGGGAGCGTCACCGCACGCCGGTAGAAAAAGCTTTCGCGGGGACCGCCGCACCCCCGTTGCCGGGGGGCGGGACGACGGCGGTCCCCGCGAGGGACGCGTGCCGGGTCAGGGCCGGGCTTGCGCGTCCTGGGCGTCGGTGGAGGTCCGGGAGCCGCTCCGGAGGTCCGTGACGCCGTTTCGGTGCCGGCCGGGGCGGGGAGCCGCTCCCGCCCTTGCCGACACCCACTACTCTGCCGGTCCCGTGTTAAGCGTGTGCTGCGCGGACGTGACACCCTCGTACCACTTCCACGAAGTCTCCGTCCGAAAGGAATCGGAACGGGACATCACGGCGGACACCGTAAGTTTCCCTCCGCCACGCCCCGTTCACCGGACGTTCGCTACTGGTTGCCGCCCTTGGCCAGGAAGGCCAGCAGGTCCTGCCGGCTGACGACTCCGGTCGGCTTGCCCTCGACGAGCACGATCGCCGCGTCATGGGTGCCGAGAACGGACATCAGGTCGCCGACGGGTTCACCGGAGCCGACCTGCGGCAGCGGTGCCGACATGTGCTTCTCCAGCGGGTCGTCGAGCGAGGCCCGCTGGGTGAACAGCGCGTCGAGCAGTTCGCGTTCGACGACCGACCCGATGACCTCCGCCGCCATGACGTCGGGGTGACCGGCACCGGGCTTCACGATCGGCATCTGCGAGACGCCGTACTCACGCAGCACCTCGATCGCCTGGCCGACGGTTTCGTCGGGGTGCATGTGGAGGAGGGAGGGGATGTGGCCGTGCTCCTTGTAGTCGAGGACGTCGGCGACGCGCGCGGAGGGGCCGGTGTCCTCCAGGAAGCCGTAGTCGGCCATCCACTCGTCGTTGAAGATCTTGCTGAGGTATCCGCGCCCGTTGTCGGGCAGCAGCACGACGACGACATCGTCCGGCCCGAGCCGCTCCGCGACCCGCAGCGCGGCGACGACGGCCATCCCGCAGGAGCCGCCCACCAGCAGGCCCTCCTCCTTGGCGAGCCGCCGGGTCATCTGGAAGGAGTCCTTGTCGGACACGGCGATGATCTCGTCGGCGACGGTCCGGTCGTAGGCGGTGGGCCAGAAGTCCTCGCCCACCCCTTCCACGAGGTACGGCCGCCCGGACCCCCCGGAGTACACGGACCCCTCGGGGTCGGCCCCGATGACCTGGACGCGCCCGTCACTGGCGTCTTTCAGATAGCGCCCGGTGCCGGAGATGGTCCCGCCGGTGCCGACACCCGCCACGAAGTGGGTGATCCGCCCCTCGGTCTGCTCCCACAGCTCGGGGCCGGTGGAGTGATAGTGCGAGAGAGGGTTGTGGGGGTTGGAGTACTGGTCGGGCTTCCAGGCTCCCGGTGTCTCGCGCACGAGCCGGTCGGACACGTTGTAGTACGAGTCCGGGTGCTCGGGGTCGACGGCGGTGGGGCAGACCACGACGTCGGCGCCGTAGGCACGCATCACGTTGATCTTGTCGGTGGACACCTTGTCGGGGCAGACGAAGATGCACTTGTAGCCCTTCTGCTGGGCCACGATGGCCAGCCCGACCCCGGTGTTTCCGCTGGTCGGCTCGACGATCGTGCCGCCCGGCTGAAGCTCCCCGCTCTCCTCCGCCGCTTCGATCATGCGCAGGGCGATGCGGTCCTTCACGGACCCGCCGGGGTTGAAGTACTCGACCTTCGCGAGGACGGTCGCCTGAATGCCCGCGGTCACACTGTTGAGCCTCAGCAGCGGGGTGTTGCCGACGAGGCTGATCATCGAGTCGTGGAATTGCACCGTTGTCTCCGGTTGCCGCACATAAATGTGGTTGTCATTGGTGCGGCCAGCCTAAGGCTCAGCCTCGGCATTCACCTCACGTCGCGATTGGCGGACCGTCGGTTCGGGGCAAGGAGTGGGTGTACGGCTACGAGGAGGTGGCGGCGACGCATGACGAGCATGTCAAGGGCAAGGGTGGCCCGGCGGATCGCGGCCGGTGCCGCGTACGGCGGTGGCGGGATCGGCCTGATGAGCGCGGCGGCCATGGGAGTGGTGCTGGCCGAGGTGCGGATGGCGAGACGCCAGGTGGGAAACGGCGGCGGTCCGCACGCGCCGAGCGCGGACGGCCTGTACGGACGCGGGTACGCCACCCCCGGTGAGCCCCCGCTCAGACTCGTCCTGCTGGGCGACTCCACGGCGGCCGGCCAGGGCGTCCACCGGGCCCGCCAGACCCCGGGCGCGCTGCTCGCGTCCGGCCTGTCGGCGTTCGCGGAACGTCCGGTGGAGCTGCGCAACGTGGCGCTGGCCGGCGCCCAGTCCGACGACCTGGACCGCCAGGTGGGGCTGACCGTCTCGGCGTCCGACTGGATCCCGGACATCTGCGTGATCATGGTCGGCGCGAACGACGTCACCCACCGGATGCCCCCGACCCGCTCGGTCCGCCACCTTTCATCGGCGGTACGTCGCCTCCGTACGGCCGGTGCGGAGGTGGTCGTGGGCACCTGTCCCGACCTGGGCACCGTCGAGCACGTCCAGCAGCCGCTGCGCTGGCTGGCCCGGCGGGCGTCCCGCCAGCTGGCGGCGGCACAGACGATCGGGGTCGTGGAACAGGGAGGCCGCACGGTGTCGCTGGGCGACCTGCTCGGCCCCGAGTTCGAGGCGAATCCACGCGAACTGTTCGGCCCGGACAACTACCACCCCTCGGCCGAGGGGTACGCGACGGCGGCGATGGCGGTACTCCCGACGGTGTGCGCGGCCCTGGGCCTGTGGCCGGCGGACGAGGAGCGCCCGGACGTTTCCCGCCGCGAAGGCTTCCTGCCGGTGGCGCGGGCGGCGGCGGAGGCGGCATCGGAGCCGGGCACGGAGGTCACGGCGGCGATGCCCACGGGCCCCAGAGGCCCCTGGGCACTGATGAAGCGCAGGCGCAGGCGCCGGGTACCGGCAACGGACCCGTCCCCCACGCCGACGACGCCGACCACACCGAGGGGAGTGTCGAGCGGCTGAAGCCGGCGAGGGCGTGCAAACACCGAAGCCCCGAAAGGGGTGCGGGGAACTGCGCGCCCAGCCCTCACCGGCCCGCAGGTTCATCACCGCGCTCCCCGCGGAGCGGATAGCGTCGGGTCCCATGATCGTATGGCTCAACGGCACCCACGGCGCGGGCAAGACGACGACCAGTGCGCTCGTGCAGCAACTGATCCCCGATTCACGGGTTTTCGACGCCGAGAAGGTCGGCGAGACACTCATGGACATCACCCCGGGGCTGCCCGAGACGGACAACTTCCAGCACTGGCCCCCGTGGCGGCCACTCGTCATCGAGACCGCCCGCCGCGTGCTCGACTACACCGGCGGCACCCTGGTGGTGCCCATGACGGTCCTGGTCGAGCAGTACTGGCGCGAGATCAGCACGGGTCTGGCCCAACACGCCATCCCGGTACGGCACTTCGTCCTCCACGCCGACCAGGACGCTCTCCGGGACCGCATCGCGGACGACACGGTTCTCGGCCCCAACTCCCCGTTCCGCCTCAAATACCTCGAGCCGTACGCCGAGGCGGCCCGCACCTGGCTGCACGCCGAGGCCGAGGTCGTCGACACCACGCATCTCACGCCCGCCGAGGCCGCCGTGCGGATCGCGGAGGCGGTCAAGAGGTGACTCAGCCGGGGCCACAGTCGGGACCGGGTGGTGGCAAGCGCAGGTGCACACGAGGTAGTGCACTCCGGGTACGCCGGTGTCGCGGGGTTCGGAGTCCTGGCAGTGGGGGTGCTGGCTCAGGACGCAGCGGGGGGACGGAACGGGAGATCCGGTGTCCGGACCGGCTCGCGGATCGTCGCGCGCCCCTCACCCCGTCGAGGTCGGCACCGCCAACGTCTCGGGATCTCGATCACGTCCTCCTGGCCGGGAAGGTCCAGCTGGGAGCGGCGAGCCTCATCGATCACCTTCCAGCCCTGCACCAGGTTCACCTGCGCCAGTTCGCTCTGCCTGACCACCCGGCTGAAGTTCGTCGGCAGATGGCCTCGTTCGAACCACACCAGCACGTATTCGTACGGCGAGTCGTTGTACGTGCCGTCCCGGGCTCGGCGAGGCCCTCCTCGCCGTGGACCCCGTCTTCGTGCTGATCTCGGAACGGCATCCGCTCGCCGCCCGCCCCGAGATCCCCCTCTCCGCGCTCTCCGGCGAGCCCTGGCTGGCCGGGGAGAACAAGGACGTACGGATGGCGGCGCAGTTCCGGGCCGCCTGCCGACGGGCCGGGTTCGCCCCGCGCCGGGTGCAGCGGCTGAGCGGGAGCGTGGTGTTCCCGCTGGTCGGGCAGGGGCACGGGGTCGCCCTCGCGCACCCGCTGGTGACCGAGCGCGAGGGTGTCGTCGTACGGCCGCTGACGGGGGACCCGATGGGTGTGCGGCAACGGCTGGTGTGGGCGGCCACCAGTCCCCTCGCCGAACACGCGCCCACGCTGCACGACACGCTCACGAAGGCGTACTGGGCGGAGGTCCAGCGGGCGCGGGTGTACTGGGAGTGGCTGGACGGGAAGGGGCGGCTGCCCACGCCGACCGGGCCCTCCGACGCCGAGTGAGCAAGCGCTTAGAAAAGTGCGGCCCGAGTCACACCGCCACACCCGTGACCGAGGCCATACGTACGGGTAACTTCCCAAGCAGGTCCGCCCGCAAGAAGCGCAAGAAACAAGAACGCCCAGCAGCCCTCGTAACGCCAATGGAGCCGTCATGCCGGAAGCCGTCATCGTCTCGACCGCCCGCTCCCCCATCGGACGCGCCTTCAAGGGCTCCCTCAAGGAGCTGCGCGCCGACGATCTCACCGCCACGATCATCCAGGCCGCGCTGGCCAAGGTCCCCGAGCTTGATCCGCGGGACATCGACGACCTGATGCTCGGCTGCGGTCTGCCCGGCGGCGAGCAGGGCAACAACCTCGGGCGGATCGTCGCCGTACAGATGGGCATGGACTACCTGCCGGGCTGCACTATCACCCGTTACTGTTCCTCGTCCCTCCAGACGTCCCGGATGGCACTGCATGCCATCAAGGCGGGCGAGGGCGACGTCTTCATCTCGGCCGGTGTCGAGATGGTCTCCCGGTTCACGAAGGGCAACTCGGACTCGCTGCCCGACACGCGCAACCCGCTCTTCGCCGAGGCCGAGGCCCGTACCGCCGCCGTCGCCGAGCAGGAGGGCACCTCGTGGCACGACCCGCGCGAGGACGGCCTCGTGCCGGACGCCTACATCTCGATGGGGCAGACCGCCGAGAACCTCGCCCGGGTGAAGGGCGTGACGCGTCAGGACATGGACGAGTTCGGCGTCCGTTCGCAGAACCTCGCCGAGGAAGCCATCAAGAACGGCTTCTGGGAGCGCGAGATCATCCCGGTGACGCTGCCCGACGGCACGGTCGTCAGCAAGGACGACGGTCCGCGCGCGGGCGTGACGCTGGAGGGCACCCAGGGGCTCAAGCCGGTGTTCCGTCCGGACGGACTCGTCACCGCTGGTAACTGCTGCCCGCTGAACGACGGCGCCGCGGCCGTCGTCGTCATGAGCGACACGAAGGCGCGCGAGCTGGGCCTCACGCCGCTGGCCCGGATCGTGTCGACCGGCGTCTCCGGCCTCTCCCCCGAGATCATGGGCCTCGGCCCGGTCGAGGCGAGCCGCCAGGCGCTGCGCCGCGCCGGCCTCACCGCCGACGACATCGACCTGGCCGAGATCAACGAGGCGTTCGCCGCCCAGGTGATCCCCTCCTACCGCGACCTCGGCATCCCGCTGGAGAAGGTGAACGTGAACGGCGGCGCCATCGCCGTCGGCCACCCCTTCGGCATGACGGGCGCCCGGATCACCGGCACGCTCATCAACTCCCTCCAGTTCCACGACAAGCAGTTCGGCCTGGAGACGATGTGCGTCGGCGGCGGCCAGGGCATGGCGATGGTCATCGAGCGCCTGAGCTGAGCCCCGAGCACCCGAAGCGAAGTCGCCGCGATCCCCAACTGGCGGAATCGTTTCGGTAGTCGAGCGGATGCGCTGCGTGAGAAAGCGGCCCGGAACCCGGTAACCACCGGGGTTCTGGGCCGTTTTGTGATCCAATCTCCCCCAGGATGTGACCTATCTCGCTCTGGCGAGGTATTTGCGCAGGTCAGGACAGGTTCAATACCAAACCCCGGGCCCAAAGTCCTGTCCGTTTCGTGACGTTACGCACTGACAGGTGGTTAGTCCACCCTTCAAGCTGATGTAGGAAGTCGGGGGTCGACTTTGAACCGGGAGTACGTCAGTGAGCGCTACGCCTCTTGCTCTGCTGCTCGCCACAGCCACCGTCACCACGGCTGTGGGCGTCGCCGTTCTGCGCACCCTGCTGGGGCTGCGTCGACAGATCGCGGCGTTGCATGCCGAGCTCACCGCCCAGAGTCTCGCCGTCGGCGCGCACGGTCTCGTGCCGCAGGCCCGCACAGCCGGTGACACCGACCGGATACGCGCCGCCGTGGCCGAGGCGCTCGCCGAGGAGCGGGAGCGGGAGCTCGCCGAGGCGCGTGCCTTCTGGGCCGCCCAGGAGGCCCGTGACGCCTCCGAAGCGCCCTCCCTGCTCGGCCTCCCCGACAGCGAGCTGTTCCTGCCGCGTGCCACGGACTTCGCGGGCCTGGAGTTCCTGGAGCCGGTGACCGAGTCCAGCACCGACACCGACGAGTTCGCGGGAGAGTCCGCCGAACTGGCCGCCGCCCGCCGTCGGCACCCCTCGCACCCCGACTTCGTACCGGCCCAGTCGCCCATCGTGAACGACCACGAACGTACGGTCGCCTGCCTGGAGGACCTCGCCGAGTCCCGTACCGCCCTGGCCGACGTCCGCCCCGGTCCGCTGGGCACCCTCGACGTCTACGTCTTCACCGACGGCACGACCCTCTGTATGACTCCGGGCCACCGCGAGACCGCCGAACGCCTCTCCGCGGCCCTGCGCACGGGCGAGGCCCCCGTCCTCCTCGGCGGCTCGGGCATCTCGGGCGCCTACGCCCTGACCTTCGAATGCGGCGAGGAAACGGTGTACGTGCTGGCGGACAGGGTCATAGCGTCCCTGTAGTCGTGGGGCTGGGCGGGGCTGGGCGGGGTGGGTTCGCCAGTCAGCCTCAAAGCCCCCCTGTAGCACCTCCAGAGGCCCCTGCAGCACCTCCAGAGGCTTCTGGAAGGCCTCAAAACCGCCGCTAAACCCCCGCCCGCTGCTGAGCCTCCGCCACCAGAGTCAGCGCCGCGGCCAGCTCGCCTTCGCTTTTCAGAACGAGCGCCAGATCATTCGCGGCGACAGTCACCTGATCCGCCGCGGCGAACATTCCGACATCAGGCATCACCCGAGGGTCAGTCCCCGGCGACTCCAGAAGCTGGGCACGCCGTGCCAACTCCCTGGCCAACCCCAACGCCTCCGCAGCGGCCCCCCTTTGCAACCGACTCTGCGGCGCCGCCCGCAACCGGTCGGCAAAGTGATCCACTGCAAGCGTCAAAGGCTCGGTATCCAGCACGCCGTGAGACTAACGGTCGCAACCGGACTGTTGCCAACAACCCAACCCTCAGGCACCGTGGCGTGAAGGACCGGCTTACATCCCCTTTGCGTCCGGAGGCGCCGATGTCCCACGTCCTCTCCGAGGAGACCCACCGCAACATGCTCGCCCGCATCCCCCAATGCACCGGTCGTGAAGTCGCCGACTGGTTGCGCACCGTCGACGAAGGCCCCTCCCTCTTCCGCTTCGAGGAGAAGGTCAGCTGGCTCCGGCACGAGCACAATCTCGCGTACGGCCACGCCAAGGCGATCATTCACGAGTACGACCTGAGGAGGGCCGCGCGCAAGTTCCTCTGAGAGCACAGCTTTCTGAGCGCACAGAGCCCTCCGAGAGACCGAGGCGCGCACCGACACCACGACGAGAAGGGCCCCGGGGTGACCCCGGGGCCCTTCTACTGCGTACTGCGTACTACTTGCCTACTGCCTGGCGTACTAGTCGTTGCCCTGCAGAATGGCGATCAGCCGCAGGAACTCCAGGTAGATCCAGACCAGCGTCATCGTGAGACCGAAGGCGGCGAGCCAGGCCTCCTCGCGCGGCGCGCCGTAGGCGATGCCGTCCTCGACCTGCTTGAAGTCGAGGGCGAGGAAGCACGCACCGAGCAGGATGCCGATGATGCCGAACATGATGCCGAGGCCGCCGCTGCGGAAGCCGAGGCCGTCACCGCCGCCGAACACCGCGAACAGCAGGTTCACGGCCATCAGCAGCACGAAGCCGAGCGCCGCCGCCATCACGAAGCCGTAGAAGCGGCGGTTGACGCGGATCCAGCCCGCCTTGTACGCCACGAGTACGGCGGTGAAGACCGCCAGCGTGCCGATCACGGCCTGCATGGCCGCACCGCTCGCGATGCGGTTGTCGACGACGCTGGAGACAACGCCGAGGAAGACACCCTCGAGCGCCGCGTACGTCACGATCAGCGCGGGCGAGGCCTTGCGCTTGAAGGACTGGACGAGGCCCAGGACCATCGCGACCAGACCGGCGCCGATGGCGATGCCGTAGGACCGGCTGATGTTCGCGTCGTCGACCGGCAGCAGCGCCCAGGCGAGCGCCGCCGTGACGACCAGCACACCGAGCGTGGTGGCCGTCCGCATGACGACGTCGTCCATCGTCATCCGGCCGGTGGAGACCGGGGCCTGCGGCGGTGCGCCGTGCTGAAGGTCCTGCTGCGCGTAGGGGTTGGTCGCGTACGGGTTGCCGCCCTGCTGGGCCTGCTGGTCCGCATAGGGGTTGCCCGACTGCGTACCGACACCGGCTCCCCCGGCCTGCGGCGCGGTGTTGAAGCCCGCGTAGCCGTTGTCGCGGCTGAACCCCCGTCGCGAGAAGACCGGGTTGCTGCTCCTCATTTCACTCCTCCATGGCCACAGTGCGTGGCCTTGGGCTCAAGAGTAATAGGTGGGCAAAGGATTGACCCTAGTGCTTGGGGAGGATCTTTCCCTTGTCCTGTCGCGAACACGCTACGCGCCCCCCTGATTCCCGGCTACGGAGCCCCGGGACCATGACCAACCCGGTACAGACCCGAGACCGCCCCCTGATCAAGCCGGGCGGCGGACCCCTTCACTCACCGGCTCTCTCACTCCAGGGGGAAACCCGTGTACCCCTCGGCGAGGTCGGTCTCCGCCGAGCGGGCGCCGGCGATCCGCTCCAGCCGGGCCAGCTGGAGCCGGTCCTCGAAGGGAGTGGCGTCCGGGGTCCGGTGCAGCAGGGTCGTCATGTCGTACGAGAACCGCTCGGCCTGCCAGACCCGGCGCAGACAGGTCTCGGAGTAGGCGTCGAGCAGCTCCGCCGACCCCGTCTCCTTCTCGTGTGTCAGTGCGCGCGCGAAGGTCACGACGTCGCCGACGGCGAGGTTGAGCCCCTTGGCGCCGGTGGGCGGCACGATGTGCGCGGCGTCCCCGGCCAGGAACAGCCGTCCGTACCGCATCGGCTCGTGGACATAGCTCCGCATCGGGGTCACGGACTTCTGGGTGATGGGCCCCCGGTCGAGCTTCCAGCCGTCGGCGGTCTCGAAGCGGCGCTCCAGCTCGTCCCAGATCTCCTCGTCGCTCCACTCCTCGGCGTCGGTGCCGTCCGGCACCTGGAGGTAGAGGCGGGAGACGGACGGGGAGCGCATGGAGAGGAGGGCGAAGCCGCGGTCGTGGCGGGCGTAGACCAGCTCGTCGTGCGAGGGCGGTACGTCGGCGAGGATGCCGAGCCAGCCGAAGGGGTACGACCGTTCGAAGACGCGGGTGAGTTCGGCGGGGATCGCCGTACGGGCCACTCCCCAGAAGCCGTCGCACCCGACGACGTACTCGCACTCCAGTACGTCCTCGCGCCCCTCATGCCGGAACCGCACCCGAGGACCACCACTGCCGGCGCCCTCGACTTCCCCCGCTCCCCCCGTTCCCTCCACTCCCTCCACTCCCTCCACGGCGAGCGCCTCCGCCTCGAAGAGCAGCGGGCCGCCCTCCACCAGCTGGAGGGCGATGAGGTCCTTGCAGACCTCGGTCTGCGCGTACACCATCACGGACCGACCGCCGGTGAGGGCGGGGAAGTCGACGCGGTGGCGCTTCCTGTCGTAGCGCAGCTCGATGCCGTCGTGGCGCAGCCCCTCGCGGTCCATACGGGCACCGGCCCCGGCCGCGCGCAGTACGTCGACGGTGCCCTGTTCCAGGATCCCGGCCCGCTGCCGCCGCTCCACGTACGCCCGGTCGCGGCTCTCCAGGACGACCGAGTCAATACCGGCGTTGTGGAGCAGCCGGGCGAGCAGGAGCCCGGCGGGGCCGGCTCCGATGATGCCGACGGTGGTACGCATCGGTCGTTCCCTTCATACGGGCGGTACGGTCATCCAGCGCAGATATGTTCGCGTGGTGAAACTTTCTTCACGAACCCTCTGTGATGAGTGTCTGGTCGCACACGCCCGCTGTCAACGGTTCCGCGATGAAGTCCTCAATGGACACAGCACCGACAAATCCGGCGCACAAGCAGTCGGAAGTGCCCGGAGCCGGACTTGAACCGGCACGCCCGCGAAGGGGCAGCGAGGTTTAAGCTCGCCGTGTCTGCATTCCACCATCCGGGCAGGCCCTGGGCTCCGCATCGAGGTTCCGAGCCTATCGGGACGCCCCACCCGAACTGCGGGTGAGGGCCCCGATGTTGTCTTATTTTATTGACTTCTGAGGGTGCATCAGCACCTGGAACGAGCCATCCGCACTTGCCAACAGCCTTTCGCGAGGCGGTTCGGCGCACATGCGGAATGACGGAATTTCACCGTTCGAACAAGGGGGCTCCACCTGTTCTTGACATCTCCCCGCCCGAAGGACCTGGAAGGACCTAGGGGACGACCGTCATCCCCAGGTATGACACGGGCCCCCCGGGTCCGTCCCGGGTCTGCCTTCGGAACTGGAACAGCGGCTGACTACACGGCAACCCATGGCCATGACGATGGGTTCACGAGCTTCGGACCTCACAGCCGAACCCGAACTCGTCACATCTCTTGGCCCATCGCCGCGCACCGCTGTCCCGAC
The DNA here is from genome assembly GCF_010548275.1 of Streptomyces sp. SID12488. Lineage (GTDB taxonomy): Bacteria > Actinomycetota > Actinomycetes > Streptomycetales > Streptomycetaceae > Streptomyces. The sequence goes on from NZ_JAAGLT010000009.1 coordinate 87,713, forward strand.
AGGAGCCCCACCCGTGACCACCACTCCCCTCGCCGACCGGACCACCACGGTCGCCGCCCGCGCCACGGAACTGTCCAAGATCTACGGACAGGGAGAGACGCAGGTCGTCGCCCTCGACCGGGTCTCCGTCGACTTCAAGCAGGCCGAGTTCACCGCGATCATGGGCCCGTCCGGCTCCGGCAAGTCCACGCTGATGCACTGCGTGGCGGGCCTGGACTCCTTCTCGTCCGGCTCTGCGCGCATCGGCGACACCGAGCTGGGCTCACTCAAGGACAAGCAGCTCACCAAGCTCCGCCGGGACAAGATCGGCTTCATCTTCCAGGCGTTCAACCTGCTGCCGACGCTGACCGCCCTGGAGAACATCACCCTCCCGATGGACATCGCGGGCCGTAAGCCGGACAAGGAGTGGCTGGATTCGGTGATCTCGATGATCGGCCTCGCCGACCGACTCCGCCACCGCCCGTCCCAGCTCTCCGGCGGCCAGCAGCAGCGCGTCGCCGTGGCCCGGGCCCTGGCCTCCCGCCCCGACATCATCTTCGGCGACGAACCGACCGGGAACCTCGACTCCCGCGCGGGCGCCGAGGTACTGGGCTTCCTGCGCAACTCCGTACGGGAACTGGGGCAGACGGTCGTGATGGTCACCCACGACCCGGTGGCGGCGGCGTACGCGGACCGGGTGGTCTTCCTCGCGGACGGCAGGATCGTGGACGAGCTGTACGGCCCGACGGCGGACGGCGTCCTGGACCTCATGAAGCGGCTCGACACCAGGACGATCCGCACCAGCTGACGCACCGCCATCGCGTGGGCCGCGGGTTGACGCTCCCTCAACTCCCTTGCGCCCGAACTGACTTCGGCACGACCCGACTTCGGCACGACCTGACTTCTGCACGACCTCGACTTCTGCACGACCTCGACTTCGACGGACTGAGACGACACCCATGTTCCGTACCGCCCTGCGCAACGTACTCGCGCACAAGGCCAGACTCCTGATGACCGTGCTCGCCGTGATGCTCGGCGTGGCCTTCGTGTCCGGGACCCTGGTCTTCACCAACACCCTCTCGAACGCCCTCCAGAACAGCTCCGCCAAGGGCTTCGACCAGGTCGACGTCGCCGTGCAGCCGGGCGTCGGGGACGTGGGGAACGATGGGGGCGACACGATCGCCAAGCCCCCGGAGCTGACACAGGCCCTGCTCGACGAGAGCGCGAAGGTTCCGGGCGCCGCGTCCGTCATCGGGGTCGTGAACGGCTTCACGGCCATCGCCGACAAGGACGGCAAGCTCGTCGGCGACGGTTTCCAGTCACAGGGCGCGAACTACTGGGGCGACAAGGACGCCCGGTACCCGCTGACGGACGGCACCGCGCCCAAGGGCGCCGGCCAGGTCGCCCTCGACGCGAAGACCGCCGAGCGGGCCGGATACAAGGTCGGGGACACCGTGCGCCTGTCGGTGGACGGCCCGGTGCTCTCCCCCACCCTCTCCGGCATCTTCACGACGGACGACGGCAACGTGACGGCCGGCGGCAGCCTCGCACTGTTCGACACGGCGACCGCGCAGCGGCTGTACGGCAAGGTGGGCGCGTACGACGAGATCGACGTCAAGGCGGCGGCTGGAACGAGCCAGGCCACACTCAAGGCGGCGCTGGACAAGGCCCTGCCGCGAAACGCCGTCGAGACGACGACGGCCACGAAACTCGCCGACGACCAGGCGAGGAACATCGCCTCCGAGATGAGCGGCCTGAAGCAGGGCCTGCTGGTCTTCGCGGGCATCGCCCTGTTCGTCGGTACGTTCATCATCGCCAACACCTTCACCATGCTGGTCGCCCAGCGCACCAAGGAACTTGCGCTGATGCGGGCGGTCGGTGCCTCGCGCCGGCAGGTCACCCGGTCCGTGCTGATCGAGGCGTTCGTGGTCGGCGCGGTGGCGGCGGTGACCGGGCTGATCGCGGGCATCGGCATCGGGGCCGGGCTGAAGTCATTGCTGGGCATGCTCGGCGCGACCGTGCCCGACGGGCCGCTGGTCGTCACGCCGGGCACGGTCGGCGCGGCCCTCGCGGTCGGCATCGTCGTCACCATGCTGGCGGCCTGGCTGCCCGGCCGCCGCGCCGCGAAGATCCCGCCGGTGGCCGCCATGAGCAGCGTCCACGCCACCGCGACCACCAAGTCGCTGGTGCTGCGCAACACGCTCGGCGCGCTCTTCTCGGGCGCGGGCATCGCCGTGGTCCTGGCCGCGACGTCGATGAACGGCTCGGACGGCCAGGCCCCCATGGGCATCGGCGCGGTACTGCTCATCATCGGCGTCTTCATCCTCACCCCCCTCCTCTCCCGCCCGCTGATCGCCGCCGCCGGCCCGCTCATGCGCGTGTTCGGCGTCTCCGGGAAGCTGGCCCGCCAGAACTCGGTCCGCAACCCCCGTCGTACGGCCGCCACGGCCTCCGCGCTGATGATCGGGCTCACCCTCATCACCGGCATGACGGTGATGGCGGGCAGTCTCCAGCAGGCGATCAACAGGATGGCGTCGGACTCGATCAGCGCGGACTACATCGTCTCGATGGCCAACGGCAACCGTCTCTCCCCCGACGTCGCCGAGAAGCTGGCGAAGACGCCCGGAGTGACCGCCGTCAGCCCCCTGAGCGACGCCGCCGTCCTCATCGACGACACGTCGGAGTACATGACCGGCGTCACCGGCGGCGCGATCGGCAAGCTGACGAAGCTGACGGTCGACGACGGCACGTTCAAGGTCGGCGGCACCCAGGTCGTCGTGGACGAACGGACGGCCAAGTCCCATGGCTGGAAGGCGGGTTCGGCCTTCACGGTCACCTACGACGACGGGCAGAAGCAGCGGCTGACCGTGGCGGGCGTGTACGAGGGCAACGAGGTGGTGAACGGCATCATGGTCGACAACACCCTGCTGGCCCCGCACCGGACGGAAGCGGCCGAGTACGCCGACATGCAGGTCATGGTGAAGACGTCGGACGGCGCGACGAGCGCGACGAAGGACAAGCTGGCGAAGGCCCTGGGCGCCAACCCGGCCATCAAGATCCAGGACAAGAAGGACATCTCCAACGAGATCGCGCAGATGTTCACCCTGATGCTGAACATGCTCTACGGCCTGCTGGCCATGGCGGTCCTGGTCGCGGTCCTCGGGGTCGTCAACACCCTGGCCATGTCGGTCTTCGAACGCTCCCAGGAGATCGGCATGCTCCGCGCGATCGGCCTCGACCGCAAGGGCATCAAGCAGATGGTCCGTCTGGAGTCCCTGGTCATCTCCCTGTTCGGCGGTGTCCTGGGCATCGGCCTGGGCGTGTTCTTCGGCTGGGCGGCCGGCGAACTGGTGGGCACGAGCATGCCGACGTACGAACTCGTCCTGCCCTGGGCCAGGATGGCGCTCTTCCTGCTCCTCGCGGCCACGGTGGGCATCCTGGCGGCCCTGTGGCCGGCCCGTCGCGCGGCCAGCATGAACATGCTGGCGGCGATCAAGTCGGAGTAGGGGGCAAGCAGTAGCAGCCGTACGGGAGTTGGGCTCCGCTGATACAACAGCTGAGCCCAACTCCCGTCTCGTTGACGTCAGTTCCAGATATCTCAGTTCCAGGTACGGGCCCGCAGGGGCATCCCGGAAGCGCCGGACCCGGGGGTCCGCACGGCGAGGACCTGGTTGACGCCGAGCCGGTTGTGTTCGAAGGCGAGGGCGCAGGCGGCCATGTACAGCCGCCAGACGCGGGCCCGCCCCGGGCTGGTGAGGCGCAGGGCCAGCGGCCAGTCGGCCTCCAGATTGGCGACCCACCGACGCAGGGTCAGGGCGTAGTGCTCCCGGATCGACTCGACGTCACGCACCTCGAACCCGGCCCGTTCGAGCTGGGTGACGGTGGTGCCGACGGGCGCGAGTTCACCGTCCGGGAAGACGTACGCGTCGATGAATCCGTCGAGGCTGTACGCGCCCTCGTCCGTGTGCGGCCGACGGGCGATCTGGTGGTTGAGCAGCCGGCCGCCCGGCTTGAGCAGGGCGTACAGCTCACGCGCGTACAGCAGATACTGCTCGCTCCCCACATGCTCGGCCATGCCCACGGAGGACACGGCGTCGAAGGGCCCGTCGGTGACATCCCGGTAGTCCTGCACCCGGATCTCGACGCGGTCCGCGAGCCCCTCTTCCGCGACGCGCTTACGGGCGTACGCGGCCTGTTCCTGCGAGAGGGTGACGCCGACGACCTGAACGCCGTACTCGCGGGCGGCATGGACGGCGAGGGAGCCCCAGCCGCAGCCGACGTCGAGGAGCCGCAGGCCCGGCGTCAGGGCGAGCTTGCGGCAGATGAGGTCCAGCTTGTCGCGCTGGGCGTCTTCGAGACCGGCGGCACCGTCACCGGCCTCCCAGTAGGCGCAGGAGTACACCATGGACGGGCCGAGGACGACCTCGTAGAAGTCGTTGCCGACGTCGTAGTGGTGGCTGACGGCGCGCTTGTCGGTGCGCTTGGTGTGGAGGCGTCGGCGCCGCCGCGGAACCTCTTCACGGGGCGGGGTGGGAGGGATGGGGAGCCCGGCCATCCGCACGAGCCCGCGCACCGCGGCCCGCACCCCGGGTTCGCGCAGTGCCTCGGTGAGACTCCGGGCGTCCTCCTCACGCTCCCAGACCAACCCGGACAGGTGATCGAGCGCGGCGTAGAAATCGCCCTCGATGTCCAGGTCGCCGGAGACCCAGGCCCGGGCGAGCCCCAGTTCGCCGGGTTTCCACAGCAGCCGGCGCAGGGCGCGGCGGTTACGGACGACCAGTGCGGGAGCGTCGGGCGGGCCGGCCTGTGAACCGTCCCAGGCGCGGATACGCATCGGGAGCGGGGCCCCCAGCAACTGTTCGGCGAAGCTCTGGAGCCGCGATGCGGCTTCGGGCATGACGCACACCTCCGTGACGACATCACCGGGAATGTCCAACACCCACGAAAACACCATCGGGTCGGGCTCGCAGTCCCCAGAACTGATCACAACTGGGCAAAAGGGTGTACCCACCCACCCATCCGCCCGTTCACCGCACACATGCCAGCCCAGCACCGGGCAATCCAGCCCGTCCGGCGTTCAAGAACCAGGCCCGTTCGGCCCAAGCCGTGCTTCCCACCACCCGCCCCCACCGTCAATCCAGCCCAGCCCCGGGCACATCCAGCCCAGCCAGCGTCTGAGGACGGAGCCCACCCGCCCCCACCCCAGCCCGTCCGGCGTTTGGGGACGAGGCCCGTTCGGCCCAAGCCTTGTTTCCCACCCACCCACCCGCCCCCACCCCAGCCCGTCCGGCGTTTGAGGACGAGGCCCCTTCAGGGCCGAAGCGGGGGCTTAGGTTCCAGCGGTCCTCGCAACACTCATGATCAATGGGAGTTGCGAGGACCGTGGGCGGTAAGAGGCTTGATCCGGCGTTGAAACAGCGCTTCCTTGACCGGCTGGGTGTCGTTGGGAGCGTGTCTCTCGTGGCCCGTGAGCTGGGACTGAACCGGAATACGGCGTTTACGCTGGCCCGCAAGGCGGGCATCAAGGTCGGGCACATGGGGCACCCGGGGCGCGAGGAGTACACCCAGCTGCGGGCTCGGGGTGTCTCGCGCCGGGAGGCTGCTGAACGGGTCGGGGTGCATGTGCGCACGGCCAAGGACTGGGACTACGGCGTCCGGAAGTTCCACAGTGGGCGGGTCTACCCCGACGGCCGACGTGTGGACTACGCGACGGGAACCGTCACGATGTCCGGTGTGATCATGAAGACACCGGTGGGGCCGGTGAGCCTCAAGTCCCTTGAGAAGAAGCTGCACCCGCGGTTCCTGACGCTCTCCGAGCGGGAACGAATACGCGATCTCCGCGCGGCCGGCCAGTCGCTGCGGGCCATCGGGCGGGTCCTGGGGCGCCCGGCCAGCACCATCTCACGCGAGCTGCGGAACAACTCGGGAACTGTCGGCTACCACCCCTACATGGCACACAGGACCGCTGCCACGCGCAGGCCCCGGCCGAAGCAGCGCAAGCTGCTGCGGGAGAGTCCGCTGCGCAACTTCGTCCAGGACGGTCTGCACAGACGGTGGTCCCCGGAACAGATCTGCCACGCTCTGACCAAGAGCCATCCCGGCGACCAAGACATGCGGGTGAGCGTGGAGACGATCTATCAGGCACTGTATTTCCAGGCCAGGGGCGGTCTGAAGCGGGAAGTCCAGGCGGCTGTCCGCACCGGCCGCACGCATCGCAAGCCGCGACGCGACCCGAACCGTCGCACCCCTCGCTTCAACGACCCGATGGTGATGATCAGCAGCCGTCCCGCCGAGGTCGAGGAAAGGGCGGTGCCGGGCCACTGGGAAGGCGACCTGATCGTCGGCGCACACGGCCGGTCCGCCATCACGACCCTGGTCGAGCGGGCCACCCGCTACACCATGCTGGTCCACCTGCCGGGCAACTCTCACGACGCCACAGCCGTCCGCGACGGCCTGGTCCGCACCGTCCAGACCCTTCCCCAGCACCTGCGGGGCTCGCTCACCTGGGACCAGGGAGCCGAGATGGCACGGCACAAGCAGTTCACCATGGCCACCGGGATGCCGGTCTACTTCTGCGATCCTGCCTCGCCCTGGCAGCGCGGCTCGAACGAGAACACCAACGGCCTGCTGCGGCAGTACTTCCCCAAGGGCACCGACCTGAGCCTGCACAGTCCCGAGGAACTCGAACACGTCGCCCAGGAACTCAACGGCCGTCCACGCAAGACGCTCGGCTGGGATACACCAGCCGAGCGTCTACGTGATCTACTCACCGCCTAGGCCAGACAGTGTTGCAACGACCGCTAGAACTCAAGGGGTCTGGGGGCGCAGCCCCCAGGAACAGGACGGGACGGGCAGAGACGGCGGGGGACGGGGGAAACGCCTGAAGGGGCCCCTCGCACCACGGATGGCGAGCGGCCCCTTCAGGGGTGTTTCAGTGACCGGAGGTCAAAGGGGAAGGGAGATCAGGAGGCCTTGGCCTCTGACTTCTCCTCGACCTTCTCCTCGGCCTTCTTCGCGGCAGCGACCGGCGCCGGCTTGGCGGCCTCGTAGAACTCCTCACGAGGAGTCTCGAGCGCGCCCAGCGCCACAACCTCACGCTTCAGGAACATCGCCAGCGTCCAGTCCGCGAACACCCGGATCTTCCGGTTCCACGTCGGCATCGCCAGACCGTGGTAGCCACGGTGCATGTACCACGCCAGCCGGCCCTTGAGCGTGATCTTGAGCTTGCCCATCACGATCATCGCGACGCCCTTGTGCAGGCCAAGACCCGCGACAGCGCCCTTGTTGGAGTGCGCGTACTCCTTCTGCGGGAAGCCCCGCATACCGGAGACCACGTTGTCGCCGAGGACCTTCGCCTGTCGCAGCGCGTGCTGCGCGTTCGGCGGGCACCAGGCGTTCTCCACGCCGGCCTTGCGGGCGGCCACGTCCGGCACCTGGGCGTTGTCGCCCGCGGCCCAGATGTAGTCCGTACCCGTGACCTGGAGCGTCGGCTGCGCGTCCACGTGACCGCGCGGGCCCAGCGGAAGGCCGAACCGCGACAGGACCGGGTTGGGCTTGACGCCCGCGGTCCACACGATGGTGTTGGAGTCGACCTCGAGGCCGTTCTTCAGGACGACGTGACCGTCGACGCAGGAGTCCATCGACGTCGAGAGGTAGATCTCGACCCCGCGGCTCTCCAGGTGCTCCTTGCCGTACTGGCCCAGCTTCGGGCCGACCTCGGGAAGGATCTTGTCGGCGGCGTCGACGAGAATGAACCGCATGTCCTCGCGGGACACGCTGGTGTAGTACTTCGCCGCGTCGCGCGCCATGTCCTCGACCTCGCCGATGGTCTCCGCACCCGCGAAGCCACCGCCGACGAAGACGAAGGTGAGCGCCTTGCGGCGGATCTCCTCGTCGGTCGTGGAGTCAGCCTTGTCCAGCTGCTCGAGGACGTGGTTCCGCAGGCCGATGGCCTCCTCGATGCCCTTCATACCGATGCCCTGTTCGGCGAGGCCGGGGATCGGGAAGGTGCGGGAGACCGCGCCCATGGCGATGACGAGGTAGTCGAAAGGCAGCTCGTACGCCTCACCCACGAGGGGGGCGATCGTGGCGACCTTGCGGTCCTGATCGATGGTGGTGACCCGACCGGTGAGAACTTCCGCCTTGGGCAGCACACGTCGCAGCGGTACGACGACGTGGCGCGGCGAAATGCTGCCGGCGGCGGTTTCGGGGAGGAAGGGCTGGTAGGTCATGTACGACCGGGGGTCGACGACCGTGACGGTCGCCTCGCCGTAGCGCATCTTCTTGAGGATGCGCCGAGCTGCGTACAGGCCTACGTACCCACCGCCTACTACGAGGATCCTGGGACGCTCCGTGGTGCTCATGCCATCGAGTATCCACCCGCTCCAGGGGGGTCGCTCGTGCGCCCCTTCACAAGCTTATGCGGCCCCTCTGCTACACTGCGCGCCCCGCATGGCCGAGACCCCGCCATCCAAGAGGTACCAGCGGGCGGTACGCCCCGATGTCAATGCCGCGTGAACTGCTCTTCCGGGCCGCCGGAGCAACTGGACCAGCCTCCGGCCACACCCCCTGGAAACACCGCCGAAACGCTCCCCCGAGCACGCTCCCACCCCAGGTGAGCCCCCGAAAGAGCCCTTCGGACCATGTTCGTCGCCCAACAGGACCGAATTCCTTGTGAAGAACTTCACGAAGTTTCCCGGGAGGGCGTCACCGGGGGGCCTCAAACAGCCCCCCAGGTGCGCTCATACGTTGTCCGACCTGCTCAGCCGAGGGTCATACGACCGCCCACGCGATGCCGTCGAGGAGTCGCCCGAAGTACTACTGGAGATCCTCTGCCACTTTGAACGCGATCCCGTCGAGGAACGCCTACGAACGCGACTCGACTGCGCAACTGTGCGCGATCCCGCCGAGGATGTCTCACGAACGCGACTCACCCGGGCGCGTGTACACATATGCGCGTACACTGACGTCATGACCGAGGACACCGTGACGATACGGGAAGCCCGCGCCCATCTCGCGGAGCGCATCAACCTGGCCGAGGAAGGCACCCCGACGGTCATCACTCGCAACGGCACTCCGGTGGCGGCAGTGGTACCGATCGCGGACTTCGAAGCCCTGGAAGAGGCGGCCGACGTCATGTTGGCCCGAGAGGCCGAAGCGGTCCTGGCCGAGAACGGCCCCACCGTGACCATGGCCGAACTGCTGGCAGATCTGTTCACCGAGCACGGTGAAGGCGCCGCGTGAAGTACGCGTTCCGGTTCACCACGGCGGCGCAGCGGCAACTCCGGGCCGTCAGCCGACTCGACGCCATGCGCATCCTGACCGCGCTGACCGCTCTCGGTGACGACCCGTATCGCGAGGACGCCGACGTCAAGAAGCTCACCGGCCCGTCGGGGCTCTACCGGCTGCGGGTCGGAAGCTACCGGGTCGCCTACCAGATCAACGATGGCGAACTCGTCATCCTCGTCGTCAAGGTGGGCGACCGGCGGGACGTGTACCGCAACCTGTAGGCGGTCAGGCCAAAGACCAGCCGATGCCGTCGAGGATGTCGTGCTCGCTCACCACGACCTCCGACGCCCCGATGCGCTCCATGATCGAGAGCAGGACCAGGGCCCCCGCGCCGATCACGTCGACGCGCCCCGGATGCATCGAGGGGATCGCGGCGCGCTCGGCGTGCGTGGAGCGGAGGAGGGTCTCGGTGATCTCGCGGACGCGGTCGTAGGAGACCCGGGAGTGGTGGATGGCCTCGGGGTCGTACGCGGACAGGTTCTGCGCGATCGCCGACACCGTGGTGACCGACCCCGCGAGACCCACCAGTGTGCGCGCCTCGCCCAGCGGGACCGTCTCCGCCGCCAGGTCCAGGGCCGCCTCGATGTCCGAGCGGATCGCCGCGATCTGCTCCTCGGAGGGCGGATCGGCGACGGCGCCGTCCCGCACCAGGTGCCGCTCCGTCATCCGTACGCACCCGATGTCCACGGAACGTGCCCCGCGCACCTGGTCGTCCCCGACCACGAACTCGGTCGAGCCGCCGCCGATGTCCACGACGAGGTAGGGCTTGGCGAGGTCGTCGCGTCCCTTCAGCTCCCTGGTGGCGCCGGTGAAGGAGAACTCGGCCTCCTGCTCGCCCGAGATGACCTCGGGCTCGACACCCAGGATGTCCAGCACGCCCCGTACGAACTCGTCCCGGTTCTCCGCGTCCCGGGAGGCGGACGTCGCGACGAAGCGCAGCCGCTCGGCGCCGTGCTCCTTGATGACGGTGGCGTACTCCCGGCAGGCCGCGAAGGTCCGCTCCAGCGCCTCGGGGGCCAGCCGCCCCGTACGGTCGACGCCCTGACCGAGGCGGACGATGGTCATCCGCCGGTCCAGGTCGACGAGTTCGCCGGTCAGCGGGTCCGCGTCGGCGACGAGGAGGCGGATCGAGTTCGTACCGCAGTCGATGGCGGCGACACGGGTCACTTGCCGCCCTCCCCGGGCTCCACGGAATCGGCCGAATCCATCGAGCCCATCCAGCCCGCCGGTTCCCCGGGCTCCAGTCGCTTGAACGCGAAGTGGCCGGACTCGCTCTCGTGCACCACCCAGCCCTCCCCCTCCGGAGGCGTCGTGCGCCGCACGCAGGGCCCCTTCGCCCACCACTCCGGCAGCATCGCGATCGCCTCGTCGCCCAGCGGGTTCACCCCGGGGCCGGCGGCCAGCGAGTGGCCCACGAGGACATGCAGGCACTTCACGCGGTCCGGCATGCCGCCCGCGCTCGGGAAGCCCTCCAGGACCTCGATCTCGTCACGGCGGGCGATGTAGTCCTCGTGCGCGGCCCGGTACGCGGCGGCGAGCTCCGGGTCCGTCGAGAGACGTTCCGTCATCTCCTTCATCACGCCGTTCGCCTCCAGGGTGCCGATCGCCGAGGCGGCGCGCGGGCACGTCAGGTAGTACGTCGTGGGGAAGGGCGTGCCGTCCGGCAGCCGCGGAGCCGTCTCGACGACGTCCGGATGACCGCAGGGGCAGCGGTGCGCGATGGCGCGCAGCCCGCGCGGCGGGCGGCCCAGCTGCTGCTGGAAGGCCTCGACGTCCGCGTCGGTCGGCTCGGTGCGCGGGGTGGAGGGCGGGGGCGTGTCCATACCTGTCTTTTCTGTTCCGTTCACTTCACTGGTCGGCGGCGTCGGCCTTGTCCACGCCGTCCCAGACGTTCGCGTACCAGGGGCGGTCGGCCGCGCCGAGGTCGACGCGCGACTGCTTCGCCGCGTCCGGGTCGATCGCGATGAACCCGGTCTCGCCCGGCAGCACGAAGTGCAGCCGCTGTCGGATCTGCTGCTCCGCGTACGCGTCGTCCTGCCAGCGTGCCTTCAGGTCACGGAGCTGCTCGACCCGTTGGCTGGTCCGGTCGCGTTCGCGTTCCATGTCGGCGATGTCGGCGCGCTGGGAGACGTACTGCCTTATCGGGTAGGCGAGGGCCACGATCAGCGTGCAGAGGACCAGGGCGAGCAGGGCCGCCCGGCCGGTCAGCCGGGAGCGGCGGGCCTGGCGCTTGGTCTGGGAACGGTAGACGCGGGCCGCCGTCTGCTCGCCGAGCAGCTTGATCCTGGTCGCGGTGGAGAACCGGTCCCGGTTGGTCACTGATGCTCACCTCGCAGCTCTACGCCGGTCACGCTCGCGCACCTGGTCTTTTCGGCCGGGGGTCCGGGGGTTGTCCCCCGGGAAGGCACAGTACGGCCATGTTCCCCGCCTCCCGTTCACACGCGCGTACGTCCCCGCACACGGTACGGGACCGGGTACGGGGACGTACGTACGACTGGCTATGCCTTGACCCTGGTTGGGTCAGCCGTTGTTCTCAACCGATGTTCTCAGCCGTTGTCCTCAGCCCTTGAAGCGCGGGAAGGCCGAGCGTCCGGCGTAGACCGCCGCGTCGTCGAGGATCTCCTCGATGCGCAGGAGCTGGTTGTACTTGGCGACGCGGTCCGAGCGGGCCGGGGCGCCGGTCTTGATCTGGCCGCAGTTCACGGCGACGGCGAGGTCGGCGATGGTGACGTCCTCGGTCTCGCCGGAGCGGTGGGACATCATGCACTTGAAGCCGTTGCGCTGGGCCATCTCGACGGCGTCCAGGGTCTCGGTCAGCGAGCCGATCTGGTTCACCTTGACGAGCAGGGCGTTGGCCGAACCCTCCTCGATGCCACGGGCGAGGCGCTCCGGGTTGGTGACGAAGAGGTCGTCGCCGACGATCTGGACCTTGTCGCCCAGCTTGTCGGTGATGGTCTTCCAGCCGGCCCAGTCGTCCTCGTACAGCGGGTCCTCGATGGAGATGAGCGGGTACGCGGAGACGAGCTCCTCGTAGTACTCGGTCATCTCGGCGGCCGTGCGGGACTTGCCCTCGAACTCGTACTTGCCGTCCTTGTAGAACTCGGACGCGGCGACGTCGAGGGCGAGGCCGATCTGCTCGCCGGGGACGTAACCGGCCTGCTTGATGGCCTCGACGATGAGGTCGAGGGCGGCGCGGTTGGACTCCAGGTTCGGGGCGAAGCCGCCCTCGTCGCCGAGGCCGGTGGACAGGCCCTTGGTCTTCAGCACCTTCTTGAGGGTGTGGTAGATCTCCGCACCCCAGCGCAGCGCCTCGGAGAAGGACTCCGCGCCGATCGGGGCGATCATGAACTCCTGGATGTCGACGTTGGAGTCCGCGTGGGATCCGCCGTTGAGGATGTTCATCATCGGAACGGGCAGCAGGTGCGCGTTCGGGCCGCCGAGGTAGCGGAAGAGGGGGAGGTCACAGGCTTCCGACGCGGCGTGGGCGACGGCGAGGGAGACGCCGAGGATGGCGTTGGCGCCGAGGGAGCCCTTGTTGTCGGTGGCGTCCAGGTCGAACATCGCCTGGTCGATCAGGCGCTGCTCGGTGGCGTCGTAGCCGACGAGCTCCGGGCCGATCTGCTCGATGACCGCGAGGACGGCCTTCTCGACACCCTTGCCGAAGTAGCGGTTGGGGTCACCGTCGCGCAGCTCGATGGCCTCGAAGGCTCCGGTGGAGGCGCCGGACGGGACAGCGGCACGGCCGGTGCTGCCGTCATCGAGGCCGACCTCGACCTCGACGGTGGGGTTGCCTCGTGAGTCGAGGATTTCCCGGGCTACGACGACGTCGATGGACGGCACGAGCATCTCCTTCTTGCTGGGATGTGACGCGGGTACGCGGGGCTGCTGGGCCTCGTGAGTAAGAGGCCGCGGCGGCTCCGCGATGATGAGCCTAACCGGCTCCGGGGGATCGGCCAGCCTTCCGGCCACCCCGTGGACGGAACAGGAACGGAACCGAGGGTAAACATTGTTCCCCCAGGGAACAAAAAGCCCCGCTCCGGTGCGTACGGGGGAAGACGCACCGAAGCGGGGAGCCCGTGGGGGACGGGGGTGGCCCTCACGAGGCCCTCACTATGGAAGGCACGGATGTGAGGGCCCTGTGGTTCACCTGCGAGCCGGCCGGGATCTGGGGGAGATTCCGGCCCGCAGGTGACCGGGGTCAGCTGCCGTACAACCGCGATACGGCCGCGTCAGCTGAGGTGCAGCTGCTGGCCCGGGAAGATGAAGTCGGCGTCGTCGATGATGTCCTTGTTCAGCTGGAAGAGCTTCTGCCAGCCGCCCTTGACGTCGTGCGCCTCGGCGATCGCGCTCAGGCTGTCGCCCTTGACGACCTTGTACTCGCCGTCACCCTTCTTGACCTTCTTGCCGGTCGGGGTGGTGACGGTCTTCTTGGCAGCGGGCCGCTCCTGCGAACGGGAGGCCTGCTGGTTGTCGGTGGAGCGGGTGGAGGTCTCGCCGGAGCCGCTGGAGTTGTTCGAGCTGCTGGAGTTGCCGGACGAGTTGTTGTTGCTCGTGCCCGTGCTGCTGCTCGCACCGCCACCGTAGGAGGCGCTGGACAGACCCACGCCGCAGACCGGCCAGGCACCCTTGCCCTGGCCCGCGAGGACCTTCTCGGCGATGGTTATCTGCGCGGACTTGGAGGCCTGGTCGGCGGTGGACGCGTACGCCGAGCCGCCGTACGCGGCCCAGGTCGAGGCGGAGAACTGCAGACCGCCGTAGTAGCCGTTGCCGGTGTTGATGGACCAGTTGCCGCCGGACTCGCACTGGGCGACGGTGTCCCACTCGGCGGAAGTGGCGGCCGAGGCGGAGCCGGCCGCAAGGAGCGGAGCGGCGACCGCGGCGCCGGTGACACCCGCGAGGGCGACGACCCGGGTGGCCTTGGACGGACGGCGGTGCTTGCCCTTACCGGTAAACAGCATGCGTGTATCCCCTCACCGACGCCTGCGAGGTGAGCTGTCGGGTTCGGGCCGGTTTGGTTGCCCGGCCGTACGTCCCTTGCGGGCGGCGTACGGCTTCACCCCAAGCCGCTCCGGACAACTGCCCGGTGCGGCACTTACCTTGGGTCCCCCGCTCCTGCCTACGGCGCTTGACAGCGACGACTGTTCCCGTACGGCCGTTGGCAGGATTCGGCGTTGCGACCGGCGGGGCCCACTGTGGCGGGCGATGACGACCGTAAACAGCTGATCCCCTGAAATACAAAGACGATCAGGGCTTCTGAGACCTTTGTCTCACCGCATTGATAACGGACATTCAGCCCGAAACCAGGACGTGAACTCCGGTTAGTTTTGCCCGGGTTCGCTACCTACCGCAAGGGTCTGACCGGGCAGGATGAGACCCGAGTCCGCGTCAAGGAAGGACTCGTCCTCGGCAGGGGTTCCGGTCTGCCCGCCCGCAAGATCGAGGGAGTCGGTGACACTCCAGAGGGCGTCCCCGATGCTGTCCGTGTACGAGCCCTCGGGCTCACCCCGGTGACGACCGGTACCGACGGAGGCTTCGGTGTCGGTGGAGGTTTCGGTGCCGACTTCGGCGCCCTCACTTTTACCGCTCTGCCCGTAATTGCCCCGCTGTTGCCCTCCTGAGATACCTATGGGCGAAGTGCCGCTTCCCTTCGCGCCGCCCGCGCTGGGCGACGAGGTGGAAGGAGACGGGGAGACGGCCGACCCGGCGGAGTCGCCGGAATCAGCGGGCCCGGCAGAGCCGGTCGTCGCCCCGCCGGACGGCGCGGGGGGCGGCGACGAGTCCGCGGCCCCGGTCGAGGCCGAGGAGCCGTCGGCGGGCGACACTGAGGGCGTGGGCGACGCCGAAGTCGAGGGCGAGGCGGCGGAGTCCGAACCCGAGCTCAGACCCAGGCCCAGTCCGGAGGTGTCGCTCCCGGCCGCGTCGGCGTCACCCCCGGCGACGCCCGTGTCGACATCGGCCGAACCGGTGTCCTTGCTGAGCCCGGACAGCAGCGCGCAGGCCTCCCAGGCCCCCGCCCCCTGGTCGGCGAGTATCTTCTCGCCGACGGCGATCTGCTGCGAACGGCTGGCCTGGTCGGCGCTCGCCGCGTACGCGAGGCCGCCGTACTTCACCCAGTCCGCCTGGGTCAACTGGAGCCCGCCGTAGAACCCGTTGCCGCCGTCGGCACTCCAGGAGCCGCCACTCTCGCACTCCGCGACCTTGTCCCAGGTGGTACCGCTGGCCGCGCTGGCGCCGGTCGCGGCGAGCAGTGGGATGGCGATGGCGGAGCCTGTCACGCCGGCCGCTACGAGCAGAGCCGGGGCCTGACGGGGGCGACGGTGACGACCGTTCCCGGAGAGCATGCGATGCCTTTCACGAGACAACTGGGGGCAGTGCGACCGGTGCCGCAAGACACCAAGGCATCGCACTGGTGCACGAACGTATCTACAGACGAACGCTTGTCACAAGTTAATGCCGCACAGATCACGTGAAGATCACTTTGCTGAGGGAGTGTCACCTTCTCGCGATCTCCTACGCCACCACCGGCGACGCGGGCCCGGCCCCAGCAACCGGCGTGAACTCGACGGGCAGGGTACGCAGTCCACGCATGATGAGCCCGCCCCGCCATCTCAACTCGGCCGGATCCGCACCGAGTTGCAGGTCGGGGAGGCGGGTGAGGAGGGTGGCCAGCGCGCTGCGACCCTCCAGGCGGGCGAGCGGGGCGCCGATGCAGTAGTGGATGCCGTGGCCGTATCCGAGGTGCTTGTTGTCCCGGCGGCCGAGGTCGAGGGTGTCGGGGTCGGCGAACCGGGCCGGGTCCCGGTCGGCGGCGGCCAGGACGACGAGGACGGGATCGCCGGCCGCGATGTCCTGCCCGCCGAGGCTGAGCGACCGGGTGGCGAACCGCCAGGTGGCCAGCTCGACGGGGCCGTCGTAGCGGAGGAGTTCCTCGATGCCGGTTTCGAGGAGGGAGGAGTCCTCGACGGCGAGGGAGGCCTGGAGGCGGGCGCGCTGTTCGGGGTGGGTGAGCAGGGCGTAGACGCCATTGCCGATCAAATTCACGGTGGTTTCAAAACCAGCGAAAAGTAGGATGAAGGCCATGGCGGCAGCCTCGTTCTCGGTGAGGTGCTCGCCCTCGTCGGAGGCGCGGATGAGCCCGGAGATGAGGTCCTCGCCGGATTCGGGTACGTCGGTCAGCGCCTCGCGCTTGCGGTGGATCAGCTCGGCGAGATAGCCCCGCATCTTCTTGACCGACCGGGCGACGCCGCCCCGGGGCCCTCCCCCGTGCCGGATCATCATCCCGGCCCAGTCCCGGAAGTCGTCCTGGTCCTCGCGGGGTACGCCCAGCAGGTCGCAGATCGCGTAGATGGGCAGCGGGAACGCGAACTCGTGGATGAGATCGGCGGAGCCGCTCGCCGCGAACTGGTCGATCAGGTGATCGGTGAGTTCCTGGACGCGGGGCGCGAACTCGGCGACCCGGCGCGGAGTGAACGCCTTGGCGACGAGCCGCCGCAGCCTGGTGTGGTCCGGCGGATCGATATTGAGCAGATGGGTCATCAGCTCGGCCTTGCGCTCACCGGGGATACCGGTCTTGCCCTTGGCGTGCGCGGGCTCGTCGTGATGCGCGGGGTTCTTGGAGAGCCGGGGGTCGGCGAGGGCCTGCTTGGCGTCGACGTAACGGGTGACAAGCCAGGCCTCGACGCCACTGGGCAACTTGGTCCGGTGCACGGGCGCGTGCTCGCGGAGCCAGGCGTAGGCGGGGTAGGGATCCGTCGCGAACTCCCAGGTGAAGAGTTCGGGGACGGGGGGTGGGGGCGTGGAGAGGGGCTGGTTGGTCACTCGGTGACGGTATCGGGAGGGCGGAGGACTTCAGCGAGGCCCTGGTCGGCGTCGAGGCGACCCCGCTCCCAGCACACCCCCAGGCCTCGACGCCGGTCCTGGGACACCTGGGACAGCGGTACTGAGCTGAGCACCGGGCCCGGCTCAGCGCACCATCACTGCTCCGCAGCCGCCCCGGCCACCCCTTCCCCCACCCGCACCGCATCCCGGTAGGCCCGCGCGGCGGCCCGCAGTGCCGCCTCCGGGTCCACTCCGTCGCGCTCCGCCCGTACCGCCATCTCCAGCAGTTCGTATCCGATGCCGTCGCCCTGGGGCAGCGGGACGTCCAGGCCTGCCGTGTGGACCCGCGACGCCAGCTTCGCGGCCAGGGCAAGGCCCGGCTGGCCCAGGGGCACGCCGTCCGTCACCGACTCCCGCTGTTTCTCGACCGCCTTGGTGCGCAGCCAGTGCTCCTTCACGTCCTCCGGTGTGGACGCCGTCTCGTCGCCGAAGACGTGCGGGTGGCGGTGGATCAGCTTGGTGACGATGCCGGCCGCCACGTCGTCGATCGAGAACGGGGCCGTGCCCTCCTCGCTGCCCTCCTCGGCGATGCGCGCGTGGAAGACGACCTGGAGCAGGACGTCCCCCAGCTCCTCGCGCAGTTCGTCCCGGTCGCCCTCCTCGATCGCCTCGACGAGTTCGTACGCCTCCTCGATGCCGTACTTCGCCAGGCCCTTGTGGGTCTGACGGGAGGACCACGGGCACTCCAGGCGGATGCGGTCCATGACCTGCACGAGGTCGAGGAGGCGGGCGCCGGGGAGGTCGTAGGAGGCGGGGAGGAGTTCCAGGTCCGGCATCCGTACGCGGCCGGAGCCGGCGAGGCGTGCCAGGCCGTCCGTGAGGGCCGGGTCGCCCTCGCCGGTCGTGACGATCACGACCGTCCGGCCGCCGGCGCAGGCGTCGAGCAGGTCCTCGGCGGTCGGGGAGGCCTCCTCGACCGCTGTGCCGGCGTCCCGCAGATACGGCAGCTGCGGATGCGTGCCGTCCGCGCACAGCACCCGGTCGGCCGCGTGCAGCACCTGCCAGGCGGGCCAGGACAGCAGGCCGGGCGCGACACGGTGGCTGGTGGTGAGCAGGACGACACGACCGGGGTCGGTCTCCGTCTCCGGAGCGGTCTCGAAGCCGCTGGTTGCGTTCACCCTCCGAACGTAACCCACGTCACCGACAGCCCCACCGGTTGTCCACAGGCCAGCACGTCCCTGTGGACACGCGCGCCCGTACGCCCGTACACGCGTACGGACAACCGTTACGCCGTGACCGTCACACCGTGGCCGTCAGGCCGTCAGGCCGTCCCCTCGGCCGTCTGCGGTGCCGTGATCTCCCGTAGCCAGGGCGTCTTCGCGTCGACGCGGCTGCTCTTCTGGACGTCCCAGCTGCCGTAGCGCGGGTTGAGGTCGACGTCGAGGGTCTTCGAGGCCTCGGACATCGCCTTCCAGAACGTGGCCTGGCCGTCCGGGGTGTTCATGTCGGCGCCGAGCGCGGCGGCCAGTTTCTGGGCCACGATCTCGGTGTGCAGGCTGTCGTCGAGCCGTGCCGGGGCGACGCCGTACTGCTGGAGCCAGGCGTCCGCCAGCGACTTCGCGCTGCCCGCCTGCTGTTCCAGGGAGGCGCGCAGGGTCTGGACGTCCTTGCGGGTCACGGTCACGCCCGCGTTCTTCGCGGCCTGATTGAGGACGCGGTCGAGGACCAGCGTGTGCAGGGTGTCGCGGGTGAGACTGCCGGTTCTGGCGACGGTCTGCGCGTACTGGGCCTGGTCCGGGGTGGCCGCCCGTTGCGCCGCGCGTACCTCGTTCACCCTGCTCTCCAGCTGCGCGACCGTGATCCGCTGCCCGCCGACGACGGCCGCCGCGCCGGGATGCGCGTCGTTTCCGCAGGCGGTGAGGAGTGGTGCCGCGGCGACGATCGCGGCGGAGAGGATGAGCGCGGTGCGACGACGGCGGTGCAAGGAAGCCTCCCGAGGAGATTGTGCGGCGATGCACAAAGTCTTGCGATGATCGATGTTAGGCAGTGGCCGGGCTCCGGCCAAGCCATTCGACCAACGATTCACCGGGACTTCGGGCACCGTCGCGCCCGCCCCGGCCGTCTCAGCCAGCGGTCTCAGCCGGTGATCGCCACCGGCGCGTCCCACGCGTTGCGGTCCACCGTGATCGTGTAACCGCCGCGCGTCTCCTTGCTGTTGACCATGTACTGGTGGGCCCGGCTGTGGTTGGTCCACTGGGTGGCGGCGAACGGCCAGTCCGCGGTGGTGGTGTTCTGCTTGTCCCACAGCGCGTACCACATGTTGCCCGGCAGGTTGGTGCGGTCGGTGGCCTGGGCGATCGCCTTCGCGCTGGAGCTGGTGAAGCCGTAGTAGCCGGTGCGGTACGTCTTGGCCTGCAGCGCCTTGTTGAAGGCGCGCACGTACGTCAGTACGGCGTCGTTGCACGCCTTGTTCGTGATGTCGTACGACTCCATGTCGAGGTAGACCGGGCTGCCGGCCTTCATGCCGAGCGCCGAGGCCTTGGTCACCGCGTCCGCCGCGTCCTTCGCGCCGAGGGAGGCGGCCGTGGCGGCGGTGAGCTTCTCGGGGCTGGAGCCGGTCTGGCAGAAGGGCTGGGCGCCGACGTACAGGGGGATGAGTTTCCAGCCCTGTGCGCTGACCGACTTCACCCAGGCCGCGGTGAGGTTGGGCTGGGCGCAGCCGCGGTTCTTGCCGCCTATGTAGACGGCTGCGGCGCCGTAGAGGCCACCGTGCCAGGCCTTCATCGCAGCGAGGGAGGGCGCGGTGCAGGCGTCGAACGCGCGGCCGGTGTAGGTCCGTTGGGCGGGCCAGGTCGTGGCGGCCATCGAGGACTGGGCGGCGAGCCCGGCCCCGGCGACGACGGCCGTCCCGGCCACCGCCCAGGTGATGTACCTGCGCTTCTTGGACTGCCGGTGACTGGACACCACGTAAAACCCACCCCTGGTAACTGGTATGCGGCACGAAGCTCTGAGACGCGAAGTCTGAGACACGAAAGCAGGTCGCAACGTAACCGGCGTCATTCCTCTGTTCCGGAAACATCGGCCCCGCTGACCCACAAGATTCCCTCAAGCCACGGCAAACCCTAGCCGCGCACCTGTCCCAGCCACTCCAGGGTCCGCCGGATCTCGGCCACCAGCGGATGGCCGGGGCCGCGAAGGCGGTCCACGTCGTGGAGGAGGCGGGCGAGGGTGTCGCGGGCGGCGGTGCGGTCGCCGAGGGCGAGGAGGAGGTGGCCGATGCGGCGGCGGACGTCGAGGGCGAGTTCCGGGTCACCGGCGACGTACTGGTTCTCGTAGTACGGCAGCAGGGCGCGGTACTCGGCGAGGGCCGCCGCGGGTTCGCCGAGTTGTTCGAGGCACTGGGCGGCCTCGTAGCGGAAGCGCAGCGCCTGGGGGTCGGCCTGGCCGGCCTCGGCGGCGCGTTCGTCGGCGAGGCGGCGCAGTTCGGGCAGGGCGCGGCGGTACTGGCCGTCGTCCATGAGGGTGGCCGCGTACTGCTTGCGGAGGGTGCGGACGACCGGGGAGCGCTCGCCGTGCTGTTCGGCGGCGGCCGGCAGGATCCCGCCGAGAATGTCGACGGCCTGGGTGATGCGGCCCTCGCCGAGGAGGCGCTTGACCTCGTCGACTGCTCCGGCGACGTCGGGCCTCTCGGCCGCCGGGGCGGCCGTCGGCTGGGTGGCGGGGGTGCGGGCGCGGTCCGGCCAGGGTGCGTGCGGGCGCAGGAAGGGGCGTGTGGGGTCGAGGGGCGCCCCTGTGGGCATCCCGCGCTCCGGGAGGAGCAGCGCCAGGTGTTCGTACACCTCCTGCGCGGAGGCGGGCCGGTGCTGCGGGTCCTTGGCGAGCAGCCGCAGGACGAGCGCTTCCAGCGACTCGGGCACCTCGGGTCTGAGGCGGCGCACGGGCAGCGGCGGCTCGTACAGGTGCCGGTGCAGCACCCCGAGGGCCGTCGAGCCGGAGAACGGCACGTCCCCGCTGAGGAGTTCGTGGAGGACCACGCCGAGTGCGTACAGGTCCGTGTACGGGCCGACCGCGCCGCCCATCGCCTGCTCGGGGGCCATGTAGGCGGGCGATCCGATGGGTGAACCGGTGTGGGTGAGGCGGGTCGTGTCCGTGTCCATGACGGAGGCGACGCCCAGGTCGAGGACGGTGACCGTGCCGTCCTGCTTCACCATCACGTTGCGCGGCTTGAGGTCGCGGTGGACGATCGGCACGGCGTGCACGGCGCTCAGCACGGCGCACAGTTGCGCTGCCACGGCGACCGCCCACTGCCAGGGGTACGGGTCGTGTTCGGCGAGGTGGTCGGAGAGGTCTGCGCCGTCGACGTACTGCATGACGAGGAACAGTTCCTCGTCCTCGCTGCCCGCGTCGTGCACGGTGACGAGCCCGGGGTGGTCGACCTGCGCGGTCACCCGGCACTCGCGTACGAAGCGGCGGCGCAGTTCGTCGGCCTCCTGGCCGGCGACCTTGTCCGGCCGCAGCAGTTTCACGGCCACCCGCCGGTCGAGACGCTGGTCGTACGCCGTCCACACCTGGCCCATGCCGCCCTGTCCGATGAGCGTGGACAGTTCGTACCGGTCGGCGATGACGCGGCCCGTCGCCACGCTCACCGTCCGCCCTCATGGCTGCCGTTGGAGTTGGGGCCGGGGTTGGAGTTCGAGTTGGGGTTGCCGTTCCCATTGCCATTGCCGTTGCTGTCGTGCTTGCGCAGGTAGTCGCTGAGCTCGTCGAGTTCGGCGCGCACCTGGTCGATACGGGCGGGCGCGGGGCGCTGCGGCGGGGGCGGAACGGGGCTCTGGGCGACGGGTGGCCGGGGTGCCTGGGGCTGGGGCTGGGGTATCGGCGTGTGGGGCATGGCGGGCATGGCGGGCTGCTGCGGCCCGGTCTGCATGTTCGCGTACGGCGACGGGGGCGGATAGCCGTACCCGGGGGGCATGGTCGCGGCCCGGTGCGGCACGTAACCGGCGTACTGGCGTTGGGGGTTGTCCTGCCGTATGTCCATGACCAGGAAGTAGGTGCTGCTCAGGGCGCCCAGGATCATCACGGTGCCGAGGGCGTAGTCGCCTTTGACGTTGTTCTCAGCCACCGTGCCGACAACGCCGAAGCACACGATGGACAGGGGCAGACTCACCCAGGCCGCCACCCAGTTGAACCACCGGCCGCGCAGCAAGGCGACCCGGAACAGCGGCAGGCACGCGAAGAGGCCGCACGAGAGGAACCCGACGGCGGCGATCAGCACGCGCAGGGTGATGACGGTGCCCGCGTTCTGGGTGGGCGGCGGCGCGCCGGGGCCATACATGACTGCTCCTGGACCGGGTGATCCCGACGAGGACGGACATACGAGTGACAGGTTCGGTGTCGGGGTCCGAGCGTATAGGCCGACACCGACAACGGGTCCGGGTTGTACCGAACCGTTGTCGTCCTGCGTCGCGGTTCGTGGACCCTCGGAACGGCGTCAGCGCGTCAGTCGGGCGCGACGGTCCCGTCCGTCAGCCCGTCGTACATGCCCCGCACGAGCTGTCCGCCGAGCCTGCCCGCGTGCCGCAGGGCCTCCTCGAACTCGGCGAGCGCCCTGAACCGCGCGCCGTAGCGCCGTTGTTCGTCCAGGGGCAGCCGGGGCAGTTGCAGTCGGCGCACGTCGAGCCGGGTCGCGGTGGACGCGTAGCTGCTGGCCTGCCGGTTGTTGGCGGTGCCGCGCAGGAACCCGGCGAGGAACCACGGGTCGAGGGCAGCCGGATCGGGCCGCAGGAGGACGAGGCTGCGGCCGAGAACGGCCCCCGCGGTCGCGTCGTCGACCACGCGCGCGACGGACCCGCCGCCGAGGATCGGCACGACGACGTCGCCCGCCGCCACCCGCACGGCAGCCTCGTCGCTCTCGGGCAGCGTGCCGGAGGGAGCGGTTCCGGCGAGGACGTCCTGGTCGGTCAGCACGGGCACGCGCGCGTGGCCGCCGTTTCCGCCCGTACGCATCACCAGGGCGCCCCCGCGCGCGAGTTCACCGATGGTGATGAGCGGCCAGCGCCCGGGCTGCTCCTCGGCGTGTCCGGCGGGGGCGGGCGGAGTGAGGTCGACGGTCAGGCGCAGGGTCTCGCCGAGGCGCTCCCGTACGTCGCTCAGGTGCTCGCCGTCGCCCGCGGTGGCGGGCGGGAGGTGTCGGGCCGGGGCGAGGTCGACGTCGTCGTCGAGGAGTTCGATGACGGGCACGGAACGTGCGACTCCCGGCTGCTCGACCGCCGTACCGGCCCGCTCGAAGGGCCGCCAGGCGTCGAGAACGGCGGTGCGCACTGCCTCCCAGTCGAGCCCGCCGCGCCCGCCGTGCTCGGCGACCGTCCCCGTGTCGGCGAGCAGCACCTCGGGCTGCGCGGGCGCCTTGTCGGGCCGCCGCAGCACCCACAGGTGCAGCGGGATGTTGTACGGGGGTGCCGCGCCGACCGGCAACGCGATCACCGCGCGCAGCGCCCCGCGTCGCAGCAGATCGGCGCGGATACGGCGCCCGGAACGCCGGGACGCGGCGGCCGGCGGCATCAGCAGTACGGCGGTGCCGCCCTCCCTGAGCCGGGCGAGCGCATGCTGCACCCAGGCCAGCTCGGACTCGTTGCGGGCCGGGAACCCGTACTCCCAGCGGGCGTCGTACGCGAGTTCGTCGTGCCCCCAGTTGCGCTCGTTGAACGGGGGATGACAGAGCACGGCGTCTGCCCTGAGCCCGGGAAACGCGTCGGCGCGAAGCGTGTCCCCGGCTGCCGTGCGTACGACCACGTTCCGGCCCTGGAGCGCGAGCCGGAGGGCGGTGAGCGCGGCCAGCTCAGGGGCACTGTCCTGCCCGTACAACTCCCGCTCGGAATCGTCCCGTTCGACCTCCCGCGCCCCCCGCACCGGAATGGCGCGCAGCAGCGCACCGGTGCCACAGGCCGGGTCGAGGACGGTGCGCGCCGGGCCGGCGAGGTCCCCCATGAGCCGGGCGAGCTCGGCGGGGGTGAGCGTGTACTGCCGCGGGTTGGCGTCGAGATGCCGCCCGACCAGGAACTCGTACGCCTGCCGCGCCCCCATCTCGGCGGCGAGTTCGGCGACCCCTCGGAGGAGCGGGACGGAGGGGAGGAGTTCGGGGCCGGTGGGTGTGTGTACGGCCGGGGCGGCATGTACGGCGGAGGTGGCGCTGTCGCTGTGCACGGCGGGTGAGCTGTGTACGCGGGGCGGGACGGGGGTGGTGTGAACGCCGAGGGTGGGAGAAGCGGCGTGTACTCCGGATGTGGGCGGAGAGGCGTGTACTCCGGGCGGAGTGTTCACAGCGCCCAGGGTGTTCACGCTCTCCGGGTCGTTCACAGTCGGCGCACCGCGCCCACTCAGAGAAGTGTGAACCCCTCGAACGCCAGTCTGACTGTGAACCCCTTGTGCGGCCAGCACCGTGTGAACTCCCCGTACGGCAGGCGAAGCGTGAACGCCACGCTTCCCCGCGAGGCCGAATCGTGGGGCGATCACCTGCTCCAGCGTGGCGGGGAGTCGGGCGGCGAGGCGTTCGTCGGAGACCGCGCCGAGCTCCAGCCAGACGGTCGGGCGGTCGTGGATGAGCAGCAGGACGCAGCCCGCGTGGACAAGAGCGGTGGCCGGGCCCTCGGGGTGGCCGACGAGTTGCTGCCAGACGCGCTCCCGGAGGGGCACTTCGGCGAGTTTCCCCTGGTGGCGGAGCCAGGACTCCACCTCGGCGAGGGCGAAGGCGGGGCTGGTCTCGGTGCCGCCGACCGGCTTGGGGAAGTCGGCGTGACGGCGGCGCCAGTTACTGACGGCGGCACGTCCGACCCCCGCGAGCCGTGCGATGCCGGCGGCGGTCACTTCCGTGGCGTTGTCCTGCACGCGCCGCGCTCCCCTCGTCCCGTGCACGACCCGGGCGTTCCCGCGTTACGGCTCTGATCTCCGTACACAGCCCCGGTCATGCAGCCCTCGCTTCACTGTGACGCCGAGCATACCGACGCACGCAAGATCTACCCATTCACGGCGTGTACACAAGACATCGCGTGAATCGTGTTGACTCGGTTCACACGCTCTGTTGTTATTGACCCAGCGAACAGGCGGCACGCCGGGGAAGGCGGTCGCCCTCTTCTCTCTTGCTCCGCCTCTCTCCTGCTCCACCTCTCTTCCGCTCCATCCCTCTCCTCTCCTCTCCTCTTCTTGCCCCCAGCCGGGCGGCGGTGGCGAAGCGCCGGGGACTGCGCCACCGCCGCCCCGCTTCTCAACTCAACCCAACCCAGCTCCGCTCAGTTCAACCCAGCTCCGCTCACCACCACCACGAAAACTCGGAGGAACTCCCATGCGCCGAAGCACACTTGCCGCTCTCTGTCTCACCGCTGTCGCCGTCGCCGGGGTCGCCGGCTGCCAGACCGGCGAGAACAAGGCTTCCGACAAGACGACTGGTAAAACCGCGGACAGGACGACGGACAAGACGGCCGCCAAACCGAAGGACCCGTTCGCCGGACTGACCGGCGGTGAGATAGCCGATCGGGCACTGAAGGCGACCTCGGGTGCCTCGTCGCTCCGTATGACAGGCGATGTGCCGGACGACGAGAGCAGCGGGACGATCCGGATCGACATGGCCCTCGACAAGCGGGGCGACTGCACCGGGACGATGAGCATGAACGGTGAGGGCAAGGCCGATCTGGTGAAGTCCGGCACCACCCTCTACATGAAGTACGACGAGAAGTTCCTGCGGGCGCAGAGCGGGGGCTCGTCGAAGGAGGAGACCGACGGGGTCGTGGCCATGCTGGCCGGAAAGTGGACCAAGATGTCCACGACCGGCTCCGATGCCAAGGACATCGCGGGCTTCTGCGACCTGGACAGCGCGCTCGCCGAGATCAAGGACACGGGGTCGGGGGCCGGCTCCAACGTGACGCGCGGTGCCGCGACGACCGTCGGCGGTGTGCCTGCCGTCCTCGTCACGGAGAAGGACGGCAAGGACACGTACACGATGTACGTCGCCAGTAAGGGCAAGCCCTATCTGCTGCGGGTCGACAGCAAGTCCGCGAAGGACCCGGGAACCGTCGTCTTCAGCGACTACGACAAGCCCGTCTCGGCCCAAAAGCCCAGCGGCGGGGTCCTCGACCTGGACGCACTGGGCGGCTGAGCCCGGCCGCCGGACCACCGGAGGGCTGGATCACCGGAGGGCTGGATCACCGGTCACAAGGTGTGCCGCATCCACACGTTGGGCTCGACGTAGACCGCGTACCCGTGTTCCACGTCGCACCGCACCGGTGTCAGCGCCCCGGGTACCTCCACCTCACCGTCGCTGTCGAAGGGCAGGCCCGTCCAGGCGCGCCACTCCTCCAGCGAGGCCGCGACGCACATGGACGCAGGCGCCACGGCGACGATCGTGGCTCCGGCCCGGGCGTGCACGCGCAGCCAGGGGTCGTAGGGCAGTCCGTCCTCGCGCACCCGGTACGCGTACTCGGTGATCGGCGTCCGCGGCTCCAGGTGCTTGGCGCTGGGCCGGACCGGAGCGACGACCTCGCGGAAGCCGTGCGCGGCGGCGTTGTCCCGCATCGCCGCGAGCATGCGTGCGGACAGTCCCGTGCCCTGTGCGTGCGGGGAGACGACGATCGAGATTGCGCTCACCGTGTCCGGACGGGTACCGGCGCGCAGGTCCTGGAACGCCCACACCAGGACCTGGTCCCAGCCACGCGCGGGCAGTTCGCCCCCGCCCCGGCCGCCTCGCCCCTCGGCGGCGAGCGCGAAGGGCACGCTGTAGGCGTGCGCGACGACCTCGCCCCGCTCGTCCTCGGCGAACAGGACGTGCTCCGGGAGTTCGGTGGCGATCCGGTCGTAGTGGGCGTTGCCGGTGAAGTCGTGCTGCATCAACTCGGGCCAGGTGTCCGGCATTTCGACGACCTGGCGATACATCTCGGGGCGCTCGGCAAGGGACGAGACCTTCAGCTCCATGGGCGAAACGGTAGCCGGACCACGCGCCACACCCCAGCCCCGGACGGCACATCCGGCCTCGGGCGCAACCATCCGGCCTCGGCGCCGCCATCCAGGCCGGAGCGGCACCATTCAGCCCGAAGCGGCGCCTCTTCAGCCCCGGCGGGCACATTTCAGCCCTGGCCGGCACCATCCAGCCCGTCCGGCGATTGAGGACAAGGCCCGTTCAGGGCCGGAGCGGGGGCCTGGGGGCGGCAGCCCCCAGCAGACGCCCACACCAACACCGGTTCATCACACCAACCCCGGTTCATCCCGCCCCCGCCCCACTCAACTCGCGTGGAACCGCGCGGGCGCCTCCGTGGGGTTGCCGCCGGCCGGCAGCTTCTCCCCGCCGCACCCCGACAACACCTTCTTCATCGCGGTCTTCTCCGCCTCCGTGACCCACAGTTCGTACTTCTTCTTCACGGCGACCTGGTTGGCGACATACGTGCAGCGGTACGCCTTGTTCGGCGGCAGCCAGGTCGCCGTGTCGCCGTCACCCTTGCTGCGGTTGGTGCTCGCGTCGACGGCACGGAGGTTGAGCGGGTCGTTGGCCAGCGCTATGCGCTTGCTGTCGTCCCAGTACTTGGCGCCCTTCTGCCAGGCGTCCGAGAGCGCGACGATGTGGTCTATGTCGACCTCACTGCGGCCCCGCGCGAACGTCACGTCCTTGCCGCTGTAGGGGTCCGGATCCAGTTTCCCCGCCGACACCTTGCAACCGCCGCTGCGGAACTTCACGTCGACCAGGTCCCGCTTGAGGATGTCGTCGCGGGTGTCGCACTTGTTGGAGTCGGTGTCCGCCCACGCGGTGCCGAACCGGTCCCGGGCGTATCCCGTCTTGGGCGCCCGCCCCTTCACGGTCAGGGAGTCGACAGCCGCGAGCGCCGCACCCCCGCCACCGCCTCCCGCGCCTGCCGCGCCGCTCGCGCTCTCCTCGGGCCCGGCCGACCCCAGGGTGTCGCCCTTGCACCCACCGACGCCGAACGCCACCACGAGTACGGCGGCGACGACGCCCCCACCCCTAAGACACACCACGTTATGTCCCTCCCCAACTGCCCCGTTCACGTCCCCGCCCGCTACTGCCAGTTCCCGCACCCACCCGCGATATTCCGCCGTTCGCCAGGCTATCTGCCGCCCCCTCCCCATCTGCAGGGGCGCCCACCGGCGCTCAAGGGGCGTATTTCGCATACCGGGCGTATCGTCGTTGCTGACTCACCTCCGGAAGGAGCTCTGGATGGGCATCCTCGACAAGTTCAAGGACCAGATGCGCGGCAAGACGGGACAGAAGGTCTCCGACACCGCGGAGAAGAAGGTCAACGAGAAGACGGGCGACAAGTACACGAGCCAGGTCGACGACGCGCAGCAGCGGATCGAGGGCTCGATGGGCATGGCCCGTGATCGCGACAGGCCCGAACAGCCGTAGCCCCGGAGGTCTCTGAAGCCTGAGACAAGAACCTGAGACAAGAAAGAGAAGCCGCCCTCGACCCCCAACGGGCCATGGGCGGCTTCCTCTTGTCACTTGCTCCGCGTTGTCACTGCCTACGCGCTCACGACCCAAGGATCGAAGTCAGGAACTCCCCGGTCCAGCCGAGCAACTCCCGCCCGACCAACGGCTTTCCGCCCACCCTCGCCGTCTTGGGACGCGGTACGAGGATCTGGTGTGCGGTCGGTTTGATGACCGTGCCCGGGTAGAGGCGCTTGAGCCGCAGCTCCTGGGACTCCCTCAACTCCACCGGCGTGAAGCGGATGTTGGCACCCTGGAGCACGATGTCACCGACCCCGCAGGCCCGCGCGAGCATCCGCAGCCCCGCCACCAGCAGCAGGTTCTCGACCGGCTCGGGCAACTTGCCGTAGCGGTCGACGAGTTCCTCCCGTACGGCCTTGATGTCGGCCTCGGTGTTCGCGGCGGCGATGGCGCGGTAGGCCGCGAGGCGCAGGCGCTCGCCGGGTGCGTAGTCGTGCGGGACGTGGGCGTCGACCGGGAGCTCGATCTTGACCTCCAGCGGCGGCTCCTCCTCCACCCCGCCCTCCAGTGAGGCCCGGTAGTCCGCGACGGCCTCGCCGACCATCCGTACGTAGAGGTCGAAGCCGACTCCCGCGATGTGGCCGGACTGTTCGCCGCCGAGGAGGTTTCCGGCGCCGCGGATTTCGAGGTCCTTCATGGCGACGTACATGCCCGCGCCCATCTCGGTGTGCTGGGCGATGGTCGCGAGCCGCTCGTGGGCGGTCTCGGTCAGGGGCTTCTCCGGCGGATAGAGGAAGTACGCGTAACCGCGCTCCCGGCCACGGCCAACTCGCCCCCGCAGCTGGTGGAGTTGGGAGAGGCCGAAGTTGTCTCCGCGCTCCACGATGAGGGTGTTGGCGTTGGAGATGTCGATGCCGGACTCGACGATCGTCGTCGACACGAGGACGTCGAACCGCTTCTCCCAGAAGTCGACGACGACCTGCTCCAGCGCCTGCTCGGACATCTGGCCGTGGGCCGTCGCGATCCGCGCCTCGGGGACGATCTCCCGCAGCCGGGCCGCCGCCCGGTCGATGGACTCGACGCGGTTGTGGATGTAGAAGACCTGGCCCTCGCGCAGGAGTTCGCGGCGGATCGCGGCGCCGATCTGCTTCTCCTCGTACGGGCCGACGAAGGTCAGCACCGGGTGGCGTTCCTCCGGCGGGGTGGTGATCGTCGACATCTCGCGGATGCCGGTGACCGCCATTTCGAGCGTACGGGGGATGGGCGTCGCGGACATGGTCAGCACGTCGACGTTGGCGCGCAGCTTCTTCAGCTGCTCCTTGTGCTCGACGCCGAACCGCTGTTCCTCGTCGACGATGACAAGTCCGAGGTCCTTGAACTTGGTCTCGGCGGAGAACAGCCGGTGCGTGCCGATGACGACGTCGACCGACCCTTCCCGCAGGCCCTCCAGGGTGGCCTTCGCCTCGGTCTCCGTCTGGAAGCGGCTCAACGCCCGTACGTTGACCGGGAATTGGGAGTAGCGCTCACCGAAGGTGCCGAAGTGCTGCTGCACGAGGAGAGTGGTGGGGACGAGGACGGCGACCTGCTTACCGTCCTGGACGGCCTTGAAGGCGGCGCGGACGGCGATCTCCGTCTTGCCGTAGCCGACGTCGCCGCAGATCAGGCGGTCCATCGGGACCGTCTTCTCCATGTCGTCCTTGACCTCGGCGATCGTGGTCAGCTGGTCGGGCGTCTCCACGTAGGGGAAGGCGTCCTCCAGCTCGCGCTGCCAGGGCGTGTCGGGCCCGAAGGCGTGCCCGGGGGCTGCCATACGCGCGCTGTACAGCTTGATGAGGTCGGCGGCGATCTCCTTGACGGCCTTCTTGGCACGCGCCTTGGTCTTCGTCCAGTCGGCGCCGCCGAGCCGGTGGAGGGTGGGTGACTCACCGCCGACGTACTTGGTGATCTGTTCGAGCTGGTCGGTGGGGATGTAGAGGCGGTCGCCGGGCTGGCCGCGCTTGGCGGGCGCGTACTCGACCACGAGGTACTCGCGGGTCGCGCCCTGCACGGTCCGCTGGACCATCTCGACGTACCGGCCCACGCCGTGCTGCTCGTGCACGATGTAGTCGCCGGTTTCGAGGGTCAGCGGGTCGATGGTCTTGCGGCGCCGGGCGGGCATACGGGCGCCGTCCTTGCCGGCGGCCTTCTGCCCGGTGAGGTCGGTCTCGGTCAGCACGGCGAGCTTCAGCTTCGTGTCGACGAACCCGAAGTCGATCGAGCCGCACGCCACCTGCACGACGGAGGGCGTCAGCGAGGTCAGATCCGCCTCCAGGCGGGCCGCGATGCCTTCCCCGCCGAGCACCTCGACCGTACGGGCGGCCGGGCCGTGCGCCTCCGTGACGAACACCGTGCGCCAGCCGTCCGCGAGCCAGCCCTTGGTGTCGGCGAGCGCCTTCGCGGTGTCGCCGCGGTAGGTCTCGGGCGCGTGCATGCCCAGCTTGAGCGTGTCCGAGTCCAGTTCCTCGTCGGCGGCGAAGGGCGACACCGACCACCACATCATGTCCAGCTCGCGTGCCCGGTCCCGGACGTCGGCGATGGACCACAGGGAGGCAGCGCCGACGTCGATGGGCGCCTCGCCGCCGCCCGCGGTGGCCGCCCAGGATGCCTGCAGGAACTCCTGGCTGGTCGCCACCAGGTCGGCGGCCCGTGTCCGTACCCGCTCCGGGTCGCACACGACGGCCATGGACCCCTTGGGCAGGACGTCGAGCAGCAGCTCCATGTCGTCGACGAGTACGGGAGCGAGGGACTCCATGCCCTCCACCGCGATCCCCTCGGCGATCTTGCCGAGCAGTTCCCCCAGCTCAGGATGTGCCTCGGCGAGCGCGGCGGCCCGCTCCCGCACCTGGTCGGTGAGCAGCAGCTCGCGGCAGGGCGGCGCCCACAGTCCGTGCGCGGCGACTTCGAGGGAGCGCTGGTCGGCGACCTTGAAGTAGCGGATCTCCTCGATGTCGTCGCCCCAGAACTCCACCCGGAGGGGGTGCTCCTCGGTGGGCGGGAACACGTCGAGGATGCCTCCGCGTACGGCGAACTCGCCCCGCTTCTCGACCAGCTCGACGCGCGAGTACGCGGCGGCGGCCAGCGCCTCGACGACCGTGCCCAGGTCGGCCGTCCGACCGGTGCGCAGGGCGACCGGCTCCAGCTCGCCGAGCCCCTTGACCTGCGGCTGGAGTACGGAGCGCACGGGGGCCACGACGACCGACACCGGCCCGGTCTCCGGGTCGTCGGGGCGGGGGTGCGTCAGGCGGCGCAGTACGGCGAGGCGGCGGCCCACGGTGTCGCTGCGGGGGGACAACCGCTCGTGCGGGAGGGTCTCCCAGGCCGGGTACTCGGCGACCGTGTCGGGCGGCAGCAGCGATCTGAGGGCGGCGGCGAGATCCTCGGCCTCACGTCCGGTCGCGGTCACGGCCAGCACCGGGCGCCCGGACTCGCGGGCCAGCGCGGCCACGGCGAAGGGGCGGGCGGCGGGTGGTCCGACCAGATCGACGTGCATACGGTTGCCGTCGCCGGCGGCCTTGACCGCTTCCGCGAGGGCGGCGTCCTTGACTACGACGTCGAGCAGACCGTGCAGGCTCATGAGGGGGCTTTCGTGAGGAGCGTGAAGGACGTGAGGGGTGGGCAACGCGAGCCGCCCGACACGTGTGACGGGCCGGGGGGTGTCCAGGGTACGACGCCGCGCGGACGGGCGCGGCGCCTGTGGACAACGTGCGCCGCACCGACCCCCTGAAACGGTCCGGACCTCGCAGCCCTGTTTCCCGCCCACCTGCCACCCGCCCCCACCGCTGCGCCGATTCCCGCTCAGTCGACTGTGGTCTCGGTGGTTGCTGCACATCACTGCTGTACCGCAGGCAAAAAAACAGGGCTCACCCGAAGGTGAGCCCTCAATGCCTCGGCGGTACCTGGCCGACGCTACAAGGCCGGTCCTCGCCTAGACGGCAGAGCCGTCCGTCAGCGGCAACCGGCCGTGGTGAGTTCTCGCACTACCTGCGATGCCCGGTTGACGATCTCACGACGCCCGGGCGGGAGGTCCTGCTCCAGGGCGATCAGAAAGGCCTCCAGCAAGAACTTCAGCATTTCTTCGCGAAGAGTCTCTTGATCGCATCCAGCAGGGATCAGCCACTCACGCTCGAAGAACAAGCGATTGTTCTCTGCCATCCCCACCGTCACGTACCGGTCCTTGCGAGCCTTGAACAGAGGGCCCTGAAGGAGATCCAGGGGCTCGCAGTCGTCGATGTGATCCGCTTCCCGCTCGTCGATCGGTGCGTAGATCCAGATCGAAAACCGCTCCGGTACATAGCCCAGGGCTCGCCAGAAGATGTGGTTCGCATCTGGACTCTTGAGCACACCCAGCGTCGGCACACCGTTGAACCTGTCCAGGATCTCGACTCGCTCGATGGCAGCATGCGGGGCCCAGGCTAGGTTGCCCAGAGTAGGCATCAAGGCTTCATCCACCACAGTCACCTCCAGCTTTGTCCTCTTCAGTGAAACATCCGTCGAACAGTTCGGCCATAGCGTCACCCCACTCCGCCGGCTCCCCTGGGGCGACCTCTGGTGGGAAGACGCTCACATGTAGAGGGTTTCCCCGAGTAGCCGAATGTACGACCCGGAAGTTACGTGCGCGTAACTCTCCAGCGGTGGTCAGTCGACGATCCGCGCATGGTTGCACCATCTTGGTGACCAGCAGGGACGCCTGCTCAGCACTCACTTCGCCGAAAATGAAGGACATCTCT
This sequence comes from Streptomyces sp. SID12488, assembly GCF_010548275.1. GTDB lineage: Bacteria > Actinomycetota > Actinomycetes > Streptomycetales > Streptomycetaceae > Streptomyces. Next base: position 121,007 of record NZ_JAAGLT010000009.1, read on the forward strand.
GTCTCACCGATGTCCGGACGGAGCTTTGACCGGAAACCCTCGCCGATCGGCGGAGTCTCTCCATACTGCGTGAGTGTGGCCTCGTCGGGTATCTCATATGGCGGCTTGCGCCCTCCCCCCACAAATCCCCCAGTGTGCCGCGTAGTACGCATGGGGAGTCGCATTGACTCACCCAATAACACAGAGTACGCACTTCAGTACTGTGTGGTGCCCTCCGGGCCCGTTTTCACCCTCCCGAGGTATGCCTACAAGCCCGCTCTCGTCGGCGACTTGGCTCAAGTAAGACGCGAGCACGTCAAAGAGTCTCGGACGCCGAGGGCCTCGTCCGCTCGGCTTCGCCGGGGTCGATGGCGGACGGGACGAAAGCCACCCGGAACAGATACCGCGTAATGAACGGACCACTGAACACCCCCGGCACAAAGCCCGGCGCCAAGGAGTCCGCAGACTCCCCGGCGCCGGGCTCCCCCGTACCCCCGTTCCCCGTGGCCCCCTAGTCAGTAGCGATAGCGTTCAGCACGTTCATCCGCCCCGCCCTGAACGCCGGCACCAGTGCCGCGATCAGGCCCACGAAGGCCGACCCGACGAACACCCCGCCGATCGTCACCCACGGGATTTCCAGGACCTTCAGGCCCTCCAGGGCCAGCAGTCGCTGGGCCGTCGCGCCCCAGCCCATTCCCAGGCCGAGGCCCAGCAGTGCGCCGAAGAGGGCGATCACCACCGACTCCATGCGGATCATCCGGCGCAGCTGGCGCCGCGACATACCGATCGCCCGCATCAGGCCGATCTCCCGCGTCCGCTCCACCACCGACAGGGCCAGCGTGTTGACCACACCCAGGACCGCTACCACGATCGCCAGGGCGAGCAGACCGTAGACCATGTTCAGGAGCTGGCCGATCTGGTCCTTGAGTTCCTGCTTGTAGTCGGTCTGGTCGCGGACCTGGTACTGCGGGTAGGGGTCGAAGGCCTTCTTCAGCGCCGCGTAGGCCGCCTTCTCCTGGCCCTTCTTCGCCGAGGCGAACATCAGGCTGTTCGGCGGGACCTTGTCGGCCGGCAGGTACTTCTCCATCGTCGCGATGGACAGGTACTGCGAGCCCTTGTCGATGGCCACGTCGTCGTCCGTGATCGCGGCGACCCTGAGCTTCGCCGTCGAGCCGCCCTTGAAGGCGACGGTCATCGTCTCGCCGACCTTCACCCCGTGGTCCTTGGCGTAGGCGGAGCCGAGCGACATGGCGTCCTTGCCGTACGCGGCACTCAGCGTGCCCGAGATCGTGGTGCGGCGCAGGTCGGAGGCGTACGTCGGGTCGGCGGCCGTCAGCTGGGTCTTCTCGGCCCTGCCGTCGGGCGGGGTCAGGGTGACCTCGACCTCCTTGTAGCGGGTGACGTGGGTCAGGCCGGGCGTGCGCTGCATCGCCTGTTCCGCCTGCGGCACGATCCGCTGGTTGCCCTGGACGATGAAGTCCGCGCCGACCGATGCGTCCAGCTCGCTCGTCGCCGAGGCGACCATCGACGAGCCCACCACCGAGAGGCAGGCGACCAGGGCCAGGCCGATCATCAGGGCGGCGCCGGTGGCACCGGTCCGGCGCGGGTTGCGCAGGGCGTTGCGCTCGGCGAGCCGGCCGACGGGGCCGAAGCCTCGCAGCAGTACGGCGCTGAGCATCCGTACGACGGCGCCCGCGAGGAGCGGGCCGATGATGACGAACCCGAGGAGCGTGAGTACGACGCCCGCGCCGAGGACCAGTGAACCGTCGCTCGCCTTGTCGGCGGTGGCGGCCAGGTAGAGGGCGTAGCCGCCGCCGCCGGTCAGGACGAGGCCGATGAGGCCCCGTACGAGGCCCGCCCTGCCGTCGGCCGGGGTGCCGGCGTCGCGGAGTGCGGCCATCGGGGAGACCTTGCCGGCACGGCGGGCGGGGAAGTAGGCGGCGACGACGGTGACGACGACGCCGAGGACCAGACCGATCACCGGGGTGGTCGCCTTGACGGTGAGATCGTCGGTGGAGAGGTTCATGCCGGCCATCGACATCAGTTTCATCAGGCCGATCGCGATGCCGACCCCCGCGCCGACACCGAGAATCGATCCGACGAAGCCGAGCAGCAGCGCCTCGACGAGCACGGACCGGTTGACCTGCTTGCGGGAGGAGCCGATCGCCCGCATCAGGCCGATCTCGCGGGTCCGCTGGGCGACCAGCATCGAGAAGGTGTTGATGATCAGGAAGATGCCGACCAGGAACGCGATCCCGGCGAAGCCGAGCATGGCGTACTTGATGACGTTCATGAACTCGCCGACGCCCTCACGGCTCTCGTCCGCGAACTCCTTCTGCGTCTGCACCTTGAACGTGCCGGCGGCCGTGAGAGCCCGGGTGACGTTCTGCTTGAGCTGCGCGTCGGTGACCCCGCCGACGGCCGTGATGTTGAGCTGGGTGAACCGGCCGGTGGCACCGATGAGTTCACGCTGTGCGGTGGCGGTGTCGAAGTAGACGATGGCCGCACCGGGGTTGGTCACCTTGAAGGTGGCGATGCCGACGATCCGCGCGGTGATGTCACCGGTCTGCGTGATGGTACGGAGCTCGTCACCCATTTTCAGGTGGTGCTTGTCGGCGGTGTCGGCGTCGACCATCACCTCGGTGGGCCCGCGTGGTGCGTGACCGCCGGTGATCTCCATCGAACGCAGGTCGTTGCGCGTCCAGTTGCCCGCGAAGGTCGGCGCCCCGGTGCTGGACCCCATGTTCTCGTTCTCGCTGTTGACGACGGTCACGTTCATCGAACTGACCGCGCCCTCAACCGACTTGACGCCCTGAGCCTGCTGCGCCTTCGCCAGCACGGAGGCCGGCAGCGACTCCGGCACCCCGTTCTGCGGGGTGTCGTCGTTCTTGGCCGCCTTCGGCGACACCGTGACGTCGGGGGAGGTGACCGAGAAGAGCTTGTCGAACGTCGTGTTCATGGTGTCGGTGAAGACGAGGGTCCCGCACACGAACGCCACCGACAGCAGCACGGCCACCGCCGACAGGGCCATCCGGCCCTTGTGCGCGAAGAAGTTGCGCATCGAGGTCTTGAGCACAGTCATGACGTACGCCCCCGCGCGTCGAAGTCCTTCATACGGTCGAGAACGCTGTCGGCGGTCGGCCGGAACATCTCGTCGACGATCCGCCCGTCGGCCAGGTACAGCACCCGGTCGGCGTACGAGGCGGCGACCGGGTCGTGCGTGACCATGACGATGGTCTGCCCCAGCTCGTCGACGGACCGCCGGAGGAAGCCCAACACCTCTGCGCCCGCACGGGAGTCGAGGTTCCCGGTCGGCTCGTCACCGAAGATGATCTCGGGCCGTGCCGCCAACGCCCGCGCCACGGCGACGCGCTGCTGCTGACCACCGGAGAGCTGGTTGGGCCGGTGCTTGAGTCGGTCCGCCAACCCGACGGTCTCGACGACCTGTGCCAGCCAGCCCTTGTCCGGCTTGCGGCCCGCGATGTCCATGGGAAGCGTGATGTTCTCCAGCGCGCTGAGCGTCGGCAACAGGTTGAACGCCTGGAAGATGAACCCGATCCGGTCCCGGCGCAGTTGCGTCAGCTTCTTGTCCTTGAGCCCGGTGATCTCGGTGTCGTCGAGGTAGATCTGGCCGCTGGTCACGGTGTCGAGGCCGGCGAGGCAGTGCATGAGGGTGGATTTTCCGGACCCCGAGGGGCCCATGATCGCAGTGAACTGTCCCCGCGCGATGTCCACATCCACGGTGTCCAGGGCGACGACGCGGGTCTCACCGGACCCGTACGCCTTCACGACCTGCCGCGCCCGTGCGGCAACGGCCGTACGCCCTCCAGTGCCCCCGTGCCTGGTGATGGTTACAGCCGATGTCACGGTATGTCTCCTAAGTCGGTCAGTACGGAGAGCGCACTGACACCCTGGCGATGTGTTGCCCTGCATTGCCTTGCTCTGCGCTGCGCTGCCCTGCGGTATGTCCATGAGTCTGCTGGTGGGAGGGGGTCCGGGTCTCTGGTGCCCAGCGCAGTCTTCTGCGGGGGAAAACCCCACCCCCGAAGTTCAGGAACGCCGCCCCCAGCGGCATAAAGCCAGGTTAAGGACCGCCCGTACCCCGTCTCGTCCTCCGTCGGTACGAACCCTCCCCGAGCCGTAGTAAGGAGGTACCCCTAGGGGCTGTCCACCCCTCGGTGGAGTAGGTCTCGGGGTTGCCTCCACCCTCGCCCCGGCAACGCTCCACCCTCCCGCCGCGTGAAGGTCAAGTGGCAGAGTGGTCGCCGACAGATAGATGCAGGGGGAAAGGAACCCGGTGGACAGCAGCAGCCGCCGTACGGAACCCGCGATACCCGCGATACCCGGCGCGGCGCAGCGCACCGGAATCGACAAGCGGGGGCCCGTCGTCGCCGCGCTCATGCTCGCGATGGCGCTGGCCGCGCTCGACTCCACCATCGTGTCGACCGCCGTACCGCAGATCGTCGGGGATCTCGGCGGCTTCTCCGTCTTCTCCTGGCTGTTCTCGGGCTATCTGCTGGCCGTCACGGTCACCCTCCCGGTGTACGGCAAGCTCTCCGACACCTTCGGCCGCAAACCGGTCCTGATCGCGGGCGCGGCCCTGTTCCTCCTCGGGTAACTCCTCTGCGCGCTGGCCTGGAACATGGGTGCCCTGATCGCGTTCCGGATCATCCAGGGCCTGGGCGGCGGCGCCCTCCAGGGCACGGTCCAGACACTGGCCGCCGACCTCTACCCACTCGAACAACGCCCCAAGATCCAGGCGAAGTTGTCGACGGTGTGGGCGACCGCGGCGGTGGCGGGCCCCGCCGTGGGCGGAGTTCTGGCGGCCTACGCCGGCTGGCGCTGGATCTTCCTCGTCAACCTCCCCGTCGGCGCGGTGGCGATGTGGCTCCTGGCCCGCCACCTCCACGAACCGCAGCGCGACACCTCCGGCCCCCGCCCACGCATCGACTGGGCGGGCGCCCTGGCGGTGTTCGCGTGCGGCGGCGTACTGCTGACGGCCCTCGTCCAGGGCGGCGTGGCCTGGCCCTGGCTGTCGTGGCCCTCAACCGCCTTCTTCGGTACGGGACTTGCGCTGGTGTTCCTCGTGGTCGTGATCGAACGCCGGGCGGCGGAGCCGATCATCCCCGGGTGGGTGTGGCGGCGCCCCACGATCGCGGCGGTCAACCTGGCGCTGGGCGCGCTGGGCCTGCTGATGGTGGCCCCGACGGTGTTCCTGCCGACGTACGCCCAGTCGGTGCTGGGCCTGGCCCCGATCGCCGCCGGATTCGTGCTGTCCGTATGGACGTTGAGCTGGCCGGTGTCGGCGGCACTGAGCCAGCACGTCTACCGCAGGATCGGCTTCCGGAACACGGCGATGCTCGGCATCGGCGCGGCGACCCTGATCCTGCTGGCGTTCCCCTTCCTCCCCTACCCCGGCTCCGCCTGGCAGCCCACGCTCCTGATGCTGCTGCTCGGCGGCGCCCTGGGCCTCTTCCAACTCCCCCTGATAGTGGGCGTCCAGTCGACGGTCGGCTGGTCGGAACGCGGCACGGCGACGGCGTCGGTGCTCTTCTGCCGCCAGACCGGCCAGACGATCGGCGCCGCCCTGTTCGGCGCGGTGGCCAACGGCGTACTCGCGTCCCGGCTGGGCGGCGCGAGCGACCTGGACTCGGTGACCCGGGCGCTGGGCACGGGCGCCGCGCCGGAGGCGACCCGACGGGCGATCGCGGAGGCGGTGCACGCGGTGTACTTCGGGGCGGCGGGTGCGGCGGCGCTGGCGTTCGTGGCCCTGCTGGTACTGGCGCCGCGCCGCTTCCCGGTCCTCGACAGCCCCTAAGGGGCGGACTTCGCGGTACTCCTGGCGCTCATTCGGCCGCCGCACGCCCCGTCAGAGTGGTCAGACTGCTGCGTACGTGGTCCATGTGGGCCTGGACGTCGTCCCACTCCTCCCCGTGGTCTCGCAGCACGCGCTCCGTCTCGCGGGCGATGCGCTCCTCCTGGGCGCGGGCCTCGGTGAGGAGCTCGGCGGCGCGGACACGGGCGGCGTCATCACTCCGCCGGACCGACTCCTCGGCCTCCGCGAAGACCCGCTTCGCCTCGGACAGCGCGGCCTCGGCAGCCGTCACACGATCCATGTGCGCTGCCTCCAGGGCGACTTCGCGCTCGGCGGCAAGCCGTTCCTGCTCTGCCCACCGCTCGGCGTACTCCTTCTCCTGCTCGGCGAGCAGCCCGGAGGTCCGCAGCCGCATCTCGCGCAGCGCGGCCAGCGCCTCTCCCCGCCCCTCCTTGACCTCCCGCCGGGCGCCGATCCGGATCTCGTCGGCCTCGGCGCGGGCGGCCAGCAGCCGGTGCCGGGCACGCTCCTCGGCCTCACCCAGTACGGTCTCGGCGGCGACCTCCGCCGCCTCCCGCAGGGCGTCCGCGCGGGCCTCGGCAGCCGCGATCAGCTGCCGTACCTCGCTCCGCCCCCGCTCCCGCACGGCGCCGGCCTCCTCGACGCCCAACTCCCAGAGCCGCCGGGCGCGTTCACCAAGACTCTCGTACGTCTGCGGGGCGAGCCGCGCGACCGACTCGCGCAGCCGCACCGACTCCGCCTCCATGTCCCTGGCGAGCACGGTCAGCCGCGCGGCCCGCTCCCAGGCGGAGTCCCGTTCCGCGGAGAGCGCGGCTGCGTAAGCGTCGACCTGGTCGGGCCGGTAACCGCGCCCCCGTCCGGCCCCGAAACCGGCCACGAAACCGTGCGACGTCGCTGCGCTGCTCATCATGCAACCCCTCTCCGCGTACGAAGTAATGATTTCGCGCACATCTTGATGGATTGGGGTGAAATGTGCCTAACGCGACACTCCGGGCCGGGTCACGGCCGCTACGAGGATTCGGTACGACGAAGGGGGTGGGTGGCCGTACGGCCACCCACCCCCTTCCGCGTGCGCTCAGCGGGTCACAGCAACCCGTCCCACATCTCCTCCAGCAGCACCGACCACCAGCTCTCCGGCGAGCCGAGCGCCGCCGGGTCGAGGGAGGCGAGCTGGGCCTGGAAGTCGACCGTCCAGCGGCCCGCCTGCTCCTGGTTGAGGCCGTACCGCAGCCGCCACATACGGCCGAGCAGCGCGAGACACCGCGCGAACTCGGGCAGCCCCGTGTTCACGAACTGCGGCGGTACGGGTGCTCCGCCCGGCCCCGCCTCCACGGGCACCGCGACGATGTTCGCCGTCCCGTACTGCACGCAGATCGCCTTGCCGAAGTCGCTGCCCATCACGAGGTACGACCCGGCGTCCGCCGCCGGCCGCACCCCGCGCTCCTGCGCCAGCTCGGCGAGTGTCGGCACCGGCCGCCCCGGCTGGGCCTGCGCCCAGAAGAACGGCCCCATGTCGGCGGGCAGCCCGGCCACGACCAGGGTGTGCGCCACGATCGGCGGCACCCCCTGCCGCGACACCGCCGCCTGGTCGAACCGGAACACCCCGGGCCCGAACGCGGCGGCCATCTCCTGCGCGACCCCCTCCGGGGGGATCGGCGGGGCGGTCTGCACGGGAGGCAGCGGCGTACGAACCGGCCCCGGGCGCGCCGGACCATCCGCCACCTGGTGCAACTCACCCTGATGCGCGAGGAGTTGAGCCATGCCCTGCTGGCGGCTCGCGTGATCGGTGCCGTACGGCGCGATGCTGGTGATCCGGGCGTTCGGCCACTGCTCGCGAATCATGCGGGCGCAGTAGGCACCCGGCAGTTCACAGCTCTCCAACTCGGTGTGGAGTTCGAGGACCTGGTCCGGCGGGATGTTCATCGCCCGCAGCTCATGGAAGATCTGCCACTCCGGATGCGGCGTCCCCGGCGCGGACCGCCGGATCACCTGCTGCTCGGACCCGTCGGGCGCCCGGTAGCGAAGAACGGCCTGATAGCCGGGCCCGACGGTGGGCTGGCCGGGCGGGGGATAGCCGTAGGAGGGGGGCGGAGGCGGTGGCGCGGAGAGGTTGGGAGCGGGCGGAGGCGGAAACCCGGGGGCGTGCGCTGATTGGCCGTGCGCCGACTGGGCGTGCCCCGCCAGACCGGGGGCCGCCAGACCGGGAGCGGGCGGACCAGCCGGCGCGGGCATGCCGGGGACCGGCCGACCGCCGGGGGGCGGGAGCATCGCGCCGGGGGGCATGGAGGACTGGGGGGCGCTGACGGGCGTACCCGGGGCGCCAGGGCCGCCGTGAGCACCCGGGGCACCGGGGAATCCGGGAGCCCCAGCGCCAGCGGCACCGGGAGCACCATGGGCACCTTGCGAGCCAGGGCCACCAGCATTACCCGGAGCACCGGGAAATCCCGGGGCTCCCGGGGTGCGAGGAGCGCCCGGTACGGGGGGCGGCGGCGGAGGCATGCCGGGACCGCCGACCGGAGGACCGGCCAGCACGGTCTCGGCGCGGTGCACAGCACCAGGGGCCCCAGGGACACTGGGAGCACCGGGAGCACCGGGAGCACCGGGAGCACCGGGAGCACCGGGAGCACCGGGAGCACCGGGAGCCGACGGTACGCCTGGCCCACCGGGCACGCCATGCGCACCGGGCCCGCCAGGGGCACCCGGAGGCTGCGGAGCACCCGGGGCACCCGGCGGCCGAGGCACGTTGGGGGCACCGCCCTGATGAGGGTCGGCGAACACGGTCGCGGCCTGGTGGACACCGCCCGGAGGGGTACCCCCGGGCGAGTGGGGAACGCCGGGCCGGTTCGGCCCGCCAGGGGCACCCGGAACGCCAGGCGGACCCGGAGGCAAGGGAGCGCCAGGCGGATTCGGCGCGCCGGGAGGCTGAGGGGCACCGGACACGCCAAGCCGACCGGACCCACCCGGCCCCTGGCCCGCACCCGGAACCCCGGGAGCCGCCGGGGGCTGAGGCGCGTCGGGCCCGCCTGGCCCGGAGAACATCGTCGCGGCCTGATGAACGCCCCCAGAAGGCGCCCCCGCAGGCGAGTTGGGAGCACCAGGCGGATTCGGAACCCCCGGGACACCCGGAGCACTCGGCGCACCCGGCCGATTCGGACCACCGGGCGGACGCGGACCGCCAACCGGATACGCGCCGCCAGACCCACCGGCAGCGGCACCAGAGCCCGCAGCCCCGTCAACTCCATCAGCCCCGAGCGCCGACACGAACTGCGTGGGCACATATCCGCCCGCGGGACCAGGCCCCGGCGGCGGAGGGGGCGGCGACCCAACTCCCGGACGTGCGCCCGGAGTTCCCGGCGCACCTGGTGGAGGCGGGGCGCTCGCGCCCCGGGCACCGCGCGGCGGCGGCGCCTTGCTGGTCGCCGCGTCGGCGATCTCGCCGGCGTTGGACGCGAGCGCACGCCCCGGCGGGCCGGACACACCGGGCGCACCCTGCGGGTAACCGTACGAGGGTTCGCCCGCCTCCTGCGGATACCCGTAACCCTGAGCCCCCGGACCGCCGTTGAAGGCATCCCGGGGACGCGGGACGTCATCGCGGTCGTCGTCGCCCAGCGGCGGCGCGAACACGGTCGCCGGCAGCGGCACGGAACGGTCCTCGCCCGCGTCCACACTGGTCGTGTCGGTCCCGGTCCAGGGCGTGGCCCCCGGCGGCACCGAGTCCACCGGCCCGCCGCCCGAAGAGGCCGCGGAAGCCGGGCCCACCCCACCGCCGGAGGCACCCGCACCCGCCCGCCGGTCAGGAATCCCCAGCTTGTCCGCCGCCTCCTGCAACCACTCCGGCGGAGTCAGCAGGAACGACGTCTGGTTCAGGTCGACCCGCGCCGGAGGCGCCGGTACCGCGTCCTCGACGGAGGCCGCACGGCCGTACTGCTCCTCGTACCGGCGGATCACCTCGCCGACCGGCAGGGCGGGCCACAGGGTGGCCTCGCCGCTGTCCCGGGCCAGGACCAGCCGCTGCGCGCCGCCGTCCGAACGCGGACCCTCCGCGCGGTCCTCCGCCCAGACCACGAACCCGAGCTCGAACTCCCGCACCCGCACCTCCCGGTGCTGGTACGAGGGCACGTCCCCGTTGACCCATTCCTCGGCGCGCTCCTGCGCCTGCGCGAAGGTCACCATCGGTCAGTCACTCCCCCACCGAAGACACCGATGACGCCGAAGACGCCCCGGACGCCGCAGACACCGGCACCGCACGCGCGAAGCCGCCGTCCACCATCAGGTTCGCCACCGTCTCCAGCTCCGGCGGATTGCCCGCGAGCCGGGACAGGAACTGGTCGAAGTCGTCACCGCACGGCAGCAGCAGCCGCTGCACCCGGTCGGCCGGGGGCCAGGCCGGATCGACGTCCCGCGCGTCGTCGTACGCGCTGAACCACACCGAACCGAGCCGCTCACCCTTCACCTTCACGGCCAGCAGACCGCCCTGCACGAAACCGACGCACAGGAAGTCCTTCGTCAAGTGATCCCGCAGACACTTGTTGACGTACACGAGGTCGTTCACCGCCGCCTCGTCCCGCACCGTGAAGAACGGCTGGTCCAGCAGCAGCCCCAGCTCGGCGTCGAGCGCGGTGCCCACCGGCGCGCACCCGCCCGCCGCCTTCAGGAACGACCGGTACGCCCCCGGCAGCCGGTAACCGAGGTCCTCCTCGACGCCCTGCACCTGCAACTCGGTCACCGCCACCGCCGACCTCGGCAGCGCGAAGTGCGCGGGCCGCGTCTCCTGCAGGGGGCGCGTACCGCGCTTGTGCTGGTCGACGGCCGACGTCGCGATCCCGCCGTGATGCCGCAGCAGCGCCTTCACCTCGACCGGGACGAGCTCGAGCCGCCGCCCGCCCGGTACGTGGTGCCAGGTCCAGCCGTGCGGGGTCGCCACCGACGGAATCGTGTCCCACAGCTCGTGCCCGGACGCGGCGAGCGCCGCGTTCGCCGACACGTAGTCCGTCAGCCGAAGCTCGTCGACACCGAAGCCCTCGGGCGGCTCGGCGATCTCCGCCACCGCACGCGCGTAGAGCGAGAAGTCCGGATAGCCGTGTTCGTCGATCCGCACCCCTCTCGGATGCCGAGTGGCCCGTACCGGATCCGGGAAGTGCACGACCTGCCCGGCATAGGCCGCGTTCGGCGGCACGGCTCGCTGCCCGAGCCGACCTGTCGTCATGGCGGTTGCCCCCTGCGGCGTCCTGTAAGGCCTGTACATCAGTACGACCAGTACGTCTGTCACATCACGTCACGACACATCACCCCGTCCACCTGTCAGCACATCAGTGCGGACAGCAACCCGGACGGCGCTGCGGATCGCGGCTGCCCGACAGCCTATGCGGTACGCCGACACCGGTCACCGGCACCGGCCACCGGCCCCCCGCTTCCGTGACCTGCCGTCACCCTGCCGTGACGGTGAGGCGAAGCCCGGGCGTGTCACACCGCCCCAGCTACCGCACCAGCCACGCCATTTGGCACTCTGTGTCCGCCGAGGGGATGCACGGGGGAGGCACCGAGGGGATGACGATCATGAACGCGACACAGACGGGGACACCTACAGGTAGGCCGGCGGGACAGCCGACAGGACGGCCGACGGACAGCTCCGCGCGCACACCGACGCCCGGAACAGCCGGTACGCCCGGCAGACCCGGCGGCGACCCACGAGTCGGCTGGAGCGCCAACGAGACGCCCCGCGTCCCCACCCTCCGCCACCGCCGCGACGGCATACTGCCAACCGTCGCCGCCGCCCTCTCCGTACGCGGCGCGACCCTCACCGGCACAGCCGCACGCGGCGACCAGCCACCCGCCCTGCACCCACTCGTCCAGGACTTCCTGGACACCCTCGCCAGCACCCAGCGCGACCGGTCCACCGGCCGCTGCGCCGAGGCACTCCTCATATCCCGGCACATCAGCGTCGCCGACGAGGCCCGCAGCCGACGCGCCGCCCGCAAACCCATGACCAACGGCGAAGCCCGCAGGACACTCAAACAAGCCAAACTCACCACCCGCCACATCCGCGAGGACGGCGACCCCCTCCACGGCGGCTTCGCCGCACCCTGCCGCTCCTGCACAGCGCTCAGCGCCCACTTCGGCGTCCGCATAGTCGACTCGTCGGCCCCCACCGACTGACGCCCCCACTCACCCCAGGCACCACCGCAAGACGGCGCCGCACCAGGCACACGCTCGCGCCGGTCCATGACCTCGACGATCGAAGGGCAGATGCACACCGACCGCACCTCCACCACCCGCTTCCCCGTGGCCGTCGACGCCGCACTGCGCGCCGCCGGCTGGCAGCCCGGCCGCTGGGACATAAAACAGGCCGAGATCTGGGCCGACGCCCTGCGCGGCCACATCTCCCCCGCCGGACACCGCCACGCGGTCTTCCCGGCCGCCGTGGAAGCCTGGGCGGAATTCGGCGGCCTGCACATCACACCCCCCGGCACCGGCCGCCAGGTCGCCCCCACCGCCCTGCACCTCGACCCCCTGCACGGCCTCCACATGGCCCGCACCCTCGCGGACCTCGGCCGCGCCCTCGACACCGAGGTCTGCCCCCTCGGCGAGGAACCCGAGACCCAGTCCCTGCTGGCCATCGACACAGAGGGCCGCGTCTACGCCCTCGACCACACCGGCGACTGGTACCTCGGCGCCGACGTCGACCAGGCCCTCGCCACCCTCGTCACCGGCCTGGAACCCATACGCCTGACAGCCCCCTAGTCCCCCAAGTACCAGGACACGCCGGGCCGGACCGGGCCCTAGACCGGAATGACCGCCGACACCCGGAACCCCCCGGCCTCCGTCGGCCCGGACACGAACACCCCGCCCAGCGCGGCAACCCGCTCCTTCATCCCGAGCAGACCATTGCCACCGGACGGAAACCGCACCGAAGAGGCAGACGACGGCTCGGGCGGCGGCTCGTTCTCCACCTGCATCGCGATCTCGTCACCCCGATGAGCCAGCCGCACGTGCGTCTTCGCACCCGCCGCATGCTTGTGGACGTTCGTCAACGCCTCCTGCACCACCCGGTACGCGGTCTGCTCCACCAATGCGCCGTACAACCGCACATCCCCCTCGACCGACAGGGCCACGACCATCCCCGCCGCCGCCGACTGCCCGATCAGCTCCTCCAGCTCAGCCAGACAAGGCCCGTCCCCAGCACCATCACCACCCTCGCGCTGAGCAGCACGAGAGGCAGCCACCGCCGCGGCCACACCCACCGCCGCCAACGGCACACTCTGCACCCGCCGCTCCAGCCCGTCCCCGGACCGCAACACCCCGAGCATCTCCCGCAGCTCGGTCAACGCCTGCCGCCCCATGTCCCCCACCAGCGCGGCATTCCGCACAGCCTTCTCGGGATCCTTGCGCGCAACCGCCTGCAGCGCCGCGGCATGCACGACCATCAAACTCACCCGGTGCGCCACGACATCATGCATCTCGCGGGCGATACGCGTCCGCTCCTCGTTCCGCGCCCACTCCGCCCGCTCCTCGGCCCGCTCGGCCAGCAACTGAAGCTCCCGCTCCAGACTGTCGGCCCGCTCCCGGAGACTCTCCATCAGCCGCCGCCGAGCACCCACATACAGCCCGAGAAGCAACGGCGGCGCGGTGACCCCGAGCGACGTGGTGATGGCGACGACAGGAACCAGCCAGTCCCCGATCTTCAGGCTCCCGTCCGCCATGTGCTGATGCGACCGCACGAACGTCACGATGAGCGTCCCCACCATCGCCATCCCGGCCAACGCCCCGATGATCCGCCGGGGCAGCTCGGAGGCGGCGAGCGTGTACAGCCCGACGATGCCCATCAGATAGCCCATCTGGGCCGGCGCGACAGCGATGGACACCAGTACGACGGCGATCGGCCACCGCCGCCGCAACACCAACACGGACCCGGCGACAAGCCCGAACACGACCCCCGCCGCCAACGGGATCCCCGAGTCCCTGGCGAACCGGACCCCCTCCGCCGCACACTCCCCGGCGGACAGCACCGCGAGACCCACGTCAAACGCCGCACTGCGCCACCGGGCCCACCACAACGGCCCGGTCAGGGCCCCGGCGTGGTCTACCCCCGTAGTGGTCATGGGCCCAGCCTACGGGCGCCACCCCCCGCTTTTCCGGCGAGTTTCGACGACCGGCCTACACCACACGGGCTGCCGTGACCACAATCGAACAGAAGCGAAACCCACCAGAATCCCTCGAACTGCTGAATCGCGCACCGTTCGACCCCGGAAGCGATGATTCCGCCCCGAGGCTTTGCCCATGGAACATGCATGTGGCAAGTACGCGGATTTCGAGGCACTGCGGGAGCGGGCGCTGGCGTTGCGGCGGGAGGGCTTGAGCCGCCGCCAGATCCGCGACCAGCTCCTCGTCCACAACAACGACATCCTCAACCGCCTCCTGGAGGGCGAGCCGCCCCCGGAATGAACGAAGCGCCCGAACGCGAAGGACGACCTGCGGCACCGGGCGAGGGAACTCCGACTCCAGGGCTGGACGTACGACCGGATCCAGATGGAGCTGGGGTGTTCGAAGAGCTCGATCTCACTGTGGGTACGAGACTTGCCGAAGCCCGAACCGCGCTACAGCCCCGAGGAGCAGCGGGCACTCATGAATGAGGGGCTCGCGCATCTGCGCGCCGCACAGGACCGAGAGCGCCAAGCCACCAAGGAGAAAGCGGCTGCGGAAGTAGGCGCCTTGACCGAGCGGGAGCTGTTCCTGGTAGGCGTGGGCCTGTACTGGGCCGAGGGCAGCAAGGACAAGCCATACGCACGCCGGGAGAACGTCGCCTTCGTCAACAGCGATCCGGGAATGATCAAGGTCTTCCTGCGCTGGCTGGATCTGCTCGGAGTGGAACGCGAGCGCGTTCGCTACTACGTGATGATCCACGAAAACGCCGACGTGGCAGGTGCCGAGCAGTATTGGGCGGACCTCGTTGGAGCCAACCACTCAGCCTTCAACAAGACGACTCTCAAGAAGCACAATCCCAAGACGGTCCGCAAGAACGTCGGCGACTCCTACCGGGGCTGCCTCGTGATCAAAGTCCGGCAGAGCGCAGACTTGTACCGTCGCATCGAGGGCTGGTGGAGCGGAATCGCTCTTGGCAGCCCGACAAGCTCCGGTAAGGTCTGATGCAGCGATCCGCCGTAGTGTAATCGGCAGCACGGCATCCTTTGGAGATGTTCGGTCTAGGTTCGAGTCCTAGCGGCGGAGCTGCAAAATCGGGTCCTGACAGTCCAGTCAGGGCCCTTACCCATGTCCCCCACGAAACGCCCCGGTATCCTGCGGATGTCCCCCACCCCCTCCGCAGCCGAAGGGCACCACCCGTGAGCGCCAATCGCCCCGCCGCCGTAGTCGTACTCGCAGCGGGTGAGGGCACCCGTATGAAGTCGGCCACACCCAAGGTCCTGCACGAGCTCTGTGGCCGTTCCCTGGTGGGTCATGTGCTCGCCGCCGCAGGCGAGTTGGACCCCGAGAACCTGGTCGTCGTCGTGGGCCACGCCCGTGAGAAGGTCACCGCCCACCTGACGGAGGCCGACGCCGGTGTCCGTACCGCCTTCCAGGCACAGCAGAACGGCACCGGTCACGCCGTACGCATGGGACTCGAGGAGTTGGGCGGCACCGTCGACGGGACCGTTGTCGTCGTCTGCGGCGACACCCCGCTCCTCACCGGGGACACCCTCCGCACCCTCGCCGCCACGCACGCCGCCGACGGCAACGCCGTGACCGTCCTGACCGCCGAGGTGCCGGACGCGACCGGGTACGGGCGGATCGTGCGGGACGGGGCCTCCGGGGCGGTCACCGCCATCGTCGAGCACAAGGACGCGACCGACTCGCAGCGGGCGATCCGTGAGATCAACTCCGGTGTCTTCGCCTTTGACGGGCAACTCCTGGCCGACGCGCTGGGGAAGGTGCGGACGGACAACAGTCAGGGCGAGGAGTACCTCACCGACGTGCTCGGGATCCTGCGTGAGGCCGGGCACCGGGTGGGGGCGTCCGTGGCCGCCGATCACCGGGAGATCGCCGGGATCAACAACCGTGTGCAGTTGGCCGAGGCGCGTCGGATCCTGAACGAGCGGCTGCTGACCGAGGCCATGCTCGCCGGGGTGAGTGTGATCGATCCGGCCAGTACGTGGGTCGACGTGACGGTCACGTTCGAGCAGGACGCGATCGTCCACCCGAACACGCAGCTCCAGGGCGCGACGCATCTCGCGGAGGGTGCCGAGGTCGGGCCCAACTCCCGGCTCAAGGACACCCGGGTGGGGGCCGGTGCGCGGCTGGACAACACCGTGGCCGACGGTGCCGTGGTGGGGGCGCAGGCGCTCGTGGGGCCGTACGCCTATCTGCGGCCGGGGACCCGCCTCGGGGTGAAGTCGAAGATCGGTACGTATGTCGAGACCAAGAACACGTCGATCGGTGACGGGACGAAGGTGCCGCATCTGTCGTATGTCGGGGACGCGACGATCGGTGAGTACACGAACATCGGTGCGGCGAGTGTGTTCGTGAACTACGACGGGCAGGACAAGCATCACACCGTCGTCGGGTCGCACTGCAAGACGGGTTCGGACAACATGTTTGTGGCGCCTGTCACGGTCGGGGACGGTGCTTACACCGCGGCCGGCTCGGTGATCACGAAGGATGTGCCGCCCGGTTCACTGGCCGTGGCCCGTGGCCAGCAGCGGAATATCGAGGGCTGGGTGGCTCGTAAGCGTCCGGGTAGTGCGGCGGCGAGGGCGGCCGAGGCGGCTGCCCGGGAGGCGGGCGGCGAAAGCTGACCGGAAACAGTCCGGTCCGACTCGGGCTACCGTGATAGATGCACACCCGCACACCCCCAGCTGAGCAGGCCTCCCAGGGCTGATCACGGCTGAGAAACCTCCGAGGAGACAGTGCTGTGACCGGGACCAAGACGACCGGCGAGAAGAAGAAGATGATGTTCTTCTCCGGCCGCGCCCACCCCGAGCTTGCCCAGGAGGTCGCCCAGCAGTTGGGGGTCGGGGTTGTGCCGACGAAGGCCTTCGACTTCGCGAACGGCGAGATCTACGTCCGTTACGAGGAGTCGGCGCGTGGCGCGGACTGCTTTGTGATCCAGAGCCACACGGCTCCGATCAACCAGTGGATCATGGAGCAGTTGATCATGATCGACGCGCTGAAGCGTGCGTCGGCCCGCTCCATCACCGTGATCGTGCCGTTCTACGGTTACGCGCGGCAGGACAAGAAGCACCGTGGACGTGAACCGATCTCGGCGCGTCTGGTCGCGGATCTGATGGCGACGGCGGGTGCGGACCGCATTCTGACCGTGGATCTGCACACGGACCAGATCCAGGGCTTCTTCGACGGTCCGGTCGATCATCTCTTCGCGCTGCCGCTGCTCGCGGACTACGTGGGCGACAAGGTGGACAAGGGCAAGCTGACGGTCGTCTCGCCGGACGCGGGCCGGGTGCGGGTCGCCGACCGCTGGTGCGACCGGCTGGGTGCGCCGCTGGCGATCGTGCACAAGCGGCGTGACAAGGATGTGGCGAACCAGGTGACCGTCCACGAGGTCGTGGGTGAGGTCAAGGGTCGTGTGTGTGTTCTCGTCGACGACATGATCGACACCGGTGGGACGATCGTGGCGGCGGCGGACGCGCTGTTCGCGCACGGTGCGGAGGACGTCATCGTGACGGCTACGCACGGTGTGCTGTCGGGTCCGGCGGCGGACCGGCTGAAGAACTCTCGGGTGAGTGAGTTCGTGTTCACGAACACGCTGCCGACGCCGGGTGAGCTGAGTGCCGACCTGGACAAGATCACGGTACTTTCGATCGCGCCGACGATCGCGAGTGCGGTGCGTGAGGTGTTCGAGGACGGTTCCGTGACGAGCCTGTTCGACGAGCACTGACGAACACTTTCGAACAGACTCGTCCCATCAGCTCTTCTACCTGCGGGTTTCTTGTCCGCCGGATCTGCTGAATCGCTTCTGCATGATCAATTTTTCTGCGGCCTCCCCTGCCGAGTACTCTGTTGGAGTTGCTCGGCGAGGGAGGCCGTACCCGTGTGGTTCGCGGGCCGGTGATCCGTTATCGACGCGCTCTTCGTAGCAGGCCGTTCGTGGCCGGGTGACCTGTCCGTCTCTCACCCGTACGAGGAGTGAAACGCATGTCCGAGGTAAAGCTCACCGCCGAGACCCGCACCGAGTTCGGCAAGGGCGCCGCCCGCCGCATCCGCCGCGAGGCCAAGGTTCCCGCGGTCGTCTACGGCCACGGTGCCGAGCCCGTTCACATCACGCTGCCGGGCCACGAGCTCCAGCTCGCCCTGCGCAAGTCGAACGTCCTGCTCACCCTGGACATCGAGGGCCGCACCGCGCTGGCGATCCCGAAGGCCGTGCAGCGCGACCCGCTGAAGGGTTACCTGGAGCACGTCGACCTGCTCACCGTGAAGAGCGGCGAGAAGGTCACCGTCGAGGTCTACGTCCACACCGAGGGCGACCTGGCCCCCGGCGCCTACCTGCTCGAGCACGTGCTGAGCACGCTGACCGTCGAGGCCGAGGCCACGCACATCCCCGAGTCCGTCACCGTGTCCATCGCGGGCCTGGAGGCCGGTGCCGCCATCCTCGCCAAGGACATCCCGCTGCCCAAGGGCACCACGCTGGTGATCGACGAGGACGCGGTCGTCCTCCAGGTCCTGGCCGCCCAGGCGGAGGAAGCCCCCGCCGACGGCGAGGCCGCGACCACCGAGGCCTGACTTTCCCGGAGTCCCGGTCCGCCGGCCGCCGTTCCCACCAGGGGCGGCGGTCGGCGTGTATCAAGGCCCGAATCAAGTCCCGTACCAAGGCGCGTATCAAGGAGAGATGGACGTGACGACCGACGCGGGCGGCCCCTGGCTGATCGTGGGTCTCGGCAATCCCGGGCCGGAGTACGCGATGAACCGGCACAACGTGGGGTTCATGGTGGCCGACCTGCTGGCGGGGCGGATCGGCGGGAAGTTCAAGCGGGCCGGGAAGGCGCAGGCGCAGGTCGTCGAGGGGCGTGTCGGCCCGCCGGGACCGGCGAGCCGTCGGGTGATTCTGGCCAAGCCGACGTCGTACATGAACCTGTCGGGCGGGCCGGTGAACGCGCTGCGCGAGTTCTACAAGGTGCCGCTCGACCGTGTCGTGGCGGTCCACGACGAGCTGGACATCGACTACGGGGTTCTGCGGCTGAAGCTGGGCGGCGGGGACAACGGCCACAACGGTCTGAAGTCGATGACGAAGGCGATGGGCCCGGACTACCACCGGGTGCGGTTCGGGATCGGGCGTCCGCCGGGCCGGATGCAGGTGGCGGATTTCGTGCTGAAGGACTTCTCGTCGGCGGAGCGCAAGGAGCTGGACTACTTCGTGGACCGGGCGACGGACGCGGTGGAGTCCCTGCTGACCGAGGGCCTGGAGCGGGCGCAGACCGCGTACAACTCCTGAGGCCGGAGAGACTCCGGAGAGACTCCGGGGGCCGCTGGTGAGGCGCGGGATACGTGCGTACAACTGCTGACTTTGTCGGGCAGGAGTTGACCGATCGCCCGACCATGGCCAATGATCCCGGCCATGCCAGCCACCGCCCACCGGCGCAAGCCCGCCCCCGCCGTACTGCGGCTCGGGCGTCTGGGGCGGCTCGGGCAGTTCGCGGTGATGGGTACGGTCGCCGCGCTGATCCTGATCGCGGGTGTGTGGGCGTCCTGGGGGTCGGCCCAGCACGTGATGCTCAGCAAGGGGCGCGAGCAGGGCACGATGACCGTGTCGGGGTGCGAGGACGGTGTCTGCACGGGGTCGTACCGGCCGGTGTCGGTGGGGTCGACGGCTCGGGGCCGGGTCGTGCTGGACCAGTCGGTCGGGGTCAGTGAGGGCGAGACGTACACCGTGGTCGTGAAGCCCGGCAGCCGTGACGTCGTACGGTCGGGGCCGGCCGGTTTCCTGTACGCGTGGGTGCCGCTGGGCGGGGCGCTGCTGCTCGCGTCGGTCGTGGTGGCGGGCGGGCTGGGGCTGACGCGGACCGGCTGGGCGCTGGCCGGGAGCGGTCTGGCGCTGGTGACCGCGGCCTGGGTGGCGTTGTAGGCGGACGTTGCAGACGTGGGGTCGCGGACGACGTGAGGGTGCCCTCGTACGCGTGGAACGTGTTTCCGCGTACGAGGGCACCCTCGACTGTTTGCGTCGGTTTTCGGCCGGTTCGGCCGGTTCAGCCGGTGTTGCGCAGGCCCGCCGCGACTCCGTTGACCGTGAGGAGCAGGGCGCGGGCGAGGAGCGGGTCGGGGTCGGCGCCCGCCGCCGCGTCGTCGCGCTGGCGCTTGAGCAGGGTCACCTGGAGGTAGGAGATGGGGTCCAGGTAGGCGTCGCGGATGGTGAAGGTCTGCTGGAGGACCGGGTTGGCGTCGAGGAGCTTGTTCTCGCCGGTGATGCGGAGGACTTCGCGGACCGTCAGTTCGTGTTCGGCGCGGATGGTGTCGAAGACGTGCTTGAGGTCGTCGGGGACGAGGGTGTCGACGTAGTGCTGGGCGATGCGCAGGTCGGTCTTCGCGAGGGTCATCTCGACGTTAGAGATGAAGTTGCGGAAGAAGTGCCACTGCTCGTGCATCTCGTCCAGGACCGTGTCCAGCCCGGCTTCCCTGAGTGCCTTCAGGCCTGAGCCGACGCCGAACCAGCCCGGCACGATCTGCCGTGACTGGGTCCAGCCGAAGACCCAGGGGATGGCGCGCAGGCCGTCGAGTCCGGCGCCGGAGTCGGGGCGGCGGGACGGGCGTGAGCCGAGGTGGAGGTCGGCGAGCTGGTCGACGGGGGTGGCGGCGAAGAAGTACGACGGCAGGTCCGGGTCTTCCACCAGCCTGCGGTAGGCCGAGTGGGCCGAGTCGGAGACGAGGTCCATGGCCGCGTCCCAGCGGGCGAGGGACTCGTCGGACTGGCGGGGGGAGGTGTGCAGGGCGGAGGCCTGGAGGGTGGCGGCGACCGTCAGTTCGAGGTT
Source organism: Streptomyces sp. SID12488 (assembly GCF_010548275.1). Taxonomy (GTDB): domain Bacteria; phylum Actinomycetota; class Actinomycetes; order Streptomycetales; family Streptomycetaceae; genus Streptomyces. The sequence continues at coordinate 141,791 of NZ_JAAGLT010000009.1, forward strand.
CTCGCGGGCGAGCGAGGGGACCAGGTACTTGTCGGAGATCACCTCGCCCTGCTCGGTCACCTTGATCTCGCCCTCCAGGGTGCCCCAGGGCTGCGCGAGGATCGCGTCGTGCGAGGGGCCGCCACCGCGGCCGACGGTGCCGCCGCGGCCGTGGAAAAGCCGCAGCCGGACGCCGTAGCGGTGTGCCACGTCGCGCAGGCGGCGCTGGGCGCGGTGGATCTCCCACTGGGAGGTGGTGATGCCGCCGAACTTGGAGGAGTCGCTGTACCCGAGCATGACCTCCTGGACGTCGCCGCGGAGTGCCACGAGGCGGCGGTAGGAGGGGTCGGAGAGCATGTCTTCGAGGATCGTGTCGGCGGCCTTGAGCTCGTCGGTGGTCTCCAGGAGCGGCACGATGCCGATCTTGGCCCAGCCGGCGTGCAGGTCGATGAGTCCGGCCTCGCGAGCGAGCACGGCGGCGGCGAAGACGTCGTCGGAGCCCTGGCACATCGAGATGATGTACGACTCGATGACCTCGGGTCCGAAGACGGCGAGGGCCTTCTTGACGGTCTCGAACACGCCGAGCGTCTTGGTGCCGGCCGCGTCGAGGGGTGCCGGGGTGGGCGCCAGGGGCCTCCGGGACCGCAGTTCCTTGGCGAGGAGCTTGTTGCGGTACTCGCGGGGCATGTCCTCGTACCGCCAGGACTCCTCGCCCAGGCGGTCGAAGAGCTGGCCGAGGGTGTGGTGGTGGGCGTCGGCGTGTTCGCGTACGTCCATGGTGGCGAGCTGGAGGCCGAAGGCGGCGAGGGTGCGGATCGTGCGGTCCATGCGGCCGTCGGCGAAGAGGCCGCCGCGGTGTTCGCGCAGGGAGCTCTGGATGAGGGTCAGGTCCGCGAGGAGCTGGCCGGTGCCGAGGTAGTCGCGGCCGGGGGCGTGCGGGGTGCCCTTGGCCAGGCGCTGCTTGGTGTTCTCGAGCTTCTGGCGGATGCAGGTGGCCTTGAGCCGGTAGGGCTCTTCGGCGTTGAGGCGCTTGTAGCGGGGGCTGATTTCGGGCAGGAGTTCGATGTCGGCCCGGAGGGACTCCAGGAGTTCCTCGGTGGCGCCCGTGTAGCGGATCGAGTTGGAGAGGAAGCCGCGCAGCTCGTCGATCAGTTCCAGGGCGTCGTTGATGCCGTGCTCGTGCTGGAGGATCAGGACGTCCCAGGTGACCTGCGGGGTCACGTTGGGGTTGCCGTCGCGGTCGCCACCGATCCAGGTGCCGAAGGTGAGGGGCCGGGTGTCGTCGGGAAGCCTGACCCCGACGCGTTCGAGTTCGGCGGTGAGGTCCTCGAGCACGTCCCCGACCGCGCCCGCGTGCAGTTCGTCGAGGTAGTAGATGGCGTTGCGGGCCTCGTCGGCCGGTTCGGGGCGTACGACGCGCAGTTCGTCCGTCTGCCAGACGAGGTCGATGTTCTCGGCCAGACGGGTGTCGTAGCGGCGCCGGTCCGCCTCGATGACGGGGGTCTCCAGCAGGGCGGCGATGCGGCGCAGCTTGTTGAGGACCGAGCGCCTGGCCGCTTCCGTGGGGTGGGCCGTGAAGACCGGGCGAACGTTGAGGTTCTTGACCGTGGCGCGCAGATGGTCGGGGTCGGCGTCCTTGAGGCGGTCGGCGGTGCGGGCGAGGAGGCTGCCCTCGGCGGCTCGCTTGGCGCGCAGTTCGCGGCCTCGGTGGACCTGCTCGGTGACGTTGGCGAGGTGGAAGTAGGTGGAGAAGGCGCGGACGAGCTTGGCGGCGGTCTCCAGCTCGATGCCGCGCAGCAGCTCGGCGGCGGCCTCGCCGTCCTCGCGGGTCAGGCGGCGGACCTTCTCCACGAGTTCGAGCAGCTCAGGGCCCTCCTGGCGGACGAGGGTCTCGCCGAGCAGGTCTCCCAGGCGTCGGATGTCGGCGCGCAGTTCACTGCTGGTCGTCGTGGCGGCCATGTCGGTCTGGCCACGGTCGTCGGCACTGCTCACAGGTGCGGCTCCTTGCAGTGTGGAGGCTCGGCGGGTGGGTACCCGGCCGGTGTCCGGGCGGCTCGACCGCCCCGGAACCGGGTGTCGGGCGGCATAGGGGCTGGGCATCCGGGAAGAAATGGGAGCGGACCGCGCTGTCCGACCGACTCAAGGATAGGTGTCGAGGGGGACGCGCAGAATTTTGGGCTCTTGCCGCCGGGCAACGCGCTGACATACTTACGACGCCGTAGGTTACGCAACCGTAGGGAGCCTGGATCCGAAGGGCGCCCTCGGATTCCGAACCCGGCATCTACCCAGACCCACCACCCCCCAGGGGACGCGCATGACCACCTCACCTTCCGGCGCGATCGAAGACGCCGGGAAGACGCCCGACGACACCTCACCGCCCTCGGCCACGCTGGGTGGCGAACAGAAGCGTTCGCTCGAACAGATCACGCTTCTCCTCTTCATCACCGTCCCGTTCCTCGCGGTGCTGGCGGCGGTGCCGCTGGCGTGGGGCTGGGGGGTCAGCTGGCTGGACCTCGGCCTGCTCGTCTTCTTCTACTACCTGGGCTGTCACGGCATCACGATCGGTTTCCACCGCTACTTCACGCACGGCGCCTTCAAGGCCAAACGGCCGCTGCGGATCGCGCTCGCCATCGCCGGTTCGATGGCGGTGGAGGGTCCGCTGGTGCGGTGGGTGGCCGACCATCGCAAGCACCACAAGTTCTCGGACGCGGAGGGCGACCCGCATTCTCCGTGGCGGTTCGGGGAGACGGTTCCGGCGCTGATGCGGGGCCTGTGGTGGGCGCATATCGAGTGGATGTTCGACGAGGAGCAGACGCCGCAGGACAAGTACGCCCCCGACCTGATCAAGGACCCGGACATCCGGGCGATCTCCCGTCAGTTCATCTGGTGGGCGATGCTGTCGCTGGCGCTGCCCGCGCTGATCGGCGGCCTGGTGACGATGTCCTGGTGGGGCGCGTTCACGGGCTTCTTCTGGGGCTCGTTGGTCCGCGTCTGCCTGCTCCATCACGTCACCTGGTCGATCAACTCGATCTGCCACGCGGTGGGCAAGCGTCCGTTCAAGTCGCGGGACCGCTCGGGGAACGTGTGGTGGCTGGCCGTGCTCTCCTGCGGCGAGTCCTGGCACAACCTGCACCATGCCGACCCGACGTCGGCGCGGCATGGTGTGATGCGCGGGCAGGTCGACTCCTCGGCGCGACTGATCCGCTGGTTCGAGAAGCTCGGCTGGGCCTCTGACGTGCGCTGGCCGTCACGCTCGCGTATCGATTCCCGTCGAAACACGGACCAGGACGGCTCCCGGCGCCGGAAGGAGCCCGCGAAGGCGGCATGATTGACGGCGTGGCGACCGACTCCAGCAGCACTGACAGCAATGAGAAACCGCGGCGCCCCCGCCGCACCCGGATGACGGGTGCCGAGCGCCGGGCCCAGTTGCTGGAGATCGGCCGCACGCTGTTCGCCACGAAGGGCTTCGAGGCCACGTCGGTGGAGGAGATCGCGGCCAAGGCCGGCGTCTCCAAGCCGGTGGTGTACGAGCACTTCGGCGGCAAGGAGGGTCTGTACGCGGTGGTCGTGGACCGTGAGATGCGGCGCCTGCTGGACATGGTGACGAGCTCGTTGACGGCCGGCCATCCCCGCGAACTGTGTGAGCAGGCGGCCTTCGCGCTCCTCGACTACATCGAGGAGTACACGGACGGTTTCCGCATCCTGGTCCGCGACTCCCCCATCCCGCAGTCGACGGGTTCCTTCGCGTCCCTGATCTCGGACATCGCCACCCAGGTCGAGGACATCCTGGGCCGCGAGTTCAAACGCCGCGGCTTCGACCCCAAGCTGGCCCCGCTGTACGCCCAGGCCCTGGTCGGCATGGTCGCGCTCACCGGCCAGTGGTGGCTGGACGTGCGGCGCCCGAAGAAGGCGGAGGTGGCGGCGCATCTGGTGAACCTGGCGTGGCACGGCCTGGACGGGCTGGAGGCTAAGCCGCGGCTTATCGGGCGGCGGAAGGCTTGAGGGTGACTGCGGAGTGCTTCGGCTGACCGCGAGGTCGCCTTGTGGAACCGTGGACGCATGACTGAGATCGCGATCAGCGAGGCCGGTTCCCAGCTTGACGAACTCGTCCGCCGCGCGGCAGACGGCGAGACGATCGCCCTCACCGACGGCGGGCAGGTGACCGCGCTACTGGTCTCTCCGCAGGTCATCGAGGACCTCGAAGACTCCCTGGCCGTCGCCGACTACCAGCGTCACAAGGCCGAGGGCACCCTCGGGCCGGGAATCCCGCACGCCGAGGTCCGGCGAATGCTGGGCCTCAGCCTGTAGGGACGGGCTCCAGGAACTCCAGCCGGTTCCCCACCGGGTCGTAGGAGTAGAACCGCTGGTGTCCCGGCAGGTTCCCGTCCCAGGTGACCGTCGCTCCACCGGCGGCGAGCCGCTCGGCGTAAGCCTCGATGCCGACGACCCGCAGGCCCGGGTGGGCCTTCTTGGCCGCCCGGCAGCGACATTTTCCGCCTCCGGCGGGGGTCTCCTCCACCCCGAGATGCAGTTGTACCGGCCCCGCCTGGAACCAGCAGCCGCCCCGCGCGGCCAGAGCCGGCGGCTTCGGGATCTCGGTCATGCCGAGGATGCCGACGTAGTACGCCCGCAGGGCATCCTCCGCCCCGACCGGCGCGGCCAGCTGCACATGGTCGACGGCGGCGATCACCGCTCAGCCCGCCCTGCCGCTGTTCCACCTTTCCGCGCCACGGCGAACAGCCGTTGGAAGGGCAGCACCGTGCCGTACGTCTCCGTCGGGTACACCGCGCGCAGCAGGTCGCGATACTCGGTGACGAACGCGTCCCGGGCCTCCGGGTCGTCCGCCAGGGCGGTGAGGACGGGGCGCAGGCCGGTCCCCTTGACCCAGTCCAGCACCGGGTCCTCGCCCCGCAGGACGTGCAGATACGTCGTCTCCCACACGTCCGCCTCGCAGCCGAGCCGGGCGAGGCGGTCGAGGTAGACGAGGGGTGCGTGGACGGAGTCGTCGTGGCGCAGCACCTCGCCGAGGCGGCTCTTCCAGCGGGCGCCGGTGCCCAGTTGGCGCATGAGGCTGTGCAGGGGAGCGTCGAGGTTGTTCGGCACCTGGAAGGCGAAGGTCCCGCCGGGTGCGACCGCGTCCAGCCAGGCCGGGAACGCGTCGAGGTGTCCCTCGACCCACTGGAGGGCGGCGTTGGAGACGATCAGGTCGTACGTCTCGCCGGACTCCGCGGGCGCCCACGCCGTCGCGTCCGCGTGGGCGAAGTCGAGGCGCCCGCCGCCCGGCGTGGGGCCCGCGTACCGGGCCGCGCGTTCCAGCATCGGTGCGGAGTTGTCGTACCCGGTGATGTGCGCGGTGGGCCAGCGGTCGGCGAGTACGGCGGTGACGTTGCCCGGGCCGCAGCCGAGGTCCGCGATGCGGGGCGGGGTCCCAGGGAGGTCGGGGACGCGGGCGATGAGGTCGGTGAAGGCGCGGGCGCGGTGGTCGGCGTGGTGGAGGTACTGGGCGGGGTCCCAGGTGGGGGCGGGGGTGGTGGCAGGCATGTGGAGGCTCTCCTGTGGGTCGCGGTCACCGGCGTCGCTGTCGACTGTCGGCCTGTCGGGGCCGTTTGCGGCTCCAGCCTGACCGAGAAAGTCTCTCGACGTCAAGAGACTTGACGCCAAGAGACTTCACATCGACACAACCACTACACTGATCGCCATGGAGGACGAGGTCGATCGGCTGGTCGCTGCGTGGCGCCGGGAGCGCCCGGACCTCGACGTGGAACCACTCGAAGTGCTCAGCCGGGTCAGCAGGCTGGCCCGGCACCTGGACCGTGCGCGCAGGCTGGCGTTCGCCGAGCACGCCCTGGAGCCCTGGGAGTTCGACGTCCTGACCGCGCTGAGGCGCGCCGGGAACCCGTACCAGCTCTCCCCCGGGCAGCTCCTCACCCAGACCCTGGTCACCTCGGGCACGATGACGAACCGTATCGACCGGCTGACCAAGAAGGGCCTGGTGGAGCGTCTCCCCGACCCCAGCGACCGGCGAGGGGTGCTGGTCCGGCTCACGCCGGAGGGCCAGGACAGGGCGGATCAGGCGCTCGCGGGCCTGCTGGACCAGGAGCGCGCGATCCTGGCGGAGCTGTCGCGGGCACAGAGGGGCGAACTCGCGGGACTGCTGCGCCAGTTGACGGCACCGTTCGACAACATCCCCGGCTGACACCGGATACACACAGATACGCCGACCGGTCAGGTGCTGCCGCCGGTCAGGTACTGGGTGCCGGTCAGGCGCTGCTGCTCTCCTCCACCGTGATCCGTCCACCGTGTCCCAGGTCGACGGGTCCGACTCCGGCTCGCCGGGCGAGTGCGACGGCGGCGAGTGTGGAGTGGACGCCGAGCTTGCCCAGCACGTTCTGCATGTGGGTGCGCACGGTGTGCGGGGAGAGGAACAGCCGTTCGGCGACGGCTTTCCGGCCCAGCCCGGCGACCATGCACCGCAGGACTTCCCGCTCCCTGGGTGTCAGCGACTCGACGAGCCGCTCGCTCTCGGTGCGGTGCTTGCGGGCGGCGGTCAGCTCGCGCAGCACACCGGTGAGCAGGGCGGGCGGGAGGTGCGTCTCGTCGCGCAGCACGCCCCGTATGACGGTCAGCAGCCGCGACAGCGAGCAGTCCTTGGCGACCCACCCGGAGGCGCCCGCCTGCAGAGCGAGGGCGGCCCTACGGGGGTCGTCCTTCTCGGCGAGGACGATGATCCGTACGTGCGGATGTCCCGTACGGACGCCCGCGACCAGCGAGATGCCGTCGACCAGCCCCTCCGCGTTGCCCTCCTGCACGGGCACCGCCGGACGCGCTCCGGGCACGTTGCCGCCCAGGTCGGAGTCGACGAGCAGGACGTCGAACCGGCGGCCCTCGGCCACCGCGCGCTCCAGACTGCGCAGCGCGGCGGGACCGCTGCCGGCGGCGGAGACGTCGACGTCGGGCTCCGCGGCCAGTGCTGCGGCGAGCGACTCGGCGAAGATGCGATGGTCGTCGACGACCAGGACTCGGATGCGAACCACTGAAACCCCCTTCCCCGAGCTCCTCAAGAGCTGGGGACACCCAATCGTCGGGGGGACAACCCGTGCGGACACGACGCCCGGAGCAGTCCCCGGCTGATGCTTCTGGCCTGGGACGGGGCTGTCGCAGTCACCGACGCACGGCCGCCGCCGTGGGATGACTGCTACCCCCACTCCGGGTGTCGAACCCGACTGTCTCGCCCCCTGATCAGCAACGGCCCCCACCGATGCTGTTCATCAGGGTACGGCTGGGAGGCAGGAGCGGAAGGCAATTCGCAGAACTGATTGGCCAGGGCGTTTATGGTGTGCCGCATGTTTCGTATTGAGACAGAAATCGACAAGGAATGGCTCTCCGTGCTCCGGTCGCGGTTGCGCGATGCGAACACGGCGGCCTCGCCCGTCCTGCGCGCCCTGCGCGGGACCCCTGCGGAGCGTGAACTCCCGCTGCACGTATGGGCGTTGGACGAGGCCGGCAGCCTGGCAGGCGGCCTGGTCGGGCACACCTGGACGGCCTGGCTGCACGTGACGTACCTCTGGGTCGACACCCTCCACCGGGGCAGCGGCCTGGGCTCCCGTCTCCTCGCCGAAGCGGAGCGCACGGCACACGAGGAGCGCGCGTGCACGAACGCACGCCTGGAGACGTGGGACTTCCAGGCGCCGGACTTCTACCGCAAGCAGGGGTACGAGGTGGTGTGCGTGATCCCTGACTATCCACCGGGGGTCACGGAGTACACGCTGACGAAGCGGTTGCTGCCAGGGGCCTGAAGGCCGGCTGGTGAGACTCAGAGTTCCTTGAGCGCGTCCAGGGTGATGTCGACGTCGATGCCGTAGGGCGCGGTGAGCTTCAGGTGGTCGTGGTGGATGCCGGAGCGGAATCCGGAGCCGTCACCAATAAGGGTGCCGTGGTGATCGGGAGTTCAGCCTGATCCCGGTGGTGGACCCATGGGTTCGCCGTGACCGTCGGGGTGGCCGTCGGGCTTGGTGAATGCCTGGCGGCTGTGCACGAGCAGCTCGCGCAGGGCGGGGCTGGGCCTGCTCTTCCAAACCAGCGCGAGCAGCGCTGGTGTCTCGACGTCGTCGATGGTGCGGGCGGTGAGCCGGTCGTGGTGGTTCGCCGCCATCGACTCGCTGAGGACGGCGACACCGAGTCCGCGGGCGGCGAGGTAGGCGATGGCGTCCGCGGAGCCGGCCTGCAGCGCGATGGCGGGGTGGATGCTCTGGGCGGCGCAGGCACGATCGAACACCGCGCGCAGACCGGTGCCGGGTGGCATGCAGACAATGGGGTGGGCGGTCAGATCGCGCAGCGCGACCCGCCGCCGCTGTTCCGCCAGGGGATGCCCGGCCGGAACCGCCACGACCAGCCGCTCGCTGATGATCGTCAGCGCGTCCAGCCCGTCGGGGGTGGCGGTCGCGGTACCGATGAGAGCAAGGTCTACGGCGCCGGCGCGCACCCTCTCGACGAGCCGGTCGGAGTTGTCCTCCAGGAGTGAGATCTCGACGCCGGGATGTGCCCGGTGAAACGCGGCGAGGGCGTCGAAGAGCGGTGTGACAGTGCACCCGATGACCATCCCGACCGTGAGATGGCCCCGGATCAGGTCGGTCACCTCCCCCACGGCCTGTCCAACCGCCTCGGCTGCGGCGAGCGCGGCACGGGCGGGTCCGAGCGCGGCCTTTCCCGCGACGGTGAGGGTGGCGATGCGCGCCGACCGGTCGAACAGCTCGGCGCCGAGTTCGTGTTCCAGCCGACGGATCTGGGCGCTGACGCCGGACTGGCTGATGTGCACCCGCTCGGCCGCCCTGGTGAAGTTCTCCTCTTCGGCGACGGCGACGAAGTACTCCAGCTGCCTCAGTTCCATGACTGCTGATTCTAGTTTTCAGAAGAACCATCTGTTGGACTTCTGATGGGCGGGTGGCCAGGCTGGAAGGCAGACCGAAGCCGTACGAACCGCCAGGAGGTAACCGTGCCGGAGTACGAGAAGGCCATGCGGCCCGAGGACATCACCCGCTTGTTCGTCGAACGGTCCAACGCCGGTGACGCGGCCGGGGTCGCAGCGCTCTACGAAGAGGACGCGGTGATGGCCTACCCGCCCGGCGACCGGACGGTGGGCCGGGAGGCGATCCGCGCGCTGTGGGAGAAGGTGCTGGCCAACCGTCCCCACTTCGAACCGGAACAGCCGCTGCCGACGCTGGTCAGCGGGGACATCGCCCTCACCTCGACCCCACCGAAGGACGGAACCGGCGCCCGGGCCCAGGTCGTCCGCCGCCAGCCCGACGGCAGCTGGCTGCGGCTGCTCGACCAGCCGGAGTTCGCGCCTCCTGCCCGCTGACCAGTCACGGGGAACCACCCAGTGACCGACGGACAGCAGCAGTTCATCGCTGAGATCGCACGAGAAGCCCGTGCTCGTCGCCACCACACAAGTCACCGGCCCCGTCAGCAGACCGGTGGCCCCGGATCACTTCACCCGCCGCGCCCCCGCCGAAGGCACCGCCGCGAACACCCGGGGTGCCGTGTACCCGGCGGAGGCGAAGGCCTCCTCCACCGCCTTGGTGACCCGGTCCGCGTCCTCCGCCTCGACCAGGACGATCGCCGAGCCGCCGAAGCCGCCGCCCGTCATGCGGGCACCCAGGGCGCCGGAGGCGACCGCGGACTCGACGACCAGGTCCAGCTCCGGGCAGGAGACCCGGAAGTCGTCGCGGAGGGAGGCGTGGCCCTCGGTCAGGATCGGGCCGATGGCGCGGGTGTCGCCGCCCGACTTCAGCAACTCCACCACCCGTTCGACTCGGTGGTCCTCCGTCACCACGTGCCGTACCAGGCGGCGTACTTCCTCGTCCGCACCCGCGTCGGCCAGGCGGGCCAGCGCCGCGTCCAGGTCCTCGTACGCCACATCCCGGAGCGCGTTCACGTCCAGCAGTTCCGCGCCCCGTTCGCAGCCCGCCCGGCGCTTGCCGTACTCGCCCTCGCTGTGGGAGTGCTTGACCTGGGTGTCCACCACCAGCAGGGTCATGCCCTCGGCCGCCAGGTCGAAGGGGATCTGGTCCTGGGAGAGGTCCCGGGTGTCCAGGAAGAGGGCGTGCCCGGCAGTGCAGCACGCTGACGCCGTCTGGTCCATGATGCCGGTCGGGGCGCCCACGTACACGTTCTCCGCGCGCTGGCACAGGCGGGCCAACTGCCAGCGTTCCAGGCCCAGTTCGTACAGGTCGTTCAGGGCCAGGGCGACCACTACCTCCAGGGCCGCCGACGACGACAGGCCCGCGCCCGTCGGGACCGTCGAGGTGAGGTGGATGTCCGCGCCGGCCGAGACCGACACATGGCCCGCGTCCTGGAGCGCCCAGATCACACCCGCCGGGTACGCCGTCCAGTTCTTGTCCGACTCGGGCGTCAACTCCCCTGTCCGCAGCTCGGTGACGCCGCCCTCCACGTCCGACGAGTGCAGGCGTACGACGCCGTCCGTGCGGCGGGAGACCGCTGCCACCGCCGTGTGCGGGAGGGCGAAGGGCATGACGAAGCCGTCGTTGTAGTCGGTGTGCTCGCCGATCAGGTTGACCCGGCCGGGCGCCACCCACACTCCCTCCGGCGCCGACCCGTACAGACCCTCGAACGCCTCGGCGACATCCACAGTCGACATGCCCTCTACCTCTGACCTTTCGTTTCGTACGTTCAGGCCCGCCAGGCCTTACTGCTCGCTACTGCCTAACTGGCTAACTGGCTACTACCTGCCAGTGCCTGCTAGTTGCTGTGCCGCTGCGCGAACTCCCACGCGTCCGCGACGATTCCGGCCAGGTCGGACCGGGTCGGGTTCCAGCCGAGGCGGGTCCGGGCCCGGTCGGCGGAGGCGACCAGGACCGCCGGGTCGCCGCCCCTGCGCGGGGCCACGACCTCCGGGATCGGGTGGCCGGTGACCCGGCGTACCGTCTCGACGACCTCGCGGACCGAGAAGCCCTCGCCGTTGCCGAGGTTGCAGATCAGGTGTTCGCCCGCTGTCGCGGCCGTGAGGGCCAGCAGGTGGGCGTCCGCCAGGTCCGCGACGTGGATGTAGTCCCGTACGCAGGTGCCGTCCGGGGTCGGGTAGTCCTCGCCGTAGACCGAGATCGCGTCCCGCTTGCCCTGGGCGACCTGGAGGACGAGGGGGATCAGGTGGGACTCGGGGTCGTGGCGCTCGCCCTGGGTGGCGTACGCGCCGGCCACGTTGAAGTAGCGCAGCGACACCGCCGCGAGGCCGTGGGCCGTCGCCTCGCTCGTGATCATGTGGTCGACGGCCAGCTTGGAGGCGCCGTAGGGGTTCGTCGGGGAGGTGCGGGCCGTCTCGACGATCGGGGTCGTCTCCGGCTCGCCGTATGTCGCGGCGGTCGAGGAGAAGACCAGCTTGCGGACGCCGGCCTCGCGCATCGCCGTGAGCAGCGCCATCGAGCCGCCGACGTTGTTGTCCCAGTACTTCTCGGGCTTGACGACCGACTCGCCGACCTGGGAGGAGGCGGCGAAGTGGAGCACCCCGTCGAAGGAGGGGTCCAGCCACTTGGCGGCATCCTTGATGTCGCCCTCCACGAACGTGGCACCTGCCGGGACGCCCTCCCGGAAGCCCGTCGAGAGGTTGTCGAGGACGACGACCTCGTGGCCGGCCTCCAGCAGATGCTGGGCGACCACCCCGCCGACATAGCCCGCACCACCGGTGACCAGGTACTTACCGCTCATGAACTCGCTACCTCTCGCAGTCGCTGGGCCGCGGATTCCGGCTGGATGTCGTTGATGAACACGCTCATCCCCGACTCGGAGCCCGCGAGGAACTTCAGCTTGCCGGAAGTACGTCGAATGGTGAAAAGCTCGAGGTGGAGCCCGAAGTCGTCACGGTTGACGCCCTCGAACTCCTCCAGGGTGCCGAACGGCGCCTGGTGCCAGGCCGCGATGTACGGCGTCGGTGGCTCACCTTCACCGAAGATCCGGTCGAAGCGCCTCAAGAGTTCCAGGTAGACCTTGGGGAACTCTGTGCGGGCCGCCTCGTCGAGAGCGAGGAGGTCCGGCACGCGGCGACGCGGGTACAGGTGCACCTCGTAGGGCCAGTGGGCGGCGTACGGCACGAAGGCCACCCAGTGGTCGGTCGCCAGCACGAGGCGCTCGCCCGCCAGTTCCTTCTCCACGATCGAGTCGAAGAGGTTCTCGCCGTCCGTCGCCTCCTTGTGCGCGGCCACCGAGCGGAGCATCAGGGCCGTGCGGGGGGTGGTGAAGGGGTACGCGTAGATCTGGCCGTGCGGATGGCCGAGCGTGACGCCGATCTCGGCGCCCCGGTTCTCGAAGCAGAACACCTGCTCGACGGCGGGGAGGTGGGACAGCTCCAACGTCCGGTCGGTCCACGCCTCCAGGACCAGTCGCGTCTGCTCCTCGGTGAGGTCGGCGAAGGACGAGTTGTGGTCGGAGGTGAAGCAGACCACCTCGCAGCGCCCGGAGTCGCCGGCCAGGGAGGGGAAGCGGTTCTCGAAGACGACCACGTCGTACGACGAGTCCGGGATCTCGCTCAGCCGGTCGCCCTCGGTCGGGCAGAGGGGGCACTCGTCGGCCGGCGGGTGGTAGATGCGGCCCTGGCGGTGCGAGGCGATCGCCACCTCGTCGCCGAGGAGCGGGTCCCGGCGTACCTGTGACGTCGTGACCGTGCGCTCCAGGGGGCGCCGGTCCACCGCGTCGCGCACTGTGTCGTCGCTCAGGTCGTAGTAGATGAGCTCACGACCGTCGGCGAGCCTCGTCGAGGTCTTCTTCACGCCGGACTCTCCATCCGTACCCAAACCAGCCATTACAAGCCAGGACCCGCCCAGACAAGCGAGCCAAGCTTCAAACAGAACCGAACACATTAAATCATAAATCCACAACCATCGGTATGGCTAGACGAGCCGCGAGCGGAGTCCATGAGACGTGAGCGGAGCCGGAGTTCACGGGAACTCCGGCTCCGCGGTCTGGAAAGTGAGGTGTCTTTTGAGGTCAGAAGTCCGGTTCCAGTAGTGAGGGCAGTGAGGGTGGTGAGTGCAGATGCACCGGACCCGCCCGGTCCAGCAGTCCCGTACGGGCCGCCAGGGCCGCCGCCTCCAGCCTGGACCCCACCCCCAGCTTCATCAGCACCCGCTGTACGTGCGTACGGGCAGTGCTGGGCGCGATCCCCATGCCGGCCGCGATCAGCCGGGTGTCCTCGCCGTCGGCGACCCGGACCAGGACCTCGACCTCTCTCGGGGTGAGCATCTGGAGGAGGCGCTGACCCTCGTCGTCGGGCTGGGCGGCGGGGTTGAGCAGTTCACTGAACGCGCCCTGGAGCAGTGCCGGAGCGACCGCCACCTCGCCCGCCCTGGCCTTCATGATGGCTCGCTCGACGCCCTCTATGCGCTCGTCGTGACGTACGTACCCGGAAGCTCCCGCGGCGAAGGCGGCTGCGATGCCGCGCGGGCTGGGCACCGGGCCCAGCACCACGACCGCCACCTGCGGACGCTCACGCTTGATCCGCACCACCGGGTCGAACATGCCCGGCTCGGCCGGGGTCGCCGTGCCCAGCAGGCACACCTCCGGCGCGCGCGTGATCACCAGTTCCGCCGCGCCCGCGGCGGGCGCCGCCGCGGCGAGAACACGGTGTCCGCGCAGCTTCAACGCCGAGGCAAGCGCCTCGGCGAGCAGTCGGTGGTCGTCGACCACCATCAGCCGCACTCCCATCGAGCCACCCCCCAGTCCCCCCAATGGTTGTCCCTTCTGGATGTCCATTGGTCCCCACGGACGGGAGCCCCCCGGCTCCCCCCGCTCCTCATGACCCCGGAAGCTACACGCTTGTTCGACGTTGCGCTTCCCCTACTGGAGAGAAGTGCCCCGGATCGCGGAAAATCCTCTCATTCGAGGGTGATGAGTAGTACGTGCACGGCCCCGCCCCTGAGCAGGGACGGGGCCGTCAACACAGCGGTCGTTGATCAGTCGATCGTGTTCACTTCGTGCCGTACGCGATCACCAGGTACCTGCTCTCCCCCGTGCTGGAGGGCTTGCGGGCGTACACCTGGGACATGTAGAAGCGGCCGTCGGCGTAGACGAGCTCGGCGTACTCGGGCTGCATGCTGGACTCGACGTCGCGCACCGTCTTCGTCGCCGGGTTCTCCATCAGCTTCGTCTGCGCGAAGGAGCCGCCGTCGATGCTGACGACCTGGCCGCCCTTGTCGTAGGGCGGGCTCTTGTACGCGATCACGTTGCCGTCGTCCATGGTCAGCGGGGAGATCGTGTAGCCGTCGCCCGCGTCGGCGCGCTGACCGTCCAGCTTGCCGGTGGCGAGGTCGAAGGCGACGATCTCGTTGGTCTTGCTGTACTCGCCGGTGCCGTCGTGGTTCTCGGTGGGGAGGTACAGCCGGTCGTTGCCGACGGCCAGCTTGGTGCAGTACTCGATCCTGGTGATGCCCTCGCACTTGGCGGCGTACCTGTCGCCGGGCGCCGAGATCTTCGTACGCAGTTGCCCGGTCCTGTTGTCGATGGAGAAGAAGTCCGAGATGCCGCTGCCGTCGCCCGCGGAGCGGTTGATGTCGGCGGCCACGACCAGCGGGTTCGTCGACACGACGCTGGCGTCCTCGATGCCCTTGGCCATCGCGTACTCGGAGAGCACCTTGCCGGAGACCGGGTCGATGGTCTGGATCTTCAGCTGCCGCGCGTCGTACGCGCCGCACTTGCGCACCGCGACCAGCTTCTCGCCGCCGCCGTAGCCCGCGTCGTAGCAGGAGTCGGTCGGCTTCGGGGCCCACAGGGACTTGCCGGTGATGTCGAAGGCGGCGCCACCGCTGGTGCTGCCGACGGCGACCGTGTTCGCGCTGATCGTCACGTTGGCGAAGTTGATCGACTGGTCGCCGGACTTGACCGTCCGGGTCCACAGCTCCTTGCCCGCGTCCAGGTCGATCGCCGCGACCTGGCTGCAGCCGTTGTAGGGCTTGTCCTTGGTCGGCTTCGCGGGCTCGTACAGGATGGCGGTCTTGTGGTCGGCGGTGGTGTGGCGGCTCGCCGCGCACACCGGGCCGGGCAGCGGGACCGTCCAGAGCTTGGTGCCCTTGACGGGGTCGTACCCGACGATCTCGGCGTTGCCGCTCTTGGCGTACACCGTGTCGGTGAGCCAGGACCCGACGACGGTGACGCTGCTCTCGTCGGCACCGACGGCGGGCTCGGGGACCTGGAAGAGGACCTTGGAGGCCGTGTTCGCGGGCGCCTTGTCCGTGCCTCCGCTACTGCCGCTACCACCGGTTCCCTCTGTGGTGCCGGTCCCCTCGGTGGTGCCGGCGGTGCTGTTCTTGTCGCCGCTCTTCGCGTCGGCCTGACCGTCCCTGGAAGAGGAGGAGTACCAGACACCGCCGCCGATGATCAACGCGATCGCGGCTACGGCCGAGACGATGATGACCGCCTGCGCGTTCAACTTCCTTTTGGGGGTGGGAGGTTGAGTCGGATAGGCGGGCTGCTGCTGCGGGTAGCCGTAACCGGGAGGACCCTGCGGCGGCTGGGGCTGCTGGGCGTACGGGTTCGGGCCGGCCTGGGGATAGCCGTAGCCGGGGGGAGGCTGAGGGGGCTGGTTGGGCGGGGGCGGCGGCTGGGTCATGACGTGGGTACCTCGGGAGCGGAGAGGGAGGAGAGGGGGACGGGGAGACGAAGAGGGAGAGGGCGCCTCACTTGCCATAGGCGAGCATCAGCTTCTCCTTCTGCTCGTCCCTGCCGCTCAGCCGGGTGGTGGAGAGATAGAAGCGGCCGTCGACCCAGTCGAACGCCCTGGAGTAGAAGCCGTTCTCGACGTCGGCGGCTGCCTCCGGGTTCTTCAGCAGCGTCTTCGGGGTGTGGGTGCTGCCGGTGACGGGGATCGACACGATCTGGCCGCCGGCGTCGTACGACGGCTCCACGTAGGCGATGAGCGCGCCGCTCTCGACCTTCAGCGGCAGCATCGATTCGTCGGCCGGGGACTTGGTGCGCCACTTCTCCTTGCCGGTGGCCAGGTCGATCGCCACGATCTCGTTGGCGCCACTGGTCGCCTTGGTCGGCAGATAGAGGGTCCCGGCGTCGGTGGCCACGCCCTGGCAGCCCTGGAGATCGCGTTCGAGGATCGCCCAGCCGCACACGGGCGCGAAGGACTCGTCGACGGCGACCTCGGAACGGAAGCTGCCGTCGGCCTTGAGCGTGGAGATGTTCCACGACTTCTTGTCCGCGTTGGTGAGATAGAGGACGACAGGATCGACGGAGTACGTACGCCCGACCGCCCAGCCCTTCGGAATGGGCCGGGTCCAGCGGACCGCACCCGACTTCGGGTCCAGCTCCTGCACCTCGTCGTGCTCGGTGGAGGTGGACGCCCCGCAGGACGACACGACGATCAGCTTGGCGCCGCCCGCGAAGGCGGCGGGGAAGCAGGCGGCCCCGTACTTCACCTTGTCGAACAGCTTGGCGCCGGTGTTCAGGTCGTACGCCGTGCCGGACTGCGAGCGCCCGACCATCAGGGTCGTCCCGGTGAGCGTCAGCTCGACGCTGAGCGCGCTGTCGAACAGCGCCCCGTCGGCGACCTCGCCGCTCCAGCCCTTCGCACCCGTGTTCAGGTCGAGCACCTGGAGCTTGTTGCACTTGGCGCGCTCGCTGGCGCCGCTCATATAGGCGACCACGATCTTGTCGTCGGCCGACTTCTGCGGAGTGACGGCGCAGATCTTCTGCGGGAAGGTGATCGGCCCCCAGGCCGTGTCCCCGTCTCCGACGCGGTACGCGAACACCTCCTTGTAGGCCGTCTTCACGGCCACCTTGTCGGTGATCCACATGCCGTCGGCGTCGGCGCCGGAGGCGGGCGCGTCCGGCGCTTCCTTGTACCAGAGCACCTTCGACTCCCCGGCCTTGCGCCCCTCGTTGAGGTTGCCGGGGTCCGCGCCGGCAGTGCCGCCGCCGGTGTCGTCGCTGCCCTCACCGGCGTCGGCCGGGCCGGAGGCGGGCGCGGAGAGGTCGGGGCCGGCCTGACCGCCGCCGGCCGCGGGCTTGTCGTCGTCGCCACCGCCGCTGGTCACGGCGTACACCGTGCCCCCGATGACGAGCAGCGCGGCGACGGCCGCCCCGAGCAGCATCGCGGGCCGCCCCTTGAAGGGGTTACGGGATGGCGGCGGCGGGGGTACGGGGGCGCCGGGGAACTGAGGGGGCTGCTGGCCGGGATAGCCGTAGCCGGGGGTGGGCGCCGCCCCGTACGCCGGGGGTTGCTGGGCGTAGGGGCCGGACTGGGCTCCGTACGGGCCCGGTTGGGCGTAGGGGCCGGGCTGCTGCGGATAGCCGTACCCCGGCTGGGGCGTGGGCGGAGCCGGCGGCAGGGGCGGCGGAGTCCCGTACGGCGAAGCCCCGTACGGGGATCCCTGCGGCGCTCCTTGTGGGGTCTGTGGCGGTGGGCCGAAGCCGCCCGCGGGCGGCCCCTGGGGCGGTTGGCTGGGCGGCTGGGTCATCAGCGCGTTCCCCCTTCAGCTGATTTTTAGCCACGCCCTGAGATACGCGAACGGTGCGCGGACGCACTCGGAGAGGTACTCAGGGAGTCTCAGAGGGCTCTTTCTACCACTCCGTGGCCGCCCCTGACCGGACTGTATCCGCCCCTGGCCACCTCTGTTCCCAAGGGCGAACCGGCCCGTGATGCCGCCGTTATGCACGTTCACTCGCTCTTCACGCCATGTCTGCGAGTTTCACGGTTCGTACGCCTTCGGCTGTGCGCGGCTATGCCTCGTCCGCGAGTTCCAGCCACCGCATTTCCAACTCGTCGCGTTCGCGGACGAGTTCGCGCAGCTCGGCGTCGAGTTCGGCGACCTTCCCGAAGTCGGTGGCGTTGTCGGCGATCTGGGCGTGCAGCTTGGTCTCGCGATCGGACATCTTGCCCAACTGCCGCTCGATCTTCTGGAGTTCCTTCTTGGCGGCCCGGGAGTCGGCGGCGCTCTTCTCCGTGACGGCCTTGGCGGCGGGAACCGGTACGGCCGCCGCGGCGACCTCCTCCATCCGCTTGCGGCGCTCCAGGTACTCGTCGATGCCGCGCGGCAGCATGCGGAGGGTGGCGTCGCCGAGGAGGGCGAAGACACGGTCGGTGGTCCGCTCGATGAAGAACCGGTCGTGGGAGATCACGACCATGGAGCCGGGCCAGCTGTCCAGCAGGTCCTCCAGCTGGGTGAGGGTCTCGATGTCGAGGTCGTTGGTGGGCTCGTCGAGGAAGAGGACGTTGGGCTCGTCCATGAGGAGACGCAGGATCTGCAGCCGCCGCCGCTCACCACCGCTGAGGTCTCCGACCGGGGTCCACTGCTTCTCCTTCCCGAACCCGAACGTCTCGCACAGCTGCCCGGCGGTGAGCTCGCGCCCCTTGCCGAGGTCGACGCGGTCCCGGATCTGCTGGACGGCCTCCAGCACCCGCAGGGTCGGGTCGAGCTCGGCGACCTCCTGGGAGAGATAGGCCAGCTTGACGGTCTTGCCCACGGCGACCCGTCCGGCGACGGGCTGTGTCTCGCCCCCGCTGCGGGAGGCGTCGGCCATGGCACGCAGGAGGGAGGTCTTGCCGGCGCCGTTCACCCCGACGAGGCCGATGCGGTCACCGGGGCCGAGCTGCCAGGTGAGGTGCTTGAGGAGCACCTTGGGCCCGGCCTGCACGGTCACGTCCTCGAGGTCGAACACGGTCTTGCCGAGCCGGGTCGAGGCGAACTTCATCAACTCGCTGCTGTCCCGGGGCGGCGGTACGTCGGCGATCAGCTCGTTGGCGGCCTCGACGCGGAAGCGCGGCTTCGACGTACGGGCGGGCGCCCCGCGCCGCAGCCAGGCCAGCTCCTTGCGGACGAGGTTCTGCCGCTTGACCTCCTCGGTCGCGGCGATGCGCTCGCGTTCGGCGCGGGCGAAGACGTAGTCGGTGTAGCCGCCCTCGTACTCGTACACAGCGCCCTTCTGCACGTCCCACATGCTGGTGCAGACCTGGTCGAGGAACCACCGGTCGTGGGTGACGCAGACGAGCGCGGAGCGGCGCTCGCGCAGATGCCGGGCGAGCCAGGAGATGCCCTCGACGTCGAGGTGGTTGGTGGGCTCGTCGAGAACGATCAGGTCTGGATCGTCGATGAGCAGCTTGGCGAGCGCGATCCGGCGCCGCTCACCACCGGAGAGGGGCGCGATGACGGTGTCGAGGCCCTGCGGGAACCCGGGGAGGTCGAGTCCGCCGAAGAGCCCGGTGAGCACGTCCCTGATCTTGGAGTTGCCGGCCCACTCGTGGTCCGCCATGTCCCGGATGACCTCGTGGCGGACGGTGGCGGTGGGGTCGAGGGAGTCGTGCTGGGTGAGGACGCCCAGGCGCAGCCCGCCGGAGTGGGTGACACGCCCGGTGTCGGCCTCCTCCAGCTTGGCGAGCATCCGGATGAGGGTGGTCTTGCCGTCGCCATTACGACCCACGACCCCGATCCGGTCCCCCTCGGACACCCCGAGCGAGATCCCGTCGAGCAGGGCACGGGTCCCGTACACCTTGCTGACGTTCTCGACATTGACGAGGTTGACGGCCATTTTGCTCCTGAGGTGGGGTGGGTCGACCTTCCAGGGTAATGGGCGGGGTGGGTTCGGTTGGCGGGCGGATTCGCGGGGCCGCCGAAAGGGCACCGTGTAGGCGCCCGCGCGGGCGAGGAGGAATAATCACCGGCATGGCAGCGCAGTCCTTCTCCAGTTCCTCGCCCTCCACGGCCGACGTGCTGCGGGCGCGCTACGCGTACCGGATCCCGGACGCCATCGAAGACCTCTCCGGTCCGACACACGGCCAGGTTCCGCTGCCCCTCCACATCGCCTGGTCAGGTCTGCGCAGCTACGATCTGGACCGACCCCGGCAGCGTATGAGCCTGTACCGCACCGTCCTGGCCGAAGGACAGCGGGATGATGTGGTGGCCTTCCTCCACCGCGATCTGCTGATCGAGCAGTGGCCGGTCCTGCGCACCCTCATCAGTCGGCACATCCGTACGGTGTGGGAAGAACACTTCCCTGAACTCGTGCGCCGGACGGGACCAACTGCGGCGTGAACCTCAGCGGCCTCCACCGTCGGCTCCTCGCCGATGTCCTTTCCATCGGCACTCCTTATCCGTTGGTCATTACCGGCGGATACGCCGTCCAGGCTCACGGGCTCGTCGACCGGCTCAGCCAGGACATCGACGTCGCGACCGAGAACCCTGCGCCCATGGCCGCCATTGCGGAGGACCTTCAGCGGGGCCTGGCAGACCGAGGGTGGAGGGTCACCGTCATCAGCGTCGACCCGCTTTCCGCTCGGCTGCTGGTGGCAAGTCCGGACACGGGCGAGAACTGCGAAGTGGACGTCCTGAAGGAGAACTTCTGGGCGTCACCCGAGTTGACCGAACACGGACCGGTGCTCGCCTTCGACGACGTCATCGGGACCAAGGTCCGTGCGTTGGCAGACCGTGGTGCCGTCAGAGACCTCATCGACGTCCACGCCGCCGCGGACAGCCGCACCCTTCAAGATCTCGAACGACTCGGCGAGCGGCACGGTCGCGGCGAGTTCCGTCTACAGGACCTCCGTGAGCGCCTCGGCGGTGCGGAGTGGTTCGACGACGACGAGTTCGCTGCCTAAGGCCTCACCCCGGACGCAACGGAAGAACTCAGAATCTGGGCCCAGGAGTGGGTGAGCGACCTCGATCAGCGACTGACCGTGACGGCAGAGGACCACGACGACTGACAGCGGTCCGCTCTGTCCGTGTCGGACCGCCGAGGGGGTCTTCGGACCTCAGTGGTCTGCGAGGCCCGGACCTCCATCCGCCGGTCGAACGCGACGCCGACGAATCCGGCGCCCAGGCCATCGGAGACCGGTGTCCGACCGCCCACGCCATCGCCCCGGCCGCCCTCGCCGGCCGCACCTCCGTGAGGCGAGCGGTGGGACGTCGCCGCCTCGTCAGGCAGTGGCACACCCCGCCGACCGGGCACGGGAGGCGCGTCCGTCCGCTCCAGTCGCGTGCCGCCGATGTCATGCGGCGGACAGACCCGCGACATCACCCACCGGCGGGTTGAGGCGAGCGAAGCCTTCCTGGCGTTGGTAGGGGAAGTACGGGTAGGGCGCTGTCCTGGCGCTCGCCTCGTTGAGTCTCGCCAACTGGTCGGGGGTGAGCGTCCAGCCGACGGCGCCGAGGTTCTGGCGGAGCTGCTCCTCGTTGCGGGCGCCGATGATGACGGAGGAGACGGTCGGTCGCTGCAGCAGCCAGTTGATGGCGATCTGCGGAATTGCCCTGCCGGTCTCCTGCGCGATCTCGTCGAGAGCGTCGACCACCCGGTAGAGGTGTTCGTCCTCGACCGGCGGGCCGTAGTCCGCGGTGTGGTGCAGTCGGCTACCGGCCGGCAGGGGCCGGTCGCGGCGGACCTTGCCGGTGAGCCGTCCCCAGCCGAGGGGGCTCCAGACGAGAGCTCCGAGGCCCTGATCCAACCCGAGGGGCATCAGCTCCCATTCGTAGTCACGGCCGATGAGGGAGTAGTACACCTGATGTGCGACATAGCGCGGGTGGCCGTACCTCTCCGCGATGGAGAGGGACTTCATCGCCTGCCACCCGGAGAAGTTGGAGATGCCGAGGTAGCGGACCTTTCCTGCTCGTACGAGATCGTCGAGTGTGGACAGGACCTCCTCGATCGGCGTGCCGGCGTCGAAGGCGTGCAGTTGGAACAGGTCGAGGTGGTCGGTGCCGAGCCGGCGCAGGGCGTCCTCGCACGCGGTGATCAGGCGCGAACGGGAGGAGCCCGCGTCGCCCGGGCCGTCGCCCATCGGCAGGCTGGTCTTGGTGGACACGATCACCTGGTCCCTGCGACCCTTGATCGCTTCGCCCAGCACCTCCTCCGAGGCGCCGCCGGAGTAGACGTCGGCGGTGTCGAACATCGTGATCCCGGCGTCCAGGCAGATGTCCACGAGTCGGCGCGCTTCTCGGGCATCGATGCTGCCCCAGGCGCCGAACAACGGTCCCCGACCTCCGAAGGTGCCGGTGCCGAAGCTCAGTGCGGGGACCTTGAGGCCGGATGCGCCCAGCCGCCTGTATTCCATGGCTGTTCCTCTCTCATTGCCTCGACTGGCTAATGGTTCTACAGTTCCATTAATGGTTCGCAGCAGCGTAGCAGGCGTTCCTCGTTAATGAAACTGGAGTCCCTTTATGGAGTTCGAGAGTGCGGATCCGGGGACCGTCCGCCCTGGAGGGCGTACGGCACGGGTGCGGGCGGCGGTGTTGCGGGCGGCCGGAGACGCCTTGGCCGAGCACGGCTTCGCCCACCTGGACCTCGCCGACGTCGCACGACGTGCCGAGGTGGGCAAGACCACCGTCTACCGCCGCTGGGGAACGGTGACCGGCCTGGTGGCCGACCTGCTGCTGGACATGGCGGAGCAGTCACTGCCACGGACCGAGACCGGCTCACTGCTCGGCGACCTCAAGGCCAACGCCCGGCTCGTGCAGAGCACCTTGGCCGACCCGCGGCAGGGATCGCTGTTCAAGGCAGTGATCGCCGCCGCCACCGGCGAGGCGAAGACAGCCGAGGCGCTGCACCGCTTCTACGACATCCGCGTCAAGGAGTGGGCACCCTGCGTCCAGCAGGCCATCGACCGGGGCGAGGTGCCCGAAGGCACCGATGTCCACGAAGTGATCCGTGCCGTCTCCGCCCCTCTCTACTACCGCCTGCTGACCACCGGCGACCGGCTCGACGAAGCCGCCGCAGACCAGGCCGCCAGGGCCGCCGCAGCCGCAGCGCGCGCGGGAGCGTACCTGCGGGGCGAATGAGGTCTCTCCCGGTCAGCGACTTCCGCCACGGTCAAGTGCGACACCGGCCTGCGCGGCCGGAGAGGCGACGAGAGGCCGTCACACCACCAACACGCCCGTGAACAAGCCGAGTCGGGGTCGCATCCGTACATGGATCCACCCCTCACACCCGTTACCCGGAGTAGGGATTCCCCTTATTGACGTGATCCCTTCAATTCCGCCACGGTGTGCCCACGGAGACGCCACCCCCCTCACCCCCCACACGTCCCCGTAGGTCTCGTGCACATCGAACAAGAGGGGAACCACCCAGTGTCCGTACCGCACTCCCCCACAGGCATGCCCGCCGGGCGCCCCACCCCCGGCTCCGCCCCCAGTTCCTCCCCCAGGCGCGGCACCCTCGCCGCTCTCGCCGCCGTCGCCTCCGTGCTCGCCCTCGGTGGCGCGGCCGTCTCGCCCGCCGTCGCGGCCACCCCTGCCGTCGGGGTGATCCAGGGCGCCGGCGCCGAAGGGGTCATCAAGGACAGTTACATCGTCACCCTCAAGGACAGTGCCGGTTTCCGGGCCGCCTCCAGCAAGGGCAAGGCGCTCGCCACCCGCTACGGCGCCGAGGTGGAGCGGACCTACAAGTCGGCCCTCAACGGGTACGCGACCGAGATGACCGAGACCGAGGCCAAGCGGCTCGCCGCCGACCCCGCCGTCGCGAAGGTCGTGCAGAACAAGACCCTGCACATCAACGACACGCAGACCGGCCCCACTTGGGGGCTCGACCGGATAGACCAGGCCGATCTGCCGCTCGACTCCGCCTACACCTACCCGTCCAGCGCGGGCAGCGGCGTGACCGCCTACATCATCGACACCGGCGTACGGATCACCCACACCGACTTCGGCGGACGCGCCTCCTACGGCTACGACGCCATCGACGGCGACACCAGCGCGAACGACGGCAACGGGCACGGCACCCACGTCGCCGGGACCGTCGCCAGTGCCACGTACGGTGTCGCCAAGGCCGCCAAGATCGTCGCCGTGCGCGTGCTCGACGACTCGGGGTCCGGGACCACCGACCAGGTCGTCGCCGGTATCGACTGGGTGACCACGAACCACGTCAGCCCGGCCGTCGCCAACATGTCGCTCGGCGGCGACGCGGACTCCGTACTCGACGAGGCCGTCGCCAACTCCATTGCCTCGGGCGTCACTTACGCCGTGGCCGCGGGCAACGACAACACCACCGCGTCGTCGAACTCCCCGGCCCGCGTCGCCTCCGCGATCACCGTGGGCGCCAGCACGAGCGCCGACGCACGGTCCTCGTTCTCCAACTACGGCTCCGCGGTGGACATCTTCGCGCCGGGCTCCAGCATCACGTCGACGTACAACACGTCGAACACGGCCACCACCTCACTCTCCGGTACGTCGATGGCGTCCCCGCATGTCGCCGGCGCGGCGGCCGTCTACCTGGGCGAGAACCCCGGCGCCACGCCCGCCCAGGTCGCCACCGCGCTGACCTCGGCCGCGTCCAGCAACACCCTCACCAGTGTCGGCACCGGCAGTCCCAACCTGCTCCTCCAGGTCACCCCGAGCGGGGCTGACGACGGGGACGACGGCGGCGACACCGGGACCGCCTTCGAGTCGACCACCGATGTGACCATCACGGACGCCGGGTCGGCCGTCTACTCGCCGATCACCGTCAGCGGCATCACGGGCAGCGCGCCCAGCGACCTGTCCGTGTACGTCAACATCGTGCACACCTACCGCGGTGACCTCGTCATCGACCTGGTCGCACCGGACGGCTCCACCTACCGCCTGAAGAACAGCAGTTCCTCTGACTCCACCGACAACGTCGACGCCACCTACACCGTCGACGCGTCCAGCGAGACCACCGTCAACGGGACCTGGCAGCTCAAGGTCCAGGACGTCTACAGCGCCGACACCGGCTACATCAACAGCTGGAAGCTCACTTTCTGAGCCTGCTGACCTTTATGGCCTGCTGAGCTGGACCGGGAGCGGGCTGCATACTTCCTGCTCATGCAGCCAGGCGTGAGCGGGAAGGAAGCCTGCCGAATCGTCGGCATCAACCTGCGGACCGGCAAGAGACGGCGTAACGGTTCACACGCGAACGTCGGCCGAAAAGGCGGCGCCTCCGATCTACCAGGAGGCGCCGCCTCCTTCTGGGCCTTCCCGCTACCTGCGCGAGGCAGACCGCATCCACATGGCCGACCGGCTCCGGGAGAAAACCACCATCCGCGCAATCGCCGCCGAGCTGGGCCGCGGCCCCTCGACCATCAGCACGGAGATCCGCCGCAACCGACATCCCACCAACGGCCAGTACCGGCCCCACGCCACCCAGGCCCGCGCCGACGGCCGCCGGTCCCGCCCCAAGCCGGGGAAGATCGGCCAGAGCGCGGAACTGCGGGACTTCGTCCAGGACCACCTGACCCTGCGGTGGAGCCCGGAACGGATCTGTCGAACGCACCACCCGTTACGTGATGCTGGTCCACCTGCCCACACTTCCCCAAGGGCACCGACCTGTCCGCCCACACCCGCAAGCACCTGCACGCAGCCGCTGCCGCTGCCGAACTCAACAGCCGCCCACGCAAAACGCTCGGCTGGGAAACCCCAGCCGAGCGCCTGCCCAAACTGCTCGCGGCCTGATCAACCGACCACGTGTTGCAACAACCTCTCGAATTCGCCATGTGTCCAGGGGCTCAGTGGCCGAACGGTGGACCGGACGGCCTATGTGCTTGATCGAGCATCAGCCCCTGCCTGCGATGGGCTAGTCCTGTCGGGTTGCTGTACCCCGCCGGGTCCGCTTCATGGCGAAGAAGGCCGAGCCTCCAAGGAATGCCAGCGCGGCCGCAGTAGCGGCCATGATGCCGGTCTCGCTGCTTGAGCCGGTCGCGGCGAGGTCTGGCGACGCCTCCTTCGACGGCCGGCCAGTGGCGGCGCTCACGGGGGCCAAGTTGACGCTCTTGGCTGTGTGGCCGGGACCGATGTGGCCCAGAGCATCGTCGAGTCCGCCTGGCAGGAAGTCGGCCCACGGGGGCTTGCCCTGGTCGTGGACGTCCTGACCGTGGCCGGGCTTGCCGTGGTCGCCCTCATCGCCCTGATCGTCGTAACCGTGGTCAGGCTTGCCGTGGTCGTCGCCGCGACCGTGCTCGCCCTCATCGCCCTGATCGTCGTAACCGTGGTCAGGCTTGCCGTGGTCGTCGCCGCGACCGTGCTCGCCCTCATCGCCCTGATCGCCGTGACCGTGGCCAGGCTTGCCGTGGTCGTCGCCGCGACCGTGCTCGCCCTCATCGCCCTCATCGTCGTGACCGTGGTCGTGATCGTGATCGCCCGAGTCACCCTTTTCGCCCTTGTCGCCGCGAGGCCCCTTGGGCCCTGCGGGTCCGGCGTGCCCGGCGGGTCCGGCGGGTCCGGCGGGTCCTGCGGGTCCGGCGGGTCCGGCGTGCCCTGCGGGTCCGGCGGGTCCGGCGGGTCCGGCAGGTCCGGCAGGTCCGGGGGAGCCGACGGGGCCAGGAGCACCAGGGGCGCCGGGCCTGCCGTTCGGGCCAGGCGCACCGGGAACGCCTGGGGAGCCGGTCGGGCCAGGGGCACCAGGGGCACCGTTCGGGCCAGCCGCACCGGGCGCACCGGGACCACCGGTCGGACCAGGGGAGCCAGTCGGGCCAGGGGCACCGGGCGCACCAGGGCTACCGTTCGGACCAGGAGCACCGGGAACACCCGGGGCACCTGTCGGCCCAGGAGCACCGGGAACACCAGGACTACCGGTCGGACCAGGAGCACCAGGCGCACCAGGACTACCGGTCGGGCCAGGAGCACCGGGAACACCAGGACTACCGGTCGGACCAGGAGCACCGGGAACACCCGGGGCACCTGTCGGCCCAGGAGCACCAGGCGCACCAGGCGCACCAGGACTACCGGTCGGACCAGGAGCACCGGGAACACCCGGGGCACCTGTCGGCCCAGGAGCACCAGGCGCACCAGGACTACCGGTCGGACCAGGAGCACCGGGAACACCCGGGGCACCTGTCGGTCCGGGAGAGCCCGTCGGTCCGGGAGAGCCCGTCGGTCCGGGAGGTCCAGGCGGGCCAACGGCGCAGGCCGCCCTCGTAATGGTGTTGTTGTCCAGCGTGACCGCGCCATTGCGCGCCAGAGCGCGGCCCTCGATCACGGCTCCGTTGTTCAGCGTGATGGATGTCAGGGCCAGGATGTTGCCCTTGAACTGGGAAGTCGTGTCGATGGTGGCGGAACTGCCCACCTGCCAGAACACGTTGCAGGCATTTGCTCCGTTGATGAAGGCCACGACGCTGCCCGGAGCCGTGATCAGGGTCGAGGGGATCTGGAAGATGAAGACGGCGTCGGGGTTGTTCTGGCCGTCGAGAGTGACCGTTCCGGTGATGTTCAGTGTCGACGAGGCCGTGTAGACGCCGGGCGCCAGCGTTTGTCCGCCGATGTCGGCCGAAGTGGCGGTGCCGGGTCCCCGGCTTGCCGCGTCGTTGTAGGCGATGACGAGGTCGGACTTCGCCTGAGCGGCGGCGGCGTCGGTGATGTGCTGCGTTCCGTTGACGATGCCGGGCAGAAAGCCGGTCACCGCGGTGCCCGGATGAAGCCCCAGGTCTCCGTTGATGACGGTGGGGTTCGTATTGGTGATCGTCGAACCGGCCAGGACCGCGTAGTTGGTGGCGGTCCCCAGTCCCACGGGGGCTTCCAGGGCGCGAGCGAGGTTTGGGACCCCCAGGGTTACCGCCGCCAGGAGCGCTGCGGGGAGCAGCACGAGGGCTCCCCGTCTGAACAGATTGCGTCTGGGTCTTCTGGCGGGTGGACCCGACAGAATGACGTCCAATGCCACAGCAGGACCTTTCTTGTTGCTTCGGGTCTCAGTCCTCCTGAAGGAGGATCCCGAGCGCCCGCGACGATGGCTGCTCAGGGCCGCAAGCCCCTCTACCTGCGCCGGTGCGCAGGCCCCGCTGAGCGGGGACCGAGAGCGACTCCCTGCCCGACAGGTAGTGATACGCCGCCATGTGGGAGTAGTCACGCATATTCCGTAGTAATAGGCCGTACATCAGAAAAAATGATCTATTCGAGTGACGTGACGTCAGGAACCGGCTGCACGTCCGTGCGAATCCGTCGTGTCGTCAAAGTGGAGCGCGCGCCGATGGCGTCCCCTGCCGCCGCATTGCTGAACCGGCAGGCATCTCGTGCGTGACCGCGATCCGCTGGCGAAGTCCGGAATTCGGCAGGGAAGCCGACTGCTGATGGGCCGCACCCCATTGCGGCGGGCCGCCCGTGGGAGGTGTGGCGCACTTGCCGTCCTGACGGGTGGGCGGACTGCCGCGAACCGTGACGTCGACAGCGTGTGCGGCTGCGGGCCTCAAGGCCGGCGTCGGGCGGGACGCGAAAGAGCCCGGCCGGGATGACTGCGGACCGGCTGGGCTCTGGGCGTGTGGTGCTCTGGTCAAAGGTTCTCGTCGTGCAGGTCCTCTTCGCGCAGCAGGTCGTCCTCGCGGCGACGCGAGGTCTCCTTCCGGCCCTGCTTCTGCCCCTGCTCGCGGGACGACTTGCCCGGCTGGGGGTGCGCGGGGTCTCCGGGGCGCGGGTGCTCTTGCGCTTCGCGGCCCGTGCCCGGCTCCTGACGCTTGTCCTGCGTACCGCCCATGACAGCGACTCGCTTTGATTGCGACGAGACGGTGCAGTCGCTGGCGCCGCACCTACGGCGCTCCCTGACCTGGGACCAGGGCTCGGAGACGGCCTCGCACAACGCGTTCACTCGCCACCGACATCCCGGTCTACTTCTGCGACCCCGGCACTCCCTGGCAGTGCGGCTCCAACGAGAACACCAACGGCCTGCTGCGGCAGTACTTCCCCAAGGGCACCGACCTGTCCGCCCACACCCGCGAACACCTCGACGCCGTCGCCGCCGAACTCAACAGCCGCCCACGCAAAACGCTCGACTGGGAAACCCCAGCCGAGCGTCTCTCTGAACTCCTGGCCACAGCCAGTTGATCACATGTGTTGCAACGACCCCTGGAATTCGCCAACTCGCCTGGGGCGCACGGCCGTTGGTCAAGCGCGCTTGGCGGCGACCGCCGTGCGGACCTCGCCGAGGAGGTCGTACATCGTCTGGCCGGGGCAGTCGGTCGCCAGCCAGTCGCGGTGGCCGCTGATCGCGTTGACGGCCTTCGTCACGCCGTTGACCGGGTTCACGTAGGTCAGCTTGGCCTGCGGGTCCAGGCCCTTGAAGCGGGCGATCACCTTGATCAGGCGGATCAGCGACGCCTTGGCGGCGTCCGTAGGCGGCTGGTCGACGAGCGTGCCGATGAGGGCGATGCCGAGGTTGCCGGAGTTGAAGCCGCCGGTGTGGAAGGCGGTGACGAGCTTGCCGTCCTTGTCGAATGCCGGGACGAGGTCGTCTCCGGAGTAGCGGCCCTCGTAGACGTCACCCGCCTCGTCGATGAGGAAGTGGTAGCCGATGTCGCCCCAGTCGAGGGTGACCGCGTGGTACTCGTAGATGCCGCGCACGGTCGACGCCGGGTCGGGGTCGTTGTTCGGGGTGTCCGTGTGGTGGACGGTGACCGTCTGGAACGGGTAGTACACCTCTGGTGAGTTGACCTTCCCGTCCTTGTAGCGCTTCGACTCGTCGGCGCCCCACGCCGGCCGCGACAGGTACTCCACCCCGCGCACCCGGGTCGGCTCGGTCGGCACCCGGAAGGTCTTGCCGGCCCCGCCGGTCGTGTCGATCGCCAGCGACCGCGCCCCGCCCACGCTCGCCCCGTCCGGCAGCTTCAGCTCGTACGCGGTGGCGTCCCCCGCCGCCACCAGCGCCGTGCCGCCACCGTCGACGGTCGCGCAACCGCCGCGCAGCTCCTGCCACTTGCCGGGCGCGGAGGCACCGTCCGCGAACTTGATCCCGGCACCGTCCGCCGCGCCGCTCCAGCGGACACCTACGTACGAGATGGCGAAGGCGGCACTGGCCTCGGCGGCGCCGGTGGCGGCCTCGGTGCGGGTGGCCGGGAACTTCTGCGGCTCGGTACCCGCCGCGCCGGACGCGTCGGACGTTCCGGCCGCGCTGTCCGTCGTACCGGCGGCGGAGTCCTCGCCGTTGGTGGCCGCGAAGACCACCGGGGTCAGCGCGCCGCCGACGGCGACAGCGCCCGCCGCGCCGATCACGCCGCGCCGGGTGAGGGGGACCTTCCGGCGATGGGAGGGAGCCGGGGAGGAAGAGGACGAGGACGAAGAGGGGGGAGGTACTGACACGGAGATGCCTTCCGAAGTGCTGGGGGGGAGTTGGCAACCCAAGGGGGACCCCACGCCGCGCACGCACTCTGGAATTCGGTGAACTCCTGGGCCTCAGCGAAGACTTGTGGCGGACGGCGAGTGCTTGAAGTTGAAAGAAACCCTACTCGTCACGCCCGCCCCACCCGCGCAGGTCCAGGCCAAGGAACGGTGAATTCCCTGTGCGGGTCCGGCAAATGGGACAGCTGTCGCGTACGCGCTGTTACAGCACCCTGGCACCCGGTACGGGCCCTGCGGTCACCCGTACGGCACGGCAGGTACCGGACGCCGACAGTGCCCGCGCCACCTGCTGCGCGGCCTCCGCGTCCCGGGCGAGGAACGCCGTCGTCGGGCCGGAACCCGAGACCAACGCGGTCAGCGCACCGGCCGCGCGACCTGCGGCAAGGGTGTCGGCGAGGGCCGGGAACAGGGAAAGGGCGGCAGGCTGGAGGTCGTTGGAGACGGTGGTGGCGAGCGCGTCCGGGTCGCCCTTGGCGAGCGCGTCGAGGAGTTCCGGCGAGGCGACGGGCAGGGGAACGTCACTGTCCGCGACCAGCCGGTCGAACTCCCGGAACACGGCCGGTGTCGACAGCCCGCGCTCCGCCATCGCGAACACCCAGTGGAAGGTGCCGCCGGTCTCCAGGACCGTCAGCTTCTCCCCGCGCCCGACCCCGAGCGCGGCCCCGCCCACCAGACTGAAGGGCACATCGCTGCCCAACTCGGCGCAGATGTCGAGGAGTTCGACATGTGAGGCCCCGGTCCCCCACAGCGCGTCGCAGGCGAGCAGGGCACCGGCGCCGTCGGCACTGCCGCCCGCCATCCCCCCCGCCACAGGG
Source organism: Streptomyces sp. SID12488 (assembly GCF_010548275.1). GTDB lineage: Bacteria > Actinomycetota > Actinomycetes > Streptomycetales > Streptomycetaceae > Streptomyces. The sequence continues at coordinate 172,629 of NZ_JAAGLT010000009.1, forward strand.
ATGTCCTTGGCGATGTGGATGTGCACGTCGGGCGTACGGCCGTACCGCTCGGCGAGCGCGACGGCGGCGCGGGCGGCGAGATTCGTACCGTCGAGGGGCACTTGAGCGGCGTCGGGCCCGTCACAGGTGATCCGGAGTTCCGCTGCCGGGGTGACGGTCACCTCGTCGAAGAGACCGACGGCGAGGAAGACGTTGGCGAGGTCGTGGAAGCCGTCGGGGCGCGCGGCACCCACCGCGAGCTGGACGTTGACCTTGGCGGGAACCCGAACGGTGACGCTCACAGCTGCCCGGACTCCTCGTCGCCGCTGTTCTGCTGCTGGACCTTGTCCTCTTGGACCTTGTTCTCCTGGACCTTGTCCTCCTGGACCTTGTTCTCCGCGATGCGGACGAACTCCTCGACGCTCAGGGACTCGCCCCGGGCCTGCGGGGAGACTCCGGCGGCGACGAGGGCGGTCTCGGCGGCGGCGGCCGACCCGGCCCAGCCGGCGAGCGCGGCGCGCAGGGTCTTGCGCCGCTGGGCGAAGGCGGCGTCGACGACGGCGAACACCTCGCGCCGCTCGGCGGTCGTCTTCAGCGGCTCGGCCCGACGGACGAGCGAGACGAGCCCGCTGTCGACGTTGGGCGCGGGCCAGAAGACGTTGCGACCGATGGAACCGGCCCGCTTGACCTCGGCGTACCAGTTGGCCTTCACGGACGGGACGCCGTACACCTTCGAACCGGGCGGCGCGGCGAGCCGGTCGGCGACCTCCGCCTGCACCATCACCAGCGTCCGCTCGATGCTCGGGAACGTCTCCAGCATGTGCAGCAGCACGGGCACGGCGACGTTGTACGGGAGGTTCGCGACCAGTGCGGTGGGCGGGGGGCCCGGCAGTTCGGTGACGCGCATCGCGTCGGAGTGCACCAGCGCGAACCTGTCCACGCGGCCGGGCATCCGGGCGGCGACGGTGGCGGGCAGCGCGCCCGCGAGCACGTCGTCGATCTCGACGGCGACGACGCGGTCTGCGGCCTCCAGCAGCGCGAGGGTCAGGGACCCGAGTCCCGGCCCGACCTCGACGACCACGTCGTCGGGCCGCACACCGGCGGTGCGCACGATACGGCGGACGGTGTTGGCGTCGATCACGAAGTTCTGCCCGCGCTGCTTGGTGGGCCTGACGCCGAGGACATCGGCAAGCTCACGGATGTCGGCGGCGCCGAACAGGGCATCGGGGGAGGCGTCGGGGACGGGGCTGGTACTCACGGGTCCAGGGTACGGGGGGTGGGGGGTGAGGGTGTGCAGGTGGGCATCGCCGAGGGCGCATCGCCGGACTCCGGCAAGGTGCACGCAAAAGATCGTGAGCGAGCCAAAAGCGGAACCGGAGCTGAGCTAGAAAGATCCGTATGGAACTCACCCAGATACGCCTGCTGGTCTCCGACTTCCCCGCCGTCTACCGCTTCTACCGGGACGTGCTCGGGCTCAAGCCGCAGTTCGAGGCCGAGAGCGGCCCGTACGCCAAGCTCAGTCCCGACACCGGGCACGCCGCGATCGCGCTGCAGGACCGGGCGCAGTTGGCCGGCGTGCTGGAGCGGTTGGGGGCGGAGCCGACGGGGTACCGCGCGCTGGTCGTGCTGCGGGTGGACGACCTTGACGCCGCCCACGCCGAACTCACCTCGCGCGGGGCGGATTTCACCCGGGCCCCGGCCCCGATGGGCGACCGGATGCGGGTCGCCTACCTGGAGGACCCGGAAGGGAATCTGATCGAGCTCCAGGAGTGGCTGGCCCTGCGGGATCTGGCAGGGGGAACACCTTCGGAGCGGTGATGAACTGCACGTGTTCGTCGATGCCTGACGTAGATGTACTGCGGGTGTTGCGGCACGGCGCCCTTTCCGGCGCAGGAGTGGCCCGTCCCTGGATGCGAGGACCGCATGACTGCCGAAGAACTGTGTGACCTGCTCGTGCAGGCCCGGGGTGAGCCGTCACCGCTGTACGGGCTGGAGGACCCCGGGGCTTACGAGGACCTCGGTGCTTTCACCTCCAATGTCGCGCTGGACGATGACCGGCCGGCTCTTCCTCCGGAGCTGGCGGAAGCGCTGCGCTCGTGGTCGCTGTCACGCCCGCCGGAGGGTTTTGCCTCCCGGCCGGCCCTTCGCAAACACGTCAAGCAGGGGCTGACGGTTTCCCGGCGACTGGCCAGGCATCTCGGTCCGTTGTGGCCGGTGCGCTACTGGGACGAGCGCCTCGGGACTGCGAAGTGGGTGTGCTGGAGCTGCGACCGCCTGCACTGGGAACGCGATAGTCACGGCGTACCGATGTATCCGGTCGACCTCACGGTCGAGGGCGAGTTCCGGTTCGGTCCGCTGCGTTCGGAAGGGTTCGGGGACTTCTTCCCCGACGATCCCGCCGCCGGGCTGGACCTGCCCGAGGAGCTCGTCGCCGACCTGTACGCGTGGGCGGAGGACATCGACACCAAGCTGAACATGTACGTGCAGGACCGGGACGAGAACAAGCACGAAGGCGAGTGCGAGCGGCAGTTCCGCGAAGGGGCGGAGCTGGCGAGACGCGTCGCCCACGAGGTCGGCCCCGACCGGGAGGTGACCTACAAGGGCTTGGCGAACGGCGGTCTGGTCTCGATGACGTCGATCACCTGGCGAGGGGACCAACAGGTGTAGGCGGACAGGCGGGCCTTGGACGTGGCCGGTGGGCTCTGCCGCTCGCCATGTCCCGTCAGGCCGCGCGCATGCGCAGGCGGCGCAGCATACGGGCGTCCTCGAAGCCGACCGAGTGGGCGGCGGCGTCGACCGTGGCGCCGTGGCTGATGAGGTGCTCGGCGCGTTCCAGGCGCAGGGTCTGCTGGTAGCGCAGCGGGGTGAGGCCGGTGGCGCGGCTGAAGAGCCGGGTGAGGGTGCGTTCGCTGACGCCGACGGCCGAGGCCAGGTGGGGTAGCGGCAACGGTTGGTCGAAGCGGGTGTCGATGAGGTCCTGGGCGCGGTGCACGGTGTCGTCGAGGTGGGACCGGTGCCGGAACATCGCGCTGGCCTGCGGCTCGTGGCCGTTGCGGCGGGCGTAGACGACCATGTCCCTGGCGACCTGGGCGGCGACGGCGGGACCGTGCCGGCCGGCGACGAGGTGCAGGGCCAGGTCGATGCCGCTGGCGATACCGGCCGAGGTGATCACCCGGTCGTCGGCGGTGAACAGGACGTCGCGGACGACGACCGCCCCGGGGTGGCGCAGGGCCAGCTCGTCCTGCACGTCGTGGTGGGTGGTGCAGCGGCGGCCCCTGAGCAGGCCGGCCCTCCCGAGTGCCTCCGCGCCCGCGCAGACGCTGGCCACCGTTCCGCCCCTGGTGTGGTGGTCCCGCAGGACCTGGAGGGAGGCGTCGGCGATGGTGGGTGAGTCGGCAAGGGTGACGGTCCGCCAACCCGGGACCACGATCAGGTCCTCGGGCCCGAGTTCGGGCCAGTCCGGCCCTGCCAGCACGGGCAGGCCCTGGGCTGTGGGGACCTGCGGCTGCTCGGCGACATAGGTGAGGGTGTAGGGGTGCCCGAGGTCGGCCGCGGTGGAGAAGACCTGCGCGGGACCGGCCAGGTCCAGTAGGTGGACTCCGGGCACCAGGAAGAAGACGACGTGGCTCACGATTCGGTCATCATGCCGGAAGATCCGTCATCATGCCGGAAGTTCCGCCGCGGCTTCCACCTCGTCGACTGTCGCGATGGTGGCGAAGCGGCCGGCGAGGGCGTACTCGGTACGCCTGATGATCTCGTCGGCGGGCAGGGTACGGGGGTCGGCGAGCAGTTCCGCGACGCTCTGGTCGGCAGGGGCGTCGCGGTGCGGGATCGGGTTGGTGGCGGTCGCGTCGACGACGAAGGTGACCTGATAGCCGAGGTCGCTCGCCACACGGGCGGTGGTCTCCACGCACTGCTCGGTACGGATACCGCAGACGGCGAGTTCGCGAACCCCGTGCTCGGTGAGGAGTTGTTGCAGGTTGGTGGTGGTGAAGGCGTTGTGCGAGGTCTTGTGGATCAGCGGCTCGCCGTCCTCCGGCCGCTCCAGCTCCTCCAGCAGCCGCACCTGGCCGAGGGCCGGGTCGAAGGGGCCCCCGCTCCCGGGCTCGGAGTGCAGTACCCACACCACCAGGTCCCCGGCCCGGCGGGCCGACCGGACCAGCCGGTTCGCCTTGTCGGCGATCTTCGGATCGGAGATGGTCTCCCACAGCGGGTGGGCGCGGAAGGACTCCTGGACATCGATGACGATCAGTGCTCGGCTCATGCGCCTAGCCTGCGGCGCGCGGACGGGCCGGCGACAGGCCTCATCGGGTCCCGCAGCGGACCGATCCGGTCAGTCGACACCTGACGTGGTTACGGACGCGCTCACTCCGGGAGTTCGAGCATGGGTTCGCCGCAGGACTGGCATTCGGCGTAGACATCGAGGTCGTTGAGTATCTCGGCGTATTCGGGGTGCCCTTTGAGCGCCGCCATGGCGGCGAGCAGGTAGCGGGTCATCATCTGGTCGTGCTCCGCCGTGGCCAGCGTTTCCGCCAGGAGGGTCAGGGCCTCGGGCCGGGCGTTTCGGTAGGCGTCCGCGATGTCGTCGGGCAGATCGTCCGGGACCTCTCCGAGTTCGCCGGAGCAGATGGCGACGAGGCCGATGACGTAGAGGTAGTCATCGCGCTGGGCGGCAGGAAGGCCGCGCGCGATGGTAACCAGATGAGGCACCGAGGCGTACGCCGCCGGCCAGGCGGTGCCCTCGGAGCACAGGTAGGGCCACAGATCGTCGAACCGCCCACGGGACGTGGGGTGGGCCACCAGGTACCGCAACTCGTCAGGGACGAAAGGGGCGTCCGCCGTGCCCTGCCCGTCGGACCAACCTCGATGGTCGAGAGCGGGCCAGCGCGGGTCGTCCAGGGAGATCATGGGCGGAAGTGCAGGTGGGGGCGAGAGACACCCGAGTTCAGGGTGCGGACGTGGCCGACGCTGCGCGAGCAGGCTGGTGACGCGTCGGCGCAGAGGGTGCGGCAGCGGGGCCTGCCTGCGGACGAACCGCCGTCGCGTCGCCAACCTGGTTGATCAAAAGTCGAGTTGATGGACGCTGAGCACGGGACGAGGTGAGGCTCCTGGTTGGATGGGTTGGCGACAGGCACAGGCGCAGGCAGATGAAGGTGGATCTCATGGGAACGACACAGGGCCCTCCGGTGGGGCACAAGGACATCCAGGCCCCCTCGGGACGGACCAGGTGGTGGGTGGTCGCCCTCATCCTGGGCCTGCCGGCACTTCTCGTCATTGGCTTCGTCGCCATGGTCGCGATCTGGGTGCTGACCGACGACTCGTCCGAGGCCGAGCAGCGACCTCCCCACTCTCTTCAGGTGAGCGTGGAAGACCCATGGGCCGGAAGCACTCCTGCCTCGTCCCGGACATCGGCGATGTGACACCGGGGCTCGATTCGAGCCCCTCACCCATGCAACCGCCCCCCACAGTGCGGCCAGGGCCCCGCCCCCCGCTTCACATACAGCCTCTTCGCGCGGAGCGTCTGTTCCGTCGCCGTCGCGTCCTGGGGGCGCCCGGAGCCGCCCAGGCTCTGCCAGGTCTGGGTGTCGAACTGGTACAGGCCCCCGTAAGTCCCCGACGGGTCCACCGCGTTGGGGCGCCCCCCGGACTCGCAGGCCGCCAGCGACCCCCAGTCCAGATGGTCAGCCCCCTGCACCGAGGTCGGCATGGGCTTCGAGCCGACCCTCACCAGCTGGGCCCGGGGCTCGCGCACCACCTCGGTGCGCACCCGGCGCGGTTTCTGCTTGACGCCGTTGACCGAGCGCAGGGCGAAGGTGACCCGGCGCAGGCCCGGCCGGCCCGCCTGGTCGACGACCTCCGTGCCCTTGAACAGGGAGGCGTCCTGGGTGCGCCGCACGTCGTAGGGGATCGCCTCCTCGCGTACCTCCGTGGAGCCCGTCACCCGCAGCACCGTCACGGTCTGGCCGTCGCGCGGGAAGCTCGCGGGGGCCACCGACAGGGCGTCCTCGCCCCGGAGTGTGATCCCGGCCTCCTCCACCGCCTCGGCGACCGTCGCCGTGTTCGTACGGATCGTGCGGGCCTGTCCGTCCGCCATGATCGTCACCGTGCGCTCGGTGCGGACGTCGATGGCCAGTCCGTGGCGGTCGATCTTCTGGGAGCGCGCGAGCGACAGGTACGCGCCCTCCGCGCGCACCCCGATCTGCCTGAGTGCTTCCTCCACCGTGTGTGCCGTCGTCCACACCTCGCGGCGTTCACCGTCCAGAGTGATCCGTACGGGTCGCCCGTAGTGGACGCGGACCTCGTCGCCACTGGCCAGTGCGGTGCCCGGCGCGGGGGCGACGACGTCGTGCGCGCCGACCGCGACCCCCTCGTCGGCCAGCAGTTCGGTCACGTCGTCGGCGAAGGTGTGCAGGGTGCGCGGCTTGCCGTCGACGTTCAGTTCGATCGCCTTGTCCTTGGCGACGAAGGCCGTCGTACCGCCCGCGAGAAAGGCGACCACGAGCGCCTGCGGTAGCAACCGCCGGATGGCGTCGGGCCGTTCGGAGCCCTTGCGGCGCCTGGCCGCCCGCCCCTCCCCGGCCCGTCCACGGGCCGCCTGCCGCTGCTGCTGGGGCAGCGTGGGCGTCATAGGCGGCGCTGGGGGTACTGGGGGCGCCGGGGGCTCGTAGGCGGGCCTGTACGTGTCCTCGTACGGCAGCACCCCGTACGCCACCGTCTCGGCGTTGTGGGGGTCGTACGGGTCGTACGCGCCATAGGGCGATGGCGGCTGTGGTCCGCCGACGGGGACGGGGCTGTACGTCTCGTACGGCGAACGCGAACTGCTCACGACGACACGCTCCAGGTTACGGCGACGGACGAGCACCAGAACCTAGCGGAGTGTTCGTCACTCTCCAAAGCGACTCGACTACCTAGCGTCAACGCACGTCAGTGCTGTCAGTAACCGAAGGCGCGTGCGGTGTTCGCCGAGATGGCCGTCGCCAAGCTGTCCTCGTCGATGCCTCGCACCTCGGCCATCGCCCGCAGCGTGATCGGGATGAGGTAGAGGGCGTTGGGGCGGCCCCGGTACGGCGCCGGAGTGAGGAAGGGCGCGTCCGTCTCGACCAGGACCAGCTCCAGGGGGGCCACGGCGAGCGCGTCGCGCAGCGGCTGGGCGTTCTTGAAGGTCATGTTGCCGGCGAAGGACATGAAGTAGCCGTTCGCGGCGCAGACTTCGGCCATCTCGGCGTCGCCGGAGTAGCAGTGGAAGACGGTCCGCTCGGGGGCGCCTTCCTCCTTCAGCACCCGCAGGACGTCGGCGTGCGCGTCCCGGTCGTGGATGACGAGCGCCTTGCCGTGTCGTTTGGCGATCTCGATGTGTGCCCGGAAGGACCGCTCCTGGGCCGCCTTGCCCTCGGGCCCGGTGCGGAAGTAGTCCAGCCCCGTTTCCCCGACGCCCTTGACCTGCGGGAGTCCGGCGAGCCGGTCGATCTCTGCCAGCGCCTCGTCCAGGGCGGCGTCTCCGCCGGGGACCCTCGCTCCCTGTCGGGACCAGCCATCCGGATCTCCGTGGACGATGCGGGGGGCCTCGTTCGGGTGCAGGGCCACGGTCGCGTGCACGCTCTCGTACGTGGCCGCCGTCTCGGCCGCCCACCGGGAGCCCTTGATGTCGCAGCCGACCTGGACGACCGTCGTCACCCCGACCGACGCGGCCTTCGCGAGACCCTCCGCGACCGTGCCGGACTGCATGTCGAGGTGGGTGTGGGAATCGGCGACCGGCACCCGCAGGGGTTCGGGCAACGGCGGCGCGGAGGCGGCTTGGGACTTGGCAGACATGCCCCGATCCTACGAAAGGGGCATGCGAGAAGGGCACGCCCGCCCCTCAAAGTGAGCCAGGGCCCCGCCCATGAGGTCCATCCGCCATGACGCCCGTCTTCACGGAACCTGACGGAGGAGTTCGGGGCACCCCGCGGACTTCGGGTGAATCAGCCGTCCAGTGATGTCTCGCTGCCCGGCAGCCCGCCCGAACCCTCCGCCGACGCCCGAACCCTCCGTCCACGCCCGGGATGACGGGCGGGGGCCCGAGAACGCCGGGCCCCCGCTCAGTGCCGGCACAGCCAGACCCAGGGGGCAACGGGCCGCGCCGATCGGGTCTGGCTCGTCAGCCGTTCCAGACCTTGATGTAGGTGACAGCGTCGTTGAGCGTGTTCCCGACGTAGGAGACATTGCCAGTGAACGAGCCATTGCCCCGAGGGCCGGAGAGGTACGACTTGTTGCAGCCGCTGAGCACTTGGAAGGAGGACAGGTTGTTCGACCACCAGGTGCTGGGATTGAACGCATAACCGGTCGCGTCGCAGTTACCGTCGTAGCCGTAGATTCGGTCGTACACGCCGCCCCACGACGAATGCTCCGACCAGATCATCAGCTCCGTCGCCGCCGCGGCCGAAGGCGCCGCGCTCTTGGCTTGCGCCGCCGCCCCCGCACCCGTGAAGCATGTGTGCGAGCGCACCCCTGAGACCTTTTCCCCGGCCTTCACACCGTCGATGACAGTGACGCAGTGAGTATCGGAGGTTCCGTCCGCAGCGAGGGCGGGGGAGCCGACAGTGGTCAGGCCGACAACGGCGGCCAGCACGCCCAGGGCGCGAGCGGCTCTCGTCGAAGAGCTTCCGCGGCGGCGCATGAATGGTTTAGGCATCGGGCTTCTCCTCATGTTCATGTGGTTGATGAGGGACGCTGCTCTCAGCAAAGGTGCGGCTGAACGCGTTTGCACAGACACAACGCCGCACATCCGTGAGAACTGTGCTGTGATGCGCGGTTGATGCGACGGTATGCCACCCAGTGATTGCGCTGCCCCTGACAAATGTCAGGGTGCCTTCGCACGCTCCGTCGCGGTCGCGGGGTGCGTTGCCCCAGCCACCAGGACGGCCAATCCCTCGCGAGACAGCGGTAGGCGGTGGGCGGTGGGGGCCGACAGGCCGTTGTCGCGGGCGAGCCGGGAAAAGCGGGTGCAGTCGATAAACCAGCGCAGATCGAGAACAACATGTATGTGACGCCGACCGACAGGTAAGGCCCCTCGGTCAGAACAATCTGTCGCAAGATCGTTCCCACCAGGGGCCTTACACCTGCCCGGACTTGGAGACCTCACGGGCCGTAGCGCCGGCATCGCGATCACAGCGAGCGACGGACACCTACCCGCAGGGGCTCGCTCCGCCCCGAATTCCTGGCGTCCCGCGCCAGTAGTCGGTCGTCAGTTGTTGTGGGACTTCTGCCTCTGGTGCGTCAGTTCCTCGTCGGGACCCGCCGACACCGCGCAGCAGAGTTCAGGAAGTTCCTGATCCGCATCGACAAAAAGGTGCCCGCACATCTGCGGATCCACCTGGTCATGGAAAACTACGGCGCCCAATGGACTTCCGCGATCAGGACGTGGCTGGGCGAACACCCGCAGTTCCAGCTGCGCTCCACCCCGACCCGCTCCTCCTGGATCAACCAGGAGGAGCGGTGGTTCGGCTTCCTGGCCGACCGGATGATCCGCCATGGCGCAGAAAAGAACGTCCAGTCGCTCGGAGCCGGCACCGTGCCTGGGTCAAGAACTGGAGCGAAGATCCCAAGCCGTTCATCTGGACCAGGACCGCCGAACAGATCCTCGACTCCCCCGCCTGCTCCTGCCGACGGATCTCCGGCGCAGGACCCTAACTCGCCTTGCGGTGGAACGGGTGCAGGAGATCCGAGAGGTGCCAGTGGTGGTCTTCCTTCGGCTCCCCCGGCTCGGCGGCGGCAGCATCCGTCGCCGGTACCGCCTTGGGGGCCGAGCGCTGCCTGTGCATCGAGTTCTGCACCGACGACACCTGCCCCGCCCGCATGATGCGTACGACATGGCCGTCGCAGTTCTGGCAGGTGGGACGGGTCAGCGGGGACGGGACGACGCGGCCCTCCGCCACGTACATCACCATCTCGGCGCCCTCGGCGTCGATGTGGTGCTCGATCTCGTACGACTGTTCCCAGCCGTGCCCGCAGCGCATGCAGGCGAAGGAATACGACTCGTGAACGACGGCGGTGGCCGTGCTGCGGTGGCCGGTGATCTCGCTCATGCCAGCTCCTCTTGTCCGCTGGACAAAGGACGGGTGCGTCCTGTGAACCAGTGGACGCCTCCGCCGACGTGAAGGCATCAGACCTGTCGACTGTTGAAGGCGTCTTGGCCATTCCTTGTGGGAACGGCCCGGATCCGAGGTCCGGGCTTTGCCTTCCACCCTTCCCCTTTGCCCCCTTATGGCGTGACCGGCGTCGCACTTCCCGTGCTTCCAGCGCCCTCGGCCTTCTCCGCGTTCTTCGCGGCCACGACCGCGTCGAACACCTCCCGTTTCGGCAGGCCCACCTCGGCCGCAACCGCCGCGATGGCCTCCTTGCGCCGCTCCCCCGCCTCCTCGCGCACCCGCACCCGCCGCACCAGTTCCTCGGCGCCGAGTTCGCCGCCGTCCTTCTCGGGGGCGCCCTCGACGACGACGGTGATCTCACCCCGTACGCCCGCCGCGGCCCACTCCGCCAGCTCGGCCAGCGGACCGCGCTTGACCTCCTCGTACGTCTTCGTCAACTCCCGGCAGACGGCGGCCCGTCGGTCGGTGCCGAACACCTCGGACATGGCGGCGAGGGTGTCGTCGAGGCGGTGCGGGGCCTCGAAGTAGACGAGGGTGCGCCGTTCCTCGGCCACCTCCCGAAGCCGGGAGAGGCGTTCGCCCGCCTTTCTCGGCAGGAAGCCCTCGAAGCAGAAGCGGTCGACGGGCAGCCCGGACAGCGCGAGCGCGGTGAGCACGGCGGACGGGCCGGGTACGGCCGTCACCCTGATGTCCTTCTCCACGGCGGCGGCGACCAGCCGGTAGCCCGGGTCTGACACCGACGGCATGCCCGCGTCCGTCACCAGCAGCACCCGCGAGCCGCCGAGCAGCGCCTCGACCAGCTCGGGGGTGCGCGCGGCCTCGTTGCCCTCGAAGTACGACACCACCCGGCCCTTGGGCTGCACGCCGAGCCCCTGCGTGAGCCGGCGCAGCCGCCGGGTGTCCTCGGCCGCGATGACGTCGGCGCCCGCCAGTTCCGCCGCGAGCCGGGGAGGCGCGTCCGTGATGTCGCCGATGGGGGTGCCTGCCAAAACCAAGGTTCCTGTCACGTTTCCATCCTCGCAGGGCCTCCAAGGGGCCCTCCACTTGGCTTTCGGGCAGAGTGCCCGGTCCTTCAGCCGGGGTGAATGCCCGCTTCCGCGGAGAGGGGCAGGAGAAGCCGGATCGCTGCCAGAACGATCCGGCGTCGCTGTCCGGGATGCCCGGGACGGGTGGTGGCGGGAAGTCGAGGGACCTGGTACCGGTGGCCAGGTCGGCGGGATGGTCACTCGCACGGGTGACAGTCGTCGATGAGGTGCACGGCTGGGGAACGTGTGGTCTACGTTTCGCGGCATGGCACGTTTCCGGATGTACCCGACGAGTGAGCAGGAGCAGCAGATGCTGCTGCACTGCGCGCACGCCCGGTACGTCTACAACCTTGCCGTCGAGCAGCATGCACACTGGAAGCCGGGCCGCGGGTCCGCGCCCTCGTTCGCCGAGCAGTGCCGTCAGCTCACCGAGGCCCGGCGGGCGAGCGAGTGGTTGGCGGCGGGGAACGCGGACGTCCAGCAGCAGGCGCTCAAGGACTTCGCTACGGCCAAGAGCGCACGTTTCACGTCCGGGTTCGGTGAGCCGACCTGGCGCAAGAAGTTCGTGCATGAGGGTTTCCGTGTCATCGGCACCGACCGCGTGCCCGAGCACCACGACGACGGCACGCCGAAGCTGAACGCGAGGACCGGCCGACAGGTCATGGGCCGCTCAGTGGTCGTGCGGAAGCTGAACCGGCGCTGGGCGCAGGTCAAGGTGCCCGGCTGCGGCTGGGTCCGCTTTCGCCTCAGCACCAGCGGCAAGGGCGCGCAACTGCCGGACGCGAAGACGTTCAGGGTGACCTTCCGCAACGGGCAGTGGCATGCGGCATTCGCCGTCGTCCCCGACCCGGTGCCCGCGCCCGGCACGGACACGGTCATCGGCATCGACCGCGGCATCACCGTAACCGCCGCCCTCTCCGATGGGCGGAAACTGAACTGCCCGCAGCTCACCGCCCGGGAACGGGCCCAGATCCGCAAGCACCAGCGGCGCGCCGCCCGCGCACCCAAGGGCAGTGAACGGAAGACAGCCGAGTATGCGAAGGCCGCGAAGCTCAAGGCACGGGAGACGAACCGCCGCAAGGACTTGTGCGAGAAGACCAGCACCCTGCTCGCCCGCACCGGTGACCTGATCCGCTTCGAAAAGCCGGACATCAGGAACATGACCCGCTCCGCGAAGGGCACGGTGGAACAGCCCGGCAGGAACGTGGCGCAGAAGGCCGGGCTGAACCGGGGCATCCTCGCCCAGGGCTGGGGCCTGTTGCGGCAGCGCACCGGACACAAGGCCCCCGGCCGGGTTGAGGACGTGCCCGCCCCGTACACAAGTCTGCGGTGCAGCGCCTGCGGGTGGATCGACAAGAACTCGCGCAAGAGCCAAGCCGAGTTCGTCTGCTCCTCCTGCGGCTTCACCTGCAACGCGGACACCAACGCAGCAGCCAACGTCGCGGCAGGACAGGGCGGGATCCCCCGCCCCCGGCGAACAGCCGGTGCCGGAGGGACGACACCGCCCACGCGGTCGAAGAACGTCCGTGAACCTCAACCCAAACCGGTTGAAATCCTCCTCTTTTAAAAGGAGGGGGAGGATGTCAAGGGACTCACACAGAGCTGTTCCCTACGATGGCGCGGTGACCAGTACCGCGCCCTCCACGGACATCCGGCCAAGCGACCCCTCGCCAGAGCAACGGCCGGCGTGGCAGCAGCGGCTGCGCCGATACGGATACACGGCAAAGCCGAGAAGCGATGTCCGGGACCGGCTGGTGCCGCCGTACACCGAGCCGAACCCCCGTCTGTGGGCGACCCTGGGGGTGCCGCCGGCCCTCTCCGACCGGATCACGCGCTGGTCGGGCTGGGGCGGACCGCTGCTGGTGACACTGCTGGCGGGCTTGCTGCGCTTCTGGGACCTGGGCAGTCCGAAGCGGGTGATGTTCGACGAGACGTACTACGCGAAGGACGCGTGGGGCATCATCCACAAGGGCTTCGAGGTCAACTGGGACAAGGACGTCAACGACCTGATCCTGAAGACCGACGGGCACGTGGCGATCCCCTCGGATCCGGCGTATGTCGTGCATCCGCCCGTCGGCAAGTACGTCATCGGGCTCGGCGAATGGATGTTCGGGTTCAATCCGTTCGGCTGGCGCTTCATGACGGCGCTGCTGGGCACGCTGTCGATCCTGATCCTGTGCCGCGTCGGCCGGCGCCTCTTCCGCTCCACGTTCCTGGGCTGCCTGGCGGGCGCGCTGATGGCGGTGGACGGCCTGGCCTTCGTGATGAGCCGCACCTCGCTCCTCGACGGCGTTCTTCAGTTCTTCGTCCTCGCCGCCTTCGGCTGCCTGGTCGTCGACCGCGACAGGGCCCGCGAACGGCTGGCGGCGGCGCTACCGCCGGACGCCGACGGCGCCGTACGGCCGGACGCCCACATCGCCGAGACGACCCGCTTCGGCGTGCGCCCCTGGCGCTGGCTCGCGGGCCTGATGCTGGGCCTGGCCATCGGCACGAAGTGGAACGGCCTGTACATCCTGGCCGCGTTCTGCGTGATGGCGGTGCTGTGGGACGTCGGCTCCCGCAAGGTCGCCGGCGCCCGTCACCCGTACGAGGCGGTCCTCAAGCGTGACCTGGGCTGGGCGTTCCTGGCCACGGTCCCGGTCGCCGTCGTCACGTACATCCTTTCCTGGACGGCCTGGATCCTCTCGCCGTCGAACGGCAAGGGCGGCTACTACCGCGACTGGGCCGCGACCGAGGGCAAGGGCAGCAGCTGGTCCTGGCTGTTCCCCGACTGGTGGCGCAGCCTCTGGCACTACGAGCACATGGTGTACGAGTTCCACGTGGGCCTGCACACCCCGCACAACTACCAGTCGAACCCGTGGAGTTGGCTGGTCCTGGGCCGCCCGGTCTCGTTCTTCTACGAGTCCCCCGAACCCGGCAAGGGCGGCTGCCCCACCAACTCGGGCGAGCAGTGCGCCCGCGAGGTCCTGGCCCTCGGCACGCCCCTCCTGTGGTGGGCGGCCTGCTTCGCGGTGCTGTACGTCCTGTACCGGTGGCTGTTCCGGCGCGACTGGCGGGCGGGCGCCATCGCCTGCGGGATCGCGGCGGGCTACGCCCCCTGGTTCATGTACCAGGAGCGCACGATCTTCTACTTCTACGCGATCGTCTTCCTGCCCTTCCTCTGCCTTGCCCTGGCGATGATGATCGGCGCGATCGTCGGCCCACCGGGGTCGAGCGAACGCCGCCGGGTCGCGGGGGCGGCGGGCGCGGGCGTGCTGGTGCTGCTGATCGCCTGGAACTTCGTCTACTTCTGGCCGCTGTACACGGGGACGGCGATTCCCATCGACTCCTGGCGTTCACGTATGTGGCTGGATACCTGGGTCTAGTCACTCTTCGGACAAGAGTTGGGACAAGACAAGAAACATCCTCCACAGCGGTCCCTCAGGCCACTTACAGTGCATGGGCCAACGGGGAGGGAACACCCATGCGTAAGGGAGCGAAGGCCGCCATCGTCGGGACCGTGTTCACGGTGATGGTCGGCGGGGCCGGGTACGGCGCGTTCAACATCGTGTCCGCGCTCAGCGAGGACAGCGGCACGGAGAGCGTGAAGACCGGGCCGCCGTCGAAGGACGAGATCGCGGAGGCCAGCGAGAAGTTCTTCGCGGCCTGGGAGAAGGGGCAGGCGCAGGCCGCCGCCGACCTCACCGACAACGCCGCACCGGCCGCCACACTGATCAGCGACTACAAGGCGACCGCGCACATCACCGGGGTGAAGATCACCCCCGGGACGGCCACCGGCGCCACCGTGCCCTTCTCGGTGAAGGCCACGGTGTCCTTCCAGGGCAAGAGCAAGCCGCTCGCCTACACGAGCAGCCTGACGATCGTCCGGGGTACGACGACCGGGCGGGCGCTGGTCGGCTGGAAGCCGTCGGTCCTGCATCCCGGTCTCAAGGCCGTCGGGGACACCCTGGTCACCGGGGAAGCGGGCAGCGCGCCGATCGAGGCGGTGGACCGGGACGGCGAGGTCCTGACGAAGGAGAAGTACCCGTCCCTCGGGCCGATCCTGGACACCCTGCGGGCGCGCTACGGCGACAAGGCGGGCGGTACACCGGGCATCGAGCTGATGGTGCGGCACGCCGACACCAACATCGCCGACACCTCGCTGCTGACGCTCGCCGAGGGCACGCCGGGCAAGCTGAAGACAACGCTTAGCGCGAGCGCGCAGGCCGCCGCCGAGAAGGCGGTGCTGAAGTTCTCCGAGTCGTCCGTGGTCGCCGTGAAGCCGAGCACCGGTGAGGTGCTGGCGGTCGCCAACCACCGCGGGGACCAGTTCAACGCGGCCTTCGAGGGCACGCTGGCGCCGGGCTCCACGTGGAAGATCGTCACGGCGGCGATGCTGATCGACAACGGCGTGACGACGATGAACGGCCCGGCGCCCTGCACGCAGACCGCGATCTGGAAGAGCCAGACCTTCAGCAACCTCAAGGGCATGACACCGAACGAGAACGCCACCCTCGCCAACGACTTCCTGCGCTCCTGCAACACCGGTTTCATCAAGCTGATCGACGGCACCGAGGCGAACCCGCTCACGGACGAGTCGCTGACGACCGAGGCCCAGGAGCGGTTCGGGCTCGGGCAGGACAACTGGAAGACCGGGATCACCTCGTTCGACGGCAGCGTCCCCGCCTCCCCCGGCCCGGACCGCGCGGCCAACGCGATCGGCCAGGGCCAGGTCCAGATGAGCCCGCTGAACATGGCGTCGGTGACGGCGACGGCGATCACGGGTGAGTTCCGGCAGCCGTACCTCGTGTCGCCGAAGCTGGACAACCGTGAGCTGGCGAAGGCGAAGGGCCTCCCGTCGAGCACGTCCGCGCAGCTCAAGGAGATGATGCGGATGACGGCGACACAGGGCACCGCGACGCAGGCCATGGCCGGGCTGAGCGGCGACATCGGGGCGAAGACGGGGTCCGCCGAGGTGGACGGCCAGACCAAGTCCAACAGCTGGTTCACCGGATTCCGGGGCGACATCGCGGCGGCGGCCATGACCCAGGAGGGCGGCCACGGCGGCGACGCGGCCGGGCCGATTGTCGCAGCCGTGCTACGGACAGGTGGCTGAACTCACCCGCACAGTACGGGACTCTAGGGTGGTCGTTGTCGTTGAGGTGCACGAGGGCAACGGGGACCCTGAGGATTTCGCGGAGGTTCGAGAGCTGTGGGCAAGAGAAGGCGCGTCGCCGAGCGACAGAGTGCACCCAAGGCCAGGCCCGCCGTGATCGGCGGGATGATCGCCGTGGTCGTCGTCGGCGCCGGTTTCGGCGTGTACGGGCTGTACGGCGGCGGAGCGGCGGCCGAGGACGGCTCCTCGACGGCGACTTCGGCCGACCGGAAGCCGTCGGTGCCGTCGGGTCCCGTGTCGGCGACCCAGGTCAAGGCGGTCGCCACGCAGTTCCTGACGGCCTGGCAGACGGGCAAGGCAGCTCAGGCGGCAGCCGCGACGACGGACACGACCACGGCGGCCACCACCCTTCTCACCGGCTACACCAAGGACGCCCACATCACCGGCGTGACGATCACACCGGGTACGGCGACGGGCGCCAAGGTCCCCTTCACGGTCAAGGGCACGGTGACGTACGGCGGCACGAGCAAGCCGCTGACGTACGAGAGCGCCCTGACCGTGGTCCGTCGTACGTCCGACGGGAAGCCGCTGGTCGACTGGCACGCGTCGGTCGTCCACCCCGACCTGGCCGAGGGCGACAAGCTCCTCACCGGGGAGTCCGGCACCCCGCCGATCAAGGCCGTCGACCGGGACGGCGGTGAGCTGACGCTCACCAAGTACCCGTCGCTGGGCACGGTTCTGGACAGCCTCAGGGAGAAGTACGGCAAGAAGGCCGGCGGCAAGGCGGGCATCGAGCTCCGGGTCGTGCGCGGCAAGGCGTCCAAGGCGGCGAAGTCGGCCGACAAGACCCTGCTGGAGCTGAGCAAGGGCACGCCGGGCACCGTGAAGACGACGCTGAGCCCGAGTCTGCAGGCGGCGGCGGAGGCACAGGTCGCGAAGAAGCCGAAGGCGTCGGTGGTGCTCATGCGCCCGTCGACGGGCGAGATCCTGGCGGTGGCGAACCAGTCGCACGGCTTCAACACCGCGTTCCAGGGCTCGTTGGCGCCGGGTTCGACGCTGAAGGTCATCACGTCGTCGCTGCTCATCGAGAAGGGGCTGGCGTCGCCCGACAAGGCGCACCCGTGCCCGAAGTACTCGACGTACGGCGGCTGGAAGTTCCAGAACGACGACGAGTTCGAGATCAAGGGCGGCACGTTCAAGGCGAGCTTCGCGCGGTCCTGCAACACCGCTTTCATCAGCCAGGCGAAGGAACTCGACAACGACAGCCTGACCAAGCAGGCGCAGCAGGTGTTCGGCCTCGGCATGAACAACTGGGCGGTCGGCGTCTCGACCTTCGACGGCTCGGTGCCGGTGCAGTCGCAGGCGCAGATGGCGGCGTCGCTGATCGGGCAGGGCGGGGTGCGGATGAACCCGCTGAACATGGCGTCGGTGGCGGCGACGGTGGAGTCCGGGGTGTTCCGGCAGCCGTATCTGGTCTCGGCGGACGTGGACGGCCGCACGCTGGCCACCGCGTCCCGGACGATGTCGTCGAAGACGCTCTCCCAGCTTCGGGAACTGCTGCAGTACACGGCGGCGTACGGCACGGCGGCGGAGGCGATGGCCGGGCTGGGCCCGGACTACGGGGCGAAGACGGGCTCGGCCGAGGTCGACGGCCAGGACAAGCCGAACGGCTGGTTCACGGCATACCGCGGAGACCTGGCAGGCGCGGGCGTGGTGGTGTCCGGCGGCCACGGAGGAAGCACGGCTGGACCGATTGTCGCGGCACTGCTGAAGGCGGGTTCCTGATCAACCCGGCCGGGCACCATCCAGCCCGTCCGGCGTTTGAGGACGAGGCCCCTTCAGGGCCGAAAGGTGGGTCTGGGGGCGCAGCCCCCAGGGACGGGGCGCCCTACGTCAGCTGGGCACCCGCGCCCCCGCCGAATACGTACGCCGCAAAAACCTCGTCAGCGTCTTCGTCTCGAACTGCACCACCGACACACCCCCCGCCGAGTGGAACTCGACCACCGCCTGCACCCGCCCGCACGGCCACACCCGCACCTCCCCCGACCCCACCGGCGCCCGCAGCCCGTCCTCCAGGAGGGACCGCGAGAACGTCCACTCGTGCGGGCCGGGCAGGCCGATGCGGACCGCGCGCGGATCCCGGTCCGGGTCGTAGCGCAGGACCACGGGGACCGCGCCACGGTCGTCGTCCTGCGTGTCCGTGACGATATGGGCTCGCGCGTACTGCTCGACTACGGACATCCGACGGCCCCTTACGCTGCGTAACCTGTGCAGAAGCTATGAATCCGCTTCCGCTTCCTCTCCAATGTCGCATATTTTCCCAAATATGCAGCAAACCGCTTTCCCATCGCTCTTGCAAGACGTTCGCAACAAGCCACTATCATCGAACGGTGCATGTGCCTGATGGATTCATCAACGCCCCCGTCTCCGTAGCGGCCGGAGTCGTCGCGGCCGGCGCCGTCGCCGTGAGCCTGCGCGGTGCCCGGCGCGAACTGGACGAACGGATCGCACCACTCGCCGGTCTGGTGGCCGCGTTCATCTTCGCCGTGCAGATGCTGAACTTCCCGGTCGCGGCCGGGACCAGCGGACATCTGCTCGGCGGCGCACTGGCCGCGATACTCGTGGGCCCCTACACAGGGGTCCTGTGCGTGTCCGTCGTCCTGCTCATGCAGGGCATCCTCTTCGCGGACGGCGGACTCACCGCGCTCGGCGTGAACATCACGGTCATGGCCGTCGTGACGACGGTCGTCGCCTACGCCGTCTTCCGCGGGCTGGTGAAGGTGCTGCCCAAGAAGCGCCGTTCCGTCACCGTCTCCGCCTTCGTCGCCGCCGCGCTCTCCGTACCGGCCGCCGCCCTCGCCTTCACGCTCGTCTACGCCGTCGGCGGCACGACGGACGTCCCGATCGGCCGGGTCCTCACCGCCATGGTCGGCGTCCACGTCCTGATCGGGCTCGGCGAGGCCGCGATCACCGCGTTCACGGTCGGCGCCGTCATCGCCGTACGACCGGACCTCGTGTACGGCGCCCGCGGCCTGCGCCAGAAGCTTCGACTGCGGGTCGGCGACGAGCTGGTGGACGCGACCCCCGACCCCGAACCGGAACCCGCCCCCTCCCACCGCACGCGCAACGTCTGGCTCGCCGGCCTCGCAGCCTCCCTCGTCCTCGCCGGTGGCGTCAGCTTCTACGCCTCCGCCAGCCCCGACGGCCTGGAGAAGGTCGCCGCGGACAAGGGCATCGACGCCAAGGTCGAGGACCACGCCGCCGCCGACTCCCCGCTCGCCGACTACTCCGTCGAGGGAATCACCGACGGCCGGCTCTCCGGCGGTCTCGCCGGCGTGATCGGCGTCGGCGTCACGATCGTCGCCGGGACCGGCGTCTTCTGGGCGGTGCGCAGGCGCCGTACCGACGAGGACGTCGCAGCGGCCCCGGCCGCTACCCCGAGCGCGAGCGTCTGACATGGGCGCCGGTCACGCCCACCGGCTCTACCGGCACGCGCACTCCCCCGTGCACGCGCTGCCGCCGCACACCAAGCTCGCCGCCGCTTTCGCCTTCGTGATCGTGGTCGTCTCCACGCCCCGGGAGGCGATGTGGGCCTTCGCCGTGTACGCCGTACTGCTGGCGGCCGTGGCCCGCGCCGCCCAGGTGCCCGCCGTGTTCCTGCTCAAGCGCCTGCTGATCGAGATCCCCTTCGTCGCGTTCGCCGTGCTCATGCCGTTCGTGGCACAGGGTGAGCGGGTGGACGTGCTGGGCATGTCGCTCAGCGTCAACGGCCTCTGGGGCGCCTGGAACGTGCTCGCCAAGGGCACCCTGGGCGTCGCCACCTCCGTACTCCTCGCCTCCACCATCGAACTGCGCGAACTCCTTCTCGGACTGCAACGCCTCAGGCTCCCGCCGCTGCTCGTGCAGATCGCCTCGTTCATGATCCGGTACGGCGACGTCATCGCCGACGAGATGCGGCGGATGCGGATCGCCCGGGAGTCACGCGGGTTCGAGGCGAGCGGGGTCCGGCACTGGGGGGTGCTGGCGAAGTCCGCCGGCGCGCTGTTCATCAGGTCGTACGAACGGGGCGAGCGCGTACATCTGGCCATGGTGAGCCGGGGGTACACCGGTTCCATGCCCGTCATCGACGAGGTGACCGCGTCCCGGGCACAGTGGTCGTACGCCTTCGCCCTGCCCGTCGCCGCCCTCGCCGTCTGTCTGCTGGGATGGATCCTGTGACAACCTCACCCTCACTCCCGCCATCCCCCTCACTTGAAGTGGCCGGGCTGGCCTACGCCTACCCCGACGGCCACCAGGCGCTCTTCGGCGTCGACTTCTCCGTCGGGCGCGGTGAGCGGGTCGCGCTGCTCGGGCCCAACGGGGCCGGCAAGACGACGCTCGTGCTGCATCTCAACGGCATCCTCACCGGCGGGGCGGGGACGGTCAGCGTGGCCGGGATGCCTGTCGGCAAGCGGCACATGGCCGAAATCCGACGCAAGGTCGGGATCGTCTTCCAGGACCCCGACGACCAGCTCTTCATGCCGACCGTCCGCGAGGACGTCGCGTTCGGGCCCGCCGCCGCGGGGATGAAGGGCGAGGAGCTGGAGCAGCGTGTCCGTACCGCCCTCGACCTGGTCGGCATGGCGGACTTCGCCGGCCGGCCGCCGCACCATCTCTCCTTCGGGCAGCGGCGCCGGGTGGCGGTGGCGACAGTGCTCGCCATGGAGCCCGAGATCCTCGTCCTCGACGAGCCGTCCTCCAACCTCGACCCCGCCTCGCGCCGCGAACTGGCCGACATCCTGCGGTCGTTGGACGTCACCGTCCTCATGGTCACGCACGACCTGCCGTACGCCCTGGAGCTGTGCCCGCGTGCGCTGATCCTCAGCGAGGGCGTGATCGCCGCCGACGGACGCACCGGCGACCTCCTGGCCGACGACGAGCTGATGCGCGCCCACCGCCTGGAACTGCCCTATGGGTTCGACCCGCGCTCGGTCACCACCACCCGCACCACATGACGATGGGCATGTGGACAATGGGCGCGTGATCGAACAAGCGGACGCGCACGACGACACACCCGATCCCGGATCGCCGCGCCTCGACGACCAGTTGTGCTTCGCGCTGTACGCGGCCCAGCGCGCGGTGACCGCCGCCTACCGTCCGCTCCTGGAGGAGCTGGGGCTCACCTACCCGCAGTACCTCGTGCTGCTGGTCCTGTGGGAGCGCGGCGAGATGACCGTGAAGGAGCTGGGCACCGCCCTGTGCCTCGACTACGGCACGGTGTCGCCGCTGCTCAAGCGGCTGGAGGCGGCGGGACTCGTCCGCCGGGAGCGGTCGGTGCTGGACGAGCGGTCGGTGTCCGTCGGTGTCACCGGGCGGGGCGCTGAACTCCGGGAGCGCGCGGCGCTCGTACCGGGCGCGCTGCTCGCGGCGACGGAGCTGAGCGGGGGCGAGGTCGCCCGGCTGCGGGGCGACCTGCGGGAGCTGGCGGAGCGGGCACAGGGGGCGGCCGACCGGGCGCGTTCGACCTGAGCCGGTCACTGACCTGAGGTTACCCACGGTTGCTACCCCCGGGTAAGAGATACATCCCTACCAGCCGGTACCTTGTGCACGATGTAGTTGCGGTATTCGCAGTATCTACACATGCTCCTGTTGTCCGCTTTGGTGGAGGTTCTGCCGTGACTGACGCCGGTATCGACGTCGAGGCCCGTACCGAGGCCGGTAGCGAGGCCCACGCCGACGCGCATCCGGACACCCGTCCCACGAAGATCATGTACGTCGCCGAGGCCACCGCCCACGGCGGCCGGGACGGCGATGTCACCAGCCAGGACGGCCAGATCGCGCTGAAAGTGGCGATGCCGCCACAGCTGGGCGGCGACGGCAACGGCACCAACCCGGAGCAGCTGTTCGCGGCCGGTTACAGCTCCTGCTTCCACAACGCGCTGGTCCTGGTCGGCCGCCGCGAGGGCTACGACCTGACCGGCTCCACGGTCGCCGCGAAGGTCGGCATCGGCCCCAACAAGCAGCGCGGCTACGGCCTCGCGGTCGCCCTGAGCGTCTCGCTGCCGATCCTCGACCAGGACATCGCGGCCAAACTGGTGGACGCGGCGCACATGGTCTGCCCGTACTCGAACGCCACCCGCGGCAACATCGATGTGACGATCATCCTGGGCTGATCCTCCCGGTTTCCTTCTGGGCCGAGGAATCGAGAGCGGGTAGGTGCGCGTTACATCGGCGTGGACCTGGTGGACTTGAACGTAGACGTGAACGTGGACGTGAACGGCGTGGTGACCGAGGGCTTCGAGCCGGTCAGAGACGCGTTCGTACGGAACTTCGCGACCGGCGGCGAGCGCGGCGCCGCCGTGACCGTGTACCAGGACGGGCACCGGGTCGTGGACCTGTGGGCCGGGGTACGGGACTTCGACAAGGACAAGGACGAGGACGCGGACGTCGAGTCCGGGTCCGGGTCCGGGTCCGGGTCCGGGTCCGGGTCCGGGTCTGCGCCCTGGGAGCACGGCACCGCGCAGATCGTGCGCTCGGCGACGAAGGGTGTCGCCGCCGCCGTACTCCTGATGCTGGCCGAGCGCGGTGAGCTGGACCTGGACGCTCCCGTGGGCGAGTACTGGCCGGAGTTCAAGGCGGCGGGCAAGGAACGCACCCTCGTACGGCACCTGCTCTCGCACCGCGCGGGCGTCCCCGTACTCGACCGGCCCCTCACGCCGGCGCAGGCGGCCGACCCCGCCCTCGGTGCCGCGGCGGTCGCGGCCCAGGCGCCGGCCTGGGCGCCGGGGACGGACCACGGGTACCACGCCCAGACGTACAGCTGGCTGACGGGCGAGCTCGTACGCCGGGTCAGCGGGCGCCCGATCGGCGACTGGGTCGCCACCGAGATCGCCGGGCCGGCCGGCCTCGACCTGTGGATCGGGCTGCCGGAGGCGGTGGCCGAGGCGGGGCGCGTGGGCCGGGTGGGCCGGGCCCGGACACCGGAGACGGCGGGCCCGGGCCTCAGAACGCGCCCCAAACGGTCCGTCGCCGACGCCTACGCCGACCCGGACTCCCTCACCAGCCGCGCCTTCGCCGCGATCACCCCGCTCCCGGACGAGAACGACCCCGCGTACCGGGCCGCCGCCCTCCCCGCCTCCAACGGCATTGCCACGGCCGACGGACTCGCCCGCTTCTACGCCTCCCTGATCGGCCAGGTCGACGGCGGGACCCGCCTGTTCACCCCGGCGACGGTCGAGCTGGCCCGGCGCGAGCAGTCGGCGGGCCCGGACCGCGTCCTGGTCATCGGCACCCGCTTCGGCCTCGGCTACATGCTGCACGGCAGCGCCTCACCGCTCCTGACCCCCGGCTCCTTCGGCCACCCGGGCAGAGGCGGCGCGCTGGGCTTCGCCGACCCCGACTCGGGCATCGCGTTCGGGTACGTGACGAACGGCTTCCGCAAGAGCGTGACGGCGGACGCACGGGCGCAGGCGTTGGTACGGGCGGTGCGGGAAGCCCAGGAGGGGCGGGAGACATAGGAGGCGCGGGAGGCATAGGAGGCGCGGGAGGCATAGGGGGTGGTGCGGGTAATGGGGATGGTGGGGCTGCAGAGCGGGCGTGGCGCCCGTTGTGTGACGTTCGTCGCGATCGCCCCGGGTGAGGGATGCGCGCGCGCCCTCAGTCGTACGCTTCAAGAACCCCCGCACCGACCGCACCGACGTCAAGGAGTTGTCGTGCCCCATACCTCCGGCCGCCCCCGTCCCCACGGCGGCCGTTAACGGGCCACGGGCACGTTCCGATCATGCGCTGCTGTCTCTCCGCTCCCCTCGCCGCCCTGGCGGCGTTCCCCGCTCCCCGCGACCTCGTCCGATCCGGCGCGCTGCTCACGCCCGCCGTACTCCGGTCCGCGCTCGCCGCGCGCCAGGAACGCGTCACGCGCGCCGACGTCGTGACGGCCCTCCACCTGGAGCTGGTCACGCTCACCGAGGACCGCGCCGTCATCACCTGGTACACGGTCGTGCCCGGCACCGACGACGGCTTCGGGCACCTGGTCCCCGCGGTCACCGAGGGCGAGGTCGTGTACGGCACCCACCCGGCCCACCTCGACCGCACGGCGTCGGAGGGCCGGCCGACCGCCCACCACTACGTCGAGCTGACGGACCTGGAACCGGGCCAGACGTACTACTACCAGGCCCGTTCACGCGGCCGGGCGGCCACACCGACCCCCCTGCACCTGGTGCGCGGCAACGCGGTGGGCACCTCGCTGCACGGCCTGGGCTCGCACGGCGGCCCCTACTCCTTCACGACCCCCCAGCCGCCCCCCGGCCGCCATCTCCTCTCCATCGCCCTCTGCAACGACCTGCACCTCGGCGAGACCACGGCGGGCCGGGTGGCGGGCGTACCGATGCTGCGCGGGGTCTCGCAGCGACCCGGCCTCGACCCGTACCCGGAGATCATGAGCCGGGCGATGGTCGAGGAGGCCCACCGGCGCGGGGCGGACGTCCTGCTGGCGGCCGGGGACATCTCGGCGGCCGGCGCACCCCGGGACCTGGCCGAGGCCCGCCGCATCCTGGACGGCTTCGGCACCCACGGACGGGACTACTTCGTCGTACGGGGCAACCACGACCGCCCCAGGCACCCCGACGACTCCTTCCGCGACGGATTCCTGGGCGGCGCCGACGGCCCCGGTTACTTCGCGCGCGACCTGGGCGGCCTGCGCCTGATCGGCCTGGACACCTACGAGAAGAACGGCAACGGCGGCGACGCGGGCGGACTGAGTGCAGAGCAACTGGCTTGGCTCCAGACCGACTTGAGGCGTGACCGGGACCAGCCGACCGTCGTCTTCGGCCATCACCCGCTCACCACACGGGACTCGGTCTTCCCCATGGGCCGAGGCCAGCGCCTCGACCGCGGCCAGGCCCGCTCGATCGTCGACGCCTACGCCACCTCCCCCGGCGTCTTCCTCCACCACGCGGGCCACACCCACCGCAACAAACGCACGGTCCTGACGGGCGCACCGCACGTCACCCAGCAGGAGGTCAGCGCGGTCAAGGACTACCCGGGCGGCTTCTGCCTCCTGCGCGTCCACACCGGCGGCTACGCCCTCAACTACTACAAGAACAGCAGCGTCCCGGCCCGCGCCTGGGTCGAACGCAGCCGCCTCACGGCAGGCGGCCTCTGGCCCCACCACGCCCTCGGCCGCTCGGTGACCGACCGCAACAGCATGCGCCTCCACGACCTGTCGGGCGTACGTGCTTACATGCGCGGATGACAAACACGACAGGCGCGGCAGACACGGCAAGCTCAGCAAGCAACAGCCCTGCCGACACAGCCCGGTTCCGCGTCCGCCCCCGCACGGAGGCCGACCTCGACGCCTGCGTGCGCATACTGGCGACGATCCACGAGCAGAACGCATACCCCCTCAACTGGCCCAGCGACCCGGCCGGTTGGCTGACCCCGCGCTCACTCCTCGCCGTGTGGGTGGCGGAGGGGGACGACGGCGAGGGGGTCATCGGCCACGTCGTCCTGTCCCGCAGCGATGCGGGCAACGCGGCGGCGGCCCTCTGGAGCGACGGCCCCACCGCCGTGATCAACCGCCTGTACGTCGATCCGGCGGCCCGGGGCAGAGGAGTCGGCGCGGCGCTGATGACCCGGGCGACGGCAGAGGCGAAGTCCCGCGCCCTGCACCCGGTACTGGACGTGGCGTCGACAGCCCCGGCAGCGGCGGCCCTGTACGAGCGCCTGGGCTGGACGCTGCTGGCGGCGGAGGTGGAGCAGGAGTGGCTGCCGGGCCAGTGGGTGAAGCTCCGCAGTTACGCGGCCCCGACGTCCTGAGCGAGCGCCCGCCGGAATCGCGGGCACCCACCGGGCGTTGGCCCGGTATGACCTCCGACCAGCGCACGATCACCAACCCGCCAGCCCTGCACGACCCGACGCCCTTCGGCTACAGCCACGCGGTGTCGGCGCCAGGCGAGACCGTGTACATCGGCGGCCAGTACGCGTCCGACGCCACCGGCGCTCCCGTCCCCGGCGACTTCGCGGCTCAGGTGGACCTCGCCTTCGACCGGCTGCGCTCCGCGCTCGAAGGAGTCGGCCTCGGCTACGAACACGTGGTGCGGCTCGGCACGTTCATCGTCGACCACGACCTCGACAAGCTGGAGACCCTCGGCAAGGCGCTGCACGCCCGCTTCGGCGACCGACTCCCGGCGCAGACGCTCAGCGGTGTCGCCTCGCTGGCCCTGCCGGGGATGCTCTTCGAGGTGGACGCGGTGGCGGTACGCCCTTAGTTCCGGGCTGCGCACAACCCGGAACCAAGGGCATCCTCAGCATCGCCCGACAGACGCACTATCGCGGTGCGATGGCTTTGAGCCAGTCCTCGACGGTGACGACATCCGCCCACTGCGGGAACAGCTTCTCGGTGAGCATCGTGTGCACCTCGGGGTCGGTGTCGAGGCAACCGTCCGCCAGGACGGTGAGACCGAAGTCCAGATCGATGGCGTGCCACAGGGTGGAGAGCACCACGGCGCTGGTGGCAATGCCGGTAAGAACAAGGCTGTCGATGTCGCGAGCCCTGAGTACCAGGTCGAGGTCGCTGCCCGAGAACGCGCTGCCCCGCCTCTTGGTGACCACCACGTCGCCCTGCTGGGGCGCAATGTCGTCATGGATCTCGGCGCCAGGGGCCCCCTCGGTGAACATTCCGGACCGCACGGCGTTCGCCATCGCCCTGTTGCGGGGGCTGACCTCCGGATCACCCGGCCGTAAGCCCATCCGCACGTAGATCACGGGGATGCCGGCAGCCCGCGCACCGTCGATCGCTCCGCGCAGGCGCGGCAGATATCCGGAACCGTCGTCGGCGATGGCCACGACGTCCCGTTGGACGTCCATCACCAGAAGCGCGCTGTTCGCCATGCTTGCCGTCCCTTCCTCGTTGGGAATTCCGATGGGAGTTCCCAACGGAATTCCATGGGGAAACAAGAGCAAGTCTCGTGGATCAACCCGGCCGCGGTGGAGGTTTCCCCTACCCGGCGTGCAGCATCAGCCCGATCCCTACGACGAGCAGCCCGGCCGCGGCGATCCTCGGCGCCCCGAACCGCTCCTTGAAGAACACGGCGCCGATGGCCGCGCCGACGATGATCGATGTCATACGTTGCTCATACAGTAATTGGCATGAGTCGATCAAAGTTAGCGAGGGCCGCCATCACTCCAGGCGAGCCCGCCGCCATCTACTGCCGCATCTCGCACACCAGGGACGAGGACCAGACCGGAGTCGACCGGCAGGAACGCATCTGCCGAGAGATCGCCGAACGGCTTCAACTCCGCGTCGAGTCGGCCCACATCTACGTGGACAACAACCGTTCGGCATGGCAGCGCAACCGCAAGCGGCCGGGTTGGGAAGAGATGCTGAAGACGATGGGGGACGGAGAGATCCGGCACGTCATCGTGTACCACCCGGACCGCCTGATGAGGCAGCCCAAGGACCTGGAAGAGCTGCTGTCCATAGCCGACGACAAGCGCATCCTGCTGCACGGCGAGGCGAACCGACGCGATCTGTCGGACCCCGACGACCGGTTCATCCTCCGTATTGAGGTTGCCCACGCGTGCCGTTCTTCTGACGACACGTCACGGCGCCTGATCGACGCGCTGAAGGACAAGGCCCGGGAGGGCAAGCCGCACGTCGGCAATCGCCCGTACGGCTACACCCCCGACGGCCGCGCGATCATCGAGGAGGAGGCGGAGATCGTTCGAGAGGTCTTCCGCCGCTACCTTGACGGCGAGTCGCCGACCCGGATCGCCCAGGAACTCAAAGCACGTTCGATCGTCTCGTCCAAGGGCAATACATGGCAGCCCCAGAACGTCCGCCATCTGCTGGCGTCGACCTTCGTGGCTGGCATTCGGATGCACAAGGGCGAAGAGGTGGGGGTGGGGACCTGGCCCGCCATCATCGACCGAGGGCAGTGGGACGAAGTGCAGCGGTTCAGCCAGTACAGGGCCGAGCGCTCCCGGGAGAGTCAGAAGCGGCCGAACCGACGTTACCTTCTGCGTGGTGTCGCTACGTGCGCTTGTGGGATGCGCATGGGCGGCACGAACAGTGTCCGATACGCCTACTACCGCTGTACCCGCGCTGGCAACGTCGGCCCGGAGAGGTGCAATCGCTCGATCGTGGCCGAGCCCCTCGAAGCGTTCGTGCGGGACGTGGCGATCAAGGTGCTCACCAAGCTGGACACCACCGGGCACGAACCCCCAACGACCGTACGGCCCGAAGCCGACGTCGAAGCGGACGAGAAGGACCGGGCGAAGCTGCATGAGTTGAAAGAACTGTGGCTCAACGATGACGACTTCACGACCGCCGACTTCCAGGCCATGCGTGCGCCGGTCCTCAAGCGGATGAAGGAGCGCCAGCGCAGGACCGTGAAGCGACCGGTCGTCATCCTGAAGGGGATCGCAGGACCGGAAGCCGAGGCGAACTGGGAGCGATTGGAGCAGGAGGAGGACTACGCGCGCATGAACGCGATCTACCGGTTCCTCTTCTCTGCCGTGGTGGTACGCCCACCGACGAGGAAGGGCAGGGGGTTCGACACCGAGCGGGTGGACATCCAGCCGAACCCGCTCGACTAGGTAGGCGCCTCACCTCTTTGGCCAAGCAAACATGCTGATGATGAGGGCCAAAAGGGCGAGGAGGAGCGTGAGAGCACGCCCGAAGGCCGCACCCCCTCGCAGAATTGAGGTGGGCATGCTCGCGCCATCGAGGAGCGCCAAGAGCCAGGCTCCAGTTCCAATCAGTAACGCCAGAAGGATCACGGTCGCGAGAGATAGCGCGAGCAGCGCCACTGAGGTGAGCGACGGTTGCATTGTGCTCCCTTTCCACGATCAGCTAGGTCGTGGATGAGCCTCACGGATTCCACGTTCAAATCCGTTCAACCTGTAGGATAATGAATGGTGTTGAACGTGAGGGGGATCTATGACACTGGTAGCAGCAGAGGCCGACCGCCGGGATCCACTCGCCCGACTCAAGGAAATCCTGCGTCGCGGTCGCCTGAAGAAGCAGCTCACGGTGAAGACCTTGGCGCATCGGGCTGGGTTGGGGTATGTGACCGTTAGCAAAGCCCTCAACGAGGGCCTTCCGAGCGAAGCGACCATCTACGCTCTCGCTAAGGTCCTGGCCATAGACCCCGCTCCACTTATCGAACTGAGGTCTCTGGCTGTAACAGTAACGGAGCCCCCACCTCCCCCTGTCCCACCGGACACCAGGAAATGCGATCCGGTCACGCCAGCTCAACGGGACGCGCTTCGCGCCAACCGCAATGATCAACTCATCAAGGCCCTCGAACGAGTAGGAGGAATTCAGAGGTGCACAGTCTTCCAATTAGAAGATCACACGGACAACGGATACCTGCTATACGTCACGTTCGATACTGATCGACTCGGCGCCGCTTCGGTCTTGCAGGCCATCCGATCCAAGTTCGAACAACTGTTCCCAGAGATCCCGTATTGGGGCGAACTTAAATCTGAATCGGAAACCGCAGTAGGGTTTGCTTACACCTATATCGATCCACACAACATGCTCTTCCAGGACTAGACCACTCAGATCCTTATAGACTCTTCCGTGACGGGCCGAGGAGCCGCACGAGTCGTGCAGCGCTCTTCGGCCCGATCCGTGTAGGGAACTTGGCCGCCTGCCGCTCGACAGCCCGAGCCCACTGCTCGCTATGGCGTCTCGTCACCGGCGTACCTCACGCTCTTCGCGTGCGACCTCGCGGTTTGTGGCGAGGTCTTCGGCGATGCCAGCCGCGATTAGAGCCGCGCCGGGGGTGTGACCCGAGCCGACATAACGCCAGTTGACGTCCGTGATCGTGCCGGGGATGCCGCTGCGGCCGACGTGGTGGGCGCGTTGGGCGCGCAGCGCGGCGTAGGTGGTGGAGTAGGCGCGGGATTTGGTGAGGATGTGGCCGCGGTAGCCGAGGGTGTGGGCCCAGGCTCGGAGGCGGAGCGGCTCGTACTCGGGGAGGCCGCCGAGGCGCCAGCACGCCCACATGAGGGTTCGGACGTGCTCGGTGACGGGTGCGGAGGCGATGTCGCCCCAGGTGGTGATGGGGTGGTCGGTGCCGGCGCCTGTCTCGCTCGCGCCTTTGGTGACGTACTTGGCGACGTACGCGGCCACGGCGTCATCGTCGGGTCCGTCGCCGTCGGTGTGCAGTTGCCGGGCGTCGACCTGGACGCCCCAGCGCAGGGCCAGTTCGCCCACGGCCGGGCTGTATGGGGTGCGGACCAGGACGCGTCGGGCGGAGGCGCGTACGGCGTCGATGAGGAGTTGCGCCGTGCCCCAGGGCGGGGGTTGGTCGTCGGGTCCGTTCGGGCCGTCGAGGCGGACGACGGCGTGCACGTGGACGGCCGCGCGTTTCTGGTATTCGGCGACGCGGGCGAAGGAGAGCCGGGCGTGGTCGGCGAAGTGGGACTGGACGAGGCCTGCCGAGGTGGCGAGGCGGCGGCGGACGTCTATGACGAACCGGTCCCACAGCTTGGAGGCGTGCGCGTGCCACAGCACGTGGCCGGTGTAGTCGTAGCAGTCGGCGCACAGGGGTTGGCCGATGACAGGAGCGTCCGGGGCGTGGACGGCGCCGCAGCCGAGGGGACGACCGTGTGCGCAGGTTCCGCCGTCGCGACGGGGGCGGCAACGGCCTTCCCCGGCACGGTGGACGGGTCCGAAGGAGGGCGCGGTGAGGGTGATGAAGAGTCGGGGGCGGTTGCGGATGGTGGTGGGGATGTTCTTGCCGCCAAGGAGGCCCGCGCGGACGAGGTGGTAGGTGTCGCCCGCGTGCAGTCGTGAGCAGGGGGCGCAGACAGTCACGCGTCGGTTGCGGCAGCGGACGGAGAGGCGTTCGCCGGGTTCGGTACGGGTGTCGTAGTGGCGGAGGATCTCGCCGGTTGTCGCGTCCAGAGTCGTTGTCGACCCGGACAGGTGGACGGGGTGGGTGCAGCCGCCGGTTGCGGTGATCTGCTCCAGCCAGCGGGCGAATTGGGGGTGTTGGGCGATGTGGAGTGCGTCTCGGTCTGTTTCGGGGAGTTGGCGCAGGCGCGCCGTGCGGTCGAGGACGGCGCGCCTGTCGGCCGGGGTGATGTGTTCCGGGGTGATGGTGGTGACCTTCCGGGGTGAGCCGCCGCAGCGGCACGGATGAGGATGGATGGCGCGGTGTGGGTCATGGGGATCACTCCTTGTGCGGTCGGCGGGGTGGTGAGGTTCAGCGGATGGTTCCGGTGCCCCGGCAGACGCGGCAGCGGCGTAGTCGTCCGGTCCAGGTCTTGCGTGCTCCGTCGCCCTTGCAGACGGTGCATCTCACGCGGCGCATAGGCATGGCGTACGTCCCTTTCTGCTGTGTCTAGAAGTGGGAGAAGCCGCTGAGGACCCAGGTGACGAAGCCGTTGATGGTGAGGCTGACGGGGGTCTGGCCGAGGTAGAGGCCGAACAGGGCGATGCAGACGGCTTCCCAGGCGCGGACGTCGCGGGAGCGGACGAGGAGGAAGGTGATGATCCCGAAGACCACGACGAGGGACACGGCGGCACCTGTGCTGATCATTGGGAGTCTCCTTCGAGAGCGGTGAGAGCGCGGGTGACGGTGGGCAGTTCGGGCACCAGGCCCGCGTGCTTACGGGTGATCGCGATGGCTTCTTGGGTGGGGGTGAGGTGGGAGCGGGCGCGGTTCCAGCCGCCGTCAGGACCCGTACAGACGGCCACGCCCTGTTCCTGGGCGGTGATCGACTGAGCTATGGCCACGGCGTCTTTGTTGAGGTCGCCGAGGATCATTTCGGCGGTGCCGGGGTCGTTGACCCGGTGGCAGATGCGTCCGCCGAGCTGTGCCCGCAGTGCGGTGACGCCGGGGCCGAGGTCGGAGCCGACTCGCTGTCCGGCGACGACGAGGTGGATGCCGAGCGCGGCCCCGAGTTGCGCCAGTCGCAGGAGGAGGGTGGAGCACTGTTCGGCTTCTGCTTTGCTCTCGCGTCTGCCGTCGGACAGGTAGAGTTCCGCGATCTCGTCGACGATCACCACGACTGGTACGGGCCGGAATCTGACGGGCAGTTCCCAGATGGAGCGGGCGCCGGCCGTGCGGCAGACGCTCATCCGGTCCTGCATGTCGACCACCAGCGCGGCGAGCACCGCGACCGCCTCACGGCGGGAGGTCGCCAGTGCGCTGAGCCGGTCGGTGAACAGGCCGAGTTCCATGCCGCCCTTGCAGTCGATGCCGACCAGGGCGACGTGCTGCGGGGCGAGTTGGGTGATCAGCCGCGCCAGCAGGGTGGACTTGCCCGACCGGGTGGCCCCGGCGATCAGCCAGTGCGGCACCACCAGAAGATCCATCACCCACGCGCCCCCGCTCTCCAACACCCCGATCAGTGCGGACAGGAGTGCCGGCGGGGCGGTAGCGAGGCCGGGGCGTTGCAGCGGATCGGTGGCCGTTGCCGTCAGCAGCGCCAGCCCCCGTTCCGGTGAGGTGACCCGGACCGCGTGGACCTTCCATGCGTGTACGAGGGCATCGGCCGCCTTGAGGTACATGGCGGGGGTCTGGCCCGCGTGCAGCCGCACGATCACGCTCAGCCCGGCACGCGTCGGGCGGGGGAACGAGATCTTCGGTGCGACCGGCCGCAGTGGATCGCCCTTGACGACCAGGTCACCGAGGAGCCCTCGCGAAGGACGGCGGGACACGGCGAGGTCGGTGAGCATCGCGATCTTGCGCCAGGTGAACACCACCCGCCATGCAGCGGCCGGGTATCCGGCGAGGTACCAGTGCCAGACCGGGCAGTGACGCCGCAGCAGATCACCGCCGCCGAGCACCCAGACGAGAAGGGCCAGCCCGAGGGTGAGGGCGATGATGCCGGTCATCACGCGCCACCGGCCTTTAAGGCGCCGGTGATGGGGGTGATGGCGTCGGCGCGGAAGCTGACGCCGTGCCGGTCGCCCATCGCCCACATGAACGCGGTGAGCCCGGTGACCTTGAGGATCATGCCTTCCTCGATGCCTTTGGGTTCGCCGGTGACGGCGATCTCGATGACGGAGATGCGCCGCCGGTCCTGGCGCACGGTGACGGCGACGGTGTAGACGAGGTTGCCGTCCCGGTCCTTCTTGATCTCCTGTGTCTCCTGGTTGCTGATCTTTGCTTCGGGGGCGATGGCGCAGCGCAGTACGCCGAGCCGCCCGGTGTCCACGGGAATGGACTGCATGCCTGTGGCCTCCTGGCCGATTGGGGACGCCTGACATATTCAGACGTCACTTGTCCTTACGAGTGATGACTATGAAGTGTTGTACGGCGGGGATGCAAGTACTTATGCTGACGAGTGATGTCGCGCGTGCGACGTGACTACGACCTGAACCCGGAGATGCCGCCATGTCGGAGATCCAGCGCCCCGGAGCCCTCTACCAGCAGGTGGCCGCCGCCATCCGGGAAGCGATCCTGTCGGGTGAGTTCGCGCCCGATGCCCTGCTTCCGTCCGAGGCGCAGCTCATGGCCCGCTACGGCGTATCGCGCCCCACCGTCCGCAATGCGATTGCCGCCCTGCGAGCGGAAGGCCTGGTCGACGTCCGCCACGGCAAAGGCAGCTTCGTCCGCTCCGCCGGACAGCCCGCCCTCACTCTCGAACGCCGCATCACCCGCACCGCCGACGGCACGTTCGTGATGCCAGGCGGCGACGTGTGGGACGAGGCTGAAGAGCCGAGCACCTACCGCACCCGCACCACGAAGGACACCGGCCGACTCCTCCAACTCGGTGCGGAAGAAGCTCTGTTCGGATGCGACCGTCTCCTGATCGACCCAAGTTCCGGGACACGCGCCATGCACCGCACGCTGATCCCCTTCACGACCGCCGAAGGCATCCCGGTGCTCGCCGAGGAGCCGTCCACGCGACCGGCAGCGATCTACGGTCTGCTCACCCAGGACGGGCACAAGCTGACGTGGTCCGAGACGGTCCGCGCCCGCATGCCGCTTCCCGACGAGCGGACTACGCTCCGCCTGCCGGACGCGACCCCGGTCCTGCACCTGGCCCGTGTCACGCACTCCGCCGACGGCCGCCCGCTGATCCTCGAAGAGCTGCGCACCGGGGCGGACCGTGCCGAACTCGCCTACCGGATCACCGCCGACAAGCAGCCCACCCGACGCGCCCGCGCCTGAGCGACAACGGCCATCGGTCGAAACAGCCTTCACTTCCTCAAGGGCGCGCCTGCGGCGCGCCGGGGCGCCCGGCCGCCCCGGCCGGGCGTGCGGCGTGGCCGCCGATCCCGTCCAGGCGCCAGCCGCCCCACACCGCAGCACGCCAGGGGAGTTGAGGCGCCGACCGGCAGTGGTGGGCCGGGGCGTGGTGGGCTGGTGGTCGACGGCCTCCGAGACTTTAGGCAGCCACCATGGGGCGAGCCTCGAAGAACAGGGGGCCGATCGGGCTATTGCGGGCAGCTCCAAGGACTGCCCGATCCGCTGGCGAGCGTAAGGCCCCCTGTTCACTCGCCCCATGGCAGCTCCCGCCCAAAGTCTCTGCGGCCGGCGACGTGCCCACCCGCACCACTCACCAGCGAGAACGCTCCTCATGCCACACCGTCGCCAGGGTGCGACTCCAGGAGCCAAGCAAGCCGCTCCACCGCGTCCGGCCAGCCCGTCACCCGGACCACGCCGCGCCCGTCCTCATTCGTCGAGGCGACAGCCCGCACCTCCGACAGCTCGAACCCGGCACCGAGGAACGCCCGGTTTAAGCGGTCGGCAGACTCTCGCGCGACCCGCCACGCCGCCAGGTAGTCGACGCCAGGCACCCAGAGCCCGAAGTCCGCACTGGAGTCATCGATGCCGTCGCTCAGCCAGTTCTCGCCAGCGCCAGTCATTGTGTCCACCTCTGTCCTGGTCCAGGTAACTGATCGTCAACTCTCTTTGGTCCAGGGCGGATGCACAGCACAACGACCCCGGTACCATCAGGCACCGGGGGTCGCTGTACTCCCTTCCGGACCACCCCAGTTGCTTCCAGGCGCGGGGGTGGTCCGGTCTTGCGTTTTCGGTTGTGAAGCGCGGCCCCTTGCTACTCGGGTGGGGAACCCGATGACCCAAGCCAAGAGGCCGCGCCCCGTACGCCGGAGGGATGACCCTCCAGCCCCCGGACCGTCACCCGCTCCCGAGAGAGCAAACGAGGACGTGACGGCCCGAAGATCACCACAACGGCTTGCCCCCGGCGCCGTCGGTAAGGTCGAGACGGGCCCACACGGTCTTTCCGCCCTTGTCTTCCGGCGTCCACCAGACCGAGGTGGCCAGCCGCTGAACGATCAGCAGCCCCCGCCCGCTGTCAGGCAGCACAGCCTCAGACAGTTCACCAGCGAGACCAGGGGAGAACGGCTCACCCAAGGGGAGCAACGGCGGAGACGAGTCCTCATCGGTCACGCCGATGAACAGCCACTTCGGCCACAACTTGAACGCCACATCGATACGCCGCACTCCACCGGGCCTGGAAAAACAGCGCTCCGGCACAGCATGGTTGATCACGTTCCCGACCAGCTCCGACACGATCAGCCGGGCATCATCCACTACGTCATGGACCCCCGTGCTCTGAAGGAACGCACCCGTCATGTCACGCGCGAGGCGTGCGGTGTTGCCGAGTTCGGCGAAGAGCGTGAGCGTCAGGTAGTGACCACCGTCGGACAGGTTCGGCGAGATGAACCAGTGAGCGAATGCGTCCAGCTCACTCGCGACGTGCTCACGCTTTCTGGCTTGCTTCGCGGTCATGACACAAACTCACCGTCTCCAGTCGCGTCCGCCGAGACGCTCCCGGCAGGGTGGACCGAGGATGCATCCCCTGTACCGGCTGTCGCTCCCCCCTCTTGGGGACCCCCCTCGTGGGTACACTCGCAAGACGAACGCAGAAGAGAAGACACGTCTGGTCAATCACGATGGGGAAGTGAGATGACCGAAGCAGCGCCGACACCGGCAGCCCTGCCGCCGCACGTGCTGGAACGCGCGGACGTACGGTCGGCAGTCGCCAACCACGACTTCGGCGAAGTCTTCAGACTCGCCCGACTGCACGGCAAGATCAGTTACGCCAAGATCGCCGAAGCCGTCGGCTACAAGCGCGAGCACATCGGCCTCATGGCCCGACCGGAGACCGACGGCAAGGGCACACGCCCACGGATCACCCAGCACCGCAAGATCCTCGAAGTGGTGGACGGGCTACGCATCCCCGGCCCCCTTGCAGGACTCGCCCCACGTCCGTGGGAGCTGGCCCGAAGCGCCAGTGTCTCCGTGCCGCAGGACCCGAGCACCTTGATCACAGAGGCTGGCGCAGGACTCTGGGACATCGCCGAGCTACTACGGCGAACGGAGATGTCCAATATCAACAGCGCAGCCCTGGAGTCGATCGAGCAGGGCATTGATCAACTGGCCCGGGCTTATCCGTATGCAGATGCCGACTACCTGCACGAGCGCACCCGCAACGGCTTGCAGTACGTCACCAAGCAGCTCGAAGGCCGGACGACGCTGCGCCAGCACCGGGAACTCCTGGTCGACGCAGGCTGGCTCTTCCTGCTGAACGCGTGCGTGCAGTACGACCGGGGTCAGCGGGAGGCCGCCAACCTCAGCAAGGCCGCCGCCCTGCGGATCGGCGACGAGGCCGGCCACGGCGAGATCAAAGCATGGGCGTTCGAGATTGACGCGTGGTTCGCCCTCACGCAAAGCCGCTGGCCAGACATGCTTGATGCAGTCGAAGCAGGGCACATTGCCGATCAGACGCACTCCGTCGGCGTGCAGTTGTACGCCCACAAGGCCCGCGCAGCCGCACGCATGGGAGACGCCCGCCTGGTCCGTGACTCCCTGGACGCCGGACGCGCCCGCCTGGACCGGCTACCCCGCCCGGATCACCCCGAACATCACTTCATAATCGACCCGGACAAGTGGGACTTCTACGAGATGGACGCCTACCGCCTCCTCGGAGACGACGAACGCGCCGCCACCCACGCCCGCTCAGTCATCCGCATCAGCACTGGCCCCGACGGAACCGAGATCTCCCCCATGCGCGCCGCAGAGGCCCGCCTCACACTCGGAGTCGCCGCCGCCCGAACCGGCGACATAGAAGAAGCCGTCGCTATGGGCACCACGGCGCTCGAAGCCGACCGCAAGTCGCTGCCGTCCCTGCTTTTAGTCGCTGACGAGCTGGACAAGGAACTTCGTTCCAGATACCCCCGCGAGGCCTCAACACTCCACTTCCATGAGCAGGTCACGGCCATCAAACGAGGCACAGCCAGGCCCGAACTGCCGTTCTGAGCACTATCGCCTACGGGTCAAGTCCCGCTATGGGCGGGAACTGGGCTCGGCTGTCGACAGTAGCCCAAGGCTACGATGCCCGCTCAGAGGACTCCAAAGTGTCGAAATCAAGGTAATTTCCTGAAATCGCTGCAAGGCGCCAGAAGGTCCTTATAGGATCACTCTCCTGTCAGGTGACCGGATCGGCATGCGGTGGAGCTGGGGAAAAGTGCGCATCACCAAGGTAAAGATTACAAACTATCGAGGGCTTGAGTCAGTTGAGATTCCCCTAAGTCGATTTGGTTGCGTTATCGGCGAAAACAACGCAGGAAAGTCCTCGGTTTTCCAGGCGCTGAACACTTTTCTTCGCGGAAGCGCGATGGACGCCTCAGAATTTCTCTCAAAAACCCAATCAGTTCGCGTTCAGGTTTCTTTCTCTGACATTGATGCCGACGACCTCGCCCGGCTCGATTCCCAGCATCGCGCAAAGATCGAGAAAGAGGTTGAAGATGGCTCGTTGACTCTGTTGAGGGTTTACTCTTCACCAGGAAAGGGGGAAATTCGAGTACTGTCCAAAGTGCCACGTGATAGCCGTTTCAGTCAAACGGCTTTAGATGAAACGCTGAAAGTGGGGCTTTCAGCGGAAGAGGTTTCCGCCAACGTGGCGCATACGTATCCGGAAATCCATGCGAAGCTGAACGGTAAGATCACGAAGGCTGCCGTCAGGAGGGAGTTTGAGGAGATCGTATCAAGCCTGCCACCGGAGGAAATGACGGAGGGAGAAGGAAGCAAACTACCCACAGGGATTGATCGGTCCATTTCGGCCCTACTTCCGGATGTTATCTACATCCCGGCGGTCAAAGAGCTTAATGACGAAGTGAAGACGACGGATAGTTCTACCTTTGGCAAGCTACTTGGGTTGCTTTTTGGACAGATTGAACATCAGATGCCCAACCTTCAGAAATCCTTTGACGACCTGCATCGACATTTGAATGTAGTGATCGATGATCAGGGGAATGAGGACGATCAGCGACTTAAAGAAGTGCGCGATATCGAGAAACTGATCGAGCGCAACCTACAGGAAGCCTTCCCTCGTGCGGATGTGCGGCTCGACATCCCTCCGCCAGCCCTCCGTACGCTTTTGTCAAGTGCTGAAATTTCGATTAATGATGGAGTTCCAGGTCATTTTCGTACGAAGGGCGACGGTCTGCGTCGGTCGGTCACATTCGCTATTCTTCGAGCCTACGTAGACCAGAAGAAGAAGCAGATAAAAGGCCATTCCTCTGCGACAGAGCGTCCGACAGTACTGCTCTTCGAAGAGCCAGAGGTATTTCTGTATCCGCGAGCGCAACGGAAGCTTTTTGATGCTCTCAAATTCTTCTCTCAGTACAATGACGTGCTGGTAACTACCCACTCCTCGGCTTTTTATGGCCCAAGAGAAACGGGCACTTTTGTAAAAATGATCAAGAATCACCAGGTCGACCCACCCGTAAGTCGCGCACACGTAATTGACCTGAGTGATATCGACGCTAGAGATCAGTTTGAGATCATTAAGCACGAGAACAATGAGGCAGCCTTCTTTGCCGATTCAGTTTTCCTGGTGGAAGGTCCGAGTGATTGCCATCTAGTCCCACATGTAGCGAAGACGTTGAACCCAGAATGGGACTTTCAAAAGCACGCTGTGGCAATCGCCAAAGTCGAGGGAAAGGGGAGCATTGCACGGTATCGTGGCTTCTTCGAAAAATTCGAGATGCAAGTCTCTGTGTTGGCTGATCTAGATGCTGTCCTTGAAGGCTTTGATAAGCTCGGGGCTAGTGACCGCTGCGCAGAAATTCGCGGTCGACTGCTTCCCCTCGTTGATAGAGATGCGAAATTGGTGGAAGAGAACCAGATTCGTGGCGAAGTATTGAAGAAGATGAGGAAGAGCGGAGAGGTTCAAGGCCTCTGGCAGCAAGCCACTGACCTGCATTCCGCTTTCGCTAAGAAAGAATGCACATGGGAGGAGCTTAACTCTGCCGTTAGCGCATTCTTTGATCGTGCTAGTTCCCGCACAAAGCGAGCCGTGCTGCGCGATGCAATTTCCGCAGATTTGCGCAAGGCTAAGCTCGAATTGCTGTCTGCCCTGAGGGCGGAGAATATTTTCGTCTGGGAGCGTGGCGCGATCGAGGACTACTACCCTCCATCCGTTTATCTTTCTTCCGGAAATAAGAATGTTCGAGCTCAGCGCTTCTGTGAGAGCTACAACACTGCCGATTCCCTTAGAGGGCTTCCCGCCTTTGCGGACTCCGATAGCTGTGAGTTCGACTTGATCTTTTCCAAATTCTTCGACGATGTTACTGAAAAGTAGGCATTTCGGCGGCGCTCAGGCACTACCGGGAGACCACGGCGACATCAGACGACAACGAGCGCAAGGCTCGAAAGCTGCTGACCGAGCCTCCGGCCCCATCATGGGGCCGGAGGCTCGGCCGGCGCCAAGGCTGGCCTCGTCGGGCTGTCCAACTGATGATGGGCAACGATGGCCGCGACAGAGTTCGGTACGTCGAGGTACCCAGCGTGCATCAACAACTCTTCCAACACCGGCCGCACGACAGCCTGTACCGGTTCATCTGGCTTGCGGGATAGTAGGCGGTCCGCAGCGAAGCCGATGCTGGGGCAGTAGGCGTACCGGTTCTTGGCCCGAGCGAAGGAGTCCGAGCCCGGCACGTCGAGTGAATGCCATTCAACTTGCCCTTTAGCGCTGCTCATACGGCCGGTTACTCCAATGCGCCAGTCATGCCGACGGCGCTTCTCGCTCAGCCGCTTGCTATACAGATTGCGGTACTCGCTCCCCTGCGTCACCTGATGTACCCGTCGGATAACTGCCACCACCTCGCCCAATGGCAGCGGGTCGGCTACCTCATCGATCACAGCCATGTGCAACCCCCAGCGGAGATCCAGCAGCCCGGAGCCAAACACCTCCAGATGGTGACGCTCAAAGGGACCGAACTCGCCATCGTCCATCACGACGAAACGCACTCTGTCTTCGCCGGAGTAGCTCACCTCGTACGGCAGGTCGCCCAAGACTCTGCGCGCCACCCTCAGGGCACGGGCAGCCAACTCGACAGACGGTACCGGCTTCACCGCACGCGTAGGTCCGACGCACACCCTCGCCACGAAGCGTTCCGAGTAGTCACGGTCCATCCCGCCACACGCGGCGATGGTGGTGTGGTCACCCTGTGCCGTCTGCTTGGCCCAGAACCAACCGGACTGAAGCAACCACCACGTCTTCTCGAAGATATTGCCCGCCGCGTCAACCTCGCCAAAAGACATGTGACCGTCCCGCCGTGAGCGCTTATGTTGGAGGCCGGTCCGGTAGTCCTGGCGGAGCAGTGAGTCTGCCTTACGCGGCATCACCAAGAGTAGTGGGACGCTCTGACAGCCAGGCTTGCGCAACAGTTCTGCGCGGCCAGCGTCTCCGAGGACGCCGCTCAACCACTCTGCGCGCTGCGCCAGGAGATTCCGAGCCCTCAGCAGGTACGCGGGACAGCCTGTCAGTTGGCTGCGCCGCAGACAAAGAGGTCTACGAGCGCGCCTCATTCCTCATCCAGTCCCCGGGCCAGCGAAGTTATGCATGAGCACGACTTGACTGACGCTTGTGCAGCACGGTGGCAGGGCACACGCGGAGGTTGCGCCATACCGTCGGAGATCACGTCCGGCGTCGCACACAGAGCGTCGCCGGCTCGTTACGTCGGCGGTCTGTTGCGGTTGCGTCCTGCCCCTGTGACAGATCGTCATTCCGGGGCATTTCTCCGGTCAGCAGCCGTTACCCTGCCCACCTGACGTCAGCTCAGCAGATCAGGGGGAACCATCAATGCCGCAGGAGCCGTGGGTTGGATTGTCCGAGGCCATCAGCGCGATCCGGGCCGAGTTGGAGCAGGCTATGACCGACGGTCACGGGCATACGATCCAGTTCCGCACCGGCCCGGTGGAGATGGAGTTTGCGGTGGACGTCAAGAAGGACGCCCAGGCCGGCGCCAAGGTGTCCATCCTGCCCTGGAGCGCCAGCGCCGAGGCGAAAGCCGGATACGCGGCCGGCACCACATCCCGACTGAAGATCACCTTGCAGCCGGTCGACGAACACGGCCAGGACCAGAAGATCGGCGCCCGCACCCCCCAGCGCCCTCAGTAGTAGAGCAGCCCCGCTGGCAGCCGCTTGGTGAGATGCAGAGAACAGGGGTTCGCGAGTGGACGTGCAACGGGTGATGGAGATCTGGGACCCGGCGGGCCAGATCGCCGGGAGCGGATACCTCATCACAGACAGCTTGGTCCTCACCGCGTATCACAACATCCAGCAGGCGGGATCATCCTCCGAGCGGGCGGTGGAGGTGCGGCGGCTCGCCCGGCATGGAGAGCCGCAGGCCACATGGGTGGCAGCCGAGGTGTTGTGGCCGGAGCAGCCGCCCGACATCGCGCAGGATCCGCACACCGACGCTGCCCTGCTACTCATCACCGATTCAACCTGGCAGCCTCCTGACTCAGCGGCGCCGGTGCGTTGGGGACGTCTGCCAGCTCCCTCGCCCGGTGCGGTCGAGGCGCGGGTCGGCTGTGTCGCGGTGGGGTTCCCTGAGTCCGACCAGCGGGACGGAACCCGGGACACCAAGGAGATCCGCGGGCACATAGAGACCCTGAGCGGCCTGAAATCAGGCCTGATCACCGCACACATTGACGGAGTCGCCACACCCAGCGCGACCGATGCAGTGTCGTCCTGGTCCGGGGCATCCGGAGCAACTCTGTTCTGCGGGAACCTGCTCGCCGGGGTCCTGACCACCGACCGCGCGGGAAGATATCCAGGCAACCAGCTCATCGCCGTTCCCCTGGCCACCCTCGCCGCGCGCCCCGGCTTCACCAGCACCATCAAAGCCGCAGGCAATCCACTGGCCTTGGAAGACATCACCACCCCTGCCAGCAGCAGCCACCCCCCATCAGGCCCTTACGACGTGGACGCATCCCCGGGCCTGCACAACCTCCCTGGCCTTCCCACCGAAGTCTTCGTCGGCCGAGAAGAAGCCCTCACCACCCTCGCCACCGCCATGGAACGAGACTCGAAAGCCATTACCCAGACCGTTCACGGTCTTGGCGGTGTCGGCAAGACCACCCTGGCCCTCCACTACGCCCACACGCACCGGCACTCCTACCAACTGGTGTGGTGGATTCACGCCGACACCCCTGAACAGATCATCACTGACCTCGCCGGCCTGACCACCAGCATCCACGGCGGCGCCACCGGCCGCACCAGCGCGGAGGACGCGGACTGGGCCATCAGATGGCT
Source organism: Streptomyces sp. SID12488 (assembly GCF_010548275.1). GTDB lineage: Bacteria > Actinomycetota > Actinomycetes > Streptomycetales > Streptomycetaceae > Streptomyces. The sequence goes on from NZ_JAAGLT010000009.1 coordinate 215,372, forward strand.
CCAGATCCACCCCGGCTGGCTCCTCATCCTCGACAACGCCGAACAGCCCGACACTATCCGCCATCTGATAGGCCAGCTCCATCACGCCGGACGCCACCTGATCACCAGCCGCTTCACGGACGGCTGGCCCAGCACTCCCCTCGCCCTTCCCCTCCTCACCCCGGACGCCTCACTCGACCTACTCACCCAGCTCACCCGCCGGACCGACGCCGACAGCCAGCACCACGCCCGCCTGCTCGCCGACGAGCTCGGGCACCTGCCTCTCGCCCTCGAACAAGCCGGCGCCTTCATCGCCCAGAGTCACATCGCCCTCGGCGCCTACCGGGAGCTGCTCCGCCAATATCCGGCCCAGACCACCAGCACCGCCCCTGCGGGCAGCATTCCTCAGCGCACCATGGCCCGCATCTGGCGCATCACCCTCGACGCCCTCCACCGCACCACCCCTCTGGCCGTCGACATCCTGCGCACCGCCGCCTGGTACGCCCCCACCGCCATCCCCCGCACCCTCCTCGCACCCCTAACCGACACCCCTGTCGGCTACGCCGAAGCCCTCAGCCAGCTCGCCGCCTACAACATGATCACCCTGGACACCGACACCCTCAGCATCCACCGCCTCATCCAGACCATCGCCCGCACTCCCGACGTCACCACTGCAGACGACGCAGACCCCCACCGCACCCACGGCACCATCACCGCGGCCCGCCACCACGCCACCACTCTCCTGCTCACTGCACTGCCCGAGCAACCAGACACGAACGTGGCCGGCTGGCCCGCCTGGCGCGCTCTGCTCCCTCACGCGGAAGCCCTCCTCAGCGCCGCCGAGCCCACCCACGACACTGATGACACTGACCTCCTCCTCACCAACACTGCCGCTTACCTGCGCGGCCAAGGGCAGATCACTCAGGCCATCACCTACCAGAAGCGCTCGGTGGCCACCTCCGCTCGCCTCCACGGCCCCGACCACCTCTCCACGCTCACCTCCAGCAACAACCTCGCGTATGCCTACGAGTCGGCAGGGGACCTCGACCGGGCCATCCCCCTCTACGAACAGACCTTCACCGACCAAATGCGGATCCTGGGCAAAGACCACCCCCACACCCTCGCCTCCCTCAACAACCTCGCGAGCGCCTACCGGGCGGCAGGGAACCTCGACCGGGCCATCCCCCTCTACGAACAAAACCTCACCGACCAAATGCGGATCCTGGGCGAAAACCACCCCCACACCCTCGCCTCCCTCAACAACCTCGCGAGCGCCTACCGGGCGGCAGGGAACCTCGACCGGGCCATCCCCCTCTACGAACAAAACCTCACCGACCGCATGCGGATCCTGGGCGAAAACCACCCCGCAACCCTCACCTCCCGCAACAACCTCGCGAGCGCCTACCGGGCGGCAGGGAACCTCGACCGGGCCATCCCCCTCTACGAACAAAACCTCACCGACCACATGCGGATCCTGGGCGAAAACCACCCCCACACCCTCGCCTCCCTCAACAACCTCGCAGGCGCCTACGAGTCGGCAGGGAACCTCGACCGGGCCATCCCCCTCTACGAACAAAACCTCACCGACCAAATGCGGATCCTGGGCGAAAACCACCCCGACACCCTCGCCTCCCGCAACAACCTCGCAGGCGCCTACGCGTCGGCAGGGGACCTCGACCGGGCCATCCCCCTCTACGAACAAAACCTCACCGACCAAATGCGGATCCTGGGCGAAAACCACCCCGAGACCCTCACCTCCCGCAACAACCTCGCGTATGCCTACGAGTCGGCAGGGGACCTCGACCGGGCCATCCCCCTCTACGAACAGACTCTCACCGACCGCATGCGGATCCTGGGCGAAAACCACCCCGACACCCTCGCCTCCCTCAACAACCTCGCAGGCGCCTACGCGTCGGCAGGGGACCTCGACCGGGCCATCCCCCTCTACGAACAAAACCTCACCGACCGCATGCGGATCCTGGGCGAAAACCACCCCGACACCCTCGCCTCCCGCAACAACCTCGCAGGCGCCTACCGGGCGGCAGGGGACCTCGACCGGGCCATCCCCCTCTACGAACAGACCCTCACCGATTGCCTACGGGTCTTCGGCGAAAACCACCCCACCACCCGTGTTGTCACCGCCAATCTCACCCACGCGAAATCGACCAACGCCTGAGGCACCCCACCAGCGAGCTGGGACCTTCGCTTCCAACAGCGTCCATTTTCACGCCCGATCAACTCCCCTGGTCGCACGCCACCAACCAATGCACACCCACAGTGACCATCGCGACATACACACACGAGAGCAACCTCACCAAGCCCCCTGAACAGCGAAGTTATTACCGCATGAGCACGACTTGACCGACGATTCCCTGAGTGCCGCCACGGGGGCGAGTTCCGCCCGGGTCTGCGCCCACAGCACCAACCCGTACGCCGCCACGGACAGCGCACCGCCGAGCAGTCCGACGGCGGCGAACGGCCGTACCGTCGCCAGGAATTGACCCCGCCACCGGTACAGCGCGTAAGCGGGGATCGCGATGCCCTCCAGGGCCATCAGCCAGGCGATGTAGGAGAGCGAGGAGCCCGAGGCCCGTACGCCCAGCCCGTCGACGACGGTGTACGCGGCGATGGTCAGCCCGGTCGCCAACGCGGCCACGATCGCCGCCCAGTTGGGCCGGTTCCCTCGCAGCCCCCACAGCGCGACGCCGGTAAGTCCCGCACAGGACACGGTGATTCCGGCCGCCGCCCAGCCGTCGGGTACCTCGTGGGCGAACACGGCGGCGAGGACCGTGACGACGAGGGGCGCGGTACCGCGCGCGATCGGATATGCCTGCCCGAAGTCGCCGAGCCGGAACGACCGCATGAGCAGCACGTAGTACGCGATGTGGATGAGCGCCGACGCGACGAGATACGGCCAGGCCCCGGCAGCGGGAAGCGGCAGAAACGGCAGAGCGACCAGCCCGAGAACCATCCCGCCGCCCGCGATGAGCGTGAACCCGACCAGCTTGTCGGTGATGCGGTGCGCGAGCGCGTTCCAGCAGGCGTGCGTGACGGCGGCGAGCAGTACGGCGGCGGTGACCGTCGGAGTCACGAAGCCGCCGACTCGCGTACGTCCACGAGGGTCGCGCCGGCGTGGGCGATCAGGGCCTTCGGCTCCATGGGGAACACGGTGTACGGGGTGCCGGCGGCGGCCCAGACGACGTCGTGCTCCAGCAGAGAACGGTCCGCGAGCACCCGGGTCCTGGTCCGGTGCCCGAAGGGCGGCACGCCCCCGATGGCGTACCCGGTGGTATCCCGTACGACGTCCACCTTGGCGCGGGTGACCTTCGCGGCCATGAGTTCGCGCCGGACGAGCTCGACGTCGACGCGGGAGGCGCCGTCCATGAGGACGAGCACCGGGACTCCGTCGGCGGAGAAGATCAGCGACTTGCAGATCTGGCTCAACTCACACCCGATCGCGGCGGCGGCCTCGGCGGCGGTACGGGTCTCGTCCGGGAACCGGCGGATACGGGCGTGGAGCTCTCCGAGGCCCAGCTCATCGAGGGCCTCGGCGAAACGGGAGGACGTGGTCATGCCCGGCACGCTAGCTGGCGGACAGATGCGTTACGAACCTATTCCAGGTGGTGGGATCGAGGGTGAGGTGCGGGGTGTGGGTGGGGGTCTTTGAATCCCGGATGTGGATGACGTGCGGGGTGGTGGCTACTTCTACGCAGTCGCCGGGTTCACTGCTGTCGCTGTAGCTGCTCTTGAACCAGCGGAGTTCCGAGGTGCTCATAACGCTCCAAGCGCTCGCTCGATGAAGGCCAGCGACTCCCCAGGCGGGAGAGCCTGCGCCCGGATCATCCCATAACGCAGCTCAAGGACCCGCAGATCCCTGGGACTTGAGATCGGACGGGCATTGAACGCACCTTCGCAACGACCGACCGCCGAGCCATCGGCGAACTTCAGCACCTGGATCAGGCCCTGCATGCTGGCGTGATCCTCACGGTCTGTCGGCATGACCTGGATCATGACGTTCCGCAACTCACTGACCTCCAGCAGGTGTTCGAGCTGCCGACGTAGCACCATTTTCCCTCCGATCGGCCGCTCAAGAGTCACCTGTTCCTGGATGAAGCTGAACGAAGGTGTGGGCTCCCGGTCGAAGACCGTTTTACGGGCCATGCGCGCGGCAACTTCCCGTTCCACCTCACCGGAAGAGAGCGGTGGCTGACGTGTCTCGAACAATGCCTTCGCGTACTCCGGCGTCTGCAGCAGGCCGTGGATGTTGTGGTTGCCGTACAACAACAACTCGACGGCCCGCCCCTCAAGCTCCTTAAGATCCCGCACCTTCTTCGGGTACTGCGCGTCCTCCACGTACTTCCGCATGGCGACGATCGCGCCCCGCGCGTTCACCAACTCATCGGCGCTGTACAGGAATTCGACCCGGGGAATCCGTGCCCCGCGTTCGACCTTCCGGATCAGGTCCTCGCCGTACCGCATGGCCGCCCCGAAGTCGGCCACCGACATTCCGGCGGCCTCCCTGTGGAACTTGATCACGCCGCCCACGACCTCGATCATCGGCGCCATATCGTCGCCGGGCTCGATCGCCCAGCCCACCTCGTCCACGTCTTCGCTCATACCCACCTCCAACGGCGACCCGTACCCGAACGGCACTGCGGACAGCCGGGACAGGCGGGACAAACACCGGAAAGGGGCACTCCGCAGCGCGGGGTGCCCCTTCTCAGCTTGCCGGCGTCCGACTCAGACCTGTACGAGCTCCCGGTCCTCGTCGTTCGGACGGTTGTCGTCGTCCAGGGTGCGCAGTCCCTCGCCCTCCACGTCGACGTTGGGGAGTACGCGGTCCAGCCACTTCGGGAGCCACCAGGCCCGCTTGCCCAGCAGGGCCAGCACGGCCGGGACGATCGCCATGCGGACCACGAACGCGTCGAAGAAGACCGCGATCGCCAGGCCGAAGCCGAAGAGCTTGATCATCGACTCGCTGGAGCTGATGAAGCCGCCGAAGACGGCCATCATGATGATCGCGGCGGCGACCACGACCCGGGCGCTGTGCCTGAACCCGGTCACCACGGCGTTCGACGGCGACTCACCGTGGACGTACGCCTCCCGCATGCGGGTCACGAGGAACACCTCGTAGTCCATCGCGAGACCGAAGACCACACCGACCATGAAGATCGGCACCATCGACATGATCGGGCCGGTCTCCTCGACGCCGAGCAGGCCGCTCAGCCAGCCCCACTGGAAGACCGCGACCACTGCGCCGAGCGCGGCGAGGACGCTGAGCAGGAAGCCCAGGGCCGCCTTGAGCGGGACCAGGATGGAGCGGAAGACCAGGATCAGGAGCAGGAACGCGAGGCCGACGACCAGGCCCAGGTAGGGGATCAGGGCGTCGTTGAGCTTCTGCGAGAAGTCGATGTTCATCGCGGTGGTGCCCGTGACCAGCACCGTCGCGCCGGTCTCGGCCTTGACGTCGGCACTCTGGTCGCGGATCGCGTGCACCAGGCCCTCGGTCTGGGTCGAGGACGGCTTGGAGTCCGGGATCACAGCGATCGTCGCGGTGTCGCCGGCCTTGTTGAACTGGGCCGGGGCGACCGTGACGACGTCCTTGAGGCCCTTGATCCGGTCGACCAGCTTGTCGACACCGGCCTGGGGGTCGGCGGTGCCCCGGGCGTCGTAGACGACCATCAGGGGACCGTTGAAGCCGGGGCCGAAGCCCTCCGACAGCAGGTCGTAAGCCCTGCGCTGGGTCGTGGACGTCGGCTGCGAGCCGTCGTCGGGCAGGCCCAGTTCCAGCTGGGTGACCGGGAGCGCGATCGCTCCCAGACCGAGCACACTGAACATCAGTACGGCGACCGGCCGGCGGATGACGAAGCGCGCCCACCGGGTGCCCATGTTGGGCCCGGCGACCGGCTTGACCTGCTCGTTCGTCTCGCTCTCGCTCGTGCCCTTCTTCGCCTTCTTGCTCTTCTTGTCCTTCTTCTGGCCCGCCGGCTGGACCTTGCGGCCCGCGTATCCGAGCAGTGCCGGGATCAGGGTCAGCGCGATGAGTACGGCGACCACGACCGTGCCGGACGCCGCGAGGCCCATCTTGGTCAGCATCGGGACGTTGACGACAGCGAGGCCCGCCAGGGCGATCACGACGGTGAGGCCCGCGAAGACCACCGCCGAGCCGGCGGTGCCGGTGGCCCGGCCGACCGCCTCCTCGCGGTCACGGCCGTCGGCCAGTTCACCGCGGTAACGGGAGACGATGAACAGCGCGTAGTCGATGCCGACCGCGAGACCGATCATCAGCGCGAGCGTGGACGTGCTGTCGCCGAGGTCGAGCGCGTTGGCGAGGGAGGTGATGGTGGCGCCGGCGATACCGACGCCGATGACCGCCGTCAGCAGCGGCAGTCCGGCCGCGACCAGCGAGCCCAGGGTGATGACGAGGACGAGCGCGGCGATGGCGATGCCGACGACCTCGCCGACCGCTCCCGGCTCGGACTCCGCCTGCAGCGCGTCACCCCCGACGTCGACGGTCAGCCCGGCGGCCCGGGCATCGTCGCCGGCCTTCTCCAGGGAGTCCTTGGTCGAGTCCGCCAGTTCCATGCCGGGCAGCGTGTACTTCACCGACGTGTAGGCGACCGTCCCGTCCTGGCTGACGGCGCCTGTCGTGAACGGATCGGAGACGGAGACGACTTCGGAGCCGTCGCCCAGTTGCTTGACGGTCTTCGTCACGGTCGCCTTGTTGGCAGCGTCCGTCATCTTCTGGCCCTCGGGCGCCTTGAAGACCATGCGCCCGGTCGCTCCGTCGGCGCTGGCGCCGGGGAAACGCTGTTCCAGCAGGTCGAAGGCCTTCTGGGCCTCCGTACCCGGAATGGAGAAGGAGGTGGTGCCCGCGGCGGGCGCGCTGGCCGCGCCGACTCCCGCGAGCGTCAGCAGCGCCACCCATATCAGAGCGACGAAATGCCGTCGCCTGAAGGCGAGCCGGCCGAGTTTGTAGAGGAACGTGGCCACGAGGGGCGTACTCCCGGTCAGGTCGTTGAACAGCAACAGGGCAGGGTTGATCGGCCTGTTGGGGCGCAGGAGGGATCAGCCCGACGACGTGAGCGCTCGCGTCAGGTGCAAGGCAGGTACGGGTCAGGTGCAAGTGGGGTGATACGTGGGGTTGTTCAAGGGCTGGTTCGGAGACGGGCTGTCCTACGTGACCGGTACGCAGAGGGCGGGGAGCACCACGGCGTCGATGTAGTCACGCAAGTAGGCCTGCGTCGGGGGCAGTTCGTCGATGAGCGAGCGCGCGATGAAGCCGCCGATCATCATGTGCAGCACATAACCCATCGCCGGGTTGTCCGCGCTGACCTCACCCCGGTCGACAGCCCGCCCCAGCACCTTGCGGAACTCGGCCATCTCAGGCTCGATGAGCAGTTCCCGAAGTGCTTTGAGGAGATCGGGGTTTCCGTGGACCGCCATGCCCAGAGCCCGCATCAGCGCGGAGGTCTGTTCCATGGCGCAGTCGTCCTCGCGGAGCAGCAGGGTATGGAAGTCGCCGCGCAGGGACCCGGTGTCGACAGCGGCGATGGCGCCGCCACCCGGCTTGAAGTGCCGCAGCGCTCTGACCACCAGTTCGGCCTTGCCACCCCACTGGCGGTAGAGCGTGGCCTTGCTGGACTTCGTACGGGCGGCGACGGCGTCCATGGTGAGCGCCTCGTAGCCGACTTCCCGGAGCAGGTCGAGCGTGGCGCCGTACAGCTCGGCCTCCCGCTCGGGTGTGATCCGACTACGACGCGCCGTTGCGACCTCGGTCATGTCTCTCACCCTTCCCTGATCCGGTCCCGGACTCGGACGACACCGTTTCGTTCAGCTACGCCCTACGTCAATGAACATACCCTGAGAATCATAGAAACGAAACCGTTTCGTACGTGTCCTCGCTCACGGGCCGCGTTCACTCGTATCCGTGTTTCCGATATTTCACAAGTTGCCCGGGCCCGATTCCCGGAAAAGCATGAGGAGGTGAGCTATCTGCGCCTGCCCCACCTCAACGGTGACCTGCTGTGCTTCGTCGCCGAGGACGATCTCTGGCTCGCCCGCCTCGACGGAGACGGAGGACACGACGGACCGGGGTCGTCAGGGACCGACGGCCGTGCCTGGCGGCTCACCGTCGACCGTACGAAGGTCGGGCACCCTCGTTTCTCGCCCGACGGCCGGCACATCGCGTACACGAGCTGGCGCAGTCTCGTGCCCGAGATCAACCGGGTGCCGGTGGACGGCGGCCCCGCGCGGCGGCTCACCTACTGGGGCAGCGCCGACACCCAGGTCTGCGGCTGGTCCCCGGACGGCGACATCCTCGCCGTCGCCTCCCACGGCCAGCCCTTCTCCTACTTCACCTGGGCCTACAGCGTCCCGGCGGGCGGCGGCCCCGGCGGCCGGCTCCCCTGGGGTCCCGTCTCCGACATCCAGGTCGCGGACATCGGAGGGGAGCGCAAGACCCTCCTCCTCACGGGCACCCCGCCCCATGAACCGGCCGCCTGGAAGCGCTACCGGGGCGGCGCGACCGGCCGCCTCTGGCTGCACGGCGAGCGTCTGCTCCCCGACCTCGACGGCCATCTCCACTCCCCCATGTTCGTCGGCGATCGCATCGCCTTCCTCTCCGACCACGAAGGCGTCGGCAACCTGTACTCGTGCGCGTACGACGGTTCCGGCCTGCGCCGCCACACCGACCACGACGCCTTCTACGCCCGGCACGCCTCCAGTGACGGCACCCGGGTCGTGTACCAGTGCGCGGGCGACCTGTGGATCGTCGACGACCTCGCCGCCGACTCCGTCCCCCGCCGCCTCGACGTGCGGCTCGGCGGGCCGCGCGCGGGCCGTCGTACGTACCAGGTGCCCGCCGCGCAGCACGTCGACGGGATCTCGGTCGACGAGACGGGACGCGCGAGCGCCGTCGTCGTACGCGGCAGCCTGTACTGGCTGACGCATCGGGACGGCCCGGCGAGGACGATCACGGACACGCCCGGCGTACGCGTCCGGATGCCCGAGATGCTCGGCTCGGGCGGGCAGGTCGCCTACGTCACGGACGCGGAGGGCGAGGACGCGATCGAGATCGCCTACCTGCCGAGGGCCAGCGGCGAGCGGGAGCCGAGGCGGCTGGCGTCCGGCCGGCTGGGCCGGGTACTGGAACTGGTGTCCGACCCTGCGGGCGAACGCCTCGCCATCGCCGCCCACGACGGCCGACTTCTCCTCATCGACGCGGCGGAGGAGTCGAACGGGGAGGTCACCGAGCTGATCTGCTCCCTCAACGGGCCGGTCACGGACCTCGCCTTCTCCCCCGACGGCGCCTGGCTGACCTGGTCGCACCCCGGCATCGGCCGCTCCCTGCGCCAGATCAAGATGGCCCGTATAAAGGACCGCCTGATCGTCGACGTCACCAATGGCCGCTTCGAGGACGAGAACCCGGTCTTCACCAGGGACGGCCGCTATCTGGCTTTCCTCTCCTGGCGGGGCTTCGACCCGGTGTACGACGTCCACACCGGCGACCTGTCCTTCCCGCTCGGCTGCCGGCCCTACCTTGTCCCCCTCTCCTCCGCGACCCCCTCCCCCTTCGCGCTCTCCCCCGACGGACGTCCGGCCGCCGGTGGTCTGGACCCCGCCGAGGACGAGGGTGCCGACGGCACGGTGACCGTCGAGGCCGAGGGCCTGGAGAGCCGGGTGACGCCCTTCCCGGTCGCCGCCTCCAAGTACTCGGCGCTGTACCCGGTCGCGGGCGGCGGGCTGGTGTGGCTGCGCTGGCCGATCTCGGGCGCACTGGGCGAGACATTCGCCAACCCGGCAGACACGAGCGGCCGGCCGACACTCGAACACTTCAACCTCAGCAAGGGAAAGAAGTCCGAACTCGTCGACCACCTCGACTGGTTCGCGGTGAGCGGCGACGCCTCACGGCTGGTCGTCGTGGACGAGGACGAGCTGCGCGCGGTGCCCTCCACCGACCCGGGCGACGGCGACACGACCGTCTGGATCGACCTGCGCCGGGTCCTGCACGAGGTCGACCCCCCGGCGGAATGGCGCCAGTCGTACGAGGAGGCGGGCCGTCTGATCCGCGCCTACTTCTGGGAACCCCGCATGTGCGGCATCGACTGGGACGCGGTGCTGGAGCAGTACCGCCCGCTCGTCGAACGGGTCGCGTCCCCCGACGAGTTCGCGGACCTGCTGCGGGAGGTCCTGGGCGAGCTGGGCACGTCCCACGCGTACGTGACAGCCGCCCGCCGCAACGAGGGCCCGCCCCACTACCAGCGCAGGCAGGGCCTGCTGGGCGCCAACTTCGTTCGCAGGGAGGGTGGTTGGATGCTCGACCGGATTCTCCCCGGCGACTCGTCCGACTCCAAGGCCCGTTCCCCGCTGGCCGGTTCGGGAATCCGGGAGGGCGCGCTGCTCACGCATGTGGACGGGCGCCCGGTGGACCCGGTGACGGGCCCGTTCCCCTTGCTCGCGGGCGCGGGCGGTACGACGGTGGAGCTGACGTTCACGCCGGTGCACGACGCTCCCGGCGAGGGGCGGGCCAGGCGGGTCGCGGTGGTCCCCCTCGTCGATGAACGTCCGTTGCGGTATCAGGACTGGGTGGCCAAACGCCGGGAAGTGGTACGGGAGTTGAGCGGCGGCCGGTGCGGTTACCTGCACATCCCCGACATGGGCGGCTCGGGCTGGGCCCAGTTCAACCGCGACCTGCGCATGGAGGTGTCGAGGCCCGCCCTCATCGTCGACGTGCGCGGCAACGCCGGCGGCCACATCAGCGAACTGGTGGTGGAGAAACTGACGCGCACGATCCTGGGCTGGGACCTGACCCGCAATGCCCAGGCGGTCTCGTACGCCTCGAACGCCCCCCGGGGACCGGTGGTCGCCCTCGCCGACGAGGCGACGTCCTCCGACGGCGACATGATCACGGCCGCCTTCAAACTGCTGAAACTCGGCCCGGTGGTGGGTCAACGGACCTGGGGCGGAGTGGTCGGCATGACCGGCCGCCACCGCCTGGGCGACGGCACGGTGATCACGGTCCCGATGAACGCGGCATGGCTCGACACCTACGGCTGGACAGTGGAGAACCAGGGCGTCGCCCCGGACCTGGAGGTCCTGCGCACACCCCTCGACTGGGCAGAGGGCCGCCACGTCGAAACGGACGACGCCATCAAACTGGCCCTGGCCCTACTGGAGTCCCATCCTGCGGCAACTCCCCCGGACTACACCGAGGTCCCGAACAGGGCCAGACCAAAACTCCCCCCACGTACGTGAGACCAACTCCGGCCGCAATCTTGACGGGCGCCGAGGGCACATACCCAGGGGCGCGGGGAACTGCGCGACCAGCCCCCACCCACCCACACCCGACAACGCACCCCCAACACCCCCAACACAAAAGCAGGGTGCCCTCAAAAAAGCCGAGGGCACCCCACGTCAAAGCTCGCTCAAGCAGGACTACGCCTCGTGGTCCCGATTGAGCCGCTCCGCTTCCTCACGCATCGCCCGCTCCGTCTCCTCATCACGAGGACGCCCGCGCTCCGGAGTCTCCTGACCCTGCTTACCGGACCGGTCCTCCTGGCCCTGCTGACGCTGGCCCTGCTGACCCTTCCGGGTCTGCTCCATCTTCTCCTTGGCCTGGCGGGCCTTGTCCTGCATCTCGTCCTTCATGCCCATGTGGGTTCACTCCCGTAAGTGGGTGAGGGGATGGGGGCTCGACCAGATTTGCACGCCAGGACAAAGCACGCATTTCGATCAGTAACGTTCAGTCACTGACCGCGTCCGACCCCCGCCCGGCACCCGCGCCCCGCGCCTCCTCGTCCGCCGCGCCACCCGCGCCCACCAGCCCGGTGCCCATCCCCTGCAACCGACCGGAGTACCGCCCGACCTCCCGCTGCCCCACCGCACCGATCAGCCCCGGCAGATACCCCCGTACCCCCTGCATCCCGCGCAGCCATCCCTGCCCGTACACATGACTGGACCGTCGCTCGATCCCCGCCACGAGCCGGTCGACGGCGGGCCCCAGCGGATACGTCTTGCTGGCCGGCCACGGCAGCCGCTGCCGCAACTCCCGCATGACGTCGTCCTGGTCGGCCCCGCGCACCATGTCGGTGTCGGTCCACGACAGGTACGCGACCCCCACCCGGACGCCCTTGTACCCGACCTCGGCCCGCAGACAGTGCGCGTACGCCTCGACGCCGGCCTTGGACGCGCAGTACGCGGTCATCATCGGCGCCGGGGTGAGGGCGGCCAGGGACGCGATCTGAAGGAGATACCCCCGACTCTCCATCAGTACCGGCAGAAACGCCCGGGCGGTGACCGCCGACCCGATCAGGTTGACCTCGATGACCCGCCGCCACGACTCCGGATCAGAGTCGACGAAGGGGCCGCCGCTCGCGACACCGGCGTTGGCGACGACGATGTCGACCTTCCCGAACCGCTCCTTGACCTCCTCCGCCACCCGGGACATCGCCTCGTGATCGGTGACATCGGCGTACCAGTACGCGCTGTCGGTGTGCAACCGTTCCGAGACCTGCTTGAGCTCGTCGGCCTCCAGCCCGACCAGCGCGACCCTTGCCCCGCGAGCGGAGAGCTTGCGCGCGAGCAGCTCACCGACCCCCCGAGCGGCCCCCGTGACGACAGCGACCTGCCCGTCCAGACTGACCTTGCTCATGCGCTCTCCTCGATGGGTACGCCGCTGCCGACCCGAGTGGTCTGAGTTCCCAGAGTGCCCTGAGTACTGTTCGACCCCAACTGCCCATACGTCACGACGAGTTCACGGATCACCCCGGTCACCGCTCCCGGCGCCTCGACCGGCGTCATGTGCCCGAGCCCGGGCAGCTCGGTCACACCGTGGCACTGGGGCAGCGCGGCGGCCAGTGCCCGCGCATGGACGGGCGGGGTCATCCGATCCGCCGTACCGACGACGACAGCGGCCGGAACCACCAACTCCCGCACCTGCACGTCAAGTTGAACCCCGTCCAGGACTCGCGCCCACGCGTACCGCACCTTGCGCGGGCACGCGTGCACGATCCGGGCGCACACCTCGACCATCGCGGGCGTCGAACCGGCGCCCATCGTCGCGTACTTGAGGATGCGCCGGGAGACCGGCGTGACCGGCCCCATCGGGGCGCGTGAGCTGAGGCTCCGCCGGGTGAGCCAGGTGCGCAGCCGCCCGGCACGCATCGGGAGGACCAGCGATTCGGCGACGAGCCGCGAACTGCCGGTACTGCACAGCAGTACGGCCGCCGCGTGCTCCCGGAACCCCGGCCGCGCGGACGCGGCCAGCACCGTCATCCCGCCCATGGAGTGCCCCACGACCACGGCCTTCTCACCGGGCGCGAGAGTGGCCGCGAGCACGGCTTCCAGGTCGTCGGCGAGTACGTCCGTACTGCAGACGGGACTCGCCGGACTGCGCCCGTGGCCGCGCTGGTCGTAGGCGACGACCCGGTGATCGGGGGCGAGTTCGCGGATCTGGGCGGCCCAGAAGGCGGTGGAGCAGGTCCAGCCGTGCGCGAGGACGACCACGGGCCCGTCGGCCGCGCCGTGCACCTCGACATGCAGCCGGGCCCCGTCCGCCGAAACGGCGGTGAGCTCACGGAGGGGCACGGGCGGAACGTACGGACCGTCCGCCACGGACATCAGCCGGCTCATGCGTCCACCTCTATGGTCGAGTTGATGTCACCGACGCCGACGCCAGTGCCGGTGCTGTCGGTGTTGCTGTTGCTGTTGCTGTTGCCACCGCTGACGGTGCTGTTGTTGCCGGTCGCCCGCAGGACCTCGTACTCGGCGAGATCCACGCTCCGGGTCGCCCGCCGGAACTCGGATGTCGTACCGGGCCAGACGGTGGTGTTGCGCCCGTTCGCGTCGAGGTACCAGCTGCTGCACCCGCCCGTGCTCCACACCGTGCGCCGCATCCGCTGCTGGACCCGGTCGTTCCAGGCGTCCACGGCGGCGGGCCGGGCGTCGAGCGCCACCCGTCCCCCGAGCACGCCCAACTGCCCTACGTAGTCAGCGAGATAGTTCAGCTGGGACTCGATCATCAGGATCATGGAGGAGTTCCCGAGGCCGGTGTTGGGCCCGATGATCGTCATCCAGTTGGGGAACCCGGCGGCGGAGGCCCCGCGCAGCGCCCGCATCCCGCTGTCCGCCCAGGCCTCGGCGAGCGTACGCCCGTCGGCGCCGACGACCCGGTCGGCGATGGGCATGTCGGTGACGTGGAACCCCGTACCGAAGACGATGACGTCGACCTCGGCCGTACTCCCGTCGGCGCCGACGACGGTGGAGCCCCGCACCTCGCTCAGCCCGCTCGCCACGACGTCCACGTTGGGCCGGGTGAGCGCCGGATAGTAGGCACTCGACAGCAGGATGCGCTTGCAGCCGATGCGGTAGTCGGGGGTTAGTTTGGCGCGCAGGGCCGGATCCTTGACGGCGCGGTGCATGTTGCGCTTGGCCAGCGCCTCAACGGCCCCGAGTTCGCCCGGATGCTTGGTGAACGCCTGCACCTGCAGCTCCCGTACGCCCCACGAGAATCCGCGCCGCAGCCGGGTGGTGAAGGGCAGCGCGCGGTGCACGGCCCGCTCGGCTTTGCCGATGGCCCGGTCGATGCGCGGCATCACCCACGGCGGAGTGCGCTGGAAGAGGGTGAGGCGGGAGACGTCGGGCTGGATCGCGGGCACGATCTGGATGGCGGAGGCCCCGGTCCCGACCATCGCGACCCGCTTGCCGCGCAGGTCGTAGTCGTGGTCCCAGCGGGCGGAGTGGAAGACCTTGCCGGGGAAGGTATCGAGCCCGGGGACGTCCGGCACCTTGGGGTCGGAGAGGGGCCCGGTGGCGGAGACGACGAGATCGGCGAGCAGGGTCCCGCTACTGGTCTCGATGACCCATGCCAACCGGCTCCCGTCCCAAGTCATCTTCTTCACCTCGGAGTTGAGGCGGAGATGGGGCCGCAGCCCGAAGACGTCGGTGACGTGCTCCAGATAGGCACGGATGTGCTCCTGCCCGGAGAAGGCGCGCGGCCAGTCGGGATTGGGCGCGAAGGAGAACGAATACAGATGGGACGGCACGTCGCAGGCGCATCCCGGATAGCTGTTGTCGCGCCAGGTACCGCCGACACTGCCGGCCCGCTCCAGGACGACGAAGTCGGTGACGCCTTCGCGGCGCAGCCGCACGGCGGCCCCGAGCCCTCCGAACCCGGACCCGATCACCGCCACCCGCACATGTTCGTGTTCGGCTTCCTGTTCGGCTTCGTGTTCAGCCATGCCGATGCCTCCGACCCTCACCCGCGACTCCGCCAGTGAACACTGGCGCAATGGGGACAGTAGAGGACGCTCGTACTGATGGGTAGGGGCCGGAAGAAGGACGTTTACATCAGCGGCTCCGCCGCGGGTACCGCCGGTACGCCGTAGGGTTCCGACGTGGCAGACGCAGCGGAGACCGCAGAAGAGCGCGAGTACCGGATGGAGGAGCTGGCCAGGCTGGCCGGCATCACCGTCCGCACCCTGCGCTTCTACCGCGAACGCAAACTGATCCCGCCACCCCGCCGCGAGGGCCGCATCGCCTGGTACGACGACCACCATCTGGCCCGTCTGCGCACGATCTCGGCGCTGCTGGAACGCGGGCACACCCTCAACGGCATCGCGGAACTGGCCGAGGCCTTCGACAACGGCCGCGACGTGGCCGACCTGCTCGGCCTCGGCGCCCCCACCGAGGAGACCCCGGTCAGCCTCACCCCCGAGGACCTCGCCGATCTCTTCGGCCCGGATGCCACCCCCGAGAACCTCGCGGCCTCGATGGACCTCGGCTACCTGGGCACCGACGGCGAGCAGATCGTCCACATCAGCCGCAGCCTCCTGGACGCGTCGTCGGCGCTGGTCCAGGAGGGCATCCCGCTCTCAGCCGTCCTGGCGGCGGGCAAACGGGTACGCGACCACGCGGACGCCCTAGCCGAGATCTTCAGCGACGTGATCCTGACCCACGCCCCGGAAGCGGACCCGACACGGATGCGTCCCCTGGCCCAGCGGGTGGTGGAGGCGGAACTTTCGCTGGCGCTGGACCGCCGAATGCGCCAGGACACCTGACCGCTCCTACTGCGGAGCAGCTCAGAGGTCGTAGACGACCGTGACAGGCGCGTGGTCCGACCAGCGCTCCTCATGCGTCGCCGCACGCTCGACGTACCCCTTCACCGCCTTGGCGGCGAGCCCCGGCGTCGAGATCTCGTAGTCGATCCTCCAACCTGAATCGTTGTCGAAGGCCCGCCCCCGGTACGACCACCAGGAGTACGGCCCCTCGACCTCCGGATGCAGCGCCCGCACCACATCCACGAACCCGCCGTCAGCCGCGTCGAGCACCCGCCCGAGCCACTCCCGCTCCTCCGGCAGGAACCCGGAGTTCTTCTGGTTGGCACGCCAGTTCTTGAGGTCGGCGGGCTGGTGGGCGATGTTCCAGTCGCCGCAGACGACGACCTCGCGCCCGTCGGCGGCGGCCCGCTCGCGCAGGCCCTTGAGATAGAGGAGGAACTCACCCATGAAGCGGATCTTCTCGTCCTGCCGCTCGGTGCCCACCTCGCCGGAGGGCAGATACAGACTGGCGACAGTGACACCGGGCAGGTCGGCCTCGACGTACCGGCCGCTGCCGTCGAACTCGGCGGAGCCGAAGCCGATCCGGACGCGGTCGGGCTCGCGGCGGGTGTAGAGGGAGACGCCTGCGCGGCCCTTGGCGGCGGCGGGCGCGTGCGTGACGTACCAGCCCTCGGGCGCGCGGACCTCCTCCGGCAGCTGCTGCGGTTCGGCGCGCACCTCCTGGAGGCACAGCACGTCGGCGGAGGTTCCGGCGAGCCAGTCCACGAAGCCCTTCTTGGCGGCGGCGCGGAGTCCGTTCACATTCACAGAGGTCACAGTCAGCACGCGGGCACGATACCGGCAGAACGGAAACATCTGGCGACAGCGGCATGCATACATGTACCGTGTATGGAATGAATATCCGCCGGGTCTCCTTCGACCACCCCGACGCCGTGAAGCTCAACGACCAGGTCCAGGCCGAGTACGCCGACCGCTACGACGACGAGGGCGACGCCACCCACCTCGACCCGGCGATGTTCGACCCGCCGTCCGGTCTGTACCTGATCGCGTACGACGAGCAGGACCGCCCCGTCGCCACCGGCGGCTGGCGCGGCCGCGACAACGCGAACGACGAAGGTTATCTGACCGGCGACGCCGAGCTGAAGCGGATGTACGTCGTCGCGGAGGCGCGCGGACTCGGCCTGGCCCGCCGCATACTCGCCGCCCTGGAGGAGGACGCCCGCGCCGCCGGCCGCACCCGCATGGTCCTGGAGACGGGCGACAGACAGCCGGAGGCCATCGCCCTGTACACCTCCAGCGGCTACGAGCCCTCCGCGAAGTTCGGCTACTACCGCCACCACGAGGCGAGCCTCTGCTTCGCCAAGAGCCTGTAGGACCCGGTAAGGCGGCCAGGGCCCGGTAAGGGCCGGTTGCTCACGCCCGCAGAAACGCCAGTACCGCCAGCACCCGGCGATGCGTCTCGTCCGCCGGGGGCAGGTCCAGCTTGGTGAGAATGCCGCCGATGTGCTTGCCGACGGCCGCCTCTGAGACCACCAGCTCGCGGGCTATCGAGCCGTTGGACCGGCCCTCCGCCATCAGCGCCAGCACCTCACGCTCCCGTGGGGTCAGCCGCTCCAGCGGGTCACGCCGCCGACGCAGCAACTGCCGTACGACCTCGGGGTCGACGACCGTGCCGCCGTCCGCGACCCGTCGCAGCGCGTCGACGAACTCCTCGACCTGACCGACCCGGTCCTTGAGCAGATAACCGACGCCCGTGCCGTCGCCGGAGTCGAGCAGCTCGGCGGCGTAGGCCCGCTGGACGTACTGGCTGAGGACCAGCACGGGCAGCCCCGGCCGCGCCTCGCGGAGCTTCACCGCCGCTCGCAGCCCCTCGTCCTGGAAACCGGGCGGCATGCGTACGTCCGTCAGCACGATGTCCGGTTCCTGCTCGGCGACCGCCGTGAGCAGGGCCTCCGCGTCCCCGACGGCCGCCACCACCTCGTGGCCGACCCGGGTGAGTAGCCCGATCAGCCCCTCCCTCAGCAGCACGCTGTCCTCGGCGAGGACTATGCGGAGCGACGGGCGCGATCCGTCGACCGGCTCAACTCGCAAGGAACCTCCACCCGCAGCAACGTCGGTCCGCCCGGCGGGCTGGACAGGGAAAGTCTGCCATCGAGCACTGACACCCGGTCCGCGAGCCCGGTGAGCCCACTGCCGCCCCCGGCGTCCGCACCGCCCCGCCCGTCGTCCCGCACAGTGACGTACAGCCGTCCGTCACGGTGTCCCCCGCCGACCTCGGCCCGGCTCGCCCCGCTGTGCCGGTCGACGTTGGCGAGTGCCTCGCAGACCACGAAGTACGCGGCGGACTCCACCGCTCGGGGAAGTCGTCCGGGCACAACGAAGGTGACGTCCACCGGCACCGCCGTACGGTCGGCCGCGTCGGCCACCGCGGCCTGGAGCCCGTAGTCGGCGAGGACCTGGGGATGGATCCCGTGGATCAGCTCGCGCAACTCCGCCAGCGCCTTGCCCGCCTCCCCCTGCGCCCTGGCCAGTTGCTCGGCGAACGGCCCAGGCGGTGCGTCCAGCCGGGCCAGGCCGAGCGTCACCGACAGGGCGACCAGGCGCTGTTGGGCCCCGTCGTGCAGATCGCGTTCGATCCGCCGCCGTTCCGCCTCGAAGGCGTCCACCAACCGGACTCGGGAGCGCGTGAGTTCGACGACCCGCTGCCCCAACTCGACGTCCCTGGCGGCGATCAACAGCCGCGTCAGCCCGGCCCTCGCGCCGGCGGCGACACCGAGCAGATAGGCGCCCAGGGCCAGCAGAACCAGCCCGCCGAGCAAGCAGCCGAAGGCGGTCGGCCAGTCGGCGACCGTCCACTGCTTGAGCACCTTCACCTCCTGCCCGTCGCCACCGGTAGTCATCAGCAAGGGAGTTGCCACCAAGGACACCGGAACGAACAGCGCGGCTGCGACGACAAGAGCGTCCACGGGCCACAACAGGCCCCCGAACAGCAGCGTGTACCCGAACTCCCGCCAGGTCGCCCGCTCCCGCAGCCGGACTGCCAGCCAGGGCCGCAGACCGGGCACGACCGGCGCCCGGTGCGGATCGGGCACCGCTTCCGGATCGACAAGCCGCAGCCTGAGCCGCTCGACACGGGCCACGGGAAGCCCGGCCAGGGCGAGGGCGACGAGCAGCGGCAGGCCCACGAGCACGATGGCGAGCACCCCGCCGACCACCGCCAGGAGCACCACCGCCACCAGGACGAGGAAGCCGGTCACCACACCGCTGACGAGATAGCCGGCCGACCGCCAGGGCCACCACGACGACAGATAGCCCGGCCGGGTCATGGCCTGCCACACGTTCCTCGGATGCATGGGGATCACGGTAGGAGGCAGCCGCCCGCGAGGACCATCGGTCCAGCCGGCGAATCGAGGGTATGCCTGGCCCTACCCCAACTCTCGCCCCTGCCGCACTGCTTCGGCACACCGCGCACGGTTGCCTTGAGCCATGAACCTCGAGCCCATGAGCCTTGCCCCCACGAACAGCGACGCGATTCAACTCCACTCCGTCACCAGGAAGTTCGGCACCGGCGGAAAGGCCGGGAGTGCGGTGACAGCCCTCGACTCGATCACCCTCACCTTCCCCCGGGGCACCTTCACCGCCGTCATGGGCCCGTCCGGCTCGGGCAAGTCGACCCTGTTGCAGTGCGCGGCGGGGCTGGACCGTCCCACGTCCGGTTCGGTCACGCTGGACGGCACCGAGCTGACCGCCCTGAACGAACGGCAGTTGACCCTGCTGCGCCGCGACCGCGTCGGCTTCGTCTTCCAGTCCTTCAACCTGATCCCTTCCCTGACCGCCGAGCAGAACGTGGTGCTCCCGCTGCGCCTGGCCCGCCGCCGCCCCGCCAAGTCGCTGGTACGTCAGGCGCTGACGCAGGTCGGCCTCGCCGACCGGGGCCGCCACCGTCCAGCGGAACTCTCCGGCGGGCAGCAGCAACGGGTTTCCCTGGCCCGCGCGTTGATCACCCGCCCCGAGGTCCTGTTCGCCGACGAGCCGACCGGCGCCCTGGACTCCCGGTCGGGCCACGAGGTACTCCGGCTGCTGCGCTCGATGGTCGACACGGACGGCCGTACGGTCGTCATGGTCACGCACGACCCGGTGGCCGCGTCGTACGCGGACCGGGTGGTCCTCCTCGTCGACGGCAGGCTGCACGACGAGATGACAGCCCCGTCGGCACAGAGCGTCGCCGCCCGTATGACGACCCTGGAGTCCGCGCAGGCCACCCGCCCGGAGACCGACCGTCCGGAGACCGCCCCGTGCCGATGACGACGACCACCCTCCGTACCCGCTGGACGGCCTTCACCGGCAGCTTCGTCGCCCTCTCCCTCGGCGTCGCCCTGATCGCCGTCATGGGCCTGGCCCTGGCCGCCACCCTGGACGCCCCCACCCGCAGCCCCGAACGGTTCGCCGCCGCACCGCTGGTCGTACGAGGTGCGGACACCCTCCGCGTACAGACCCCGAACGGTCCCAAGACGCAGCAACTCGCCCACCCACGACCCGTACCACCGAAGATCGTCGCCCAACTGCGCGCTCTGGGAAGGGTCGTTGAGGACAGAACATTCGCCGTACGAGCCGACACGAGCACCGCCCCCGACGACCTGTTGGCCCACCCCTGGTCGACGGCTGCCTTCGCCCCGTACACACTCACCGAAGGCCGGCCCCCGAGAACCGCCGCGGAGGCGGTCGTGACCGGCGACTGGACGAACCCAGGCGACCGCGTGCCCACCGCCTACGGCACGGTACGAATCGTCGGCAGGGTCAGCCCCCCGGGCACCGCGCCCGGCTTCGAGAACGCCATGTTCCTCACGGACACCTGGGCCGCCGAACTCGCCCCGTACAGCACCCAGTTGGTTGTGGACACCGATGACGTGACAGCCGTACGGG
The DNA here is from genome assembly GCF_010548275.1 of Streptomyces sp. SID12488. Lineage (GTDB taxonomy): Bacteria > Actinomycetota > Actinomycetes > Streptomycetales > Streptomycetaceae > Streptomyces. Next base: position 236,332 of record NZ_JAAGLT010000009.1, read on the forward strand.
AGGCAGTGCGCGGGGCTGACGGCGTCACGGTCCTCACCGGCGGCGCCCGACGCCTCGCGGACGCGGGCCCCGACCGGGACAGGGAGGCGCTCACCACTCTGAACGCCCTGTTCGGCACGGCGGGCGGGGTCACCGGCTTCGTGTCGGTGTTCGTCGTGGCGTCGACGTTCGCGTTCACGGTGGCCCAGCGGCAACGGGAGTTCGGCCTGCTGCGCACCGCCGGAGCGACTCCGGGACAGCTCCGCCGCATGGTCCTCGCGGAGGCCCTGACCGTCGGCGTCCTCGCCTCGGCCACCGGCTGTGTACTCGGCGCGTACGGCGCACCGCGTCTCGTCGGGTGGACGGTCGAGGCCGGTGTCGCACCGCCCTGGTTCGCGCTCGGCGACCAGGTGTGGCCGTACCATCTGGCGTTCTGGACAGGCCTGTTGGTGGCTCTGTGCGGTGTGGTGAGCGCGTCTTGGCGTGCGGGTCGCACCGCCCCGACGGAGGTGCTGCGAGAGGCCGCGCCGCACATCCGCCCCCTGCCCCGCACCCGCCTCCTGGCCGGCGCGGCCCTCCTGCTGACAGCCGTACTGACCCTCGCCGTCTCCCTGCTGACGGACCCAAGCGATCTGCTGCACCGCAAGACGTACACCAGCCGCCCCCTGTTCCTGATCACCGCGACCGCACTCCTCGCACCGGTGCTGGTCCGGCCCCTGATCGGCTTCCTCACCCGGCCGCTGGCCCGGCTCCCGGGCGCCACAGTGCTGCTGGCCCGCGAGAACACCACCGCGAACGTCCGCCGCACCGCCGCGATCGCGGCTCCCGTCCTGGTCACCGTCGCCCTCACGGGCTCCCTGCTGGGCGCCACCGCGACCCTCACCGGGGCGAGGGCGACCGAGCTGCGAAACGCGACGACAGCCGACCTCGTCGTCACCGCACCCCCCGGCGCGGCCTTCGACGCACAACTGGCGGCACGTCTGCGCACTCTGCCCGGGGTGGCCGAGGTCTCCGCGACCGCGCCGACAGCCGTGTACGTCCTGGAGGAGGGCGTGGCCCTCATCAAGTCCGAGGCCCGCACGGCCGATCCGGCACCGCTCGCCGCGACGGCCGACCTGCCGGTGACATCCGGCCGGGTGACCGACCTCGACGACGACTCGATCGTCGTCAACGAGGAGTGGGAACGGCACACGGTGGGCGACCAGGTGACGGTGTGGCTGGGCAACGGCACCAAACGGTCACTTCGGATCGCCGCGACACTGGCCACCGGCACGGGAGACAACGGCGCGTACGTCACTCCGGTCAACGCCCGGGAAGCCCGGCCGGACCGGCTGGACGTGACCCTGGCGGCCGACGCGAACACACCGTCGACGACAACGGACCTGCGCAGGGCCATCAGCAGAACCGGCGGACAACTGCTCACCAAGTCCCAATGGCTGAGGGCCAGTTCCCCACCCTCTGCCGCCAACCCCACAACCCGCGTTGGCCTCTTCCTAGTGCTCGGTATCGCCCTCGCCTACACGGGCATCTCCCTCGCCAACACCATGACCATGGCAACCTCCGACCGATCCCGCGAACTGGCCGCACTGCGACTGGCCGGCGCGACCCGCAGGCAGGTACTGGGAGTGGTCGGCGCGGAGGCTCTCCTGATGGTGACGGTGGGTGCGGTCCTCGGCCTCCTGGTCACCGCGCTGAACCTGCTGGGCATGTGGAGCGCGCTCCGCGTCCTGTCCGTACGCACCTCGCTCGAACTCCCGTGGCCAGCACTCGCCACGACGACAACGGCCTGCGCGGCCCTGGCCGTTGCCTCGGCCCTGGCTCCGGCGGCAGTGTCCCTGCGGCGAAGGCCGGTGGACCTGGCGGGAATCCGGGAATGACGACTCCGAACACGCAGAAGCCCCAACGACCGCTGGAAAGTCAAGCTGGAACTCAAGAACCCGCCGAGGCTTCAAGTTGTGCGTGACCTCTCATGGTTGAGGTTCCTCCGGGCCGGTCACACGGGGCGGCCGGACGGTGAACACCGCTCCGCTGCCGGGGGTGCTGCCGACGGTGACGGTTACACCGCCGCCCTCCCGCTGTCGGGGACCCGCTTCTCCCCCGACCTGAGCCTGTCCAGGACGGCGAGCCGGGCCAGCGGTTCACGGCCCACTTCACCATCGAGAGCGCGGCAGCCGGACAGAAACCCGCCAAGCTCGCCTTCGAGGTCCCGCATGCCGACGGCGCCACCTGGCAGCACGCCAAGACCACTGGCGGCACCCAGCTGACGCGAACCCTCGCAACCACTCTCGCCCGGGGCGGTGTTCGACCACCGCCCGGGCGAGTTCGTCCCACCGGCTCCCTACGCCACACAGGCCACCGTCTAATCGCCGTCGCCAACGGGACCAGGACCGGGGGTCTTGGCGAACCCTCCACCCCAGACCTGAAGGACCCCACCCAGCACGACGAGCCCCAGAGCCACTATGGAAAGAACCATCGCCGCGCCGGCGGAGAAGCCGAGGAGTTTGGGTCCTCCGTCCAAGACAAAGCCGCTGCCTACCGCTACCCAGCCCCAACCAGCTCTGGGCAACCGCGCGTACGCCGCGGTTCCCCGGCCGGTCAAGGTCAACACACCCAGCACTATGAGAAAGCAGCCGGACCCCAGCATGATCCACGCGGACATGGCATCCCTCCGCAGGAAGGCTACTTCACGGGCGGAACGGCTTTGGGAAGCGGCCTGGCAAGACGTTGACCTGCGAACCTTCAGCCCTCTGTCCGAGGTCCCGGCACCCGCCACATGTGCGGCTCGTCACTCACCGCACTCGACGTCCGCTGCGCAGGCCGGGCAAGCACCTTGGGAAGCAAGATCGGAAGTAGTCGCTGTACTTCGCTGCCGTACGACACCAAAGAGCCCCAGCCGGATCTCTCCGGCTGGGGCTCTGAGCTGCGGTGGACCTGTGGGGATTTGAACCCCAGACCCCCTCGATGCGAACGAGGTGCGCTACCAGACTGCGCCACAGGCCCTTGCAACGAGTGAAACTCTAGCATCCCGATCCGGGTGCTCGGAAATCCGTTCCGCGCCGGTCGGCCGAGGCCGCCGCACGCTCTCCCACCTGCCAGTTCCGTGCCAGTTCCGCTCACTACTCGTTTGCCGCGCGAGGCCGCTCGCCGTCCTCGTACTGGTCGAACAGCGGCGTACGGCCCCGCTCCCGGGCCCGCCGGGCGGAGGCCGCGCGGCGCGCGTCGGTGCGACCGTCGGAGTCCTCCAGGTCCTGCTCCGAGTCGGACTCCGGCCCCTCCGACAGGTCGGACTGCTCCGCGTCCGTCGCGTCCTCCGTCGTCGACGGCTCGTCCGCCGACGACTCCGACTCGCGGCCCACCGTGCTGGAGCGCGCCGAGCTCCAGGCGTCCGGTGCGCCGAGGTCCACGTCGGACGTGGCGCGGGGGGCGACCGGTGCTGTCACGTACGTCGGCAGCGGTACCGGGACCGGGTCCCAGCTGTCGCCGTGGCCGGGGCGGCGCTGGCGTTCGCGCTGCTGGTCGACCCACTCCGCGTGGTCGGTCTGTTCGACGAGCGCACGCCTGTCGGCGGCGAGCGCGGACAGCCCGGGGTCGGTCGCCGGCTCCGGGTGCTCGTCCTGCTCTTCGGCCCCGGGGTCGGTGGACGGCCGCCGCCGGGGCTGACGCTCACGCAGTCGCTGCGCGGCGAGCTCAGCCTGGCGCCGGTCCATCTGGTAGGTGAAACGGCGTCGTTCCTGCGTACGCAGATAGGAGATGTATCCGCTCAGCATGGCCGCCGGGACAGCGGGGGCCCAGAGGAGGGCGAGTCCGCCGACCGCCGCGACGATCGTGCCGAGCGTGAAGGCGAAGAACAGCATCACCGTCGTACGCCGTCGGCGCGCGAGCACCTTCGAGCGCCGGGCGCGCGCGGCGGCTTCCGCCGATGCGCTCGCGCTCCGCCGAGCCGCCGGCACGCGCGCACGCTCCCGTTCCCTGACCGGAGCCGGAGCGGACGCCTGTGCGTGCTGCTCCCGCTTCGGCGCCCTCGGCTGTTCGTGCGCCTGGGCCGGCGCCTGCTCCTGGTGCGCCTGTTCCTGCGCCTGTACCTGGACCTTCGCCCTGGGGCGGGCCGGGGGCGCGGCGAAGGCCCGGACGTCCACCGAGTCGGTGACACCGTCCGGGTCTCCGGCGCTGTGCTCCCCCTCGTCGGTGGAGCGCGCCCGCAGGTCCTTGGCGTACCGGCGCTCCATGCCCGCCCGTCCGGACAGGAGCCGGATGGCGGTGCTGAAGCGTTCCGTCGGACGAGCCTCGTTCAGCTCGTCCTGCCTACGGAGCCACATCGGCACCAAGTAGGCGGCCCAGGCCCCGACAATGACTGCGTAGATGAGGCCGCTGCTGCTCACGCCTCACACGGTAGAGGGGTTTGCGTGAGGCCATCTGCCAATTGAGCCGGTGTGTCGCACGATCTGGCTGATATTTCGAGCTTTTTTTGTGATCGATGCGATCAGCGGGTCATCGAGGGCGTGAATTTGGCGCCACAAGTCGATCGCCACTCGGTCGCCACTCAGTCGTCGGCCGATCATTTTCGAACACTTATTCAATTACGCTGGATTCCGTGGCGTGTTCCGGGAGCGTGCCCGCTGCCAGCGGCTCAGCAACCCTTCCGGTACCTCTTCCGCTGTCAGCGCGAACACGAGATGGTCGCGCCAGGCCCCGTCGATGTGGAGATAGCGGGGCCTGAGACCCTCGTCGCGGAATCCGAGTTTCTCCACGACCCGGCGGCTGGGCCCGTTCTCGGGGCGAATGCAGACCTCGACGCGGTGCAGTCCGACCGTACGGAAACAGTGGTCGACCGCCATTGCGACCGCCGTCGGCATGACGCCCCGGCCCGCCACCGCCTCGTCCACCCAGTAGCCGACGTGTCCCGAACACATCGAGCCCCACGTGATGCCGGCGACCGTCAACTGGCCGACCAGTTGCCCCTGGTACTCGATGGCGAAGGGCAGCATCCTGCCCGCGTTCGCCTCCGCTCGCAGATGGCGGATCATCTGACGGTAGGTCGGCCGGTGGGCGATCGGGCCGCTTGGCGTCGGCGGCGGGATCGTCGCCTCCCAGGGCCGCAGCCAGTCCCGGTTGCGCCGGTTGATCTCGCGCCAGACCCGCTGGTCGCGCAGCCTCACGGGCCGGAGGACGACATCGCCGTCCACCAGCTCGACCGGCCAGGACGGGCTGTTCAGCTCGCACCCCCACTGTTTCCGCCGGGTCTGGGGTGATCGCCGCCCCGGATCTGGTCGACGGCGTGTTTCAACAGGGGCTCCAGCACGGCCAGTCCGTCCTTCACCCCGCCGGTGGAACCCGGCAGATTGACGATCAGTGTCCCGGCCGCGACGCCGGCGAGTCCGCGCGACAGCGCCGACGTCGGTACCTTCTCGCGGCCGAACGCCCGGATGGCCTCGGCGATGCCGGGCACCTCGCGGTCGAGCAGCGCGCGGGTCGCCTCCGGGGTGCGGTCGGTGGGCGAGACGCCGGTGCCGCCGGTGGTGACGACGACGTCGTACCCGGCCTCGACAGCGGCCCGCAGCGCGTTCTCCACCGGCTCACCGTCGGGCACGACCCACGGTCCGTCGACGGCGAAGCCGAAACTCTCCAGCCCCGCCACGACCAGGGGGCCGCCCCTGTCCTCGTAGACGCCGGCTGCCGCGCGGTTGGACGCGGTGACGACCAGGGCGGAGTAGGGCGCGGCCAGCGCGTCCCCCGTCGGTGGCCCGACAGGCAGCATCTGCGTCATGACCTGCTCCAGGTGCCCGACTTCCCGCCCGTTTTCTCCTCCACCCGGACGTCCGTGATGACCGCCCCCTTGTCGACCGCCTTGACCATGTCGATCACGGTGAGCGCGGCGACCGAGACCGCCGTGAGGGCCTCCATCTCGACGCCCGTGCGGTCCGTCGTCTTCACGGTGGCCAGGATCTCGACGGCGTCGTCCGCGACCGACAGGTCCAGTTTCACGCCCGACACCGACAACGGGTGGCAGAGCGGGATGAGGTCCGGGGTCCGCTTGGCGCCCATGATGCCCGCGATCCGCGCGGTGGCCAGGGCGTCCCCCTTGGGGACCCCTTCCCCGCGCAGCAGTTCGATCACCCGCGGCGAGACAAGGACACGACCGCTGGCGCGGGCGGTGCGCGCGGTCACGTCCTTGGCGGATACGTCGACCATGCGGGCGGCGCCCGCCTCGTCGATGTGCGTCAGTCGGTCGTCCTGCGTGCTCATGTGCTGCGGCGCTCCCGGTCGGGCCTGTTGTGCGCGACACGGTACTCCCAACCGGCGCCCTTCAGCCGCCCCCGCCCGCCGGTCAGCCGAGCAGGACGACCTCTACCTCGGCGCCGGGCTCCACGGACTCCTGCTCCTCGGGTACGACGATCAGCGCGTCGGCGTGTGCGAGGGCCGCGATCAGGTGCGATCCGGCGCCGCCGACCGGCGTCACCCGGCCGTCCGCGTACGTGCCGCGCAGGAACTGGCGGCGCCCGGCCGGCGAGGTCAGCGCCTTGTCCGTCACCAGGACCGCCCTGGTCGTGGGCCGGTGGATGTCCGTCACGCCCATCAGGGCACGGATCGCGGGCCGCACGAACAGCTCGAAGGAGACGTACGACGACACCGGGTTGCCCGGCAGGGCGAGCAGCGGGGTGTGGTCGGGGCCGACGGTGCCGAAGCCCTGGGGCTTGCCGGGCTGCATGGCGAGCTTGCGGAAGTCGACACCGGCGCCGGGCTCGTCCTCGTCGGAGACATGCGCGAGGGCCTCCTTGACCACGTCGTACGCGCCCACGCTGACGCCTCCGGTGGTGACGACGAGGTCGGCGCGGACGAGCTGGTCCTCGATGGCGGAGCGGAGGGTCTCGGCGTCGTCGGCGACCGCGCCCACGCGGTAGGCGATCGCCCCGGCGTCCCGGGCGGCGGCGGTGAGGGCGAAGCTGTTGGAGTCGTAGATCTGGCCGTGGGCGAGCTTCTGGTCGGGCTGGATCAGCTCGCTGCCGGTCGACATGACGACCACGCGCGGGCGCGGGCGTACGCGTACGGTGCCGCGGCCGATCGCGGCGAGGAGGGCGATCTGCGGCGGGCCGAGGACGGTGCCCTCGGCGAGGGCGCGGTCGCCGGCCCGGACGTCGCTGCCCTGTGCGCGCACGTGCGCGCGTGCTGGTGCCGGGCGGTGCACGCGCACCTGGCCGTAGGCACCGTCGGGGTCGGTGCTGCGGGCGCGCATCCCGGTGACGGGGCCCTCACCGAGGCCGCCGTCGGTCCACTCCACGGGGACGACGGTCTCGGCGCCGGGCGGCAGCGGGGCGCCGGTCATGATGCGGGCGGCCTGGCCGGGGCCCACGTGGAGCAGTCCGTCCTGGCCGGCCGCGACATCCCCGATGACCGTCAGGGCGGCCGGGTACTCCTCGCTCGCGCCCGCGACATCGGCGACCCGGACCGCGTACCCGTCCATGGAGCTGTTGTCGAACGGCGGCAGGGAGATCTGCACCGTGACGTCCTCGACCAGGACGCAGCCCTGGGCGTCGAGGAGTTGCAGCTCGATGGGTTCGAGGGGGCGGACGGTCGCGAGGATGTCCTCCAGGTGCTCGTCCACCGACCACAGGTGGTCCTGGCCGGCGGTGCGGGGCGCGGCGCTGCTCAACGTTGCTACATCTCCTCGGCTACGTAACTGCGAAGCCAGGTCCGGAAGTCCGGGCCCAGGTCCTCACGTTCGCATGCGAGTCTGACAATGGCACGCAGGTAGTCGCCGCGGTCCCCGGTGTCATAGCGGCGGCCCTTGAAGACGACGCCGTGCACGGGGCCGCCGACCTTCTCGTCGTCGGCGAGTTGTTGGAGGGCGTCGGTGAGCTGGATCTCGCCGCCGCGGCCGGGCTCGGTCCGGCGGAGTACGCCGAAGATGTGGGGGTCGAGGACGTAGCGGCCGATGATCGCGTAGTTCGAGGGGGCGTCCGCGGCGTCCGGCTTCTCGACCAGGCCGGTGACCTTGACCACGTCGCCGTCGGCGGTGGTCTCGACGGCCGCGCAGCCGTACATGTGGATCTGTTCGGGGGCGACCTCCATGAGGGCGATCACGCTGCCGCCGTGCTGCTCCTGGACCTCGATCATGCGCTTGAGGAGGGGGTCGCGGGGGTCGATGAGGTCGTCGCCGAGGAGGACGGCGAAGGGCTCGTGGCCGACGTGCGGGGCCGCGCACAGGACCGCGTGGCCGAGGCCCTTGGGGTCGCCCTGGCGGACGTAGTGCATGGTCGCGAGGTCGCTGGACTCCTGGACCTTGGCGAGTCGCGCGGCGTCGCCCTTCTTCTGAAGGGCGGACTCCAGTTCGTAGTTGCGGTCGAAGTGGTCCTCGAGGGGGCGCTTGTTGCGTCCCGTGATCATGAGGACGTCGTCGAGGCCCGCGGACGCGGCCTCCTCGACCACGTACTGGATCGCCGGCTTGTCGACGACCGGCAGCATCTCCTTGGGAGTGGCCTTCGTGGCCGGCAGGAACCGGGTGCCGAGGCCTGCTGCGGGGATGACAGCCTTGCTGATCCTGGGGTGCGACTCAGTCATGGCGGCAACCTTATCCGCAGCCTTTGTGCTGATTCCGTGGCACCGATTAACCAATGCTCACATCTGCATATGAAGCACCTGAGAACACCGGACGCGATAGTGGGAGAGCGAGCCATGGGGGCAGAGCCCGACAAGCGAACGTTGCGACGGGACCTCCTCGCGGTGAGAAGCGGGTTGACGGCCGCCGACGTCGAGGCGGCGGGGGCCGCCCTGGCCTCCCGCGCGCTCGGTCTGCCCGAGCTCGCGCACGCGCGCACTGTGGCCGCGTACGTCTCCGTCGGCACCGAACCCGGCACCCGTGCGCTGCTCGACGCCCTCCACGCGCGCGGGGTACGGGTCCTGCTGCCGGTCCTCCTCCCGGACAACGACCTCGACTGGGGCACGTACGCCGGGGAGGGGTCCCTGGTGGAAGTGCGGCACGGCGGGCGGATGGCCCTCCTGGAACCGTCCGGAGACCGCCTCGGAGCGGACGCCGTGACGGGCGCGGACGCCGTCCTGCTGCCCGGCCTGGCCGTGGACGGCCTCGGCCTGCGCCTGGGGCGCGGCGGAGGCTCGTACGACCGCGTGCTGGCCCGGCTGGAGCGCTCGGGCGCCGATCCGGCCCTGGTGGTGCTGCTGTACGACTCCGAGGTCGTCCCCCGCGTCCCGGCCGAGCCGCACGACCGGCCGGTGCGCGCGGTGGTCACTCCGTCGGGAGTACGCCGTTTCGGCGCCCCCTCCTGAAGCGGAACGGCGCTGAACGGAAACGGCCCTCCACGCGCGCGTGGAGGGCCGTTTCCAGGACTTGGGGACTACCGCGTGCTCACGGTTTCAGCAGCAGCGTGTCGTTCGTGCTGTCGTCGACCGCCTTGTCCGTGAAGGACCAGTCCAGCAGTTCGCCCTCGACCCACTTGCCGGTCTGGTCGGTGTAGTGGTCGCTGAAGGCGTGCCCGGAGGCTCCCGTCAGGTTGATCCACTTCGACTTGTCGAGGTCGCCGAGGTTGACCACCATCCGCATCGACGGCACCCAGACGACGCCGTAGCCGCCGGCCGCGTTCCAGCCGGTCGCGTTGACCGTCGCCTCGCCACCGCCGAGGTTCCAGGGGCCGCGGTTGAGGATGTACTGCACGAAGCCGGGACCCTCGGTGCCCAGGGTCTGGTTCTTCAGGAACAGGCGGTGCAGCCGGCCCCAGCTCCAGGTGTCGATGTCCTTGCCGAGCTTGGCGGTCAGCTCCCAGCGGGCGTCCGACAGGGCCCGCCCGAAGAGCTGGTCGCGGTTGGTCGCGGCCTTCTCGGTGCGGGTGGCCGGCGTGGTCCACCAGTCGTTGTCCTGGTCGTTGATGAGCTTGCGGACCACCTCGAACCAGCGGTCGCCGCCGTCCGGCTGCGCCTGGTCCGCGTCCCGCTGGCCGCACTCGAGCACCCGCTGGTCCGCGTCGGCGGGGCTGGTGGTGTTCACCGGCTTGACGTACAGGCACTGGCCCTCGACCCGCACCTCCTTGGGCAGCTTGTTGCCGAAAGCGAGCTTCAGGATGTTGCGCCAGACCGAGTTGAAGTAGGCCGCCGCGGCCGAGTCCGCGTCCTGGGTGTAGTCCCAGCCCACGAGGAGCTTCTGCGCCTCACGGACGTACTTGTCCTTGACGTCGATCGCCAGCAGTTTGGGCACCAGCAGCTTGGCGATCTCGCTGCTGTTGTCCAGCTGCATCTGGCGCATGTCGTCCGTGGAGATCTTGCCGCCGCCCTTGATCTTCGAGGCGATCAGGTCGGCGATGCGCTGGCTGCGGGTGCCGTAGCCCCAGTCCCTGGTGAGCGTGTACGGGTACTTGGCCTGGTCGACGACGGCCTGGTTGGCGGTCACGATGTAGCCGCGCTTGGGGTCGAACTCGAAGGGCAGCTCGGCCTGCTTGAGGTAACCCGTCCAGCGGTACTTGGAGTCCCAGCCGGGGACCGGCAGCGAGCCGTCGTCGCCCGCCGCGCGCTTGGGGATGCGTCCCGGCAGCTGGTAGCCGATGTGGCCCGCGGTGTCCGCGTAGACGAGGTTCTGCGAGGGCACGTCGAAGGAGGCCGCGCCCGCGCGGAACTCGGTCCAGTTCGACGCCTTGTCGATCAGGAAGACGGCGTCCATGGAGGTGCCGGGGTCCAGCGCGGTCCAGCGCAGCGCGATGCCGTAGCCGTCACCGCGGTCGGGGGCCGCTGCGTCGACGGTGGCCTTCTGGCCGGCCTTGACGAGCTCGTCGTCGCGGTCGGACAGCAGGGGTCCGTTCTCGGTCTCGCGGACGACGATCTTCTTGGACGCGCCGCCGGCGACCTCGATGGTCTCTTCGCGCGTGGTGAACGGCTTCGTCTTCCCGTCGTACAGGTAGCCGTCGCCGGAGAGCTTCTCCAGGTAGAGGTCGGTGACGTCGGCGCCCGAGTTGGTCATGCCCCAGGCGATGTCGCCGTTGTGGCCGATGACCACACCGGGCATGCCCGCGAAGGTGTACCCGGAGACGTCGTACTGGCACTTGCTGGAGACGCTGCGGCAGTGCAGGCCCATCTGGTACCAGACGGACGGCAGCGACGGCGACAGGTGCGGGTCGTTGGCCAGCAGCGGCTTGCCGGTGATGGTGTGGGCGCCCGCGACGACCCAGGAGTTCGAGCCGATGCCGTTGCCGTTCACGCCGACGGCCGCCGGGACGTCGTCGAGGACCCGGTAGAGGCCCTCCAGCTGGCTCTGGAAGGCCGCGGAGTCGACGGTCGAGGTTCCGGACGTGCCCAAGGACGCGGACTCCGTGCTCGCGGCGCTGCCGCCCTGCACGTACGTCTGCGTCGCTGCGTCGTACTCGCCTTCCTGGACGATCGGCTTGTTCCGGCTGTACGGGTACTCGGGGTACAGGTCGGCGATCTGCTGCGGGCCGAGGCGGCTGGTCAGCAGGGACCGGTCGATCTCGTCCTGCATGTTGCCGCGCAGGTCCCAGGCCATCGCCTTCAGCCACGCGACCGAGTCGACCGGGGTCCACTCCTGCGGCTTGTAGTCGTTCTCGAACCCGAGGGCCGCGTACTCCAGGGAGATTTCCGCGCCGTCCTTGCCGTTCAGGTAGGCGTTGACTCCCTTGGCGTAGGCCTGGAGGTACTTCTTGGTGGCGGCCGACAGGGTCTTGTCGTACTCCTCCTTGGCCACCCGGTCCCAGCCCATGGTGCGCAGGAACTCGTCGTTCTCGACCTGCCCCTTGCCGAACATCTCGGAGAGCCGGCCCGACGTCATGTGCCGGCGTACGTCCATCTCGTAGAACCGGTCCTGCGCCTGGACGTAGCCCTGCGCCATGAACAGGTCCTCGTCGGAGGAGGCGTAGATCTGCGGGATGCCGTAGCTGTCGCGCCTGACGTCGACGGGACCCGACAGGCCCTCGAGCGAGATTGAGCCCTTGGTCTGTGGGAAGGAGGCCCGGACGGTACTGATGGACCAGTAGGCGCCGAAGGCGACGCCTCCGACGATGGCCAGAACCAGGACGATCACGAACAGTCGGGCTTTGCGCCCCTTCTTCCTGCCGGACTTGCCGGACTTGTGGCCGGAAGAGCTGGTGGTGGTGGGGGGCATCGCTGTCCTTGCTGTCCTAACGCGAGCGGCAGGCGGTACTGGAGTGCTGGAGCAACCATAGGCGCAGGGCCCGGCGCGACTTGACGCGGAGTCGGGTACGCGAACGAGCGGGCGTTCGATCATGCCTGCGGAAGTGTCAAGAAATCGTCAAGAGTTAGGTAAGGTAACGAAGTACTTGGGTGCGCGGTGACCTCACCTCGTGTCCGATGTACGTGAGCCCCGCGCGTGCCGCGCCCGGGCCAGGGAAGGGAACGGCCGCTGACTGTCCACCACCTCAACCAGCTCCTGCTCGTCTGCTCGCTCGTCCTCCTCATCGCTGTGGCAGCGGTCCGGATCTCCTCGCGCAGCGGGCTCCCCAGCCTGCTCGTGTACCTGGGGATCGGCGTCGCCATGGGCCAGGACGGCATCGGCGACATCCACTTCGACAACGCCGAACTGACCCAGGTCATCGGATACGCGGCCCTGGTCGTGATCCTGGCCGAGGGCGGACTCGCCACGAAGTGGAAGGAGATCAAACCCGCCCTCCCGGCAGCCTCCGTGCTGGCGCTGGCGGGGGTCGCGGTGAGCGTCGGGATCACGGCGACGGCCGCGCACTACCTGATCGGTCTCGAGTGGCGGCAGGCGTTCATCATCGGCGCGGTGGTGTCCTCGACGGACGCGGCGGCGGTCTTCTCCGTCCTGCGGAAGATCCCCCTCCCCGCGCGCGTGACGGGCACCCTCGAGGCCGAGTCGGGCTTCAACGACGCCCCGGTGGTCATTCTGGTCGTCTCGCTGTCCACGGCGGGCCCGGTCGAGCACTGGTACACGCTGCTGGGCGTCATCGTCCTCGAGCTGGCCATCGGCGCGGCCATCGGGATCGCGGTCGGCTGGCTAGGCGCCTGGGGCCTGCGGCACGTGGCCCTGCCCGCGTCCGGCCTCTACCCCATCGCCGTGATGGCCATCGCGGTCACCGCGTACGCCGCCGGCGCGCTGGCCCACGGCAGCGGTTTCCTCGCGGTCTACCTGGCCGCCATGGTCCTCGGCAACGCCAAGCTGCCGCACTGGCCGGCCACCCGCGGCTTCGCCGACGGACTCGGCTGGATCGCCCAGATCGGCATGTTCGTCCTGCTCGGCCTGCAGGTGACCCCGCACGAGATGGGCGACGACATCTGGCCCGCGCTCGTCATAGGCCTGGCCCTGACCATGGTCGCGCGCCCGCTGAGCGTGATCGTCAGTCTGACGCCGTTCCGGGTCCCGTGGCAGGAGCAGACCCTGATGTCCTGGGCCGGGCTGCGCGGCGCGGTACCCATCATCCTGGCGACGATCCCGATGGTGAGCGGCGTCGAGGACAGCCGTCGCATCTTCAACATCGTCTTCGTCCTGGTCGTCGTCTACACCCTCGTCCAGGGCCCGACGCTCCCCTGGCTGGCCCGCAAACTGCACCTCGACACGAGCGACGAGGCCGCCGACCTCGGCATCGAGTCGGCGCCCCTGGAGCGGCTGCGCGGCCATCTGCTGTCCGTCGCGATACCCGACGGCTCCAAGATGCACGGCGTGGAGGTGGGCGAACTGAGGCTGCCGGCGGGCGCCGCGGTCACCCTCGTCGTCCGCGCAGAAAAATCGTTCGTTCCGCTGCCGACGACCATCCTGCACCGCGGCGACGAACTCCTCGTGGTGACCACCGACCCGGTCCGCGACGCGACGGAACGCCGGCTGCGCGCGGTGGGACAGGGCGGCAAGCTGGCGCAGTGGCTGGGCACCGGCGGCGACGGAGCACAGGCGTGAAGTACCCCGCTTCTTGCTTTCAGAGGCCTACGAGCCCACTTCCCCTGTACAGTGAAGGCGCACCCTGATCGAACCAACTCTGTCTGAAGCAGAGCTGGCGCGACCGTATGGCGGCCGGGACATCCTCTGCGGGGGCGTCGGCATCTACCGCAGTCCGCGCAAGAGGACAGCTCTCGGCGCCGCCCCACGCAAGGGGGCCGCGCTACCAGGCGGCAGAAAGGCACGGCCGTGGCATCCACGGTCACCTACGGACAGCTGCTCCGCACCCCCGGCGCCTGGACGTTCCTGCTCCCCGGTTTCGCCGCGCGACAGCCGTTCGCGATGCTCACCATCTCCATCGTGCTGCTCGTCCAGCACACCAGCGGCTCGTACGGGACCGCCGGCGCCGTGGCCGCCGTCACCGGCGTCTCCATGGCCCTGTGCGCGCCCTACGGGGGCCGCCTCGCCGACCGCCACGGACAGCGCGCCGTCCTCGTCCCCGGCGTCGTCCTGCACACCCTTTCCGGCCTCACCCTGACGACGCTGGCGCTGACCGGCGCCCCCCTGTGGACGCTGTTCGCCGCCGCCGTCCTGACCGGCGCCTCCACGCCCCAGGTCGGCCCCATGGTCCGTGCCCGCTGGGCGGCGAAGCTCCAGGACTCGCCTTTGATGCCGACGGCGGCGGCCTTCGAGTCCGTCACCGACGAACTGACCTTCGTCTTCGGCCCGCTGCTCGCCACCGCCCTGTGCACTGCCGTCGACCCGGCGGCCGGCCTGGTCACCGAGGCCGCGCTGACCCTCCTCGGCGGCCTGCTGTTCGCCGCGCAGAAGGGCACCCAGCCGCGCGCCCTCACCGACAGCCCGCTCGGCGGGCCGCACGCGCGCGTGGAGCGCGTTTCGGCACTGGGCGTCCCCGGAGTACGCGTCCTGATCGTCGCCTTCCTGGGCATCGGGGCCGTCTTCGGCGGTATGCAGGTCTCGCTCGCCGCGTTCAGCGAGTCCATCGGCAACCCCGGCCTGAACGGCGTCCTGTACGGGGTCTTCGCCGCCGGCAACATGATCTCCGGCCTGGTCTGCGGAGCCGTCGCCTGGCGCATGGCCCCGCAACGGCGTCTGCTCGCCGGGTACGCGGCCCTCGCGGTCACCGCCTCCGGCCTGTGGACGGCGGAGTCCGTGCTGACGCTGTCCGGGCTCGGCCTCCTCGTCGGCATGTGCATCGCCCCGGCCCTGATCACCGGCTACACCCTGGTCGACAGCCTGGTCCCGGCCGGCGCCCGCACCGAGGCGTTCACCTGGCTGACCGGAGCGGTCGCCCTCGGCCAGGCGGCGGCCGTCACCGTCGCCGGCCAACTGGAGGACCGCCTCTGGGACGGCGCCGGATTCCTGGTCCCCATGGGCGGCACACTCCTGGCCCTCGCGACCCTCGTGACCCTGCGTTCACGGCTCGCGCCGAAGGCGAGAATCCACCCGGCAAGCCGGACTCTCGCACGTGGCGTCGGTCACCGCGTGCCGGTCACAGTGGACTGATCCCCGGGAATACGTCACACTGGACCGTCGTTAGCACTCATCGAGTGAGAGTGCCAGGAGGAAGACAAGTGCCGACCTACCAGTACCAGTGCACGGAGTGCGCTGAGGGCCTCGAAGCGGTGCAGAAGTTCACCGATGACGCCCTGACCGAGTGCCCCAGCTGCGGTGGCCGCCTGAAGAAGGTGTTCTCCGCCGTCGGCATCGTCTTCAAGGGTTCCGGGTTCTACCGCAACGACAGCCGCAGCTCCTCGTCGAGCAGCACGCCCGCCGCGTCGAAGCCGTCCACGTCTTCTTCGACGTCGTCCTCCTCGGACTCGTCGTCGAGTTCGTCGAGCTCCTCGTCGTCGGGCTCGTCCTCGTCGTCCAGCTCCTCGTCGGGCTCCAGCAGCTCGTCGAGCACCAGCTCGGCCGCGTAGGCACCGATTCTTGGCCCACGGGACCCTGTCGTCGTACGACGACGGGGTCTTCGGCGTTTTCGCATGCTCACGGGCTCACGGGCTCACGAGGGTTTTCCGCGCCCGGCTAGGGTGCGGGCATGGCAAATCAGGATCAGGATCAGGCGAATCCCGCGGGTGCCGAGATCGGCGTGATCGGTGGCTCCGGCTTCTACTCCTTCCTCGACGACGTGACCGAGGTACAGGTCGACACGCCGTACGGATCCCCCAGTGACTCCCTGTTCCTCGGTGAGGTCGCCGGCCGCCGGGTGGCCTTCCTCCCCCGGCACGGACGCGGCCACCACCTGCCTCCGCACCGCATCAACTACCGCGCCAACCTGTGGGCGCTGCGCTCCGTCGGCGTACGCCAGGTGCTCGCCCCGTGCGCGGTGGGCGGGCTGCGGCCCGAGTACGGCCCGGGCACCCTGCTCGTACCGGACCAGCTGGTCGACCGTACGAAGTCCCGAGTGGGGACGTTCTTCGACGGCCTGCCGCTGCCCGGCGGCGCCGTCCCCAACGTGGTGCATGTGTCCCTCGCCGACCCGTACTGTCCGGTCGGCCGCGAGCTCGCCCTGGGCGCGGCACGCGGACGCGACTGGGAGCCGGTGGACGGCGGCACCCTGACCGTGATCGAGGGGCCGCGGTTCTCCACCCGCGCCGAATCCCTCTGGCACCGGGCACAGGGCTGGTCGGTGGTGGGCATGACGGGCCATCCCGAGGCGGCGCTCGCCCGTGAACTGGAGCTCTGCTACACGTCGTTGGCCCTGGTGACCGACCTCGACGCGGGCGCGGAGACCGGCGAGGGCGTCTCGCACGAGGAGGTGCTCCAGGTGTTCGCGGCGAACGTGGACCGGATGCGGGGCGTCCTGTTCGACGCGGTGGCCGCGCTGCCGGCGGGCGAGACCCGCGACTGCCTGTGCACGAAGGCGCTGGGCGGGATGGACCCGGGGTTCGATCTGCCCTGACGGGGCCGGGGTAGCGGGGTACGCGGTCGGCGGGGGCCGCCGTACGAGGCCGACGGGGGCGGAATCTCCCGTTCGGGTGAGCGAGTTGTCCACAACCGGCGAGTAGCACACAGGCCTCAGCACGGTTCGCCGAGAAGCCTCATCGTGGGAGCGCAAGCAGCTCCCTCGTCACAGGTGGTGGTCCCCGTGTCCGTGTCCTCCGTACGTCCCGCGTCTTCCGTACATCCCGTGTCCTCCGCGCATCCCGTACGTTCCGGGCGTTCTGTTCCGCTCGTGCCCGCGCCCTGCGAGGTGCCGCACTTCGCCCCCGTGCGGGTGCGCGGCGGGCGGTATCGACTGCGGCGCCTGGTAGGGCACCGGAGGCGGGCGCTGGCCGTCGGCCTCGCTGTCACGGCGGCGGCGATCGTCGCGGCCGGCCCACGCCAGGCGGCGGGACCACCACCCGATGCCGGACGGGTCCGGGGCCACCCCGTGGCGGATCCCGTACGGGCGCGGCCGGCGGTGCAGATGGTGACGGCGCCGGTACGGATCGCCGACGCGGCCACGGTCCGGCTGCTGCGGCCCGGTGACCGGGTCGACGTCATCGCGGCCGAGGAGTCGCCGACGGGCACCGACGCCCGGGTGGTCGCGCGCCGGGCACGGGTGACCCAGGTGCCGCAGGTCCCGGCGTCCCAGGACGGCATGGGAGAGGGCGGGGCTCTGATCGTGCTGTCGGTGCCGCACGCCACGGCGTCCCGGCTGGCCGGCGCGGGTGCCACGGCGAGGCTGGCGGTGACCCTGTGGTGAGCCGTAACGTGATCGCCTCGAACCGTCAGACGTCAAGTCCCTCGTTGGAGTTACCCAATTGGACATGCCTGCCGGGCGTTGACGTAGGTTGCGGAACTGTTTGTTCCACCAGTTGCGTGTACGAGGAGAGGCCCCGCGGTGAGCGAGAAGAAGCAACCGAGCGTTCTGGAGGGCTTCAAGACCTTCCTGACGCGCGGAAACGTCGTCGATCTGGCGGTCGCGGTAGTCATCGGCACCGCGTTCACCAACGTCGTCAACTCGGTGGTGAAGGGCATGATCAACCCCTTGGTGGGAGCGTTCGGGACCAAGAACCTGGACAACTACAGCTCCTGCCTCAAGGACCCCTGCAACGGCACCGGCGACACCGCGACCGGCGTCCGGATCATGTGGGGTTCGGTCCTGGGCTCGACGCTCACCTTCCTGATCACCGCAGCCGTCGTCTACTTCCTGATGGTCCTGCCGATGTCGAAGTACCTGGCCCGGGCAGCCGCGCGCCAGAAGGCGAAGGAGGGCGCGCAGGAGGTCATCGAGGTGAGCGAGCTGGAGGTCCTCAAGGAGATCCGCGACGCGCTGGTGACACAGCGCGGCGCCGGGCACAACGAGTCCCTGGTGGCCCAGCGGGACTCCGAGCGCAAGGAGCGCTAGCCGACGCGCTCGGCGGCCTCGTACAGAGGCCGTTGAGCGTGGTTCAGAGGTGTCAGATGTGGTGGGGCGGCTTCTCGTCGAGGAAGCGCCTCAGGTCGGCGGCGCTGTCGCCGCCGCCGTCGCCCGGGCGCTCGCCCCACCCATGGTCCGTGTCGTCCGACGACTGCTGGTCCAGCGGGTCGTCGAAGATCAGCGCGGGCTTGGGGGCACGGGGTTCGGGGGCGGTGGGGCTGCTCATGCCTCCAGGGTACGGCCCACCTTCCGGGCCCGCCCCGGGCCGTGGGGCACCGGCCGGATCACGATCACGCTCCGGCGCCGCCCTTCGGACTGCGCACGGTGGGCCCATCTGCTGTGCTGGGGCGTATGACGTCCAGTTCCTAACCTGTGGCCGCCGTGCCCGACCAGCCCGACGCCTCGGCCGGTGCCGGCCGCGACACGCCCCTGCGCAGGCTGACCGCGCGCGGACGCGACGAGTCGCACCGGGTCGCCTCACCGCTGGAGCTCTTCTTCGACCTCTGCTTCGTCGTGGCCGTCGCCCAGGCGGGCGTCCAGTTGGTGCACGCCGTCGCCGAGGGGCACCCGGGCGAGGGCATCCTCAACTACGCCATGGTTTTCTTCCCCGTGCTGGGCGAGGCGATCGCGGCGGCGACGGTGGCCGTGAAGTCGGGTGTGGAGGAGAACGACGCGCTGGCCGATCTGCTGCCGATCGCGGCAGGCGGGCTGCTCATCGTGTTCGCCGCCTGGTGGATCTACTTCGCCGTTCCCATCCACGGTCGGCTGCGCACCAGCGGACAGGCGTTCCTGTGGGGGTACGGCCACTATCTGATCTTCGCGTCGGCCGCCGCGATCGGCGCGGGCCTGGAGGTGGCGGTCGAGCAGGCGGTCGGCAAGGCACACATCTCCACGACGGCCGCGTCGGCCGCCGTGACCCTCCCGACAGCGCTCTTCCTCGTCACCGTCTGGGCCCTGCACTCGCGCTACTTCAAGGTGGGCGTCGTCGAGCAACTGACCCTGCCGTCCGCGGCGTTGCTGGTGATCGTGTGCACGTTCCTGGGCGACTGGGCCGTACTCGCGGCGGGCCTCGTGTCGGCGCTCGCGGTGGCGGCCGGGGTGACGCTGACCGCCGGACGGTGGGCGGGGAGCAGCGGGCCGAAGACACGGAGGCGGCCAGGTAGTCAGGGGAAGCAGGACGGGGGGACGCTGGACAACACTGGGCCTCATGACAGTTGACGCTCTGACAGATGTCGCCGGCCTGCGGGTGGGGCACGCGACCCGGATCGGCGACGGGTGGCTCACCGGGACGACGGTCGTACTCGCACCGGAGGGTGGAGCCGTGGCGGCCGTGGACGTGCGGGGCGGCGGGCCCGGCACCAAGGAGACCGACGCCCTGGATCCCCGCAACGTCGTGCGAAGCGTCGAGGCGGTGGTGCTGACGGGCGGCAGCGCGTACGGGCTGGACTCGGCGTCGGGTGTGATGGCCTGGCTGGAGCAGCGGGGGCGTGGGGTGCGGGTCGGGCCCGATGCCGGGCACGTCGTGCCGGTGGTGCCCGCAGCGTGCGTCTTCGACCTGGGCCGGGGTGGCGACTTCCGGGCCCGGCCGGACGCGGCCACAGGTCGGGCAGCGGTCGAGGCAGCCGCCGCGAGCGAACTGGGCGCGCCGGTGGCGGAGGGGTGCGTGGGCGCCGGTACGGGGGCGGTGGTCGGACATCTCAAGGGCGGGGTCGGCACCGCCAGCACCGTACTGCCGTCGGGGATCACGGTGGCGGCGCTGGTGGTGGCCAACGCGGCGGGGTATTCGGTGGATCCGGAAACGGGGGTGCTGTACGGGGAGTTGTTCGAGGGGCGGCGGGTCGAGTACCCGGCGGCCGGGGTGCACGAGGCGGCGCGACGGCGGCTGGCCAAGGTGGCCGAGCAGACTCCGCTCCCCCCGCTGAACACCACCCTCGCGGTGGTCGCGACCGACGCGGCACTGTCGAAGGCCCAGGCCCAGAAGGTGGCCGGCACGGCCCACGACGGCATCGCACGTGCCGTACGGCCGGTGCACCTGCTCACCGACGGGGACACCGTGTTCACGTTGGCGACAGGGGCGCGTCCTCTGGCCGGGGAAGACCCGCTCGCGCTGAACGAGATCCTGGAGGCGGGCGCGGACCTGGTGACCCGGGCGATCGTCCGGGCGGTGCGGGCGGCTGAGTCGGTGGCGGGGCCGGGCGGGGCGTGGCCGTCGTACGGGGAGCTGTACGGAGAACCGCGTGGGGAGCGGTACAGGGAACCGCACGGGGAGCGGTAACTCCGGTGGTTTTCTTCTTGGTTGAGGTGCGATTGTCGCGGTTCTGTCACGTGATGGACGTGAGCATGATCGGTGGGAACCCGGGCCGGGGGTGTTCCCCTCTTTCCTCACGCAGTGGAGCGGATCACCCACATCACACAAAACTGGAGCAGCCCGTGACAACGCCGAACACAACAGCTCGGCGCGCACTGGGGGCATGTGCCGTCCTGATGGTCGGCGCGCTGTCCCTCACCGCGTGCGGTGGCAACAACAGCGGAGGCGACGACAGCAAGGGGGGCAAGGGCGGTAGCAGCAGCGGGAAGGGCGGCAGTGGCTCCGTCGCGACGTCGGCCGTGCGGATCGCGATCTCCGCGAAGGACGGTTCGGCGGGCGCGTCGATCAACACGACCGGGGTGAAGGTCAGCGGTGGCACGCTGACGGACGTGCGGATGACCGTCGCGGGGACGGGAGCTGCCGTGGCGGGGGCGATATCCGCCGACGGGCAGAGCTGGCTGCCGGGGCAGCAGTTGGAGCGTGGGACTCGGTACCGAATAGCGGCGACCGCGAAGGACGCCGACGGGCTGGCCCGGGCCGCCGATTCGACCTTCACCACGGTCACCAAGGCGAACAGCTTCCTCGGGACGTACACGCCGGACAACGGGACGACGGTCGGGGTGGGGATGCCGGTGTCGTTCACCTTCGACAAGGCGATCAGCGACCAGGCGGCCGTGCGGTCGCACATCACGGTCACGTCGAGCAGCGGACAGCAGGTGGTGGGGCACTGGTTCGGGGCGCAGCGGCTCGACTTCCGGCCCGAGGAGTACTGGAAGGCCGGCTCCAAGGTCACGATGAAGATCGACCTGGACGGGGTCAAGGGCGCCAACGGCGCGGTCGGCGTGCAGAAGAAGACAGTGAGTTTCACGATCGGGCGCTCGCAGGTGTCCACGGTCGACGTCAGCACGCAGACCATGACGGTCGTACGGGACGGGCAGACCCGCAAGAACATCCCGATCTCGGCCGGCAGCCCGGAGTTCACCACGTACAACGGGCAGATGGTGATCTCCGAGAAGCTGCGGGAGACGCGGATGGACAGCCGTACGGTCGATCTGGCCAACGCGTACGACATCAAGGACGTACCGAACGCGATGCGGTTGACCACCTCCGGGACCTTCATCCACGGCAACTACTGGTACAAGCAGAGCAACCCGCCCTTCGGGCGTACGGGCACCAGTCACGGTTGTGTGGGGCTGCGGGATGCGCAGGGGGCCCAAGGGGACACGCCCGCCAGGTGGTTCTTCGACAACTCGATGATCGGGGACGTCGTCATCGTCAAGAACTCCGCCGACAAGCAGGTCGCACCGGACAACGGTCTCAACGGCTGGAACCTGCCGTGGAGCGAGTGGACGGCCGGGAGCGCCGCCTGAACTACCGCCCCAGCAGGGCGTGTTGACGGATCATCGACGGTTTTCGGTGCCGCGCGGGAACTTTTCGCGCGGCCCGGGCGTCTTCTGGACGTATGTTTTCTCGGTTCGCGGACATGATGTCCGACCGAGGGGCTACGGTATGCACCCACAAGGTGACATGCAGCAACGCCGGGAGAAGCCTTGAGCGTTCCGTACGAGACGGCAGCGTACGAACCACCCGAGTCGCCCGAGTCTCCGGAGGAGCATCTCGAGCGACTTCTGGGTCGTGCGCTGAACTCTTTCGAACTGCCCGACGAGGCGATACGTCGGCTCGACTGCGCGCTGGCGCACGACAGTTCGCTGCACTCCGCGCACCACAGCGCGGGGCTGCACCGCGAGACGTACCGCCATACCTGGCTGCTCGCCGACGGCTCGGCGCTCACCCTCTGGGAACTGGTGCACAACACGGCGCCCGGGTCGGGTCCGCAGGCCGAGGTCTACGTGGACGAGGAGGAGCTGCGCGCCGCGACGGCCCGGCTCCCGCTGCCGGCGGACGCCCCGGACTTCGAGCTACCGGTGACGGTGCAGCTCACCGCGATGGTCCAGCCGCGGCACAGGTACGTTCCGGACGACAACTCGGCGGACCACGCCCGCCGGTTACTGAGGCGTGCGGAGAACACGGACCGGCCGGGGGCGGAGATCGCCGACCTGCTGCGTACGGCGTTCGCGCACCGGATCACCCAGGCGTTCGGCCGCCCGTGCCGCGCGGGCCGGGCCGGCATCGGCTTCTCCCTCTACGAGCACGCCTTCCTGCTGCCCGGCGGTGAGGAGATCTCCCTCTGGGAGATCGAGCACACGGCCACGCCCGACGGACGGCACATGTGCGAGGTGTATCCGACGGAGGACGGGGCGCGGGACGCGATGGAGCGCCGGGCGGCTCGGACGTCGTAGCCCGACCGGAGTCAACACCCCAGTGGGCCGGTCGCCAAGGCGACCGGCCCACTGGGGTGTTGACCTGCTCGTCGCGCCGCTTACGCCGCCACCGGCTCCTTCTTCTCGGCCGCTCGCGCGGCGTCCTCCGGCGACTCTGCGGCCGTGGCTCCCGGTGCCTGCTTGCGCATGCTCTTGAGGGCGATCACCAGGGCTGTGGTGACACAGGTGCCGGCCGCGATGGCGATCAGGTAGAGAAACGGGCTGCCGATCAGCGGGACCACGAAGATGCCGCCGTGCGGGGCGCGCAGCGTGGCGCCGAAGGCCATCGACAGTGCGCCGGTGACCGCGCCGCCCGCCATCGAGGCCGGGATGACGCGCAGCGGGTCCGCCGCCGCGAACGGGATCGCGCCCTCGGAGATGAAGGACGCGCCCAGTACCCAGGCGGCCTTGCCGTTCTCGCGCTCGGCCGGGGTGAAGAGCTTCCGGCGGACGACGGTGGCCAGGGCCATGCCCAGCGGCGGGACCATGCCGGCGGCCATCACGGCGGCCATGACCTTCATCGCGGAGTCGCTCGGGTCCTGGACTGCGATGCCTGCGGTGGCGAAGGCGTACGCGACCTTGTTGACGGGGCCGCCGAGGTCGAAGCACATCATCAGGCCGAGCAGGACGCCGAGCAGGATCGCATTGGTGCCGGAGAGGCCGGAGAGCCAGTCCGTCATGCCCTTCTGGGCCTCGGCGATGGGCTTGCCGACCACGACGAACATCAGGAAGCCGACGATCAGCGAGGAGATCAGCGGGATCACCACGACCGGCATGATGCCGCGCAGCACCGGTGGGATCCTGATCTTCTGGATCGCGAGGACGATGCCACCGGCCAGCAGACCGGCGACCAGACCGCCGAGGAAGCCGGCCGCGATGTTCGAGGCGATCATGCCGCCGACGAAACCGGGGACGAGACCGGGCCGGTCCGCCATGCCGTAGGCGATGTAGCCGGCCAGGACCGGGATGAGGAAGCCGAAGGCGACCCCGCCGATCTGGAAGAGCAGCGCGCCCCAGCTGTCGACCTGGGTCCAGGAGAAGTGCTCCATGACCGAGGGCGCCTTGTTGATCTCCCAGCCGCCGATCGCGAAGCCGAGGGCGAGCAGCAGACCGCCCGCGGCGACGAACGGGACCATGTAACTCACGCCGGTCATCAGCCACTTGCGCAGCTTGGTGCCGTAGTTGTCGCCGGACTCGCCGGTCCGTTCGACGGGCGTTCCGTCGCCCTTGGCGCTCGCGGTGACCTCGCCGCGCTCGGCCTTGGCGCGTACGTCGGCGATGAGCTGGGCGGGCTTGTTGATGCCTGCCTTGACGCCGACGTCGACGGTCGGCTTCCCGGCGAAGCGTTCCTTCTCCCGTACGGGCACGTCGTGGGCGAAGATCACGCCGTCCGCGTCGGCGATGGCCGCCGGGTCGAGCCGGGTGAACCCGGCCGAGCCCTGCGTCTCGACGACGAGCTCGACGCCCGCCTCACGGCCGGCGTTCTCCAGCGACTCGGCCGCCATGTACGTGTGCGCGATGCCGGTCGGGCAGGAGGTGACGGCGACGATACGGAACGGCCGCCCGCCATCATCGCCGGCTGTACCCGCGTCCGTACTCACGTTCGGACCCGCGGCGGCTTCGGCGGAGGCCGCCGCCGAAACCGCCGCGGAGCTGTCGGCGCCGACGGCCGGCGTCTCGTCGCCGCGGATCAGCGCGGCGGCGCTCGCCGCGTCGCCCACCGAGCGCAGGGCCGCGGTGAACTCGTCGTTCATCAGCTGCCGGGCCAGCGACGAGAGGATCGTCAGATGGGCGTCGTCGGCGCCGGCCGGGGCCGCGATCAGGAAGATCAGGTCGGCGGGTCCGTCCGCCGCGCCGAAGTCGATCCCGGCGGCGCTGCGCCCGAAGGCGAGCGTCGGCTCGGTCACATGTTCGCTTCGGCAGTGCGGGATGCCGATACCGCCGTCGAGGCCGGTCGGCATCTGCGCCTCGCGGGCGGCCACGTCGGCGAGGAAGCCGTCGAGGTCGGTCACCCGCCCCTTCGCCACCATGCGCTCGGCGAGGGCACGGGCAGCCGCGTCCTTGGTCTGGGCGGACAGGTCGAGATCGACCAGGTCCGCGGTGATCATCTCGCTCATCGCGGGCTCCTTCGCACGCGTTGCGCCCGGGGCGTGGGGTGGGCGGGGCTGGGGACGGGGGTGGAGGTGGTACGGGTACTGCGCTGGGGGTTCTTGGGGGTGGCTGCGGCGGGGCCGGGGGAGCCCCGCCGCGTCAGGGCCGGTTCAGGGGGGATGCGCGGTGGGGAACCCATGACGCGGGCTCCCGCGGCGGCATCACACTGCCGGGCAGCCGGACGGCGGCGGCAGCACCGGCATGCGCGACAACAGAGGGCCGGATCAGGGAGGGCGGACAACCGGAAGCTCATGACACCGGCTCCCTCAGTACGCGGTCCACGGGTACCTCGCTCGTCACCGTCACGGCGGACAGGTCGAGGTCGGCGGGTGTCGGCATCACGCTGCCGGGCAGCTGGACGGCGGCGGCGCCGTGTGCGACGGCGGAGGCGAGGGCTTCGGGCCCGCTGCCGCCGGCGATCAGGAACCCGGCGAGCGAGGAGTCACCGGCGCCCACATTGCTGCGTACGGTGTCGACGCGCGCGCTGCCGAACCAGGTGCCGGAGCCGTTGACGAGCAGCTGCCCGTCGGCGCCGAGGCTGGCGAGGACGGCGCCCGCGCCGAGTTCGCGCAGTTCCTCGGCGGCCTTGACGGCGTCGCCGATCGTGGCGAGGGGGCGGCCGACCGCTTCGGCGAGTTCCTCGGCGTTCGGCTTGACGACGTCGGGCCGCTCGCGCAGGGCGGCGAGGAGGGCCGGGCCGGAGGTGTCGAGGGCGATCCGGGCGCCCGCGGCGTGCGTACGGGCGACGATGTCGGCGTACCAGGAGGGTGCGAGGCCGCGCGGCAGGCTGCCGCAGCAGGCGATCCAGTCGGCCTCGGCCGACTGCCGGCGCACGGTCTCCAGGAGCAACTCCTGCTCGGCGGCAGAGAGTTCGGGACCGGGTGCGTTGATCTTCGTCAGCACACCGTCGGCTTCGGCGAGCGCGATGTTGGAGCGGGTGGCCCCGGAGATCGGCACCGGCGCGACCTCGATGCCCTGGGCGTCGAGGAGGACGGCGACAAGCGCTCCGGGCGCGCCGCCCAGCGGCAGCACGGCCACGGTGCGCTGCCCGGCGGCGGCGACGGCCCGCGAGACGTTGACGCCCTTGCCGCCCGGGTCCATGCGTTCGCCGGTGGCCCGGATGACCTCGCCGCGGTCGAGCGACGGAACCTCGTACGTACGGTCGAGGGACGGGTTGGGAGTGACGGTGAGGATCATGCGCGCACCACTTCCGTGCCGCCGCCGCGCTCCAGGCCGGTGGCGTCCTCGGGGCTCAGCCCGCTGTCGGTGATCAGCAGGTCCACGTCGCCCAGGTCGCCGAAGCGGGCGAAGTGCTCCTGGCCGTGCTTCGTCGAGTCGGCGAGGAGCACCACTCGGCGGGCTGCCTCCACGGCGGCCCGCTTCACGGCGGCCTCGGCGAGGTCAGGCGTGGTCAGCCCGCGCTCGGCGGAGAACCCGTTGGCGGCCACGAACGCGACGTCGGCGCGGATCTCGCCGTACGCCCGCAGCGCCCAGGCGTCGACGGCGGCGCGGGTACGGTGCCGGACGCGTCCTCCGACGAGGTGCAGCTGGATGCCGGGGTGGTCGGCGAGGCGGGCCGCGATCGGGAGGCTGTGCGTGACGACGGTGAGCGTCGCGTCCAGCGGGATGGCGGCGGCGAGGCGTGCGACCGTCGAGCCGGCGTCGAGGATCAGGGTGCCCTCGGTGGGCAGTTCGGCGAGGGCGGCCTTGGCGATGCGGTCCTTCTCGTCGGCGTAGGTCGACTCGCGCTCGGTGAGGTCCGGCTCGAAGTCGAGGCGGCCGGCCGGTATGGCCCCGCCGTGCACACGCCGCAGGAGGCCCGCGCGGTCCAGCGCCTTCAGGTCCCGCCGGACGGTCTCCGCGGTGACCTGGAACTGCTCGGCGAGGGACAGCACGTCCACCCGCCCGCCGTCACGGGCGAGCCGCAGGATCTCCTGCTGCCGCTCCGGTGCGTACATGTCCGTTTACCTCCGACCGATGCCCGAACTTGTGACTTCACTCGGAGACTACGCCCGGATTTCCGCGAAGTAAACAGATTCGGGCGCGATGTGGACACAATCAGGCTTCTGTAAGGGGTGCGGTTCGGACACACACAGGGGAAAGGGCCCGGCACCTGAGGGACGCTGTTGGCGAATCCCGGTCTCTGATGCTTCGCCCCGTCGTTATGCGGCGGGGCGAAGTGCTGCCAGGGGGCTGGTCCGTGTGCGGGCGCGGGGTTGGTCGGTGAGCCAGGCGTTGATGCGGATGAGGTTGATCGCG